>JBFMGT010000071.1:0-1085 GCA_040752555.1 Actinomycetota bacterium | reverse complement strand
CCTCCCCTTCGACCGCATCGTCGAAACCCTCAACCCACCCCGCATCCCCGGCCGCAACCCCCTGTTCAACGTCTTCATCGCCCACCACCGCGACACCGAAGACGACACCACCCTCTTCGGACTGCCGATCCGATGGCACGAGCACACCGCGCAGACCGCGATGTTCGACCTCGCGGTCACGCTCACCGAACGTCCCGACGGCACCGCGACACTCACTGTCGAGTACAGCGCCGACCTGTTCGACCAGACGTCGGTGCACACCCTCGCCGGCAGGCTCCTCGCTGTGTTGGATCAGATCGCCCGTGATCGCACGACGAGGGTGGGCGAGCTCGCGCTCGTCACCGTGGGTGAACGGTCCGCGCTCGCGGCGCGCAATGCCACTGCCCACCCGGTCCCGGCGAGCACGCTCGGCGATCTCGTGGACGCCCGCGCCGAACGCAGTCCTCACGCAATCGCCTTGCGCCACGACGGAGCCGAACTGACCTACGAACAGCTCCGCGACTGGTCTGACCGGTTCGCGGCGCGGCTGGTGGCGCGTGGCGCCAGGCCGGGCGCGGTGGTCGGAATCCGCCTGCCCCGCTCGGTCGAGCTGATCGTGGCCCTGGTGGCCACCACCAAGACCGGCGCGGCGTTCCTGCCCCTGGACCCCGACTACCCCGAAGCACGCCTGGACCACATGATCGCCGACGCCGCACCGGCCCTCATCGTCGACGATCCCCACGACGTGGCAGTGGCCCAGCAAGACCCGATGCCGGCGGCTCTGCTGCCGGTACACCCGGATTCCGTGGCGTACATCTTGTACACGTCAGGGTCGACGGGAACCCCGAAGGGCATCGCGGTGCCGCATGCCGGCATCGTGAATCGCATTGCCTGGCTGCAGCATGCGTATCCGTTGGAATCGTCCGATCGGATGCTGATCAAGACCCCGATCAGTTTCGACACGTCGGTGTGGGAAGTGTTCTGGCCGTTGTGTGCTGGTGCGACCGCGGTCATCGCCCGCCCCGGCGGCCACCGCGACCCCCGCTACCTCGCCGACACCATCACCACCGAACACATCACCGCCATCGACTTCGTCCCCTCCATGC
>JBFMGT010000070.1:0-1117 GCA_040752555.1 Actinomycetota bacterium | reverse complement strand
CTAGTTGTTCTGTCCGGTGAGGTTAGGTACGCGGTGAGCGGGAGGGCCGCCGATGCTGGTGTGGTGTCGGTGATGGTTGTAGTGGTGTAGCCAGGCGGGCAAGGCGGCGCGCCGTTGGGTTTCTGAGGTGTAGGGCCGGGCGTAGGCCCATTCGTCGAGCAGGGTGCGGTTGAAGCGCTCGACTTTGCCGTTGGTTTGGGGTCGGTAGGGGCGGGTGCGTTTGTGTCGGGTGTCGGTGGTGGCCAGGGCGTCACGGAAAGTGTGGGAGCGGTAGCAGCCGCCGTTGTCGGTCAGCACGCGCTGGATATGGCCGATGCCCTGTGCGGCGAACCAGGCGGCGGCGCGGGCCCAGAACGCGGCCGCGGTGTGTTTGGTCTCGTCGGGCAGGATCTCGGTGTAGGCCAACCGGGAGTGGTCGTCGATGGCGTTGTGCAGGTAGGCATAGCCCAGCCGGGATTTGCCGTGCCGGTCGCGGCGGGTGGCGGCGCTGGCGGCGCGGTTGCGTTGGGCTTGGGCACGTCCCACGAACCGGGAGCCGCCTTGATCAGGGATGTTGCCCAGCTTCTTGATGTCCACGTGGACCAGCTCGCCGGGGGTGGCCCGCTCGTAGCGGCGGATCGGCGCGCGGGTGCCCCGGTCCAGATGGGCCAGCCGCGGCAGCCGGTAGCGCTCCAGCACCCGGTGCACCGTCGAGGCCGCCAACCCGAGCAGCCCGGCGATACGGGCCGGCCCCCACCGCCGAGTCACCCGCAACTTGATGATCCGCCGCTCGGTCCGGGTCGGGGTCCGACGCGGGCTGTGCTGGGGGCGAGAGGACCGGTCGACCATGCCCGCCTCACCGAAGAGCCGGTAGCGGTCGGCCCACCGCTTGGCGGTGGTGACCGCGACCTGAAACCGCTCCGCGGCCCGGCGCAGCGGCCAGCCCTCGTCCACGACAAGCCGAGCCAGACGTAACCGACCGGTCTCGGTCAGCGGGGCGTTACGGTGACACACGAGGACCTCCAGCGTTCGGTGCGTGATGTGGTGATCCACACCGAACCCGGAGGTCCTCCCTCAATCCAAGATCATCAGCTCACGTGTCGTCCCGTACCCAACCTCCGTGGACAGAACAACTAGG
>JBFMGT010000069.1:0-1263 GCA_040752555.1 Actinomycetota bacterium | reverse complement strand
TCTTTCGTGGGTGCGCAAGCAGGTGGAACAAGCCGACACCGACCTGCTGCGCGAGATGGTCAAGCTCTTCTGTGAGCGGGTGATGTCCGAGGAGGCCGACGCGATCTGCGGCGCCCCCTACGGCGAGCGCTCGGAGGAGCGGACGAACCGCCGCAACGGCTACCGGAGCAGGCCTTGGGACACCCGAACGGGCACGATCGATCTGGCCGTGCCGAAGCTTCGTTCCGGCAGCTACTTCCCCGACTGGTTGCTCGAGCCTCGCCGGCGCGCCGAGCGCGCCTTCGTCCAGGTGGTCTGCGAGTCCTACGTCCGGGGCGTGTCGACCCGACGAGTCGAGGGCCTGGTCAGGACGCTCGGGATCGAGCGGATCTCCAAGTCGAGGGTCTCCGAGATGGCCAAGGAGCTCGATCACCAGGTCCAGGCCTTCCGGACCCGGCCGCTGGACGGCGGTCCCTACACCTACCTCTGGCTGGATGCGCTCACCCAGAAGGTCCGCGAGGGTGGACGGATCGCGAACGTGGCCTGCGTGATCGCGACCGGTGTGAACGCCGCCGGAGCGCGGGAGATCCTTGGCCTTGACCTGCACACCTCCGAGGACGGGGCCGGCTGGACCGCGTTCCTGCGCGGCCTGGTGGCCAGAGGCCTTCGCGGTATCCGCTTGGTGATCTCCGATGCCCATCCCGGCCTCGTCGACGCGGTCGCCTCCACGCTTCCCGGATCAAGCTGGCAAAGATGCAGAACCCACTTCCTACGGAACCTGCTCACCCAGGTCCCCAAGTCGGCCGGCCCATTCGTGGCGACGATCGTCCGCTCGATCTTCGCCCAGCCCGATGCACCCACGACCCATGCCCAACACGAGCGGGTCGTCGAGCAGCTTGCCGATCGGTTCCCGGCGGCCGCCGAAATGCTGGCCGACGCCGGTCCTGACATCTTGGCGTTCACCGGCTTCCCTCAGCCGCACTGGCGCCAGATCTGGTCCAACAACCCGCAGGAGAGACTGAACCGGGAGATCCGCCGGCGCACCGACGTCGTCGGCATCTTCCCCGACCGGCCATCGGTGATCCGACTCGTCGGCATGGTGCTAGCCGAGCAACACGACGAGTGGGCCGTCGTCCGCCGCTACATGAGCGCAGAGTCACTCGCCAAGGCGAGGCTCGAGGTGATCGACGGCGAGGCGACCGAGGGGGTGAGGGGCGAGCTCGTCGCAGCGAGCTGATGCTCAGGATGACGCTGTGGAATTACACCAGCTTGACGGACTCGGCC
>JBFMGT010000068.1:0-1422 GCA_040752555.1 Actinomycetota bacterium | reverse complement strand
CATCGGCTTGCGTGGTGGTGCGAGGAAGGTCGCCTCGGCTGTCCACGCGTACACGCGTGTGACCTGACGCATGTGCCATGAGCACTTGGTGAGGGGCCTTCCTCGCGCTCTTGCGCGAGCGCCGGCGTCGCCGGACGTCCTCGGGGACCACGTAGCGCTGCTTGATGATCTCGCGGGCCTCGGCCTGGGTGACCGGCGTGCCGTCGACATCGCGCAACTCGTAGGCCTGGCCGCGGGACAACACGATCCAGGCGCGCTCGGCGAGGTGAGCGGCGACGCGCAGAGCGCCTTCTGGTGGTGTGCGCCGCGGTCCATCTGCCGGTAGTAGACCTCCGCCAGCTGCGGGCCCATCCGCCGAGCCGTGTTGGCGGACTGCACGAGCTGATCGCGCAGCCGACGCGGTCCGGCCTTGGACATGGGCTGGCCCTTGCGGTCAGTGTCGCCTGTCTCGGACGCTCGTGGGGTCAGCCCGGTGAAGCGCTTGAACGCGGCGCTGTCGGTGAAGCGTGCTGGCTCGCCCATGACCGACACGATCACCGGGCCACCGATGTCGGCAACACCGGGAAGGGTGCGGGCCAGTCCTTGGGGATCCACACCCGGTATGCGGCTTCGCGTCGGCAGGCGTGTGCGTCCCGCTCGGCCACGAGCGCCCGGACCAGTCGGGCCTCGGTCGCCATCTCGGCGGCCAGGTCCTCGAACGGCACGGCCGGGTCGTCCCCGTAGAGCTCGAGCGCCAGCGCCGCCACCCGCCGCCAGGCATCGGCCCGCTCCTCGCCGTGGTGGCCACGTGAGGTCTTGTGGATGAGCGCCACCAGGCGCGTTCGCCCAGCTCGCAGGAGCTGGCGAGGGTCGCCGTAGCGTTCCAGCACCGCCACGTCGGACACGCCGAGCTCGCCCCGGATGGCGAGGTCGATCATCGGCATGGCCTGGCGGGCGAGCTCCCGCAGGCGGACCTTGTGGCTGTTCGCCGCGTCGGTCAACCGGTCAGCCGCCCGCACCCGCCGGTCGAGGCTCGCCGCTGGGCCCTCGGGGAGGCGCAATGGCTGCAACCCCTTGGGGCCCACGATGGCCAGGCGCGCGAGGGCCTCGGCATCGATCGAGTTGGCTTTGGAGTGCTGAGACAGGAAGCGCCGCATGGCCGACGCCTTGGCCGAGCTGACGCGGTGCAGGACGTGGCCGCGTCGCATGAAGAACACGACGACCGGCAGCCAGGCGGCACCGGTCGGCTCGACGATCACCTCCAAGACGGTGCTCGCCGGCGCACCGGCGAGCGCTGACTGTTCGATCGTCTCGAGCCCCTCGAGCGTTGGCCGGCACCGCCGGCGGGCCAGCACGGCCGTCGTCTCGTCGATCACGACCACCGTGTGGCTGCTCGTGACGCCGAGGTCGATCCCGACGATTCGTCGGGTGGTCATGGTGTCG
>JBFMGT010000067.1:0-1449 GCA_040752555.1 Actinomycetota bacterium | reverse complement strand
CTGAGTCGAGACGAAACGCCGATACGCGCGCGAGGTAGTCGGGAGCCGGCACAAGTTGCGCCGGGTCGCTCACGGGATCCAGGCGCACGATCACGGGTTCGGCGAAGGTGCCGGCTTCGGTACGGATGCCCAGGCCGTCGGGGGTGATGTACTGGTGTGCGCCGTTGTCTAGCTGGACGCCGCGGCCGTCGGGGGTCGTGTAGACATCGGGGCTTACTTCGATCTCGTTGCTCGCCAGGTCGATCACCCGGATGCGGACCTTGTCGCCTTCTTGTGCGGCGATCGTGAAGTCGAAGGAGCCGTCTGAGAGGCCCTGGGTCGAGACGCTCGCCCCGGTGCGCTCGTTGAAGAGCCAGACGGTGGCGCCGGGCTCTACTGCGCCCGGCTGGCCGATCACGCGGATCACGCCGTCTGTGGGAAGAACCGTCCGGATCTTGGTTAGATCGTAAGTCGGCGCGATGATGTCCTTCGTCGTGAATGAGCTCGTGTAGTCGGCGCCCATTGGGTTGCCGCGTAGATCGGTGATCGTGCCCTTCACTACCACGGTGAGTGTCTTGGAGGAAGGCAGATCCTGAGCAGACTTGAACTCGGCCAGGAGCCCATCTAGTGAGAGAGAGACAGTGCCTGCGAGCGCCACGGCGCCGTCTTGCACGTAGAACGTCTGCGAGGTCAGCGTTGCTGCCGAGACTGGCTCGCTGAAGATGATCTGCACGCGCGAGGCCAGTGGCACGTTGGTCGCGCCGTTGCCCGGCGTCTGCCCGACTACGGTCGGGCCGGTCGGCTGTAGCGCGATGTCGACACCTGTGAGAAGCGCGCCGCCGAAGACGCTGCGTTCGGCGGCACCCTGGTCGCCGGTCACGGGGTGCGTCGCACGAATGTGCGTGGTGCCCGTGAGAGCCAGCTGCGCGTAGGTGGCGCCGGCTCCGGCGATGGCAGTCAGACCCTGGCCGTCGGCTCGGACACGGGCTGAGGGCACAGGCAGGCCCTGGTCCGTTACTACTCCTGTCGTAAAGCCCATCGGTTGCAGCGCTTCTAGAAAGAGATACGTCCCGCTTTCGCGCACGCCGGTGAGCACGAAGCCGCTTGGGACTGTGCCCGGCGTCTTCAGGCGGCCGTTTGCGAAGGCGACGGAGTCGGTGAGAATCGAGGCCAGGCCGGTCTCTAGCTGTACCTGGCGCGCGGTCACCAGCAGCATGCCATCGACTAGCGTCACGCCGGTCGGCAGCGGCATGGAGAGAGCAGCTGGCGCCAAGAGCACTGAGCCGCCTAGCGAAAGCTCCACCGCGCCCAGCAGCCGGAAGCCCTCGGGCGATGTCGCAGGAAGCTGCGATGGGGCGAGCGCTTTCACAGTGACCACCGTCGCCGCCGAGAGCGCGTTCGCCGGGATCTCCACTTCGGCGCCGCCTTCACCTGAGACGGTGCCGCCGGTTGCGCCGATGACGCTCCCCA
>JBFMGT010000066.1:0-1456 GCA_040752555.1 Actinomycetota bacterium | reverse complement strand
GAGGATGTCCCGAGTTCCGTGGAACTTCGGTGGCGGTCCGGTGAGCATCAGGCTGCGCTCACCTGATCATTGTGCACGACGGGTACGACATGTTCGGCAACCTCGCGTTCGAGGGCTGCTCGCAGTGCCGGCAGGTGCAGGTGGCCGTTCACCCGGCGGAATTGCTTGCCGGCCTCGACCATCCCGGCGGCGCACCAGCGCAGCGCCATCTGCCCGTCGCGCCAGCGCTTGACGTTGCCGGCATGTTCGCGGCAGACCGAGATCATCGACTCGATGCAGTTGGTCGAGCGCAGCGTGCGGGCCAGCGTGGGCGGTACCCCCAAACGCAAGACTGTGAGCGTCTCATCGAGGCCCTCGCGCAGACTCGCCGCCGCGCTGGGGTGGGTGCGGTCGAGTTCCTTGGCCAGGGCCAGCAGCGCGGCTTCGGCCTCAAGCGCCGATCCGGCATGGTAGGCATCAGTCATCCTGCGGCCTACAGTGGTTCGAAGGCGTTGGGGCAGATGATCTTTCACGTTCCGAACCTTGTGCAGCTGACAGCGCTGAATGACCGGGTGATCGAGCACGTCGAGCACCGCTTTGCGCAGCGCCTTGGACCCGTCCAGGCCCACCAGCATCGCACGAGTGACGTCCAGACCCCGTTCCCGCAAATCCACCAGCAGCTCGGTGACCAGGGTGGCGTTCTCCGTCGAGCCCTCCACCAGCGCCAGCGGATGCTTGGTGCCCTCGATGTCGATCCCCAGCGCCACGACGCAACACGATTCGGCGAAGTGCACCCCGTCGATCATCAACGCCACCAGATCCAGCCCGGACAGATCACGCGACAGCAGCTCAGCCAGCGCGGTCTCGGTCATCGCCACGAACCGCCGCGATACCGCTGATTTGCTTGTCGCCGTGGCCTTTTCCGTGATCTGGACGCCGACCGGCTCCAGCCCGACCGGGTAACGACGAGTGGACAGCCCGGCCAGCATCTTCTCCATCGCCAGCCGGCCCAGGATCTCCGTGGAACTGAACAGCTCATAGGACGCGACCGCCAACTCGCCCGTCCCGTCGGCGGCGCGCACCCGGGGCCGGGTCACCGGCACCCGTCGCCCACCCAAGGTCACCGAGCCGCGTTCACGACCGTGCCGCACCGCGGTCCTGGCCTGATCGTGGCGACCCTTCGGGCCAGCCAGCGCGGTGACGTCAGCCTCCATCAACGCCGCCATCACCTGCAGGCCCGCGCCGACAGCCAACGCCAGCAGGCCCTCGCTCATGTTTTCGGCGATCTCGCTCATCGCCACACTGACCCGTTCGGGAACCGCGGATGCACTCACATCGACGGACTGAATCTGGTTACTCTTCTTCATGGTGGTCCCCTTGCTGTAGGAGTTCTTGGCGGAACGCCCGATACCTACCACACGGCAGGTTTCGAGCAGGGGACCGCCACCTCAACTTCTACGAGACTCGGGACAACCTC
>JBFMGT010000065.1:0-1474 GCA_040752555.1 Actinomycetota bacterium | reverse complement strand
TTCCCCACATAGGCATAGAAATTCACCCCCGCGGCGAACCCCTTCGGATCCTCGCTTACAAACCGGCCGATCTCGGGGTCATAGTACCTGGCCCGGTAATAGTACAGGCCACTGTCCTCATCGTATTCGCGGCCGGTGAAGAGCATGCGGTTGCCGGTGGTGGTGGGTACCGGGCTGAGTGGCTTGCCGAAGGCATCGTAGCGGAAGGTCTCCTCGATGGTGCCGTCGTGGCCGGTCATCGCGGTGAGGCTGGTCAGGTGGTCGTGGTGGAAGGTGTGGTTGGTCCAGTCGTTGGGATCGATGGAATGAAAGGTGTAGCCGTTCACGATCTCGTCGATGACGGCGCCCCGGAGGTACTTCTCCTGCAAGACGCCGGTGCCGTCGTAGACCGCCTCCAGGTGCTCGCCTTCGAGCAGGTACTGGCGGCTGGCCTTGGCGATCCGGTAGTCGCTGGCATCGTAAGACATGGCGATGCCGTTGATGGTCTTGGCCTGGCCGCGGCCGTTGTAGGTGATGGTGTAGAGGGGAGAGCCGGCGCCGGTTTGCTTCTGCAGGATGCGGCCGGCGTCGTCATGGGTGAAACGGCGGTAGACGGCGCCGGTCGGGCTGCCGGTGCGGATCTCCAGGAGACGGTTGCCCTGGGGCGCGCCGGTGCAGGTGGCGGTGTAGCAGAAGTACCGGGTGGTGCCGTTTTCGGTCATGGTCTTGCGGTTGCCCACCGCATCGTAGGTGTAGTGCCGGTCCTCGCTGTTGTCCGTGCTGTTGACGTCGATCAGCCGGTAGGCCGGGTCATACTGGTAGATGACCGTCCGGCCCGAGACCGCGTCCCCGATCCGGGTGATGTTGTTGAGGAGGTCCCGGGCGTAGGTCAGATCCTCCACCAGGGTGCCGCCGGCAGTGTAGTTCTTGAGGCCGGTCAGGCGGTTGTCCGCATCGTAGCTGTAGGTGGTTTTGGCGCCGTTCGACAGGATGCGGTCGATGAGGCGGCCGGCCGGGTCATAGTGGTACGAGACCTGGAGGTAGCCGGGGTTGCGCATGCCGACCAGGCGGTTGGCGGCGTCGTACTGGAAGGTGGTCACCTCGCCCTGGTAGTCGGTCTTGGTTTTGAGGTTGCCCGCCGGGTCGTAGGTCCAGGACAGGGTGTGGCCGAAGCGGGAGTCGGTCCTGCTCGCCAGCTCGTGGCGGGCGGTGTAGGTGTACGTGGCGGTGACGTCGCTGGTGGCCACCGCAACGAGATCCCCGAAGCCGTCATAGGTGTAGACATCGGCGCTGCCGTCCGGCACCAGGTTGGTCAGGTAATCGGTGCGGACCAGGCGGTTGAGGCGGTCGAAAGAGTGCATGCGCTGCCGGCCGCTGCGGTCCTCGGTGAGGAGCGCGTTGCCCGCCTCGTCGTAAAGCAGGACCCGGTCGGTCCTGTCGGTGGGGGCTTCCACCTTGGGATCGACGGTCCTGGTCAGCCGGCCCAGGTCGTCAT
>JBFMGT010000064.1:0-1543 GCA_040752555.1 Actinomycetota bacterium | reverse complement strand
TGTGACGCCGTCTTGACGCGCAGGGGTGTGCCGTCGGCGCGCGGGAAGAGAGCGTCGGTAGAAGCCGCGGGGGCGTACGTGCGTCGGACGGCCAAGTAACGGTCCAGCTCGCGTCCGAGCGAGGGATGAAACGGCACCCATCGCGACCGGCCCTTGCTCTCGGCCACCCAGAGCACACAGCGTGAGAGGTCGAGATCACGCAGTCGTAGTCGTACGGCCTCCCCGAACCGGAGTCCGGTGCAGTAGAGAACGAGGATCAGCGCCCGATACATCGACCCGCGACACCGTGGATGGTCGAGGGTGGCGACGAGGCCCAGGAGCCTCTTGATGTCTCTGACTTCCAACACGTGCGGTAGGAACTCCGACACGGTCGACTGCGGCGCCCAGGCCCGCGTCGGAACAATCACCTTCGGCGACCGGCGCCGCAGGTAGGCACAGAACTGGCGGAAGACACCCAGCTCCAGGGTGACGGTAACGGGCTTGCGCGCGCTGTTGCGCGCGAGCCAGGACTGGATGAGCCGGTCGAGTGGGACCGTCGCTGATTGCTCACGCGCGAAGTGGTCGAACGCACGCAGCCACAGCTCAGCGCGCGCGTACTTGTAGCCGAGCGAGCGCTTGTAGATGAGGAACGCATCGATCTCTGCTGTCAGGCGTCCGAGTGGGCCGCTCATCTGGGCACCGGCAAGGCGATCGCGCGCAACCCGCGAATCGCGGACCGAACGTAGGTGGACGTGGACTCCGGACGCCGGTGACCGAGGATGTCGCCGACGATCTTGGCGGTGGCACCTCCTTCGATCTGGCGGGTCGCGTGTGTGTGGCGGAACACATGCGTCCCGAGGAAATCGGCGTGAACGCCAGCGAGCGCGGCGTACTTGGCCAACCGATACCTGATTGCTGATGCGCCGCTCAGCTTCGCGTGCGGCATGCGATGGCTGACGAATACCTCCCGGTCCTGGGAATGACCAGGGCGCCGCTCCCGCAGGTAGCGGCCCAGTGCTCGTGCGACAGGGTCGAGCAACGGAAGCACCGTCTCGGTCCCCGTCTTTGGTCGGTGCACGTGCATGGTCCGCGCCACCCAGTCGATGTCATCGAGCTTCAAGCTGCGGACTTCTCCGGCGCCCATGCCGTACGTCGCCATCATCAGGAACATCGCGAAGTCGCGGCGGCCAAGGCCCTCGGTTACATCGATTGCACGAAGGATCCGGCGCACGTCGGTCCACGCGAGTGCTCGCGACGGCCGGTCACACCGACGGATGCGCGGCGACACGACGAGCGAAGCAAAGTCTCTCCTGGCCCGACCCGTGAGGTGCAGGAAGGACAGGAATGCTCGGAGTGTCGAGCACATGCCGGCAACCGTCCTGGGTCTCCATCTGCGCGAGCAGCCGGTCACGAAGTCGTCGAGGTCCGTGACGCGCACACGGGCGATACCGCGTCTCCGCCGGTGAAGGAACGTCAGGAAGACAGATGCAGTCCGGGCGTCGGACGGTGTCGTCCCTTTCGCTACCCCTCGGTGACGAAGTCGATGCTCGACGAACTCGCCCAC
>JBFMGT010000063.1:0-1628 GCA_040752555.1 Actinomycetota bacterium | reverse complement strand
GCTAGCCTCGATCTTTCGTCTGGTGGGTAATTGAGCTTCCCGCCGGGTGTCGGTGAGCGATTTTGAGTGTGGGCGGCGTGGGTTTCCGGCGTTGCGTTCTCGCCGGTGCTCCTGGTCCTTGGTCGTCGGGGCGGGCTGCTGTCCTCAGGTGGTTTGTAGTGTGGTCCAGCCGGTTTCGATGAGGTCGCTCCAGGGCCAGCCGCGGGGTAGACGCAGGTAGCGGCGCCGTCCTGTGCAGACGATGCGTCCGGCCACAGCCAGCAGGCGCAGGCGGAGCCGCTTGGGTTCCCAGCGCCTGACCGGGTGGCCGGTGAAGGCCAGGACTTGGGTCCAGACCAGCAGGTCAGCGGCCAGCAGGGTGATCTCCAGCCAGATCTGATTCTGGGCGAAACCGTGAAACGGCAGGTTGGTCAGGCCGGTGTCTTTGAGGTTGCGGATACGGTCCTCGGCACGAGCGCGTTGGCGGTGACGGACTTCCAAATCCGCGATCGACCAGCCGACGGTGTTGGTCGCAAAACAGGTGATCCGCCACCCGCTGTCATCGGTCAGACGAAGCTGAGCACCAGGGTGCGGCCGTTCACGGCGAGCGATGACCCGCATCCCCGCGGGCCAGCCCCGCAGCGTGTCGGGCAGATAGCGAGTCAGTTCAGCCACCTGGGCACCGTCGCGGGGTGCGCCGTCACCGTCGAGAGCGGCCCGCCACGCCTGAGGGGGCACCTGTGACAGGGCTTCGACGATCGGGGGCATCCCGTAGAACCCGACCGAGTACTGCAGGCCCAGGTTGGTGATGTGATGCAGGAAGTCCTTGACCCCGCCACCGGTGTCGGTGCGCACCACCACCTGGGCACGCTCATCGGCAGGCAGTTGCGCCAGGGCAGCATCCAGAACGTTGATGTGATCGGCGGCGCTGTTGGATCCCGCTGAGCCGGGACGCAGCAGCCCGACCAGCGCTTCACCGGACCCCTCTGTGCCGTGGTCAACGAAGGCCAACATCGGATGAAAGCCATACCCGTACTTGAACGTTGGTGTTGCGCCCTGCTTGTCGCTGTGGGCGGTGACCAGGGTGGCGTCCAGATCGACGACGACCTGGCAACCTGGATCACCAGCTGGCGGTCGCTGCCGCCGCCACACCTGCCGGCGAGCAGCGGCCCGCGCAGCACGGATCGCCGCCACGGCGGCGTCGACGTCATGGGCGAGCGTGCTGATCAACCGGGACACCGTGGCATCGGAGGCCACCACCCCGAACAGTTCAGGCTGGGCACGCACCACCGCGACATCGGCAGCGCAGTCACCGCCCAGAGCCACCGCGATCGCGACGTCGGTGAGCACCTTGGCCGGGTCATGCACCGACCGCGGTCCCCGCCACTGTCCCAGCGCTGCTGACATGGCCTTTTCCAGCCCTGAACGGTGCAGTGTCCGGGCCAACAGCAGCCCGCCGGCCGACGAGACCAGCGACTCGCGACCTGAATCCACCACCAGAGAACGAACCGCGCTACGCTTCACCTACGGAGTGCCTTCCAGCTCGCAGAAACATTGACCTTCGACAAGCCAATGTTCTCAAGCAGGACAGGCACTTCCGTGCATTCCAGGCCGTGTCAACAGCCCATTTCATGAAACGTCGAGGCTAG
>JBFMGT010000062.1:0-1722 GCA_040752555.1 Actinomycetota bacterium | reverse complement strand
CCTCCCCTTCGACCGCATCGTCGAAACCCTCAACCCACCCCGCATCCCCGGCCGCAACCCCCTGTTCAACGTCTTCATCGCCCACCACCGCGACACCGAAGACGACACCACCCTCTTCGGACTGCCGGCCCGATGGCACGAAGCCTCCTCTGCCACAGCGATGTTCGATCTCAGCATCACGTTGGTCGACCGACCGGGCAGTGGTGGTGCCACCGTGCAGATCGAGTACAGCGCCGACCTGTTCGACCGCGACACGGTGGCCGCACTCGGCCTGCGGCTCACCCTCGTATGCGACGCGATCGCCACCGACACCGACGCTCGTGTCGGCGACGTCGACATCCTCGCCTCAGACGAGCGGGCGCACATCGTCGTCGACCGCAACGACACCGCCCGTGCGGTGGCAGCGACCAGCTTGGCGGCGATGGTGTCCGCCCAGGCGCAACGCACCCCTCAGACGGTGGCGCTGCGCGCCGACGGTGCCGACGTCAGCTACGCCGAACTCGACGCGTGGTCTGACCGGTTCGCGGCGCGGCTGGTGGCGCGTGGCGCTAGGCCGGGCGCGGTGGTCGGAATCCGCCTGCCCCGCTCGGTCGAGCTGATCGTGGCCCTGGTGGCCACCACCAAGACCGGCGCAGCGTTCCTGCCCCTGGACCCCGACTACCCCGAAGCACGCCTGGACCACATGATCGCCGACGCCGCACCCGCGGTCGTGCTCACCGATACGTGCGAGATCGTTGCGGCGCAACATGATCCGACACCAGCTCCACTTCCGGAAGTCTCTGCGGCCACACCGGCCTACATCTTGTACACGTCAGGATCGACGGGGACTCCGAAAGGCGTGGTGATGGCTCACGCCGGCATCGTGAATCGCCTCAGCTTCCTGCAACACGCGTATCCCCTTGATTGCGCCGACCGTGTGCTGATCAAAACCCCGATCAGCTTCGACACCTCCGTGGGCGAGATCTTCTGGCCGTTGTGTGCTGGTGCGACCGCGGTCATCGCCCGCCCCGGCGGCCACCGCGACCCCCGCTACCTCGCCGACACCATCACCACCGAACACATCACCGCCATCGACTTCGTCCCCTCCATGCTCGAACTCTTCCTCGACGAACCCACTGTCCGCTCCTGGGCACACACCGGAACCACCCTCACCCGCGTCACCGTCGGCGGCGAAGCCCTCACCGACGACCTCGTCACCCGCTTCCACCACCACTTCCCCCACACCCCCCTCCACAACCTCTACGGCCCCACCGAAACCGCCGTCGACGTCCTAGGCTGGACCTCCCACAACAGCACCGACGACGGACCCGTCGCCCTGGGCACCCCCGGCTGGAACATCACCACCCACGTCCTCGACAACTACCTCCACCCCGTCCCCGACCACACCCCCGGCGAGCTCTACCTCGCCGGCACCCAACTCGCCCACGGCTACCACAACCAACCAGCACTCACCGCAACACGATTCATCGCCAACCCCCACCAACCCGGCACCCGCATGTACCGCACCGGCGACCTCGTCCGCTGGCGCACCACCCCCACCGGCAACCCCACCGCCCCCGCCGTCCTGGACTACCTCGGCCGCACCGACGACCAAATCAAACTCCGCGGCATCCGCATCGAACCCACCGACATCGAAACCACCCTCACCCAACACCCCACCATCACCGCCGCCCGCATCACCGTCCGCCACGACCGACTCATCGCCTACTACCTCACCAACGG
>JBFMGT010000061.1:0-1842 GCA_040752555.1 Actinomycetota bacterium | reverse complement strand
CCGGCCGGCGCGGTCGGTTCCTCGCTCGGGATCGGGCATGGTCAGATCGTCCTCCACGGGTCGTGGGGACCCGCGGATGCTGACTGATTCCCAGGCGGATCTCTATCGCGAAGTCAGGCGCAAACCAGAACCGGTAGCCCTGTTCGGCGAGCCGGCCGGCGACCCCATGCCGATGAGCCTGCCATCCCCCGCCTGTCGTTGTCATGGGGTGCGAGCGACCTCTTGTGGCGCCAGGCGGAGCCGCCCGCCAGCGGTGTCCCAAGAAGACAGCCGTTTCCTAGAACGGCAGCGCCCCGATCGCCGGCCGGTGGGCATCCCGGACTCGGCGAAGCCCTCCGCCAAACACTACTACGGCAGTAGTAGAGTATGGACATGCCACGTGGGAGACCCTCGCCGAAGCTGGCCATCACCGTTGACGCCGGTGTGCACGAGCAGGTCCTCGCCGCCGCCAACGAGGAGGGGGTCAGCGTCTCGGCGTGGATGACCGAGGCGGCCCGCCGAGCGCTGCTCGTGCGAGACGGCCTGCGGGCGGTCTCGGAGTGGGAGCAGGAACATGGCCCGCTCACCGCAGATGAGCTGGATGCTGCTCGCCGCCGTGTCGCGAGTGATGTCGCCGCGGCTGTCCAGCCGCGACCGGCGTGAGCTTCATCTACGACGCCGGCGTGTTCGTGGCCGCCGAGCGCAACGACCGCGAGGTGTGGGCCGATCATCGGGCTCGTTTGGAGCTTGGGCTCATCCCGCGGACGACCGCACCTGTCGTCGGCCAGGTCAGCCGCTCTCCTCGACAGGTACAGCTGCGGCGCATGCTGCGGGGTTGCGACATCGTCGATTTCGCCTCGGATGACTCCCATGAAGTCGGCGCTCTCGTGGGCAAGGTCTCGACTTCGGATGTCGTCGACGCCCATCTCGCCATCCTCGCCCTTAGGCGTCAGGCCACGGTCCTCACTTCCGACATCGAGGACCTGCGCCACCTCTCCGACCAGTTACCGACACCCGTCCGGATCCAACGGATCTGAGGTCGGAGAAGCGACGGCACCTCCGAGGCGGTGTCCCATATGGACAGCCACCGATGATGACGCCGGGTCGCCAAGCGGGAACCGGTCATCCGCCACCGGGCGTTGCTCGAACGGGCCCGCACCTACGAAGCGGAAGGCAAGCGGGGCATGGCCCGGAAGGACCTCGAGCGGATCATGGCCGAGGACTCCACCTACGAGGGCCTCGCCGGCGCGCTCGCCTCCCTCGATGTCGCCGACTAGATGAGTCCCGCCGAGTACGCTCGGCGGTCCGTCCTTGCTCCAGCGCGATATTCAGAGCCGAGCAATGATCGACGGCTCAGCACGGGGCCGTCTACCGTGACCGTCCATGTCGACGGCGATGAGGACGCTCGCTGCCGTTCTCCTCATTGCCGTAGGCGCGGGGCTTCACCTCGCGTCGCGCAACATCGCACCCGACCGCCGACGTGAGCGCCGTCTCGCAACGGCCACCTTGCTCGTAGTCGTGCTGTCGTTTCCCCTGCTCCACGCGCCTTGGGTCTACATGACCTTGCGGTGCGGACGTCAACCCGTGGCAATCACCGACTTCGCAGGGTCATACACCTACTGGCTGCCGAACGACCGGGGATACGAACGCTCGGACATTTTCCGAAGTTACGTATGCACGGAAGCCGAAGCGATTGCCAGCGGATACCGGAGAGCCGGTAGCTGACCGGTGCTGACTCCAGGACTCCTGACATAGTGCGCTGAAAGCCCTGGTGGCGAGGGCCCCATCCATCATCTGAGGCCGCCGAGCGACGATAATAGATGATGTCGAGTGCTGCGGTCCTGGTGGGTGCTGGACTGGCGA
>JBFMGT010000060.1:0-1869 GCA_040752555.1 Actinomycetota bacterium | reverse complement strand
ACAGCTCGCCGCGGCCATCAAGGCCGCCACCTCAAAGAGCGTCGATTCCACCGTTCCTGTCACACCTGCGGCGTAGTATCACCAGTGGAGGCCGTCACCAAGTTCTACGGCCAGCGGGGCATCCTCGATGCAGCCGTCCACGTCGATGTCGGGACCGATGCTGGCCAGCACCTCGGCGGGCTCCGACGCGTCCACCACGCAGATGACCTTGTCTCCCGCCTGCAGCCCCTCCCTCAGGTAAGGGAGAAGGACTTGGTCACGCTCCTCCGCGCCCACGTAGAAGGCGCAGATGTGGTCCCCGGGCCTGACGTTGACCCCTGCGATACCGAAGGGCAGCACATCGCTCACGGCTGATCCTCGCCTTTCGATGCTGGCGTGGGGTCGAAGAACAGATGGTACTCGTTCGGGTGTCAGCGAGCCGTGTCGCGCAGCGCCAGCAGGGTCGCCCAGGCCCTGGTCGCGAGCTGGAGGTTGAAACACGTCCCCGGGTCCCCGAGGTCCCGTCCCGAGATCTCGCGGATCCGTCGGAGCCGGTACTTGAGAGAGTTCCGGTGCACCGACAACGCTTCGGCCGTGAGGTCGTAGCTGCGGCCGCATTCCAGGTACTGCGTGAGCGTCCGGACGAGCTCAGCACCCTTGGTCTCGTCATAGTCGAGAAGCGGACCGAGCCACTCCCGAACGAACCGCTCCACGCTGGACGTGTCCTCCACCTCGGCCAGCATCCGGTAGATGCCGAGATCGTCGAACACCGTGACACCGTCCAAGGTCCTCCCGGCGTCCTGCATCCTGAGGGCGAGCGTCGCCTCCCGGTGAGAACGGGGGAAGCCGTCGGGTCCCTGGCATACGCCGCCCACTCCGACCCGGCACCGGCCTTGGCGGCCGGCGAGGTGGGAGAGGACGGCCGACCGGAACTCGGTCCACGAGCGGTCGACCTCGGCCAGCACTACCATGACCCCGCGGCTGAACCCCATCAGCGAACCGACGCCGCAATCGCGCGCCGCCCGCCGGACGGCGTGGAACAGTGCGTCGCCTTCGGGGTCGGTGCCTCCACACTCGACGACGACCACCCGGTGCGACCGCTCGACGTCGTAACCAAGGGCACGGGCGAGGGCCACCGTCCGCTCGCCGTCACCACCCGTGAGCAACTCCTCCATCAGGTCCCGGCCGAGCCGCAGCTCGGTCTCGATGACGCTCTGGAGACGGGCTAGCTCCATGGCCAATACGGTGGCGCCGTGCTCCAGCGCGATGTGATCGTCCGGGCCAGCGCGGCGCATCGGGTCGACCAGGGCGATCACTCCGAGCACGTCTTCACGAGGGGTGGCGATCGCGACGAGGCGGCCTTCCTCCCACACCGGCTGGCCCCTCTCCCGCCAGCGCCGGATCATTAGCGCGCGCCGGTCGGTCGGGTCCTTGGCGGTGGGGCCGGGCGGCCCGGGACCGGCCCAGGCGAGGAGGTTGCCATGGCGGTCCTCGATGGCGACCCCGAAGCCGGTGAGCTGGTGCACGGCATCGGCAATGCCCTGCTGGCCCTCCCCCTCCACCGCCACGCGGGTGAGGCGGGCGTGGATAGCCGTCTTGCGCTCGAGGGCGGCGACGGTCTCGGCCAAGGACGTGTTGGCGGCCTGGAGGGACTCGGCGGCGGCCCGGTGGCGCTCGTGGAGCCACGCATTGGTGAGGGCGATGCCAGTCTGCTGCGTCAGCACCCGCAGTAGGAACTGCTCATTCGGGAGAGGCTCCGTATCTGACCTGTTTCTGAGTTCGCGATAGAGATCCCGGATCGATCAGTCCGCATCGCGGGGTCCCTGGTCGGTTGGCTTCGAGGTGTGCTGGCGATGGTAGGTGAGGCGGCGGAGACGGGCTGCTTCGAGC
>JBFMGT010000059.1:0-1891 GCA_040752555.1 Actinomycetota bacterium | reverse complement strand
CTGAGCCGGTGACTGGCCTGGGGTCTGTCGAGGGTGATGAGGTTGCCGACGCTGTTGACGACGCTGAAGTCGCCCATGCGGTAGCGGTTGAGGGTGAGGATGCGGCGGAAGCTCTGGCCGCTGACGAGGCGGACGAGCCTGTCGAGTCTGCTGAGCCGGAAGCCGGTCTCGGGTCTGTCGACGGTGATGAGGTTGCCGACGCTGTTGACGACGCTGAAGTCGCCCACGCGGTAGCGGTTGAGGGTGAGGATGCGGCCGAGGCTCTCGCCGCTGACGACGTGGACGAGCCCGTCGTGCCCGCCGAGTCTGCTGAGCCGGAAGCCGGTCTCGGGTCTGTAGATGCCGACGAGGTCTCAGAGGCCGCCGATGACGCCGAGGTCGCGCACGCAGTGGCGGTGGAAGGCAAGGATGCAGCCGCGGCGCTTGCCGAGGAAACGGAATCTGCCGACGACGTCGCTACCGACTCGACTCCTGAGGCCACCGTGCCCGCAGGTGAAGCTGTATCTCCAACGCCCGCCCCCATCTGGAATGAAACGCGTTCTCCGACACGTCTTCCAGCCGAGGTCGGTCAGCGCGTTCGGCAGTGGGTTCGTCGGCGCAGAAACCGCTGACCGCGCCCGCTGAGTTATCCACAGGCGCAGAAATTCGCGTCGAGGAGTGTCGCCACACCTGGGTAATGTCAAACATGTGTTCGATGAATCTCGTTCCGCGCTGATCGATTCGATGGCTGCTGCCGCCCGCGCAGAGTCGGCTGCGATCGCTCAGCGCTTCAGGGCGATCGCGACGCTGTACGAGCGGCGCTGTCGGGACTACGAGGAAGCTCAGTTCTGGCACACCGATGTCTTCGAGGCTGTCGCCGCGGAGGTCTCGGCCGCGCAGAACATCAGTCGTGACCGTGCGGTAGGGCAAGTGCGGCAATCGGTTTCGTTGTACCAGCGCCTACCCGAGGTGGCTGCGGTGTTTGCCCGCGGAGATATCGATTATCGCGTGGTGCAGCAGGTCATCACCCGCACCGAGAACGTCGATGACGCTGTATTACGCGAACTCGATCGATCGCTGGCTGCCCAGGTGCGCAAGTGGATGCGACTGTCCAAGCCCAAGCTGCGGGACCGCATCGACATGTTCGTCGCCGCGTGCGACCCGGCCGGCGTGCGCGTGCCACCCATTGTGGAGAACAACCGCTACATCGAGGTCGAGCCGCACATGAACGCGGCCGGCATGGCGATGATCGGTGGCGTGCTGGATGCCACCGACGCGGCGGCATTCGATCAGCGTTTGAACGTGATCGCAGACTCGGTGTGCCCCAACGATCCCCGTTCGAAGCGGCAACGTCGTGCCGACGCGTGCGGCGCGCTCGGTCGGCTCGAGGGGTCGCTGGTGTGTCGATGCGGGTCGGCGGACTGCACCGCGACGAAAACGCGGGAAAACGCTGCTCAGGTCGTCATTCACGTTCTCGCGGAACAAAAGACGCTCGACGGAACCAGTCCGCGTCCGGGGTATCTGTCCGGGTTCGGCATCCTCCCCGCGGAGTCCGTCCGCAAGGCAGCCGCGACGGCGAAGATCAAGCCAGTTCGCCTCCCCGGCCCCGGCGCGGAACCCGGCTACCGACCGTCGGTAGCGCTGAGAGATTTTCTGCAGTGGCGTGATCTGACGTGCCGGTTCCCCGGTTGCGACCGTCCGGTGATGGGGTGCGACGTCGACCACACGACGCCATGGCCGTTTGGTCTGACGCATCCCTCGGGGCTCAAGCACTACTGCCGCACGCATTATCGATTGCGTGGATACACTCTAAGGCATGACCGCCGATCGGGGAACAGTTCGCGCAGGTTGCTACCTGCGCATTAGCTCTGACCCGAAGGACCGGCGTGCCGGTGTCGAGCGTCAGCGCGAG
>JBFMGT010000058.1:0-2284 GCA_040752555.1 Actinomycetota bacterium | reverse complement strand
CGCCCCGTCCGGCCAGGGGCCTGGGCTGCTCGGGTTCGACCACCACGCGGTCCCCCGCCTGCCGCACCCGCACGCCCTTGGTCCCGAACACCGCCACCACTCCGTTGTCCGTCGTCACCACCGTGCGCTCCACGTCCCGCTCCACCACCACCCCAGGCCCGCGGTCCGTCGCCGTCCCAGCCACGAACGCCGCGGCTTGCGGGTTCGCCTTCAACTCTCCCACCAGGTCCTTCAGCTTCGCCGCCAGCGCCTTCGGCATCACCAGCGTCATACCGTCTTTCACCGCCACCACCAACCCCTGCAGGTCACGCACCGTCACGTTCGACCCGCGGCCCGCGTACACCACCATGTCCCGCACGTTCCCTTCCAGCCGCGCCTGTCCCTGACCGATCACCTGGTTCCCGCGCCGGTCAGAAGGCTCGGTCATCGACCCCCAGTCCCCTTCGTCATACCACGGGAACGTCCCCGCCACGTTCACCAGCTCCTGGCGCAGTTTCTCCATGATCGCGAAGTCCACCGACACCGCCGCCGCTTTCGGTATCCCGTTGTACAACGCCGATACCTTCGCCACCGCGCCCGGCTCGCCCCTCCGCGCCGCTTCCCCGACCTTCCGGATCTCCCTCATCGCCGCCGCGATCTCCGGCGCGTGCGTCTCGAACAGCTCCAAGCCAAAGTCCCGCTGCATCATGAACATCCCGGCGTTCCACAGGTTCCCCGCCTTCACCTGCTCCTCCGCCAGCTCCCGCGTCGCAGGCTTCTCCACGAACCCCTCGCCCTGCAGCACCCGCGTCCCTTCCACCCCAAGCTTCGTCTCCACCGACGGCTGCACGTACCCGTACTGCGTCGCCGCGTACGTCGGCTGGATCCCGATCGTCGCCACCACCCGCTCGCGGTTCTGCGCCGCGCGGATCCCCGACTCCAGCGCACGCCGGAACGTCGTCTCCGCCTCGCGCTGCTCGCGCCCGCTCAAATGCTCCGCGATCACGTGGTCCGCAGGCAAAAACACCGCCGTCGTCCCTGGCTCCATGTACGCCAAATTCAAAGCGATTGCAGCTCCCGTGTCCTTCTTCCCGGGCTCCCCGATGATGTTCTCCCCGGGGAATCCCGGCAGGCTCTCCTCCACCTGGTGCCGGAACGAGTCCCGCGTCGCGATCATGATCTGGCTGTCCGCGAATCCCATCCGCCGCAGCCGGTCCACCGTCTTCGCCAGCATCGTCTTCCCGTCCCGAGAAAACGACTGGAATTGCTTCGGATACGTCCCGTCGCTCGCAGGCCACACCCGCTCCCCGCCTCCGCCCGCCAGCACCACGATCCGCACTTTGCTCATGTCCGCAGCCTTCAGCGCGTAGTACTCGCGCTCCCCGGCCGCGTTCACACGCACGTCCACCCCGCCCAGCCTCAGCTTCTCCGCTTCCGCTCCCGCCAAATACTCCAGCGCGCGCCCTGCCGCTTCCTCCGCGATCCCCGCCTCCCGCGCCAGTATCCCGGCCGTCAGCACGCGCCCCGCCTTGATCTCCTTGTGCGCCCGCCGCTCCGTCTCGTACCCGCGCCCCGTCACCCGCGCCAGCAGCCTCTGCACCTTGTACCGCAGCGGCTCCTGCGCGTTGAACGCCCACGCCTGCACTCCGCCCCACAAAAAGTCGTACACCATCTGCGCCGCCGCCCGGAACGGAAACACCATCCCGAACAGCCCGATCGTCGCCGGCGAGTAGTTCTGGTTGAAGAATCCCCACAGCACCGCAAACGGCGCCTTCAATATATTGAAGTCCACCGCTTTGATCGCCTGGTCCCGCACCGTGTACTTCGCCAAATGACGCCCGAAGATCGCCGTCAGCGCGTTGTATTCCAGCGATATCATCAGCCCGGCCGCCAGCGCCCCGAACGCACGGATCGCCTTCACCAGGAAGCCCGCGATGAACGCCAGCTTCTCGTTCATCCCGTACAGCTGCAGCAACCCCGAGTCACGGACTCCTGACAGCGGGAACGCCCAGTCGATCGCCGCGAACAGCGCCGCCACCTGGATTCCCACCGTACCCCCCAGCACCATCGAGTACAGCGTCTGCTTGATGTTGAACTTCGGCCGGTCCGACAGCTTCTGACCGATCACGTCCTGCAACCCGGTCAGGACCGCCCCGATGCCACCGTTGATGAGGTATTGCTGGTTCGCCGACAGGAAGGAACTGACGCTCTGCAGCAGCTGCCCCTGGCCGCCTGTCCCCAGGCTCCAGTACGCCACGGCCGACAGCCCGAACGCCGCCGCCGTGATCCCCAGCAGCCCCAGCAG
>JBFMGT010000057.1:0-2665 GCA_040752555.1 Actinomycetota bacterium | reverse complement strand
CCACACTGTCGCCACGATCGACGCCTTTGCGGCGGCCCTCGACGGACAGGGCGGCCCGACCGAGCAGGAACTTTTCAGCGGGGCCGACATCCTCGGTTCAGCGCCGCTCACGGTCGTCGAGAAGTCCGTCGACCGCTCACAGCAAGCGTGGACCACCATCACCGACTGGGAGCGTCCCATCCTGACCGTCATCGGGGAGATGCCGGCCCGCCAGGCCATCGGCATCATCACCTACTCGACGCTGATCCACAGCTGGGACCTGGCGGTGGCCATCGGCAAGCCGATCCACTTCGACGAGGCCGAGGCCACCCTGGCCGAAGCGGTCGGATCGCAGCTCGTCCCGGCGCTGCGACCTCAAGATCTCTTCGGTCCGGAGGTCGCGGCCGGCGCGGACGCGACCCCCACCCAGCGAGTCGTCGCCTTCGCCGGTCGTAACCCCCTGTGACCCTGCAGATGACGAACGAAAACCGGCCCGCCGCTGTGGGATTCCACAGCGGCGAGCTGGCCGTCCAGACACGCGCCGGAGTGCGCACGCGTGCCGAGCGGCTGGCCCCGATGGCGGCCCGCGGCCAGCTCCGCACCGCCACAGCTGACTTCGTGGCGGCGGCGCAGCTGGCGGTCCTGACCGCACGCGACGCCGCAGGCCGACTGTGGACCTCACCGCTGCTGGGACAACCCGGCTTCCTCCGGGCGGCGACACCGACCACACTGCACATCGAGGACCCCTTTCTCGACGCCGACCCGCTCCACGACCTACCGGCCCGCCAGCCCGCGGGGCTTATCGTGATCGACTTCGCCACCCGCCGCCGAGTGCGCATCAACGGCGTTCTCGCCCAGGCTGATTCCGGCGGTCTGACAATCGATGTCGACCAGGCATACGGCAACTGCCCGAAATTCATCCGGAACCGCCACCTGCGCCTCCCCGCCAACGCTTCCGGCCCAGACCGCACACCGGTTTTCACCGGCGAACTTCTGCGACCGGAGGACGGTCGGCTGATCGAACACGCCGACACATTCTTCCTGGGCACCAGCCATCCGACGTCAGGCAACGACGCCTCCCATCGAGGCGGGCCGACCGGCTTCGTCCACATCGAGCACGATCGCCTCTGGTGGCCGGACTACCCGGGCAACAACCTGTTCAACAGCCTGGGCAATGTGACGGTCGACCCGACCACAGCCTTGCTCTTCATCGACTTCCCCACGGGGACAACGCTGCAACTAACCGGCACAGCCACGTTAGTGTGGGAGGACGAAAGGCCGCGCGACGAAAGTCAAACCGGACGACGAGTCACCTTCACACCCCAGCGCGTCGTCGTGACCGGCATCGCGGCGTTGCGTGCCGAGCACTGACGACAGTGCACGGCATCCGTTCCAATCCGTTACCTGAGGGACACCCGACGAACGCTCAGTACCGGCTGCGTTGTGGGACCCGTCCGGGCCCGAATTGCACGAACTGGACTCTGCGTCGTCCTGACGCGCCCAAAAGTTGCACTATCCGCGAGCTGATTCCCCAGCCGACAGTGTGCACGTTCCCAAATCCGCTAGGTCACGTTTCCCAACCCTCGAGCCCACCGCCACAGACCAGGCCTCAACCAATTTTCGTCAGCGCCACGGACATCCCGATATCGCTACCGGTTCGCCACCGCCCAGGGGAGGTCTGCGCTCAGCGCGAGTTTTATTGCTCGCGATGATCAAGCCGGGCGGCGACGGCCGTGTCGACGCGATCCAGCACCGTCTCGGCTTCGTTACGCAGATGGGCTGGGCCGGACGTCCTTTACGAGGAGCATCAGTGTTAGGTCGTCGACAGGAGAAGGCTCAAAACCGTAGCGCAAGTAGAAGCGCCGGGCGGTGTCGTTGTTTGCGTGGACCAGCAGCAGCCGAACCCCCGTCAGCTCCGCGACCTCAAGTGACTTGAGGATGAAATGTTTGAGAAGTGCTGCAGCGAGACCACGCCCTTGATGGTTCGCGTCGACGGCCAGCCGGCCGAGCAGGACCGCAGGTAACGGGTCCGGCTGATTGCGAGCAGCGCGTTTCGTCGCCCGGCTGCGCATGAGCACCGCCGTGCTGGAGGCATAGAAGGCCACCACCCGTCGCCCGTCCAGCACCACCCAGGTGCGGCTGCCTCCTTCGCGCTGATTGTGCAGAGCCTTCGTCCGCAGCCACTCGTTGAGCACGTCGTTGCCGCAGTCGAAGTCGTCGACGATGTGATCGGCACCGAAGAGGACGGGCCCCTCGTAGCTCACCGTTCCAAAATCGACGGATTCGCCAGCAGGCGCGCCAACTCGGGCTTGGGGCTTGGCGGACGGTCGAGCAGCGCCTGAAGATCGGTCCAGGCGGCGTCATCGAGGACGAACACTCTCCGATCAGCGAGGTCGGCCTCGGCGGCCTGAACGGCGTGACGCACCACATAGTCGTTGAGCGACTCGCCCGTGACGTCGAGCACACGTCGCACCACCGCATCTTGCGCCGCGGTCACGCGCAGGTGCCAGCGACCACTCTTCGTCTCCACACCAGAAGTGTACGCCGAATTGGTGTACATACCGTCGGCAAGCGCGGAACGATGCAGTTCGGCGCGCGGCGGCGTTCCCAAATCCGCGGCAGCGCGTTCTCGGCCATCGGACGTCACCATAAGAGACCAGGCCTCAACCAATTTTCGTCAGGTCCC
>JBFMGT010000056.1:0-3425 GCA_040752555.1 Actinomycetota bacterium | reverse complement strand
CGCCCACCTACGCAGCTACCTGTCCACCACCCGCAAGCACGACGTCCCCGCCATCGACGCCCTCACCCGGCTCTTCAAGGGCGATCCGTGGATGCCACCCACGCCGCCAGCTACGTGAACACTTACCCGCGACGGCTGCGATCACCGACATGAGGTGGGTCTTGCCGGTCCCGTAGGTGCCGACCACGAACATGCCCTTGTTGTTGCTGGGGGCGTCGAAGCGCAGGTTCGGAACGACGATCTCGGCGAGCTGGGTGGCCATGCGGTCGGAGATGACATAGGTCTCGACGTCGACACGGGCGGCCCCGAGGGTGGCCGAACCCCGAACCTGCTTGACCTCTTCCAGGGGCGGAGGGATCTGGACTACGTCGCTGTACTTCATGCCGGGAACCGCTCCAGCTCGTAGGGGACCTCGTCGGGAAACTGCGTGTTAACCGGGCGGAGAACCACCAGGTCCCGGGCGGGCTCGTCAACGTGGTCAGCCCGGCCAGGAAGACTGTACGACAGCCTTGAGACAGTGATCCGGCCTGGCCAGGCGACGATCAGGGGCGCCCGCTGGGCAAGATGCCGAAGGTGAGGCACGACCTCGATCCCGAGTTGGGGCGTGAAGAGGATCTCGATGTCGACCAGGAGGGTCGGCCCGGCTCCGAGCCCACCGGTGAGCTCCGATGCGAGAGGGGCGCGCTCCATCTGACCGACCCGCCTGCCGAGCGACACCACCCTCGCCACCCGCTCTTCGAGCCGGTCCAGCGTGTGGGCCGCGTGGGGTGAGGCCCAGTCGACAAGCGCCGGCCTGCCCCTACCGGCCCGCATCTCGCCCAGGAGTGTGTCGAAGGCACCGGGCCAGGTCTCGGTCATGGCCGTCCTCTACAGCAGCGGCCTGCGGAAGACGTCGATCCAGTCACCCTGGATCGTCGGGGTGGCCGTCGTCAGCCCGCCGCCGTTGATCAGGAGGTAGTAGCGCTTGAGCATCTCGCCGAGGAGGTCGATGGCTGCGTTAAACTCCGCGTAGGTCACCGCTGCGCCGCTCGGGTCAGCGCTCGCGTGAGCAACTACCGCGTTGGCGTAGTCCACGACCTCCTTGGTGATGTCGCTGAGCTGGTTCCGGTCCCGCTGGAGGAGTTGACAGCTGAGATCCTCGTCGCCGGGCTGATCCGTGAACTGGTCGAAGTCCGCATGGGCCATGCTTTCGAAGACACCGCCGCTCTGGTTGGCGCGATCCATCCAGCGCTGAACGAACACGGTGCGCGTGAAGGCGGTGCGATGCTCCTCAAGCTGGCCGATCAACCGCCGAAGCGACAGTTTGCGACGATCGCTATCGCCCAGCCTCCGGATGGCTGACGCCTGGGACTCGATATACATGCGGTGGACGACGTCGCGAAGGAAGCCGACATCGGAATGGTGCTGCCGATCGAGCAGCGCCACGAACTCGTCGTGGATCTGGCGGCGATGATGTAGCACGAGGATCTGCTCCCACAGGCTCTTGAGCCATAGGTCCTCCCACTCGGCAAGCAGCTGGTCGATGTCCTTGGCCGAGTCGCTCATCAACCGGAGATCATCGCGGACGCGTGTCCCGCGCGCAGCGTCACCGCCTGCTCTGGAGAGAGTGGCTTGACATCCGAGCTCCCGCGACGAGGATCACGGTCACACCCCCCGCCTACGCTCAGGGTGATGGAGTGGACGGAGCTCGATCGAACGGTGGTCGAGGCGGCGTCGTGGCGCCTGGCGATCGAGCGTGCGCCGCCACCCGAGCATGCTCAGGCTGATCCACACCCATCCGGGGGGCGGCCAGTACGACTGCCTCACACTCCTGCCGTCGACCGGCCAGCAGGGTCGCATCGCGCTCAACCGGAACGGCACCATCCAGGTCCCGGATCGCTTCGACGGCCGTCCGCCTGGAGAGTGGAGTCCGACGGAGCGGGGCGAGTACCTCTGCAACCAGCCGCGGGCATTCCTCGACCGGCTCGAGCGGGCGTCGGGCCTGCCAACTCCCACGCAGGTCCCGAGCGCGACATCCACGACGCTCACCTACCGGGTGCTCGCCGCTGTCGCCGCCACTGGTTCATGTCGGTGCACCCAATCGAGATCGAGGAGGGCTACATCGACTCGTCAGACGACGGCGGCTCGGGCCCCAACCCGACGCTCGACGACTTTCCCGTTGACCCAGAGCGCCTCCGCCCTCGGCCAGACGACTTTTCGGCGAGCCCCGCTACCGGTTCTGGATCGTCTTCCGCGATCAGGTGCCCGTGCTGGCTGTCGACCAGACGGATGCATGTGCCTGGACCTCACACGACCCGACCCCATCCGGTTGATGAAGATGTTCGAGGACTCCCGCCGCAGCGTTTTCACCACCACCCTGGAGATGCTCCGCCGGATCGACAACGTGACATGAGGCGGGAGCCATGGCTCATCCACTTCTTCCGGCGCGACGCCCGCGAGGACAAGGCCCGGTCGGTCCCAGCCATCGCCTTCCTCGACCAGGTCCCGGCGAAGGTCCGTGCGGAGATGCAGGCGGTGCTCGAAGCCGTCGCCGAGGCGCCACCGCCTGCCTTCTCGGGAGGCGGCAAGTGGGAGGTGATGCACGGCGACATGGCCGGCTTCTACGAGGTGCGCGTCCGAGGTGCAGATCGACGGAACCATCGGCTGTTCTGCATCCTCCAGCGCGAGGCCGACGACCTCGGCGGGTCGAGCATCGTCGTCATCGACGGGCTGTCGAAGCCGGTCCGACAGGCCGCCAAGCCCCGCGACTACCGCAGAGCTCAGCAGCACCGCGCGGAGTTCCAGAAGCGCCGGACGGTTCTCCGCTGAGCAGCGTCAGGCGTGCGCGGGCGCGCGCGTCTTTGCAGCAGCTGCGCGTGTCGGCCGGGCAGGCCCGGTTCGAGGCTCCGCAACCAGGTCGAGCTCCAAGGCCCTCGCCAAGGCCACGAGAGTCGTGGCCGTCGGGTTCGGTGAGCGCATGGTGAAGAGCCGCCGTACTGCCTCGGGCATCAGGCCGGCCCGGCGTGCCAGATCGGCCTTGGACCATCCATGTTCCTGCCGACGCTGGTCGATCGACCGGACGAGCTCGTCGACGGCGCGGATGGTCGCCGAGGCCTCCTGGTAGGCGCGCTCGTACTCGGGGTCCTTACGCTGCTTCTCGAAGTACCTCTCGGCTCCGGTCCTGGCTGCCATTGACGCTCCAATCTCTCAGGACGGTAGCGTAACACGCGCGTTACGCCAGTCTGCTCGCGGCACACCTCTCCGACGCCCGCAGGGCCCGAGCGAGACACCTCCGACGCCCGCAGGGCCCGAGCGAGAGACATGTGAGCAGATTCGGGTCCTGGCGGACACTCGGGTCCACGGGGTTGCATGGAGGCCCCGGCTGGTTCGGGGGGAGGCGAGAGGCTTGACTGAGGGCGGCGAACGGGTCGTGCCTCGGAAGTGTG
>JBFMGT010000055.1:0-4590 GCA_040752555.1 Actinomycetota bacterium | reverse complement strand
CCGCTAGGGTCATGGGGATAGTGATGACCCTGATGCTGGTCGCCAGCCTGGTCATCGGCATCCCTTCGACCGCTAGCGCAGGATCACAAGCATGGACAATAGTGGCCCTTCCCGGCGCCACCGCCACACAGAACGTGGTCCGCGGCTGGGACGTCACCGATGTGGCCGTCTCCGGCAGCAACATCTACGCGGCAGTGGTGAACGACACCGCGGCTGCTATCGGCACCGTGGCTGTAGGCGAATGGGCCCTGGCCCGCTCCACCAACGGCGGCGCGACCTGGGCCATCACTGACCTCGGCCTTGCCGCTGCCACATGGATCGTGGACATCGTACCCTCACCGAGGGAGGTCAACACGGTCTACGTGGCGGTCTCCGACGGCCTCGGCACCGATGTGACACCACCGACCGGCGTGAACCGGATCATGGTATCCACCAATGGTGGCGCCGCATTCACCCGGGTGTACACCCTGCCGTCGGACCTCAACATCATCAGCATGGACGTCACCTACTACGGCACCGCCCACCTGACCATGATAGGGACCGACGCCAATGTCCTGGCGGCCGCCGGCGACGCCCGCAGCGTCCTGCTGCTGGACGAGGCTCCGGCAATTCCCACCTGGACGAACCAGGGTGACACGACAGCGACCTGGACCGGCGTTGTCTCCGCGGGCAAGTTCTCGACCGACTTCGCCAATGACAGGATGATGACTGTCGTGGCCGACAACGGCGTGGACGTGCTCATCACCCAGAGGGCGGGCGCTGGCGCCTGGGGCGCTGGCGTGGCCATCGCTGGCTCGGGCCTTCCGGTCCTCGTGGCCCCGGTACCCGGCGCGGGCATCGCCTTCCCCGGCGACTTCAACCGCACGGGCAACAACATCTTCTACGTCAACCTGAACACCGGCACCGGCGCCGTAACCGACGACGTCTACGAGATTGACTACCTCGCGGCCAACGCGCTGGACCTCAACTGCGGCGGCGCTGGTACCGCTACCCCGGTCGCCAGCATAGCAGTAAGCGGCTCGGCGGGCGCGGCGAGGATCATCGCTGGCGTAGACGCGGCCGCCCCGGCTGCGGCTGCTGTCGTCCGCAGGAGCTCCGACTCCGGCGGCACCTGGGCCGCGGCTGCCAAGGCACCGTCCGGCGGTGCTGGTGCCACTGGCGCTACGGCCTTCGTGGCCAACGGCACTGACGGCACCACGGTCTATGCCGGCACCACCGGCGAAAGTCCCTTCGCTGCACCGGGCACCCCCGACGGCGCGTCCTCGGATGAGAGCGCCTTCTCCATCAGCACGGATAGCGGCGCCAACTTCAACCAGAGGTCGCTCATTGACACCGACATCAACACCATTGACGGCGTTGTCATAGCCGGCACTGGCACCGACCTGTTCATGGTCACCAGCAGCGCTGCGGGCGCGGTCCCCATGTCCAGCCTGTGGCGCACCTCCTCACCGACCACCGGCGGCGACTGGTGGCGCGTGTTCCTGCGGCAAAACGACGTCGCTGGTGGCACCATGCCCTGGATGGTCGCCGGGGCCTCGCCGACCTACGACGCCGATGGCAGCATCTGGGTTGCCATTGACGACCCGACGCTCTTGGCGACCGCGCCAGACATCCTTGCCTGGTACTCCAGCAACAGGGGCGACAGCTTCACCGCGACGCTGAACCGCATCACCCTTGACTCGGCCGGCGCGGCTACACTGGGCGACGTGCAGGCCATGGCCGTGGCCAGCCCGACCTCGGTGTTCCTGGGCGACATCTTCGGCGATGTCATCAGGACCGCCAACAGGGGCCGGAACTGGTACCCCGTGGCTACTGGCGCAGTCCCGGTCGTCTCCATGGCTCTGGCGCCCGGCTCTGCCACCAACCTGCTGGTCGGCGGCGCTGCCGCCGACGTCTGGGAGTCCACCGACGGCGCCCAGACCTTCGCGGCGCTCGGTGGCGCCCTCACCGGTGGCAACGTGTACGTGGCCTACGACCCCAACACCGCCACCAACAGCCTGCGGTATGCCGGCGACGCCGCGGGCGACTTCTTCCGCTACAGCTCTGCGGCCGTTGGCTGGCAGAACATCGCCAACGACACGCAGGACTTCGATGCCGACCTCGTTACCGCTGAGACCATAGCTGCTGCGGGCGCCGGCCTCATCACCGGCATAGCAGCGCAGGCCGGTCCCTCCGGACTACCGGCAACGCTGTACGCGGCTGACTTCGTCGCTGGCGCCGGCGTGTGGCGCTCCATCAACCCCGATACCACCACCGCCGCCAACGTGTTCCTGGAATACACCGGCGTTGCAGCCAACCCAACAGCGGCCAGCACGCTGGGCGACGACGGGACGGCCATCGCCGCGCGGCAGGGCCTCTGGACGCAGCAAACGGCTGGCACCAACCGCGTGTGGGCCCTGGACACCAGTGGCGGCCCAGCCGCTGAGGTGCTGTACACCTACACCGACAACCTGATCATCCAGCCCACGGTCAACGCGCCGACGAACGTAACCCAGACCGCCTTCACCCTCAACTGGAACGCGATGACCGGGGCCACGAGCTACGACGTACAGTTCAGGATCAAGGGTGCCGGTGTTGGCTTCGCCGCTGCTGCGGCCAGCCCCAACGTCAACACCTTCTGCATCCTGACGGCTGCGACTGACGCCATAGCTGCCGGCACCACCTACGAGTACCGCATCAGGGCGACCACGCCTGACGACAGCTACTGGTCGGCGACCGGTGAGCTCACCACCCAGCTCGGTGCCAGGCCGTGGAACCCCGGCATGAACCCCGCCGGCAACATCAGTGTGTCGCCGGCACCGGGTGCCACTGCGAGCACCCTACGGCCCATCTTCCAGTGGAACGGTGCCACAGGCGCTACCGGCTACGAGCTGAAGGTCAGCACCTCGGCTGACATGAGCGTCCTGCTGATCGACCTCACCGGTGGGGCGGCCCTGGGCGCTGGGCAGACCGCGTACCAGGTGCCTGCAGCCAGTCCCTTGACCGACGGAGCCACCTACTACTGGCAGGTCAGGGCGGCCATGGGCACCACCCAGTACAGCCCGTGGAGCGATGTCTTCGCCTTCACGGTGGCGATACCGGTGACCCAGCCTCCAGTCACCATCCCGCCGCAGTCTACGCCGACGTTCATCCTGCCTACACCGACGTACAGCGTGCCTCCGGCGACGACGATTACCATAACCCAGCCTCCGGCGACGACGATAACGATTCCGCCCACACCCACTCCACCCACTCCTTCCTGGGTCTGGGTAATCATCGCCATCGGCGGTGTGCTGCTCATCGTGGTTGTCGTCCTCATCGCGAGGACGCGGAAGGTCTAGTCAGCTAGGCTAACCGGTAAACCAAGAGGGGGCCGCTGAGCGGCCCCCTCTCCTTTTTGTGGAGCAACCCCTTCACAGGTCCCCCCTCACTCTATCTCTCTCCCTCCAGGGGAGAGAGGATCTGTTGCCTCTCCCTCGACGGGAGAGGCAAGGTGAGGGTGAAACCCCTACCCCAGCCTCACTCCAGCCTCCCCCACCGCTTCCTGCTCCACCTCGAAGCCCATGTCGGCTATCATCTGCCACGCCTCCTGCGGCGACTGCCCCGAGGTCGTCAGATAGCCGGAGACGAAGATGGAGTTCGCCGGGTAGAGCGCCAGCGGCTGCAGCGAGCGCAGGTTGTGCTCCCTGCCACCGGCTACCCGGACCTCGGTCGAGGGATTGAGGAAACGCACCAGGCTTAATATGGCCAGACACCTCACCGGGGTGAACGGAGCCATCCCCTCCAGCGGCGTCCTGAGCCCGTCGAAGGACGGCGTCCCCGCGATGGGATGCAGGAAGTTCACCGGAATGGAGTCCGGCCCCAGCTCACGCAACGCCAGGCAGGCGTCAACTATGTCGTCGTCGCTCTCACCCATCCCGAAGAGCACCCCGCAGCAAAGCTCCAGCCCGGCCCCGCGTCCGTACTGCAGCGCCCGCACCCGGTCCTGGTAGCCGTGTGTGGTGCAGATGCGGGAGTAGTACCGCTCCGAGGTATTGAGGTTGTGGTTGTAGCGGTCAACGCCGGCCTGCTTCAGCCTCCGCGCCGCCTCCTCGGTGAGGAAGCCGGGTGAGACGCAGAGCTCGATGCCCACCTCACGCTTTATCCTACCGGCCACCCGGCACAGCCGCTCCAGCTCCGACGGGGCCAGAGTATAGCCGCTGGTCACGATGCAGTAACGCTTGGCCTTCGCCGCCCTGGCGGCACGCGCCCCTCCCAGGACCTTCTCCTCATCCAGCAGGGGATACTTCTCCACCGCCGCCTGCGACACAGCCGACTGGGAGCAGTAGGAGCAGTCCTCGGAGCAGAGGCCGCTCTTGGCATTGATGAGAAGGTGCAGCGTCACCCTCCTGCCGAAGTACCTCTCCCTGACCCTGAACGCAGCCTGAAGCAGCTCCAGTATTCTGTCCTCGGAGCATCCCAGCACGGCATGGCACTGCTCCCGCTCGAGCACGCGCCCTTCAAGGGCTATTTCGGCCAGCTTCTGGTAGTCCATTCCTTATCATCTCCTTAGCACGCTCAAAGCCATTCCCCCCTCCCTCTGACTCCCTCCCGCCAGGGGAGGGAGAACCA
>JBFMGT010000054.1:0-4693 GCA_040752555.1 Actinomycetota bacterium | reverse complement strand
ACCTACGGAGTGCCTTCCAGCTCGCAGAAACATTGACCTTCGACAAGCCAATGTTCTCAAGCAGGACAGGCACTTCCGTGCATTCCAGGCCGTGTCAACAGCCCATTTCATGAAACGTCGAGGCTAGGCCGTCTTGATATGGACGATCCCGGCGCCGGTCTGACGAAGTGGAAGCGGCTGGAGGAGGCGTTCGTCCGCCGTCAGAACACCGATGGCCATCCGCAGCGGATCATCACGTTCATCACGCACGCGATGAACCCCGCCAACTACATCGGCAGGCCCGAGCTGTTCACGCTGCGCCAAGACCAGCTCGATGAGGTGCTGACCTTCGTCGGCCTCCGCGTTGAAGACACCGGCAAAGTGCACCGCGGCCCCCGGTCCGCCACCCTGGACGAGGCATTGCGCAACGCCACCTCATTGCGGGCAGAGCTAAGACGACGAGACACCCACGGCGAAGTGCTGCGCTACTGCACCGTGGAGCTGCTCAAGAAGAACAACTTTCACGCCTCCCTGGAAGCAACAAAAAGCGTGTTCGAACGAGTCCGGCAGATGTCGGGCCTCAGCGGCGACGGTGCCCCGCTGATCGATGCGGCACTGTCCCTCGGGAAGTCAGGAGCACCAGTCATTGCGATCAACAACCTGGCTTCCCAAACCGATCGTGATGAACAAACAGGCTTCGCCAACCTCATCAAAGGCCTCGCCGGCATGTTCAGGAACCCGGTGGCTCACGATCCGCGTGCCCTACGAGCGGTGACCGACACCCAGTTGCTCGAACTGGCGACGGCACTGTCGCTCGTGCACCGCCGACTAGATGTCGCTACGGTGACACATCCGTCCACCAACTAATCGAGATGCAACCGGAAATATAAAGCAGTACAGTCAAATACGCTCTGAGTCAGATGTCAGGATGCTCTCCATGGTCATCGTCGTGGAACCAGTCAACGTCCTCGCTGAACACCTCCCGCGCCGCCGCCGCGAGCTCGGTGATTATCGCGGTGATGGTTGCTGCGGCCGTGGTGTCCCCAGTCGGTGGCGATGCGCTCGGCGGTGGCGTCGATGCGGTCGGCGTTGAGCACGGGCGGAGGGTTAGAGGCTGAGGTCATAGCCTTGGTCCCTTTCCTGGCTTCTGGATTGGCTGTGGTCGAGTCCTAGGGCGCGGTCGAGGGATCGATCCTGTTGTCTGCGTTGGGTTTTGCGGTGACTGCTCAACCTATTGTTGACGACGCGGTGGTGTTCTGCGACGAGGGAGGCGACCCGCTCGGGCAGCTCGTGCGCGGGGGTGTCGGCGGCGGTGTGGTGCGCCGTGCGGGCTCGCTCGTCGCGACCGATGACTTGGCGCAGCGCCCGGCCAGCCTGGGTGGGGGTGCCGCGGTAGGCAAGGTGCACCCCGTCAGAAAGATCACGGTGTTGGTGGTCGCCTTCCCCGATCGCGCGGTGGTAGAGGTAAGCGTGGTTGGCCTGGCGGCCGCGGGTGAGTGCGACGTAGGCCAGGTTGCGGCTGGCGGTATCAGCGAGCACGGCGTGGGTGGTGTCGGCGGTGACGCCTTGTGCGGTGTGCACGGTGACCGCGTGTCCGAGCTGCACATGCTCACGCAGATAGTCACCGCTGAACACGGCCCACGCTTGGTCACCGTGTCGGCGGGCTGCGATGCGGGGATGCTCGGCGGTGTCATCGACGGCGATGACCTGCCAGCGTTGCCCGTTGCGCACGGGCGCCCCGGTCAGGACGCGGGTGCGGTCATCCGAGGCGGAGACGGTGAGGGTGGGATCGTTGCTGCGGGTGACGATGACGTCGCCGACGGTGATGTGGTGACCGCGCGCCCCGGTTACTGTCGCCGCCTCGTCGAGCCCTTGGCGGGCGCGTTCGGCGACAGTGTGGTCGTGGACCCGGCGATTGAGCGCGTCGGTGATCTCGACGGTGTCGGCCAGCAGCAGGCTCTTTTTGCCGGCGGCGAGGTCAGCCTGGTGAGCGGCCAGGGCGTCGGCGGCCATGGTGATCTGATCCCCGCAGGCCAGGCGGTCGTGGTTGCGGTACCAGTCGATCGCGCGGCGCACCGGCGCGGGCCCACCATCACGCAGAGCCAAGGACGCGGCCCGCTCGGTGGGGTCGTGTTGGCGCCACACCTCGGTCAGGCGTTGAGTCCAGGGCAGCTCGTCACACAGTTGAGCGAACATTCCGCCGCGCGCTTTGACCGGTGCCAGTTGGTGAGCGTCGCCGACCATCACGGTCTTCGTCCCGGCCGCCGTCGTCGCGGCAAAGAGTTGGCGCCACTGATCGGTGCCGACCATGCCGGCTTCATCGACAACGACGACATCGAACGGCCCCAACTCCAACTGGCCATCAGCGAGCCGTTTCAACGCGGCGTGCATGGTGTAGCCCTCCGACGCCGCCCCTTCAGCGAGGGCGACATCGACGGCTTTCCCGGTCGGAGCGATCACGATCATCCGCGCCCTACTGCGGCGTTCAACGATGGTGCGCAACGCCCGCATCGAGGTGGTCTTGCCCGCCCCGGCCGGCGCCGACAGCGGCACCACCAGCTGTGGTGTGGACGCGATCGCCGCGACCACCTGGTACTGCTGTTCGGACAGCCCCAACGCGGTGGCGGTGTGCTCCGGGCGCACCCACGACATCGCCCGCACATTGGTGGCGTCGACCAAACCAAAGACTTGGTGTTCTTCGGCCAGGATCAGGTCGACAGTGAACCGCTCTGAGCCCTCGCGTTGATGCGCACGCCGCGGCCCAGTCAGCCGCATCCCGACGGTGTCCACGCATTCTTCGATGACCTGCCGCGGCATCGGCGCGGCCCCATCCTCACCGGCTCCGCTGTCGACGATCAGGGGTAGTTGCGCGCCGATAATCTCGACCAAATCCGCCCGCGTGAGCGCAGCTTTGTCGGCGCGCGCGGCCATCGCCGCCACCGCGCGACGATCCACCACAATGCCGCTGCGGCTGACGCGCGCCGCCGCCGTTCGGGCCGCGTGTTCGCGCGCGATGCGGGCCTCGGCTTGCGCGGTGCGCGACACCGCCAGACCGCGCCGATCGGCACGCCACTGCGCCCGCAACTCGGCCCACGACAGCGACTCCGGTTTACGCGGTCGGGTGGCTTTCTGCGCGGCCGCCAACTGCGCCTGCGACAGCCCCTTCACGTCATCAACAACGGTGAGATTTGACGCCGCCCACTCCCGCAACGCCGTGCTGCGCGTCGACCAAGCGGCGATCGTTGTCGCATCGATACCGGCGATCTCGGCCATCCCTGTACGGGCATCCACCGGCCCCCATTCCACCCCGATGAGACGGTGCAGTTCGTGGCGCAGCGTGGCCTGATAGATGATCCCCGCCGCGCGGGCTTCGTGGAACAAACTGGTGCCGTCAATCGACACCAACCGGCCATCAGCGCGGGCCTGCCGATTAGGGACCAAGACGTGGGTGTGCAGGTGCGGATCCCCCGCCCGCGAAGTCTCATGCTGATACGCCGCAGCCACCAAACCGGGCAACTTCTGAAGGTCTTTGTTCCCCGTCACCGGGTTGTGCACCCGCGTGTAGCCGGCATGCGCAGCCAAATATTCAAGGGCTTCAGTGATCGCCGTCTGGTGCGCCGCAGTGACCGCTTTATCTCCCACATCGCCGCCGAACACCCGCGCCAACGACACCGATTTCGGCGCGCAAAACGTCAAATCGAACCCGTGCACACCAGCCTTGCCGTGGGCCCGACCGCACTCCCCTGACGGCGCCACACCCTCGTCCAGCCAGCGCGCCACCACATCCGGATCAGCATCCCCACCAGCCCGCTCAGCGGCACTCAAGCCGACCAACTCAGCGACCGCAGACACATCCCCCGCGCACGTCCATACCGGGGTACGGGTGTCACGTTCGGCGTAGTACTCCGCCAATCCTCCGTTGGCCTTCTGCCGGTCAGTCACAGCGCCACCGACTGCCCGCGCGGTGTCGTTGTAATAGTTCACCGACCACAACGACAACTTCGCCACCGTCAACACCGCACACCCCCCCCAACCATGGCTCTGGCCACCACCCAGAGCCGCAAAAGCGGCACCACCAGCATTGCACAAATTTGTGCAAATGTGCCATGTCTTTAATCTTTGTCCTGGAATCTGTAGGGTGGGATACGCGCTGGTGAGGTGAGGAGTGCCGGTGGGAATGGGGTCGAGTAGGTGAGAGTGGCAGGGAAGAGAGCGTGTAAAGGAAGCTGAGGCAGTGCGGGAAAAGGTGAGCAGGGAACGACGAAGATGGGTGGTTGGAGACGCTGAATTTGGCGTCTCGCCCGAAACGTCAGCGCGCCGTTTCGCGACCACTAGGCGCGTCGTAGACCAGGCGGCCAGCGGTGCACTCGTCGCGCCGCCGTGCCGCGCCTCCAACGGCATGCCGTCGCGGTGTCGCTGACCGTGCGTTGGGCGTGCGGCTGGCGCGCTCCTCACGGGTGCGTTGAGCGCTGTCGGTGAGCACGCGGCGGATCTCTTCTCGGGCCGCAGCGATCCGAGCACGCGACGCCTCGGTGAGCACCACCGGTCGCGGCGTCTGGTCGATGCTGACGGCGGCGCAGCCGCCGTCCTTTGTCGGGGCCTCGGGGGGTGACCAGGACAGCCGACGTAACCGGCTGTGCAGGAACGCGCCAGGATTGGCGATGTGGTCGGGCCAGGTCAGCCCTCGGGCGCGCATGTCGGCGTTGAGCTTGTC
>JBFMGT010000053.1:0-4919 GCA_040752555.1 Actinomycetota bacterium | reverse complement strand
CCGGGCAGGAACTCCGTCGCACCCGAATCGATGATCGTGACGCGACGCAGCATCTGCCGGACGATGACCTCGATGTGCTTGTCGTGGATCGACACACCCTGAGCGCGGTACACCTCCTGGACCTCCTTGACGAGGTGGATCTGCACCTCGCGGGGACCCTGGACGCGCAGCACCTCGTGCGGGTCGGCCGAGCCTTCCATCAGCTGCTGGCCCACCTCGACGTGGTCACCGTCGGCCAACAGGCGCTCGGAGCCGTCGTCGTGCTTGAACACCTTCAGGCGCTGACGACGCGAGAGCTTGTCGTACACGACCTCTTCGCCCCCGTCGTCGGGAACGATGGTGATCTTGTAGAACTTGTCGCTCTCCTCCAGGCGAATCCGCCCGGTGACGTCCGCGATCGGGGCGCGGTTGCGGGGCACGCGGGCCTCGAACAGCTCCTGCACGCGGGGTAGACCACCGACGATGTCCTGCCCGCCGGTGACACCACCCTGGTGGAAGGTACGCATCGTCAGCTGCGTGCCGGGCTCACCGATGGACTGCGCGGCCACGATGCCGACGGCCTCGCCGATGTCGACCAGCTTGCCGGTCGCCATCGAACGGCCGTAGCACATCGCGCACACGCCGGTGCCCGTCGTGCAGGTCAGCACCGACCGCACCTTGACCTCGGTGATGCCCGCGGCCAGCAGTGCGTCGATCGCCGGGTCACCCAGGTCGTGACCGCGCTCGACGACGACGTTGCCGTCGGCGTCGACCGCGTCGGTCGCCAGGGTGCGGGCGTAGGCCGACGTCTCGATGTGCTGATCGCGCACCAAGGTTCCGTCGTCCTGCCGCTCGGCCAGCGTGACGTTGATGCCGCGCTCGGTCTCGCAGTCGTTCTCGCGGACGATGACGTCCTGCGACACGTCCACCAGACGACGGGTCAGGTAACCCGAGTCGGCGGTACGCAACGCGGTGTCGGCCAGACCCTTGCGGGCACCGTGGGTGTTGATGAAGTACTCCAGCACCGTCAGGCCCTCGCGGAACGAGGACTTGATCGGACGCGGGATGAACTCACCCTTCGGGTTCGTCACCAGGCCCTTCATGCCGGCCAGGGTGCGGGTCTGGGTGAGGTTACCCGTCGCGCCGGACTTCACGATCGTGATGATCGGGTTGTCCTCGGGGTAGTACTCCTCCAGCGCCTTACCGACCTCTTCGGTCGCGTCCTGCCAGATCTTGACCAGGGCCTCGTTGCGCTCGTCGTGGTTGAGCGCACCGCGCTGGTACTTCTTCTCGATCCCGTCGGCTTCCTTCTCGTACCGGTCCAGGATCTCCTGCTTCTGCGGCGGCACCAGAACGTCGGCCATCGAGACCGTCACCCCGGAACGCGTGGCCCAGTAGAAGCCGGCGTCCTTGAGCTTGTCGACGGTCTGCGCGACCACGATCATCGGGTAGCGCTCGGCCAGATCGTTGATGATCCGGGCCTGCACCTTCTTGTGCATCTGCTCGTTGACGAACGGATAGCCCTTGGGCAGCAGCTCGTTGAACAGCACGCGGCCCAGCGTCGTGTCGGCGGTCCAGGCGTCGCCCGGGGTCCAGCCGTTCTCGAACAGTTGCGCCTCCAGATCGGCCGGCGGACGCTGCTGCGTCAACCGCACCCGGATCTTCGCCCGCACGCTCAGCGCACCGCGGTCGAGCGCCATGATGGCCTCGGCGGGGCTGCTGTACACACCGGACTCCGGCTGATCCTTGGCGGCCGGCGTGTACTCGCCGGTGTCGCCCGAGATCTCGGTGGTCAGGAAGTACAGGCCGGTCACCATGTCCAGACGCGGCATGGCCAGCGGACGGCCCGACGCGGGAGACAGGATGTTGTTCGACGACAGCATCAGGATGCGGGCCTCGGCCTGCGCCTCCGCGCTCAGCGGAAGGTGCACGGCCATCTGGTCACCGTCGAAGTCGGCGTTGAAGGCCTCACACACCAGCGGGTGCAGCTGGATGGCCTTGCCCTCGACCAGCTGCGGCTCGAAGGCCTGGATGCCCAGGCGGTGCAGCGTGGGTGCGCGGTTGAGCAGCACGGGGTGCTCGCCGATGACCTCTTCGAGGACGTCCCACACCTGCGGACGCTGACGCTCCACCATGCGCTTGGCGCTCTTGATGTTCTGCGCGTGGTTCAGGTCGACCAGACGCTTCATCACGAACGGCTTGAACAGCTCGAGAGCCATCAGCTTCGGCAGACCGCACTGGTGCAGCTTGAGCTGCGGACCGACCACGATGACCGAACGGCCCGAGTAGTCGACACGCTTGCCGAGCAGGTTCTGGCGGAACCGGCCCTGCTTGCCCTTGAGCAGATCCGACAGCGACTTGAGCGGGCGGTTGCCCGGCCCGGTCACCGGACGGCCACGACGGCCGTTGTCGAACAGTGCGTCGACGGACTCCTGCAGCATCCGCTTCTCGTTGTTGACGATGATCTCGGGGGCACCGAGGTCGATCAGTCGCTTGAGACGGTTGTTGCGGTTGATCACGCGGCGGTACAGGTCGTTGAGATCCGACGTGGCGAACCGGCCACCGTCGAGCTGCACCATCGGGCGCAGCTCCGGCGGGATCACCGGCACCGCGTCGAGCACCATACCCATCGGCGAGTTGGCGTTGCTCTGGAACGCCGCGACGACCTTGAGCCGCTTGAGCGCACGCAGCTTCTTCTGGCCCTTGCCGTTGCGGATGGTGTCGCGCAGCGACTCGGCCTCGGCATCGATGTCGAAGGTCTCGATGAGCTTCTTGATCGACTCCGCGCCCATGGCTCCGGTGAAGTACTCGCCGTAGCGGTCCTGCAGCTCGCGGTAGAGCAGCTCGTCGACGATCAGCTGCTTGGGGGCCAGCTTGGTGAACGTCGTCCAGATCTCGTCGAGCCGGTCGAGCTCACGCTGAGCCCGGTCGCGGAGCTGACGCATCTCACGCTCGCCACCGTCGCGGACCTTGCGCTTGACGTCGGACTTCGCGCCCTCGTCCTCGAGCTCCTTCATGTCGGCTTCGAGCTTCTGCGCCCGGGCCTCGAGGTCGGCGTCGCGCTGATCCTCGAGCGCCTTGCGCTCGACAGCCATCTCGGCCTCGAGCGTGGACAGCTCGTTGTGCCGCATCTCGTCGTCGACCGACGTGATCACGTAGGCCGCGAAGTAGATGATCTTCTCGAGATCCTTCGGGGCCAGGTCGAGCAGGTAGCCCAACCGCGACGGCACGCCCTTGAAGTACCAGATGTGCGTGACGGGGGCGGCCAGTTCGATGTGGCCCATCCGCTCACGGCGCACCTTGGCCCGAGTCACCTCGACGCCGCAGCGCTCACAGATGATGCCCTTGAACCGGACGCGCTTGTACTTGCCGCAGTAGCACTCCCAGTCGCGAGTCGGTCCGAAGATCTTCTCGCAGAACAGGCCGTCCTTTTCCGGCTTGAGCGTGCGGTAGTTGATGGTCTCCGGCTTCTTGACCTCGCCGTAGGACCAGTTACGGATGTCGTCCGCGGTGGCCAGACCGATGCGGAGTTCATCGAAGAAGTTGACGTCTAACACGTAACTCCCTTTCCCCTTTCGGGTGTTGAAACTTGACTATCAGGCGAGGTCTTCTACAGAGGCGGATTCGTTGCGCGACAGGTTGATTCCGAGGTTGGCAGCAGCGCGCTCCAGGTCCTCGTCATCGCCGTCACGCATCTCGATCGCCGCGCCGTCCGAAGACAGCACCTCAACATTCAGGCAGAGCGACTGCAGCTCCTTGAGAAGCACCTTGAACGACTCCGGGATGCCCGGCTCGGGGATGTTCTCGCCCTTGACGATCGCCTCGTAGACCTTGACGCGGCCGACGGTGTCGTCGGACTTGATCGTCAAGAGCTCCTGCAGCGTGTACGCCGCGCCGTAGGCCTGCATGGCCCAGCACTCCATCTCACCGAAGCGCTGACCACCGAACTGCGCCTTACCACCGAGCGGCTGCTGGGTGATCATCGAGTACGGGCCGGTCGAGCGGGCGTGGATCTTGTCGTCGACCAGGTGGTGCAGCTTGAGGATGTACATGTAGCCGACCGTCACCGGGTACGGGAACGGTTCACCACTGCGGCCGTCGAACAGCTCGGCCTTGCCCTGCGCGTTGACCATGACCTCGCCGTCGCGGTTGGGCAGCGTCGAGCCGAGCAGACCCTCGAGCTCCTTCTCCTGAGCGCCGTCGAACACCGGGGTGGCGACGATGCTGTCGGCCGGGGCCGACTTCAGGTCCTCGGGCAGGTTGGCCGCCCACTCCGGAGAGCCCTCGATGTTCCAGCCGGCCTTGGCCACCCACCCGAGGTGGGTCTCCAGGATCTGGCCGATGTTCATACGACGCGGCACACCGTGGGTGTTCAGGATGATGTCAACCGGGGTGCCGTCCGGAAGGAACGGCATGTCCTCGACGGGCAGGATCTTGCCGATGACGCCCTTGTTGCCGTGGCGTCCGGCGAGCTTGTCGCCGTCGGAGATCTTGCGCTTCTGGGCCACGTAGACGCGGACCAGCTCGTTGACACCGGCGGGCAGCTCATCGTCGTCCTCGCGGGAGAACACCCGGATGCCGATGACCTTGCCGGACTCGCCGTGCGGCACCTTGAGTGACGTGTCGCGAACCTCGCGGGCCTTCTCGCCGAAGATGGCGCGCAACAGGCGCTCCTCGGGGGTCAGCTCGGTTTCGCCCTTCGGGGTGACCTTGCCGACCAGGATGTCGCCGTCGCGGACCTCGGCACCGATGCGGATGATGCCGCGCTCGTCGAGGTCTGCCAGCACCTCATCGGAGACGTTCGGGATGTCCCGGGTGATCTCCTCGGCGCCCAGCTTGGTGTCGCGGGCATCGATCTCGTGCTCCTCGATGTGGATCGAGGTCAGCACGTCCTCTTCGACCAGGCGGTTGGAGAGGATGATCGCGTCCTCGTAGTTGTG
>JBFMGT010000052.1:0-5165 GCA_040752555.1 Actinomycetota bacterium | reverse complement strand
GTGGTCGACACCAGCGACATGACCCAAGACCAGGTGATCGGCCATCTGACCGCACTGGTCGAACAGAAAGCCGGTGCGATCAGATGAGTGACGGAGACGGCGTCTGGTTCGACGAAGGTGACTGGGAGGTCGGTAGCGAGGAGATCGCCGAGGCGGTCGAGGAGGCCTCGGCGCCGCCGCCGGTGCTGGCCGTCGTGGGCCGCCCCAACGTCGGCAAGTCGACTCTGGTGAACCGCATCCTGGGCCGCCGCGAGGCCGTCGTGCAGGACATCCCTGGCGTCACCCGCGACCGCGTCTCCTACGACGCGTCGTGGTCGGGCCGGCGGTTCGTCGTCCAGGACACCGGCGGATGGGAGCCCGACGCCAAGGGTCTGCAGCAGCTGGTCGCCGAGCAGGCGTCGGTGGCGATGCGCACCGCGGACGCGATCGTGTTCGTCGTCGACGCCGTCGTCGGCGCCACGAGCGCCGACGAGGCCGCCGCGAAAATCCTGCAGCGCTCCGGCAAGCCGGTGTTCCTGGCCGCCAACAAGGTCGACAACGACCGCGGTGAGGCCGACGCCGCGGCGCTGTGGTCGCTGGGTCTCGGCGAGCCGCACCCCATCAGCGCAATGCACGGCCGCGGTGTCGCCGATCTGCTCGACGCCGTCCTGGAAGAACTGCCGGCGCTGTCCGAGGTCGGCACCGGCGCCGGTGGTGGACCGCGCCGGGTGGCGCTGGTGGGCAAGCCCAACGTCGGCAAGTCCTCGCTGCTCAACCGGCTGGCCGGGGACGAACGATCCGTCGTGCACGACGTGGCCGGCACCACCGTCGACCCGGTCGACTCGCTCATCGAGATGGACGGCAAGCTCTGGCGATTCGTCGACACCGCGGGGTTGCGGCGCAAAGTCGGCCAAGCCAGCGGGCACGAGTTCTACGCCTCGGTGCGCACCCACGGCGCCATCGACGCCGCCGAGGTGGCCATCGTGCTCGTCGACGCCTCGCAGCCGCTGACCGAGCAGGATCAGCGGGTGCTGTCCATGGTGGTCGAGGCAGGGCGGGCGCTGGTGCTGGCGTTCAACAAGTGGGACCTCGTCGACGAGGACCGGCGCTACCTGCTCGACCGCGAGATCGACCTGCAGCTGGCGCAGATCCAGTGGGCGCCGCGGGTGAACATCTCGGCCAAGACCGGCCGCGCGGTGCAGAAGCTGGTGCCTGCCCTGGAAACCGCGCTGGCCTCATGGGACAAGCGGATCACCACGGGTCAGCTGAACTCGTTCCTCAAAGAGGTCGTCGCCGCGACTCCGCCACCGGTCCGCGGGGGTAAGCAGCCACGCATCCTGTTCGCCACTCAGGCCGCCACCCGCCCGCCGACGTTCGTGCTGTTCACCACCGGCTTCCTCGAGGCCGGCTACCGACGGTTCCTGGAGCGCCGACTGCGCGAGACGTTCGGGTTCGACGGCAGCCCGGTTCGCATCAACGTCCGGGTGCGTGAAAAGAGAGGCGCCAAGCGCCGATAGGGTGCCTCGAGTGCCCGTCGTCGACATGATCCTCATCGCCCTGGCGGGCGTCGGAGCGGGCGCCATCAACGCGCTCGTCGGCTCCGGCACCCTCATCACGTTCCCCACTCTCGTCGCGCTGGGATATCCGCCGGTGACCTCGACGATGTCCAATGCGGTCGGCCTGGTCGCCGGCGGCGTGTCGGGCACCTGGGGGTACCGGCGGGAGCTGCGTGGGCAGTGGCGCCGGTTGCGCTGGCAGATCCCGGCGTCGCTGCTCGGCGCGGGCGGCGGTGCCTGGTTGCTGCTGCACCTGCCCGAGAAAGTGTTCCTCCGCGTGGTGCCGGTGCTGCTGGTGCTCGCACTGGTGCTGGTGGTCATCGGGCCGAGGATCCAGGCCTGGGCGCGTCGGCGTGCCGAGGCGGCCGGCCACTCTGCCGATCATGTCTCCGCGGCGCGGATGACCGCGCTCGTCGCGGCGACCTTCGCGGTGGGCGTCTACGGCGGCTACTTCACCGCCGCGCAGGGCATCCTGCTGGTCGCGGTGATGGGTGCGCTGCTGCCCGAGGACATGCAGCGGATGAACGCTGCCAAGAATCTGCTGTCCTTGCTCGTCAACATCGTCGCGGCGATCGCCTACACACTGGTCGCCTTCGATCGGATCAGCTGGGCTGCTGCCGGGTTGATCGCGCTCGGGTCGCTGATCGGTGGATTCCTGGGTTCGCACTACGGCCGGCGACTTTCTCCGAACGCTCTCCGCGCGGTGATCGTCGTGGTGGGATTGATCGGGCTGTACCGGCTGTTGACCGTGTAGGCTGACCGAGTCTGATCAGGGGATGGGGAACACGATGGTCGAGCACGAGCTGGTGGCGGCTGCGCCGTCCGAGGTGTCGGCTCTCGAGCCGTTCTGGCCGTCCCGCCGCCTGATGGCTTTCGACGAGTGGTGTTGTCGGCGTCCCTGACGCCCGCCCCTCGTCCCGCCCGGTCTCTTACGTGACCGCAGTCCCCGAAAGCAGCCATGCGTTCGCTTCTGATCTTCACTCTCGTCGGTGTCGGCGCCCAACTCGTCGACGGTGCTCTGGGAATGGCCTTCGGTGTCACGGCCACCACGTTGCTGGTGCTCTCCAGCGTCGGGGCCGCGCAGGCCAGCGCCGCCGTTCACCTCGCCGAGGTGGGCACCACGCTGGCATCCGGGCTGTCGCACTGGCGGTTCAAGAACATCAACTGGCCGCTCGTCGCCAAGCTGGGTCTGCCCGGCGCCGTCGGTGCGTTCCTCGGCGCGACGGTGCTCTCGTCGCTGTCGACTGAGCATGCTGCGCCGCTGATGGCGGCCATCCTGATGGCGATCGGCGCCTACGTGCTGCTGCGGTTCTCGCTGCGCACACCGCTGGCGATCGGCGGTCGAGGTACCCAGCACGGGGCCAAATTCCTTGCCCCGCTTGGCCTGTTCGGTGGCTTCATCGACGCCTCCGGTGGTGGCGGCTGGGGTCCGATCACCACCAGCACGCTGCTGTCGCAGGGTAAGACCGCGCCGCGCACCGTCATCGGTTCGGTCAGTGCGTCGGAGTTCCTGGTGTCGGTGTCGGCCTCGGTCGGGTTCTTGATCGGGCTGCGACACGAATTCCTGGAGAACTGGCCGGTGGTCGTCGGGCTGATGCTCGGCGGGGTCATCGCTGCACCGATCGCGGCGTGGTTGGTGAGCCGCATCAGCCCGGCGCTGTTGGGCTCCGCCGTCGGCGGAGTCATCGTGCTGACCAACAGCCAGAAGCTGGTGCACTTCTTCGGCATTCAGTGGCCGTGGTCCACGGCCATCTACTCGCTGATCGTCGTGGCATGGGCGTCGCTGGTGTTCTACGCGTGGCGGGTATCGCGGGCGCCGAAGACCGCGCCGGTTGCCGAGCCGACGTCAGAATCTGTCGCGCGCTGATTCCTGCTCGAGAACCGCGTCGAGGTCGCCGAGGCGCTCCATCGACGACACCGCGCGGCGGGTGCGCATGTTCTTGGCGAGCAGATCCCGGTGGCGGTGCGTGAAGGCCCAGTAGCCGGCGGTGAAGGGGCAGGCGTCCTCGCCGAGGCGCTTCTTCGGGTCGAAGGCGCAGTCGCCGCAGTGGTCGCTCATCTTGTTGATGTAGGCCCCACCCGAGGTGTAGGGCTTGGTGGCGAGCAGCCCGCCGTCGGCGTGCTGGCTCATCCCGACGACGTTGGTGGGCATCACCCAGCGGAACCCGTCGACGTAGGCGGTGGCGAACCACTCGGTGAGCTCGTCGGGCCGGTAGCCGCGTTGCAGCGCGTGGCTGCCGAGGATCATCAGCCGCTGGATGTGGTGGGTCCACCCGCGATCGCGCACGCCTTTGAGCGCGTGGTGCAGGCATTGTGCGGTGACCGAGTCGGCGTCCAGGTCGGCGAACCACTGCGGTAGCGGGGTGTGCGCCTCGAGTTCGTTCTTCTTCACGTAATCGGGACCGAAATGCCAGTACAGGTGCCACATGTATTCACGCCAGCCCAGGATCTGGCGGATGAAGCCCTCGGTGGCGGCCAGGGGAGCGCTTCCGTCGCGGTAGGCCTGCTCGGCGGCTTCGACGGCGTCGAGGGGGTGCAGCACGCCGAGGTTGAGCGGTACCGACAGCAGGGAGTGCGACATGGCCCAGTCGCTGCCCATCATCGCGTCCTCGTAGCGGCCGAACAAGGGCAGCCGGTGCTCGATGAACCGGGCCAGCGCCCGCTTGGCCTCGGCGGGCGTGACCGCGAAGAGGCGCGGCCCGTCGGCGCCGACGGTGTCGAGGTCCATCGCGTCCAAGTCGTGGCGGACCTGTTCGTCGATGTCGTCCTCGCGGGGTTTGTACGGCGCGGGGACGTCGAGACGCTGCTGCTTCTTGGGCGGGGACTCCCGGTTGTCCTCGTCGTAGTTCCAGCGGTTGCCGACGGGATCGGCGCCGTTCATCAGCACGTCGAAGCGGCGCCGCTGGTCGCGGTAGAAGTCCTCCATCCGGAAGCGGGTTCGGTTGCCGGCCCACTCCTCGAAGTCCTTGCGCGGCAAGGCAAATGTGGGGGTCGGCAGCACCTCTTCGACCAGGCCCTGCTTCTGCAGCCGGTTGACGAAGCGCTCGGCGGCGTGCGAGGTGGGCTGGTGGACCAGCACCGGGCGGCCGAATCGCTCGAGCGCATCGGTGTAGGTGTCGGCCTTGAGCAGCGTTGCCCGGTCACCCAGGTCGCGGTCGGCGTGGCGGAGTGCGGACAGGATGAGGTGCAGCTTCTGCCGGTGGTAGCGACGCTTGGCCAGCGCCGAGGTGGCCTCGACCAGAAGGACCTCGCGGTGGGCATGCTCGCCGCCGTAGACCGCTGGGCCGAGCTGATCGGCGAACAGCCACAGGGGAGTGTCACTCATCGGTCTGTGATACCCGCCCGGGGCGCGGCGACGCGGTTGGGAGCTGGGGGTAACCCTGCTGTAAGCTTTCGACCGCCGACCGGCGATCCCGGGAGGCACGCGGGCTGTGGCGCAGCTTGGTAGCGCACTTGACTGGGGGTCAAGTGGTCGCAGGTTCAAATCCTGTCAGCCCGACGTATGTGATGTCTCAGGACATCGGCGACAGCCGGACCTACGTTTGTAGGTTCGGCTGTTGTCGTTTTGGGGGTTTTCGCGTGGGTCCTTTGGGTGCCCCGGTGGGTTGGTAGTCGCGGTTTGGGTCCAGT
>JBFMGT010000051.1:0-5964 GCA_040752555.1 Actinomycetota bacterium | reverse complement strand
GTCGACAGCGCGCCCAAGCCGCTGCTCGAGAAGGTCACCAAGGAGGCCGCCGACGACGCCAAGGCCAAGCTCGAGGCCGCCGGCGCATCGGTCACCGTCAAGTAACGGCAACGTCAGTTGTGGGGCGGGTCTGGCAAACAGTCCAGCCCCACGCTACGTTCAGGCCCGGTCCGCCCTCAGGGCATGGGCGGGTAGGTTACAGTGACTCAAGCCACAGGCGGGGAGCCTGTGGCGAGCAGGTGCGGGACTGGCGAGAGGAATTCGCGTGGGCATTGGTATCCAGGTCGAGGGGCTGACGAAGTCCTTCGGCTCGCAGCGAATTTGGGAAGATGTCACGTTCGATCTGCCTGCCGGTGAGGTCAGTGTGTTGCTGGGCCCCTCGGGTACCGGTAAATCGGTGTTCTTGAAGTCGCTGATCGGGTTGTTGCGGCCCGAGCGCGGCAAGATCATCGTCGATGGCACGAACATCATCGAGTGCTCGGCCAAGGAGCTCTACGAAATCCGCACGCTGTTCGGGGTGATGTTCCAGGACGGTGCGCTCTTCGGCTCGATGAGCTTGTATGACAACACCGCGTTCCCGCTTCGTGAGCACACGAAGAAGAAGGAATCCGAGATCCGTCAGATCGTGATGGAGAAGCTGGACCTGGTCGGTCTGGCGGGGGATGAGAACAAGTTCCCCGGCGAGATCTCCGGCGGTATGCGCAAGCGTGCCGGCCTGGCGCGCTCGCTGGTGTTGGACCCGCAGATCATCCTGTGTGACGAGCCGGACTCGGGTCTGGATCCAGTGCGTACCGCGTACCTGTCGCAGTTGTTGATCGACATCAATGCCCAGATCGATTGCACGATCCTAATCGTCACGCACAACATCAACATCGCGCGCACAGTGCCCGACAACATGGGCATGTTGTTCCGCAAGCACCTGGTGATGTTCGGTCCGCGCGAGGTGTTGCTGACCTCTGATGAGCCGGTGGTCAAGCAGTTCCTCAACGGGCGCCGGATCGGTCCGATCGGCATGTCGGAGGAGAAGGACGAGTCGACGATGGCCGAGGAGCAGGCCATGATCGACGCCGGTCACCACGATGGTGGTGTCGAGGAGATCGAGGGCGTGCCCCCGCAGGTCTCGGCCACTCCGGGTATGCCCGAGCGCAAGGCCGTCGCCCGCCGTCAGGCCCGGGTCCGCGAGATCATGCACACCCTGCCGGCAGCCGCCCAGGAAGCCATTCGCGACGACCTCGAAGGCACCCACAAGTACCCCGTGCGCGACTACGACGGGGGCGGCTCTGCGCGCCGCGACGAGGACGACGCGCCCACCGGGCGTATCCCTGTCGGCGGCGACCGCTGACCTTGCGCCCGCTGAGCGGGTGCCTGCCTTTCTCCACACCGTTCGCGTGACCGGTTTCTCCGTGCGCTGAACGCGGCCCGTTCTCGCGCCCTTTTTCACGCGCGTCAATCATTTTCGATCTTGCTCTTGCGGGGTCGTCACACTGGCTATACAGTTTGCCAGAATCACGTTGTCGTGCGTAAAACCGCACTTAAGGCATCCACGCGTGGTTTTCCGATGCTTTCTGAAACAGGAGAACAATGGTCGACCGCTATCGGGTCTGGTTGGGGGCAGGCGTACTAGCGGGGGGGATGTCAGCAGCGATGCTGACCAGTGCGGGTGTCGCAGTCGCCGACGACGGATCGTCATCGGGCACGGGCACCCAGGCATCGTCGAAAACCGGTGGTGGCGACGGCGCGACGACGGCGAAGACCGCTCCTAAGCGGGACCGCAAGCCCGGCCTCAAGTCGCACCGGGACGAAACCCGGGCCACACCGGATGTCACGAAACCGGACCCGGACAAGCCCGACGTGACCAAGCCCGAGGTCACCAAGCCCGACGTGACCAAGCCCGACGTGACCAAGCCCGACGTGACGAAGCCCGACGTGACTAAGCCCGAGGTCACCAAGCCCGACGACGAGTCCCCGACGGACACGCCAGTGGTGACCTCGCCGGACACGGACAAGCCCGAGGTCACAACACCGCAGCCCGAACCGGCCGCAGCAGCCGAAGACCCGAAGACTTCAGGTCCGACGCGCAAGCCGGGCCGTCCGCTCTTCGGTGGCGGCAAGCATCGTGCACCCGAACCCGAACCCGAACCCGAGGCAGAAGCCGAACCGTCCATCCCGACCCCGGTGGACTCGGTTGCCGAGCCCGTCAGCGACCCCGTCGAGCCCGTCGCCGCGTCCTCCGAGCAGCGCCGGCCGCGCTTCAGCGCCTTCGCCGCGGGCATCGAAACCGATCTGGGTGCACCCGACGGCGCGATGGTGATGCGCATGGCCGCCGCGGAGGCTCCGCCGGTCGCGACGAAGCCGACGCTGCTCGACGTGCTGAACACCATCGGTAAGAAGTTCTACGACTTCTACACCGACACCATGCAGTTCTTTGCCGGGCCCGTCCGGGCGCCGTTCGGCAGCTCCGTACGGGTGGAGTCGTCGACTCTGACCATCGGCGGTCACAAGGATGTTCCCGCCGACTGGTACTTCCCGGACACCGACAACCCCGCCGGCCTGATCTACCTGCAGCACGGCTTCCTGGCCAACGCGACGTTCTACAGCGCGACGGCGGCCTACCTGGCCGAGAAGACCGACAGCATCGTCGTGGTGCCGTCGTTGACGTGGAACCCGTTCGACATCGAGAACTATCCGCTCGAATGGCCGAGTACGGGGCGAGCGATCGCGGCCCTGTTCAGCGGCGACCGGGCAGCGCTGACGGCGAGCGCACGGGCGGCCGGCTATGACGGTGTGCTGCCCACCCGGGTGGTGCTCGCCGGTCACTCGGCGGGCGGCGGTCTGATCGCGATGGTCGGGCGTTACATGGTCGAAAACGGCGACGCCGACGACCTGGCCGGCCTGATCATGTTCGACGGCGTCGGCACGCTCAGTTTCATGGGACAAGACATCGCCGCGATCCCGACCTCGATACCGGTGTACAACATCGCCTCGGCGCCGAGCTCGTGGAACTGGTACGGCGACACGAATCGCAAGCTCAATGCCGTGCGTCCCGGAATGTTCACCGGTGTGACCATCAAAGGCGGGTCGCACGGCGACGGGATGCAGACCACCGCGCCGATCGTGCAGTACTTCGCCTACCTGGCCATGGGTTACTCGTCGCCGATCGACGTGATGGCCAACAAGGTGTTGGCCGCGGGTTGGATCAACGACATGCTCGACGGAACCCACACAGACCGGCTCTACGACAGCCACGCCTCGGCGTGGAGCATCGTCACCGGCTGGTGGCGGGACGAGCTGACCTCGTCGTCGACCCGCCGCGTGCGCATGATCACGGTCTGATGCGCGAATTACCCCCAAACACCGCGTTGTCTCTTGACGGAAGGGCGAAACCGGGTCAATCTATTGGCCAGCATGTTTGCACGGGATGAGGACGCCAGCCAGCGACCAAGCCTTCGTGGCATGCAATCCGTGGCCGGATGTTGAGGAATAGCCCGTCCTGCGCTATCGTTGGACGTTGCGCTGGCTGCATCCTGCCCACCTCATCCGCACCGCCCACGTAGTCGAAGCCTGAGTTCTGCTCAGCGATCTCGACGCGTGCCGTGCGCCGGAGGCGGCTCGTGGAGCCAGCCGAACCGACGCAGAATCGCGGCACGAAGGTCCGGTGTTTCCACCGGCATCCACGGTCGCATGAGGTGCTGGAAGGATGCATCTTGGCAGGGTCCCGCCAGATCGAGTCAGTAACCAACAACTCCGTTCCCGGAGCACCAAACAGGATTTCTTTCGCGAAACTCCGTGAGCCCCTCGAGGTTCCCGGGCTTCTCGATGTCCAAACCGAGTCATTCGAGTGGCTGATCGGCGCCGAGGACTGGTTCCAGCGCGCCGTCGACCGCGGCGATGTGGACCCCAAGGGTGGTCTGCAGGAGGTCCTCGAGGAGCTGTCCCCGATCGAGGACTTCTCGGGTTCGATGTCGCTGTCCTTCTCCGACCCGCGCTTCGACGAGGTCAAGGCACCCGTCGACGAGTGCAAAGACAAGGACATGACGTACGCGGCGCCGCTGTTCGTCACGGCCGAGTTCATCAACAACAACACCGGCGAGATCAAGAGCCAGACGGTGTTCATGGGTGACTTCCCGATGATGACCGAGAAGGGCACCTTCATCATCAACGGCACCGAGCGTGTCGTGGTGAGCCAGCTCGTCCGCTCGCCGGGCGTGTACTTCGACGAGACGATCGACAAGTCGACCGAGAAGACGCTGCACAGCGTCAAGGTCATCCCCGGCCGCGGTGCGTGGCTGGAGTTCGACGTCGACAAGCGCGACACCGTCGGTGTGCGTATCGACCGCAAGCGCCGCCAGCCCGTCACCGTGCTGCTGAAGGCGCTGGGCTGGACCAACGAGCAGATCACGGAGCGCTTCGGCTTCTCCGAGATCATGATGGGCACGCTGGAGAAGGACAACACCGCAGGCACCGACGAGGCGCTGCTGGACATCTACCGCAAGCTGCGGCCGGGCGAGCCCCCGACCAAGGAGTCCGCGCAGACCCTGCTGGAGAATCTCTTCTTCAAGGAGAAGCGCTACGACCTGGCCCGCGTGGGCCGCTACAAGGTCAACAAGAAGCTGGGCCTCAATGCCGGCCAGCCGATCACCAGCTCGACGCTGACCGAAGAGGACGTCGTCGCGACCATCGAGTACCTGGTCCGTCTGCACGACGGCCAGACCACGATGACGGTGCCCGGCGGGGTCGAGGTGCCGGTCGAGGTGGACGACATCGACCACTTCGGCAACCGTCGCCTGCGCACGGTCGGCGAGCTGATCCAGAACCAGATCCGGGTCGGCCTGTCGCGCATGGAGCGCGTCGTGCGTGAGCGCATGACGACTCAAGACGTCGAGGCGATCACCCCGCAGACCCTGATCAACATCCGTCCCGTCGTGGCGGCGATCAAGGAGTTCTTCGGCACGTCGCAGCTGAGCCAGTTCATGGACCAGAACAACCCGCTGTCGGGTCTGACCCACAAGCGTCGCCTGTCGGCGCTGGGCCCCGGCGGTCTGTCCCGTGAGCGCGCCGGCCTCGAGGTCCGCGACGTGCACTCCAGCCACTACGGCCGCATGTGCCCGATCGAGACCCCGGAAGGCCCGAACATCGGCCTGATCGGATCGCTGTCGGTGTACGCGCGGGTCAACCCGTTCGGCTTCATCGAGACGCCGTACCGCAAGGTCATCGACGGCCAGGTCACCGACCAGATCGACTACCTCACCGCCGACGAGGAGGACCGCCACGTCGTGGCGCAGGCCAACTCGCCGCTCGACGGTGACGGGCGCTTCGAAGAGGAGCGCGTGCTGGTCCGACGCAAGGGCGGCGAGGTCGAGTTCGTCTCGGCCGCCGAGGTCGACTACATGGACGTCTCGCCGCGCCAGATGGTGTCGGTCGCGACGGCGATGATCCCGTTCCTCGAGCACGACGACGCCAACCGTGCCCTGATGGGTGCCAACATGCAGCGCCAGGCCGTTCCGCTGGTCCGCAGCGAGGCCCCGCTCGTGGGTACCGGCATGGAGCTGCGCGCCGCCATCGACGCCGGTGACGTCATCGTCGCCGACAAGGCGGGCGTCATCGAGGAGGTGTCGGCGGACTACATCACCGTGATGGCCGACGACGGCTCCCGGCACACCTACCGGATGCGCAAGTTCGCCCGCTCCAACCACGGCACGTGCGCCAACCAGCGCCCGATCGTGGACGCCGGGCAGCGCGTCGAGGCGGGCCAGGTGCTCGCCGACGGTCCGTGCACCGAGAACGGCGAGATGGCGCTGGGCAAGAACCTGCTCGTCGCGGTCATGCCGTGGGAGGGTCACAACTACGAGGACGCGATCATCCTCTCCAACCGCCTGGTCGAAGAGGACGTGCTGACCTCGATCCACATCGAGGAGCACGAGATCGATGCCCGCGACACCAAGCTGGGCGCCGAGGAGATCACCC
>JBFMGT010000050.1:0-6882 GCA_040752555.1 Actinomycetota bacterium | reverse complement strand
GCGCAGTGTTCCACCAGGGCAAGCTCCTCGAACGTCCGGTCGACATCACCCCGGAACCATCGCCCGACACCCCAGTGTCCGAGGTCGCCTGACGACCCTCGATCCACAGGATTTGACTATTTCTCGAAAGAGCGGTTTCGCGACCAGTAGGGAGGAAAGCGAAGAAGGTGTCGCATCCGTTGCTGTCGCCATACCTGCAAGAGGTCCCGACGTGAGGCTGGCACTAAATGCATCAGCGCCGAGCTATCGGTTACGGCCATCACATGTCCGCAAAGTAGCTGGCATCATCGGCGAAGCTGCCGCAGAGCTTGCTACTAAGCTGGTCTAACTACATTGGCAAAGGAGATGTTCTGTGTCGAGTACCCCCGACCTGCCGGCGTTCGTTTCGACGATCGATGACTACCTGCGCTTAGAACAGCGCCACTCGCCGGCCGAGCAAATGTTCGCAACCGTCCTCACAGACGACTTCGAAATCGGCTTTCGCGGCGGCCACCAATGGAAGGGACTCAATGGTCTGCGGTTGTATCTCACGCAGCGGGACGGGATTTTCGACGAACGCCTCGAACTGCGTCAAGTACTTTCCTACGTTCCGGTGCAGGAGGATGTCATCGAGCTGACGACACGACTCGAGTTCTTCTTCCGTCGCTGGAGAGCTCCTTCGCCGGTCAGCGAAGAATTCACCGGTGCGGCCTTTCACACGTGGCTGATCCGCATTGTCGACCATGAGACCCGCGTGGCCCGGGTGGTTATCGATGGATTTGCAAATCTCAACGACAACGCCAGGGCGGCGTTTGCTATCCCAGATGAAGGGTTCGACGAATAACGCATGTGACCGCATCGTGATCACTTTGCGCTTTACTCGCACAACCCGTGGGCCGACAACACGGGTGCAGATCAGGCCGCCTGCTTCGCCGGGAGACGCCGCGGCCACGAAAGTTGCAGGGCGGCTGGACATTAGCGCCGTGGATGGGTTGACCGGCCGCCGTGTGTTTGACCGCCGTCGTCAAGCGCCCTTCGAAGCGATTACCTTGACAATTTCTCCACTGCTTACGTGTCGCCGACGCCGAAAGCCTCGGCGAAGCTAACGTTGCCCCTGGTTTCCCTCTGGGTTGCGTCCACGGCAGCCAGGAGGCGGGAGTTCTCGATGACTATCATCTCGACGTCCTGTTGGTCATCTGCATAGTGGCGATGCCATACCCACGGCGGCGTATACACGAAGTCGCCTGCGCTCCACGTTACGCGTTGATCGCCAATCTCCGACCAGCCCGAGCCATGTCGCACGAAGTGAACTGACTCGTGTACGTGTCGATGAAGGTCACTGCCCGCACCGGCGGGGATCTTCTGCAGGAAGAACTCAATGGAGCGGGCGGGTATCCGCAGAAGCAATCCAATTTCTGATGGGCTTCCGGTCTGGATCCAGTGTGCCTCGGTGGAGTTCACGACGAGGTGCTCCTCGGTCACGTGCTGGGTGTCGCGATCCCCTGCGCGCGCCATACTTTCGGCGAAATCGGCTAGCTCGTCACGGGATAGGGTCATCAATCCACTCCTCTGGGAATTTCGTCGCTGAGCGAGCATGGAGTCACTTTTCGGCGACCCAAGCGCCAGGGTCACGACAGAGCTATGTGCAAGCGCTTCTCGAGCGCGGCGATACTGATGGCGAAGGTCTCGAGTACGCGCACGCGTCCGTCTCCGGCGTTGTCGATGTCGAAGATCGCGTACTCGGTATACAGCCGGCTGACGCACCGAAGCCCGGTCAGCGGGTAACTGCACTCCGGAACCAACTTCGCGGTCCTGTCCTTGCCGAACAGCGTCATCATCACGAATACGCGCTTCGCTCCGATGGCGAGATCCATCGCACCCCCGACCGCGGGAATGGCGTCCGGTGCTCCGGTGTGCCAGTTGGCGAGGTCTCCACGCTCGCTGACCTGAAACGCCCCGAGCACACACACGTCGAGATGGCCGCCGCGCATCATGGCGAAGGAGTCGGCGTGGTGGAAGTAGGACGCCCCAGGGGTTTCGGTGACCGGAACCTTGCCTGCATTGGTGAGATCCGGGTCAATGGCGTCTCCTGTCGCGGCGCCTCCCATGCCGAGCATGCCGTTCTCGGTGTGCAGCACCACCTCGGCGGCGGGGTCGAGGTAGTCGGCGACCATCGTGGGCTGGCCGATGCCGAGATTGACGTACGACCCAGGTGCGATGTCGCGGGCGATCATCGCGGCGATCTCCCCGCGGTCCAACGGGCCACGGTCGAGATGCTCGACACGACGCCGTGTCCTTGCATCGAGCGTTCCCGTCACGAGGCGGCCTCGGTGCGGGCGGCGGGAATCGAGGACAGGTCGAGGATGCGGTCGACGAAGATACCCGGCGTCACGACCGTCTCGGGGTCGATGCCTCCGGTCTCGACGACGCGGGAGACCTCAACGACGGTCAGCGTGGCGGCGGTCGCCATGACCGGACCGAAGTTGCGAGCAGTCTTGCGGTACAACAGGTTTCCGGCCCGGTCGGCCAGGTGTGCTGCGATGAGTGCGACGTCGCCGCGGATCGGATACTCCAGCACGTAGTCGCGGCCGTCGATCGTGCGGATCTCCTTGCCCGAGGCGAGCGGGGTGCCGACACCGGTCGGGCAGAAGAACGCGCCAATGCCCGCGCCTGCCGCTCTGATCCGCTCGGCCAGGTTGCCCTGCGGGACCACTTCGAGGTCGACCATGCCGTCCCGGTAGAGCCTGTCGAACACGTACGAATCGGCCTGTCGGGGGAAGGAACAAATGACCTTCGCGACCCGACCGGCAGCCAGCAGCGCGGCCAGACCGGTGTCGCCGTTGCCCGCGTTGTTGCTGACGATGGTGAGCTCGGCGGCGCCCTGTTCGATGATCGCATCGATGAGTGTGGTGGGCATGCCCGCCATGCCGAATCCGCCGACGAGAATTGTGGCGCCGTCAGCGATTCCGGCGACGGCTTCGTGGGCGGCGGCGCAGACGGCGGTGCGGCTCATGACGACGCCCGCTCGTCCTCGTCGAATTCCGGCAATACCTCGGCGGCGATGCGAAACGCGGAGTTGGCGTCGGGGACGCCACAGTAGATGGCAGTCTGCATCAGCAGCTCCTTGATCTCGTCGTTGCTCAAACCGTTCCGGCGGGCCGCTCGCAGGTGCATCGCCAGTTCCTCGCGGTGCCCGCGCGCGACCAGCGCCGTCAGGGTGATCATCGAGCGGCTGCGAAGGTCTAGACCTGGGCGTGTCCAGATGGTTCCCCAGGCGTACTGGGTGATCAGGTGCTGGAAATCGGCGGTCATGTCGGTGGTACCGGCGATTGCCCGGTCGACGTGCCCGTCGCCGAGCACCTGGCGCCGTATCGCCATTCCCGCGCGACACACATCCTCGACGGTCCTAGTCGCAGGCTGCGGAATACCCACCTGCTCTGCGATGAGGCCGGCGACCCGGTCCGGGGCTTCGGCGGGTGCCAGGTGGCCGACACCGTCGAGCACTACGAGGTCACCGTCCTGGACACCGGAGGCGATGCGCCGCAATGACTCCGGCGGTGTGGGCACGTCGGCGCTGCCTGCCACGGCCAGGACGGGAGTGACGATCTCGCGCAATCGGTCGGAGACGTCGAATGCCGCGAGGGCCTCGCAGGCCTGCGCATAGGACTCCGGATCGGTGTGGCTGAGGGTGTCCAGCAGCGCCGCGCCGACACCTGGTTGCCGGTCGACGAAGCCCGGCGCGAACCACCGCTGGGCCGCGCCCGAGAGTAAGGTTTCGACGCCCTCGGCGCGGACGGTGGCGGCGCGCTCGAGCCAGCCAGCTGGGGTGCCGATCAACGCACCGGTGCCCAGTAGGGTCGCCGAGTCCACCCGTTGCGGCGCGTCGAGCATCAGCTGCAGACCGACACAGCCACCGAGCGAATCACCGGCGTAGTGGAAGGTCTCGGCGTGCATGTCGTCGGCGAGTGCCAGCACGGCGACCGCGAGTTCGGCGATCGTGAAGGGCTCGCCAGGACCGCCTCGACCGTGACCGGGTAGGTCCCACCCGACGACGCGGGCGTGCGCACTCAGCCATCCAGCCGCAGCGCTCCACAGCGTGGCTGCCGAGGTACCCAGTGAAGGCCCCAGCACGAGGACAGGCGCACCGTCGGGTCCGCCGAAGTCGATTGTGGCCAAGGCCGGAATGGTCATGACGCAGACTTGATGAAGCGGCGGGCCCGACTCAAGGTCGAATCGATCAGCCGATCGGCGGCACCGGTGTAGTCGGGCCGTGCTGGGCTACCGGTCAACTCGGTCATTGCACGTTGTTCGGTGAGCAGCCCGCCCGCGTCGGCCAGGTTCGCGGCCGCCCGCGCCGTGTCCACCTGCAACCCGGAGAGCAGTTCGGAGGCTTGGATGGCCGCCACGACGGTGTGGCGGGCGAGCGTGCGCAGTGTGGCCCATTCGGCGTGCCACGCGCCGTCGGAGCGCTCGTCGACACTCGCTCCTGCGGCCAGGTGCAGGGTGGCGCCCAAGGTGCCCGCGGTGAGCGCGGTGCGCCGGATCAACACAGAGCGGACGGGATTGTTCTTGTGCGGCATCGTCGATGAGCCGCCACCAGTCCCCTCGGCCAGCTCGCCGACCTCGGGCCGGCTACCGGTCGCGATGTCGGCGGCGATGTGCCCCCAGGCGTCGCAGCAGCTCACCAACGCATCCCCGATGCGGGTGATCGCCGAGCGGGTGGTGTGCCAGGGCGGAGCCGGCGCCAGCCGCAGTGCGCCGGCGAGCGCGTCGCTCAACGCGATGGCGCCGTCCACCGAACCGGTCAATTCGGTAGCCGCCGCCAGCGTTCCCACCGCGCCACCGACCTGCACCGGCAGCGAGGGCAGCAGCCCGGTCAGCGGTTCGGCGGCGTCCAGTATGCCGGTAAGCCAACGTGCCATCTTGGCGCCGAAGGTGCTTGGTAGGGCGGCCTGGGTCAGGGTACGCGCGAGTGTTGGTGTGCTCCGGTGCCTCTCAGCGAGCTCGGACAGCGCCCGGACTTGGACGGTGAACTCGTCGCCGATGCGCATGAGGACATCACGGGCGCAGATGACGAGCGCTGTGTCGACGACGTCCTGACTGGTTAGCCCGCGGTGTAACCAGCGGGCTGTCGCCGCCGTTGAGCGCTCACGCAACAACGTGACCAGAGCGCTGACGGGGCTGCCGTCGGTGGCGGCGCGGCGGGCGATCGACTCGGTGTCGGCGTCGGCGATGAGGTCTGCCAAGCTGGCACGCGCCTCTTGCGGTGCGATACCGGCGTCGACGAGGCTGTCCAGCCACGCCCGTTCCACGGCCACCATGGCCTCGAGGAATGCGGGGCCGCTCATCAGGTCGCCTGCGAGGTCGTCGCCCGGCCAGAAGAGGTCAGTCATCGCTGGTGTCCCGCGTAGCGCAGGAAGACCGTCTCGGGTTTGCCTGGCGCGTCCTGCAATTGGATGTCGAAGCGTAGTCCGGCGCCCTCGCGGGTGGCGATGAGCGTGTCGCGACGCTCGGGCGGCAGGGACGCCAGCAGTGGATCGCCGGCCAGCTGCCCCCCGGGCACGTAGGCGCGGGTGAACAGCCGGTTGAGCAGCCCGCGGGCGAACACGGTGATCAGAAAGAACGGTGCCGCACCGGGATCGCAGGGACCTGGGATGACGGTGGAAAAGTTGTACCGTCCGCCATCGTCGGTGCCGGCGCGGCCCCACCCAGTGAAGGTCCAGCCGTCCCGGTGTAGCGAGCCGGTGGACGTGGGGATGGTGCCGTCGGCGTTTGCCTGCCAGATCTCAAGTAGGGCGTCGGGAACAGGCTGGCCGTCACCATCGAGGACCAAGCCGGAAAGCTGGACGGCACCCGGTGAGCCGGCCGGAACCAGCTGGTCGCACCGGTCGAACGGGAGTGCGTAACCGAAAAAGGGTCCGACGGTCTGCCCCGGGGTGGCGGTGAGCAGGGTATTCATCAGTGTTCGCTTCCGCGGTGGGGATCCTCGGTCGGAGTGCGCGTCGCGCCGGTGAGGATGATGTCCCACCGGTATCCGGTGGCCCATTCGTGGGTGGTGACGTCGTGGTCGTAGTTGGCAATCAGTCGGTCTCGGGCCTTTCGGTCGGTGATCGACTGATAGATCGGGTCCAGCGCGAACAACGGGTCGCCGGGGAAGTACATCTGGGTGATCAGCCGTTGCGTGAATTCCGTTCCGAACACCGAGAAGTGGATGTGGGCTGGGCGCCAAGCGTTGCGGTGGTTCCTCCACGGATACGGCCCTGGCTTGATCGTGGTGAAGCGGTAGCTTCCGTCGTCATCGGTCAGGCAGCGGCCGACGCCGGTGAAGTTGGGGTCGATCGCGGACGGGTGCTGATCACGCTTGTGGATGTAGCGACCGCCGGCGTTGGCCTGCCAGATCTCGACGAGTTGACGTCGCACCGGCCGTCCGTCGCCGTCGACCACCCGGCCGGTCACCACTATCCGTTCGCCGATGGGTTCGCCTGAGTGCTGGATGGTGAGGTCCGATTCAAGCGGATGCACGTCGCGTTCGGAAAAGCAGGGCGTCCACAGCTCGACGCCCTCCGGGTCAGCGTGGTGTAGGTCCTTCGTGGGATGACGCAGCAGGCTGCTGCGGTAGGGCGCGTAGCCGAGCCGCGGCTGCGTCTCCTCGATGCCAGCGCGCTGATACTCGGACTCGATCGCCTCGATCTCCGCGCTGATCGCCTGCTGCCTCGGCAACCCGCCGTCGGGATCGGGGTCGATCACTGCTGTCATAGCCTTGACACTATTGGCTCCTGAGGAATTGTCAATACCTGTGGATCGGCGTGTTTCAGGCGACCTCCGTTCCGGCTTGCTGATCGCCGTCTGAGGGCGGTGTCGGTGGGGTGATTTCGGTGGGGCGTTCGAGCAGTTTGCCCTTGT
>JBFMGT010000049.1:0-7340 GCA_040752555.1 Actinomycetota bacterium | reverse complement strand
AGGATCTTCGTGCGCGCTTGGACGCCGCCTTGGCCCGCGAGGCACTGCAGCAGCCGAGCTGGGACGCCGGGCAGGCCGCCGCGATGCGCACCGTGCTGGAGAGCGTGCCGCCGGTGACCGTGCCGTCCGAGGTCGAGAAGCTCAAGGCCCAGCTGGCCGACGTGGCGCGCGGGAAGGCGTTCCTCCTGCAGGGCGGCGACTGCGCCGAGACGTTCGTCGACAACACCGAACCGCACATCCGCGCCAACATCCGCACGCTGCTGCAGATGGCGGTGGTGCTGACCTATGGCGCCAGCATGCCTGTCGTGAAGGTGGCCCGCATCGCCGGCCAGTACGCCAAGCCGCGGTCGTCGGACACCGACGCGCTCGGCCTGCGGTCCTACCGCGGCGACATGGTCAACGGTTTCGCCCCCGACGCCGCGGTCCGTGAGCACGATCCGTCGCGGCTGGTCCGCGCATACGCCAACGCCAGCGCCGCGATGAACCTGGTGCGGGCACTGACCTCGTCGGGCATGGCGTCGCTGCACCATGTGCACGAGTGGAACCGTGAGTTCGTCCGCACCTCGCCCGCCGGGGCGCGCTACGAGGCGCTAGCCGGCGAGATCGATCGCGGCCTGCGCTTCATGAGTGCCTGCCGTGTCGACGACCGCAATCTCGACACCGCCGAGATCTTCGCCAGCCACGAGGCGCTGGTGCTCGACTACGAGCGCGCGATGCTGCGGATGGACACCGAGTCGCCGACCGGCCCGAAGCTCTACGACCTGTCCGCGCACTACGTGTGGATCGGCGAGCGCACCCGCGCGCTCGACGGCGCCCACATCGCCTTCGCCGAGGTGATCGCCAACCCGATCGGCATCAAGATCGGGCCGACGACGTCGCCCGAGCTCGCTGTCGAATACGTCGAGCGGCTCGATCCGAACAACGAGCCGGGCCGGCTCACCCTGGTCAGCCGGATGGGCAACCACAAGGTTCGCGACGTGCTGCCGGCGATCATCGAGAAGGTGCAGGCCTCGGGTCACCAGGTGATCTGGCAGTGCGACCCGATGCACGGCAACACCCACGAGTCGTCGACGGGATACAAGACCCGCCACTTCGACCGCATCGTCGACGAGGTGCAGGGCTTCTTCGAGGTGCACCACGCGCTGGGCACTCATCCGGGCGGCATCCATGTCGAGATCACCGGCGAGAACGTCACCGAGTGTCTCGGTGGGGCACAAGACATCTCGGACACCGACCTGGCCGGCCGTTACGAGACAGCCTGCGATCCGCGGTTGAACACCCAGCAGTCGCTGGAGCTGGCGTTCCTGGTCGCGGAGATGCTGCGGGACTAGAAGGTACTACAGCAGGTTGGGCAGGTTGGTGCCGAGCGTCCACGCGCCGGCACCGGCAAGCGCCGCCAGGGTCAGCACCGCGACGACCCAGAAGAACAGCACCCGCTTGGCGCGCTGGCGTGCCCAGTAGAACTCCTCGAGCTCGATGCCGGCGAAATGCCCTGACATCGGCTGATATTCGTCCTCGTCGAGGTCGGGGTCGGCGTCCGCCTCGGGTATCTCTTCGCGGGTGAAGACCCTGGTGTGCCGCGGCGCGGCCGTCGTCGGCGCGTCGACGACCGACGCCGACTGGTGCGTCGCGGAGTTGCGGGGCGCCGGCACCGTGAATCGGGGCAGCCCCAGTTCGGTCGCGATGGCGTCGAGTTCGTCGGCCATCTCGGCGGCATCGGCGAACCGACAGGCCGGGTCGCGCGCCGTCGCGCATGCCACGAGTTCGTCGAATTGCCTGGGTACCCCGGTGATCCGGCTGCTCGGCGCCGGCACGTCGTGATCCATCCGCTGGTAGGCCACCGCCAGCGGGCTGTCCCCGGTGAACGGCGTGCTCCCCGTGAGCAATTCGAACACCAGCACACCGACCGCGTACACGTCGCCGCGTGCGTCGGTGTCCCCGCTGGCCACTTGTTCGGGCGCCAGATAGGCCGCGGTGCCCAAGATCACACTCGTCGAGGTGATCTTGGCCTCGGCCAGCGCCCGCACCAGACCGAAGTCGGCGATCTTGACCTCGCCGTCGTCACTGATGAGCACGTTCTCGGGTTTGACGTCGCGGTGCACCAGCCCGGCGCGGTGCGCCGCGGCCAGGCCCGACAGCACGGGGCGCAGCACCGCGGCCACGGCGTGCGGTGGCATCGGGCCGCGCTCGCGGAGCAGTTCGCGCAGGGTGCCGCCTTCGACGAGTTCCATGGTCAGGTATGGGGGCTCAACACCTCTGGTGCCGCCGCCCTGGTCGTACACGGCGACCAGCCCGGGGTCTTTGAGCCGTGCCACGGCGCGTGCCTCACGCTGGAACCGGGTCAGGAAGTGTTCGTCACCGGCGTAGCGGGAGTCCATGATCTTCAACGCCACTGGTCGGTCCAGTCGCACGTCGACGCCGCGATACACCGCGGACATGCCGCCGGTGGCGATCAGCGCGCCGACTCGGTACCTGCCGTCCAGCACCGCGCCGGTCAGCGCACCGGTCGGCTGGAAGGTCTCCATCGGACTCATGGTACGAGTCGCCGACCCGACGACCCGCCAACCGGCATCGCCACGTGCCGCACTGGATCTAGACTCTGTGCGATGAGCAGCATTCCCACTGCCGAGGACGTGTTGGCTCCCGAGGAGGACGTTTACGACCTGCCCACGGTCGCACGGCTCCTGGGAGTTCCGGTGAGCAAGGTGCACCAACACCTGCGGGAGGGTCACCTGATCGCGGTGCGCCGCGGGCGCGAGGTGGTGATCCCGAAGGCCTTCTTCGACGACGAGGGCCACGTCATCAAGCCCCTGCCCGGGCTGCTCGTCGTGCTGCACGACGGCGGGTATCGCGAGACCGAGATCGTGCGGTGGCTGTTCACCCCCGATCCGTCGCTGACCATCAGTCGGGACGGTGACACCGAGCGGCGGGCTAACGCGCGCCCGGTGGACGCGTTGCGTTCACATCAGGCTCGCGAGGTGGTTCGCCGGGCGCAGGCGATGGCGTACTGAGCCCGGCAGGCCCCGAGGCTGCGGTCGGTGCGCGGTGCAGCCAGTACCACGCGCCGACGGCGCACGCGGTCGCCAGTCCGACGTGGAACCAGGAGTACATGCCGTGTGCTCCGTCGGGCCGCCAGATCACGGTGATCCATGTCGAGAAGGCGGCGATCAGCGCGATCGCCCGCGGTGACTGAGCCAGCGCGGCCACCACCGCCAGCGGCCAGGTGTAATACCAGGGCAGCGCCGCCGGCACGAACAGCACCACGATCACCATCAAGGTGGCAATGCCCATCAGCGCATCGCGGTCGGTGCGCCGGAAGCGCCACCACAGCACCGGTGCCGAGACCGCGATGATCCCGATCCCGACGATGCGCAAAATGTCCAGCACCGCATAGAAGTTGACGGGGATCACCAGACCGACGACGGCGTTGGCGACATTGGCCAGCGCCGTGGGCACGGTCAGCCAGTTGATGATCTTCACCGAGCCGGCGAGCGCGGTCAGCCAACCCAGACCGACCCCGGCGGCCAGCGAGAGCACCGCGAACACCGCGGCGAACACCACCACACAGGCGGCGGTCGCGAGCAGGAACGCCTTACCGGGGGAGAAGCCGCGCCGCTGCTGCAGAGAGCGCGCCCACACCCAGACCATGAACGGAAGGGCCAGGCCGGCGGTCGCTTTCACCGCCACGGCGACGCCGATGAGGGTCACACCGGAAGCACAGCGGCCGCCGAAGCACAGCGCGATGCCGGCCATCATGAGCCCCACCATGAGCATCTCGTTGTGCACGCCGCCCATCAACTGGATGATCACCAGCGGGTTGAGCACGCAGATCCACAGCGCCGCAGCCGTGTTCGCGCCGACGTGGCGGGCCACCCGCGGTACCGCCCAGATCAACAGCGCGAGGCCGGGCAGCATGCACAGCCGCAGCAGCATCGTGCCGGCAACGACGTCGTTGCCGACGAGCATGGTGACGAACTTGGCGATCAGGATGAACGCGGGCCCATAGGGCGCGGTCGTCGTGGTCCAGATCGGGCTCACGTTGTCCAGCAACGAGTTCGGGTTCTCGATCGGCCCCACCAGATACGGGTCGAAGCCGTCGCGCAGCAGGGCGCCCTGGGCGAGGTAGGAGTAGGTGTCACGGCTGAACAGAGGCACGCTGAGCAGCAGCGGCGCCAGCCAGAAGCCGGTGGTGACCACCATCGTGTACTGCGTTGCGGTGCGGGCGATCACGTGCCGTCCGAGCCACAGCCAGGCCAGCAGCATCAGCGCCACACCGCTCCACAGCAGCAACGACGACAGCACGAGGCCGTGGCCGAACCGCAGCCAGGACAGGTGCATCGACTCGAGCACCGGGTCGTGCAGGCGGGTGCTGCCCGCGCCCAGCCCGCCTGCGGTGACCAGCACCGCGCCCAGCGCGCCGACCCAGGCCGGCCTGGCCTGCGACGACGACGCGAAGGCGCGGAACCGCGGCAGCGGCGATGCGGAGGTGAGCGCGGGTGTCGTCATGCCTACGCGGTGCGGTTCGCGGCCAATCTGGCGAGCTCGGTCAGTCCCGCGCGGGCGTGCGCGTCGATCGGCGCGGAGTCGAGAATGCCGATCGCGGTCGCGGTCAGGGTCTCGATCCGGTCCTCGACGGCGGCCAACGCGCCCACGGATTCGATCAGCGCCCGCAGCTCGGTGACCGCATCATCGGTCAGGTCGGTGCCGATGGACGTGCGCAGAAGTTTGGCCGCGACCGGGTCGCGCTGTTCGGCCAACGCGATGGCCTCGGCCAGCAGGACGGTGCGCTTGCCCGAGCGCAGGTCGTCGCCGGAGGGTTTCCCGGTGACCGAGGGGTCGCCGAAGACGCCGAGCACGTCGTCGCGCAGCTGGAACGCGATCCCGAGCCCGGTGCCCACCTCGTGGAAGGCGTCCTGGATGTCGGGACGGTCCGCGGCGGCGGCGACGCCGAGCTGCAGCGGACGCGAGATGGTGTAGGAGGCGGTCTTGTAGGTGTTGACGGTCAGCGCTGCGGCCACGGTGTCGGCGCCGCTGGCCTCGTTGACGATGTCGAGATACTGACCGCCGAGCACCTCGGTCCTGATCGCCGCCCACACCCGCTGCACCCGGGCTTGCGCGTCGGCCCCGATCGGCGCGGTGGCGACGATGTCATCGGCCCACACCAGCGACAGATCGCCGAGCAGGATGGCCGCCGAGAGCCCGAACTGCTCGGGGGAGCCGTGCCAGCGCTGCTCGCGGTGCCGATCGGAGAAGATGCGGTGCACCGTGGGCAGACCGCGCCGCGTCGCCGACGCGTCGATCACGTCGTCGTGCACCAGGGCACAGGCGTGCAGCAGTTCCAGCGCCGAGAACAGACGCAGCACCGCGGCGTCGGGCTCGGTTCCCGCGACGGCGCGCCAACCCCAGTACGCGAACGCCGGGCGCAGCCGCTTACCACCGCGCAGCACGAACTCTTCGAGCGCTTCGGTGAGCACCGCGTAGTCGGTCCCGATGTAGGCCGCCTCGCGGCGGCGCTCCTGCAGGTAGCCGCGCAGCTGTTCGGTGACGGCTGCGGCCAGCTCGACGGCCGATGGTGCCTGAGTGGCTTTAGCATCCACGCTCAGCGGGCGCCCCTTTCGTTGTTCGTCCGGTGCTCAGCGTAGAGCCTGCTGCACGTCGATGGCCGTCGTTGGCCGCCGTAGCGTCTACTGTCGCTGTTCTTGCGGCGCTCCGGGGCGCGGCGAGCGGTCCCGGTTGTTGTAGGCCAGCGCGCCGATGATGGCGGCGACGACGAACGAGGCGATGCCGAGCCAGATCGCGGCGCCGGTGAACGAGCGCGCACTCGGATCGGTGTAGCGGGCCTGGGCGTTCATCGTGCTGACCACGCCGGGGCGCAGCTTCCACTCCACCACTTCCGACGACACCCGGTCGCCATTGGTGGAGGTGACCTCCCCGGGGAAGGACACCGACAGCGAGACGTCGGCTTCCGGGTCGCTGAGCGAGGTCAGGTCCGCGCGACCCTCGAGGATGACGAGGTCCCCGGCCCGGCGCAGTGAGATGTCGACGCCCGCGGCGTCGCGGTTCATCCCCGCCAACTGCGGCAGTTCGGCGAACGTCAGGTCGGAGAAGACCGCCTGGGAGCCGACGTAGTCGTCGCGGTCGTAGTCGGAGACCGCGACCTTCTGCGCGAACGGCAGATTGTTCAGCAGCTGCGGACCGCGGTCGTTCTCGTCGCGGGGTTTGGCCGCGGCGACGATCTGGCCCGACACCCGGTCGTCGGGGGAGACCGTCAGCGAGGTGCGCACCCGGACGCAGCCGATCAGCGACGGCGCCAGCACCACGAGCAAAAGAACCAACGCGATGACACGCCGTGAGGTCCGGTGACGGTTGCGCACCAGGTCATCGTGCCAGATGGGCGTCCGAGTGAACGCTAAGAGGGGCTCACAGAGGAAGTGTGCGGCCGAGGATCGCAAACGCCCGCGGATCCCCGCTGAAGTGGTAGCCGCGGATCACGTCGGTGAAGCCGAGCCGGCGGTAGAGCCGCCAGGCCCGGTTCGCCTCGCCGTTGATCTCGGGGGTCGAGAGGAGGACGTGGTCCTCACCGCGGTCGCGCAGCAGTTGGCGGATCAGCGCTTCGCCCAGCCCCCGGCCCTGGGCGCGCGGCAGGATGTGCAGTTCGGTCAGCTCGAAATAGCTGTTCATCAGCGTGTCGATGCGTGCGGCGTCGGCCCCGCTGCGCCGCAGGCCGGCCACGACCTGCTGCTGCCACCACTGGTCGGGGGCGCCGCAGTAGCCGTAGGCGATGCCGAGCATGGGGGCGTTCGTCAGGTCGCTCTCGCGCTGATCTTGGTCGTCGGTGACCTGGACCGCCGCCACCGCTTTCCAGCCGTGCCTGCGGGTGTGCTCCACCCACATCGAGGCGCGCTGCTCCTCGGTGCCGCGGGGGTAGCGCATGGCGTCGACGTAGATGGACAGTGCGTCGCCGAGGCGGTGCTGCATGTCGGTGGGCGACAGCTCGATCAGATGCGTCGCCAAGTATGTGCCCTTCCCTACGGTGACCCGGTGGCCGCCACCATTATCAGACGGATCGCTGCGAACTCGACGCGCGACGTCTGCCGACAGGGCCTCGTCATAGAATCAGGCATCGAAGTAGGTGGTACGGCTCAGATTCTGCTCGTATCATTGACGTTGAGTGCCCGTCCATACGGGCACACCCTGATGTTTGAACGACTGCGACGCCCCCACGGCAAGAGGGAGGGACGAATGCCACTCTCCGATCATGAGCAGCGCATGCTCGATCAGATCGAGAGCGCGCTCTATGCCGAGGATCCCAAGTTCGCGTCCAGCGTTCGTGGCGGGAC
>JBFMGT010000048.1:0-7436 GCA_040752555.1 Actinomycetota bacterium | reverse complement strand
CTGATATGGTACAATCGTACTCGCCTTCATAGCTCGCTTGGCTATATCCCACCGGAAGAGTTCGAGCAGCTATGGTTGGACCAAATAGCCGAATAGGAACTGTGTCCGGGTTCTGGGGGGAAGCCCAGTGTTCCAGGCCGCCCTGAGAGACGAGCTCACCACGCGGCTCGGCATCGAATGGCGGCCCGGGCGCCACGTCCCCGAGATCGCCGGCGTACCCCAGACTCTGTGCGACCAGTTCTCCAAACGCTCCAAGCAGATCGACGACTGGCTGGAGGCCACCGGCACCCCCGACGACCCCGCCGGCCGCCAGCAAGCCGTCCTCGCCACACGGCGCAACAAGCCCGAGGTCGAACACGAACGCTTCGACACCGCATGGAAGCTCGAAGCCGCTGCAGCGGGGTGGGGCCCCGAAGCCGCCGAGGCCCTCCTCACATCCGACGCCATGGTCCCCTCAGACCAGATATCCGGTCCCGCGGAGCTTCCTGCCCTCCCGGCGGGATGGGTCGCCGAGGTGACCCGGGAGCTCACCGAGTCCGACTCGACCTTCACCCGACCCCAGCTCACCCAAGCCGTCGCAGCCCGCCTCGACAACGGGGCACCGGTCGCCACCGTCGATCGCCTCGTCGCCCACGCCTTGGCCGACTCCACCGTGATCCCCATCGCCAACGGCACCGAGCAACGCTGGACCACCACCGAGCTCCTCGCCGTCGAGCGCCGCTTCCTCGACACCACCTCCCGCGCCCGCAGCTCCAGGTCCCCCGTGCCGGCCAACATCGTCGATGCCGTCCTCGACGCTGCACCGAGCCTTGGCGACGACCAAGCCACCGCCGTCCGCATCCTCACGTCCACGACCGACGGAGTCGCGGTGCTCGTCGGCCCTGCAGGGACCGGCAAGACCTTCACGCTCGACACCATCCGGGCCGCCTACCAGGCGGCAGGCTACCAAGTCGTCGGCGCGGCTCCGTCGGCACGTGCCGCCCACGAGCTGCACGCCGACGCCCGCATCCCCTCCTCCACGCTGCACCGGCTCCTCGGCTCCTGGTCCCGCGGCTACGACCTCCCCCACGCGCACACCCTGCTCGTGATCGACGAGGCCGCCATGGCCGGAATCCGCGAACTCGAGACTGCGGTCACCACCGTCGTTGGCGCCGGCGGACGGGCCCTACTCGTCGGTGATCACCACCAGCTCCCCGAGGTCACCGCCGGCGGCGGCTTCGCTGCTCTCGCCACCGACCCCAACCTCACCGTCGCCCAGCTCACCGTCAACCGCCGCCAACGCCAACCATGGGAGGTCGCCGCCCTCGAAGCCCTCCGCGACGGCCACGTCCCAGCCGCCGTTGACGCCTACCGGAGCCACGGGCGAGTCGTCGCGACCGACGACCGCAACGCCATGCTCACCGAAGCCGTCGGCCGGTGGTTCTCAGCCCACCACGACGGCCACACCCCCGTGCTCATCGCCGGAACCAAGGCCACGGTCGACGCCCTCAACCGTTCCGTCCGCCAAGCCCTCCACGCTCAGGCACTACTCGGCGCCTCGGCGGGCACCTGGGACGGACGGGAGTTCGCAATCGGCGACCGCGTCGTGCTCCGCATCAACGACTACACCGCCTCCACCACCGCCGGCGACCAGGCCCACGTCCTCAACGGCCAGACCGCCACCCTCACCGCCCGCACCAGCAGCGGCGTCGTCGTTCGACTGAACCACGACAACGTCGACATCCACCTCGACTCGGCCTACCTCGACGCTGGCGGACTCGATCACGCCTACGCCCTCACCGCGCACCGAGCCCAGGGCGGCACGTGGGATCTCACCATCGCCGTGGGCGCCGACGGCCTCTACCGCGAAGCCGGCTACCTCGTGCTGTCCCGCGGCCGCCATGAGAACTGGCTCGTCGTCACCCAACCCGAGCTCGACGACCTCGACGTCGAGCTTGCCCGCCACGACAGTCCGCTCCACCTACCCGGCGAGACCGTCGCCGTCGACGAGGACCTCGACCGGAGACTCGCCACCACGCGCGCCAAGCAGCTCGCTCTCGTCGCCGATCCTCACGCCGATCACATCGCCACCCTCGCCGCCAGTCTCGACCTGCGGACACTCGAAGCTCGCGCCGCACACGCCCGCCAGGCCGAGCATCACGCCGCCACGGCGACCGGCTCCCAACCCACGGTCGACGCGGCGAGCATCGACCGCACCATCCACACAGCCACCCACGCCGTCATCGGAGCGACGGTCAAGGCGCTCGACCGCAACAACATCGGCACCGTCACCGCCCTCGACGACCAAGCCGGCACGGTGCGCGTCCTCTTCGTGGCCACCGACGGCCGCCAAGCCGACCGGGAACTCCACTGGGGAGACATCCAGATCATGGGGCCCAACCCGACGCCACGGACGCTGACAGCGGATGCTCGAGCCAGCCTCGACCGCACCGTCAACGCCGCCAAGGAGCACCAGCGCCGCTGGACCGAGATCCTCGCGAGCCACGACGTGGTGCCCGGCGAACGAGACTGCTTCGAGCGCGCCGTTGGCCTCGTCACCGACCGCGCCACCTCTCGGCTCGTAGCGGCGCAACCCCCGTGGCTCACCGACCGCCTGGGCCTCCGACCGGCGCGCCCGGCTCCAGCACAGGTCTGGGATGACGCCGTTCGCCACATCGCCACCCACCGCGAACGGCACCACGTCACCGACTCCTTCAGCGCACTTGGCCCGCGTCCGACCGTCCCGGCCGACGCCTCGGAGTGGGACCACGGCCAGCGGCTCATCGCCCGCACCCGGGTCTGGCTCGACACCCACGCATCGGCGCCGGTCATCGCACCGGCCCGGACCCGCTCTCTGGGCGAGCTCAACGACCGTCAACAAGAACTCGAGGCGATTCTCGCGACGGCTCCCGAGGATCAGCGCGAGCTGATCACACAGCTCCGAGACGACGGCACCCTTCCGTTCGACAACGTGGCCGACCTCCTGTCCGAAGCGCTCGCCACCCACGGCGACCGGCAACGCTGGATCCTCGAACACTGGCCGCACATCGTCGAGTACGCCGAGGTCCGACAAGCGATCGAGACCCCCGGCCCGGAGGTCGAGGACCTCCTTGCCGCACTCCGAGAATCAGCGAATGCGCAGGTCGCCCAGGTGGCCGCTGCCGCCGAGCCCTGGCTCATCCGGCTCGCGAGCCATCTCGCTCTGAGCGACGGCACTCTCCGTTTGGAGTCGATCGAACTCCTCGGTGATGTGGTCGCCCACCGGCACCGCTGGGGGATCGACCATCCCGATCCGCTCGGCGTCTCAGCCTGGTACCCCGAGCAGGCCGCCGAGCGAGAGCTCCTCGCCACCGCGATCCAGCGTGCATTGCCTCCCAGGTCGACGGATCCGCAGCCGGCACGTGGGGCAGCCGCGGAGCTTGAGCTCTCCTTCGACAGCTGACGACGCCGGCCCGCGTGTTCTGTGGCATGTCCCAGTGCGAAGCTCGCCCACGCGTCGCCCCCGGTTAAGCCACGGTGTTCGAAGGATCGCTGCAAAGCGCTGGAACCAACGACCATCCTGGGTGCAAGTCGATCTACGTGGGCGGTGCCATGTTTCTGAAATCCGTGACGATTCGGGGCTTCCGAGCGGCCGCCCAACACGACATCACCTGCACGTTGCCCGGACGCTTCACGCTCCTCGTTGGAGGCAACAACGCTGGAAAGACCACGGTGTGTGAATCGCTGTACCTCGCGCACAAGCACCGCTTTCCCCAGATACAGCGTCCTTCGGCCACCGCGCTCGGGCCGCGCGGTGCACCACGCGAGATCTCCCTCACCTTCGAGTTCGACCCCGACCTCGCGGCTGAAGGGCCCCTCGGCGCCTACTTGCAAGGCGAATACCTCGGTCCCCCAGCCTTCACGAAGACTCTGACCCGCTCGCTTGGGCGCATCCGCGTGGAGGGAGGCGACGAAGGAACGGAACGGCTGCGCGTGATCTACTTACCAGCACACCGGAACCCGGTCGACGAGCTGGCGCGACGCCAAGCCGACGTGCTCGTAGAGCTGCTTCGGGCAGAACAGCAGCGTCGTGCAGGCCATCGAAGCTTGCGTGAGCTACGAACGCGAGCGGAGGGACTTCTTCGTGCCCTTGCTGCCGAGGACCTGGTCGCGTCGCTGGAGAAGCGGGTCCAGGACGCTATGACCAACCTCGGCGGCGGAGTCGCGCGTCAAGTGCCCTTCATCGGGCCCCAGTCCGTCGATGACCAGTTCCTCGCACGTGTGCTTGAACTGCTGCTCGCACCCGAGCTCAACCGCGACCTCGGGCAGCGCCTCGAGCTCTCCGGCCTCGGCTACGTCAACCTGCTCCACATCGCCGTCGCTATCGCAGCAGTACCGGACCTCCTCGCCCCCCCACCTGCCCCGGCCCCCGGGCCTGCCCAAGCACCTGTAGAGGGTCTCGCACCCGGTGCCGGTGACGTCGATGCGGCAGTCAACGCAGAAGCGGAGGCACAGGCAGAACTCGACGACGCCACAGATCGCGCCGAGGCCGAGGAGGACTCGTTCTTCGACGACTTCTTCCACGCGACAGTCGTCATCGAAGAGCCGGAGGCCCACCTCCACCCCCAGCTCCAACACGGCCTGGTCCGCTACCTACGGCGGGTCGTGGCCGAGCGGCCCGAGTTGCAGGTCATCGTCAGTAGTCACGCCCCTGACCTGATCTCGGCGGTGCCACCCCGGGATGTGGTGCTGCTACGCACTACCGCTGGCGGCACCCGGTCATTCGCCATCCGAGACCTCCCCGGCCCGGCGGCTCCGGTTGCCGAGGCCCTCCGGATGGCTGCCCTCCACCTGGACGCCAGCCGGTCGTCGTCGCTGTTCGCAGAGCGGCTCATCCTGGTCGAGGGGGTGACGGACGCTTTGGTACTACGCCAGCTCGGGCGCCATTGGGCGGCCGGCGACGGAATCCGCCAGCAGTTCATCGACGCCCTCACCGTGGTGCCGATCGGCTCGAAGGTTGGCCGGTGGCCCGTTCGACTGCTCGCGACCCCCGCCTTCGAGCTCGTAGCGAAGGTGGCAGTCCTGACCGACAGCGACAAGCGAGACGGCCCCGCCCAGCCACCTGCCTGGGTCGCCGAGTACGACGACAGCGTGGTGCTGTACCGCATGAACCACCCCACGATGGAACCCGAGTTGGTTCAGGCTGGCAACGAGGAGTTGATCACTGCCGCCCTGAACGACCTGGGCCTCGATGTTCCGGACCCCCTCACACCTGACTCGGTCGACGACCTGTTCCGGGGAGCTCACAAGGACGGCGACGTCGTTGTCCCGGCCGGCGCAGGCGCAAAGCGCAAGGGTGAGTTCGCCTATGCGTTGGGAGCGCGGCTCGCTGCAACAGAGCAAGGCGCAGCCGTCGTTCCGCCCCACGTCGCGGAAGTCCTTGACTTCCTGTTCGACGGGCTGATCCCGCCGCCGGACGGCGGCGAAGACGACGTGGCTGACCCGGACGGCGGCGGCGCCGCAGGCGAGGAGCCCGAGGCGGCGGAGCCAGTAGATGCCCCACCCGCTGACTGAGGACCAGCGCCACGCTGCGACGTCACCCGCCGTCCGCCTGTTCATCGAAGCCGGCCCGGGTGCAGGCAAGACCACGGTCGCCGCGGAGCGCTTCGGCGTCGCCCGCTACCTACGCCCAAAGGCCCCCACCACCGGGGTCGTGGGGCTCAGCTTCACCCACGCCGCCACGTCAGAACTCCGCTACAGGATCACGACCCGGTGGGGGCGACGAGCCATCGCGCACCCCTCCCGCGTGCGGACCATCGACTCCGAGCTCGTTGAACTCCTCTGTCTTCTCCTCCGATCCGAGCTCATCAGGTGGCCCGGAGGTCACACGGAACTGGATCCGCTCGACAACTGGGGTCGAAGCCCCTACCTCAAATGGAATCCGAAGGGCTACGACACCTGGGTTCCCGCCCTCGTTGATGGCGAAGTGACTGCCGTGAAGGCTCCCGGGGGCCAGTTCAGGATCAACCAGGGCGACCTTCTCGAGCTACTCAGCGCCGGTCTCTGCACGCATGCTGACGTTAGAGCCGTTCTCCGAGCGGCCTTGGCCGACGCAGCGATCAGACCTGTCGTCGTCGAGTATCGCCAACGTACGGTCGCTCATCTGCTCGTGGACGAGGTGTTCGACGCAGATGAGCTTGACCTTGACCTCATCCGGCTGCACTGCGAAGCAGACATCCCTGTGACCGTCGTCGGCGATCGCTGGCAAGCGCTCTACGAGTGGCGCGAGGCCATGCCGGACATGGTCTCAGACAGCCTCCTCGGCGAGCTGGGTTTCGAACATACCGAGATCCTCCACTCGCACCGCTACAAGACCGACGTTGCCCGAGTTCTCGCGGAGTCTGTCCGGGGCGACCCCACCTTCGTGCCGGACGTACAGGGCGCGGTCGAGATTGCGATCGGGCTGCGCTGGAGGCACCTGTGGGACGGGCCTGCCTGGATCCTCCCGACGTCCTTCGGTCAGATCGGGGACCAGACGGACGCCGTCATCTCGCTCCTGCTCGATCACGTCCTGCGGCGAGAGTTCGACACCCAGGCTCGATCTCGTTCGGAGGCTCTCTTGGCTCTGCGCCTTGACCCGACCAGCGAGCAGACGTGGCCGGCGGTGATGGGCGGAATCGAAGCACTACTAGTGGATACGACCGAAGCAACGGCCGAGGAAGCGCTCACGGCTCTGCGGAAGGCTGCGCGAGACCTAGGCGCCGACCGGCAAGTCGCACCTCGACGGAACTGGCGTGAGCAGGTCGCCGTGGGTCAGCTGCGATCCCTCGCGGCCCGCCTCCTGCGCGCCGGACCGTTCACCATGGGTATCTCGGCACACCAAGCGAAGGGCCAGCAGTGGAACCACGTCGGCGTGTGCCTCGCCGACGAAGCCGTGGCAGCGCTCGCCGGCGGACTCGATGTCGGTGACAACGATCACCGCACGCTCTACGTGGCCCTGACTCGAGCAAGCCACTCCACCGGGCGCATCGTCGGTGGTCCGTTCGACTAGCGGTCGAAGACCCCAATCACGATCTCTCTCCGGCGACCAGACTGGACCGGATGGCCGCCAGCAGCGCGCCGGCTGCAAGCGCCGCGGTCTTGGCGCGCGGACTGCCCCGGGTTCGAGCGAAGTGATTCCACTACGGGCTTCCGTGGTTGGACCGCACGACCGAACTCGACACACCCCAGTACGCCTAGTGAGAAACGCGCTCGTGGCGCCGCCAACGCGGCCGCGCCGTCTACTGCGAGCGCGCCAGAACGACGGCGCGGCGTGCCGATCTGGCGCGACCGATCGCTCACCCGGCCGTGGCCTGTCAGCGGCCATGAGATCCTGAACGGAGACGGCCAAAGAACTGAACGCTGGCGGCCACGAGAACTGCGCGGTGGCGGCCACCAGATCTGCTTGATCGATTGACCGTTGTCCCGGTGGGTCCACC
>JBFMGT010000047.1:0-8170 GCA_040752555.1 Actinomycetota bacterium | reverse complement strand
GGAACGAACGCGGCCTGCGAGTCCTCCAGCATGTCGGGGCGCAGGCTCGTGATCGTACCGCGGCCGCCGGGCAGGTCGGTTGAGGCGTTGGTCGCAACGCCGCCGTTATCGAGGCGGAGCTGCGCCGTCTGGCCGGCCTGCTGCAGGAGCACGGTGCCGGGCGCGCCGTTTAGCGCGGCGTTTGTGCCGCCGGCCTGGCGGCCGCCTAGCGCCGTCGCGCGCGCGAAGTCAAGCTCCGCGGGCTGCGTGTAGTACACCGCCACGCGGCCGCCGCCGCCCGCGCCTACGTTGTCGCTCTTCCCGCCGTCGGCCGCGATTCGGCCGGCGCCGCGCAGCGCCTGCGCCTCGATGCGGATCGAACCGCCCGAGCCGCCGCCTCCCCGCACGTTCTCGCCGTTTGCCGTGATGCTGCCGTCGAGCACCACGGTACCGGAGACGACGCGCACGAGGCCGCCGCCGTTTCCGCCGCGATCGGAGCCGTTGGCACCGCCGCCCGAGCCGAGCTCGTCAGGCTCGTACGCGGAGCCATAGATCGCATTGGGCAGGCTCGTGCCGTGCGCGGCCCCGTAGCCGCCGTAGCTCCCGCCGGAGCGCTCGCCGCTGCCGCCCGTCTCACTGTTGCCGCGCGTGATGCCGGTCGTCTTGAGATTGGCGCCGCTCAGGCCGCCCAGGTAGCCCAGCGCATCGGCCGAGATACGGCCGTCGGAAGCGATGCTCAGATTGCCTGCGATCGTCAGATTCAGGCGGCCCGACTGCTTGCGGCCCGTCACCTGATGCGCGACGCGGCCGTCCTCGGCGACAATCAGGTTCTGGAACTGATGGCTGCCGTTAATCGTCACGGCACCCTTCTTCACGATCAGCGTCTTGTTCTCGTAAGCAGTGTTGCCTTCTTCGATCACGGCGCCGACCGGGACTACGACACCGCTCTTGACGTCGAGCAGCACCGTGTGCTCTGCGATCTTGCCCGCCACATCCGTCGCGCGCGCCGTGAGCTGAACCTGCGATCCGTCAGCCAGGTCGGACGGCAGCACATAGTCCCAGCGATACGGCTCGGCCGTGAGCTCGGGGAGGGCCACGCCGTTTACCGACAGCTCGACCTTGTCGATCCCGAGGTCGTCACTCGCCGAAACCGTGATCTGCAGCTTCTGCCTCGCATAAACCAACAGGCCGCGCGTGGGCGTCGCAATCTGCAGCTCGGGGGTGTCGCTATCCTGCACCATCAGGGCCGTCACGCTCACGCTCGCGTCCGCCGTCTTGTTCGCCACGTCGACTGCCGTTGCGCGCAGCTGGACCGCCGTATCGACCTGTACGGCCGGTGTCGTGTAGACGGTCTCGAACGGAGGCTCGGTGTCGGTCGCAAGCAGCGTCTCGCCCGCGTAGAACCGCACCTCTTTCACGCCGAGGTCGTCGGAGGCATCGGCGTGGATCGTCACCTGATCGCGATAGTGCAGCTGCGTCGCATCCGCCGGCGAGGTGAGCTGAATCGAAGGAGTCTGCGTGTCTTCGGGGACCTGGAGCGTGACCGCCGGGCTGGCTCCACCCTGGTTCGTCGAATCGACCGCGTTGGCTACGACGATGATCTCTGTCTGCGGCGCGACGTTATACGGAATCGGCACGATGAACTCGCCCGAGTACTGCGCGCTCGACACCGTCCGGCTCAGGTTCACATAGACTCCGGGGCCGATTGCGAGCAGCTCGACCCGCTGCAGCTTCACGTCGTCATTGGCCGTCACCTGGAAGCTCACCGAATCGCGCGGTTTGACGCCGGTAGTGGCCGGCCCGGTCATTGTGACGACCGGCGGATCGTCGCTTACAATCGTGAGCTCGATCGATGCCGGCGCGCTGAGATTACCGGCACGGTCCTCGGCTCGGCCTTCGACGAGCACGGTGTTGTCGCCTTCGGGAACGGCCGCACGCACCGTGAGCTCGTAGAGCCACGGCGAGGCGGAGACTGACGTCTGAAGAGCGCCGTCCACGTAGTAGTGGACCTTCACCACGTCCGTAGCGCCGCCCACGTCGCCGGTGACGCTGACCTTCGTCTTCTCTTTCACGTTCGGGCCGTCGGAGGCTGCCAGCGTGAGCGAAGGCGCGACCGTGTCGGTCGTGTAGAAGCCGCTCGAGTACGCCTGCGACATGACGTTGCCCCGCAGATCTGTGTAGCCCGCGACCTGCACGTCGTAGCGTGCGTCCTGGTCGAGATAGAGATCGGGCCGGAACGTCAGCACGCTGTTGTTCTCGCTGAACGACTTGATGCCCGTGACGGCGCTGCCGCCGCTCCTTGTCAGCGTGAACGAGCCGTTCACGATGAGGGCCGGGTCGAGAGGCTCGCTGAATCGCACCACCACCTGAGAATCGGGCGCGACCTGGATGGCGTTGTTCGGGGGCACGACACTCGACACGACCGGCGGCACGTTGTCGATTGTGGTCGAGCGGAAGCTGTAGTCGTAATAGAGCCTGTTGCCGGAGAGATCCTGGACCTGGGCGCCGACAACGAGATTGATCTGCGATGCTCCGGCAAGCGCGTGCGACGGAGTCACGGTCATCGTTCGCAAGTCGGCGGCGAGCGTCACGCCGACGCCGAGGCGGTTGTTGCCGGCATAGAGCGCCACGTTCGGAGCGAGGCTCGACGCATTCATCTGCTTGCTGAACACGACAGTGAAGACCGTGTTGAGCGGGATGTCGACGCTGCCGTTTGGCGGCGCGACCGACGAGATCTGCGGCAGATCGCCGTCGAGAACCAGCGTGCCGGTATTCGCAACCTGGCCGTGCGCGGAGAGCGAGCCCGAGTACATCACGCAGCCGCTGTGGTTGTAACCTTCAACGAAGATAGAGAACGCGCCCAGCGGGACGATGGTGTATTCGAACGAGCCGTCCTCGTACGTCGACATCAAGCGGGTGTAGTTGGTTCCGCTGAGCGTCACGGTTGCATTGGCGGCGGGTGTGAGATCAGCGTTCTTCACGAGGCCGCGCACGGTGCCGACCGCGGCCAGTTGCAGGTCGACACGCACCTCGTCGCCTTCGCCCGCTACAGTGCCTGTGCCCGAGGCGCCGAGGCCGCTGATCGGGTGGCGCGCGCTCACCCGCACGCTCCCCTTGCGGATGCGGTCGAACCGGTAGGCACCGGTCTCGTCGGTTGCGGCGTAGAAGGACTCGCCCCCCAGCTCGGAGTCGGACCACAGCGTCATCGACACATCGGGCTGCGGAACGCCGGCTCCGTCTCGGACGGCGCCGCTGACCGCACCAAGGCCCTGCATGACCACGTCGGCCTGGACCTCATCGCCGTGGAACTCGACGTAGCCGTTCAGAACGCCCCAGCGCCGTCCGTTCTGCTCCACCGCCTGCAGCTTGAACGCGCCGAGCGGCACCATCTGGACGCTGTACGCGCCGCCGGTGTCGGCCGTGGCTTCTACGGCGCGGCCGCCGGATGTGACCGTCACCCGCGCGAACGAGACCGGCGTATGTCCGTCGGGCATGTAGACGACACCGCGCACCGAGCCGGTGCCCGCGGCCTGGATGTCGATCAGGTACTCCTGGCCGTCGTATTCGAGGCGGCCGGAGGCGCTGCCTGCCTGCCCGGTGCTCTTCTCTTCGGCACGCAGCTCGAATGTCCCCTCTCCCACCTGGTGGAACATGAACCGCCCGTAGTCATCGCTCGTGGTCATCACTTCGTACGGGAAGTTGCCCGTGTTCTTGAGCTTCACCGTGGCTCCGGGGATACCGGTGGTGTGCGAGCCGTCGTAGAAGGTGCCCGAAACGGTGCCCCGGCCCTCGAGACGCACGTCGAGCGTGAGAGTCTGGCCGTCGCGTTCGACGCGGCCCCAGGCCTTGCCCTTGCGCCCGCTGCGCATGTCGTAGGCTTCGAGCCTGAAGTCGCCTACAGGGACATACTGGAAGATGTAGTTGCCGCTAGCGTCGCTCAGCCCGAAGCCGAATGGGTACGGCGAGCGATAGTGATAGAGAGCGACCTGGGCGCCCGCAACCGCCGTCGCGCCGTCGACCGACAGCACACGGCCGGAAACGGTCGTGGTCGCTTCGAGCACGATGTCCACCGCCGTCTCGGCGCCGTCGCCGGCGAGTGAGCCGGCGGCTCCGCCGCCGCGATTCGTCGCCTGGTCGTAGGCCGTAAGCGACAGCGTGTTCTCTGTGACGTTGTTGAAGACGAAGCGGCCGTCGATGTCGCTTGTGGCGGTGAAGCGCTCCTGCGGGTAGCCCTGTGTCGAAAGCGTGACACGCGCGTTCCTCACCGGGTCGCCCGCGAGCGTGCGCACCTGGCCGCGCACGGTGCCCTTGCCCTTGAGGCGTACATCGAGCGACACGGTCTGGCCTTCGTAGCCCATCGAGCCGAATGTCTGGGCCTTGTAGCCGTTCACCTGGTCTTCGACTGTGATGGTGAAGTAGCCCGGAGGCACCAGCGAGAACTCGTAGTAGTCGGCGTTCTCGACGGCCTCGAAGAGCTCCTGCGGCGGCAGCCCGCCGTATTGCAGCGACACCTTCGCGATCTTGAGGACCTCGGTCTCGGCCGGATTCAGCACGCGCACGCGCACCTTGCCCTTCAGCGTGTCCTGCTGCTTGTTGAACTTGAGCTGGACCACCGGCTTCTCGCCGGAGGCCAGACGCCCGTAGTAGTAGCTCGCGTTCGGATAGAACCCGCTCCTCGCCGCCAGCGAGAAATCGCCGGCGAGCACGTTGCGGAACGTGTTCTCGCCGCTCGCGTTCGTGGTGGCGTACATCTTGCGGCCCCAGAAGCCGATGTGGTCACCCTCCACTATGTCGATCACCTGGTACTGGAACTCGACGTCCGCCATCACGGGTGTGACGCCGTCTTCGGCGAGCGTCTTTACGCCGATCTCACCGTTGCCGCGGTAGCGCAGGTCGCTGACTACGAAGTGGCCTGGGAACTGGAGAGTGAAGCTGCCCACACCACCGTCGCTCCCTTTGATCGACACCAGCCCGTAGCCGCCTTCTTCGAGGTTCTGGAAGGCGAAGCCGCCGATGTCGTTTGTGCGCACGCTGCCGCGGATGCGGTACCAGCGGTCGAAGAGGATGATCTGCTGGCGGACTGCCGGCGTGCCGTCGGCGAAGAAGACGCGCCCGGACACACCGCCGCGCCTGATCTCGGCTTCGGGTACGAACACCAGGCTCACTCGCATGACCTGGCCTTCGGCTGCGATCGACACCGGCGAAGAGACCTTGCGCTTGGACTCCATGTCGGCCGCGGTCACCGTGTATTGCCCCGGCGGGATCTCTGTGAACTCGAACTCGCCGCTTGCCGGCGTGATCGTGTTGAGCGCGGTGCCCTCGATATAGACGACGATGCCCGCGCGCGGCAGGCCGTCCGGGCCGACCACACGGCCGCGGATCGTGCCGCCGCCCTGCATGAGGATCGTCACGTCAGGAGTGACGCCGTCGAGGAGGTTGCCGCCGGCCGTGCCGCCCACCTGGTTGGTGCGCGGGTTGAGCGCTTCGAGGGTGAAGAGGCCCAGCGGCACCTGCTCGAACTGGAACTCGCCAAGATCGTCGGTGCGGACGACACCGAACGCGCTGCCCGACCGGCGCAGCATGACCTGCGTCGGCACGGGCTGGCGGGCGGAGCTCAGCACGCGGCCGCGAACGGTGCCGGTCTTGCCGGCGTAGAGACGCAGCTCGACATTGGCCGTCTCACCGGGAGCGCTCAACGCCAGAGATAAGGATCCCTGAGCCTGCGGTGTTGCCGCATAGAGGCTCACGCGGCCCAGCGGCACGTTGTTGATATAGAACTCGCCGTTGACGTCGGTGCCGGCTTGCAGGGTGTAGGTGGAACTCTGCATGACCGCCTGCATGTCGCCGAGATTCTCGACCACCGCCTGCACGTAGATGCCCGGGACGGGGGTGGAGCCCAGCATGACGCGGCCCCGGACCGAGCCGGTGCCGCGCATCATGAGGTTGATATTGAGCCGCTCGCCGTGCGACCAGATGCGCGCCCGCACCCGCTCGAGCCTGTGATTGGCTTCGTCCACAGCATCCAGAACGAACGGGTTCTGGAGGATCTGCACGAAGTCGAACTGGTAGTCGCCATTGCTGTCTGTGCGGGTGGAGCTTGTGCGGTAGTGACTGCCGCCCAGATCCTGCATCAATCGCACTGAGATCCCCGGGAGAGCATTGCCGTCGGGTCCGACCACCTGGCCGAACACGATTCCGCCCTCGGCCTGGATCGTAGGCCGGATGACGCTCTCGGCCGGATCAGAGGCGAGTGACAGTCCCTTTCGGTCTTTCATGCCGGTGACGATCACTCGGGATTCCACGAACGGCGATACCGGGTTGTCGAGGCCCAGCAGTACGATGCGCGGCGAATGCTGGACGAATGCCGACAGCACGCTCTTGCCCGGGACCTGGTAGCGGGCCTGGACGTTCTTTGCCAGCGTCTCGTCCACGTCGCGATTGAAGAAGAGTGATACGGCCTGGCCCATCGGGTCGACCGTGCAGTCCTGGACGGCCGAGATGAGCTGGAGCGACGGCTCTACAATTGTAGTAACCTGGCCGTTGACCTGCTGATCGACGGTACCGTCGGCGGTCCAATCGAGGCCGAGGACGAAGGCCTGGGCGCCGGCGCTGCCGGCCACAGTCGCGATCATCCCCGCGCGGCTCTCGACGTTCTGGAAGCGGACCTCGCGGTAGCCGCCGGTGGAATCGGGAACAACGAGCACGAGGTCGAAGTAGCCGGGTGCGTCTCCGGCGACTTCGATACGCAGACCCGCCTCATCGAGGCGGCCGGCCACGGCGAGCTCGGCCAGGCCGCTTGTCCCCTGGCGCAGGTCGAAGTATTCGGCGAACGGGATCTCGCGCGTGGTGCCGCCGGTAGTGTGCTCGAGGCGATTTTCGAGCGCGTCGACGAGGCGCAGGTGGCAGGGGCGCTGGGCGCCCGCGGTCGAGAGTCCGGCGAGAAGGAATGGCTCGCGGTACGATGCGACACCCGCGACGTGGTGGAGGTAGTCGAGGAACCCGCGCGTCTCGATGGAGGTGTTCATGTACCCGGCCATCTTTTCGGCCACGCGTTCGCCCTTGGTGGTGAGGCGCCGGAGCTGGTCGAATGGCATGTCGGGGTTGCGGTTGCCGAGCCAGTCGAGGAGCATGATCGGCATGGCGTCTTCCCAGGTCTCGCCGTAGTCCACGCGCTGGCCGGCGCCCGCGAGCTCGTAGGCGCGAGTCTGCACGACGTTCCTGCGGACATACGGCAGATGCTCCGGCAGGACGTCGAGCGGTGTAACCGAGATGCTGTAGGCTTCTCCCAGTAGGAGCATGCCCGCATCGAGCACGTCGGCGGGCACTTTCGAGGTGAAGGTGGGCATGACGAGGGTGTCCGGGGAGAGCGGGATACCCATCTCGCCGACACCGGCGGTGAGCACGAACGAGCCTGAGAGGCTGCCCTCGGCGGCGAAGGCGGTGGCCGTCACGCGGCCGGTCTGGAGAGCGAGCATGCGGAATTTGCCGCTGGCCGATTCGCCCGGCAGGATCGTCTCGAACTGGAGCTGCTCCTGCGTGAGCAGGCGCGCGCCCACCTGGCGCGTCTTCGGGAGGCTGAGGTGCACAAGGTTGGCGTCGACTGAGGAGGTGTTGGTGAGTGTTACGTAGAGATCATACTCCTCGCCCTGGCGCACCACAGACGGATGGCTGAACGTGACCGTGAGCTCGGGGTCGCGCACGACAACCATGCCCTTGGCGGAGCCCTTGACGGGGGCCTCGCCTATCGTGAGCCCGCCGATCGTCCCGTTGAAATCCACTGTGACGGTGTGCGTGCCGGTCTTGATGCCTTCGGCCAGGAACTCCGCCTGGCCCATTAACGTGGCGATGATGACATCCTGGTCGTCGGACGTGCCGATCTGACCGTCGGGCCCGGGGCAGCGCACGGGCAGTGTGGTGCCCGCAAGGTGAGCCGGAATGGTGCGGACTTCGCGCAAGCCCTGCGTCAGCGAGATGGTGGCGGTGAGGTCCTTCAGAGTGATCGGGCTGCCCGCGGGCGCGTTGTTGACGACGATGAACGTTATGCTGAAGAACTGGTGCAGGAAGCCGATGTTGCCGTTGAAGACAAGCAGGCCGGAGAACGGATGCGCCGGCCAGTCCGGATCTTGGTCGCCGAGGATCGCAAATGGGTCCTCGAACTCGGGGAGGTCGATGTCGAGCGTGAGCGGCTCGA
>JBFMGT010000046.1:0-9191 GCA_040752555.1 Actinomycetota bacterium | reverse complement strand
GCTGCCGGTGGTGGTGGCCAGGTGGCGGTGTTGGTGTCGAGCAGGATGATCCGGGCGTGGGCGGTAGCGGCGTTTTCGGTGAGATCCGCGATGGTCTCGGGGGTGAGGTGTTCGGCGCGGTCGATGATGACGATGGTGCCGGGCGCGCTGTCGGTGAGGTCGATGGTGGCGGCGTCGATGACGGTGGGGTTGATCGGGGACAGGTCGGGGTTGTCACAGATGGTGGGGGGTGCGGCCCAGATCAGCGGGCGCTGCGCGGCGTGGGCGGCGCGGGCGAGATGGTTCATCATCGGTAGCAGTGCGGCGCGGTCGGTGGCGTGGGCGGCGGTGAGCACGAACGGAATGTCGGTGAGTCGGTGTAGGCGGTGGGTGTCGATGTCGGGGTGCTCGGGGATGGGCAGCCGGTCTTGGAAGGCGTGTTGGCCGGCGGCGTCGAGCACCCGCAGTTCGGTGTCGATGCGAGGCAGTAGGTCGGTGATGTGTTCGGCGGTGCTGCGCTGAGCGTGGGCGAATGCCTGCGCGGCGGCGAGTTCGGTGCGGTGCAACTGTTCGCGTAGCGCCGCGCGGTCGGCGCGGTGGCGGGCGAGCAGTGTGTCGTCGTCGGCGCGGCACCGGCGCAGCAGGGCGTCGGCGTCGGCGTGGGTGACGATGTGTTCGCTGCCGCCGGCTGCGGCGGCGCGGGCAGCGGTGGCTTCTTGGAATGCCGGGTGGAACTGCTCGGCGGGGCTGCGGGTGGGTAGCTGGTAGCTGGTGAGGAAGTTCAGGTTCTGGGTGGCCGAGGCGATATCGAGCGGGTCGGCAGCCGGGTCGGCGCGCAATATATCGAGTTCGGTGCGGGCGTGGTTGATGAGTTCGAGGGCTTCGGTGTAGGTGGTCTCGGCCTCGTGCCACTGCGCAAGAACGGTTTCGACGCGGGCCAGGAAGGGTCGATCGGCGTCGGCGGCGTCGCGCATGCGCCGCAGTTCATCGGTGGCGGCGAGCACGTGCGGTCCAGCGCCGGCGGACACTTGTGCAGCGAGTTCACGTAGCTCGGCGTCGGCGGCGGCGTAGCGGGCACGCAACGCGTGCACGTCGGCGCGGTGGGCGGCCAGCGCGGCAGCCGGGGTGGGCCGGCGGGTGCTCAGGCTGTCGAAATCCAGGTGCGATTCGGCGTCAAGGACGTCGTGGGCGTACTCGGGTGGGGGCAGTTGTTCGTCGGGTTCGGTGGGCTCGGTGAGGTCGTATTCATCTAGTCCGAGCGCGGCGGCGAGGTTGTTGGGGTCAGCCAACACATCCTCGTGAGAGTGCTGGCGCCAGGCTGGTGCGTTCGCGATGTCGGGGTGCAGGTGGGCGAGTTCTTCGTGTTCTTCCGGGGTCAGCGGTGCGTGCTCGGGAAGGGGGATGTCGTGGTCGTAGGGGTCGTCGGTGGTGAACACCTCGATCGAGTAGGTGAGCAGGCGGGCGTACTCGTCGGCGCGTAGGTGATGGGTCAGGTGGGCGTCGGCGTCATAGAGGTGTTCGGCGGCCACGTGCAGCAGATCCAACGGTGTCCACTGGTCGGGATCGGCGTTGCTGATCGCGGAGACCAACGCGGGGAATGCGGGGTCGGCGGCGATCGTTTCGGCCAGTTCGGTGCCGAACACGGTGTGCAGATCGGGCAGCCAGTCCGGGCGCAACCCACCGTTGGCGGTTTCCAGTGCGGCCGGGGACAGGGTGCCGCACAGCCGCCACCACAGGGCGGCGGCGGGTAGTTCGTCGGGCAGCGGTCGGTCGGCCGCGGACTTGCGTACGAGCTGGGTGATGTTGACTCCGGTGCGCGCGGCCGCCGACAGGTGATGCGCCAGCTGTGGCCAGTAGGGGTCGCGGCGGATGTGCGGGTTGATGGAGTCGATCAGGTCGTCGTAGCGGTTGGTGGTGGCGTCGGTGCCGATCAGTTCGGCTGCGCGTTGTTCGAGTCCGCGTTGGGCGGCGCGGGTGCGGGCGGGGTATTGCTCGGGCCCGGCGATGCGGGTGTCGTTGTCATCGACGGCGGTCGCGGCGCGATACACGGCCAGCTCGGCGGCCAGCTCTGCGTTGGTGTCGATCAGGGGGCGTGCCCATCGCGGCGCGGTCGCCGGGCTCCATCCGCGTGCGGTGTCGGCTACCTCGGCGGCCAGTTCGGTGACCCGCTGCGCCCGGGCCGCCAGATAGGTGCTCCACTGAGGGTCAGCGGCGAGGCGTTCGGGGATGGCAGGCAGCCAGGACAGCGGACCGGCACCACCGGAGTGCGCTCCGGTCGGGTCCAGGCGCCAATCGATGACCGCGGCCGGGTCGGCGGCGTTGTCGAATCCGCCGGCAGCGACCACTTTGTCGAGCCGTTTGAGCGGGTGAATTCCGGCGGCGGCGATCAACGCGAGGTGCTGGCGCAGCACCGGCCAGGCCGTGGCCGAGGTGAGTCCGGGCACCAACTTTTCGGCGTGGGAATCCAACTCGGCGTGCTGGGCTGGGCCCAGGCGTGACTCGGCCGCGGCACCGACCGCATGGGCGTACATGGCTGTCGCAGCGGCCAGGCGGGCGGCTGGATCGGTGGCGGCGCGGGCCGCGCTGGTGGCCGACACTTGCGCGGCGTCGCGGCCCAGCGCACGGGTCAAGACGTCCACAGCGGTGTCGGGGTGGGTCGCTTTCGGGGACAGCACGCGGTGTGGGTCGTGTTCGGCGGTGGAGAAGTAGATGTGGTTGCCGTACACCCCTCGGGTGAGTGCGGTGTACACCTGCTGGCGGGTCAACTGGTCAGAGCCCACGGTGTGACACCGGTACCGGGCGGTGGCTCCCTGGGTGGCGTCAATGGTGCGGGCGTAGCCCAGGGTGACGTGGGCACGGACGTACTCGGCCGGCAGGCGCAGGTGCGCCCCAGACTCCAGATGCTTAACGGTGATCGAGCCTTCCGGGTCGACCTCGGTGACTTCCCACCGGTAGCCGTTGCGCACGAAATCAGTCGCACCCAACGCGAGGGTGCGGTCATTTTCCTTGGTGAACACGAGGTCACCGACGCTGGCGCGCGCACCGGCCATCAACACCGCTTCGATGCCGGGGGCGCGGGCTCCGAGTTCGGTGAGCCGGTGCAGTCGGGCGCGGTCGTTGAGTTCGGACACCAGATCGTGGGTGGGCGCCAACAGCAGCGAGTGCTCGCCGGCGGCGATATCGGATTGCCAAGCCTCGAACGCCATGTCGGACGCGGCGGCTTGAGTGCCGACGTGCACGCGCTGCTCATCGAGATAGAACGCGATCCCCGACGGGTCACCGTCGCGCAACGCCAGACCGGCTTGGGCTTCGGCGGCTGAGGCGAACCGCATCACTTGGGACAACGTGATCGCACCGTGGCGGTGGGCCAGGTCGCGCAGCACACCGCCGGCGCTGATCGAGGACAGCTGCTTGTCGTCACCGACGAGGCGCACGCTGGCGCCGCGGGCCAACGCGACCGCGATCATCGAGGCCAACGCCAACGTGCCGGCCTTACCGGCCTCGTCCACGATGATCAACGTGTTTTCATCGATCGCGTCGTACCACTGCCGCGCCGGATCACCGGGGGAGATGTCGGGATTGTCGGTGAGCCAGTTGAACTTATCGAGAGTGTCACCGACTTCGACTTCGATTTCCTCGCGCAGCAGCTGCGCCGCACTCGCACTCGGGGACAACCCGATGACGGTGCCCCCGGCACCTTCCCAGGACCGCGCGAGCGCGGCCATGGCGGTGGTCTTACCCGACCCGGCCGGGGCCAGCGCGAGCATGACCCGCTGCCCGCGACAGGCCATCTCGCGGACCAGTTGGGCTTGGCCGGCGTTGAGTTCACGCCGATGCGCGGCCTGGGCCAGTAGTTCGATCTCGACGTCGGCGGCGGGCACGGTGCGCCCATCGCGCAGCTCGGCGGCGGCCAGGATGGAGCGTTCGGCGGCCAGGATTTCGTGGCTGGTGTAGGTCTGCGATCCGACTTGGCGGTACACGCTGGAGCCGTCGCGGCGGCGCAGCCGGGCGGGCTCACCGAGGTCAGTATCAGGACTGCACGCGTGGCGGATGCTCAACGGTTCGGCCAAGGCGGCGTCGGTGATGAGTTCGGCGATGCCGTCGATTCCGGCGTGCCCGGTGACCCGCACCACCCGCAACGCTTCGGCCAACACATGGGTGCGGTTCCAGGTGGCCCGCGCCGCGGAGACGGTGGCGATCACTTGAGCGGCGCGCGCTTTGATCCAACTGTCGGTGACCTCGGCCGGTGTCGTGGTGCGCCCGGCCAAGGACCGGGCGATCATCGCGTTGACCGCCTCGTCGCTGCCCAACAGACCGACCGCTTGAGCACGCCACTCTTGGCGTTGTTCGGCCAGTGAGCGTGGTTCGTGCTTGGCGTCGCGGGTGGCCAAGGTGGCCTGCTGGAACATCGCGATCGACTCCGGGGTGGTCGGCTCGCGGCCGTGAGCGGCCTGAAACTTCTTGGCCAACACCGCATACTCGGCGTCGATCGCCGCCCGGCGCGAGGACCACAGTTCGTTGAGTTCGCGGCTCACCCCGACCACTTCGCGGACCTCGCGCTTGCCTTCGCGGGCATCACCGCGAGCGGCGAACCGCATCCCCAACACCTGACCCAGGTAGGCCTCCAGTCGCGAGTTGTACAACTCCGAGGCCGCGACGGTGGAGGCATACAACGGCCGACCATCGAGGGCATACCAGCGGGCGATGCCGTCGGTGCCGCGGGCGCGGACCTTGTTGGAGATCGCGACGTGGGTGTGCAGGCCGGGGTCCGACGCCCGGGTGTCGCGGTGCAAAAACTCCGCGGTGATGAACCCTTCGGTGTCGACCTGGGCCACGCCCTGGGCGCCGATGCGGGTGTAGGCGGCCTGGTCTTGCAGGAAATCCAACGCGTCTTGGACGGCCTTGCTGTGGCATTCCTCGATCTGTTTGGCGATCGGCTCCGGGCACAGCGCATAGAGCGCGGACACGCTTTTGACCGGAGTGAAGGTCATGTCGTAGCCGGCGACCGAGGTGGTTTGGTCGCGGGTGCCGCGGGCGATGAACCCGGTCAGTTCCCGCTCATCCAAGGGGGCGCGGCGGTGCTGTTCTTCGAACATCTCGGTCGCGATGTCGGTGCGCATCTGCGCTCGCACCGACTCATCAATCGCGGCGTTCCAGTGCGCACCGATGGACAAGTTATGGTCCCGGTAGGCCAGCGCCAGGCGCTGCTGCAACTCGGTTTCCCCGGCATTGACCCGAAACGGCCGCCCCAGCGAAGTCGCGGTCAGCGCCGAGTTCTTGCGCGCCCCTTGAGCAATGAGCTGCTTGGTCAACGCTGAGGCGTTCGGGTGCACGCCCAGCCCGAACAACGCCTTCATCTGATCCTCGGTGACCTCCGAGCCCTCGGCCACCGACCACAGCCGGTCCCCGGCGTCGGTGCGCGTCCAGTTCTCCGAACCCGCCGACAATCCGGCCAGCCCGCGCCCACCCCAGCGGCCCGGGGTCTCACCCTTCGAGGAGTAGTAGTCGCCCAACGATTCCGGGCCATGAGTGCGGTCATGGGCAGCCACCTGCCGCACCAGGTACAAGTACCCGGAGCCAGCCGTGAGCTTGTGGATGCCCGCGTTCACCTGCCCAGCGCACCGATTTCTCACGACGAAACCAAGGCCGCTTTCCGCCAGCCCCCGAACGGACCGTTACCCAACCGTGACCTAAGTGCAAGAGGTGTGTGGGACCAAACCAGGCTGGAAAGCAACGATGCAGGTCAACGAGGGTGAGACGGTAGGGTGAACGGGGATTGACGCTGACAGCAGAAGTGCTGGAACAGCGAGCGAATCAAAAACAGGGGCGCAGTAGGCATGAAGGTGGGGCGGCGTGACTAACAGTGAAACGGCCGTGAGTTACACACCGGAACAGGCCAGCGCGTTGGCGTTGGCGGCGACCGGGCTGGCCGGGTTCGCGGTGTCCGATTCACTTCGGGAGTTGATGGCGCGGATGGACCGCGGGGAACTGACCGAGGACGCTGCCGCCGCTGAGGTACGAGCCCGCTTCACTCAGCCGCCGGGATAACGCGCACCAACGCCAGTTCGGTTCATGACCGTGCGGCACGATGACCGCCGATCAGCAACACACCCGACTCGGGCCATCACGTGGTGGACGGGTCATCCTTCCCGTCTGAAAGGGCCTTCACGCTATGGCGATTCGCAGCACCCACAAAGGGGATAGGGCGCAACTCGGACCCCGCGTCGATCGGGTTGTCTACGACGCCGTGGCCGCCCACAGCGGCCAGTACGGCGACGGCATACCGATGTCCCAATGGGTCGCAGACCTTCTGGCCGCCATCGTCGGCCACCCCGAACTCATGCGTGAACTCGACGGCGAGGATGTCGCTCAGATCTTCGCTCGTGCCCTGGACAACCCCGACTTATTACGCGGCCGCGGCTGATTCGACGGCGTGCGCCACACGCCACAGCGGCCATGACTACCGATGAACGCTGGTTGAGTGTGGTCACCTGACTTGGCCCCACTTCGGTCGCTCGCTACCGCTACACCACGGCGGGCACGGTCTCGGTCACTATCCGTGCGCCCATCAGTTCGGTCACGAGTGTGATCGCGGCGTACTCCTCGTCGGTCGGCGGTGGCCCGTGAGCCATCACATGAGCCAGGTAGTCGTCCTCGTGAGCGGGCACCGGGTGGCCGTGCGGGCTTGTGTGGACACGTTCGGCGGTCTCTGGGGTGATTGCCTTCAGAGCATCTTGGTGGGCTAGCCATTCGTGCCAGGCGGCGCGTTCGCGACGGTAGCGCTCGATCCGGTCGGCCTGAACCTCATCGAGCCGGTGCGCGGCCGCGATGTCATCCAACGTTGTCGGGCCCGGCACCACGGTGCGGCCTTCCCTGGCGATCAACCCGGCGGCCGCGAGCGCAGCGATCGACAGCTGCCCGGTGCGTGCGCTGATACGCGCTGCGGCATACACGTCGGCCGTCCGAGTCATCCCCGTCTGGGTTATGAGTTCGTACACCGCGCGGTGGTGGCGGCCGAGGATGCTCCACGCCGGGTGCACATCCGACACACTCACCCTTTCCACCGGGACCGGCGTGATCAAGTCCGGAGTCTCGGTGGTCAGGGCGTAGAAGTCGGCGTCCCGCCCGATACGGCGCCTCACCAACAAGATCGGGGAACCCACCATGTCCCGTATTCGTCGCAGCACCTCGAAAGTCGTGGTGGCCGGCATCAACCCTGCCGACAGCGATAACCCACGACCTCCGACCCCGACGATTGGAGTACCGGATCTCAGTTCACCGGCAAGCACGGCCTTGATCGCCAGCGCCTGGAGTACATCGCGCACCGTCCATCGAAAAGGGCTGCCGGCGAACTCGCGGTCTGCCCAAGCCAGGGCGTAGGCCAGCCAGCGTCCATGGGGGCCAGTACTGGGGTGCCCCCCCCGTGAGTGCTTTAGCCTGTGTGCGGGCTGATTCGCTTTTACGGCGAGTGTCGCGGTGTAGTCCAGGGCGCGGCGGACATCGCGGGCGAGTTGGGCGTCAGCGCGGATGCCGTGCTTGGTGCGGTACGAGTCGCCTAGGCCGCTCCACGGGCGGCCGGGTTCGGCCTGGGCGCGGATATCGGCCAGGCTGGAGCCGCGCAGCACGGCGTTGAGGACCATCGACATGCGCGCTTCTGAGGGGCTGTCCCACCGGTTGTGGTCACGGGCCAGGGCTGCGTCGCCGATCGCGGCGAACTCGGCGACATCGGCCGGCAACGGCTTGCTCCAGCAGGCGTGCTCGGCCAGCCGCTCGTCCTCGCCGGCATGAGTTCTCGTGACACCCGGCGACGGGTGGCCAGCAGCAGCTGCTGTTGTGACTGCCTGCGGCGGGCTGGGCAGGGTGCCCAGCAGTGCGTAGAGCTCGGGCAGCAGCGTGGGGGCGCTGCGCTCGGTGAGCGCTGCCATGGCGTCGGTGAGTGCACCGTCGAGAATCCGGTGGCCACCGCCGGCGCACGGGGTGCCCGGCACACTGATGCAGCCCTCTTTAGGGTTCTGCATGGGTTTGGGGTCAAAGCTGGGCAGCCGGGCCTTGAGCTGGCGCATCAGCGCTTGGATTTCGTCGAAGCTGGCGGTGGTGTTGATGGCCAGCGGGACCAGGATGTGGCGGCCGCCGTTGGTGGAGCGGTCCGTGACGACACGGGCCCCGCAGGAGGTCAGCCAGCCCAGTGCGCGCGCGAAGTCGGCGTCGACCTGAGCCTGTCCGTGGGGCTTGCTGTCGAAGTCCAGGGCCAGCAGCGTGGTGCGGCGGTGGGTGTACAGGTACACCGCGGCCATCAGCGTGGGCAGCGTGTCGGTGATGCGCCGGGTCTTGCGGTACTCCTTGGTGTCCGGGTCGAACACCTTGACCCGATCGCGGCCCGGCTGCGACAGCCGCCGAGCCAACGCCTTCCACACCACTGCCGGCGCGACCGGGGACACGTTGTGAACAGTCATCGGCACACCGCCGCCAACAACGACCTATGCCGACGGTGCGGCGCCGACAAGTGTGCCCAGCACAGCGACACGGCCAACCAGATCCAGCCACACCACGGCTGCCCGGCATGCGCCCGCGGCACAACGGCGGGTAAAAGATCACGATTTCGGTCACGGTTTCGCGCGCCACCTGTACCTGTTAGAGACAGTGCGCTACCGTGAGACGAGTCGGTCAAGACATCGCCCCTTCGGGGGTAACGGGTGCGGACCCAGACCTGAGCGCCAACTCAGATCGAATCCCGGCAAGACGAGGCCCCTTCGGGGGCCTTCGTCATGTCAAGGAGTGATCCGCACCGCTATGGATTTGTCCATCTGCCCGGACGCGTACACCGAGCCGTGGTGCTCACATCGCCAACGGCAATCCCTCTCGGTCGTCCAGCTCGCGCACGAGGTCCGCCCGGCCCACATGCTGAGCTAGGACATCGGCCGCGTACTGCGACATCGACATGCCACGCGCAGCCGCGCGGGCGCGAATCTCCTCATAGACAGGCAAGACCGGGCGGCACATGATCTGTGCCCGGTCGCCCTTATGTGGTTGAGCCATGCCTCTACCGTTCCGCACGTATCTGATAAACGCCGGTAAGACACGCCGTGGAGGATGTCCCGAGTTCCGTGGAACTTCGGTGGCGGTCCGGTGAGCATCAGGCTGCGCTCACCTGATCATTGTGCACGACGGGTACGACATGTTCGGCAACCTCGCGTTCGAGGGCTGCTCGCAGT
>JBFMGT010000045.1:0-11446 GCA_040752555.1 Actinomycetota bacterium | reverse complement strand
ATCAGCTCTTCTCCTTCTTCGCGCCGTAGCGGCTGCGGGCCTGCTTGCGGTTCTTCACGCCCTGGGTGTCCAGCGACCCACGGATGATCTTGTAACGCACACCGGGGAGGTCCTTCACACGACCACCACGCACCAGCACCATCGAGTGCTCCTGCAGGTTGTGGCCCTCGCCGGGGATGTAGGCGGTGACCTCGACCGCGCTGGTCAAACGCACGCGCGCGACCTTGCGAAGCGCCGAGTTCGGCTTCTTCGGGGTCGTGGTGTACACGCGGGTGCACACGCCGCGACGCTGCGGGCTGCCCTTCAGTGCCGCGGTCTTCACCTTGGCGATCTTGTCGCGGCGACCCTTACGGACCAGCTGGTTGATGGTTGGCATGTACCGGCTTCCTGTGATGCTTTCGTCTTCTACAAGTTTCGTGTTGCGGGCTACCCCGCATCCGGGCGTGTCGCATGCGGCCACCGCGTGATCTCGGAGTACTTTCCAAGGCACCGCGGCGCTAGACATGCAAAGTTGCCCAGCGTGCAGGCGTGCTCGAGACTCGATCAAGCCTCAAGCGCCTAGTCTGCCAGGCACGACGGTCCACGATACCAGGGCCCGCGACCTCGACAAAACCCGCTGACCTGCGCAGCTGTGCCGGTGCGTCACCGATGCTGCATGCCGGCGGCCAGTCGCATGACCATATCGCTGAACACCGCGTCGGTGTCGATGCCGCTCATCACCCCGGTCATCTCCAGCAGCACGAAGCCGTGCATCGCCGACCAGAACTCCAGTGCGGCGTAGAACGCCGACTCTTCGGTCAGCCCGTAGGTGGACAGCACCGAGATCACCGGGGCGGCGGCCGCGTGAGTGGCCTCGGTGAACTCCGGGTCGTCCCCGCCGAGCGGCATCCGGGTGAAGGCGGAATACCGGCCCGGGTGATGGTGGGCATAGCTGCGATAGGCGCCGGCCATCACCATCACCGCGTCGTCGGGGGTGCGCCCCTGACCGACCGTGTTGAGCATCTCGATGATGTCGCCGACCACCCGCATCCGCACCGACCGGCGCAGGTCGTCGAGGCTGTGCACGTGGTTGTACAGCGACGGGCCCTTGGTGCCGAGCTGGTTGGCCAGTGCGTTGATGGTCAGCGCGTCCCAGCCCTCGCGGTCCAGGAATGTCAGCGCGGCGTTGACGATGGCTTCACGGCTCAGCTTCGCCGTACGCGGCGGCCGAGTAGCCATCTCGTCGTTCCCCCTTCACGGCCCGTGCACCCGGGTCGACGAGAGACTCTAGTTCACCCGCTCCTGGCTGAGCTGGGCGAGCTGTCCGACGATCGTGCACAGGTCCGGCAGCGTCTCGGAGTTCAACGTCTGGATCGACCAGGTGATCACGTCGCCCCCCTTGGCCACGTAGATGCTGCATGCCGAATCGTCGTAGGCCTTGAAGCCCTTGTTGCCGTCGAGGGACAGCTCGGTCAGTGTGCGGCCGGCCTGCTGCTCGAGCTCGCGTTCGGTGTCCATGTCGCTGCCCCGGTACCACCAGGTCGAGATGCCCATGCCGGCACCGACGTCGCCGATCATCGTGTTCTCCTGCCAGAAGCAGCCGGCGTCGCTGACGGCGGCGCGGGTGAACAGGTTGGAACCCGCCGCCGACGCCACGTCGGCATCGGTGATGCCGTTGCAGTCGGCACTGCGGAAACCGGCGCCCGCAGCACCGCCGCCGCCGGAGTCCGCGGACGGCTGCGCGGGGTCGTCCGCACCCCCGCAGGCGACCAGCGTCATGGAGACGCCCAGGGCCAGGCCCAGGCGGGCGATCGTGCGCACGGTGTTCACCTCACATGTCCGAGCGCAGCGTCGCCGTCAGCAGCTTCACCGCGTCGACGCAGGGGTCGCCGGACTTCTGGCCGCGGTACTGCACCCACCAGCTCAGCACGCCGGTGCCCGCCGCGGCGGTCGCCGAGCAGGCCGCTCCGGTGACGTCGCGGCGCGCGGAGAAGGCCTGGTGCCGCTCCACCACGGTGTCCTTGACGGCAGCGCCGCGCTGCGCGGCGACCTCGCGTTCGCGCGCGAGGGAGCCGGTGTCGAACCAAGAGAACGTCACGTCCACCGTCACCGCGCCCGGCCGGGACAGGATGTACTGGCAGACCGCGCCGCTGTAGGGCCGGATCACGTCGGTCGCGCTCAGCGTCGCCTGCACGGTGCTGTCGTCGAGCAGCCCGCAGCGGTCGTCGACGTAGCCGTAGCTGCGGTCCGGGTCCGGGACGGACCCGTCTTCGCGTTGGGCGGCGCCCTCTACCGTGTGCGCGCAGCCACCCGCTGTCGCCGTCGCGAGGACACCGGCGACAGCAACGGCGAGGGCATTCATCACAGGCTGGCGCATCGCAGCTCACGGTACCCAGCGCAACTGGCTGTGGCGACTCACTCGACGCCGTAGGCTGCCGGTGTGACCACTACGGGACGAGTGCTGGCCGCGTGCGTGTTGACGGTGTCCGCCGCGGTGTTGGCGGCCCCGACCGCGCAGGCCGAGAACGGCGACACCCACATCACCGGGCAGGGCGTGGCACGCACCATCGACTGCAACAACGCGACGCTGATCGTGATGGGCACCGGCAATCAAATCAACGCGCTCGGAACCTGCTGGGCGGTGACGGTGCAGGGGTCGAGCAATGTGGTCGTCGCCGACAACGTCATCAACGACATCACGGTGTACGGGTACGACCAGGCGGTGTTCTACAAGAACGGTTCGCCGATCGTGTGGGACCGCGGTCGCGAACTGGGGATGACAAATCGCGTGGACCGGGTACCCGCCTAGTCGTGACTCACCTACGACTCACCGGCGCCGCGGCACTGTGCGGACTGGCGTTCGGTCTCTCGGCGTGCGGCTCCACCAGCTCTGACACCGATCAGCCGACGGCGACGGCGGGGTCGTCCGGCGCGCAGGTGGAGATCGGCAACACGATCAACTACGGCTCGTTCGGGACGACGGCCGACCTGGACTGCGCCGATGGCAAGTCCCTGAACGTCGGAGGGTCGAACAACACCCTGACGGTCACCGGCACGTGCGCGAACGTCAACATCGGCGGAGCCGACAACAAGATCACGTTCGAGCGCGTGGACAGCGAATTGACGGTCGTGGGACTCAACAACACGGTCACCTACCGCGACGGCGATCCGAAGGTCAACGACACCGGCAACAACAACACGGTCAACAAGGGCTGAAGCCGGCCCTAGGCGCCAGCACCGTGGCGGCCTGCGCCCGCGGCGAAACGGGCTGCGCCGTCCAGGGATTCGGCGGCGACGCGCGACATGCTGCCGAACTCGAAGTCCATGGCGTCGGCCTCCGAGTGCCCCCACTGATGCAACGCGGAGAGCCTGTCGCTGCGCAGGCACTGCTGCGGGAGGCGGGCCAGCTGTGCGGCGAGTTCCTCAGCCGCCGCGCGGGCCTGACCCGTCGGCACCACGCGGTTGGCCAGTCCGATGGCCAGCGCCTCGTCGGCGTCGACCGCGCGTCCGGTCAGGATCAGGTCCATCGCGCGGCTCTGGCCGATCAGCCGGGGCAGGCGCACCGTGCCGCCGTCGATCAGCGGCACGCCCCAGCGCCGGCAGAACACGCCCATCACCGCGTCCTGCTCGACGACCCGCAGGTCGCACCACAGCGCCAGCTCGAGTCCGCCGGCCACCGCATAGCCACTGACCGCGGCGATCACCGGCTTGGACAGCACCATGCGGCTCGGACCCATCGGCCCCGGGCCGCTGCGGTGCACCGCGTTGCCCTCGGGCGTGCCGAGCGCCTTGAGGTCAGCGCCGGCGCAGAACGTCCCGTTGTCGCCCCAGAGCACGGCCACCGAGGCCGCCTCGTCCCTGTCGAACTCCTCGAAAGCGGCGTGCAGTTCCGCGGCCGCCGGGCCGTTGACCGCGTTACGGGCGTGCGGCCGGTTCATGATCACCGTGGTGACCGGACCGTTCTTCTCGACCCGCACGCCATGCTCGCTCATGTTGCCTCCACGATCTCGTTGTCACGCCTGGCCGCCAGTTCCGCGGCGAAGTCCTGATAGGCCGCCCGCAGCGCCGCACCGGGCCAGCCCGCGGGCAACAGTTCGGCAGGCAGCACAGGGTCGGTGCGCAGATGCCGCACGATGTTCGCCGCCACAGTGAACCGGCCGGGCACGTCCGGGGCATCGGCCATGTCGGCGAGCAGGGCGTCGCCGGCAGCGGACCAGCCGGGCAGGTCCCACAGCGCGGCGGCCAGACCGGCCGGATCGTCGTCGTGCACCCGCATCAGCCGGGTGTGCTGTCTCACCTCGTCGGGCAACGCGACCTCCAGATTGGCCGGCCGCAACCACAATCCCTCGCGCAGCTCACCGAACCTGTTGTCGTGCAACGAGATTCTCAGCCCCGACCGGGTGCGTGCGTCGTTACCGACGCTGGTCACCACCACCGCGGTCCAGGAACCGTCCCAGCGTCGGGTGCGCGGGTCGATGGCGTCGTCCTGCCTGCGCTGGCGGTCCAGCAGCCGGTCGGACAGGCGGTAGCCGTCGTCGGAGCGCACCAGATCGCCTGCACTGACCATCCTGGTCAGCGCCACCCGCACCGTGGGTTCCCTGAGATCGAAATCGGCTGTGAGGCGGAGCAGTTCACTGGCCGTCGCCCAGGCCGGGTGCGCACCCAACAGCACGCTCAGCACCACCGAGCGCGCCGTCATCCGCCGGACCGGCTGCGGCATTCACACCCCCGAGGTGGCGCGCCCGTAGTCGCCGAACGGCTCGTCGCGCCGCCGCACCGCCTCGCGGAAACCGTGCTCGCGAGCCTGCGCGACGAACGCGTGCCCCTCCGGCGTGTGCCGCGCGACCCCGTCGAACACCGTGGAGATCATCGCACTGTTGGCCACACCCTGACTGTAGAGGGCGCTGTTCATCGCGAGCTTGACCATGATGAGCTGGTTGACCGGCATCGCCGCGATGCGTTCGACGAGGCGTTCGGTGCGCTCGTCGAGGTCCTCGGGGGCCGGCGCCTCGACCGCCAGACCCCATTCGGCGGCCTGCGCCCCGGTGATGCAATCACCGGTCAGCAGAAGCCTTTTCGCACGCTGGTCGCCGAGTCGATGCGCCCACAGGCCCGCGGCGGGCACCCCCCAGACCCGGGTGGGCGGATACCCGATCTTCGCGTCGGCAGCCGCGATCACCTGGTCGGCGTGCAGGGCGATGTCGGTCCCGCCGGCCACGCAGTAGCCGTGGATCTTCACCACGGTCGGCTTGTCGGCGTGCATCAGGCTGGCGAAGCCGCGCACGAATCGGCTCATCATCTGGTAGTCGATCATCGGGTCCCACGGCTGATCGGGCAGGTGGTTGATCGCCTGGGTCTTACCCGAGAGCACGGTGTCCCGATAGGGGCTGCCACCACCGGCCGACGACGACCCCTCGGCATAGGCCGACAGGTCGAACCCGGCGCAGAACCCCTCCCCGCGGCCCGAGACCAGGATGACGTGCACGTCCGGATCGAGATCGGCGCGTTCGACCAGCGCCGACAGCTCCAGCGGGGTGTCGGCCACGATCGCGTTGCCCTTCTCGGGCCGGTTGAACGTGATCCGGGCGACGCGGTCGGTGACCTCATAGGTCATGGTCTTCAAGTCGTCGAAGTCGACCGGCCTGATGGCATGCGTCATGCCTTCACCATGGCCCTCTCGAGGATCGGCGCCAGATCGAGTCCGGTGGGCAGCGTGCCGAACGCCCCACCCCACTGCCCGCCCATCCGCGTGGTCAGGAACGCCTCGGCGACGGCGGGGTGGCCGTGGCGGACCAGCAGGGCGCCCTGCAGGGCGAGTGCGATGTTCTCGGCGACCTGCCGCGCGCGGTACTGGATCGTCTCGAAATCCTCCAGCTGCGGCCGCAACGCCGTGACGTGCGCGTCCAACCGCGGATCGTGTCCGTCGGTCGCGGCAAGTTCGTCGAACAGCACGTCGATGCATTCGGGGCGAGTTGCCATGGCGCGCAACGTGTCCAGTGCGCTGACGTTGCCCGAGCCCTCCCAGATACCCATCAGCGGGGCCTCCCGGTAGAGCCGCGGCATGCCCGAGTCCTCGACGTAACCGTTGCCACCCAGGCATTCCATCGCCTCGCCGGCGTGCGGTGTCGCACGCTTGCACACCCAGTACTTGGCCGCAGCCAATCCGATTCTGCGCAGCAGGGTTTCGCGTTCGTCGCCGCGGACCGCGTGATCGGTGGCACCGGCCATCCGCATCGCCAGCATCGTGGCGGCCTCGGCTTCGACCGCGAGATCGGCGAGCACGTTGCGCATCAGTGGCTGATCGATCAGGTAGGCGCCGAACGCCTTGCGGTGCTGAGCGTGGTGGATGGCCCGCATCAGGCCGGTGCGCATGCTCGTCGCGCTGCCCAGCGTGCAGTCCAACCGGGTGAGGTTGACCATCTCGATGATGGTCGGCACGCCGCGACCCTCCTCGCCGACCAGCCACGCCGTCGCGCCGTCGTACTCGACCTCACTGGAGGCATTGGCGTGGTTGCCGAGCTTGTCCTTCAGGCGCTGCAGGAACATCCGGTTGCGGCTGCCGTCGGGCAGGACGCGGGGCAGCAGGAAGCAGCTCAAGCCACCGGGCGCCTGCGCCAGCACCAGGAAGATGTCGCACATCGGCGCGGAGGTGAACCACTTGTGCCCCCGCAGGGAGTACGTGCCGTCCCCGTTCGGGGTGGCTTGAGTGGTGCCGGCGCGGACGTCGGAGCCGCCCTGCTTCTCCGTCATCGACATGCCGGCGGTGATGCCGGCCTTGGTGGTGGCCAACTTCAGTTCGGGGTCGTAGCTACGGCTGGTGAGCAGGGGTTCGTAGACCGCGGCCAGCTCAGGGTTGTGCCGCAGTGCGGGCACGACGGCGTAGGTCATCGAGATCGGGCAGACATGTCCGGGCTCGGGCGTCCACACCGACATCTTGGCGGCGCGCACGACATGGGCACCGGCACGGTCGTCGGCCCACGGCGCCGCATGCAGACCGTGGCCGATGGCGACGGTCATCAGCTGGTGGTAGGCGGGGTCGAACTCGATCTCGTCGACGCGATGGCCGACCCGGTCGTGGGTGTGCAGCACCGGTCGGTTGCGATCGGCGAGCTCACCCCAGCGCTGGGCGGTCGCGGAGCCGCCGAGCGCGCCCAGTTCGTGGACCTCGTCGACACCCCACTGGCCGCCCTCGCGGATCAGCGCCTCCGCCAGGACGGGCGAGGCTGCCGGGTTGAAGTTCTCCAGGGGCGGGACCTGATTGGTGACGACATGCGTGTCCATGCCCACACTGTTACATCTTTGCGACGGTCACACAAGATCTGTAATAGCGGTGCGGCGGCGTGCGTCGTAGCGGTGCAGCGCCGTCATCACCACCGCGGCCAGCGCCCACCCGAGCAGCAGGTCCACCACATAGTGCTCGGCGCTGTAAACCAACGTGAACGCCATGAGCAGCGGATACGCCACCAGCAGTGGCCGCCACCGCCGCTGCACCCGGGTCCACAGGAACGCGGCCAACGCCGCCGACATGCCGGCGTGCAGCGACGGGATCGCGGCCACCAGGTTCACGCTGGCCTGGCCCTGGTCGAGCAGCGCGGTCGCGGAGTGCAGGTTGAGCTTTCCCCAGCCCCGCCCGACGATCCTCTCGACCCAGCCGTTGGCGCCGTCCTGGGTGAACTGCATCGACCCGAGCAGCCCGCCGTCGGGCACCCCGCGGGCCGGCCGGAACATGCAGCGCGGGCCGGACGGCCCACCGGCCACATCACCGGGCGTGCAGCGGGCCGCGGCCCACGGCGGCGCTGCCGGCAGCAGCGCGTAGATCAGCAGCGCGATCAGGTTCAAGCCGACGAAAAGCCGCACGAAGGCCTTCCACTCCTGCCGGTCGCGCAGCCACAGCACCGCCGCGATCACGTACGGCAGGATGAAAAACGACATGTAGACCGCGCTGATCACCACCTCCCACCAGGGCGGCGTCGGCATCTTGAGGCGCTCCTGCAGCCACACCGTCGGCATCGCGCCACCGAACATCGCGCGGTCGGCATCGGCCTGCCAATGCCACAGCGTGGGCCGCCCGACCAGCGTGGCCGCTCCCCTGCTGAGGTCGTAGGCGATCAGCACCAGCGCGAACGGCAGCCAGTCCCGGATCACCGCGATCATGCGTCGGCCCTGGCCGATGCTGGCGGCCAGCAGTCCGGTGCAGATGTAGAGCAGCAGCAGTTCGCGGTTGAAGGCCAGACCGTCGGTCACCGTCCGGTAGGCAACGATCGCCGCCCAGATGGCGACGGCGATCCACCTCAGCACCCGCAGCCGGTCGATCCGGCGTCGAGGCGGACGGGTCGGCGTAGGCGCAGGCGCGGGCGCAATCGACGACTGTTCGATTGCGGACACAAGAGCCTTTCGACACGGGAAGGGTGGGGATTCCCGGCGTAAGACTAATTAACCTCTCGGCCAGCTGCCGTTCAACATCGGTTCAGCTACGAAGTTGTGACCGTCAGCCCAGGTTTTCCCGCAGGAACGCGATGTCGTCCTTGCGGCCCTCATCGGCGGTCTCGCAGATCACCGGCGCGCCGGCGGCCGACACGACGGCGACCAGCAGCTGCGGGTCGATCTGGCCGGTGCCGAAGTTGGCGTGCCGGTCGGCACCCGAACCCGCGGCATCACGCGAGTCGTTGCAGTGCACCAGGTCGATGCGGCCGGTGATGGACTTGATGCGCTCGACCGCGTCGACCAGTGCCTCGCCGGCCGCCCAGGCGTGGCAGGTATCGAGGCAGAAGCCGATGCCCTTGTCCCCGATGTGGTCCCAGAGCCGGGCGATGGTGTCGAAGTGACGGGCCATCGCGTGGTCGCCGCCCGCGGTGTTCTCCAGGTAGACCGGCACCTCGGTCTCGAGGTAGTCGAGCGCCTTGGCCCAACGTTCGAAGCCGGCCTCCATGTCGTTGTCGTCGGCGTGGCCGCCGTGCACGATCACCGCGGTGGCGCCGACCTCGGCGGCCGCATCGCAGGTGTCCTGCAGGATCTTCCGCGACGGGATGCGCACCCGGTTGTTCGCTGACGCGACGTTGATCAGGTAGGGCGCATGCACGTAGATCGGCGTGCTCGCGGACCGCAGCACCTCGGCGTCCTCGCGCGGCTTGGGCTTCTTCCAGCTCTGCGGATTGCCGAGGAAGAACTGGACGACGTCGGCGCCGTCAGCGGCGGCTGCAGCCAGAGGGTCGTCACCGTGGACGTGGGATCCGATCAGCACGACGACGAGTCTAGGCGGGCGACGATCAAGCGGTGAGGCACGAGCCGCGTTGAGGAGCCCGCCCCGAAGACCCGGCGGGCGACGATCAAGCGGTGAGGCACGAGCCGCGTTGAGGAGCCCGCCCCGAAGACCCGGCGGGCGACGATCAAGCGGTGAGGCACGAGCCGCGTTGAGGAGCCGGGGGGTGCGACGGGCCGAAATGGGGAAAGGTTAGGGCATGGCGTCGCAGACGGAATACGACCTGGTGGTCATCGGCTCGGGCCCCGGCGGGCAGAAGGCGGCCGTGGCCGCATCGAAACTCGGCAAGTCCGTCGCGGTGATCGAACGGGGCTGGATGCTGGGCGGAGTCTGCGTCAACACCGGCACCATCCCGTCCAAGACTCTGCGCGAAGCCGTCATCTATCTGACCGGGATGAACCAGCGTGAGCTGTACGGCACCAGCTACCGGGTGAAAGACCACATCACCACCGAGGATCTACACCTGCGGACCTCGCACGTGATCACCCGGGAGATCGACGTGGTCCGCTCGCAGCTGATCCGCAACCGGATCGATCTGTTCACCGGGCACGGCCGCTTCGTCGACCCACACACCGTCGTGGTGGAGAACGACAACGACAGCGAGCACATCACCGTCAGCGCGGAGAACATCATGATCGCCACCGGCACCAAGCCGGCCCGGCCCGAGGACATCGAGTTCGACGACGAGCACGTCCTGGATTCCGACGGCATCCTCGGGTTGAAGAAGGTGCCGCTGTCGATGGTGGTGGTCGGTGCGGGTGTCATCGGCATCGAGTACGCCTCAATCTTCGCCGCACTGGGCACCAAGGTGACCGTCGTGGAGAAGCGCCCGTCGATGCTCGACTTCGTGGACTCCGAGATCGTGGAGGCGCTGACGTTCCATCTGCGCGACCTCGCAGTGACGTTCCGGTTCGGCGAGGAGGTCACCAGCGTCGAGATCGGTGAGGAGACGACGTTGACGACGCTGGCCTCCGGCAAGCGGATCGCCGCCGACACCGTGATGTATTCGGCCGGTCGGCAGGGGCTGACCGAGGGCTTGGACCTGAAGGCCGCGGGGCTGGAGGCGGACAAGCGGGGCCGGCTGCAGGTCGGCGACGACTTCCGTACGTCCGTCGACCACATCTTCGCCGTCGGCGACGTCATCGGCTTCCCCGCACTGGCCGCGACGTCGATGGATCAGGGCCGCCTCGCCGCCTACCACGCGTTCGACGAGCCGGCCAACGACATGACCGCCCTGCAGCCGATCGGGATCTACACGATCCCGGAGGTGTCGTTCGTCGGCGCCACCGAAGCCGAACTGACCGAGAAGGCCGTGCCCTACGAGTTCGGGGTGGCCCGCTATCGCGAACTGGCCCGCGGGCAGATCGCCGGCGATTCGCACGGCATGCTCAAGCTGCTGGTCTCCACCGAGGACCGAAAGCTGTTGGGAGTGCACATCTTCGGCAGCAATGCCACCGAGCTGATACACATCGGGCAGGCCGTGATGGGGTGCGGCGGCACGGTCGACTATCTCGTCGACGCGGTGCTGAACTATCCGACGTTCTCCGAGGCCTACAAGATCGCCGCGCTCGACGTCACCAACAAGCTGCGCGCCGTCGAGGAATTCCAGAAATAGAAAGAACCCCCACCTCTGTCGAGAGTGGGGGCTCTTCCGTACGACTATCTACCGATAGTCGCTGTAGCCGTAATCGTCCAGCGGCACCGCAGCGCCGGTGGCCTGGCCGAAGTCCGGGCTGTAGTACTGATCCTCGTAGGACGGGATCGTGTACGCCGCAGCGCGGGCCTCTTCGGTCGGCTGAACCTGGATGTTGCGGTACCGGTTGATGCCGGTGCCGGCCGGGATCAGCTTGCCGATGATCACGTTCTCCTTCAGACCCTGCAGCTTGTCGCTGCGGCAGTTGATCGCCGCATCGGTCAGCACGCGCGTGGTCTCCTGGAACGACGCCGCCGACAGCCACGAATCCGTGGCCAGCGATGCCTTCGTGATACCCATCAGCACCGGACGACCCGCCGCGGGCTCGCCGCCCTCGGCGACCACCCGACGGTTCTCGGTCTCGAACTCGCCACGCTCGGTCAGCGAGCCGGGCAGGAACTCCGTCGCACCCGAATCGATGATCGTGACGCGACGCAGCATCTGCCGGACGATGACCTCGATGTGCTTGTCGTGGATCGACACACCCTGAGCGCGGTACACCTCCTGGACCTCCT
>JBFMGT010000044.1:0-11584 GCA_040752555.1 Actinomycetota bacterium | reverse complement strand
CTTCCCGAACCAGCGCGCCAACGCCGGCTCTTGATCAGACCTTCGACATTCAGATCATCCTCGGGAAGGTGCGCCCTTTCCTACGCCGCCTCGCCGAGGCTCATCCACAGGTTCTGATCATTGCTCCAAACTGAACGACGGCGGGTGGAGCGCATAGACATCTGTCACTCAGAAGTTCACGTTCACCGATTCAGGCAGGGTGATGATCCCGATGATGACCAAGGGGAGCGTGAGACTCTTATGTCGATATGTGCAGGTGACGAGGTTAGAGTGAATGACGCGTATGACATGCAGCTCCACCTGTTGAGCTGTGAGTGGCCCGAACGGTTGAGGAGGTGGGTTGATGGCTAAGAAGGACCCGCACACCCTCGCGACGTTCGCCTTCGCGCAGCTTCAGCGTGATCCGAGCTTTCGCGCGCGGTTTCCGCGGTTGAGGAATGTCTTCGTGTGTGTTGAGTCGGACGCGATGGAGGACGTGCAGCGACAGGCCACCGAGCACTTTCCTGAGGGTGGCGAGATTGCGTGCTATTTCCCCGACCAGCAGCGGATTATGTTCGTGCGGCATGCAGGGCGCGGGAAGTTCACCGGGGCGTCTGAAGTGCTTAAGTCGGCCCCCGGTCAAACCATTGGCATGGTGGTGGACATGCTGACGAAGAGCCCAGACTGGATTGACGAAGGTGCGCGTGAATTCTCGACCCGCGAGGTGGAGAAGCAGTCCCTCTTTGGTTAGACCGTCCATCCTACTTTTCAGGCGCGACATCTCTTACAGCCTCTGCCAGCGCGATTAGCCCCTCGGCGAGCAACTTGGTCGTGGGGTTCTCAGTCGACCTGGCGACCTCACGGAATTTATTGGCTGCTGTGACGGCCCACGGCCCTGCATCGCTCATGGGCGGTGACGGTAGCGGCGGGCACTGACACGATGGCCGTTGCGCTATCAACGCTTCTGCGCATGCTGCAAGTAAGTAGGTGTTGACACCTACACCGCAGGGTAGGAAAAACCGCCAGTCGGCTGACAAAGTGGCAAAAATCGCAGACCCGAACCAATCTGCAAAAATTACTTCGACCTGCGTTTTCGCTAACGAAGAAGTTACGTTCGTCGAAAAACAGGGCATAGTGGTCGGCATAGAACTCGTTCAAAGATGTAAAGTTCGCCAGAGTTGGCGGCACTGGGGACGTGGGGGAGAGAGGTGTCGAGATGACATTGGCCATCAGTTACGAGGCGCCTTCCGACATCGTCGAGGCAGACGCCCGGTCTGAGCTGCACTTACGCGCCGCCGGTCCGCACCAGAAGTTCGTTCGCATCGAAGAAGCTGACGGCGAAATCCGTCTGGTCCCGCTCGACCGTCTCCACGAGTCCGAACGAGCCATCTTGGAGAGCAAGCAACTCTACAAAGACACCCGCGTCGGCCTGCGCGAGTTCGCCGCGGGGGAGCGGGCTTCTAGCGACTGGCTCCTCGACGAGGAGTGAGCGACGCCGAGACCGTCTGGCTCAGCCCATCGGTCGATGCCTGGCTAAGGGCTGCGAAAGACTCGGGCAAGCTAAGGGAAAAGTTCAGGAAAGCGGCTCGCGCAATTCGGATGATGCGTGAGGTTGGTCCGTCGCACCCATCTTTCTGCACACACCAGATGAAATATCTGAAGGGGCCAGGCGGGGTCACTATCTGGAACTCATACGTCGAGAACAAGACCTCTCAAGCGTGGCGAATGTACTGGGTACGCTGCGACGACGGTTCAATCCAGATCATCTCGATAGGCCCGCACGACCACGATCCTGGCGAGCAGCCTTCCGTCTGAGTTGACCAAGGCAAAGGTCTCGTCGTCAGAATTGTGTTCGTCATCCGAGTAGGCTCGGTGGCACTCGCCTATTAAAAGGGCCGAGCCTACTCGGATGACGAGTCCACCAGGGCTTTCTGTGACACTCTTTATCGACCCCAGCAAACTACGCTTTTCGAACGGTGAAAAGTACGTAGTAGTTGGACTGCCCCTCATCGCACACGGACTCGGCGTCATAGGTCACGAGCCCGCGTCTTGCCAGTGCCTCAACCGTCTTACGGGCCGCGCGTCCGCTGTACTTGACTTCGCCTTTCGCGCGCACATGGTCAAGCAGGGTCCGCTGTGTGTCGGTCAATGCCGGCATTGACGCGATCTGGTCGGCTGGTGCGGGCCGAACCCATGTCCACGACTCGTCGACAGGTTCGGTTCTTCTTCTGCGTGACGCGGTGCCGTGGAATCGAGCGGGGGCCACAGGTCTGTGGGCCCGTTGCTGGTGCAGCCAAGAACGCCGCGTTAGGCCGCCGTAGGGTTTCTCAGGCGGTTCGGGAACTGGTTGGGGAGTGTGCGGCTGAGGTGCGTTCCTGTGCCGCTCAATGAAGTCGAGTACGTCGTCATGTGTCATCCGCCACGTGTGCCCCACCTTGTAGCCAGATATCGTGCCGGCGCGAAGCCGCCTCTGCAGCCAGAGAGCCGGCTTATTCAGGTCGGGCGGCAGGACCATGGCCGCAACCTCGTCGAGGCTGTACGTCTTAATCGGCTCGGGGTTGGGTGCTGGCGGCGCATCTAGATCGGCGGCACGTAGCTCCGGCGCTTCATCCATTCGTCGACTTCCGCAAGATCGAGGCGATAGTCACGTCCTTTGCCTATCGGGTAGGCGGGCAACTCGCCCGAGCGGACAGCGTCTGCAATCAGATCAGGTGAGACTCGCACGTGCTGGGCGGCCTCTTGCTTCGTGGCCCACTGCACCGCCATGACATGCACCATACGACCCGGCGCGCGACTAATAGCTCGGCGGCTCGTAGGCCCGCGACATCATCCATTTATCGATCTCTTCCTCCGTGAACCGGTAATGCCGGCCCGTCTCTCCAACCGCGTACGAGCACAGATCACCTCGCTTCACGGCCTGCCGGATCGTCCACTCCGAAACCGTGGCGTATTCGGCAGCACGTTTTGCGTTGAGCCAAGTCGTCATCAGAACCTCCTGGACAGCAGTGTGCCCCGGCACCGTATCGACGGCCGGGGCACACGCTGGGAAGTGAGCTAGCCCTTTCCAACCAGCTCGAGCTTGTAGACCGGTGCCGGCTTCTGGGCACGCTCCCATGCCGGCTTGACGAGGGCCAACAGCCCCATTAGCTCCGGCATTGTGAAGTCGGCGACATAAAGCTCCTGCATCATGCGGCGCACCTCTGCTCCGACGGTTTTCCGTGTGGTCTCTAACACGCTGTCCAGTTCTCGTTCGTTCATAGCCGCCGCGCAGTCATGAATTCGCCCAGCACCACCGAAACGCCCCGGCCGCAGACCTCGCAGTAGGGACCGGGACAGTTCTGAACTATGTGCTCGCATTCATGGACGTAGCGGTTGAAGTGGTGGCTGCAGAGTGTCCCGTTGTCGCAACCGTGCGTGTTGAAAGCCCATCTGGCGGGTCGCCGGCAAGGGCCGGTTCTGCAGCCACCCCATTCACAAGGGACCGATTCGCTCCACACGGCGACGATTTCGTCGAAAGCAGAAGATGCCGACTTGGCGCTCATCGGGCCGACCAGCTCTCAATCTCGGCGGCTGCTTCGAGCAGCAGCGCGGCGACTCCCCGGGCTTCGTCCGGCGTGATGCCTGTATCGCTATAAGAGTTCACGTGAATCTGCGGCGGATCATCCGCGGCGAGAGTGCCGTCGAAGTTCTGGCACGCCGAGGTCTCAACCTCGACTGTGCCCGTGACGTAGTCGCCCCAGTGCTGAATTCTGCGGCCTACAGAGCGCGTGCGCCCGTGAATGATCCGGTACGGCTGGTTGGGAGGGTCTGGTGCCCATTCGCCGTCCCACGCGGCGCCTGGGGGGAGTGGTGGCGGGGTTGTCGGTGATGGCTGTACTGCGGGAACTGTTGCGCTGTTTTCGCGCATGGGAGTACTCTCCTGGGTGTCTAGAACTTGAAACCCCTGGCAGGGGGTGAAGGTCATCGGAGGCGGTTCCCTGGCAGGGGAGCCGCCTTCAATCTTTTGAGCAGAGATTTCGCTACTACGGATTTCCGTAGTAGCGGATTCGCTAACAGCGGTTTCCGCTCAAGCAAGTTTTTCCTGATGCCCACGCGGCGGGCCAGGCCGCGGGAGGGCCGCGCGGCAGGAGGCTTAAAGAAAACGGATAGCACGGGAACAGCACGCAACCACTGGGATACCTCATGAAAGTGGTTTGACCTGCGTAAATGATGGTGCCCCCGGCAGGATTCGAACCTGCGGCCTTCTGCTCCGGAGGCAGACGCTCTATCCCCTGAGCTACGGGGGCGCGTGATGATGCTGCGCCGATCGGGCGTGGCCTAGCGTAGCGCATCCGCGCGCGGAAACGGATTCGGGGCAGAAGGGCCCCAGACCATAGGATGGTCCCTCGTGACCCCCGCCGATCTGGCCGAACTGCTCCGCAGCACCGCTGCCGCGGTGCTCGATGCGCACGGCCTGGACTCCTCTGCACTGCCGGCCACTGTCACCGTGGAACGTCCCCGCAATCCCGAGCACGGCGATTACGCCACCAACCTGGCCCTGCAACTGGGCAAGAAGGTCGGTGCCAACCCCCGTGAGCTGGCCGGTTGGCTGGCCACCGCGCTGACGGAGCAGCCAGGCATCGCCGCCGCCGACGTCGCCGGACCCGGCTTCGTCAACCTGCGCATCGAGGCTGCCGCTCAGAACGTGCTGGTCAAGGACGTCATCGCCGCCGCAGCCGGCTACGGGACCTCCGCGCAGCTCGCCGGCCGCAAGGTCAACCTGGAGTTCGTCTCGGCCAACCCCACCGGCCCCATCCACATCGGCGGCACTCGCTGGGCCGCCGTCGGCGATGCTCTGGGCCGGCTGCTGACCACCCAGGGCGCCGAGGTGGTACGCGAGTACTACTTCAACGACCACGGCGCGCAGATCGACCGGTTCACCAACTCGCTGATCGCCGCCGCCAAGGGCGAGCCGACCCCCGAGGACGGCTACGCCGGCTCCTACATCGGCGACATCGCCGCCCAGGTGCTCGCCAAGGAACCCGACGCGCTGGCCCTGCCGGACGAGCAGATGCGCGAGACGTTCCGCTCCATCGGCGTCAACCTGATGTTCGACCACATCAAGGCCTCGCTGCACGACTTCGGCACCGACTTCGACATCTACACCCACGAAGACTCGATGCACACCTCGGGCCGTGTGGATCAGGCCATCGCCAAGCTGCGCGAGACCGGCGCCATCTACGAGAAGGACGGCGCCACCTGGCTGCGCACCACCGACTACGGGGACGACAAGGACCGCGTCGTCATCAAGAGCGACGGCAACCCGGCCTACATCGCCGGTGACCTCGCCTACTTCCTGGACAAGCGCCAGCGCGGCTTCGACCTGTGCATCTACATGCTCGGCGCCGACCACCACGGCTATATCGCGCGCCTGAAAGCCGCCGCGGCGGCTCTGGGTGATGATCCCGACACCGTCGAGGTGCTGATCGGCCAGATGGTCAACCTGGTGCGCGACGGCCAGCCCGTCCGGATGAGCAAGCGGGCCGGCACCGTGATCACCCTCGACGACCTCGTCGAGGCGATCGGCGTGGACGCCGCGCGGTACGCGTTGATCCGCAGCTCCGTCGACACCCCGATCGACATCGACCTTGAGTTGTGGTCCTCGGCGTCGGCCGAAAACCCCGTCTACTACGTGCAATACGCGCACGCGCGGCTCTCCGCGCTGGGCCGCAACGCCGCCGAACTGGGCATCGCACCCGACACCGCGCACCTCGATCTGCTGACCCACGACAAAGAGGGCACGCTGATCCGCAACATCGGCGAGTTCCCGCGGGTGCTCGCCACCGCCGCATCGCTGCGTGAACCGCACCGCGTCTCCCGCTACCTCGAGGACCTCGCCGGCGACTACCACCGCTTCTACGACTCCTGCCGGGTGTTGCCCCAGGGTGACGAGGAGCCCGGCGACCTGCACGCCGCGCGGTTGGCGCTGTGTGCGGCCACCCGGCAGGTGATCGCCAACGGTCTGGCCATCCTCGGGGTCAGCGCCCCGGAGCGGATGTGATCGCCCACCCGGCCGGGCCCCGACACGCTGAAGAAATTCACCATGCCGGCGCGCCGGCCCGCCCGCAGACTCCGGCCGACGTCGCCGCGCTGGCACCGAAAGTGTGGCCGCGCAACGCTGTTCGCGACGATGCCGGTGTCGTGACGATCGGCGGAGTGCCGGTGACGGAGATCGCCGCCGAGTACGGCACCCCGGTGTTCGTCATCGACGAGGACGACTTCCGGTCCCGCTGCAGGGAGATCGCGGCGGCCTTCGGCGGCGGCGACCACGTCCGCTACGCGGCCAAGGCGTTCCTGTGCACTGAGGTCGCGCGGTGGATCGCCGAGGAGGGCTTGTCTCTCGACGTTGCCAGCGGCGGTGAGTTGGCGGTGGCGCTGCACGCCGGTTTCCCCGCCAATCGCATTGCGCTGCATGGCAACAACAAGTCGGTCACCGAGCTGACGGCCGCCGTGCACGCCGGCATCGAGCACGTGGTGGTCGATTCGATGACCGAGATCGACCGGCTGGATGCGATCGCCGGTGCGGCCGGCGTCGTGCAGGACGTGCTGATCCGCGTCACCGTCGGCGTGGAGGCGCACACCCACGAATTCATCTCCACCGCCCACGAGGACCAGAAGTTCGGCTTGTCGCTGGCCAGCGGCGCCGCGATGGCGGCCGTACGCCGGGTGTTCGAGGCCGATCACCTGCGCCTGGTGGGGCTGCACAGTCACATCGGCTCGCAGATTTTCGACGTTGCCGGATTCGAACTCGCCGCGCACCGGGTGATCGGCCTGCTGCGCGACGTGGTCGCCGAGTTCGGTGTCGACAAGACCGCGCAGATGTCGATCGTGGACCTCGGCGGCGGCCTGGGCATCTCGTACCTGCCGTCCGACGATCCGCCGCCCATGGAGGACCTCGCGGCCAAGATCGGGGCGATCGTCGAGAACGAATCGGCGGCCGTCGGTCTGCCCGCACCCCGGCTCGTCGTCGAACCGGGCCGCGCGATCGCCGGCCCGGGCACCATCACGCTCTACGAGGTCGGCACCGTCAAGGACGTCGCGATCGCAGCAGACCGGCAGCGCCGCTACGTCAGCGTCGACGGGGGGATGAGCGACAACATCCGCACCTCGCTCTACGGCGCCGAATACGACGTTCGGCTGCTCTCTCGCAACTCCGAGACGGCGCCGGCGCTGTCCCGGGTGGTCGGCAAGCACTGTGAAAGCGGCGACATCGTGGTGCGCGACGCCTGGCTGCCCGGCGACGTGACCCCGGGTGACCTGCTCGGCGTGGCGGCCACCGGCGCATACTGCTATTCGATGTCGAGCCGATACAACCTGATCGGCCGACCGGCCGTGGTGGCCGTGCGCGACGGGCAGACCCGCCTGATCCTGCGCCGGGAGACGGTCGATGACTTGTTGAGTCTGGAAGTGAGGTGACGCGGTGAGTGACGCGATCGGAGTAGCCGTGCTGGGCCACGGCAACGTCGGCAGTGAGGTGGTGCGCATCATCGAGCGCAGCGCGGCCGACCTGACCGCCCGCATCGGCGCGCCATTGGAGGTCCGCGGCATCGGGGTGCGCCGCGTCGCCGACGACCGCGGAGTTCCGGTGGACCTGCTCACCGACGACGTCGACGCCCTCGTCTCGCGCGACGACGTCGACATCGTCGTCGAACTCATGGGCCCGGTGGAACCAGCGCGCAAGGCGATCCTGGCCGCTCTGGAACAGGGCAAGTCCGTCGTCACCGCCAACAAGGCACTGATGGCCGTCGCCGCAGGCGAGCTGGCCCAGGCCGCCGAGAACGCGCACGTGGACCTGTATTTCGAGGCGGCGGTGGCCGGCGCGATCCCGGTGATCCGGCCGCTGACCCAGTCACTGGCCGGCGACACGGTGCTGCGGGTGGCCGGCATCGTCAACGGCACCACCAACTACATCCTGTCCGAGATGGACAGCACGGGCGCCGATTACAGCAGCGCCCTGGCTGATGCCAGCGCGCTGGGCTACGCCGAGGCCGACCCCACCGCCGACGTCGAGGGATACGACGCCGCCGCCAAGGCGGCCATCCTCGCCTCGATCGCCTTCCACACCCGGGTCACCGCCGACGACGTGTACCGCGAGGGCATCACGAAGGTCAGCGCCGCCGACTTCGTCTCGGCGCGCGCGCTCGGGTGCACGATCAAGCTGCTGGCGATTTGCGAACGGCTGACCGATGACCATGGGCAGCAGCGCGTTTCGGCCCGCGTCTATCCGGCTCTGGTGCCGCTGAGCCATCCTTTGGCCTCGGTCAACGGGGCCTTCAACGCGGTGGTGGTGGAGGCCGAGGCGGCGGGTCGGTTGATGTTCTACGGTCAGGGCGCCGGCGGTGCCCCCACGGCGTCGGCCGTCCTCGGTGACGTGGTGATGGCGGCCCGCAACCGCGTGCAGGGCGGCCGCGGACCGCGGGAGTCCAAGTACGCGAAACTGCCCGTGGCGCCGATCGGCGACATCGCGACCCGCTACTACGTCAACATGAACGTCACCGACCGTCCCGGCGTCCTGTCGGCCGTCGCCGCGGAGTTCTCCAAGCGCGAGGTCAGCATCGCCGAGGTGCGCCAAGAAGGCATGGTCGACAACGGCGGCCAACGCTGTGGCGCGCGCATCGTCGTGGTTACCCACCGGGCGACCGACGCCGCACTATCGGAAACCGTTGCTGCGCTAGGTGATCTGGAAGTCGTGTCCAGCATCAACAGCGTGCTGCGGATGGAAGGGACCACAGAGTGAACACCACCCGTGCCGTACACCAGCCCTGGCCCGGCCTGATCGAGGCCTACCGCGACCGGCTGCCCATCGACGACTCCTGGACGCCGATCACGTTGCGGGAGGGCGGCACTCCGCTGCTGCCCGCGCCTCGGCTGTCCGACTACACCGGGTGCACGGTGCACCTGAAGGTGGAGGGTCTCAACCCGACCGGGTCGTTCAAGGACCGCGGCATGACGATGGCCGTGACCGAGGCGGTCGCGCGCGGTCAGCAGGCGGTGCTGTGTGCGTCGACCGGCAACACCTCCGCGTCGGCCGCCGCGTACGCCGCCCGCGCCGGCATCACGTGTGCGGTGCTGGTGCCGCAGGGCAAGATCGCCATGGGCAAGCTGGCCCAGGCAGTCATGCACGGCGCCAAGATCATTCAGATCGACGGCAACTTCGACGACTGCCTCGAGCTCGCGCGCAAGCTCACCGCGGACTTCCCGACGGTGTCGCTGGTCAACTCGGTCAACCCGTTCCGTATCGAAGGTCAGAAGACCGCAGCGTTCGAGATCGTCGACGCGCTCGGTGACGCGCCCGACGTGCACGCGCTTCCGGTCGGCAATGCCGGAAACATCACCGCGTACTGGAAGGGCTACACGGAGTATCACCGCGACGGCCTGGCTGCGCGGCTGCCCCGCATGCTCGGCACGCAGGCCGCGGGTGCGGCGCCCTTGGTAACCGGCGAGCCGGTCAGCGATCCCGAGACCATCGCCACGGCGATCCGTATCGGCTCGCCCGCATCCTGGACGCAGGCCGTGGAGGCCCAGCAGCAGTCCGACGGCCGGTTCCTCGCGGCCACCGACGAGGAGATCCTCGCGGCTTACCATCTGGTGGCCCGCACAGAAGGCGTCTTCGTCGAGCCCGCCTCAGCGGCCAGCATCGCCGGTCTGCTCAAGTCCATCGAAGACGGTTGGGTGGCCAAAGGTTCCACGGTGGTGTGCACGGTCACCGGAAATGGGCTCAAGGACCCCGACACGGCGCTCAAAGGCATGCCCGCGGTGATCCCGGTCCCCGTCGATCCGGTCGCCGTGGTGGCCAAGCTCGGCCTGGTCTGAGAAGACGGTGTCCGTGACCCTCACCCTGCCCCCAGGGCTGACCGCCACCGCGGTGGTGGCCGCCTCCAGTGCGAACCTGGGACCTGGTTTCGACAGCATGGGCGTCGCCCTCGGCATCTATGACGAAATCGTGGTCGAGACAACGGAATCGGGTCTGGCCGTCGAGGTGCGCGGCGAAGGTGAGGGGCAGGTGCCGCTGGATGCCACCCACCTGGTGGTACGTGCCATCGAGCGTGGATTGCAAGAGGCGAACGTATCGGCGCCGGGACTGATCGTACGCTGCCGCAACAACATTCCGCACTCCCGCGGGCTCGGGTCGTCGGCAGCCGCGGTGGTCGGAGGTCTTGCTGCAGCCAACGGTCTTGCTGCGCAGGTTGATTCGACTCCGATGACGACCGAGTCGCTGGTTCAGGTGTCGTCGGAGTTCGAGGGGCATCCGGACAATGCGTCGGCCGCGGTGCTCGGTGGCGCGGTGGTGTCGTGGACCGAGTGCGCCGGCACAACGCCGCGCTACGCCGCAGCGCCCATCCGGCTGCACCCGGACATCGTGCTGTTCAGTGCGATCCCCACCGTGCGGTCATCGACCGCCGAGACGCGGATTCTGCTTCCGGAGCAGGTGAGCCACACCGATGCCCGGTTCAATGTGAGCCGTGCCGCGCTGCTGGTGGTTGCGCTGACCGAGCGGCCCGACCTGCTCATGGCTGCCACCGAGGACGTGTTGCATCAACCGCAGCGCGGGCCGGCACTGCCGGCGTCCGCGGAATACCTCGAGGTATTGCGTCGTTGTGGAGTACCAGCAGTGCTGTCGGGCGCCGGGCCCGCAGTGCTCGCGTTCGGCCAGCACGCCGAGAACGGTGCCGAACTTCCCGTCGAGGCGGTGGAGCGAGGTCGCGAGCTCGGGTTCACCGTGGTGAAGACGCCCGTCGGACAAGGTGTGACGTGGTCCGCCGGCGTGGCCGCACGGCCCTGAGCGCCGCATTCGGGCAGTCACACACGCACCAGGTGAATCACGGTGTTTCTTGCTTCCGGCCCGGAAGCGGGTTATTCTCGCTCTCGTCCAGCAATCGCAGGCATCTCTTCCTGCGTAGACTGCAGAGACCTCAGGACAACCCATTCTTACAGGTGCTCAACTTGTGGACCGACGGTTGTGTCGTATCCCGGCCGACTCCGTCGATCACCGTTGCCGCGGCAATGGTGTGACCTCAGCGTTCAGCAGTTTGGACTGAGCGCACAGACCCCTCGCGCGACCAAGATCAGCGGGGGAAGAAAGGAAATCCGTGACCGATACGGACCTCATCACGGCTGACTCCGGCGCAGACAGTGCCGCGCTCCCACTTGCCGTGACCACAGACGCCCCCGCAGCGCCGGCGCGGCGTGGTGCGCTCACCAGCATGGTGCTGCCGCAACTGCGCTCACTGGCCAAGGAGATCGGCGTCGAGGGCGCCTCCGGGATGCGCAAGAGCGAGCTGATCGCCGCCATCCGCGAACGCCAAAGCGACAACCGCGGCGAATCGAATGGCGCATCTGCCGAGACCGCACCCGCCGCCCAGGCGTCCGCGCCGGCCGACGCCGCGCCCCCGCAGCGCCGCGAGCGCCGCGCTGCTTCCCGCGGACAGGGCGAGCCCAAAGCCTCTGACCAGCCCAAGAGCGATGAGGCCGCCAGTGCGGAGGCTGCTCCGGCCGCCACCGAGGCGCCCGAGCGCAAGCCCGAGCAGGACCGCGGCCAGGACAGCCCGGACAGCGCGTCCGACGC
>JBFMGT010000043.1:0-11889 GCA_040752555.1 Actinomycetota bacterium | reverse complement strand
CCGGCCGGCGCGGTCGGTTCCTCGATCGGGATCGGGCATGGTCAGATCGTCCTCCACGGGTCGTGGGGACCCGCGGATGCTGACTGATTCCCAGGCGGATCTCTATCGCGAAGTCAGGCGCAAACCAATACGCCAAGCGTTGCTCCCGTATCAGTGGGTGTACTCGACGAACTATGACTTGCTCGTCTACTGGGCAATCATGCTCGACCCTTCGGGATTCAAGGATTTCCTCTGGGGCAACCAAGGGCTGTTCGACCTCGGCGACACGACGGTGTCGAGCAAGGCAACTCGCGTGCTCTACCTTCACGGCGGCCTCCATCTCGAAGTCACAAACGATGGCTGGACCCGCAAGAGACATGCGACTAACCAGAACCTCCTCACCACTTTCACGCAGGCGACAGACGCCCGGCCGCTGTTCGTAAGCGAGGGATCGTGGGAGGACAAGATGAAGGTAATCCGTTCTTCGGACTATCTCGCATTCACGTACTCGCAGCTCGCCTCGCATCACGGGCCGCTCGTCGTCTTCGGCCACCGCCTGTCGCAGGACGAAGACGAACACCTGGTGCGGGCCATTGAACGCTCCGGCACCCAGACCGTGGCGATCTCGGTCCACTCCCTTGCCGGCAACGAACTTATCGAGTTCAAGGCGTCGATGAGCAAGCGTCTCCCGGGGAAGGAGCTGCTGTTCTACCGATCGCAGTCCCACGCACTTGGCGACACCGGTCTCCTCGTCCAGGATGTCTCGGAGTGACAAAGCAAACGTGGTCAGCTGATCGCAGCCGCGCCAACAGCGCTGCGGGTGGCAGCCACCACGCGCTCCCCGCCGTTCGCGTGGGTTTCAAGCAGTGGGTAAGCCGTCGATGCCACGGCGACCATGGTCGCGCCAAGCAGCTCGGGTGCGCTGCGAAGACTCGACACTGGCTGAGACTCGACCTGGCGGGTCAGAAGAACCGCGTTGCTCAGCCATGCGACGACGAGGGGGTCTGACACGACGATCAGTTCGTTCATGGGCATGAGCGTTCGTCCTACACGCTGGAGGAGACCCAGGTTGCAGAGGGTCGTGTAAGCCTTTCGAGCACCGACATCGACGGATGAGCGGTCTCCAAGGATCCGTCGGACCTCCTCGCGAGCCCGGGGGGCTTCGATCTGCGATTCCGTCTGGAGGTGCTGACCGATCACCTTGGCGACGACGCCAACGAAGGGGAACGTGGCGAGGAGCGCGCCCATGTGGAGGACCCGGGGCTCGATCGTCTGGCCGTTCGCCCGTGCCCAGGCGATCATCTCAGCGGCGGCGGCCGGTGGATTGAGCCACACGCGGGTGAGGCACTTCTTCGTCTTCCCCTGCGCCTCCTGGTCGTTGACCAGATCACGTAGTGAGATGGTCAACCGCCGTCGGTTGGTCCTCGGGTCCGGGTCTGCGACTGCGAGGTGGTACGCAAGATCGAGCTGCTCGAAGGTCAGCCCACGGTCGAGGATCATCCCGTAGCGCGCATCCGAGCGGTTCACTGAGCCGGCTCCACACGTACGAGCGGGACGATCACCTCGTCCAGGCTAAGCCCGCCATGGGCCAGCCCGGATGCCCCCCACCCTCCTCGCCCATCGGCGAACAGCAGGCGCTCAGCCTCGTCCCGGGGGTAGCCCGGGAGGTCGTCCCACACGATGCCATCGACGGCGGACGCGTCGCGCAGTACCTTCGACGCGTACCGGCGGGCACGGGTGCCGGCGCGCTCGACGAACTCGCCCTCCCGTAACTCCTTCGTGCGTTGGACAGCGAGGTTCCCGTGATCGGCGGTCACCCAGGGGTCGTACCCATGCTCGGCGGCCCGGACCAGAAGCGCATGGAACACGCCAGCGCGTGCCCAAGCCTCGAGCCCGGTATGCACCCCAACATCCCCAAGCAGGTCGTTGCTGTGCATCAGTTCGTCGGTGATGCTCAGCACGACGCCGATTGCGTCGGCGTACCCGAAGGGGATGACCTCCAGTTCGTCATGGCGCGCACCGTCGATACGCACCCACGTCGCCTTTACGCCGGCACCTTGCCACGCCGCGGTCCAGCGCAGAGCCTCCTTGCTCGTGGTTCTGATGCTGTCGGGGAAGTGGATCGGCAGCGTGCCGGCTGCGATCGCCTGCCGGGAGACTTCGGTCAGAGTCGGCAGCATCGCCAGGACGCCGCCAGCCTCCAGAACGGTGGGTTGCACCAACTCCCGTAGTCGAGACCATTGCGGGAAACCCATGCCGTCGAGCACCACGAGGAGGATGCGGCCCGAGCTCCCCCGGCGCTTGGCGAGGAACGGCTGGACCTTGTCGAGGCTCGCCGGCCAGTTCGCCCAGGCGCGGCTCAGCTCCCTGCCGTAGCTAGAACGCAACCAGGCAAGAAACGGACCGTCGGCGGCAACCCACCAGTCCCATGCCCGAGCCTCGAGTTGCTTGTCGGCAGGTACGATCTGGGCCAGTCCGCTACGCACCTCCCCCCACCACTGAGCGACTCGGGACCAGCCATCGAGGCTGGCAGCGGGGTCAGGGCACTCGTCGAGGAGAGCTTCGACCTTCGACCTCGGTGAAGGTTGAGCAATTCCGACCGTTGCCCAGGGTGGAAGTGCCTCGTTGGAGGCCATGGTCGGGTGAAGCTGGCCGGAGAGGAACAGCTCGATCAGCTCCGCCCGAGCAAGGTCCAGGTGCCGGGCCCACCGCGAACCCGCGGGGTCGAGGACCCACTCGTCCCAGGCCGACTGAAGCGCGTGCATGTCTGGGGGCTCCGCAACGGCCGCAAGCGCGAGCGAGTCGGCAAACCGCTCGCGCGCAGTCGCGAACAGGCGTGGCGCGTGGGAGCGGGCGCGAAGGCGAAGGGCCACGACGAGCTCCTGCGGGCCGCCCGCGATCCGGCCGGGGGGCATACCCGCGGCCACGGACAGGATCACGTCAGAAGGGGCCGCAACGCCCGCCACGACCGCGGCCACCGCTGCGTCGCTCGACAGGTCGTCCAACGCAAGGAGCGCCGGTTGCAGGCCGGGGGGTACGGGCAGGCGCAGCCGCCGCACCGACGTACGGGTCGAGATGTCGAACGGGAGATCGGCTTCGGTTAGCACACGACGGTCTCGAACCATGAGGACGAGGCGGGACTGGCCCGAAGGGCGTCGACCATGAAGCTCCCAGGTTCGGCGCAGCTCGAACCAGTCCTGGACCTCGTACGTCTCGCACGGGTGGTGCGCCTCGACAACCTCCTCCGGGTGGACGACGAACTCGGGGTCGATGACGACCACAGGCTCGGAGCCCGCCGAGGTGATCTGGTCGAGGATCCAGTGCCTCACTCGCAGACTCGCACGAGCAGCCGGAGGATCAGCCCGGGCGGAGGGCCGCCGTCGGTGATTTGCTCGGGCCGGATGGCGTATCCCTCGCCGGCGGACCACAGCTCTTGCCATGTATCGGGCGCAAGAGGATCGGACGCTTCGACCTCCGGACCCTTGCAGAGCGTGACCCAAGTCCGATCGGCGAGATCGGGGCGCATACCGCCACCGTCGGTGACGAAGATAGCCCGGCAGGTCCGGTCGCCCTTGCCGGCGCCAACCTCCCAGAGCGAGAACATCCCGGCTCGGTCCCCCCGGATGACCGGCACCGGCTCGGCTGGAGACACCTCAGGGAGCCGATCAAGGACCTCACCGGTACCGTCAACCTGCGCGCCAAGCAGGACGGCCCGTGCCTCGACAGCCATCTCGATCCACGGGTTCGGGTCGTCTCCGCCGCCGATGGTCGGCTGCTCCGTCGCAGCCTCGACCAGGTCGAGGAAGGAGGATGCTTCAGCAGCTTCGGTCTTCGTCTCCTGCTCGAACTCGTCTGCCGCCTCCTGGAGGTCAGAACCGGCGATGGCGGCCAGGTAGACGTCGTCAGCGTGGCGCTCGGCGCTGTTGAGGATGTCGCCGGACTTGTTCGCCCCCAGTTCGGCCTCGATGGTCTCGAGCTTGGCCTGCAGCACTTCGAGGACCCGGGCGTCGATCGACTGTTCCATGGCCAGGTTGATCGCCTTGACCGGATGGGTCTGGCCGATCCGGTCCACTCGCCCGATCCGTTGCTCGATGCGTGACGGCGACCAGGGAAGGTCGTAGTTGATGACCACATGGGCGAACTGCAGGTTCACGCCTTCGGCACCGGCGTCGGTCGAGACGAGGACCCGGGCCCGGTCGTGGAACTCCGCATGGACTGCGGCGCGCTCGTGGATGCTGAGACGGCCATTGATGGCGACGGTATCGATACCGGCGCTCGCCAGGAGCCCGCCGAGCATCTCCTGGGTCTGGGTGAACTCAGTGAAGATAACGGCCTTGAGGCCGGGGTCGGCCTCGCTCATCGCCAGCTCGTCCAGAAGCAGGAGCAGGCTGCGCGCCTTGGCGTCGATGCCCGCTGCTTCCGCTCGCTGAGCAAGGTCGACGAGCAGCTCGACCTCAGCCAGCTCGTCGCCCCATGCCGCCCCAATGGCACCATTGAGCGCCTCGACCTGCTCCTCCCCGGTGAGGTCTCTCCACTCCTCGGCTCGGTCGGGGAACAAGCGGAGCTGTGTTCCCTCCTCCACGATCGCTCCGTGGCGGCGCCGGAGGGCGGCGAGAACGGCTGCGGTGCTGCTCGATGCCAGGCGCTGCATCAGAAGTACGAGGAACCCGACCGCCGGGCGCTTCTCGGCCTGGGCGCGCTGGTACCCGTGGCGCACGTAGTCGGTCACCGCCTCGTAGAGCTGCTGTTCGATCGAGCGGGTGCCGTAGGGGACGACCCGCAGGGTCGTGGTACGGGGTTGGAAGAGGGGCTTGCCCCGGTGGTCTTTCGTCGTGCGCTTGTCGCTCCGCACTACCAGGGGTGCGACATTTGCGCGTTCCAGTGGAAGGCCGTGCACAAAGCGGTCGTCGATCAAGCCAAGGAGCCGGGCAAAGCTGTCCGACTTGCCCGAGTGGGGGGTAGCCGAGAGCAGCAGCAGGTGCGGGGAGGCGGCCGCAAGCCCGGTGGCGAGGCGGTGGCGGGCGACATCCTCGTTGCTGCCGCCGACGTGGTGGGCCTCGTCGATGATCACGAGATCCCACCCTGCAGCAACCACTGCCTCGGAGCGGTCGCGATTGAACTGGCGGATCCGGTCGGGGCCCCAGCCCTGCCGAGTCCGTAGTGGCTTGATGGAATCCATGGAGCACACGACCTGGTCGAACGCCACCCAGGGGTTGATGCCCGAGTCGACTGGGACACCCCCTGGGCCGACCAGCACGAACGCCTCGCCGAAGAGCCCGGACAGCTCGGCGACCCACTGCAACTGCACACCCTTCGGCGCCACCACCAGGGACCGGCGCACGCGGCCGCGTGCCTTGAGCTCTGCCAGCACGAGCCCAGCCTCGATCGTCTTTCCCAGCCCGACCTCATCGGCGAAGAGGAACCGCACAGGGTTCGACGCGAGTGCGCGCTCAAGAGCCACGATCTGATGGGGAAGCGGCTGCAGCGCCGGCTGATGCGTAGCCGCCGCTCCTGGCGGAGCAAGGGCAGCGATCGCCCGACACGCCGCGGCCCGCCAAACGAGCTCAGAGCCCGACCACGCCCGAGCCCCGACGTCGGCCAGCGAACGGGTCGGCAACCGCTCGACTGTCCCCCGGCTCGGGACCACGACCTGGGCGACGGCCGTCGGGCCCGATCCCGACTCGTGGAGTACCCGGACGGTCTCGTGCCCGCTTGGCCACCACCGCCACGTGCTCATCCGCCCGTGAGTAGCTCGGCGTTGTCGACGAAGTAGCGGAGCGTCGGGTCGTCCACGAGTACCTCCGGAGTGAGTCGCTTGCCGATCCTCGCTATCAGCTCGAAGTCGCGCCGGTCCCAGGCTTCGTCGAAGCCCGCCCGGACGGCCTCCGACCGGAAGCGGGTGAGCCTGCCCGAGCCGGTCAGGTAGCTCTCGAACTCGCGGAGCAGGGCGCGTCGGCGAAGCTTCTCCAGATCAGCTGCCTTCTTCGGGTCCGGGACGTACCAGCGACCGTCGTCGTCCTGCACGAAGTTCTGCTCCAGGAGCAACCGCAGCTCGGGGAGCTCCTCCCAACCGACCAGTCCGTTCCCGAGCTCGGCGAGGAAGGCGGGTTGGATGTCGCTGTAGGACAATGGCCGCTTGCGGGCTTTCAGGTACTGGCGGAGCCACTGCACCGCGGAGAACTCCCCGGTGATGAAGAGTTCATCGGACAGCAGGTCCTTGAACGTGATCCGGTGCCGCTCGTACTCCTCCACCTGGCTGTCGAGGAAGGACATCGCATCACGCGACGGGAACCGTTGCTCCAGCCCGGCGAAGAACTCGGTCGTGGTGACCGGGACCGGGACCCGGCGGTTCACATGGAAGGCAATCATGCGGTCGTAGAGCCGGTCGGCCATGCGCTCGCGTATGCGCAGCGCCTCACCGCGCCGGCCGTCGACCACCGGCAGGTGGGACAGGTGCTCCCGAACGAACGACCATGCCGTCTCGGGGTCGCCGCTGCCGACGAGACCCCGCGTCACCGGCTCCGAAGCAATCTTGTAGCAGGAGATGACCAGGTCCTTCTTGGCGGCCGAATCCGCGGTGACCTGCCGGTAGGAGAGCTGGGCCTTGTCGAGGATGCGGGTGTCGGCGACCATGAACCCGGCACGCTCGAGGGCGCGCTGGACGGTGAGCCAGACCTCGTTGGAGTGGTTCGAGAACTCGACGGTCATCCATCGGCCCGGCTTGAGGACCCGGTAGAACTCCGCGAAACACTGGGCCATCACCTCGCCGTACTCCTCGAGTGTACGGGGTGCCTTGCGGCTCTCGTTCTGGATCGCCTCGTCGGAAGCTCGGCTGTAGACGCCGTACCATGCCTCGACCAGGTAGGCCAGATCGGCGTAGTACTTGTTCGCCCCGAACGGAGGGTCGACGAACACGTAGTCGATGCTGGCGTCTGGTAGGTCGAGCGAGGTAGACGACCCCGCGGAGATCATCACCTGGCCCAGCTTCGCCGGACTCCCTTTCCACGTCTTGACGAGCGACGTCCGCTTGCCGCGAGCCGGCTGGCTCCCCTCGAGGTTGTACCGGACCGAGCACTCCGAGTGGAGAGACGGGACGTAGTAGACGCCGTCCTGGAACTGACTTACCTGGGAGTAGCCATCGGACCGGTAGCGGTTCTGCCACGACATTCCCCACAAGGCCTGCTCGACCCAGAAGATGAGCCCATGCCGGGTCAGCGGGTCAGCCTCGGCATTGGCCTCCCTCCACAGCCATGCGAGGGAGTGGAGCGCCCGGTCACCCCAGAGGTGATGGACCCTTGAGAATCCCTTCGGACCGAGACGAGTGCCGTGGTACATCTGATCGAGAGGCAGGCTGTGAGTCGGGACGGGACCGGGAAGTGGCTGCCGTGCGATCCGGGCGAGCACATCGAGGTCGCCCTGGTCGGGGGCCTTGTCGTAGCGACCGGTGCCCGACCGGTAGTGGACACGGACCGGGCGGAACTCCACCCGCTCGGTCGTGTCGCCGGCGGGGGTACGGACGGTGGTGAGGCGCCGTTCGAGGTGATCCTTGTCGAGCTCGGCGCCACAGCCGGCGGCCGGGCAGCGGAACGGCTCCTCAACCTTGCCGGTGGTCGGATTGAAAGCAACGTCGTAGAACACCACCGGTGACCCGCACTGGGGGCAGGTGAACACCTCGGACCACACGGTGTACTCGATGCGGGCCGGCTCGCCGTTGGTGTGCGTAGTCACGTACATCCACCCGAGCTCCGCGTCGAAGCGGTCGAGGATGTCCTTCGACGCCTTGTCGAACCTGCCGGCATCGATCGGGAGGTTCAGACCCGCCGCGATCACCGACGCGGACGGCAATAGGTCGGCCAGGACGGCACGCCGGTAGCCCCAGCGGACGTTCCCCCGTCCCATCTCGGCCTCGATCTCGCGCCGGTCCTTCGCGTCAGGCCTGCCGCACGCCTGGGCGGCGACACCGGTGGATCCCGACCCCGCGAACCCGTCGAGCACGACATCGCCGGGCTGGGTGTAGTGCAGCAGGAACCGCATGATGGCCGGGTGCGGAACCTTGGTGGAGTAGCTGTGCGCCTTGTAGAAGGGGTTGCCCTTCCCGACGGTGACATCGCTCGCATAGGGACCGGGGTCGTCTCGCACCTCCGTATCGGAGGAGTTGGCAGTGACCCAATCCCTCAGGTACGGGTTCGGGCAGGCCGCGTGGTAGGGCGGGAGGCTGAGGGCGACGATCGCGCTGTCATCACCGAGAGGGAAGCCCGGGCGGGCACGCAGCCCATCCAGCGCACCGGCCAGGTCGGCGCGCGCCGCAGCGATGTCCCACTGGTCGGCAGCGTCACCGAAGAGGGCGGCGGTCACTCGGTCACCTCCACCTCGAGGATCACGCGTACCCGGTCGGGAGTTGCACCGGCGGTCGTAGCGGCCAGGTACTCGTCGAAGCGGTCGCGCAGCTCGTCCGTAGACGCAGCGGCGTTGCCGGGAAAGAGGTGGGCAAGGAGGTGGGCGACCTCCACCCGACGGACCTCGAAGCGCTGGAAGACAGCGTTGACGGCGGCGACGAACTCGTCGGTGATCGGCTCGGGGAGGACCCCGGATTCGCGGAAAGCGTCGATGGTGACCCGCTGATCGTTACCGAGGAGGTCGATCTGCTCTGCGAGCTCGGTGTCGTTGAGGTTGTCGCGGAGTGTCTCCCTCCACGTCGCCAGCATCTCGGCAGCGCGTGTCTCGACCTGGGCGAGCTTCGCCTCGGCAGACGAGCCCTCGACCGGGCCAGGTGTGTGGGCGTCGACCTTCACGGATGATCGCAGCTTGGTGTCGTCGATCTGCATGAGGGTCTTGATCTCGGCCAGGTCGGCACGAAGGGAGGCGAACTGCCCTCCCTGGAGGAGCGTGATGCTGGCGAGCTTGCCGAGCGACGCCCAGACGGAACCGTCGAGGAGCTGCTGCTTGCGCTTGTCGCCGGAGGAGTCGAGGAAGTTGTGGCGGTAGAAAGCGCCGGCAGCCACCACGAACTGCTTGCGCAGGTCTTCGCCGCGGGTGGCGAGAGTGGCAACGGCCGAGGTGTCGATGTCCTCGCTTGCGAGCGTTGTAACGATGTCGGCACGGAGGGCGAGGGCGTCGAGCGATACCGGGAAGTTCGGGCCGAAGCAGTCCACCGCCTGGCGGAGGTAGCTCGCCACGTCGCCGAGCTTGCTGGCCGCCCTCTGCAGCAGTTCGAGGCGAATCAGCTCGGCCTTGCCCGCCTTGGCTCTGGCCAGCAACTCGCCGCCGGTAGAGAACTTGTTGAGCTTGCCGACAGAGTTCCGGGCCTTGACGTCCTCGGCGACCGATCGCAGCGCCGCGACGCGGGCCTGTCGCTCGTTGGCCAAGTCGATGAGCTGGTCGCCCCAGAGCCCGATCCCCTCGGCGAGGACCCTGTCGGCATCGACGACCCGGGCGAGGAGATCAGCGGCCCGGGTACCGAAGTCGGTAACCAGCGATGCCGTCGCACCAGTGGACGGGACAGAACCCGGGGGGAGGCCGAGCAGCTCGGCCGCGGTGGCGAGGCTGTCCGTCGGCAGCGCTGCAGGAGGTGCGAGGTGAGTGAACTCGACGAGGTCGTCGAGAGGCATCTTGGCGAGGCGCTCGAGACCCAGGGCATCGATGCGCCCTCCCGGGTACGACATCTCGGCCTTCCCAAGGTGGACCAGGGCGGCTGCGACCACGACGCACCACGCCGGCTCCAGGTGCCACGGCGCCCACGTCTTCAGCCCTCGGTCCCGCTCGGTCAGCAGGTCCGAACGGTTCAAGACCTTGCCCCCCGCCACTGCGAGCCGGTCGGCGAGCGCCGTGGCGAACGCGCCGTCGCCCCGGATGGTGTCGTCGGGGCCGAGCAGACCGAGTGATCCGAGGATCTTGCGGGTGGCCGTGGTTGCTCGACTCGTGTCGGCCAGGTGAGCGAGGGCGCTGCGGACCGCGTCGGGGAGGTTCTCCGGGGTGATCTCGACGGCGAAGGTCGGGTAACCGGGGAACCGGGTCTCGAAGTGCTTCGTCAGGATGTGCGAGGACACCGACCGGAGCTGGTCGCGCACCGACGAGCGGGGCCCGGGAGCCTCGTTCAACCACTCCACGAGGCTGCGCTTGTCGCCCTGGTAGGTGACCGACATCGCCGTGGCAAGGTTGGCCCGCAGCCACGTGACCATCCCCTGGTGGGCAGCACGAGCCTTCTGCTCGTATATGGGCCGGCGGTCGGAGGTCGACTCACGGGCGAGCTCCCGGGCGCCGGCGTAGCGGCGGAGCTGGCTTGTGAATTCCTCGTCCTGGCCCTCCAGCCGGAGGAAGACCTCGTCGGCCTTCTCCTCGTCGATGAACCTCGGCAGGTCGTAGGGCTGAAGGATGTAGATGTAGAAGTCGCGAGGAGGCTGGGCGGTTGACCGCTCGTTCGGCGCGCCCATGAACAGGTAGCCGGTGCGGTCGCTGTTCTTCGCCGGCCAGGCGAGGTCGTACTTCCAGATACGGTAGCCGGCGACATAGGGGTCGTCGCGGACGCCGAGGGCCTCCTCCATCGCCACGTAGTAGGCAGCGTCGAGCTTGTCGTCGTCGAGGCTCTCGGCCCGCTGGGCGATGAGCTGGTCGTAGTCGATGTCCTTGGCGACATCGAGGTAGATCTGCCCGTTGTCGTCGTTACGGCTCAGGAACTGCCCGGACACGGCCCCTAAGGTCTTGGTGACGATCGCCTCGACGGTGGTGCGGAGGAAGACGGCATCCAGCTTGGGGAGGCCGGGCGGGAGCAGGCAAAGCTGGTCACGAAGCTCCTCGGCTGTCAGACCGATGCGGGCGTGGATGTCGTCGGTGGTGAGGCGGTGGACCGACAGGGCATCGATGATCCGCACCGCTGTGTCGACGTACTGCTTCTCGGGAAGCGCCGTGGTGACCTTGGTGCGGACCACGGCGCTCTTGTCGAGCACCTCCTGGACCTCAGGGACCATGCGGGCACTGGCGTCGTCGACGAGGCGGGCCCGGTAAGAGTCGATGCACACCACCCCAGGGTCGGCGTGTGGCACGTCGGTGCCGGCACGGTGGTGGATCTCAGCCTCGATCGTACGGAGCACCTCCCGCTTCTCCACGAGGGTGAGCTGCTCGAACGTCGAGAGATACGCGGGGTGGACCGGGTAGAGGTCGACGAAGTCGTCGAGGCGCTCGGCCATGCCGTCGTAGAGCGGCGTGAAGCGCGACAGGTGCTGGCGGATGCGGTCCTTCTGCGCGCTCGACTTGGGCAGGAGCCGCTCGCGCACGACGAAGGCCACGTCCTCCCGGGCAATGCGCACCTGGTCGAACCGGTCCTTCACCCGCCGGATGGCATCGGCCGCACCCGCGAAGCGAGGGTTGTCGAAGAGGGACTCCTGAAGGCCGCCGATCATCCGGAACCGGGTGTTCCTGCAGGTCTCTCCGACCTCCCGGAGGAAGGCCAGGTCCTGGATCAGCTCGGCATCCTTGCGGCCGCGCAGGAAGTCGAGCATCTCGTCGAGGACGAAGAGGAGGCCCTGATCGGGGTGCACTGCCTCGAAGGCGGCCATCATCTCGGCCAGCGAGTCCTTCGTGTTGGTCACCTTGTCGATCGGCGGGAACCCGAACACGACGCCCCGTGAGGCCAGACCTTTGGTGAGCTCGGTGCAGACGATGTCGCGCAGGGACATGGCCGACGCACCAATGTCGAACCGGATGACATGGAAGGCCCCGCTGATCAGCTCCAGCTGGGATGCGAGGGCGTCGTGACGCACGCTGGACGTGAGCTCGGGGTACTCCGCGACGGTAAGTGTTCAGGTCAGCGGGCGGCCTGACACGGATCTCTGAAGAATTCACCGTTGTAAGCAGGAGTCGCGCGGGGTGGTCGCGAAAGTGTGCACATGTCACACGACGCGCCCTCGGCCTCCG
>JBFMGT010000042.1:0-12096 GCA_040752555.1 Actinomycetota bacterium | reverse complement strand
GACGACCAAGGACCAGGAGCACCGGCGAGAACGCAACGCCGGAAACCCACGCCGCCCACACTCAAAATCGCTCACCGACACCCGGCGGGAAGCTCAATTACCCACCAGACGAAAGATCGAGGCTAGCAGCTGACCAATCTCGTATCCGGTGAGGCCACCATGGGTGTCAGCAAGCACTTGGGCGACTCCCGTCAAGACGCCGAGATTCCACGGAGGTTCAGGCATTCTGTTGCCTTGCTTCGCTATTGGCGATATATCGATAGGCAGTGGCCCGTCCAATCCCAAACGCGGCAGCAAGCTCGGGGACCGGTTCACCGGTAGCTGCCAGGCGCCGCAGCTGCTCCTGTCGATCGGGGCTGAGCTTTGTAGGCTTTGTCGCTGGTAGTTGCCGGGAGCGGCGTGAATGGCGGGACGCGGCACGGCGTTCCCGACCGAGTTCGAGCTCGAGTTCAGCGAGGGTCGCCATGATGGCTGCCACGGCGCGGCCTGCAGGAGTGGCGGTGTCCACCCCTTCTCGCAGTGTGCGCAGCATGATCTGGCGTTCGCCTAGATCGGCGATGGTGCGGGTGACTTCGGCGACCGAACGGCCAAGCCGGTCAACGGCCGCCACCACAACCGTGTCTCCAGCTCGCGCGTAGTCGAGCATCGCAGCGAGTCCAGGGCGTTCCGTTCTGGCCGACCCCGACAGCCTGTCGGTAAAGATTCGGCCCTGATCGACACCAGCTTCGGCGAGCACGGCTAGTTGCGCGTCGAGATCCTGGCCAGTGGTGCTAACTCGGGCATAGCCGAGGATCGCCGTCATGCGATGACTGTCTCACTCCCCACCGACAATCCAGATCTGAGACGCGCCGTGTGAGACAAGAAATGAGACACCGCGACCTGGAGCGATGTGACCACAACGCGCTCCACGCGAGGCTGTCTCGTTTCTTTAGATACGAGACGGGGATAGGTGCAGGCGCACGCAACGGCGGTGCGCCAGTCGCTACCGCTAGGTGGTGGGTTGTCGTTTTCGTGAAGCTAGGTGGGGCCACCAGCTGGCTTCGCGCAGGAGTGTGGCGATGGCGGGCACGGTGAGGGTGCGCACGAGGAAGGTGTCGAGCAGCAGTCCGAAGCCGATGATGAGGCCGGCTTGGACCATGATCGCTACCGAGCCGACCATGAGACCGAACATGCTGACGGCGAAGATAAGGCCGGCGGAGGTGATGACGGCGCCAGTGTTGGCCACGGTGCGTAGCACGCCGACGCGGATGTTGCTTCCCGATTCTTCGCGTAGCCGGGACACAAGCAGCATGTTGTAGTCGGCTCCGACGGCGACGAGGATGATGAAAGCCAATAGTGGTACAGGCCAGGCGATTTCGTGTCCAAGAATCCATTGGAAGACCAGGACGCCGAATCCGATGGAGGCGAGGTAGTTGAGTAAGACGGTGCCCAGAAGGTAGATCGGTGCCAGTACTGCGCGCAGCAGCAGGACCAAGATGATGCCGACGATGACGGTGGTGGCCAGGGCGAGTTGGGCGAAGTCTGCCCAGAGGAATCGTTGGATGTCGGAGTTTACGGCGGGGAAGCCGGCGACCGAGACGGTGGCCTGGGCCAGTGAGGTGTTGGGTCGTGCGTTCTCGGCGGTGGTGGTGATGCGGTGGGCGAGGTTCATGGCGTCGACGCTGTAGGGGTCGTAGCTGGTTTCGATCATGAATCGTGCGGTTTTGCCGTCTGGTGAGAGGAATTGTTTGGCGACGTCGGTGAATTGGCGGTTCTCGAAGGCGGTGGCGGGTAGGTAGAAACCGCTTGCCGAGTCGGAGTCTTGGGCGGCGCGTGCGGAGTTCTGGAGCTGGGTGGCGATCTGGTTCATTCCGGAGAGCATTTCGATGTTGCTGTCGGCCAGGGTGCGCACACCGGTGGCCAACGCTTGGGCGCCGGAGGCGAGTTGGCTGATTCCGTCTTGGAGGCGGCGCAGGTTGGCGGCCAGGTCCGCGGGGTTTCCGAGGGCACCGAAGGCGTCCTCCAGTGAGGTGACGGCGTTCTGCACGGTGGCAAGGGTGTCGGCGACGGTGGCGTTGCGGGCGGGGTTGTAGCGGTCGCCGAGGTCGGCGATCTGGGTGAAGAATCCGTTGTTGCGCAGGGTGGTCAGGATGTGTACCTGGTCGCGGATTTGGGCGCATTGGGGTGTGGTGGCACACCAGGGCGAGGTGTTGAGGGCGCCGACGAGTGGGTCGAGCATTGTGATCGCGTGGTCTGCTTGGTCGGCCAGGGGGCGTATGCCTGGCCCGGATTGGATGGCCTGATCGACGGCAGGAGCGGTCGCTGAGAGCTGTTGGAGCAGGGGCCGGAACTGGTTGACCTGAGTGCCGGCGGATTGGGCTTGTGTGAGGATTCCCGCCAGGGGGGCCAGGGCGGTGCGCACGCTGGTGTCGAGTTGAGCGAGTCCGCCGGCGAGTTGATCGGCGCCGTCGGTGAGTTTGGTGAGGTCGTCGCGGCGGGCGTTGCCGTCGGCGACCGCGCCGGCCATCTTGTCTCCGATTTGGCCGTTTTGCCAGGCCAGTTGCGCTTGATCGAGGCGTTCCCCGGTGGGGCGGGTGACTCCGGAGACTGTGGTGACACCGGGAACCTGGGAGACGCGGGAGGCCATTTCGTCGAGGTCGGCCAGTCCCTTGCCGGTGCGCATGTCGGTGGGGTTCTCCACGACCAGGAATTCGGTGATGACGGCGTCTTTGCGGAAGTGGCGGTCCAGCAGCTGGTAGCCCTGGTTGCTGGCGGTGGTGGCGGGTTGGCCTTTGCGGTCGTCGTAGCTGATCTTGATGGTCGCGGCCACCGCCGATAGGGCGAGCAGGATGACGAGGCTGACGATCAGTAGTGGCACCGGACGGCGCACCACCGCTACGGCGACACTGTTCCAGTACCGGCGGGTGCGATCGGATTTGGGTTCACCGATGCCGCGTTTAGCTGCCAGTGCCAGTACCGGCGGGAGCAGGGTGACGGTGGCCAGGAAGCCGACGAGAACCGCGATGGCGCATGCCGGGCCCAGGGCGGCGAATACGCTCAAGCGGGCGAACACCATGGCCAGAAAGGCCAGTGCGACGGTGGCTGCGGAGGCCAGGATGACACGGCCGATGCTGGCGGTGGCGTGGATGATGGCCTGTTCGGCTGGTACCTGTGCGCGGCGCTGTTCGTGGTAGCGGCTGATGAGGAACACGGTGTAGTCGGTGCCGGCGCCGAGCAGGATCGCGGTCATGAACGCGACGGTGAATTGCGAGACCGGCATGCCCATCTCGCCTAGCGCCGAGAGCACACCGCGCCCGACGGCCAGGCTCAGTCCGATGACCAGCAGCGGCAGCAGTGCGGTGAACATCGACCGGTACACGATCAGCAGGATCAGGGCGATCATCGCGGCGGTGGCGATCGAGATCAACAGCAGATCATGCTCGGCGGCCGCGATCATGTCGCTGAACGTCGCCGGCGGCCCAGTCACCTGTGCGGTGGTCGACGAATCGGCGAACACTTCGGCGGTGAGGTCCCGCACCGATTCCACGGATTCGGCCGCGGCGGGGTCGCCGAGCGTGCCGGCCACGCCCACCGGTAGGTACCACGATCGGCCGTCGGCGCTGACGGCTTGGGTTTTGGTGACCGGATCGGCCAGCAGGTCCTGCACCAGCAAGACGTGCTCGGTGTCGGCGCGCAGCTGTTGCACCAGGCGGTCGTAGCGCTGCCGGGCCGCCGGGGTGAGCCCGGCAGGGTCTTCCATAGCGACGAACAGCAGCGTTTTCGAGCCTTGCTCCCCGAACGCAGCGCTCATCCGTTCCACTGTTTGCAGCGACGGCGCATCGCGCGGAATCAAATCGACCGACTGCTGGCGCACCACCGTCTCCAACTGGGGAAACAGCACCGCCAAGACGATCGCGGCGCCGAGCCAGGCGCCTATCGTCAATGCTTTGTGCCGCACGGTGAATCGGCCCAACGCGGCCAGCCGGGCGCTGTACTCGCGGCTGTGTGCGAGATCGGCGGAAGAGCTCTCACGCCGCGCAGTGGGAGTGGCAGGTGCTCGCGTCGAGGAGCCTGTCGTGCGGTCGGTCACCGAACCTCCCCAGTCGACGATACTATCGGTATCGCTACGCTACAGCATGTAGCACAAGGACTGGCGGGGTGGATCAATCCGGCTGGAGCGGGCCTCTAGCGCCGGTTCACGATGTTGGTGTCATCGCCCTCGGGGATGTCGTGCCGCACCACGCGGACTCGCCCCTGGGGTAGGCAGGCCATGTAGCCGTGTCGTTTCCCGTACAGCTCCCATGCGGTGACCTGCTGGTCGGGGTCAACGTCGATGCGATGCCCGCGAGAGAAGCTCAAATGCAGACCCCCGTCGTCATCGGACCAGGCCTGGGTGCACACAGCGCCGGCCAGATTCAGCAGCGGGCGCTCCTGCGTCGAGATCTGCAGCGGGTCGATGACCACCGTCTCGGCGGGAAAACGCTCCATCGCGGGCAAGGTGAGCGTCAGGGGACACGAGAGACGACCTCGTTGTAGTCGTCAAGGTCGAGCACCAGGCCGTCACGCACAGAGACACGTTGCACGACACAGTCTTTGATCCATTGGGTGTACATGACTTTCTCCTTCGACGCAGCGGCGAGTCGTCACATAAGAGTACGACAAGTAGCGCTACGCTACTAGAAGTATCGTTACGGTGTCTGGGGGTGCCGGGTGGTGCGGTCGACGACTCGTCGGGTGGCCCGGTCGATGCGATCGCGGGCATCGGCTGCTGACAGGCGCCCGCTGATGACGGCGAGGAGGTTGGCCAGCCAGATGTCGGAGATGATGCTGGCGACATGCAGGTGTGCCGGTGTGGGTTCACCGGCACTGAGGGTGCGGGCCAGCAGGGTGGTGATCGTGGCGGCGGCGAGGTCGAGCTCGGTGGCGGCGCGGGTGTCGGCCACGGCGAAGGCGCGGGTCATGGCATCGGTCAGCAGCGGGTCGCGTTGCCACCGCTCGTGCAAATGGGTGGTGAGTCTGTCCAGTCGTTGCGTCGGTGTGCCCGGACCGCCTGTCCAGTCACTCGCGACGTCGAGGCGCTGGAATTCGCGCGTCAGCGCCGCCACCAACAGGTGAGTCTTGGCCGGATAGTAGCGGTACAGCGTGCCCACAGCGATGCCCACGCGTTCGGCGACCGTTCGCATGTGGACAGCGTCGTAACCGCCGGTTCGAGCAATAGCCAGCGCGGCGTCCAGGATTGCGTCGCGGCGACCGGCCGACGCGCGCGAACGCGACCCGGCGGGGTCGGGATCGGGGTCGGGGGCAACAGAGCTCTCCCGATAGCGCAGGGGTTTGCTGCTCAGCGAGGTGCTAGCGGCGGTCATGGCGTGTGACCGGCACCGCCGCCGTGGCGCGAGAACTGCTCGAAGATCCCGCCGAAACCGCTGATGTCGCCGTGAGCGGCGAAATGCGCGGTGTCGACCGCGATGAACACTGCGCTCGCGGTGAACCGGGTCACCCCCGTGCAGGTCCCCGTCGCCGCGACATGCAGCGCCCGCCCCTTGCGGGCGCTGATGTGCGCGGTGATCCGGTGGGGCTGGTGCAAGGGCACTGGCTGCAAGTACTCCACGGTCAACGTGCGGGTCACCGCAGGCGTGCCGGCGATCCACAGCGTGAAGCCCAGCACGTCATCACAGGCGGCGGCGACCGCCCCGCCATGCGCCAAGCCCGGCGCTCCGATGTGACGCTCATCGAAGGTCACATCGGCATACACCGAATCCGCACGCCGGTAGACCTCCAGGCGCAGGCCGTGCGGGTTGGCCGGGCCGCACCCCATGCACGTCGGGGTGTGAGAAGGAAGCCGTTCCGGCGATACTGCACTGTCTGGCACAAGAACGCTCCCGCTACATCTAGTTTCGCTGCGATACTCTTAGTATCACAACTGGTAGGATGTCGTGCGCGACATCGCCTGAAATCGACCGCCGAGGTGACCCCGTTGAGCGACAGCCGTCAGCCATCCCTACTCGACGATGACGACATCGACCCGCGGCGGATACGGTCACGCAACCGGTTACTGGATGCCGCGGCGACACTTCTGAGCACAGGAGGAGTCGAAGCCGTCACCGTCGATGCTGTCACCAAAGCATCCAAGGTTGCCCGCACCACCCTCTATCGGCACTTTCAGAGTTCGTCGCATCTGCTGGCCGCCACGTTCGAGCGGCTCCTGCCGCAGGTAATCACACCAGCGCCCACCAGTGGTTGCCTGCGCGATCAGCTGATCGAGCTGCTCAGCCGCCAGGCCGCCCTGCTCAACGACGCCCCGCTGCACATCACCACCCTGGCATGGCTCTCACTCGGGCCGACCGGCACCAAAGACGACACTGACGATCCCCATACATCCGGGGCTCTGCGGGCCCGAGTTGTCGACCAGTACCGACAACCCTTCGACGCCATCCTCACCAACGCGAAAGCTCGCGCCGAACTCGGCAGCATCGACTGCGAACTCGCGATCTGCCAACTCGTCGGACCTCTCGTGTTCGCACGAATGACCGGACTCCGCACGATCACTCGCGACGACTGCACAACCCTCGTCGACGACTTCCTCGCCGTGCACCGCCAAGCCGCTGCCCTGTCAGACGTGGTGGGTGCTGTCTGACCGGACAAAAAGCCAGTGGGCCACGGGGCCTAGACCGGAGCAGCCCAGGTGATGGGCAGCGACGTGTAGCCGCGGATCGGCCCGGACCGCAGTCGCACGGCGGACTCGAGATCGACCTCCCAGTCGGGTACTTTGTCCAACAAGGCATTCAGGGCGATTCGGGCCTCCATCCGCGCCAACGCCGCGCCTAGACAGAAGTGGATCCCGCGTCCGAAGGCCACCTGGTGCTCACAAGTGCGATCGATGTCGAACACGTCCGGGTCGGGGAAGGCGCGCTCGTCCCGGTTCGCCGACCCGAACAGCAGTAGCACCCTGTCACCCTGTTTCATGGTCGTTTCGTGTAGAACGGCGTCGCGGGTGAGTGTGCGTGAAAGTCCCTGAGCCGGTGAGTCGTAACGCAGCAACTCAGCAGATCGGCGATCACCGCGGCGGGCAGGATGGCGGCGAAGTCGGTCACGAAATCCGCCGACCCCGACCCCTCGTCGAGGCGATCGAACAACTCCGCCGCCATCCGAGTAACGGCGTCCTGCAGATCCCAGCCGATGACTCCTCCCACCTCGCGCGCGCGTCGGTCGAGAGCTTGCACGTCGTCGTCGGTCAGCACGTGATGCCCCTCCCCCACCATCAGGCGTTGTCGGCGGCTCTGCGGCGCAGCGTGTTCAGCTCGTCGAGCAGCTGCTCATAGCGCTGAAGGGACATGACGACGGCGGCAGGCTTGCCCGGCGGTGTCAGCCAGGACGACGTTGCCGCCACTGGTGGCCACCTGATCGATCAGGCGCTGATGCAGTTCGCGGACCGGGATCAGCTCACTGGGAACGGCTTGCGCACCGCCGAGGGGACACCGCCGAATCCGGTTGATGCTCAACCGCGTTCGGTGACCGTGGTGTTGGGGTGACGTGCGGCCGTGGAGCCCTTCACGAACTTGCCGGTGATGGCACTGCGGTGATGGGTTCCGCTGCTGCGGTTGGCGCCCCGTTCGGTGACCGTGGTCTTGGGGTTGCGCGCCGCGGTGGACGCCTTGACGTAGCGACCGGTGGTCGCGCTGCGGTGATGGCCCTTGGCCATTGTCTTGTCCTTTCGGTTTGTCCGGCCCGGTGTTGAGCCGGATACCGATCTATAAGTGCGTTCGTCGGCTCGATCCCTGAATTCCCCGGAATCGTTTCGGTCGGCCTCGGCGGCGCGGCGTGTCAGGGCGTCGCCTTCGGCGGCGGTCACCGACCTGCGTGCGACTCGGGCGGTGCGGGTGCCCAACGAGCTGGCGTTGATCAGTGCGGTGAGGTGCTTGATGGTGGTCACGACGTCCTCTTTCGGTTTCGGAGTTGGCGGAGTTGGTGGCCGAGGAGGTTTTCCACGCTCTTGGCGTCGCGCAGCCCCAGCTTGTTGGCGATCTCGCGCTGGGTGAAGCCGTGTTCCTGCAGGAAAAGTGCTTGGCGCGCCCGGTCGGTGGTCAGCAGGGCCATCGCTTCGGCCACGGTGTCGTTGGTGACGATGGTCTCCTCGATGCCCTTGATGACGTCGAACTGGTCTTCGGGGAGCTCGTCCATCGGCGTGGTGGCCTCCTGGATGCGCTCCTTCTCGGCCCGCAGTGCGCTGCGGTAAATGTTGGCGAACTGATACAGGCACTGGCCGATGAAGAAGGTGCCCAGCGACGCCCCACCCGAGGACTGCCAGCGGTGGGTCTTGAGCACCTTGTCGCGGAAGTAGATCAGCGCGGCGACCACGGTGTCGGTGGCGATGTCGTCGATGGTCTGGTCATCGGGCCAGCCCTCGATGCGGCCCAGACCGTAGCCGGTCAGCGTCTTGGCCTTCGCGTAGATGGTGCCGTGGCGGATCCAGGCGCGCAGCACACCGAGGCCGTAGCGGGTCAGCTCGCGGGAGAACCGCGCCCACAGCCGGCCGGTGAACTGCTCCAACTGCAGCGCCAACAACAGCTCCTCATCGGCTTGAAGACGCCGCAGTCGTTCCAGCTGTTCCAGCTCGTCGGCCAGTTCGGCGGCCAGATCAGGGTCGTCGAGCCAGGCACCGACCAAGCCCTCGTCGACGCCCTGGATGTCGCCCTGGTTGTCCGGTTGTAAGCGCGCGGCATCAACGGGCGGGCCGGGGCGGCGTGCCGGTCGATCCATGGCTACATCTCCAGGAGGCGAGAAAGAGACAACCGATCCCTACGGTTGTCGCTTCCTCGTAAGTCCGCGCGTACCGCGAACCCCTGAAACCTGGAGAAAGTTTTTTCCAGGCGTGCGGTCGCGGCCCGTGCGCTCACCATTGTCCCAGGTCGACCCGACAATCCCCCGCATCTGGAAGAGGGGCTGCTGACGCCCCCGGGGCCGCTGGACCCGCCACGTGCGGCCTCCTCGCGTGATGAGGTCGGTGCACCCGGTGTCTGGCATGGAAGAACCCCGCGAAGTGAATCGACGGAAGAGCGAGGCGCGGGTGGGGCACCAAAGAAAAAAACCCCGGCCGCGTCATGGCTCCAGGCCAGAGAGGCGGTGTCCGGGGACTTCTTCCAGTTATGTTACCTCGGACCACGAAAAGGAGTCCAGTGGTAGAGACCCCCCAGCAGGCAGAGGTGCGTCGCGCCGCTGCGCTCGATCGAGCCATATCGACCCCGCGCTACGCGTCCTATCTGAACGCCGCCGGCCAAGACGCCGACCGTGCCCGCAAGCTCTACGTCTGGGACCGTGACCTTTCGACAGCCATTCTCGCGGACCTGGCCATCGTCGAAGTGGCGTTACGCAACGCCCTACACAACGCGCTGACCGGCACCTACGGACCTGAGTGGTACCAGAACATCGCCCTCGATGACCGCTCGATGAAGCAGGTCGAACGAGCCTGGGGCTATCTCCGCAATCCTCGGCAAGGCCACCCATCGACACCTGGGCGAGTGATCGCGCAGTGCACCTTCGGAATGTGGGTCAACCTTCTCGATGCCGGCGGCTACGCCGGCCGGGAGCCCCGCCGCGTCCACGCCGACTACGAGCAGCTGTGGCGATCGACGCTGCGCTCTGCATTCCCCGGTGGGCGCATCGAAGCACGAAACGACCCAAGCCCCCACGCGAGCTTCACCAGGACGTGGGTTCACTCCGTCGCCAAGACCGTCAACGTTCTACGCAACCGGGTCGCCCACCACGAACCCCTGCACAACGGATTCCCGTTGCCTGGCCAGCGGTCGGGTCAACAGCAGCCGAACCGCCTCACCGCCGCCGAGGGCGTCGAGGCCTACATGAAGCTCACTCGCATGATCGACCGCAACCTCGCAGAGTGGATCGCCAACAACACCAAGGTCACGACCCTGCTGGCCACACGTCCATGAGCCTCGCTGGCAATACCGCCGGAGGGACCGAGACCACGATACATACATACATGATTTCTTACATGTAAGTCTGCATGTAGACATGTTTGCATGTATCTCGATAAGCTTCCCGTCATGACTGTTTCGGCAGATAAGAAGTGCGAAATCCTGGCCGTGGCGCTGCAGAAGGGCGGCGTCGGCAAGACAACCACCACGATCAACCTCGGCGCGAACCTGGCCGCGATGGGTCTACGCGTCCTCGTAATCGACATGGATCAGCAGGCGCACAGCACCAAGGGGCTGGGCATCGAACTCGACGCCGAGGACGCGTCCATGTACGAGGTTCTGCACCCGGACCGGGCGATGCGCGTCCCGTTGGCCAAGGTCATCGTTCCGACGCAGTTCGGCATCGACGTCGCGCCCGGTCATCTCGCGCTCAAGGAGCTTGAGCGAACCGGGCTCGGATCGGGAGGCCAGCTGCGGCTAGCGCGCCAGCTCGACGACATCGAGGGCTACGACTTCGTGCTCCTGGATTGCCCGCCGGCATTGGGGGAGCTGACCACCGCAGCACTCGCGGCGGCCGACTACGTGCTGGCCGTCCTCAAGGCCGGCCCCGACGAGGTGGACGGCCTGGTGGAGCTGGGCAACTCGATCCTCGACGTTCAGGAGACCCTCAACCCCGACGTGGAAATCCGGTACGTGCTGCTGGCCGATTTCGACGGAAACCCGAAGGCGAGCAAGGACGTGCGCAGGCAACTGCGTGCCGACTGGGGGGAGTGGTCTGACGGCGGGGCCTACCTGGGCGAGATCCCGCACACGGTGCGGGTGGTGGAAGCCAAGGGCAAACGCGTACCGGTCAACGTGCACGCCCCGACCAGCACGGCGGCGGTGGCCTACCGCGAGGTCGCCGAACGCATCGCGGCAAGGCGGCACGCAGCATGAACGCCGCATCGAAACCCGCCGGATTGCAGGTCGGCTCCACCCGTCCGCTGTCGCGGGCAGAGCGACGCGCCCAAGCCGCACGGGTCACCGCCGACGAAACCCCCGGCAACGAAACCGCGCCGGCCGCGCCGGAGCTGCAGAACCCCGGTATCCCGCCCGCGCCCGTGGTGGCATCACCCGGTGGTGAGCAGGAGACTCAGGCGGCCGAGCCGGTTCGGCTCAAAGCCCGTCAACGCAAGGTGAAGAGTCCGTTCGCCACACAGCTGCACGCGGGAACCCTCGCGCGGCTCGAATGGATCAAGGCCCACGGATACGTCATCACCGACACCGTCGACGAGGCCATCAACCGCTACCTAGACGACGCCGGCATTCCAAAACCGGACCGCAACGACCGCATGCCCTGAGGGTGGCGCACGCCGCCCCCTAAAGGGCTGACGCAAAGTTGTCTTGATTCTCTCGTCGACGCTCCAGTCATCCGCTGAGGCCCGCGCGCCGCGGAAGTGCTTCCAGCACTGCACTTCCTTTGTTGTGATCTGACCGTAACCGCACGAGTTGTCGGGATTCCGGCCCCCAAGGGGTCATTAGAGGCCGTGACACCAACCCTGACAACCCGCTTCTCGCGGTGCCGTGCATTCGGCGATCGGCCGCTGCACCCCGCAGGTCTATACCTGCTCAGGCGAGACCTGGAACTGCCGCCACGCCACGCGACGGAAACCAGCTCTCGGGCCGGTACTTCCCCGGTGTACCGGAACCACGACGAGAAAGGTGTGGCCAGCGCCCTGTAAAGCACGCTATGCCAGCGCAGAAGAAGAGAGCGGGACGACAGCCAGCTCCAGGAGCCATCTCCTGACCACCGAACAAGGAGACGCCCAATGAGCGAATCCATCCTGATCGTCGTGGCCATCATCGTCGTGGCGATCATCGTCCTGGCGATCACGGCCCTGGGCCTGGCGATCTGCGTGCTCGCGGGTTACCTGGCCCGCATTCCCGACTGCAAGGTCACCATCGGCGAAGTCGGCCGAGCGATCGGCGCCATCGTCGGGGTGGGCTTCGAAGCGGTGGCCACGATCATCACGTCCGTGCGCCGACCGTGAGAAACCCCGGCTCATGGGGGGCAGCGGACTTCCTCGGCCTCGATTGTGGCGAAACGGTGGGTGGTGGCCGTCAAGGCCGTACCGCCGCTGCGCGGTCGACCTACCGGTCGAGCCTGGACAGCCACCACCCACCGCGCAAACGGGCCAGTACGAGGAAG
>JBFMGT010000041.1:0-15305 GCA_040752555.1 Actinomycetota bacterium | reverse complement strand
CCTGGTCTTGGGTCATGTCGCTGGTGTCGACCACCAGCGCGTCGTCGGCGGCTCGCAATGGCGACACCGCCCGGGTGGAGTCGAGGTGGTCGCGGCGGCGGACGTCGGCGAGCACCGCGTCGTAGTCATCGGGCAGCCCGGACGCGACGTTCTGGTCGTTGCGTCGGCGGGCCCGCTCCTCGGCGGAGGCGGTCAAGAAGATCTTCACGTCGGCGTCGGGCAGCACGACCGTTCCGATGTCGCGGCCCTCGACCACGACGGGGCCCGCGCCGTCAGCCAGGCCCCGCTGCAGAGCGACCAGCCGGCTGCGTACCTCGGGCACCGCCGAGACCGCCGACACCGCTTTGGTCACCGCGTCCCCGCGGATCTCGGCCGACACGTCCTCCCCGGCCAGCGAGGATCTGTCCTCGGCGGGGTCGTGTCCGACCGACATGTCGGTGTCGCGCACCGCTGCCGCAATCGCCGCCGGGTCGTCGAGGTCGACGCCCTGACGCAGCGCGCTCAGCGTGACGATGCGGTACATCGCGCCGGTGTCCAGATACCGCGCACCCAATGCTGTCGCCAAACCTCTTGCCACAGTGGACTTTCCGGTGCCTGCCGGGCCGTCGATCGCGATCACCACCGAGCGCGTCACAATCCCACCGCCTTGTAGAGGTCGCCGATCTCCTTCTGCGTCAACACCCGGATGCTGCCGGGTCGCTGATCACCGAGGGTGACCTCGCCGATGTCGGTGCGCACCAGCTCCTGCACCGGAAAGCCGACGTCGGCCAACAGCCGGCGCACGATGTGCTTGCGGCCCTCGTGCAGCGTCACTTTCACCAGTGATCGGCCCGGCACTGTGTCGACGACGGCGAAGTCGTCCACCCGGACCGGCCCGTCGTCCAACTCGACGCCGGCGCGCAGCTTCTTGCCCAATCCCCTTGGCACACTGCCCATCACGGTGGCCAGGTAGGTTTTGGGCACCTCGAACGACGGGTGCATCAGCCGGTGGGCGAGTTCCCCGTCGTTGGTGAGCAGCAGCAGCCCCTCGGTGTCCGCGTCCAGCCGGCCGACGTGAAAGAGGCTCTTGTTGCCCCGAACCCGATGCTCGACGAGGTCTCCGACACAGGGGCGTCCGCGATCGTCGGACATCGTCGAATGCATGCCGCGCGGCTTGTTGATCGCCAGATACACCCGCTCGTCGTCGACGGCGATCCGAGCGCCGTCGACCCGGATCACCGAGTTCTGCGGATCCACCCGGGTACCGAGCTCGGTGACGATGACGCCGTCGACCTCGACCCGGCCGTCGCGGATCATCTTCTCCGCCACCCGCCGGGACGCGATCCCGGCCTGGGACAACACTTTCTGCAGGCGCACACCCTCGTCGTCGCTCATCGTCACTCCCGCTCCGCGTCGACGTCGATCGAGGCGTCGGGTTGTGGGGCGGACGCCCCGGTGAGTTTCATGAAACGTGGCTCCTCGTCGAGGTTTTCGCTGATGTCGTCGATCACGTCGACATTGGGCAGCAGCGGTGCGATGTCAGGCAGGTCGGTCAACGACGACAACCCGAGGCGTTCGAGGAACAGCTCGGTGGTGGCGAAGGTCACCGCGCCGGAATCGGGATCGGTGCCGGCCTCGGTGATCAGACCGCGGGCGATCAGGGTGCGGATCACCGCGTCGACGTTGACGCCGCGCACCGCGCTGACGCGGGCGCGGGTCACCGGCTGGCGGTAGGCGATGACGGCCAGGGTCTCCAGCGCGGCACGCGTCAGGCGCGTGCGGGCACCGTCGAGCAGAAGCTTCTCCACATACGGCGCGTACTGGGACCGGGTGTACATCCGCCACCCACCGCCGGCCTCGCGCAGGTCGATCCCGCTCCCCCGCGCGGCGAACCCGTCAGCGAGCACGTGGAGCCGCTCGGCCACCCGGGCGGGCGGGGTCTCGGTGGCCGTCGCCAGTGCGTCGACCGGAACCGGGGTGTCGACGACGAGCAGCAGCGCTTCGAGCACCGCGTCGAGTTCGGCGTCCGCCAACTCGACGGGCTCTGCGTCCGGCGCAGGATCCGGCTCGGTGTCCGGAAGATCTTCAGGCATCATCATCTAGTTCCCGCGCTATTCGGCGTCCGCGGTCGCCAACTGCTCACTGCTCGGCCGCTCCCCGGTCCAGGAAATCTGGAGCACGCCCAGCGGTTCTGACTGGTCGAATGCTACCGCCCGGGCGCGGAACAACTCGAGCAGCGCAAGGAAGCGCGCGACGATCTCCATCGGCACCTGGCAGTCGGCGACCAGTTCGGAGAACGACGCCCACTCGCCGATTCCCCTGTCCTCGAGCAGCGTCATCAGATTGGCGGCCTGTTCGGGCACCGAGACCGGGACCTGGTGCAGGTGGTCGAGCCCGACGGTCGGCACCGGTCGCGGCGTGAAAGCCGCGGCCGCGATCTCGGCGAAGCGCGCCGCATCCACCCCGAGCATCACCTCGGGCAGCAGGTCGGCGAACCGGTCCTCCAGCGCGACCGCCCGCGGGTAGCTGCGCAGCGCCGCGGACTCCAGTTCGGCGAACATCTCCGCGACGTGCTTGAACGCCCGGTACTGCAGCAGCCGCGCGAACAGCAGGTCGCGCACCTCCAGCAGCGCCAGGTCCTCTTCGTCGTGCACGTCGCCGGCGGGCAGCAACCGGGCCGCCTTGAGGTCCAGCAGCGTCGCGGCGACCACCAGGAACGAGGTGGTCTCGTCGAGGCCGAGCCGGCTGCCGATCTCCTTGGTGTAGGCGATGAATTCGTCGGTGACCTGGTGTAGCGCCACCTCGGTGACGTCGAGCCGATGCGCGAAGATCAGCTGCAGCAACAGATCGAACGGGCCCTCGAAATTGCTCAGCCGAACCTGGAATCCGGTCGGCTCGCTCACGCGCCGAACCGGTGGATGACCTCGCGCGCCAACGCTCGATACGCTTCGGCCCCAGCCGATTTCGGCGCCCAGGTGGTGATCGGCTCACCGGCGACGCTGGTCTCCGGAAAACGCACGGTACGGGTGATCACGGTGTCGAACACCAAGTCGCCGAAGCGCTCGACCACCCGCGCCATCACCTCCCGCGAGTTGACGGTGCGCGGGTCGTAGCGAGTGATCAGAATGCCGCTGATGTCCAGTTTGGGATTGAGCCGGTCGTGCACCTTCTCGACGGTGTCGGTGAGCAGCGCCAGCCCGCGCAGCGAGAAGTACTCGCACTCGGTCGGGATGATCACGCCGTCGCTGCAGGCCAGCCCGTTGACGGTGAGCAGGCCCAGCGAGGGCTGGCAGTCGATCAACACGTAGTCGTAGCGGTCGAGCACCGGATACAGCGCACGCGCCAGCGACTGTTCGCGGCCGACCTCGTTGACCAGCTGGATCTCGGCGGCCGACAGGTCGATGTTGCTGGGCACCAGGTCCAATCCCGGCACCCGCGTGCTCATCAGCACCTGGTCGATCGACACCCGCGGTTCGACCAGCAGGTTGTAGACCGTGCTGTCCAGCTCGTAGTGCGGGACACCCAGCCCCGCCGACAAGGCGCCCTGGGGGTCGAGGTCGACGAGCAGCACCCGGCGGCCGTATTCGGCGAGGCTGGCTCCCAGGTTGATGGTCGATGTGGTCTTGCCGACCCCGCCCTTCTGGTTGCACATCGCGATGACGGTGGCCGGGCCGTGCGAGGTGCGTGGCGCCGGTTCGGGGATATGGCGCGGAAGCCGGCCGGTCAGCCCGGGGGTGGGCTCGGGATCGGGTGCGGGCGCCGGCTCCGAGGTGAAGGTGCCCGTGTCGTCGCTCATGCCGGACCGTCGCTGGTCAGGCATCCTTCGGGCGTGGCGGACATCGCGACGAGTTTAACGGGAGATGGCGCGCCGGCGAGGCAGACCCGCACGCTAGCGCGCCCTCGGGTGCGCACCGGCCCACACCTCGCGTAGCGCGTTGACGGTGACCATCGTGTAGATCTGCGTCGTGGTCACCGAGGCGTGGCCCAGCAGCTCCTGCACGACGCGCACGTCGGCGCCGCCGTCGAGCAGGTGAGTGGCGAACGAGTGCCGTAGGACGTGCGGCGAGACAGCCGCGGTGATACCTGCCCGGTCGGCGGCATCCTGGAGCACCTGCCACGCGCTTTGCCGCGACAGCCGTCCGCCGCGGGCGTTGAGGAAGATCGCGGGCGTACCCCTGCCCCGGCGAGCCAGATCCGGCCGGGCCCGCACGAGGTAGGCGTCCAATGCGGCGACCGCCGGCCGGCCGATCGGGATGAGGCGCTCCTTGCCGCCCTTGCCGTGCAGCAGGACGGAGCGGGCGTGCAGGTCGATGTCGTCGATGTCGAGGCCGACGGCTTCGGAGATCCGCGCCCCGGTCGAGTACAGCAGTTCGAGCAGCGCCCTGTTGCGCAACGTCAGCGGCCCGTCGGCCTCACTGTCTCCGCCCGCGGCGTCGAGCAGCGCCAGCACTTCGTCGAGCGTGAGGCTCTTGGGTAGCCGCCGGCTCGGTGTGGGGGGTTTGACCTCCCGCGCGACGTCGAGCGTCGCGATGCCCTCGGCAGCGGCGAAGCGGTGCAGACCGCGTACCGCGATCAGGGCGCGCGCCGCCGACACGGCCGACAGCGCGGGCACGCCGTTGTCCGGGTCGCCCTGGCGCAACGCGACGAGGAACTCGCTCACGTCGGGTTCGGTGGCGCCGGCCAGGTCGGTGACGCCGCGCCCGGTCAGATGCTCGACGTAGCGCCGCAGGTCGCGGCGGTAGGAACTCAACGTGTTCGCGGCGGCGCCGCGTTCGATCGCCAGGTGGTCGAGGTAGCCCTGGATCTGGGCCTCGAGGGTGGAGCCGACAGACGAGAACGTCTGGGTCACGCGTGTCCCTTCCGCCGTGCGAACGCCGTGGGCCTGTCGGTCCATGGCGCGTCGACGGCGCGGAGCGCATCGATGCCGGGCATCGCGTGCGCGGCCAGGATGCCGGCGACGGAGATCGAGTTGACGATCTCCCCCGAGTACACCTTGGCGACGGCCTCTTCGAGCGCGACACGCTCGACGGTGAGGTCGGCTTCTTCATGTTCTGCCGCCGGGCGGCCCACCTCGCGCAGCCCGGTGGCCAGAAACACCCGCACACTCTCGTCGCTAAACCCGGCCGCGGTGTCGAGGTCGACCAGCGTGTGCCAGGTCTCGGCGGCCAGTCCGGCTTCCTCTTCGAGTTCCCGCGCCGCGGACACGTGCGGCGGTTCCCCGCCCATGTCCAGAAGTCCGGCCGGCAGCTCCCACAGCCGCCGGCCGAACGGGTGGCGGTACTGGTAGACGAGCACGACGCGGCCGTCGTCGTCGAGGGCGACCACGGCCACTGCGCCGTAGTGTTCGACGATCTCGCGCCGGGCCGTCGACCCGCCCGGCATCCGTACCTCGTCGGCGCGGAGCGCGAAGATGTTGCCGACATAGAGCGTTTCCGACGCGGCGACGGTGAAGTCGTGGTTGCCCGGGGTCCCGTCAGCCACGGGCGGGCGCGTCTTCAAAAGAGTGCTTGGCGCCGTTGGTCTCTCGTTCGGCGATCTCCGGCTCTGGAGCCTCGGGGATGTCCACCGGCAGCCGTTCGGCGTTCTTGTAGTCCAGCGATGCGCCGACGAACGCGACGAACAGCGGGTGCGGCCGGGTGGGCCGGCTCTTGAGCTCGGGGTGCGCCTGGGTACCGACGAGGAACGGGTGCACCTCGGGGTCGTATTCGACGAACTCGACCAGATGCCCGTCGGGCGAGGTACCCGAGAACCGCAGACCGCTCTCGGCGATCTGCTCCCGATAGGCGTTGTTGACCTCATACCGGTGACGGTGACGCTCGGACACCTCGGTCGCCTGATAAGCCTGCGCCACAATCGATTCCGGGGTCAAGATGGCCGGGTAGGCGCCCAGGCGCATCGTGCCGCCGAGATCGGCTTCGCCCGCAACGATCTGCTGCTGATCGGCCATCGTCGAGATCACCGGATCGGGGGTGTCGGGGTCGAACTCCGCCGAGCTGGCCTCGCTCAAGCCGACCGACCGCGCGGCCTCGATCACGATGCACTGCAGGCCCAGGCACAGGCCGAGCACCGGCAACCCGCGCCGGCGGGCGTAGTGGATCGCGCCGATCTTGCCCTCGATACCCCGGATACCGAACCCACCCGGGATCAGCACGCCGTCGACGTCGGACAGGGCCGTCGCAGCGCCGGTGTCGGTCTCGCAGTCATCGGAGGCCACCCAGCGCATCTCGACCCGGGCGTGGTGGGCGAACCCGCCCGCGCGCAGCGCCTCGGCGACCGAGAGGTAGGCATCGGAGAGGTCGATGTACTTGCCCACCAGCGCGATCCGCACGGTTTCGCGCGGCTCGTGGACGCGGCGCAGCAGGTCGTTCCACTGTGTCCAGTCGACGTCGCGGAAGGGCAGGTTCAGCCGGCGCACCACGTAGGCGTCCAGCTCCTCGCGGTGCAACACCTTCGGGATGTCGTAGATCGACGGCGCGTCGGGAGTGGAGATGCAGCCGTCGATGTCGACGTCGCACATCAGCGCGATCTTGTTCTTCAGCGCTTCCGGAACGTCGCGATCGCAGCGCAGGATCAGCGCATCGGGCTGGATGCCGATGCTGCGCAGTGCGGCCACCGAGTGCTGGGTCGGCTTGGTCTTCAATTCACCGGAAGGCGCCATATAGGGCACCAGCGAGCAGTGCAGGAAGAAGCAGTTCTCCCGGCCCACCTCGTGGCGCACCTGCCGCGCGGCCTCCAGGAACGGCAGCGATTCGATGTCGCCGACAGTGCCGCCGACCTCGGTGATCACCACGTCGGGGCGGTTCCCGTCGGCGTCGGGTTCGGCCATCGCCAGTACCCGGTTCTTGATCTCATCGGTGATGTGTGGGATCACCTGGACGGTGTCGCCGAGGTATTCGCCGCGGCGCTCCTTGGCGATCACCGACGAATACACCTGCCCGGTCGTCACATTGGCGTACCCGGTCAGGTTGCGATCCAGGAACCGCTCGTAATGGCCGACGTCGAGGTCGGTCTCGGCGCCGTCCTCGGTGACGAACACCTCGCCGTGCTGGAACGGGTTCATCGTGCCGGGGTCGACGTTCAGATACGGATCGAGCTTCTGCATCGTCACCTGCAGTCCACGTGCGGTGAGGAGCTGACCGAGACTGGAGGCCGTCAAACCCTTACCGAGGGAGGACACCACCCCACCGGTCACGAAGAGATGTTTGGTGGCGGTTTGCGGGTGCTTGCGCAGCGGCTTCATTTGGCCTGGCACGGAACCCCACCCTAACACCGACTGCGACACCGCGTCGCTGACACGCGGGCCGGGGCGCCGGCTACTGCGGAACGGTGACCGCGGTGGCGCCCTGCCCGGTGCCGTACTGACCGGGCTTGCCGTTGTTGATCAGAGCGCTCAGCGCGAGCACGGAGGTGATGCGTCCGGATTCCCGGTCGACGTCGTCGACCGTGCTCACGGCGCTGGCCAGCGCGCTGTCAGAGCGCACGACGGCCACCGCAGAGGTGCCCGACGCCGCACCGTCGCGGCCGGCGAGCACGACCCCCGCGCCGTGGGGAGCCAAGCCGGCAGCGAAGCGGGCCACCGTGGAGCCCTGGTTGCCTGCGTCGTCGCTGAGCCCGCCGCCGGTGACGATCACCGCGGTGTCGGCCACCCCGATGCGCTCGGTGCCGTAGGTGATGAATCCGGTGTCCCGCAGCGCCGAGAGCACGGTGTCGCGCTGGTCGTCGTTGACCGGCGGCGCCTTGGGGTCTTTGTTGGCCAGCAGCGTGAGGCCGAGCAGGTCGCCGGCCTGGGACCCCTGGTCGACAGTCGTGGTGCTCAGTTGCGTCCCGGCCGGCACGATCGGCGAGTTCACCACCGAGAGCAGCTTCTCAGCGGAATTGGCGTCGACGAACTCCTGGGTCAGTGCGACGGTGCCGCTCACCCTGCCACCCGCATCACCGATGAGGCGGACGAGCGAATCGACGTCGTCGTCGGCGGCATCCGGCGTGCGGAACACCACCACCGACTTGTCCGCGAGGGTTCCACGCAGGATGCGCGGAGCCATTTGAGCATCGAAATCGCCTGCAGCACTGAGCTTCTCATTGAGCCCGTTACGGTCACTGGTGAGCGAGTCGATCTCGGTCTGCATCTGCGCCTTGTCGTCGCGCAGCCCCGACAGCACGGTGTTGGACAGCAGCCCGGAGCCCAGGGCGATGCCGACGGCCAGCGCCAGGAACACGGCAGCCAGCGAGATCGCGTGTGAACGCAGCGAGATCATGGCGCCTTTCCTAGGAGACCAGGCCCTGGACCCACAGGAGGAACTGGTTCCAGGTGTGGGTGAGCCATTCGAGAACCGCGGCATCGGCGCGCGATACCCACAGCGCGGCGATCACCGCGATCAGCATCGCGAGCACCAGCAGGGCGATCGCGCCGCCGGAGACACGGCTGCGGTACAGCGTCGCAACGGCTTTGGCGTCGACCAGCTTCTCCCCCACCTTCAGGCGGGTCAGGAAGGTCGACGGGTTGCTGCGCTGACGGGTGCGGTCGAAGAATTCCTCGATGCTCGCGGTGTGGCCGACGGTCACGATCAGCGACGCCCCGTGGTGATCGCAGAGCAGCAGCGCCAGATCGGCTGCCGAACCCGCGGCGGGAAACGTCATCGCGCCGACGCCCAGGTCCTGGATCCGCTCCAGGCCTGCGGCGTGCCCGTCGGCGTCGGCGGGCAGCACCACCTGCGCTCCGCTGCGCAGCGCTTCGGTGCTGATCTTGTCCGGGTCGCCGACGATCAGTGCCGGCCGGTAGCCGGCCTTGCGCAGGACGTCAGCGCCGGTTCCGACCCCGACGAGCACCGGCTGGTACTCCTTGATGAACGGTTTGAGTGCCTTCAGATCGGCGGCGGCGTGGTCCTCTTCGGCGACGATCACCACGTGCCGGCGGTTGAGGTCGACATCGATGTCGGGGATGCCGATGCCGTCGATCAGCAGTGGGCTCTCGCTGCGGATGAACTCGATGGTGTTACCGGCGAACGCCTCCAGGTGGGCGACGAGCCCGCCTTTGGCTTCCTGCATCAGCTCGTGGATGTCGGCGTCGGTGCGCTCGGTGCCCAGGCTCAACCGGCGGTCACCGGAGTAGACGCCACCCTCGTTGATCCGGATGCGGGCGCCGTCCTTGACCTTCTTGAAGATCTCCGGGCCGGTCTCGTCGACGAGTGTGATGCCGTTGGCGACGAGGACCTCTGGTCCGAGGTTGGGGTAACGCCCCGAGATCGACGACGACGCGTTCACGACGGCGGCGATGTTCGCCTCGACGAGCGCGTCGGCGGTGACGCGGTCGAGGTCTTGGACGTCGATGACCACGATGTCGCCGGGTGTCACCCGGCGCAGGAGTCGGTCGATGTCGCGGTCCACCCGGGCGGTGCCGGTGATGCCCGGCCGTGAACTGGCGTTTCGGGAGAGCAGCGCTGACATCTTCATGGGGGGATTCTGTCCAGCAACCCCGGAGATCTGTCGGAGGCGCGCCGTAACATCAGCCCCAGAAGTCTCTTCTTTTCACACCAGTCACACGCTCAGGATGGCGTCTCCCGCTCCTGACGCGCGGCATCGAGCAGTTCGCGCGCATGCGCGCGGCCGCTGTCCGACTCCCCCAGGCCGGCCAGCATCCGCGCCAGCTCGGCCACCCGATCCTCGTCGTCGAGGCGGCGCACCCCGCTCGTCTTCGCGCGTGTGGAGGTCGCCTCGGCCTGACCCTCGATGACCAGGTGCGCGTCGGCATAGGCGGCAACCTGCGGCAGGTGGGTCACGACGATCACCTGGTGAGTGCGGGCCAGACGCGCGAGGCGGCGTCCGATCTGCACGGCGGCGCGCCCCCCGACGCCGGCGTCGACTTCGTCGAACACCATCGTGGTGCCCTCCGTCGACGCAGCCAGGACCACCTCCAGCGCGAGCATCACCCGGGACAGTTCGCCTCCGGACGCGCTCTTGTGCAGCGGCAGGATGTCGGAGCCGCGGTGTGCGGCAAACCCGAACTCCACCCCGTCCACGCCGTCGCGGCCCGCGTGCACGGCATCGCCGGACGCCAGCGTCAACGGAGCGCTGTCGTCGGGGCGGGCGGGCAGGGGGCTGACCGCGATCGTGAACTGCGCGCCGGTCATCGCGAGCCCGCCCAGTTCGGCGGTGACAGCCTTGGCCAACCCCTTGGCCGCCTTGACCCTGGCCTTGGTCAGATCCGCAGCGGCGGCCGCGACCGACTTCGCGAGTTCGTCGACGCGGCGTGCGAGGCCGGCCAGCGCCTCTTCGGAAACGTCGAGTTGGGCAAGGCGTTCGCGGGCGGTGCGCGCCCACTCCAGCACGCCATCGACGTCGGGTGCGTACTTGCGGGTCAACGACCGCAGTTCGGCCTGCCGCGTCAGCTTCGTCTCCAGAGCACTTGCATCGCTGGGCAATTCGGCCAGAAACGCGCCCAGTTCGGCCGCGACGTCTGCGACGACGGTCAGCGCCCCGTCGAGCTGCCCCGCGAGCGCTTTGAGTGCGGCGTCATCGGTGTGTTCCAACGCGGTGCGCGCCTGACCGACCGCGTCGACGGCGGACGATCCTTCACCGCCGAGGTCGCTGCCACCGGACAGCGCTGAGCGGGCCGTGTGCACGGACTCGCGCAGTGCGTCGAGTTCGGACAGCCGCCGGATGTCGGACACCAGCGATTCGTCCTCGCCCGGTTGCGGCGCGACCGCGTCGATCTCACCGATGCCGAACTGCAGACGGTCGGCTTCCTGAGCCAGTTCCCGCGCGTGGCGGCGCCGCTCTTCGAGGTCGGAACGAGCGCCGAGCCACTCGTCGCGGACCGTCCGGTAGCGCTGCAGCTGGGTGCTGACCCCGGCATAGCGGTCCAGGGCGGCGCGCTGCTGGTCAGGGCGCATCAGCCGCAGCTGATCGTTCTGGCCGTGCAGCGTGAGCAATTCACCGGTGAACTCGCTGAGCGATTTGGCGGGCACACTGCGACCCCCCAGGTACGCCCGCGACGGGCCCTCGCGACTGACCGAGCGGGCCGCGATCACACTGCCGTCGTCGTCGCGCTCAGCGCCCGACGAATCGAGGATCTCCTCGACGTGCGTCACCGCGTCCGCGCCGAGCTCAGTCGTGACGAACCGGCCCTCGACCACCGCCTTGGCCGAACCCGAACGCACCCGGGCCGGATCGGCACGGGCGCCCCCCAACAGATGCAGGCCCGTCACGACCATGGTCTTGCCGGCGCCGGTCTCCCCGGTCAGCACGGTCAATCCACCGTCGAACTCCGCGGTCGCGGCGCTGATCGCGCCCAGCGACTCGATCCGAATCTCGGCTAGCACTATTGTCCGCGCCACCCTGTGACAGGCAACCGAAACTTGCGCACCAGTCGGTCGGTGAAGGGCGCGCTGTCCAGCCGCACCCACTTCAGCGGGGTGCCGCAGCGGGTCACCTCCAGGCGCCCACCGGCGGGCAACACCATTTCCCGACGCCCGTCGCAGAACACCAGCGCATCGTGGCCGCTGGCCTCGATCTCGATAGCGATGAGAGCGTTGGGGCTGGTCACCATGGGCCGGGCGAACAACGCGTGGGCGTTGTTCGGTACCACGATGATCGCTTCCAGGTCGGGCCACAGCACCGGCCCACCTGCGGAAAAGGCATAGGCGGTGGAGCCGGTCGGGCTCGAGACCAGCATGCCGTCGCAGCCGAACGACGACACCGGCCGCCCGTCGACTTCGAGGACCACGCCGAGCACGCCCAACCGCGGCCCCTTCTCCAGGCTGGCCTCGTTGAGCGCCCAGCCGCGGTCGAGCAGTTTCCCGCCTGACCACACGGCAACGTCGAGCGTCATGCGCTCCTCGACGCGGTAGTCGCGGCGGACGATGTGGTCGAGCACGGTGTCGATCGAATCGGCTTCGGCCTCGGCGAGGAAGCCGATCTTGCCGAGATTGACCCCCAGCACGGGGATCTCGGCGTTGCGGGCGAGCTCAGCGGCGCGCAGGAACGTGCCGTCCCCGCCGAGAACCAGGACCAGCTCGCAGCCCTCGGCAGCGCGCTGATCGGCGTCGACCACCTCGACGTCGCCACCCAGCGTGCGGACATCGGTCGCGGCCTGAAGCGGCACACCGCGGTCGACGGCTTCGGCGGAGAGCACACGCAGCGCAATCTGGTTGTCGCTGAACACCTTTGCCACGCGTCGCGCAACGTCGGTGGCCTCTTCGCGCCCGGTGTGCATGACCAGCAGGACGGTGCGTTCGGTTGTCATTGCGGACCTTCCTCGACCGCACGACGGATCGCGGCTTCCAGCGCATCGCCCCGCAGGCGATCCGTCGTGTCGGCTCGTAGGTGCAAGAAATACTCGACATTGCCGGCCGGCCCCGGCAGCGGACTCGCGGTGACCGCGACACTGTGCCAGCCCAGCGTTTGCGCCGTCGCGGCGACCGAGCGCACCGCGTCGACGCGCAGCAGCGGGTCGGAGACCACGCCGCCGGCGCCCACCCTGTCCTTGCCGACCTCGAACTGCGGCTTCACCATGGGAACGATATCTGCGGCCGGGGACGCACATGCGGTCAGCGCCGGCAGCACGGTCGCCAACGAGATGAACGACAAGTCGGCGACCACCAGGTCGACCGGCCCGCCGATGGCCTCGGCGGTCAGCTCCCGTACGTTGGTCCGCTCCATCACTGTGACCCGATCATCCGTGCGCAGTGCCCACGCCAACTGCCCGTAGCCGACGTCGACGGCCACCACTTCCCGCGCACCGCGGGTCAGCAGCACCTCGGTGAACCCTCCGGTGGAGGTGCCGGCATCCAGGCAGCGCCGCCCGTCCGCCGTCACGGCGAACGCGTCGAGCGCGCCGATCAATTTGTGGGCGCCGCGCGACACCCAACTCGGCTCGTCGGCGTCGGCGACGGTCAGCTGGGCGTTCACCGCGATGGCGGTCGCGGGTTTGGCTGCGCGCATCCCGTCCACGCTGACCCGACCTGCGCCGATGAGTTCGGCCGCCTGCTGGCGGGAGCGAGCCAGGCCGCGCCGAACCAGCTCGGCGTCCACACGAGCGCGCCGCGTCACGCGGGTCAGCCTTTCTCGACCGATTCCAGCGCGCGCACCAGTAAGTCGTGCGCCTCCTCCAAACGGGCGGCGACGGAGTCCAGATCAGCGTCCGTGGGTTCGGTCGGCTCCCCGAGGAGCTCGGTGACCCGTGCGCGGAGGTGGTCGGGTTCGGTACTCATGTCGGGGTTCACGCTAGTCGATCGCGGGCGAGAGCAGCGACCACCGCTGCGCCGCCGCGCGGGCCGCGTCGTCGGCCGCGACGATCGGGATGCGGCCGAGCGCGGGCTCGGCCGCCCAGACCGCTGCAGCGACTGCGCGCACGATGGACAGCGCGTCGCCGGCGTCCTCGCCCGTCGATGCCACCGTGACGGCGTCGTCGCGGCAGTCGACACGCCACCCCGGGTGCGGCCCGACCCGGAGCCGATCGACGTCGCCACTGAGCGAGCGGAGATCTTCGGCGATCAGATCGGGTCGCTGGTCAGGGACCGCGAAGATCGCATCCGCGGCGTCATTGACGCCGCAGAGCACCATCAAGCTCGGCAGGCCCGCGGCGCGAGCACCGGCGATGTCGGTGTCGAGACGGTCTCCGACCACCAGCGGAGCGTCGAAGTCGCCGCGCGCCAGCGCGTCTTTCATCAGCGCAGGCGCGGGCTTGCCGGCCACCTGGGGTTGCTGGTCGGTGGCTGTGCACAGCGCGGCAACCATCGAACCGTTGCCGGGCAGCAGACCCCGCTCCGAGGGCAGCGTCTTGTCGACGTTGGCGGCGACCCACAGCGCACCCGCGCGGATGGCGAGCGCCGCCTCGGCGAGATCCGGCCACGCGGTCGCCTGCGAGTGACCCTGGACCACGGCCACCGGTCCGTCGGCAACCTGACGGACTGCTTCCAGCCCTACCGTCCTGACCTCCTCGGCGAGCGCATCGGTGCCCACCACGAGAACCTTCGCCCCGTCGGGAAGCTGCTCGGCGAGCAGCCGTGCCGCCGACTGGGCGCTGGTCACGACGTCATCCGGAGCGGCGGCGAAGCCCAGTTCCCGCAGATGTTCGGCGACCTGCCCGGCGCTACGCGAGGCGTTGTTGGTGACGAACAGGATCCGGGCGTCAACCGAGGCCAAGGTCTCGACCGCGCCGGGAGTGGGCTGGTGTCCGCGGAACACTGTGCCGTCCAGGTCGAGAAGCAAGCAGTCATGAAGTTGGGCAAGGGTTTTCACGTCAGGACAGTTCCGTGATCCGCTCTTCGGCGTCGGTGACACCGTCGGTATCGGCGGCAGCGGCCTTGAGGAACCACTGCAGCGCCTCCTCCCGCCGCTCGAGAGCCAGCAGCGTGTCGGCGTAGACGTAGAACAACCGCGCGGCGGTCTCCCCCGTGCGCGCCGGGTCCAGCTGCGGGGTGGACAGCACGGCGAGTGCCTGTTCATGTTGACCGAGGTCCGAGCGGGCGCCGGCGACGACGATGCGGAGTTCATCGGCGTCGTCGCCGGTCAGCTGCGCGGCCTCGGGGCTGCGCGCGAGTTCGATCGCGCGTTCTGGCCGGCCGACCCCGCGCTCACAGTCGGCGATCATCGCCAGAAGTGGTGAGCGACTGCCCATTCGGCGGGCCGCCCGGAGCTCGGCCAGTGCTTGGGCCCAGTCACCGCACGCATAGGCGGCGATGCCGACGGCCTCGCGGACGGCGGCGATCCGTCCCGAGCGAGCGCGCGCAGCGCGCGCATGGGCGAGCGCGGCCTGGGGATCCTCGTCGAGCAGCTCGCCTGCGGCGACGAGATGTCGGGCGACAGCGTCCGCGGTGGCCCGGTCCAGCGTCGTCAACTCTCCTCGGATCTCCGGAGACAGTTGGCGCGCTTCGATGTCGGCAGGAATCGGTGGGCCCGGAAGCTTCGTGTCGTCGCTGACGGCTTTGGGTTGCATGGGACGGGCACGCTGCGGACCCGAGTGACGCGGCGCCGAGCGCTGATCACGGCGCGGCCCCTGCCGGTTACCGGCAGAACCGCCGCGGTGGGGCCGGCGGTCTCCGCGGCCACCCATATTGTCTTCGGGCACGCCAAAAGGATACGGGCATGATCGACAGCGCCACAATTGCGCCAATTCGGGGCGATGAATTGCGCGGGAATAAGCGAGCGAATTGGACCCGGAAATAGGAAATCGCCCCCCGCAAAAGCGGGGGGCGATTCCAATGTGTGTTCGGCGGTGTCCTACTTTTCCACCCGGGTGGGTAGTATCATCGGCGCTGGTAGGCTTAGCTTCCGGGTTCGGGATGGGTCCGGGCGTTTCCCTGCCGCTATGGCCGCCGTAACTGTAT
>JBFMGT010000040.1:0-17194 GCA_040752555.1 Actinomycetota bacterium | reverse complement strand
ACGGGCCTTCGACGTGGGTTGCGGCATCCCTGAGCATCACGCCGAGCCGGGCCGTCTCCGATGCCCCGAGACATGTGTCGCCGATGACGCGAGACATCTGTCGCCGATGTCCTGAACCAGCACACTGCCGGGGGCACTTCGTGGATGTATGAGGTCAATTGATGCCTGACGTTTCTGGTTCGGGTGATGGTTGACAGGCGCTTCGGACTTCGACGTCTGCGCTGCGTCAAGACGATCGCGAAGCTATTCCAGACGCGACGGCGTTGTTCGGGACCGCCTGCGCTCATTAGCTTTTGCTGCATGACATCAGTGCTCATCACCGGCTGCTCTTCGGGCTACGGCCTCGCCACCGCGCAGAAGTTCCTCGACGAGGGGTGGAACGTCGTCGCCACCATGCGGACACCACGTGAGGACGTGCTGCCACGTTCGGATCGACTGAAGATCGTTGCGCTCGACGTCACTGATCCGGACAGCATCGCGAACGCGATCCGGACCGCCGGGCCGGTCGACGTCCTGGTCAACAACGCGGGCATCGGCGGGATCGGCCCCTTCGAGGCGACCCCCATGGAGATCACGCGAGAGCTGTTCGACACCAACACCTTCGGCGTCATGGCGGTAACGCAGGCCGTGCTGCCGCAGATGCGAAACCGTCGCTCCGGAGTGATCGTCAACGTCACCTCGAGTACCACGCTGGCGGCCATGCCCTTGGCCGCTGTCTACACCGCGAGCAAAGCTGCCATCGAGGGCTTCTCCGGGTCACTGGCCTTGGAGTTGGGGTTCTTCGGCGTACGGGTCAAGCTCGTGGAACCTGGCTACGGTCCATCGACCGCGTTCACCAGCAACGGCGAGGACCGCATGAGCCAGGTCCCCCAGGACTATGAGCCCTTCGTCGCCCCCATCATGGAGGCGTTCGGGCAGCCCGGCGAGGTGACCACCCCCGGCGATGTCGCCGACGTCGTGTTCAAGGCCGCCATCGACACATCGGACCAGCTGCGATTCCCCGCAGGCCCGGATGCCGTGGCGTTGGCCCAGTCGACCTGACCTCGCTGGTGCGGATGCGCACGCAGGCAACGGAACGGTGGCCGCGCTAGCGTCTGCGGCATGGGCGACACGGAGCCGATGGAGGAACTGATGTCGCTGCTGCGTCCCGAGGCGGTCCTGGCGAAGATCATCACGGGTCACGGCCAGTGGGGAGTCCGAAAGCCACGTTACGGCGACCCCGCGTTCTGCCTGATGCTCGACGGGTCGTGTCTGCTGGAGCCGGATGGCCTCGACGAGATCGAACTGCATCATGGTGACTTCTTGCTCTTCCCGCAGACTCCGGAGTTCACGATGCGCAGCCACCCGGACGCCTCCGCGATCTTCGCGCCACTCGACCACTCAGGCGACACGCACCACGGCGACGCATCCGAGCCGATCAACATGCGCATGCTCGGCGGGTACTTCCGCTTCGACCCGGCCAGCGCGGCCCTGTTGGTCGCACTCCTGCCACCGGTCATCCTCATACGGGGCGGCCAGTCGGGTGCAGCCAGGTTGACCCGGCTGGTCGAACTCATCGCCGAGGAAGCAGACACCGACGGTCCCAGTCGCGACGTGATCCTCAAACGCCTCGTCGAGGTGCTCCTCATCGAAGCCACCCGGGTTCCCGCTGCACCCGAGTTGGGCAGCCGCGGCCGCGGATTGATCGCCGGCCTCGGCGACCCGGTACTCGCGCCGGCGCTGCGTGCACTGCACGCTGACGTCGCCCGCGGCTGGACCGTCGAACACCTCGCTCGTGTCGCCGCGGTGTCGCGCGCTGTGTTTGCGCAGAAATTCACCAGGACAGTCGGTTTGACGCCGATGCAGTACCTCCTCGAATGGCGGGTGGCACTGGCCAAAGACCTGCTGCGGGGCGAGCGGCTAGCCGTCGCGCAGGTCGCGCAAGTGGTCGGCTACCAGTCGGCGCCCGCCTTCACGACCGCGTTCGCACGGGTAGCGGGGTGCTCACCCTCCGAGTACGCCCGCGTGTCCGCACAGACATCGACAGCGCTGGACAAGACCGTCGAGACCTGACCAGGGACCGTCCACACCTACGCCTGCTGACTCGCCGCGATGTTCGTCATCGCCTTGGCGAGAAGGCGATGCAAGCTGGCCAGTTCTTTCGGCGTCAGGCCGAGCATCCGTTGTTCGATGTCAACGGCGGCCTTTTCGATCTCGCCGAGCCGCCTGCGCCCAGCCTTGGTGATCACCACATTGTGCTTGCGCCGATCCTCTGGAGACCGCCGTCGTTCGATCAACCCCTCGTCCTCGAGGCCGTTGAGCAGCGCTACGACACCGGTGGCGTCGATGCCCAAGGCTTTCGGCAGCTCGGCCTGCGGTTGTTCACCTAGATCGCGCAACAACGTCAACACCACCGCATGCCGCACCTTCATCCCGTGAGGAAGATCCCCATCTGCCTCGGCCTGCATGCGCCGCAGGATGTAGTCCATCATCACGCCCACGATCTCCGGCGAGCTCATATCGTTGCCATCAATCGAACCGCTCATTTCGCGAGACTACCTAGTCAGCTGCGATGGCTTGTGCAGATGAACTATTTGTCGATCAGGTCTCGAACATCTGCTAGTCGCCGAGGACGCCGAATGTCGGGGACTGGCTGGTGTCACTGTGCCCATGAAACCAGACTGTGGAAATTTTTCGATGATCTTTATTGTATTGATAGTTTGTACAACACAAACTACTTGACCAAAGAACAGGCGGGAACCATGAGCCACCTCTTGCACATCGACTCCTCCATCCAGGGTGAGGCGTCGATCAGCCGCAGGTTGACCGCGCACGCCGCGCAGCGGTGGGCGCAGACCCACCCCGGCGGCACGGTGACGTACCGCGACCTGGCCGCCGAGCCCATTCCTCACTTCGACACAGTGAGCGGCTTGGCCCGCAATGTCCCCGCCGAACAGCGCACTCCTGCGCAGGCCGAATCCTTTGCTTTGTCAGAGCATCTGGTCGACGAGATCAAGGGGGCGGACACCGTGCTGCTGGGCTTGCCGCTCTACAACTACGGCGCTCCGAGCATCGTCAAATCCTGGGTGGACCACATCATCGCTGCTGGACTGTCTTTCGATCCCGCTACCGGCGCCGGCTTGCTCGGCGACACCGAGTTCATCGTGCTGGAGAGCCAAGGCGGCGGCTACGGCGCAGGTTCTCCGCGAGAGGGCTGGGACCACGCCGGCAACTGGCTTGTCCACGGCGTCTCCCCCACCGGCCTGTCCCCTCGCATCATCAAGGCCGAATTGACCATGGCGCCGGTCAATCCGGCCATGGCCGAACTCATTCCGCTGCACGAGAAGAGCTTCGCCGACGCCGTGGCCGAGATCGACACACTATGGGCGCCCACTGAAGCCAGCGCTTGATCCTCAAACCACACCACCAGAAAAGGAACACCATGAACATCGGTTTCATCGGCGCCGGCATGATCGGCAAGGCCGTCAGCACCCAATTGGCCAAAGCCGGCCACGACGTCCTGGTCAGCAACAGTCGCGGTCCCCTTTCCCTCCGCGAGGCATTCGAGCCCCTCGGAATCAGCGTGGGCACTTCACTCGATGCCGCGTCGCGCGATGTCGTGTTCGTCGCGGTGGCATGGCGTGACATCCCCGCTGCGCTGGCCGGGGTGACTCTGGCCGGCAAGATCGTGGTCGACACCAACAACCCGATCATCATGCCGGGCTTCACCCGCGCGGACACGGGCGGGAAGACCTCCAGCGAAGTGATCCAGGACCTTGCGCCCGGCGCGCACGTCGTCAAAGCTTTCAACCACATGCTGCACAGCAGCTACGACGAAGGCCCCACGGTGAACGGCGCGCCCAAGCTCCTGTTCCACTCCAGCGACCACGACGACGCCCACGCCGTGGCCGGCAAACTCATCGAGGATCTGGGCTACGTGCCCATCAAGCTCGGATCGCTGGTGACGGGCGGAGTCCTCCACGAGTCGCCGGGAGCGTTGGCCGGCCGAGTCTTCGTAGAGCCCGCAGCGCGCCAGGACTAGTCGCTTGACCTCAACAATGGTTGCGCTTCTACCGTCGGCGCATGACATTCCGTTCGCACGAGATCGACTACCTCAACAGAGCGACGCTGGGTCGGCTCGCCACCGTGGCGCCCGACGGCACCGTGCACAACAGCCCGGTCGGCTTCTCCTACAACGCCGAACTCGGCACGATCGACATTGGTGGATTCACGATGTCGACGAGTCAGAAGTACCGCAACATCGCCGCGAACCCGACGGTGGCGTTCGTCGTCGACGACATCGCGTCGGTCGATCCGTGGCGCGTGCGCTGCCTGGAAATCCGCGGCGTCGCCGAACAGGCAGAGGCTCCTGCTCGCGTCGCGGCGGAAACCGGTGACGAGATGGACACCGCGATCATCCGCATCACGCCGAAGCGCATCATCGGCTTCGGAATCGACCGCACCGACGTGCCCGCGCACGAGCTGAAGCCGGACGCCCGCGACGTCTGAGGCACCCACGCGGGCGTCGCCGCCGCCGTCATGCTCATCACCACGGCACTGCTGCTCTCCGCGTGAGCGCCTCAGCTACCCCTGGTTTCGATCACCCGCTGGGCGATGTCGGTCAGTTTCGTGTTGCTGTCCTGAGACAGCCGGCGCAGCATGTCGAAGGCCGCCACGTCGTCGACGTTGTAGCGCTCCATGATGATGCCCTTGGCCTGTCCGATACGGTCCCGGGTGGACAACGCGGACTGCAGCTGCTCTTGCTGCCGACTCGCGAGGATCGCGGCGGCCGCGTGGGCGGCCAAGATCGCGCCGATGTTCTCGTCCTTGGCGTCGAAGGCATTCGGGGTCACGGCGAACAGGTTCAGTGCACCTGCGGTCTGTGAGCTGGTGTACAGCTTGAACGACAGGCCGCTGCGCACCCCCAGCTCGGCCGCAGCCGCGGAGTAGCGAGGCCAGCGCGGTTCGGTGGCGAAGTCGTCGGAGCGCACGATGGTCTCTTCGAGGGCGGCCTCCAGGCAAGGGCCCTCGTGGTACTTCATCTGCAGCCGATCGAGCTCATGCGGCAGGTCGGAAGTGCCGGCGACCGATTCGAAGCGGCCCGCCTTACCGACGAAAAGGATGCCGGCTGCGTCGGCGCCGGGTATCAAGTCCAGCACCTCACGGGTGACATCGGACAGCACATCGTCGACATTGCGCGGCGCTGCGACCATCCGAGCCAGCTCGGCCATCCGCTGTGCCAGATCGCGGTGGGTCGGTCCGGTCATGGCCTCCTGAACTCCTTCATCGAATCGAACCGTACACCGAGCAGGGTTTGCGGCGCGGGCGCGTGGGCAATGCAGGGCCGCAGACAGGGGCGTCGGTCGACCGAGGTGCCTGTCGAGGTCTCGTCGGTTCAGACGCGCAGCCGGCGGGACCGCCTCGGGCACCTCACTCTGTTAGTTGTAGTAACGTCACGCGCGTGGGCACAGTCGGCGTCTGGATCCTCGGCGGCTATCAGAGCGACTTCGCGCGCAACCTGGAGCGGGAGGGAGGCGACTTCGCTGCCCTGACCGCGGAGGTGGTCGATGCGACCCTGATCGACGCTGGCATCCACGCCGCGGACATCGGCGTCGTGCACGTCGCCAACGCATTCGGTGAGCTGTTCGCCCGGCAGGGACACCTCGGCGCGATGCCGGCCACGGTCTGCGACGGGCTGTGGGACACTCCCGCGTCTCGCCACGAGGCCGCCTGCGCCTCCGGCAGCGTCGCCACCCTCGCCGCCATCGCCGACCTTCGCTCAGGCGCTTACGCCAGCGCGCTGGTGATCGGTGTCGAGCTGGAGAAAACCGTCCCGGGCGACACGGCGACGGCTATCCTCGGAACCGCGGCGTGGACCGGTTATGAAGGCACCGACGCGAAATACGTGTGGCCGCACATGTTCGACACCGTCGCCGCCGAGTACGACCGTCGCTACGGGCTCGACGAGGCACATCTGCGAGCCATCGCAGCGCGCAACTTCGCCAACGCGCGGACCAACCCGAACGCTCAGACTCGGTCCTGGGCGGTGCCCGACCCGCTCACGGCCGACGACGAGGGCAACCCGACCGTCGAGGGCAGGCTGCGCCGCCTGGACTGCAGCCAGATCACCGACGGCGCCGCCGGCCTGGTCCTCGTCACCGACGACTGGCTACGCGCTCACCCCGCCGCGCGTCCCCTGGCCCGCATAGACGGCTGGGGACACCGCACCGTCGGCCTGGGCCTGCAGCAGAAGCTGCAGCGCGCAGCGCAGTCGCCCTATGTGCTGCCGCACGTCCGCAGCGCCGTCCACGACGCCTTCGGTCGCGCACAGGTCACCCTCGACGACATCGACGGGTTCGAAGTGCACGATTGCTTCACCCCCAGCGAATACCTCGCCATCGACCACATCGGGCTGACCGAGCCGGGGCAGTCGTGGCAGGCGATCGAAAGCGGCGACATCGACCCCGGCGGTCGCTGCCCGATCAACCCCAGCGGCGGGCTCATCGGCGGCGGACATCCGGTCGGCGCGTCCGGGGTCAGGATGCTGCTCGACGCCGCCCGACAGGTCAGCGGCACCGCCGGTGACTACCAGGTCGACGGCGCCACCACCTTCGGCACCCTGAACTTCGGCGGCAGCACCGCCACCACCGTCAGCTTCGTCGTCGGGAGACACTCATGAGCCTGCGCACCCACCCCGAGGTGATCGCCACCTATCTGTCCACCCTGCCCGCCGACGACGACCACCCGTACCGCACCGGCCCCTGGCGGCCCCAGACCACCGAGTGGGACGACGACGACCTGCAGGTCGTTGCCGGCACCATCCCCGCGGATCTCAACGGGGTGTACCTGCGCAACACCGAGAACCCGCTGCACCCGGCACTGAAGAACTACCACCCCTTCGACGGCGACGGCATGCTGCACATCGTCGGTTTCCGCGACGGAAAAGCGTTCTACCGCAACCGGTTCGTGCGCACCGACGGCTTTCTCGCCGAGAACGAGGCGGGCGGCCCGCTCTGGCCTGGCATCGCCGAGCCAGTGCAGCTCGCCCGGCGCGACTATGGTTGGGGCGCAAGGACATTGATGAAGGACGCCTCGTCGACCGACGTGATCGTGCACCGTGGAGTCGCGTTGACCAGCCACTACCAGTGCGGTGACCTGTACCGCATCGATCCGTGCACCGGCGACGCGTTGGGCAAGGAGGAGTGGAACGGCGGCTTCCCCCGCGATTGGGGCGTTTCCGCGCACCCGAAGGTCGATGGCGGCGAGCTGCTCTACTTCAGCTACAGCAAGCAGGCTCCGTACCTGCGGTACGGCGTGGTCAGCGACACCGGCGATGTGGTGCACAGCCTCGACGTCGAACTGCCCGGCCCCCGCCTGCCCCACGACATGGCCTTCACGGAGAACTACGTCATCCTCAACGACTTTCCGCTGTTCTGGGACGCCGCCCTGCTGGAGCACAACGTGCACCTGCCGCGCTTCCACCGCGACACCCCGTCGCGATTCGCGGTGATCCCGCGCCGAGGCGATGCCTCCCAGATCCGGTGGTTCGAGGCTGATCCCACCTATGTGCTGCACTTCCCCAACGCCTACGAGGACGGCGACGAGATCGTGCTCGACGGCTTCTTCCAGGGCGACCCTGAGCCCGCCGACAACGGGACGGGCAGCAGTCCCCCGCAAGCGGGAGGTGCCCCCAGGCAGCGCGCCTTCCGGTTCCTCGCGCTCGACCGGCTGCAGACCCGGCTGCACCGCTGGCGGTTCAACCTGGTGACGGGGGAGGTCCGCGAGGAGCAATTGACCGACAGCATCAGCGAATTCGGCATGATCAACCCCGACCGTGCCGGCAGGGCCTACCGCTACGCCTACGCCGCGACGGGCAAGCCGTCCTGGTTCCTGTTCGACGGGCTACTCAAGCACGACCTGCACACCGGCCGTGAGGAGCGGTTCACGTTCGGTGACGGCGTCTACGGCAGCGAGACCGCGATGGCGCCCCGGCCGGGCGCGGGTGCGGAAGACGACGGCTATCTCATCACGTTGACCACCGACATGAACGCCGACACATCTCACTGCCTGGTGTTCGACGCCGCCCGGGTCGCCGACGGGCCGCTGTGCACACTCGCACTGCCCGAACGCATCTCGAGTGGCACACACTCGACGTGGGCACCCGGTGCGGAGCTGCCGCGATGGCGTGACAGCGATTCGGCGGCCGCCGCGATCGGGTTGTGACCGACACCCCGAACGCCGTCGCCCGCATGCTCGGCGTGCTCGGCGACGAGTGGAGTCTGCTGATCATCCAGCAGACGCTGCTCGGCGCCACCCGCTACAGCGACTTCGTCAACGCACTCCCGGTGTCACACGCCGTGCTGTCAGGCCGGCTGCGCACCCTCGTCGCCGAGGACCTGCTGACCCGCCGCGAATACCAGAGCCAGCCGTCCCGCGTCGACTATCCGACCACCGTGAAAAGCCGGTCCCTGTGGCCGATGCTCACCTCGATCTGGGACTGGGAGCGCAGCTGGGTGCCCGACCATCTGCAGCCGCTGCCGGCGATGCGGCACACCCCCTGCGGTGCGCTCTTCGCACCGAGGCTGACGTGCCGGTCGTGCGAGTCCGCCGTCGGCTCCGAGAAAGAACTTGTGGCGCAATGGGGCCCGAGCGGTGGCTGGCAGCGCTCGATCCCGGCCACCACGAACCGCCGCCGTGCGGCCGGCCGACGCGCCGGCGTCTTGTTCCCCCAGACGATGACCGTCATCGGCGACCGCTGGGGGTTCGCCCTGCTGGTGGCCGCGTTCGTCGGCATCAGCAGGTTCACCGAATTCCAGGCCGAACTCGGGGCGCCGCCGACCACGGTCGCCGGTCGGCTCGCGACGTTCACCGCCGAGGGGATTCTGCACACGGTCGACGGCCACTACGTGTTGACCGACAAGGGCCGGGCACTGCTGCCGATCCTGGTGTGCGCGCTGGCATGGGCACAGCGCTGGTACCCCGACCCGGACGGACCGGCCGTCCGCGTCACCCACGTCGCCTGCGGACGCCGGTTCCATCCGCGGCTCACCTGTGATCAATGCCTCGACCCACTCCGCGGCGCGCAGATAATGACCTCATGACCACGCTCGCAGACCGGACCACGACGGCGTTGCTCGTCGTCGACGTGCAGAACGCTGTCGTCGACGGCGCCTACCGGCGAGAGTCCGTGGTGGCCAACATCGCCCGACTCGTCGAGCGCGCTCGCCGCGACGGCACAGCAGTCGTGTGGGTGCGCCACCACGACGCCGAACTGCCCCACGGCAGCGACGGCTGGCAGATCGTGCCCGAACTCTCCCCCGCGCAGAACGAACCCGTCGTCGACAAGACCTACGGGGACGCATTCGAAGCCACCACCCTCGAGCACACACTGGCCGAGCGCAGAGTCGGCCGGCTCATCGTCACCGGCGCGGAAACCGATGCGTGCGTGCGCAGTACGTTGCACGGTGCCTTCACCCGGGGCTACGACGTCGTCCTCGTCGCCGACGCCCACACCGCGGGCGACAAGACGGCGTGGGGCGCTCCGCCGGTGCCGAGTGTCATCGAGCACACCAACCTGTACTGGTCCTACCAGGCCGCCCCCGGGCGCGTCGCCGCTGTCACCGCGACCGATGCGGTCGAGTTCGCCCACAGCTGACACGAGCACCGAAATTTTTCTGGCACTCTCAGGTGCCGAGTGCTAATCTCGCTGGTGCACAGTGATTTGGTCGCCCGCCAGGGTGGCGGGCTCTGGACGATGTAGGAGGTGGATTGCTGTGCTTCGCTTTGATCCGTTCAGTGACCTTGACGCTCTGACCCGGGGCTTGCTGACCAGCCAGACCGGATCAAATCGCGTTCCGCGTTTCATGCCGATGGACCTGTGCAAGATCGACGACCACTACGTGCTCACCGCCGATCTGCCTGGCGTCGATCCCGGCTCGGTCGACGTCAACGTCGACAACGGCACGCTCACCATCTCGGCCCACCGCACCGCGCGATCCGACGAGTCGGCGCAGTGGCTGGCCAACGAGCGCTTCTTCGGCGGCTATCGCCGGCAACTCTCCCTCGGCGACGGGATCGACACGAGTGCGATCTCTGCGACCTACGAGAACGGAGTGCTCACGGTGACCATCCCCGTTGCCGAGAAGGCCAAGCCGCGCAAGGTGGAGATCCAGCACGCCGGCGCGCAGACATCCATCTCGGCCACCACCGTCGACGCCGACTGAGAACGACTGAGGACGGTTGCGGTCCAGCCGGATTCGTCCGGTTGGACCGCACAGTGCTGTCAACGTAGCGGCAGCGTCAGGACGAAACGCGCCCCCGGCCGGTGCGCCACGTTGACGAGGTCACCGCCGTGCGCTCGCGCCAGCGCCCGGGCGATCGGCAGGCCCAGACCCGCACCGCCGCGGTCGCGGTCGCGGGCCTCGTCGAGGCGCACCAACCGTTCGAAGATCCGCTCGCGCTGGTGTTCGGGCACGCCGGGTCCCGTGTCAGTGACGGTCAGCACGGCGCGATCGCCCGCCGCGCGAACGTCGATGTCGATGGTCCCGCCTGTCGGAGTGTGCCTTCGGGCGTTGTCGACGACGTTGGCGAGGATCTGGGCGATGCGCAGAGCATCAGCGACTACCGGCACCGTCGGGTCCCCGGTGCGTCGGATACGCAGGCGGGGCGCCAGGACAGCGCTGCGGTCCCGCTCGGCGTCGGCGAGCACCGCCAGGTCGCATGGCTGCAGGTCCAGCGGTGAGCCGGCGTCGATGCGACTCAGGTCGAGCATGTCGGCGACCAGCCGGCCTGCTCTGCGCGCCTCACTGAGCACCAGTTCGGCACGGTGACGCTGGCGGGCGGACTCCGGATCGTCGCGCTGGCTGGCCGAGGACACCAGTTGGTCTGCAGCGGCGTGGATTCCGGCGATCGGGGTGCGGAGTTCGTGGGCGGCGTCGGCCAGGAAGCGGCGGGTGGCGGCTTCGGCCTGCGCGGCAGCCTGCGCGGAGTGATGTGCGCGGCTCTCGGAGTACTGCAACGCATCCACCATGGTGTCGAAAGCCTGTGCGGCACGGCCGAGTTCGGTGTCGGGCCGATCGGGCCGCACCCGCCTGCCCCGGTCGCCCGCCGCGATGGATTCGGCGACCTGGGTCAGGCGGGTCAGCGGCAGCATCGTGGCGCGGGCGATGAGCGCGACACCGAACGCGGTGACGAAAAGCACGGCAATGCCGGCGACCACCATCAGGATCCGTAGCTGTCTGAGCAGGGCCGAGGTGGCGGTGGTGTCGGCGACCAGGATGAGCCGGCTGCCGTCAGGCAACCGGTGGTCGATCACCGTCGCGGTGGCGTCCGGCGGCGGGGGCGGGCGACGCCCGTTGGGCGGCCCGGGTCCACGATCACGCCCGGGAGGGCCGGGCGGCGGTGGCGGTACGACGTCCTCGCCGATCGTGGTGTCGGGATCGATCCCGGGATCGCCATACCGCTGGCCGTCGGCGGTGATGACCGCGGCGCGGATGCCGCCGCCGTCCACTTCGGCGACCCACTGCGAGGGTGGCGCTCCAGTGCGGGCCAGGGCATCGACACGGGCCACACCGGCCTGCAGGCGGTTGTTGAGGTCCCGTCGGGCCTGGGCGCCGATCGACACATCGATGACGACACCGAGCACGACGAGTAGGACCGTCAGGAAGGCGAGCACGGCGATCACCACCCGCCGCTGCAACGACGGCGTCGCGGTCACCGGCCTCACCTGGCCTGCAGTCGATAGCCGATGCCACGCACGGTGTGCAGGATCCGCGGGCCGTGGGCTTCCATCTTGCGGCGCAGGCTGCTGATGTGGACATGGACCAGGTTGTCGTCATAGGAGGCGTAGCCCCAGACCGCGTTGAGGATCTGGTGCGCGTTGACGATGCGGCCGCGCTGGTCGAGCAGGAAGTCCAGGAGCCGGAATTCGGTGGCGGTCAGCTCGAGCGGGACGCCGGCGCGCGCGGCGATGCCGGCCCCGCGGTCGACGACGAGGTCACCGGTCTGCACGGTGGTGGGAAGGCGGCCGCGACGGCGCAACACAGCGCCGACACGGGACACCAGCTCGGGCACCTCGAAGGGTTTGACGACGTAATCGTCGGCGCCCCCGTCGAGTCCGCGCAACCGGTCGTCGAGTCCGTCGCGCGCAGTCAGCATGATCAATCCGACATCGCCCCACTGGCGGATGACGTCGGCCAGCGCGAATCCGTCGCGACCCGGCAGCATGATGTCCACGATGACCAGGTCCGGCCGGTAGCCGTCGAGCACCCCCTCCAGACCCTCGCCGTGGACGCGGCCGGCCGCGGCGTACCCGGCAGAGGTGAGCGCGTCGACGACCATCTCGCGGATGGCCACCGAATCCTCGACCACCAGCACCCGCGCAGCAGCACGATCGGTGTCCGCGGGAGCGCCCATGGGTCCATTCTGGCCGGTGTTCTCTGAAGCCGGCCTGAAGATCCCAGGGAGGCGGGCCGCTCTTCAGGTCGGCTTCATGACCGGCTTCTAACGTCGCGATCAGTCCACGCCCCGACGACGAAAGAGGCTCCATGGCCAATGACGATCGCCCGCAACACGATCCGGCCGACGAACACACCGACGGCACCGCCGCAACCGACCGCATCCCCGAATCGCCACCTGACCCTCCGGTCGCGGCCCAGGAGAGGAAGGCCCGCTTTGCCGCCGTGCGCGAACCCGCCCGCCGACACCCGGTCGGCGCAGCCGTGGGGGCCGCCGCGGCCGGGCTGGTGATCGGCTTCGTGGGCGGCACACTGTTCGATGCGCATCCGATGCTGTCGTTGTCGGTCGGCACCGCGCCGATCGAACATCCCGCACCCCCCGGACCGGGATTCTGGGGGCCCGACGGCCCCGGCGGCCCCGGCGGACGGGGCGGTCATGAGCGTGGACCCGGGCCAGCAGACCGGGGTCCCGGCGGTCCCGGCGGTCCCGGCGGTCCCGGCGGCCCCGGCGGCCCCGGCCGGCACGGTCCTCCCCCGCCACCTCCGGGCGGACCCCGCGGACCCGAAGCTCCGGGCAGCCCGGCGGCCCCCGACGCGCCGCCCCCTCCTACACCCGGCGGTCCCGCCGGTCAGGTGCCGGCCCCTGGCACGGCGCCGTTGCCCGCAGAACGAGGCGCCACGCCCCAGGCGTGAACACCGACTCTCAGCGCTCAGCCGTTGCGGTCCAACTGAAATCGCAGGTTGGACCGCACGGCCGGCCACTCGATGTCGAGAATGGAATACACCACGGTGTCGCGCCGCGACCCATCGGGCATCACCTGGTGACTCCGCAGGATGCCGTCGAGTTTGGCGCCCAGCCGCTCGATCGCGGCCCGGCTCTCACGGTTCAGATGGTGGGTGCGTAATTCGACTGCCAGACAACCCAATTCGTCGAACGCATGGCCGAGCATCAAGAGCTTGGTCTCGGTGTTGACCCCGGTGCGCCGAGCCGAGGCGACATACCAGGTGTGCCCGATCTCCAGCCGCCGATTCGGCCCGTCGACGTGCAGATAACTCGACGATCCCACCATTGCGCCGGTCCGGTCCCGCACCACGAACGTCAGCCCCGTCTGCGCGTCCTGTACCGCCAGCCGGGCGGTCACCCAGTCACCGGCCGCACCCGCCTTCGGCGCGGCGGTGAACCACAGTCCACCCAATTCCCCGTCCGCAGCGAGCGCCTCGACCTCGGCGCGATGGTCGTCGCACAAGGGCTCCAGCGACACCCCACGGCCACCGGTGAGCACCACGGGCTCGACGAACGTGCTCACCGTCGGGAGCCGGCGATGCCGGCCGACCGCTTCCAGGCGGCAAGCATCGTCCAGATCGACAGCAGCACCGCGGCGGCCGCCACGCCGCCGGCGACATAGAGGCCGTAGGCAGCAGACACCGGCGGATACACGTACAGCCGATAGAACCACACCGCCAGCACCACCAAGATCACCGAAATGGCAAGCGCGGCAGTCGAAGCCATTCGCGCGGAGACGTCTCGAGCCGCCATCGCGCCGGCCACCACCAACGTCGACGACAACAGGACGATCAGCTGACCGACACCGAACCCGGGCGGCGGCACCGGCATCGCGCCTGCGACGCCCCCGATGCCATTGGCCCGTCCCCCGCCCCCGGCCGAGGACCTCAGCCACGGCAGCCATGCGCTCACCGCCACCACCAGCGCGCACACTGCCACCAGCCAGCCGGGACGGGCGCGAGACATGGGCAAAGACTACTAGGGTGAGCCGATGAGCGATCTTCCCGATTGGGCGCGTCGGCTTAACCTTTCCCCGCACCCCGAGGGCGGCTGGTTCACCGAGACGTGGCGCAGCGAGCTCATGGTGCCCGAGTCCGCGCTCCCGCCCGATTACTCGGGCAGCCGCAACGCCGGCACCGCGATCCTGTTCCTGCTGATGCCGGGACAGCAGTCGGCATGGCACACCGTGCGCAGCGCCGAATTGTGGCTGTACCACTTCGGCGGCCCACTGATCCTCGAGGTCGGCGCCGAACAAGACGGTGCCACCACCCATGTGCTGGGCTCCGACATCCTCGCCGGCGAGCACCCACAGTTCATCGTGCCGCCCGGACACTGGCAGCGGGCGCGCCCCTCCGGCGACCAGCCGTGCCTGGTCAGCTGCGTCGTCGTCCCCGGCTTCGACTTCGCCGACTTCGCTCTTGGAGCGCCTACCGACTGAGCAGCTCGACCGCGGCCGACACCAGTGCCGCGTTGCCGTCGGCCACCGACCCGTCGGGCAGCCGCAGCGTGTCCTCCATGCCGATCCGAGCCTGCAGGCCGCGTGCACCGGCGTGCTGCAGCAGCGGCCAGCAACTCTCGTCGAGCCCGTGCAGCAGCACCGGCGCCGGCGAGCCCGCCGCGGTGACCTGCGCCAGCACCTCGTCGGCCGTCGCGACGTCTCCGTCAGCGCCCAGCTCCACCATCACCCGCAGGCAGTGCGCCGACACCTCCGAGGCCGCCCACGCCTGCGCCGCCTCGACGTGAAAAATGCCCGCCTCCACGCCGATGCCGCGGGCCAGCAACAGCTCGGCCAGCTCCGGCGACCCCGGTTCATGCCAGTTCACCGACGCGAAATCCGGTAGCACGGACCAACTCTCGACCGCTCGTCGGCGCTGCTGGGCGTCGGGCAGCGCCCAGAACCCCGTCGTCACCCCCAGCGGCAATCCCGGGGCGGCCTCCCGGACAGCGGTCACCGCCGCTGCCACGTCGGCGGCGAGCAGCGAGTCGACGCCCCGGTCGTCCTTGGGATGCAGATGCACAGCGCGCGCGCCCGCAGCGTGGGCGGCCACCGCTTCAGCCGCCAGCTGGCCGGGGGTCACCGGCAGCCCAGGGTGGTGATCGGGGGTGCGCGCGCCGTTGATGCACGACTTGAGATAGAACGACGCCTCGGCCATGGCGACCATCTTGGCCCCTGCGCGAAGGTTCGGCAGGTTTGGTTGGACTTCCTGCGCACGCCGCCTGCCGATGCGCACCGGAGAAAGGTATGGTCGGCGGAGCCAGTTTCTCGTGGCCGGGCGGGTCAGCAGCGTACCCGCGCCGTGCGCCGCAGGTGGAATGCAAATCTTGAGATGAGGATGGGCGAATGTCGAACACCGAAACCGATCAGCCGCAGGGCACGGCCCAGTCGAAGTGGCTGTCGAAGTCGGCCGCGGAAACCCGCGGCTCGGACAAGGACGAAGTGCAGTTCCACTACGACATCTCCAACGACTTCTTCAAACTCTGGCAGGACCCGAACCAGGTCTACAGCTGTGCCTACTTCGAGAAGGACGACTACACCCTCGAGCAGGCCCAGATGGCGAAGATCGATCTGTCGCTGGGCAAGCTCGGCCTCAAGCCGGGCATGACGCTGCTCGACATCGGCTGCGGCTGGGGCGCGACGATCATGCGCGCCGTGGAGAAGTACGACGTCAACGTCATCGGCCTGACGCTGTCGGAGAACCAGAAGGAACACATCGAGAACCACTGGTTTGCCAACTCCACCAGCAAGCGCTCCATGGAGGTGCGGTTGCAGCCCTGGGAGGAGTTCGAGGGACAGGTCGACCGGATCGTCTCAATCGGCGCGTTCGAGCACTTCGGTTTCAACAAGTACGACGATTACTTCAAGAAGACCTACAGCTGGATGCCGGAGGACGGCGTCATGATGCTGCACACGATCATCATCCCCGAGGATGAGGAGATCAAGGCCAAGGGACTGCCGCTGACCATGTCGAACGTGCGGTTCATCAAGTTCATCATGGATTACATCTACCCGGGTGGCCGGTTGCCCCTGGCGTCGATGGTGCGCGATCACGCGGTCAAGGCCGGTTACACGATCACCCGCGAGCAGCACCTGCAGCCGCACTACGTGAAGACACTCGACACGTGGGCGTCGAACCTGGAGAACAAGAAGGACGAGGCCATCGAGATCACCTCCGAGGAGATCTACGAGCGGTTCCTGAAGTATTTGCAGGGCTGCGCCAACCTTTTCCGCGACGGCTACACCGACGTCGCCCAGTTCACCTGTGAGAAGCAAGCGTTGACGTCTGTGTAGTAATTTGGGCACGTTCGCCGTCAGAGCGAACCGAATGGAGGACGGTCGGGGAATGGCTGAAGGTGCGGTAGGTCGGCCCGCAAAGGGCAAGGACATGACGCCCCACTTCGAAGAGGTGCAGGCGCACTACGACCTCTCCGACGAATTCTTCGGCCTCTTTCAAGATCCGTCGCGGACCTACAGCTGTGCTTATTACGAGCGCGACGACATGACGCTCGAAGAGGCCCAGATGGCCAAGATCGACCTGGCGCTGGGCAAGCTGAACCTCGAGCCAGGCATGACGCTGCTCGACATCGGCTGCGGCTGGGGGTCGGTGCTCAAGCGGGCCGTGGAACGCTACGACGTGAACGTGGTCGGGCTGACATTGAGCCGTAACCAGTGCAAGTTCGCCCAGGAACTGCTCGACGGCCTGGACACTGAGCGGTCGCGGCGGATCCTGCTGCGGGGTTGGGAGCAGTTCGACGAGCCCGTCGACCGCATCATCAGCATCGAGGCGATCGAGGCGTTCCCGCAGGAGCGCTACGAGCCGTTCTTCAAGATGTGCAGCAGCGTGCTGCCCGACGGGGGGCGGATGCTGCTACAGGCCATCCTCGGTCACCCGCTGAAGAAGTGGCCTGAGATGGGCATCCCGATCACGATGACCGACCTGAAGTTCATGCGGTTCATCGCCAAGGAGATCTTCCCCGG
>JBFMGT010000039.1:0-21609 GCA_040752555.1 Actinomycetota bacterium | reverse complement strand
CAGCAGAGCGACCGGAACCAGCAGGGCGACCGGAACCAGCAGGGCGATCGCAATCAGCAGGGCGACCGGAACCAGCAGGGCGACCGGAACCAGGGCGGTGACAACGACGACGACGGTGACGGTCGGCAGGGTCGGCGCGGCCGTCGCTTCCGTGACCGCCGCCGCCGCGAACGCGGCGGTGAAGGCGGCGGCGGGGGAGACCGCGACACCGAGCTGCGCGAAGACGACGTCGTGCAGCCCGTCGCCGGCATCCTCGACGTCCTCGACAACTACGCGTTCGTCCGCACATCGGGTTACCTCGCGGGGCCCAACGACGTCTACGTCTCGATGAACATGGTGCGCAAGAACGGGCTGCGCCGCGGCGACGCGGTGACCGGCGCCGTGCGGGTCCCCAAGGAGGGTGACGGCGGGGGGCAGAACTCCCGTCAGAAGTTCAACCCGCTGGTGCGCCTGGACTCGGTCAACGGCAAGCCCGTCGAGGAGGCCAGGAAACGGCCCGAGTTCACCAAGCTGACACCGCTCTACCCGAACCAGCGGCTGCGCCTCGAGACCAGCGGCGACAAGCTGACCACCCGTGTCATCGACCTGATCATGCCGATCGGCAAGGGTCAGCGCGCCCTGATCGTGTCCCCGCCCAAGGCCGGTAAGACCACGATCATGCAGGACATCGCCAACGCGATCACCCGCAACAACCCCGAATGCCACCTGATGGTCGTGCTCGTCGACGAACGGCCCGAAGAGGTCACCGACATGCAGCGGTCGGTCAAGGGTGAGGTCATCGCCTCGACCTTCGATCGCCCGCCGTCAGACCACACGCAGGCCGCCGAGCTCGCCATCGAGCGCGCCAAGCGCCTCGTGGAGCAGGGCAAGGACGTCGTCGTGCTGCTCGACTCGATCACCCGCCTGGGCCGCGCCTACAACAACGCCTCGCCGGCGTCGGGCCGCATCCTGTCCGGTGGTGTCGATTCGACCGCGCTGTACCCGCCCAAACGGTTCCTCGGCGCGGCACGCAACATCGAAGAGGGCGGCTCGCTGACGATCATCGCCACGGCCATGGTCGAGACCGGCTCCACCGGTGACACGGTGATCTTCGAAGAGTTCAAGGGCACCGGCAACGCCGAGCTCAAGCTCGACCGCAAGATCGCCGAGCGCCGGGTGTTCCCCGCGGTCGACGTCAACCCGTCCGGCACCCGTAAAGACGAGCTGCTGCTCTCGCCCGACGAGTTCGCGATCGTGCACAAGCTGCGCCGCGTGCTGTCCGGGCTGGACCCGCACCAGGCCATCGATCTGCTGATGAGCCAGCTGCGCAAGACCAAGAACAACTACGAGTTCTTGGTCCAGGTCTCGAAGAACACGCCCGGGGGCAACGGCGACGACTGATCCCTCACGGGATCAGCACCACGCGAGCGCCTGCGGGTGCGGGCGTCGCCCAGACGGTCTCCACGTCGGCCAATGGCCGGCGCACGACATCGATGTCGAGGCCACCTGCCGCCGCCATCGCGAACAGCTCCGGAAGGAACTCGCTGTTCGCCCGGGCCTGCGCCTCAGGGGGCACGCTGCCGAATCCGACTCCGGCCAGCGTCACAGCGGCGCTGCGCAGGATCGCCGACGGCAGGCTGATCGGGTCGCCGGCCATGGCACCGATCTGCACGTAGCGCGTGCGGTGGTACTCGGCGGCCAGCCCTGCATTGCCCAATGCGGCGAGGGCGCCTTCGGCCACCGGACCCCACAGGTAGTCGAGCACCGCGTCGAACGGCTGCTCGGCGTGGCGCGACGCCACCTGTGCGGTCAGGTCGTCGCCTAGAAGCAGACTGTCGTCGGCGCACGTCCGCCGGAGCTCGGCCAACCGCGCCTCATTGCGGCCGGCGACCACCACCCGCCCCGCCCCGAACCGGTGCTTGGCCAGTTGCGCGGCCACCCGGCCGGTCACCCCGGTCGCACCCAGGATGAGCACGGATTGCCCCGTCTGCACCTGCGCGGCGTATTCCAGAGAGAACCACGCCGACAGTCCCGGGTTCGGGATCGCGGCGGCGAGCGCAGCGTCGAGCCCGTCCGGCAGCTCGACGACCCGAGACGGATCGACGACGGTGCGCTCGGCCATCGTGCCGTGGGGTCCGGCCGCCTGGCTGTAGACCCGGCGGCCATCCGCCAGCTGCACCACACCGTCGACACCCGGCACGAACGGCGGTTGGAGACCGCTGCTGCCGTAATGGCTCCCGCTGACCAGTCCGCGGTCCAAGTTCTTCACCGACGCGGCGAGCACTCGTCCCGTCACGGAGTCATTCGGCGGGTCGGCGAATTCGGTGTAGCGGGGAGCCTGACCGAACTCGGTGACGACGGCAGCCTTCATGACCAATCTCCTATAGTTTCCATGGATAAAGTTTCTATAGAAACCATAATGCGGATGCGTCCCCGTGTCACTATGGTTTCCATGGCAACCAAAGCGGACGTGGCGGCGCAGATCGGGGATTCGCTCGTCGCGCTGGCCGAAATGGAGGACGGGCGCGACGCCGAGCGGGACTACCTCGTCGAAGCCTGTCCGAGCCATCTCGAGCCGATGATTCGGCAGATGTCCACAGTGGCGATCCATGTCCTGGCCGCGATCGGTGAGGGCGCGACCAACGTCGTCGGACTGGCCGCGCACACCGGGCAGCTCAAAGGGACCGTGTCCAAGCACGTGCAACGGCTGGTCGAGGCGGGTCTGGTGCGCCGGATCCCGGTGCCGGGTAATCGCAAAGAAGTGCACCTGACGCTGACCGACGACGGAGTGCTGCTCGAGCGGGTCCACCGGCGCATGCATGCCGAGAAATCAGATGCCCTGCGGCAGTTCCTGGTGCGCTACTCCATGGCCGAGTTGCAGACGCTCGCCAAAGTGCTCGACGACCTCGTGTCCTCGGGCCTGCCGGTGTGGCGGCCCGTCAGTGGTAAGGGTCGGTGATCTCGCGCAGCGACAGCAGCGCGCTGCGCAGCGCGGCAAAAGACTGCGGGCCGAGGTGTGTGCGCCACTGCTGCTCGACGCGGGCGATCTCTTCGGCCGCCAGGTGGCACAACGCGACGCCCTTCTCGCTCAACGTCACCAACCGCGCCCGCGCGTCGCTCGGGTCGGATCTGCGGTTCACATAGCCGGCCCGCTCGAGTTGGTCGACGAGCGCGCCGGCGGTCTGCTTGGTCACCCGGGCCTGCTCGGCGAGGTCGGTCAACCGGCTGCCCGACGGGCTCAAGCGCTGGAGCAACCTCGACTGCGCTGTGGTCACGTCGGTGATCCCCGCTGCGGCCAGCGCGGCCATCACCTGGGTCTCGACGTCGCGGTGCGCGACGAACATCAGCACGGCCGTATTCGGCTCCTCCGTCATTGCATTGACTTTAGTACGAACTCCTGACTAGTTTGGTCAGAGTTTCTGACTAAAGGAGCGCCTTGTGGACGACGAAACCGTATGGCGGCATGTCGCCACGCAACGCCGCGAACTGGCCGACCTCATGGACACGCTGGAGGCCGACGAGCCCAAACGCTGGACGACACCGTCGCTGTGCGCGGGCTGGACGGTGCGGGACGTGGCGGCCCACCTGACGCACGCGACCCTGCCCACTCCGCGGATACTGCTCGAAGCCGCACGCAGTGGATTCCGGTTCAACGCGGTCGTCGACCGGATGGTCCGCACCGACCGGCGACCCGCCTCCGACATCGCCGCAGCGCTGCGCGCCGACGCCGACTCGCGGCGCCATCCGCCCGGTACCTCGGCGATGGAACCGCTCATCGACCTGCTCGTGCATGGCCAAGACCTCTGTGTGCCGCTGGGCATCGACCGTCAGATGCCCCCCGAGGCCGCCGTCGCGGCAGCGCAAAGGGTCTGGCGGATGGGATTTCCGTTCCAGGCGCGTCGCCGCCTGTCCGGTCAGCGACTGGTGGCTACCGACGTCGAGTTCGACGTGGGGGAGGGCCGTGAGGTCCGCGCGCCCATCCGCGACCTGTTGATGGTGATGACAGGCCGGCCGGCTGAATAGCTCAGGGTGCCGGCTCGGCACGCAACCCGGCGACGATGTAACGGCGGGTGTGGCGCAGAACCGACGCGTGATCGTCGAGGTCGCACTGCTCACCGGGCACCGTCGCCAGGCTCATCATGATGCGGGCAATCCATTCGGCAGCTTCGGCGCAATCGGTGTCGGGATGGATCTCTCCGGCGTCGACCGCGTCCTGCAGATAGGGCTTCCAGAACGCGGCGATCTCGGGGATCAGGCCGCGCACACCGAGGCCGACGCAGGCGGTGAACGCCTCGGGCTCCTGCTGACGCAACTTCAGGACCAGCGCGCCCGGCGCCTCGGATTCCCGTCGCGCCAGCGCGACACCGACGGCGATGCGCTCGTCGAGCCCGGACACCGCGTCGAGTCGATTCCGCGACTCGGTCCAGAACGCCTCATTGAGCCGCACGATCGCAGCGCCGAGCAGCTCTGCCTTGTCCGGAAAGTGCCGGTAGAGCCAGCCACGGCTGACGCCGGCCACTTCGGCGACCTCCGAGACCGTCGTCGCGCGGATGCCCTTGGCGGTCAGACACTGTTCGGCCGCATCGATCAGCCGGTCCCGAACCGACCGGGCGGGCTGGGGGCCCAGGGCCGCCGCCTGCGGGTCGGTCACGAATTCTGTCCCGGCGTCGACGCTCACCGACCTATCTTCGCAAATGGCGGGCGTGGCGTTGGTACGCTGCGCCGGGCCGGTCGAGTAGACAACTGGCGAAAACTGTTCACCAACGCGAAGGCGGGCGGATGGCCGAGACCGTGCAGCAGCTGCTGCGAGAACGTCGCGACGACGACGAGCTCGCGGTCGTCCATGACGGGCAGCGCTGGACATGGCGTCAACATCTGGCCGAGGCCGAGGCTCAGGCATCTGCCCTCATCGCTCTCGCTGACCCCGCGCGGCCCCTGCACGTGGGCGTTCTCCTGGGTAACACCCCCGAGATGCTGACCGCGCTGGCCGCCGCGGGGCTGGGCGGCTACACCCTGTGCGGCGTCAACGACACCCGCCGCGGTGAGGCGCTGGCTAGGGACATCCGGCGCGCCGACGTGCAGATCCTGCTCACCGACGACGTCCACGCCGAGCTGCTGCGCGACGTGGATCTGGCCGGCGTGCGAGTGCTCCTGACCGGGAGCCCAGAGTGGAAAGAGCTGATCGCGCAAGCAGCGGCATCGGCTGTGCCTTTGGTGCCGTACCGCGAGGTCAGCGCCACCGACACGTTCATGCTGATCTTCACCTCCGGCACCAGCGGGGACCCCAAGGCCGTCAAGATGATGCACGCGATGGTGGTGCTCGCCGGCGCCGCGTTGGCTGATCGGTTCGACATCACCGCCGCCGACGTCTGCTATCTGTCGATGCCGCTCTTCCACAGCAACGGTGTGCTCGCCGGTTGGTCGGTGGCACTGAACTCCGGGGCCGCAATGGCGCCGGCGCACTTCAGTGCGTCTCGCTTTCTTGACGACGTCCGCCGCTACGGCGTCACCTACATGAACTACGTCGGTAAACCGCTGGCTTATCTGCTGGCCCGCCCGGAACAGTCCGATGACAGCGACAACCCGCTGCGTATCGCTTTCGGCAACGAAGCCAGCGACCGGGACATCGCCGAATTCTCCCGACGCTTCGGATGCCAGGTGTGGGACGGCTTCGGATCGACCGAGAACGCCGTCACCGTGACCCGTGAGGACGGCTGCCCCGCGGGGTCCATCGGCAAGGGATTCCCGGGTGTGGCGATCTACGACGCCGAGACGCTGACCGAGTGCGCGGTCGCCGAGTTCGACGAACACGGCGCGCTGCGCAACGCCGACGCCGCGATCGGTGAACTGGTCAACACTCAAGGAGCCGGGATGTTCGCCGGCTACTACAACGACCAGGGCGCCACCGACGAGCGGATGCGCCACGGCATGTTCTGGTCCGGCGACCTGGCCTACCGCGACGCCGACGGCTGGATCTATCTCGCCGGGCGGACGGCCGACTGGATGCGCGTGGACGGCGAGAACATGACCGCGGCGCCCATCGAACGCATCCTCGGCCGCCTGCGCGCACTCAGCCAGGTCGCGGTGTACCCGGTGCCCGACGAGTTCGTCGGCGACCAGGTGATGGCCGCGCTCGTGCTGGCCGACGATGCGGAGCTGACCCCGCAGGAGTTCGGCGAGTTCCTGGCGGCGCAGCCCGACCTGTCTCCGAAAGCTTGGCCGCGCCACGTGTGGATCGCCGCCGAGCTGCCCGCGACCGCGACCAACAAGGTGCTCAAACGCGAGCTCGTGGCGATGGGCACCGAGCCGGCGGGTCGGCGGATCTGGCGGCGGGACGGGCGCACCTACGCCGAGGTCGCACAGTAGGGTCACGGAATAGTGCGCGGGAGGCACGCGTTTAGGCTCTTGGCGGTTGACCTGGCATAATTTGGGCCAGCCTTCCGGCCTCCGGCCGGGTGCCGACACCTCGGTTCCGGTTCACGCCGCAACTTCCCGACACGGGAGGGGCGACCCGGGGCCCACGATCGAAGAGGAAACCATGAAATCAGGCGTCCATCCGGACTATGTCGAGACCACCGTGCTGTGTGGCTGCGGTGCCAGCTTCACCACCCGCAGCACGAAGAAGAGCGGGAACATCACCGTCGAGGTCTGCTCGCAGTGCCACCCGTTCTACACAGGCAAGCAGAAGATCCTGGACAGCGGCGGCCGCGTTGCCCGCTTCGAGAAGCGCTACGGCAAGCGGACCAAGACTGCCGAGGCTTCCGAGAAGAATTAGCTGACCGAACGGCGCCCGCTCTGCTGCACTTGTGCGCAGGCCGGGCGCCGTTTCGTGACTGGGGACAAGTTTCGCGTGCCGAAGGAGGCGAGATGAGCGATACGGCAACGGCGATCGACGCCATCCTGGCTGAGCACGCCGAACTCGAACAGCGTCTCTCCGAACCCGAGCTGCACGCCGATCCGGCCACGGCCCGCAAGGTGGGCCGCCGGTTCGCGCAGATCGCGCCGATCGTGGCGACCCACCGCAAGCTCGAAGCGGCCCGCGGAGATCTGGAGACCGCCCGGGAACTCGCCGCCGACGACTCGTCGTTCGCCGGGGAAGTCGATGAGCTGGTGGCGACGGTCGAGCGACTCGAGACCGCGTTGACCGATCTGCTGGCCCCGCGGGATCCGCACGACGCCGACGACATCGTGCTTGAGGTGAAATCCGGCGAGGGTGGGGAGGAGTCCGCGCTGTTCGCCGCGGACCTGGCGCGGATGTACATCCGCTACGCCGAGCGGCACGGCTGGACCGTGACGATGCTCGACGAAACGGCTTCTGATCTCGGTGGGTACAAGGACGCGACGCTGTCGATCCGCAGTAAGGGCGATTCCGCCGACGGCGTGTGGGCGCGGCTGAAATTCGAAGGCGGCGTGCACCGGGTACAGCGGGTGCCCGTCACCGAGTCTCAGGGGCGCGTGCACACCTCGGCCGCGGGAGTGCTGGTCTACCCCGAGCCCGAAGAGATCGAGCAGGTCCAGATCGACGAATCCGATCTGCGCATCGACGTGTACCGCTCGTCGGGCAAGGGCGGTCAGGGCGTGAACACCACCGACTCCGCGGTGCGCATCACCCACCTGCCCACCGGGATCGTCGTCACCTGCCAGAACGAGCGCTCGCAGCTGCAAAACAAGGCGCGGGCAATGCAGGTGCTCGCCGCCCGGCTCCAGTCGCTTGCCGAGGAGCAGGCACAAGCCGACGCGTCGGCCGACCGAGCCAGCCAGATCCGCACCGTCGACCGCAGCGAGCGCATCCGCACCTACAACTTCCCCGAGAACCGCATCGCCGATCACCGGATCAACTTCAAGGCCCACAACCTCGACCAGGTGCTCGACGGCGACCTCGATCCGCTGTTCGACGCACTGGCCGCGGCCGACCGGCAGGCGCGGCTGCAGAGCGCGTCGTGAGCGTCGCCAACGGCCCCGCGACGATGCGTCAGATGATCGACGACGCGGCGGACCGATTGGCTGCCGCCGGGGTCGGGTCTCCACGCGTCGACGCCGAACTGCTGGCCGCCTACGTCGCGGGCACCGAGCGCGGGCTGGTCGGCTTCACCGTCCCGGACGCCGAGTTCGCGCAGCGGTTCGCCGAGCTGGTCGCGCGCCGCGCACAGCGCGTCCCGCTGCAGCACCTCACCGGCACCGCCGCCTTCGGCCCGGTGCAGATGCACGTCGGGCCCGGCGTTTTCGTTCCGCGCCCCGAAACCGAGGCGCTGCTGGAGTGGGCGCTGGCCCAGCCGCTCCCCGTCGAGGCGGTGATCGTGGACCTGTGCACCGGCTCGGGTGCGCTCGCGGTGGCCCTGGCAGCGGCGCGCCCCCGCGCACGGGTGATCGCCGTCGACGATTCCCCCGACGCACTGCGCTATGCCCGCCGCAACGCCGCAGGCACCGCGGTGGAGGTGATGTCCGCCGACGTCACCGCACCGGATGTGCTGGCCGATCTGGACGGCGCGGTCGACCTCCTGGTGGCCAACCCGCCCTACATCCCGGTTGGCGCGCAGCTGGAACCCGAAGTGGCGCAGTATGATCCGCCTCATGCACTGTTCGGCGGAATCGACGGGATGGCCGTGATCGACCGCATCGTCGACGCCGCGGCCCGGCTACTGCGCCCGGGCGGCGTCTGTGCCGTCGAACACGACGACACCACCTCGGCGCGCACGGTCGAGGCATTCACCTGTGCCGGAGGGTTCACCGACGTGACGGCTCGACACGACCTCACCGGGCGGCCACGGTTCGTGACGGCCCTGCGTGGCGAGTGAGAGGCTGGCTCTTGTGAGCGAGATGTTCGACTGTGGCGAGCCGGGTCAGCGCGAGATCGGCATCGCATCAGCCATCAGCGCGCTCAAAGGCGGCCGCCTGGTGGTGATGCCCACCGACACCGTCTACGGCATCGGTGCCGACGCATTCGACAGCGCCGCGGTCGCCGCGCTGCTGGCAGCCAAGGGGCGCGGGCGGGACATGCCGGTGCCGGTGCTGGTCGGTTCGTGGCACACGATCGACGGTCTGGTGTATTCGGTCCCGCAGAGCGCAAAGGAGCTGATCCGCGCGTTCTGGCCCGGTGCGTTGAGCCTTGTGGTCCGGCAGGCCCCGTCGCTGCAGTGGGACCTCGGGGATGCCAACGGCACGGTGATGCTGCGCATGCCCCTGCACCCCGTTGCGATCGAACTGCTCCGCGAGGTGGGGCCGATGGCGGTGTCGAGTGCGAACATCTCCGGCCGGCCCGCGGCGATCAGCGCAGCGCAGGCCCGCGAGCAACTCGGCGATCTCGTCGAGGTCTACCTCGACGGCGGCCCCGCCGAACAGCAGGCCGCATCGACGATCGTCGACCTCACCGGCGCGCATCCCCGCGTCCTGCGGCATGGGCCGGTGTCCGTCGACGCCGTGGCAGGCGTCTTGGGTGTCGAGGCCGCGACGTTGACGGCGACCACGGACTGAGCATGTCGACGACCCTGCTGGCACTCACCGATCGCGGGGCAGGGGTGCCGCTGCGCGAGCTGGCGCTGGTCGGTCTCACCGCCGCGATCATCACCTACCTGGCCACCGGCTGGGTGCGGGTCCTCGCCACCCGATGGGGGGCGGTCGCCTACCCCCGCGAGCGGGATGTCCACATGCAGCCGACGCCGCGGATGGGTGGGCTGGCCATGTACGTGGGCGTGGTGTTCGCCGTTCTGCTCGCCTCCCAGCTGCCGGCCCTGACGCGTGGCTTCGTCTACTCCTCGGGGCTGCCGGCCGTCGTCGTGGCGGGTGGCCTGATCATGGTCGTCGGGCTCATCGACGACCGCTGGGGCCTCGACGCGTTGACCAAATTCGCCGGCCAGATCACCGCTGCCAGCGTCATGGTCACCATGGGGGTCGCATGGAGCGTGCTCTACATCCCGATCGGCGGTGTCGGCACCATCGTGCTCGACCAGGTCGCGTCGATCCTGCTCACCCTCGCGCTGACCGTCGCGATCGTCAACGCGATGAACTTCGTCGACGGCCTCGACGGGTTGGCGGCCGGTCTCGGCCTGATCACCGCGTCCGCCATCTGCATATTTTCCGTCGGGCTGCTACACGACCACGGCGGAGACGTGCTGTTCTACCCGCCCGCCGTGATCTCGGTGGTGCTGGCCGGCGCGTGCCTGGGATTCCTGCCGCACAACTTCCACAAAGCCCGGATCTTCATGGGGGATTCCGGGTCGATGCTCATCGGGCTGATGCTCGCGGCTGCGTCCACGACCGCCGCGGGGCCCATCTCGCAGACCGCGTACGGCGCGCGCGACGTCTTCGCGCTGCTGTCGCCGTTCCTGCTGGTGGTCGCGGTGATGTTCGTGCCCGCACTGGACATGCTGCTGGCGATCATCCGCCGCACCCGCGCTGGATTGAGTCCGTTCAGCCCCGACAAGATGCACCTGCACCACCGATTGCTCGAGATCGGGCACTCGCACCGGCGTGTGGTGCTGCTCATCTATCTGTGGGTGAGCATCGTCGCGCTCGGCGCGGCCAGCACGATCTTCTTCGATCCGAAGCACACCGCCGCCGTGATGGCGGGTGCCACCGTCGTGGCGGGTGTGGTGACGCTGATTCCGTTGCTGAGGCGTCGCGAGACTGGCGATGACGAACCGCTGGACAGGCCTGCGGACCAGGTATACGACAAAAAGTAGTAGGCCCACTTTTGTGGCCCTCACCATGTGTTAAGGTTCAGTTAGAACCCGAAAAAACCTCGCGGGTTGCCGGCCTCCGAACCATTGGTTTCCAGATTCCTGGGTACCGATCGGGGCGGACACACGACCGACAGATCGACCGATTCAGGAGCTACCTCTTGGGTGATTCCCGCGCGTCCGTTGCCCTCCGATACGCTACGGACGCTCACAGGATCAACGAGACGACGCTCACACATATGACCGCGGGATTGAGGTGACGCAGTGACGACGCCAGCGCAGGACGCGCCGTTGGTGTTCCCGTCCGTGGCCTTCCGGCCGGTCCGTCTGCTCGTGATCTGTGCAGTGGTCTCCGGACTCATCACCGCAGCAGCCGCATTGGTCGGCTACCCGCTGTTCGGGGCGTTCTTCGCAATCGGCATGGCGCTGGGTCTGACCAACGCGCTGATGGTCCGCCGCGCGGTCGAGTCGATCACCGCCGATGATCACCCGCTGAAGAAGAAGATGGCGCTGAACTCGGCGTCGCGGCTGCTGGCGATCACGGTCGTCGGGCTCACCATCGCGTTCGTCTTCCGGCCGATGGGCCTCGGCGTGCTCTTCGGTCTGGCACTGTTCCAGGTGGTTCTCGTCATGAGCACCTCCCTGCCCGTTCTCAAGAAGCTCCGCGCCGGTGATGCCGACAACGGCGCAGGGCCTGCTCCCGACACTTCCACGACCACCGACGGATAGCTCAAGGACTGATTCGTAGATGAACCAAAGCGTGCTCGCCCTCGAGGTCGGTCACCACATCGAGCAGAAGTGGTTCGGCCTGACGGTCAACGTGGACACCGTCCTGTCCACTGCCATCGCCGGCATCATCGTCATCGCCCTGGCGTTCTTCCTGCGCGCCAAGGTGACCTCGACAGGTGTGCCCGGCGGCGTCCAGTTGTTCTTCGAGGCGATCACCATCCAGATGCGCAACCAGGTGGAAAGCGCGATCGGCATGCGCATCGCGCCGTTCGTGCTGCCGCTGGCCGTCGCGCTGTTCTGCTTCATCTTGTTCGCGAACTGGTTGTCGGTTCTGCCGGTGCAGTACACCAACGCCGAGGGTGTTACCACCGAGCTGATCAAGCCGCCCGCCTCGGACATCAACTTCGTGCTGGCGTTGGCCCTGTTCGTCTTCATCTGCTATCACGCAGCCGGTGTCTGGCGGCGCGGCGTCATCGGCCACCCCATCAAGGTCGCCAAGGGGCACGTCGCCTTCCTCGCGCCGATCAACATCGTCGAGGAGATCGCCAAGCCGATCTCGTTGTCGCTGCGACTTTTCGGCAACATCTTCGCCGGCGGCATCATGGTCGGCTTGATCGCCCTGTTCCCGGCCTGGATCTTGTGGCTGCCGAACGCGATCTGGAAGTCGTTCGACCTCTTCATCGGTCTGATCCAGGCGTTCATCTTCGCTCTGCTGACGATCCTGTACTTCGGACAGTCGATGGAGCTCGATCACGACCACGACTCCGGACATGACTCGCACGACACTTCGAACGACAAGAAAGACGCGGCCGCCGCGCACTGAGACCAGCAGTACCCGCTAGACCCAACAGAACCTGGCGACAACCGACAGCCAGTTATCAAGGAGGATAAGTAATGGATCCCACTATCGCTGCAGGCGCGCTCATCGGCGGTGGTCTGATCATGGCCGGCGGCGCCATCGGCGCAGGCATCGGTGACGGTATCGCCGGTAACGCCCTGATCTCGGGCATCGCCCGGCAGCCGGAGGCGCAGGGTCGGCTGTTCACCCCGTTCTTCATCACCGTCGGTCTGGTCGAGGCGGCCTACTTCATCAACCTGGCCTTCATGGCGCTGTTCGTGTTCGCCACCCCGGTCGGCGGCTAATTCAACGTCATGGGTGAAACCACCGCACGGGTCTTGGCAGCCGAAGAAGGAGGCGGGGGGACCAGTAACTTCCTGATCCCCAACGGCACCTTCTTCTTCGTCCTGCTCATCTTCCTGATCGTGCTCGGCGTGATCTGGAAATGGGTGGTGCCGCCGGTGAGCAAGGTGTTGGCCGAACGCGAGGCGATGCTGGCCAAGACCGCTGCCGACAACCGGAAAGCCGCCGAGCAGATGGCGGCTGCCCAGGCGGACTACGAAGAGACCATGGCCAAGGCGCGCAGTGAGGCGTCCTCGATCCGCGACGAGGCCCGCGCCGAGGGCCGCCAGGCGGTCGACGAGGCCAGGGCCGAGGCCGGCAACGAGGTGTCGGAGAAGCTGCAGTCGGCCAGCGCCGAACTGGAGCGCAACGCTTCGTCCACCAACGAGGAACTGCAGTCGTCGGTCGACGGGCTGTCGGCCACCTTGGCCAGCCGCATCCTCGGCGTCGACGTCAACGACACTGCGAGCGAGAGGCGCTGATGTCCACCTTCATCGGACAGCTGGTCGGATTCGCGATCATCGTGGCGATCGTCGTCAAATGGGTGGTCCCGCCGGTCCGCAAGCTGATGAACACCCAGCAGGAAGCTGTGCGGGCCGCGCTCATGGAGAGCAAGGCCGCCGCCGACAAGCTGGCGAACGCCGACGCGGAGCACGCCAAGGCTGTCGAAGAGGCCAAGAACCGCGGTGAGAAGCTGACCGAGGAGGCCCGCGCCGACTCGTCACGGATCGCCGAGCAGCTGCGCGAGCAGGCCGGCACCGAGGCCGAGCGCATCAAAGCCCAAGGTGAGCAACAGGTGTCGCTGCTGCGTCAGCAGACCATCCGCGGTCTGCGCCAGCAGCTGGGCCTGGAGTCGGTCGCCAAGGCAGAGCAGATCATCCGCGATCACCTGGCGGACGACGACGCGCAGGCCGCCTCGGTGGACCGGTTCCTCGACCAGCTCGACGACATGGCACCGTCGCCGGCAGTACTCGAGGCAGGTGCCCCGCTGAACCTGCGCGCCGCCAGCCGGGAGGCACTGGCCGAGGTCGTCAAGAAGTTCGAGTCGGTCGCCGACGGCGCCGATGCGGACGCCCTGACGGTGCTCGCCGACGAGCTGACCTCGGTCGCTGAGCTGCTGACCAAGGAGCACGCGCTCAACAGCCACCTCGCCGAACCCACCGACGAACCGGCCGCCAAGGAGCGCCTGGTCGAGCGTCTGTTCGGTGACAAGCTCTCTGCGACATCGGTCGATCTACTCAAAACCGCTGTGGGGCAACGGTGGTCGAGCGACGACAACCTCGTCGACGCGCTCGAGCACGTGGCCCGCCTCGCGCTGCTGGTGCGTGCCGAGCGTGACGGGCACAGCGAAGAGGTCGAAGAGCAGCTGTTCCGCGTCGGGCGGGTGCTGGACGCGGAGTCGCGGCTCAACCGGCTGCTGTCCGATCCGACGGTGCCCGCGGACAAGCGGGTGGAGCTGCTGAACAAGGTCGTGGAGGGCGGCGGAGGAGTCAACGACACCACCGCGGCGCTACTGGCCCAGACCGTGCGCTTGCTGCGTGGCGGTCTCGCTGACGCAGCGGTCGCGGATCTGGCCGAGCTGGCGGTTTCTCGCCGTGGCGAGGCGGTCGCCCAGGTGACGGCCGCGGCAGAGATCAGCGACGCGCAGCGCACCCGTCTCACCGAGGTGCTCAGCCGCATCTACGGCACCGACGTGTCGGTGCAGCTCGAGGTCGACCCCGACATCCTCGGCGGACTTCTCATCACCGTCGGTGAAGAGGTCATCGACGGATCCATCTCCTCCCGGTTGGCAGCCGCCCGCACGGGCCTGCCGGACTGACCGGCCCAGCACTCCCAGTAACGAACCACGAAGGCAGGAAGACGAACCCATGGCAGAGTTGACAATCTCGGCTTCTGACATCGAGGGCGCGATCGAGGACTACGTCTCCTCCTTCGCCGCCGACTCCGACCGTGAAGAGATCGGCACGGTCGTCGACGCGGGCGACGGCATCGCCCACGTCGAGGGCCTGCCCTCGGTCATGACCCAGGAGCTGCTCGAGTTCCCCGGTGGCGTGCTCGGCGTCGCGCTCAACCTCGACGAGCACACCGTCGGCGCCGTGATCCTCGGCGAGTTCGAGAAGATCGAAGAAGGCCAGCAGGTCAAGCGGACCGGCGAGGTGCTCTCCGTCCCGGTCGGCGACAAGTTCCTCGGCCGTGTCATCAACCCACTGGGCCAGCCGATCGACGGCCAGGGCGACATCGAGTCCGACGCCCGCCGCGCCCTCGAGCTGCAGGCACCGTCGGTGGTGCAGCGCCAGGGTGTTTCGGAGCCGCTGCAGACCGGTATCAAGGCCATCGACAGCCAGACCCCGATCGGCCGTGGCCAGCGCCAGCTGATCATCGGCGACCGCAAGACCGGTAAGACCGCGGTGGCCGTCGACACGATCCTCAACCAGCGCGAAGCCTGGGAGACCGGCGATCCGAGCAAGCAGGTGCGCTGCGTCTACGTCGCGATCGGCCAGAAGGGCACCACGATCGCCTCGGTGAAGCGGGCCCTCGAAGAGGGTGGTGCGATGGAGTACACCACTATCGTCGCCGCCCCTGCGTCCGACGCCGCCGGCTTCAAATGGCTTGCTCCCTACACCGGTTCGGCCATCGGCCAGCACTGGATGTACGACGGCAAGCACGTCCTGATCGTTTTCGACGACCTGTCCAAGCAGGCCGACGCCTACCGCGCGATCTCGCTGCTGCTGCGTCGCCCGCCGGGCCGTGAAGCGTTCCCCGGCGACGTCTTCTACCTGCACTCGCGGCTCCTGGAGCGTTGCGCGAAGCTCTCCGACGAGCTCGGTGGCGGCTCGATGACCGGTCTGCCGATCATCGAGACCAAGGCCAACGACATCTCGGCGTTCATCCCGACCAACGTCATCTCGATCACCGACGGCCAGTGCTTCCTGGAGTCCGACCTGTTCAACCAGGGTGTTCGGCCGGCCATCAACGTGGGTGTGTCGGTGTCGCGTGTCGGTGGCGCCGCCCAGATCAAGGCCATGAAAGAGGTGGCGGGCTCGCTGCGTCTGGAGCTGTCGCAGTACCGCGAGCTCGAGTCCTTCGCGGCCTTCGCCTCGGACCTCGACGCGGCGTCGAAGGCTCAGCTGGACCGCGGCGCACGGCTGGTCGAGCTGCTCAAGCAGCCGCAGTACACCCCGTACCCGGTCGAGGACCAGGTCGTTGCGATCTTCCTCGGCACCGGTGGCCATCTCGACTCCGTTCCCGTCGAGGATGTGGCGCGCTTCGAGTCCGAACTGCTCGAGCATGTCAAGGGCTCGCACAGCGAGATCCTGGACAGCATCCGGGAAACCAAGAAGTTCCCGGAAGAGGAGCAGGAGAAGCTGACCGACATCATCAACGAGTTCAAGAAGGGCTTCTCCGCATCGGACGGGAGCTCGGTCGCGGTCGACGACAAGACCGAGGCGATGGACGAAGAGGACGTCGAAAAAGAGTCCGTCAAGGTCCGCAAGCCGGCCAAGAAGTAAGACCGACAACGACGTTGGACCGAAAGGGTCTGGAGAGCTAGATGGCTGCAACACTGCGCGAGCTTCGCGGGCGCATCCGTTCCGCCGGGTCGATCAAGAAGATCACCAAGGCCCAGGAATTGATCGCGACCTCTCGAATCGCCAAGGCGCAGGCCCGAGTCGAGGCGGCTCGGCCCTACAGCACCGAGATCACCAACATGCTGACCGAGCTGGCCAGTGCCAGCGCGCTGGATCATCCGCTGCTGGTCGCGCGGGAGAACCCGCGGCGGGCTGCGGTGCTGGTGGTGTCCTCGGACCGCGGTCTGTGCGGTGCATACAACGCCAACGTGCTGCGGCAGTCCGAGGAGCTCTTCGCCTTGCTGCGCGAGGAGGGCAAGGAGCCGGTTCTCTACGTCGTCGGTCGTAAAGCGCTGGGCTACTTCAACTTCCGCCAGCGCGACGTCGTGGAGTCCTGGACCGGGTTCTCCGAGCGCCCCGACTACGAGAACGCCAAGGAGATCGCCGAAACGCTGGTGTCGTCGTTCATGGCGGGGGCCGACGACGACGGGGACGATGCCGGCGCCGACGGTGTGCTCGGTGTGGACGAACTCCACATCGTGTTCACCGAGTTCCGCTCGATGCTCTCCCAGAGTGCGGCGGCGCGCCGGATCGCTCCGATGGTCGTCGAGTACATCGAAGACGATCGCCCCGAAGACGGACCCCGCACCCTGTTCTCTTTCGAGCCCAACGCCGAAACGCTGTTCGACGCCCTGCTGCCGCGGTACGTCGCCACGCGTGTCTACGCCGCGTTGCTCGAGGCGGCGGCCTCGGAATCGGCATCGCGCCGACGGGCCATGAAGTCGGCCACCGACAACGCCGACGATCTGATCAAGTCCCTCACCCTTGCGGCCAACCGCGAGCGGCAGGCACAGATCACCCAGGAAATCAGCGAGATCGTCGGCGGCGCCAACGCGCTGGCCGACGCCAAATGACCTCCAGCAGCACCGGTTAGGAAGCGAAGAAAAATGAGCGCACCCGCAGAAGAGAAGTCCAAGGAGAACACCAAGGAGACCACCGGCCGGGTGGTTCGCATCACCGGCCCGGTTGTGGACGTGGAGTTTCCCCGCGGTTCCGTGCCCGAGCTGTTCAACGCGCTGCACGCCGACATCTCCTACAAGGAGCTGTCGAAGACGCTGACCCTGGAGGTCGCACAGCACCTAGGCGACAACCTGGTGCGCACCATCTCGATGCAGCCCACCGACGGTCTGGTCCGCGGCGTCGAGGTGACCGACACCGGTACCTCGATCTCGGTGCCGGTCGGTGACGGCGTCAAGGGCCACGTGTTCAACGCCCTCGGCGACTGCCTCGACGAGCCCGGCTACGGTAAGGACTTCGAGCACTGGTCGATCCACCGCAAGCCCCCGGCCTTCTCCGAACTCGAGCCCCGCACCGAGATGCTCGAGACCGGCCTCAAGGTCGTCGACCTGCTCACCCCGTACGTGCGCGGCGGCAAGATCGCGCTGTTCGGCGGTGCCGGCGTGGGCAAGACCGTGCTCATCCAGGAGATGATCAACCGCATCGCCCGCAACTTCGGTGGTACCTCGGTGTTCGCCGGCGTGGGAGAGCGCACCCGTGAGGGCAACGACCTGTGGGTCGAGCTCGAGGACGCCAACGTGCTCAAGGACACCGCGCTGGTGTTCGGCCAGATGGACGAGCCGCCGGGCACCCGTATGCGCGTGGCGCTCTCGGCGCTGACCATGGCCGAGTTCTTCCGCGACGAGCAGGGCCAGGACGTGCTGCTGTTCATCGACAACATCTTCCGGTTCACGCAGGCCGGTTCCGAGGTGTCGACACTGCTCGGTCGTATGCCGTCCGCGGTGGGGTACCAGCCGACGCTGGCCGACGAGATGGGCGAGCTGCAGGAGCGCATCACCTCGACCCGCGGTAAGTCGATCACCTCGATGCAGGCCGTGTACGTGCCCGCTGACGACTACACCGACCCGGCGCCGGCCACCACGTTCGCGCACCTCGATGCGACCACCGAGCTCTCTCGTACGGTCTTCTCGAAGGGCATCTTCCCGGCCGTGGATCCGTTGGCTTCGAGCTCGACGATCCTTGACCCGGCCGTTGTCGGTGACGAGCATTACCGCGTGGCCCAGGAAGTCATCCGAATTCTGCAGCGGTACAAGGATCTTCAGGACATCATCGCGATTCTCGGTATCGACGAGCTGGCCGAAGAGGACAAGCAGCTGGTCAACCGGGCTCGCCGGATCGAGCGCTTCCTGAGCCAGAACATGATGGCTGCCGAGCAGTTCACCGGCCAGCCGGGCTCGACGGTGCCGCTCAAGGAGACGATCGAGGCGTTCGACAAGCTCACCAAGGGCGACTTCGATCACCTGCCCGAGCAGGCGTTCTTCCTGATCGGTGGTCTCGACGACCTGGCGAAGAAGGCCGAAAGCCTCGGCGCGAAGCTGTGATGAGCGCTTGCGCGAAGAACCAACGAGCACAGCTGGTGCCAGTGACGGTATCGAGAAGGGCGGTGTGACGTGGCGGAGATGAACGTCGAGATCGTCGCGGTCGAGCGGGAATTGTGGGCGGGTGAAGCGACTTTCGTCTTCACCCGCACCACCGCCGGCGAGATCGGCATCCTGCCCCGGCACATTCCCCTCGTTGCCCAACTCGTCGATGACGCGATGGTGCGTGTCGAGCGAGACGGCGAGGACGATCTGCGGATCGCCGTCGACGGCGGATTTCTGTCCGTGACCGAGGAAACCGTTCGCATCCTGGTCGAGAACGCGCAGTTCGAGTCCGAGATCAATGCCGACGACGCCAAGCAGGATTCCGAGTCCGACAACGAGCGCACGGCGGCGTGGGGCAGGGCGCGGCTGCGCGCCCTGGGCCAACTGGACTGATTGGCGATGAGCGCGTCCATGCTGTTCATGGTCGCGCTGGTCAGCGTCCTTCTGCTGGCCGTCATGGCCTTGAGCTACCGGCTGTGGAAGCTTCGGCAGGTCGGTGGAACGGCGGCGATCCTTCGTGACGTGCCGGCCGTGGGCGGCCACGGTTGGCGGCACGGCGTGATGCGTTACCGCGGTGGTGAGGCACAGTTCTACCGGCTATCCAGTCTGCGGTGGTGGCCGGACCGGACGTTGAGCCGACGGGGTTTGGAAGTGGTGTCCCGACGTTCGCCGCGGGGCGACGAGTTCGACATCATGACCGATGAGATCGTGGTGCTGGAACTGCGTGACGTCGTTCCCGACCGGGGCCGCGGCTACGAGATCGCCCTGGACCGCGGCGCGCTGACCGCATTCACCTCATGGGTGGAGTCGCGACCCTCACCGCGGGCCCGTCGACGCAGCTACTGAGCTCCTCCCCCGGGGCGCCACAGCACGTCACCGTGTGGGTTGGCCACTCTCGACAGGATGAACAGCAGATCCGACAGGCGATTCAAGTACTTCGCAGGCAGCACGCTGATGGAGTCGCCGTGTGCATCGACGGCCAGCCAAGCCGACCGTTCGGCACGCCGAGCCACTGTGCGTGCGACGTGCAGCAGGGCAGCCAGTGGACTCCCGCCGGGCAGGATGAACGAATCGAGGGCCGGCAGCGGCTCGTTGAACTCATCGCACCACTTCTCCAGGCGATCGATGTAGGTCTGCTGGATACGCAGCGGCGGGTATTGGGGGTTGTCCACCACCGGTGTGGACAGGTCTGCACCGGCGTCGAACAGGTCGTTCTGAACGTGCCGGAGCACCTCGAGAATGCGCTGATCGGGCTGCCCCAGAGCGATGGCGGCACCGATGGCGGCGTTGGTCTCATCGCAGTCGGCGTAGGCCACGAGCCGGGGATCGCTCTTCGACACCCGGCTGAAGTCACTGAGTCCGGTGGTCCCGTCATCGCCCGTCCGGGTGTAGATCCGTGTCAGGTGCACAGCCATGCTCAAACCGTACGGGACGCGCACGCGGGGGCGTCCGCGGAGACTGACATGGGGTAGCGCGCTGTTTACACTGGCCGCGTGGGTGAGCGTTTCGTGGTGACCGGCGGCAGCCGGCTGGCAGGCGAAGTGGCTGTCGGAGGAGCCAAGAACAGCGTTCTGAAGCTGATGGCCGCATCGTTGCTGGCCGAGGGCACGAGCACGATCACGAACTGCCCCGACATTCTCGATGTTCCGCTGATGGCGGAAGTGCTGCGAGGGTTGGGGGCGACCGTCGATCTGGACGGCGACGTCGTCCGGATAACCTCACCCGACGAGCTGAAGTACGACGCGGACTTCGCTGCGGTGCGTCAGTTCCGCGCGTCGGTCTGCGTTCTGGGTCCGTTGGTCGGGCGGTGTAAGCGGGCGAAAGTCGCGCTCCCGGGCGGCGACGCCATCGGCTCTCGTCCGTTGGACATGCACCAGGCGGGCCTGCGCCAGCTCGGCGCCCACTGCACCATCGAGCACGGCTGCGTGGTGGCCGAAGCCGATCACCTGCACGGCGCTGAGATCCAACTCGAGTTCCCGTCGGTGGGCGCAACGGAGAACATCCTGATGGCGGCGGTGCTCGCCGACGGCGTCACCACCATCCACAACGCCGCGCGAGAACCGGACGTCGTGGACTTGTGCACGATGCTCAACCAGATGGGCGCCCAAATCGCCGGTGCCGGATCGTCGACGTTGACGATCACCGGCGTCGACCGGCTCTATCCCACCGAGCACCGAGTGATCGGCGATCGGATCGTGGCGGCCACGTGGGGCATCGCCGCGGCGATGACCCGCGGGGACATCTCGGTGACCGGCATCGACCCGGCGCACCTGCAGCTGGTGCTCCACAAACTGCACGATGCCGGCGCGACGGTCACGCAGTCCGACGACGGATTCCGGGTGGTGCAGTACGAACGGCCGAAGGCGGTCAACGTGGCCACGCTGCCCTTCCCGGGTTTCCCGACCGATCTGCAGCCCATGGCCATCGGCTTGGCCGCGATCGCCGATGGCACGTCGATGATCACCGAGAACGTGTTCGAAGCACGATTCCGGTTCGTCGAGGAGATGATCCGGTTGGGGGCAGATGCACGCACCGACGGCCATCACGCGGTGGTGCGGGGGATTCCGCAGCTCTCGAGCGCACCGGTGTGGTCGTCGGACATCCGGGCCGGCGCCGGCCTGGTGCTGGCCGGGCTCGTCGCCGACGGTGACACCGAGGTGCACGACGTGTTTCATATCGACCGCGGGTATCCGAAGTTCGTGGAAAATCTTGTCAGTCTTGGCGCGGAGATCGAGCGTGTCAGCTAGCCTGCGGGCCGCTTTTGGCCCCTTGCGCTGGGCATTTGGGCGTCCGGCCGACAGCACGTAGTATTTCCTTCACAAGCCCACGGCCCCGGTCGAAAGACCTGAGGACAGAGCTTGACCGCCCTGATCACATGCAGTACAGTGGCAGGGTTGCCTGAAAACGGCGGTGTTGTTTGAGAACTCAATAGTGTGTTTGGTGGTTTTTGTTTGTTGTTTTTTGTTGTGTCCCCGTATTTTCCCGTTTGTGGGGGTGCAGCTGTTTTTTTGGATGCCAGTTTTGGTGTCTTTTGTTTG
>JBFMGT010000038.1:0-22963 GCA_040752555.1 Actinomycetota bacterium | reverse complement strand
TACCCGCAGAAGATGGCCACCGTGCTCGGGCGTCGTGTCTGGGAGAACGCCGGGTCCCCCGAGGTCGACACCAGCCGCCTGCTGGTGTCGATCGGGACCGGCCTCGGCGGTGCCGAGGCGCTGGTGTTCGCCTACGACGGCATGCGGGAGCGCGGCCTGCGCGCCGTGTCCCCGCTGTCGGTACAGATGTACATGCCCAACGGCCCGTCCGCTGTGGTGGGTCTGGACCGTGGCGCCAAGGCCGGGGTGGTCACCCCGGTCTCGGCGTGCGCGTCCGGGTCCGAGGGCATCGCCCAGGCGTGGCGCAACATCGTGCTGGGTGAGGCCGACATCGCGATCTGCGGCGGTGTCGAACAGCGCATCGAGGCCGTGCCGATCGCCGGCTTCGCGCAGATGCGCATCGTGATGTCGACCAACAACGACGATCCGGCCGGCGCCTGCCGCCCGTTCGACAAGGACCGGGACGGATTCGTGTTCGGCGAGGCGGGCGCACTGATGGTCATCGAGACCGAGGAGCACGCCAAAGCGCGCGGCGCGACGATCCTGGCGCGCCTGATGGGCGCGAGCATCACCTCCGACGGATACCACATGGTGGCCCCCGACCCCGACGGTGAGCGCGCCGGCTACGCAATGAGCCGGGCCATCCAGCTGGCCGGCCTGCAGCCCACCGACATCGACCACGTCAACGCGCACGCCACCGGCACCAGCGTGGGTGACGTCGCCGAAGGGCAGGCGATCAACAAGGCCATGGGCGGGCACCGCCCCGCGGTCTACGCGCCGAAGTCGGCCTTGGGCCACTCGGTCGGCGCGGTCGGCGCGGTGGAGTCGATCCTGACCGTGCAGGCGCTGCGCAGCGGCGTCATCCCCCCCACACTCAATTTGAAGAACCTCGACCCTGAGATCGACCTCGACGTCGTCGCGGGCGGTCCTCGGCCGGGCAACTACACCTACGCCATCAACAATTCGTTCGGTTTCGGCGGGCACAACGTCGCACTCGCCTTCGGCAAGTACTGAGTACAGGAGAAGACATGACGACTATCGAGAATCGCCCCGCCACCGACGTGAACGAGTCCCTGGACCCGCGCGACCCGCTGCTGCGGTTGGCGACGTTCTTCGATGACGGCACCGTGGAGCCGCTGCACGAGCGCGACAAGTCGGGTGTGCTGGCCGCGGCCGGCACGGTCAACGGCGTGCGCACGATCGCATTCTGCACCGACGGCACCGTGATGGGTGGCGCGATGGGTGTCGACGGGTGCAAGCACATCGTCGACGCCTACGACGTCGCGATCGACGAGCAGAGCCCGATCGTCGGCATCTGGCACTCCGGCGGCGCGCGCCTGGCCGAAGGCGTCAAGGCGCTGCACGCGGTCGGCCTGGTCTTCGAGGCGATGATCCGCGCGTCGGGCTACATCCCGCAGATCTCGGTCGTGGTCGGTTTCGCCGCCGGCGGCGCCGCCTACGGGCCGGCGCTGACCGACGTCATCGTGATGGCACCGGACAGCAAGGTGTTCGTGACGGGCCCCGACGTCGTGCGTAGCGTCACCGGTGAGGACGTCGACATGGTGTCCCTGGGCGGGCCTGAGGCACACCACAAGAAGTCCGGCGTCTGCCACATCGTCGCCGACGACGAGCTCGACGCCTACGAGCGCGGCCGCCGCCTGGTCGGACTGTTCTGTCAGCAGGGACATTTCGACCGTACCAAGGCCGAGGCCGGCGACACCGACCTCAAGGCCCTGCTGCCCGAGTCGGCCCGGCGCGCCTACGACGTGCACCCCCTGATCGAGGCGCTGTTGGACGAAGGCGTGCCGTTCGAGGAGTTCCAGTCCCGCTGGGCCCCGTCGATCGTCGTCGGTCTCGGCCGGCTGGCCGGGCGCACCGTCGGCGTGATCGCAAACAACCCGCTGCGCCTGGGCGGCTGCCTGAACTCCGAAAGTGCCGAGAAGTCCGCCCGCTTCGTGCGGCTGTGCGACGCGTTCGGCATCCCGCTGGTCGTGGTCGTCGACGTGCCTGGCTACCTGCCGGGCGTGGATCAGGAATGGGGCGGCGTGGTCCGCCGCGGCGCCAAGCTGCTGCACGCGTTCGGCGAGTCGTCGGTGCCGCGCGTCACGCTGGTCACCCGCAAGATCTACGGCGGTGCCTACATCGCGATGAATTCCCGGTCGCTGAACGCCACCAAGGTGTTCGCGTGGCCGGACGCCGAGGTCGCGGTCATGGGCGCCAAGGCCGCCGTCGGCATCCTGCACAAGAAGAAGCTGGCCGCCGCCGCCCCGGAGGAGCGCGAGTCGCTGCACGAGGCGCTGGCCATCGAGCACGAGAAGATCGCCGGTGGCGTAGATTCTGCCATCGAGATCGGCGTGGTGGACGAGAAGATCGACCCCGCGCACACGCGCTCGAAGCTCACGCAGGCGCTCGCCGAGGCACCGATGCGCCGCGGCCGCCACAAGAACATCCCGCTGTAAGCCGGAAAGTTCTCCCCGCGAGCAGACGCGAACTCGAGTGATTCCGGCCGGAATTACTCGAGTTTGTGTCTGCTCAGCGGAGGAACGCGAGCATCTCCTCGGCCGCCGGCAGCGCGCGTTCGCGGTCGGCGGCCACCAGGCCGATGCGGGTGCGCCGGTCGAGAATGTCGTCGACGCTGAGCGCACCCTCATGGGTCACGGCGTACTCGAGTTCCGCTCGCGTGACGTCGATCCCTTCGGCGACGGGTTCGCTGGGTCGCGGGCACGACGCGCAGGCCATCACGTTCGACGCTTCGGCGCCGAACCGGGCCACCAGCGAATCCGGCAGCTCGACCGCAAACTGTTGCGCAACACCAGGATTCGCAGGCGCACCGACAAGCGGGAGGTTCCGGGTGCGGCACGGCCCGGCGGCCAGACCGCGCAGCGCGACAGCACGATCCACGACGTCCTGGGCCATGAACCGATATTCGGTGAGCTTGCCGCCGATCACACTGATGACGCCGCTCGGCGACTCGGTGACGGCGTGCTCTCGCGAGACGTCTGCGGTGCGACCGGCGCCGGTGTCGATCAGCGGGCGCAGCCCGGCGAAGCTGCCGACCACGTCCGCCGGCCCGAGCGAGGTCGCCAGCGCCGTGTTCACCGTGTCGAGCAGGAACTGCACCTCCTGCACCGTCGGCTCGGGCACATCGGGAATCGCACCGGGGGCGTCCTCGTCGGTCAGACCCAGATAGACGCGGCCCAGCTGTTCGGGCATCGCGAACACGAACCGGTTGATCTCGCCCGGTATCGGAATGGTCAGCGCGGCAACGGGATTGCCGAACACCGAGGCCTCGAACACCAGGTGCGTGCCGCGGCTGGGCCGCAGCCGCAGTGACTCGTCGACCTGTCCGGCCCACACACCGGTCGCGTTCACCACGGCACGCGCCGACACCTCGAGCGTTTCTCCCGACAGCGTGTCGGTCAGCGTCACCGAGGTGCCTGACGCCGCGACGGCCGCGACGCGCGTGAGGATGCGGGCGCCGTGCTGCACAGCCGTGCGCGCCACCGCGGTCACGAGCCGCGCATCGTCGATGAGCTGCCCGTCGTAAGCCAGCAGCGCACCGTCGAGGCCGTCACGACGCACGGTCGGCGCCAGCGCGACGGCCTTCTCGGCGCTGATCCGGCGCGACCGAGGCAACACCGATGCGGGCGTGCCTGCCAGTGCGCGCAGGCCGTCGCCGGCCGCGAATCCGACTCTGACCAGTGCCCGCGAGCCGCGCGACATCTCCGGCAGCAGCGGCACCAGCTGCGGCATCGCGTGCACGAGGTGCGGCGCGTTGCGCGTCATCAGGATTCCGCGCTCGGCGGCACTGCGCCGAGCGATACCGACGTTGCCACTCGCGAGGTAGCGCAGCCCGCCGTGCACCAGTTTGGAACTCCATCGACTGGTTCCGAAGGCCAGGTCATGTTTCTCCACCAGCGCCACCGACAGCCCCCGCGTCGCCGCGTCCAGTGCGATCCCGACGCCGGTGATGCCACCGCCGATCACCAGCAGGTCCAGCGGCGCGCCGTCCCCGAGCTCGCTCAGCTCGGCGGCGCGGCGGTCGGCGTTCAGCGCGGTCGAGCCGGTCACGGCGCGAGGTACCCGTTGAGCGCGCGAGCCAACTCGACGTTGATGGCCTTGCCGTCCAACAGCTTCTCCACCATCTGCGCGGATTGGATCGTGGACTGGGTGATCAACAGGCACATCGCGCCCATCTCGTGGGGATCTCCGGCGCGCACGCTGCCCTCTGCCTGACCGGCTGTGATCGCCTCGGCGAGCGCGTCGATGAGGATTTGCTGGCTGGTGCCAAGGCGCTCGGCGATGTAGACCATCGCCAGGTTGGGCGCATTGCGGATCACCGACTGCACGACCTCGTCGTTGCGCAGATGCTGCGCGACCGCAACCACCCGCTCGACGGTCGCTTTCCGGCCCGCGCCGCGGTCGGGCACTTGCTCGAGCACACCGGAGATGCGGACGGTCAACAGCTCGGCGATCACCCAGCGGATGTCCGGCCAACGGCGATAGATGGTCGGCCGGCTCACCCGGGCGCGCCGGGCGATCTCGGTCATGGTCGTCCGTTCGACGCCGTAGGCGAGGATGCACGCCGCCGCGGCGTCGAGAATGCGCTGCTCGACAGTCGAATCGGAGTTACGGATTGACACCATCTGTAATACTGTAACGCATGTCTTCGCTCGCTGGCCAGCCCACTCGACCCCCGATGGCGTGGAACGCCTGGGGTGACCCCGCTGCGGCGACCCCCTTGTCGCCCGGCATCCGCTCACTTCTCACCCAAGCTCTGGGGATCGACGCCGACCCCGCAGCTGAACCGACCCTCGAGCAGGTCAGGGTGCGGCCATCGGCCCTGTCCCCCGGCGACCGCGACGGACTGTGCGCACTCCTGGGCGCCGAGCACGTCCTCGTCGACGACCGCGACCGGCTGCTGCGGGCGGGAGGCAAATCCACGTTGGACCTGTTGCGCCGCAGGGATTTCGGTGTGCAGGACAGCCCGGATGCGGTGCTGGTACCCGGCACCGACGACGAGGCGGCCGCGCTGCTGCGGTTCTGCGCCGACCACAGCATCGCGGTCGTGCCGTTCGGCGGCGGGACGAGCGTCGTCGGCGGCCTGGATCCGTTGCGCGGCGACTTCAAGGCGGTGGTGTCGGTGGATCTGCGCCGCTTCGACCAGCTGCACTCGCTCGACGAGGTGTCCGGGGAGGCCGAACTGGGTGCCGGACTCACCGGGCCGCAGGCCGAGAAGCTGCTCGGTGAGCGCGGCTTCTCCCTCGGCCACTACCCCCAGAGCTTCTGCTTCGCCACCATCGGCGGTTTCGCCGCGACGCGGTCCTCGGGCCAGGATTCTGCGGGATACGGCCGCTTCGACGACATGGTGCGCGGCCTGCGCGCCGTCACACCGGCGGGGGTACTCGACGTGGGCCGAGCCCCCGCCTCGGCCGCCGGGCCGGACCTGCGCCAGGTCCTGCTCGGCTCGGAGGGCGCCTTCGGGATCATCACCTCGGTGCGGGTGCGCGTCCATCCGGTCCCGGAGACCACACGCTACGAGGCCTGGTCCTTTCCGGACTTCGCCACCGGCGCCGCGGCGTTGCGGGCCGTCGCGCAGACCGGCACCGGCCCGACGGTGATCCGGCTCTCCGACGAAGCCGAGACCGGAGTGAACCTGGCCACCACCGACAGCATCGGCGAGGCGAAGATCACCGGCGGCTGTCTGGCCATCACCGCGTTCGAAGGCAGCCGAGCGCACGTCGAGAGCCGCCACGCCGAAACGCGAGAGCTGTTGCGCGCCAAGGGTGGAACGTCACTGGGCGCGGGTCCCGCGCAGGCGTGGGAGCACGGCAGGTTCAACGCGCCGTACCTGCGCGACGGACTGCTGTCGGCCGGCGCGCTGTGCGAGACGTTGGAGACGGCGACGTCGTGGTCGAATGTGCCGACACTGAAGGCGGCCGTGACCGACGCGCTGACACGCTCGCTGGCCGACTCCGGCACGCCCGCGCTGGTGCTCTGCCACATCTCGCACATCTACCCGACCGGGGCGTCGCTGTACTTCACCGTCGTCGCCGCGCAGCGCGGCAACCCCATCGAACAGTGGCGGGCCGCCAAGACCGCGGCCTCGGAGGCGATGATGCGCGTCGGCGCCACGATCACCCATCACCACGCGGTCGGCGCCGACCACCGGCCCTGGATGCGTGACGAAGTCGGCGACCTCGGCGTGAAGGTGCTCCGCGCGGTCAAAGCGACCCTCGATCCGACCGGAATCATGAACCCCGGCAAGCTGATTCCGTGAACCGGATCGTCGTCCTGACCAACCCGGCGTCCGGGCACGGGAACGCGCGCCATGCCGCAGAGCGGGCGATCCAGCGCTTTCAGGCCCGAGGCGTCGACGTGGTCGCACTCGTCGGCCGAGATCCCACCCATGCGCGCGAGCTGGTCGAGGGCGCGCTGGAACGCGGCATGGACGCGCTGGTGGTGGTCGGCGGTGACGGCATCGTCTCGCTGGCGCTGCAGGTGCTCGCGCAGACCTCGACGCCTCTCGGCATCATCCCGGCCGGTACGGGCAACGATCACGCCCGGGCCTTCGGCATCCCGACCGGGCCCGAGGCGGCCGCCGACGCCGTGGTCGACGGCCACCCGAGCAGCGTCGACCTCGGGCTGATCACCGGCGGTGACGGCACCAGGCGGTGGTTCGGCACGGTGATGGCGGCCGGATTCGACTCCCTGGTCACCGACCGCACGAACCGGATGCGCTGGCCGCACGGGCGCATGCGCTACAACGTTGCGATGCTGGCCGAGATCTCGCAGCTGCGGTTGCTACCCTTCCGGCTGACTTTCGACGGCACCGTCGTCCAGACCGAGCTGACGTTGGCCGCTTTCGGCAACACGCGCAGCTACGGCGGCGGCATGCTGATCTGTCCGGGCGCCGATCCGACGGACGGGCTGATCGACGTGACGATGGTCGCCTCCGCCTCCCGCACCCGGCTGATCCGGCTTTTCCCGACGGTGTTCAAGGGCACCCACGTCAACCTTCCCGAGGTGACGACGCGCCGGGCCAGGACGATCACCGTCGACTCCCCCGGCATCACCGCCTACGCCGACGGCGAATACGTCTGCCCGCTGCCGGTGGAGCTGACGGCGGTGCCCGGCGCGCTGACGGTGCTACGCCCGGTCAGTTAGCCGACGCCGCGGCTGAGCCAGCTGACCTCGGCACCCACACCGCCGTCGCGGTAGGCCTCCAGCGCTTCGTCCCACGCGGTGCCCAGCACCGAGTCCAACTCAGCGGCCAGCGTGTCCGCCCCCGAGGCCATCAGCGTGCGCAACCGCATCTCGCCGACCATCACGTCGCCGTTGGCGCTCATCGCGCCGCTCCACAGACCGAGCTGCGGGGTGTGGCACCAGCGGTGCCCGTCCACGCCGTGACTGGGATCCTCGGTCACCTCGAAGCGCAGCACCGACCAGGACCGCAGCGCGTTGGCCAGCTGGGCACCGGTCCCTACGGGCCCGACCCAGTTGGTCACCGCGCGCAGTTGCCCGGGCATGGCCGGCTGCGGGGTCCACTTCAAATTCGCCCTCGCATTGAGGGTCGACGACAACGCCCACTCGACATGCGGGCACACCGCCGCGGGTGAGGCGTGTACGTACACCACACCCGTCGTCGTGTCGGCGAATTGATTCGCTGCACGCATCTGTTGCTCCTTCGGCTCCACGAGGGACGTCTTCCCCAACGACCTGGTGGTTTCCGAGTGAGTCAGCAGATGTAATTGTGTCTTCCGAGGCAATTGTGCCTTGTGAGGCGCCTGTTGCGCTAGTCCGGCCCAAACTCTCTTAGGACTTCATCAGACAGCGCCGGCATCACCTCGTGCGCCCACTCGCCGAATGGCCGATCGGTGAGCACCACCAGCGCGATTGTGGCGTCCGGATCGACCCACAGAAAGGTCCCGGACTGCCCGAAGTGCCCGAAGGTGCGGGCCGAATTGTTCTCCCCGGTCCAGTGCGGCGCCTTGCCGTCGCGCAGCTCGAACCCGAGCCCCCAGTCGTTCGGCCGTTGCCGTCCGAAACCGGGCAGCACCCCATCGAGGCCGGGGAATTGCACCGAGACCGCGACCTCGTGCATCCGTGCCGACACCAGCGCCGGCACCACCAGATCGCCGGCGAACGCCGTCAGGTCCGCGACCGTCGACGTGGCGCCGTAGCCGGCCGCAGCCGCTCCTCCCTCCAGGGTGGTGTCGGACATTGCCAGCGGGGCGAACACCGATTCGGCGAGGTAGCTGTCAAAAGGGATGCCCGATTCGCGCTCGAGCGTCTCGGCCAGCACCGTGAACCCGTAGTTGGAGTAGATCCGCCGAGTGCCCGGTGCGGCCAGCACCTTGGCCGAGTTCATCTCGTAGCCCGCGGCGTGCGCGAGAAGGTGACGCACGGTCGCGCCGGGCGGGCCGGCGGGAGTGTCGAGTTCGACGGCGCCTTCCTCCACGGCAACCTGCGCGGCACGCGCGGTCAGCAACTTGGTCACCGAGGCGAGGGGAAACGCCTGCGTCTGATCGCCGTGACTGCTGAGAACGCCTGACGTCCCCACCACCGCGGCGGCCGCAGTCGGGACCGGCCAGTCATCGAGAACGTCGAGTGCACCCATCGGTGCCAGAGCTTAGCGGCGTGTCACTTCTTCGCGATGTAGTAGAAGTTGATCGGGTCGGTCTCGATCTCACGCACCTGGACCTCGCCGAACCCGGCCTCGGTCAGCATCGAGGTGGCGAGTTCGCGGCCCCAGCAGGTGCCGAGGCCGTCGCCGTCCAGACCGAGCGACACACTCATGCAGTGCATCGTCGAGACTGTGTACAGGTACGGCGCGAACGGGACCCCGATGTTGTCCTCGACGCGGCTCGAGGCTTTGATGTCGACCATCAGGAACGTGCCGCCGGGACGCAGCGCGCGCTGGATGTTGCGCAGCACGCGCGCCGGATGCGCCTGGTCGTGGATCGCGTCGAAGGCCGTGATGACGTCGAACGCGTCGGTCGCTTCGTAGCCGGCGACGTCCGCGGCGACGAACCTGGCGTTGGTCAGCCCTTGTCTGCGCGCTTCGTCGGCGCCCGCGGCGAGTCCCTCCTCGGAGAAGTCGATGCCGGTGAACCGGCTCTGCGGGAACGCTGTGGCCATCACGTTGACGGCATGCCCACTGCCGCAGCCGAAATCGGCCACGTCGACACCGCCGTGCAGCCGGTCCGGCAGACCCTCGACCATCGGCAGGATCGCGTCGACCAGGGCTGCGTCGAAGACCTCGCCGCTCTCTTCGGCCATCAACGTGTGGAACCGCGGGTACTCGGCGTAAGACAGTCCTCCGCCGGTGTGGAAGCAACCGATGACCTTCTGCTCGACCTCGCTGAGCAAGGGGATGAACTGGGCGACGCGGGCCAGGTTGTCCGGCCCGGCCGCCCGCGTCAGCACCGCGGCGCGGTGCGGTGGCAGCGAAAACGTCTGCGCCGTCGGGTCGTAGTCGACGATGCGACCGGCCGCCACACCCCCGAGCCATTCCCGGACGTAGCGTTCGTTGAGCCCGGCGGCGTCGGCGACCTGGGTGCTGGTGGCCGGCGGCAACGCAGCCAGCGTGTCGAAGAGTTTGGTTTGGTGGCCGATGGACACCAGGATCGCGATGCTCGCGGCGTCGATCGTGTCGACGATGCGCGTGGCGAATTCGTCGGTGGACTCCGGGGTGGTCGCCGGTTCGGAAAGTGTCGTCATGGCCATGACGTTAGGCGGACAGCCCGGCCTCGGTCATCGATCGAATGGCGGATTTCTCGGTCGGCGGATGGTGCAGATGATGTAGGTCAGGCCTCGTCGCCCAGCAGGCCGTGCTGGTACGCCCAGCCGGCGGCGGCCGTGCGGGTGGACACCCCGAGCTTGGCGTAGATGTTGGCCAGGTGGCGGCCGACCGTCTTGTCGGACAGGTGCATCTGCTGGGCGACCTGACGGTTGGTGGCGCCGCGCGCGATTCGGGCCAGCACCTCGAGCTCGCGGCGGGTCAGGCCACCAGGTGTCGGTGCACCACAGATGCCGGCGGGCTCGACGCCGAGCTGGTGGTAGATCGCGTCGGCGGTCGCCGCGTCGGCGGACGCAGCGTCGCGGTCGCCGAGCCCGCGCCGCGCCAAGGCCATCCACTCGTACACCTCGGCGGTCTCGTAACGGGACTGGGCAATCCGATACTCGCGCAGCGCGCCCTGCAACGATGCCAGGGCCTGTTCGAAGTGTCCACGCCGAACCTCGACCGCACCGCGGGCATGCGCCGCCCAGGCCAGGAATCCCGGCGTCGCGAACGCGCGGGCCTCGGCTTCCAGTTCGCGGCAGTAGCTTTCGGCTTCGTCGAGTGCGTCGCGACCCAGGGCGATCTCCACAGCCGCCTTCAGCAGCCGCACTCGCGTCAGCCGGTCACCGCCGGCGAGCGAGATCCGGATCGCGGTCCACGCTGCCGCCGCGTCCCCGCGACGGCAGGCAAGCAGTGCCTCACCGGGCTGCGGGTCCAGCCCCAGCGCCCGCGCCTGGGCGAATGCCGTTGCTGCGCCCTCGAAGTCACCCATCAACCGGCGGACCTCGCCGAGCTGGTAGTAGCCCTCGGCGGCCGCCCAGCCGTTGACCTCGGACAGCGCGCTGCTGGCCTTCTCCAATCGGCCCTGCAGCACGCGGTAGTCGTCTTGACCATCGGAGGCCACCTGCACCTGCAGCCTGTGCACATCGCACACCCCGCCGTACGGCACCGAACCGGAAAGCCCGCACCACTGCTCCATCGACTGCGTCCATGACCTCATCCGTGGCAGGTCGGCGAGTTTGTGACAGTGATGCAGCACGACGCAGTAGATGTCGCCGGCCCATTCGATCGGTACCTGGTCGGCGATCAGCGGCAGGATCGCTTCGTCGATCAACGCGTAGCCGTCGGCCGTGCGCTTGTGCAGGATCGCTTCGAGACCGGAGGCGATCAGACCGAGCGCCGTGATGGCCGGGACGTCGAGGCGTTCCGCCATTGCGCGCAGCGCACGCACGTGCACGGCCAAGGTGTCGAGATCCTGTGTCATCAGAGCGCCGACCGCGTCGAGGTAGGTCAGGTAGCCATGAGCCGGACACTCGTCGGCCGCGGCGAGAAGCCGGCGCGCGCGGTTCATCCAGCCCTGACCGATGTTGATGTCGCCGCGCACCAGCCAGGCAAGTGCCAGCTCGTTGGCTTTCATCGCCGCAGCGACCGGATCGGTCCGGGTCAACTCCGCGAACACCCGTTCCGCCGCGCGACTGGCCTCCTTGACGCGACCCAACCGCCACGCCGCGAACGCGAACGCCTCCAGATCGTCGACGGGAAGTGCCGCATGACGGCTGGCCAACTCGAAGGCCTCGTAGCTGGCGTCCCAGTCCAGCCGCTGGTGCGCAGCCCGCGCCGCGGCGAGAAGATCGGTCCGGGTTTCGGTCGACATCGCGCGTCTACCGTAACGCTTTTCAGAGCCAGTTCAACGGCCTTGAGCGGGCTTCCTCCAGAACCGCCGCGGGGCATGGACGAGTGATCGGACTCGGTTCCAGCGGAGCCGACATATTAGGGTTCAGCCATGACTCAAACGGTGCGTGGCGTGATCTCTCGTTCGAAGGGCCAGCCGGTGGAGGTGGTCGACATCGTGATCCCCGACCCCGGGCCGGGCGAGGTCGTGGTCGGCATCCAGGCGTGCGGGGTCTGCCACACCGATCTGCATTACCGCGAGGGCGGCATCAATGACGAGTTCCCGTTCCTGCTCGGCCACGAGGCCGCCGGCATCGTCGAAACCGTCGGCGACGGCGTCACCAATGTCGCCCCCGGTGACTTCGTGATCCTGAACTGGCGCGCGGTGTGCGGGCAGTGCCGAGCCTGCAAACGCGGACGCCCGCACCTGTGCTTCAACACCCATAACGCCGCGCAGAAGATGACGCTGACCGACGGCACCGAACTGACCCCCGCCCTGGGCATCGGGGCGTTCGCGGACAAGACGTTGGTCCACGAGGGCCAGTGCACCAAGGTCGATCCGGCGGCCGACCCCGCCGCGGCGGGTCTGCTGGGCTGCGGGGTGATGGCCGGGGTGGGCGCGGCCATCAACACCGGCGCGGTCAACCGCGACGACACGGTCGCCGTGATCGGCTGCGGCGGCGTCGGCGATGCCGCGATCGCCGGGGCGGCACTGGTCGGCGCCAAGCGCATCATCGCCGTTGACATGGACAACCGGAAGTTGGAGTGGGCGCGCCACTTCGGGGCCACACACACCGTCAACGCCAAGGAACTCGATGCCGTCGAGACCATCCAGGACCTCACCGACGGGTTCGGCGCCGACGTCGTGATCGACGCGGTCGGTCGGCCGGAGACGTGGATGCAGGCGTTCTATGCGCGCGATCTGGCGGGCACCGTGGTCCTGGTCGGCGTGCCGACCCCGGACATGACACTGGACATGCCTCTGATCGACTTCTTCTCCCGCGGTGGTTCGTTGAAGTCGTCGTGGTACGGCGACTGCCTGCCCGAGCGGGACTTCCCGACGTTGATCTCGCTGTACTTGCAGGGCCGGTTCCCGCTCGACAAGTTCGTCTCCGAACGCATCGGGCTCGACCAGATCGAAGACGCGTTCCACAAGATGCACGCCGGAGAGGTGCTGCGCTCGGTGGTGGTCCTGTGAGTGCCATCCAGCGGCTCGTCACCAGCGGCACCTTCGAACTCGACGGGGGCAGCTGGGACGTCGACAACAACATCTGGCTCGTCGGCGATGACAACGACGTCGTGGTGTTCGACGCCGCCCACAGTGCGGCGCCGATCATCGAAGCGGTCGGCGGCAGGAACGTCGTCGCGGTGGTGTGCACCCACGGCCACAACGATCACGTCACGGTGGCACCCGAACTCGGGAAGGCCCTCGACGCCCCGATCCTGCTCCACCCCGCTGACGACGTTCTGTGGCGGATGACACACCCCGACAGCGACTTTCGCGCCGTCGAGGACGGCGACACACTGCAGGTGGCCGGTATCGAGTTGCGCGCCCTGCACACCCCCGGCCACTCCCCGGGCTCAGTGTGCTGGCACGCGCCGGAGCTCACCGCGGTGTTCAGCGGCGACACGCTCTTCCAGGGCGGTCCCGGCGCGACGGGCCGCTCCTACTCCGACTTCCCCACCATCCTGGAATCGATTTCCGGGCGGCTCGGGAAGCTGCCCGGCGACACCGTTGTGTACACCGGCCACGGAGATTCCACCTCGGTGGGCGACGAGATCGTGCATTACGACGAGTGGGTGGCCCGCGGGCACTAGTCGAGGATGATCGGGCCGGGAATCGGTCGGGGTCGGCGATCCGCCCGGATCCACCAGGCGATCGCCGCGCCGAGTACGAGCAGCCCGAGCGCGATCAGCCCGCCGGACAACCACAGCGGCCAGGCCGGTGAACTGTCCCGGCCGAACGCCAGCCGCGGCTGGATGTACCCGCCGACCGAGCCGTCGGCGCGGACATCGTAGACGCCGTCCTGGGCGACCTGCATGTTCCAGATGTGTACGTGCACATCGTTGTTCACCGACGTCGTCGAGCCGATCCGCTCGGTGAGCACCGGCTCGGGTACGCCGTCGGGTGCGTCGATGCCGACCTTGAGTGGCGGCACCGGAAAGCCGCCGTCGATGCCGCCCGGTACCGCGGTGTGGAAGTTGATCGTCACCTCGCCTGCGGGCAACGCCACGCTGCCGGATCCGGGTACCGGGATCTCGCCGTACGCGTCGAATTCGTCGAACACGACGGCACTGAGCACGAGCGTCACGATCAGCCCCACCACGCCGGCGACCAGCGTCAGCACCGCGCTGATCACCGCGATGCGTGGGCCGACGCGTCCTCTCACGCGCGTCAGTCTCGCACGACCCGCTTTTCGACGGCGCAGATCGTGTCGGAGGACTACCGTCACGAAGATGCCCGAGTCGAGCATCGTGGTGCGTCCGGAACCGGTCGGCAGTGGCACCTACACCGCCGCGTCGCGGCTGCAGGCCGCCGGCCTGACGCGGGCCATCGAGATCTTCGGCGAGGCCGCGGCGGCGGTGCCACTGCCCACCCCGCCGCAGCCCATCGTGCTTGCCGATTACGGCGCGGGCAGCGGCCACAATTCCCTGCTCCCGTTGGGCGCCGCGATTACCCTGCTGCGCAAGCGAACTCGGCCCGAGCATTCCGTCTTCGTCGCCCACACCGACCGACCCGACAACGACTTCACCGCACTGTTCCGCACCCTCGAAGAGGACCCGGACACCTACCTGGCCAAGGATCGCGCGACGTTCCCCTCGGCGGTCGGCCGCTCGTTCTATTCGCAGATCTTGCCGTCGAACTCGGTCAATCTCGGCTGGAGTTCCTGGGCGATCCAATGGCTCAGCCGCGTGCCCGCCCCGATTCTCGGCGCGCATCTGCAGGTGGCCACGTGTGGCGATGCGGAGCTACAGGAGGCGTACGCGAAGCAGGCCGCGCGTGACTGGCATGAGTTCGTCGCGTATCGCGGCCGGGAACTCAGTCCCGGCGGCCGCCTCGTCGTCACGACGATGGGTGTCGGCGAGGACGGCGACGCCGGTTTCCGGCCGTTGTTGACGGCCATGTCCGATGCCCTGGCCGAAGTGACGGCGGCCGGGGTGATCAGCGCCGACGAGGCGGCGCGAATGTGCATCCCGACCGTGGCGCGCACGGCCGCCGACTTCACCGCACCGTTCGCTCCCTCCGGAGTGTTCGAGCGGTTGGAAATCGCGCACCTGGAGATCGTCGACGCACAGGACCGGTTCTGGGAGCGCTACCGCGCCGACCGGGACGCCGCACAATTCGGGGCGCGCTGGGCCGGTTTCGCCCGAGCGTCCACCTTCGCCGCACTCTCGACCGCGCTGGACGGCGGTCCGACGGATCCCCGTGCCCCTGCGTTACACGAGCAGTTGGAGTCCGGCATCGCCGAACGCCTCGCCGCCGCCCCGGAACACACCCGGATCCCGCTGGCCTACGTGGTGCTGGTCAAGCGTCCGCCGACCTGAGCGGCTCAGCGGATGGTGCCCGCCCCGGGGATCAACGGTAGGTCCAGCGCGGTGACCCAGCCCGGCGAGAGCGCGTTGACCGCAGGCACGGCGTTGAGCGCGCGCAGCCCGGTGGCCAGGCATCCGGCGGCAGCGGCGTCCCGCCCGGACCCGTCGGTGAACCGGAATGCCGTCTCCTGGCTGATGCTCGGGGTGCCGTCGATGTCGACGCGGTAGACGTCGTTCTCGGTGCCCGAGGGCCAGTCCGGTGCGGCGTCGTTGCCGATCCGGTTGACGTGCTCGAGCTGGATACGCGTCTGGCCGCGATAGACGCCGTTGATCGTGAACCGCACCGCGGCAACGTTTCCCGCCGCGATGATGCCCTTGGCGGTGGGCCGGTCGACGGGCGTCACCCACTTCTCCCACGTCGTGGTGATCTCGTCGAGCATGATCCCCGCGGCGTGGGCGATCATCGGAACCGTTGCACCCCAGGCGAACACGAGTATGTCGGAATTCTCCAGCATCGCCTTGAATTCCGGTGGTCTGCCGATACCCATCTCCCGGTCGTAGTCGCCGGTGTAGTTGGTGTAGTCCAGCAGTTCTGAGGCGCGCACGGTGCGGACTTCCGAACACAGGCCCATCAACGTCATCGGAAACAGATCGTTGGCGAAGCCGGGATCGATGCCGGTGGTGAAGCACGACGACTCCCCCAGTTCGCAGGCGACCGTGACGGGTTCGATCCAGTTGGGGGGATTGAGGTGCATGGTCGGCCAGATCCACGGCGTCATCGCCGTCGAGCACACGTCGATGCCCGCGCGCAGGAAGCGGGTGATCACCTCGATGTTCGTGTCGGCGTGCGCAGCAGTCGGCCCGTAGTGCACCAGCGCGTCGGGTTTGGCCGCGATCAGTGCGTCGATGTCGTCGGTGGCGGTGATGCCCAGCGGCGCCGGCAGCCCGCAGATCTCGCCGACGTCGCGGCCCACCTTGTCGGGGTTGCTGACCCCGACGCCGACGAGTTCGAAGCCGGGGTGATCGACGACCTCGGCGATCACCATCGTGCCGACGAATCCGGTCCCCCAGATGACGATGCGTTTCGCATCCGCGTGTCTCACGGCGACCCTCCCGGCTAGAAGCAGCGCCGCAGACCGCCCGGTTCACAGATCAGCGGATATCGGTCGACGGGGGTCGACAGCGGGCCCTTGTAGGTCATCGTGAACTTCGTGGCGATGATGCCCGGCGGTAGACCGCAGTTGCCGTTGTGCTGCGTCTGGCGAACACCCGACATCGTCACGTCGTCGAACTTGACCACTTCCACCGTCGGCGCCCACGAGCCGTCCGGGCACTGCATGCCCCGGTCCTTGGGGGTGGTGAAGGCCCACTGGCCGCCGGTGAGCACCGCATCGCCGCCGACGAGGTCGGCGCTGGCCTGAACGTGCATGCGGCAGCCGACGGGAAGGTACAGCGCCTCCCTGAGGTCGCCGACCACCGGTACGCAGGACGGGAAGATCGTCCACGTGCCCGGCTTGCCGCCTTCGGGGGTGATGGTGAAAACGCCCTCGATCACCTGGTCGGCCTGGGCCGGGGTGGCCGTGCCCACCGCTGCGCAGATGCCGAGCAAGAGGGCGGCCAGGGTGCGCATCATCGTCACGCCGAGCAGTATTTCAGCCCGGAGTAGACAAAGTCACGGGTTTGCCTGTTCGCACCATCGGGTAGAGAAACAGCACTGGCTCGAGTACCGGGGTGGTGAATATGACGAGGACGGCGGTGTGGACCGCTGTCCTCGTCATCTTTGCGCTCGTCGCCGCACTGACCGGGTGCTCGACGGGTAGCCGCGTGAACCTCGGTGAGGGTGCAGCCGGTTCCCTGATCGCCGCGATCGCCGGTGAACCCGACCAACTCGATCCCCACAAGACCACCGCCTACTTCTCGTTCGAGGTGCTGGAGAACGTGTTCGACACCCTCGTCGAACCCGACGAGAACCTGCAGATGCGTCCAGCTCTTGCGACATCGTGGGAAGTCTCCCCCGACCAGCTGACGTGGACGTTCCATCTACGCCCCGGCGTGAAGTTCCACGACGGTACGCCGCTCACAGCCGACGACGTGGTGTTCTCCTACCGCCGGATCATCGACGAAAAGCTGGCCAACGCGGACAAATTCAGCGCGGTCACCGCCGTCGAGGCACCGGACCCGTCCACCGTCGTGATCCGCGTGAGCCGTCCCACGCCGAACATGCTGACCAACATCGGCGGCTTCAAAGGCATGGCAATCGTGTCGCGCCGCAACGTGGAGAGCGGTCAGATCGCCACCCACCCCGTCGGCACCGGGCCGTTCCGCTTCGCCGGACAGAAGAGCGGCGACTCGATCTCGTTGGTGGCCAACCCCGACTACTGGGACGGCCCGCCCGGGGTGCCCGGGGTGACGTTCCGATTCATCTCGGAGCCGTCGACGGCGCTGTCGGCTTTACAGGCAGGAGAGGTCGACTGGACGGATTCGATTCCGCCGCAACGTGTCCGCCAACTCTCCGACGACGATTCGCTGCGATTGTCGGTCACCCCGAGCAACGACTACTGGTACCTGGCGCTCAACGAGGCGCGGGCGCCGTGGAACGACGTCCGCGTGCGTCAGGCGATCGCCTACGCCATCGACCGCGACGCGATCGTCGCGGCGACCAGTTATGGCACCGCGAAGGTCAACGAGCTCGCGATCCCCGAAGGCAACCCCTGGTACACCCCGTATGACCGGTATCGCGACGGCGGGGTGGACAAAGCGCGGGAGTTGCTGGCCGCCGCCGGTGTCAGCCCGGGTGATCTCGACATGCTGGTCACCACCGAGTATCCGGAGACCGTGACCGCGGCACAGATCGTCGCCGACAACCTGGCCCCGCTCGGGTTCACGGTGAAGATCCGGACCGTCGACTTCGCGACCTGGCTCGACGAGCAGAACTCGGGCCACTTCGACATGCTGATGCTGGGTTGGCTGGGCAACATCGACCCCGACGACTTCTACTATGCCCAGCACCACACCGACGGCTCGAGCAACGCCCAGAAATTCTCCGATCCGGAGGTGGACCGGCTGCTCGATGCCGGCCGCGTGGAAACCGACCCTGCCGCTCGTAAGGCCGACTATGACCGCGCCGCAACGTTGATCGCCGACAAGGTCAGCTACATCTACCTGTACAACTCGTCGGTGATCCAGGCCTGGAACCCGGCGCTGACGGGGTACGACGCCCGTCGCGACGGCGCCGTGCGGTTCCGCCACGCCTCGCTGGACAACGGCGGCGATGCGTCATGACGAGGATCGTGACCCACCCGATCGCCCGGTTCGTCGCACGCCGGGTGCTGTACTCGTTGGTCGTGCTGCTGGGCGTGACCGTGGTGGTGTTCGCGCTGGTGCACCTGGTGCCCGGCGATCCGGTCCGCATCGCGCTCGGTACCCGCTACACCCCCGAGGCCTACGAGGCTCTACGCAGCGCCAGCGGGTTGGACCGGCCCATCGTGTCGCAGTTCTTCGGCTACGTCGGCTCGGCGCTCACCGGCGATCTGGGCGTCAGCTTTCGCAACGGCGACCCGGTGACAGTGACGCTGATGGAGCGGCTGCCTGCCACCCTGTCGCTGGGCCTGGCCGGCATCGTCATCGCTGCGCTGATCGCGCTGCCCGCCGGTACGTATTCGGCGCTGCGCGAAGGCCGACTCAGTGACGCCATCGTTCGGGTGACGAGCCAGTTCGGCGTGTCGATTCCCGACTTCTGGCTGGGCATCCTGCTGATCGGTCTGTTCTCGACCACGCTGGGCTGGCTGCCCACCTCCGGCTACCGGCCGCTGTTCTCCGACCCGGCGGGCTGGCTGAGTCACATCATCCTGCCCGGGCTCACGGTCGGCGTCGTCGCGGCAGCGATCATGACCCGCTATGTGCGCGCCGCGGTGCTCGACGTCGCCGCGATGGGCTATGTACGCACCGCGCGGTCCAAGGGGCTGTCCCCGCGCGTCGTCACGTTCCGGCACACGGTGCGCAACGCGCTGGTGCCGATCCTGACCATCACCGGCATCCAGCTCGCCACACTGCTGGGCGGGGTGATCGTGGTGGAGGTGGTGTTCGCCTGGCCGGGTCTGGGCCGGCTCGTCTACAACGCGGTGGCGGCCCGCGACTACCCCGTGATCCAGGGTGCGGTCCTGCTGATCGCAGCTCTGTTCTTGGCGATCAACCTCATCGTCGACGTGCTCTACGCGGTGGTCGACCCGAGGATCCGGCTGGCATGACGACCACCGAGCCCACCCGCGTGTCGTCCTGGCGCATCCTGGCGCGCAACCCGGTCACCGCGGTCAGCGCACTGGTCCTGCTGGCGGTTGTCATCGTCGCCGTGTTCGCCAATATGCTTGCCCCGCAGGGTGTCAACGACGTCGACGTGCCGAACGCGCTGCAGCCGCCCAGCGGCGCGCACTGGTTCGGCACCGACGATCTGGGCCGCGACGTGCTGTCCCGGGTGCTGGTGGCCACCCAGGCCTCGATGCGGGTCGCGGTCATCAGCGTCGTGTTCGCGGTCCTGGTCGGGGTGACCGTCGGTGTGCTGGCCGGCTACCGCGGTGGCTGGCTGGACACCGTGTTGATGCGGGTCGTGGACGTGATGTTCGCGTTCCCTGTGCTGCTGCTCGCGCTGGCAGTGGTCGCGATCCTGGGTCCCGGCCTGACCACCACCATTCTCGCGATCGGCATCGTGTACACGCCGATCTTCGCCCGGGTCTCGCGGGCCAGCACGCTGGGTGTGCGCACCGAACCGTATGTCGCGGTGTCCCATGCCATGGGCACCCCTGACCATGTGATCCTGCGCCGCCATATCCTGCCCAACATCGCGGGCCCGTTGATCGTGCAGACCTCGCTGTCGCTGGCCTTCGCGATCCTCTCGGAGGCGGCGCTGTCCTTCCTCGGTCTGGGGATCCAACCGCCGCAACCGTCACTGGGCCGGATGATCTTCGACTCCCAGGGTTTCGTCACGATGGCGTGGTGGATGGCAGTGTTCCCCGGCGCCGCGATCGTCGTGATCGTGCTGGCCTTCAACCTGCTGGGCGACGGGCTGCGCGACGTGCTCGATCCCAAACAGCGCACCAGTGCCGAAGCGCGGGGTGCGCAACGATGAGCGTGTTGGCAGTCGAGGATCTGGGCGTGCGCATCGGGGCACGCACGATCGTCGACGGGGTATCGTTCTCGGTCGCCCGGGATCAGACGGTCGGCATCGTCGGGGAATCGGGATCGGGCAAGACCATGACGGTGCTCGCAGCCACCGGTCTGCTCGACGCGCCGGGCGCGCGGGTGTCGGGATCGAGCATGCTCGCTGGCGACCCCGCGATGCAACTGGTCGGGGCGCGGCCCAAAGACCTGCGCCGCGTGCACGGTTCGCGGATCGGTTTCGTCTTCCAGGACCCCGGCACATCGCTCAATCCCCTCCTGACTCTCGAACGTCAGATCACCGAATCCCTCGAGACGCATCGCGGGGTGACGCGCCGGGAAGCGCGAGCGCGTGCGTTGGAGTTGCTCGACGCAGTCGGATTGCCTGATCCCGCAACGCGACTGCACGCCTACCCGCATCAGCTCTCCGGCGGCCAGCGGCAGCGCGTGATGATCGCGATCGCGCTGGCCTGCGACCCCGAACTGCTCATCGCCGACGAACCGACCACCGCACTCGACGTCACCACCCAGGCGCAGATCGTCGAACTGGTCCGCACCCTGCAGCGCGACTTCGGCACCGCGGTGGTGTGGATCAGCCACGACCTGGGCGTCATCGGCCAGGTCGCCGACGAGGTGACGGTGCTGCGCGAGGGCACGGTCGTGGAGCAGGCGCCGATCCTCGACATCTTCGACCGGCCCCGCGCCGACTACACCCGGGATCTGCTGGCGGCCCGTCCCGTGCTGAATGTGTCCGGGCCGCAGGCCGATCCGGATGCCGAGCCGTTGCTCGAGGTGCACGGCCTCGATGTGAGGTTCACGGTGTCGACCCCGGTGGGCCGTTCCACTGTGCACGCCGTCGACGACGTGTCGTTGCGGATCCGGCGCGGCACCACCCTGGGCCTGGTGGGTGAATCGGGGTCGGGCAAATCCACCGTCGCCGCGGCACTCACCGGTCTGGTCAAGCCCGATAGCGGCACCGCGACGCTCGGCGGGGCAGACATCTTGCACGTCAAGCGCTCCGAGGTCAAGGCGCTTCGCCGACGCATCGGGCTGGTCTTCCAGGACCCGTTCTCCTCGTTGAATCCGCGTGCACGCGTGTCTGATTCGATCGCCGAGCCGCTGACTGTCCACCGGTTGGTCCACGGCGGCGCGGCGCGGCGGGGTCGGGTTGCCGAGCTGCTCGACCTGGTCGGGCTGCCCACCGACTTCGCGCAGCGCTATCCCCACGAATTGTCGGGCGGGCAGCGCCAGCGGGTGAGCATCGCCCGCGCGCTGGCGGCCGAACCCGATCTGCTGATCCTCGACGAGGCCACCGCCGCCTTGGATGTCTCGGTGCAGGCCCGTGTGCTGGAGCTGCTGGCCCGGCTGCAGCAGGAACTCGGACTGACCTACTTGCTGATCGGTCACGACCTGGCGGTGATTCGGAAACTCAGCCATGACGTCGCGGTGATGCGGGGCGGCGCCGTGGTGGAGAACCGGCCGGCCGAAGAGTTGTTCACCAACCCCGAAAACGAGTACACCCGCGCACTGCTGGCCGCGGTGCCGCCGGTGCGCCCCCGCTCCGCCGTGTGAATGCCCGTGAGAGGGTGCTCTCATGAGTCAGCTCAACGGCAAGGTCGCATTGGTCACCGGGGCGTCGGCGGGATTGGGCGCGGCGACCGCGCGGTTGTTCGCCGAGCGGGGTGCGACGGTGTTCGGGATAGCCAGGGACGCAACACGGATGGGCGAGGTGTTCGCCGATCTGCCCGGGAGCGCCTTCTCCTCGGTGGACATCTCCTCGCGTGAGGCGTGTGCTGCGGCGGTGCGCGAGTGCATCGAGCGCTTCGGCCGGCTCGACGTGCTCGCCAACATCGCGGGCTTCCACAAGATGCGGCACACCGTGTCGATGACCGACGAGGATTGGGACATCGACCTCGCGGTGAACCTCACCGGCCCGTTCGCCCTGTGCCGCGCCGCGCTGCCGCACCTGCTGGCATCGGGCGGCAACATCGTCAACGTGTCGTCGATCGCCGGTGTCGAAGGCGAGGTGTACTCCGCCGGATACTGCGCAGCCAAGCACGGACTGGTCGGTCTGACACGGGCATTGGCTGTCGAGTTCACCAAAGAGCGGCTGCGGGTCAACGCGGTGTGTCCCGGCGGCATGCCGACGGCCCAGACCACCGAGTTCGAAGCGCCCGAGAACGCTGACTGGGAACTCATCATGCGCATCGCGTCGCCGCGCGGGTTCATGGCCACCGAGGACGTCGCCAATGTGATCGCGTTTCTCGCCAGCGACGACGCCGCGGCGATTCACGGTGCGGTCTACCGTGTCGACAACGGTAAGGGCGCCGGCTGACCCGTCTCCTCAGAACGGTGGGGGTTCGTAGGTGGCGGCCAGCCACGCCTGGTGGGCGCGTTCGCGTTGTGCGTCGAGTTCGAGGCGCTGGCGCCGCTCGCCTGCCACCCTGTCCCGTCGGTCCTGGTCCCGAGTTCTTCGGCGACGCGGCATCATCGCGGCCTTGTCCGTGAGCGCCGAGGGTGTGCCGTCGAGCTCCGGTAGATAGGCCGTCGGCTCCGCCAGGGCCGGGAAGAGTTGCGCGCCTTGCGGATCGGTGACATAGACCAGTCCGGTCGGGGCGATGAGCACGACTGTGCCATCGGCCCGTTGTTCGTCGCGCCATCCGTTCGCACCGGCGTAGAAGGTCTTGATCAGGTGATGTCAGCGATTGCGTGAAAACACTTCACCGTGAGAGAGGGCACGCAATGCAACCGATCGCTGGATGGTACGACGATCCGCACACCAATGAAGCGCTTCGCTACTGGGACGGCCAACAGTGGACGCTC
>JBFMGT010000037.1:0-23845 GCA_040752555.1 Actinomycetota bacterium | reverse complement strand
CACAGTGGCGAAGGCGAAGTTCGAGCGGACGAAGCCGCACGTCAACATCGGGACCATCGGTCACGTTGACCACGGCAAGACCACGCTGACTGCAGCAATCACCAAGGTTCTGCACGACAAGTACCCCGATTTGAACGAGTCGCGCGCATTCGACCAGATCGACAATGCGCCCGAGGAGCGTCAGCGCGGTATCACGATCAACATCTCCCACGTGGAGTACCAGACCGACAAGCGGCACTACGCACACGTCGACGCCCCCGGTCACGCTGACTACATCAAGAACATGATCACCGGTGCCGCCCAGATGGACGGCGCGATCCTGGTGGTCGCCGCCACCGACGGCCCGATGCCGCAGACCCGCGAGCACGTGCTGCTCGCCCGCCAGGTCGGCGTGCCCTACATCCTGGTCGCGCTGAACAAGGCCGACGCCGTCGACGACGAGGAGCTCATCGAGCTCGTCGAGATGGAGGTCCGCGAACTGCTGGCCGCCCAGGACTTCGACGAGGACGCCCCGGTCGTGCGCGTCTCGGCGCTCAAGGCGCTCGAGGGCGACGAGAAGTGGGTCAAGTCGGTCGAGGAGCTCATGGAGGCCGTCGACGAGTCGATCCCGGACCCGGTCCGTGAGACCGACAAGCCGTTCCTGATGCCCGTCGAGGACGTCTTCACGATCACCGGCCGCGGCACCGTGGTCACCGGTCGTGTCGAGCGCGGCGTGATCAACGTGAACGAGGAAGTCGAGATCGTCGGCATCCGCCCGACCGTCACCAAGACGACCGTCACTGGTGTCGAGATGTTCCGCAAGCTGCTCGACCAGGGCATGGCGGGCGACAACGTCGGCCTGCTGGTCCGTGGCATCAAGCGCGAGGACGTGGAGCGCGGCCAGGTCGTCATCAAGCCGGGCACCACCACCCCGCACACCGAGTTCGAGGGCCAGGTCTACATCCTGTCCAAGGACGAGGGCGGCCGCCACACGCCGTTCTTCAACAACTACCGTCCGCAGTTCTACTTCCGGACTACGGACGTGACCGGCGTGGTGACCCTGCCCGAGGGTACCGAGATGGTGATGCCCGGTGACAACACCGACATCTCCGTCAAGCTGATCCAGCCCGTCGCCATGGACGAGGGCCTGCGCTTCGCGATCCGCGAAGGCGGCCGTACCGTCGGCGCCGGCCGCGTCACCAAGATCATCAAGTGATCTAGGTACAGCCAACAAAAGTGGCGCTCACCTTCGGGTGGGCGCCACTTTTGCGTATCCACCAGTTGTAACGCCTCCTGGGCCGTCGACGATGTATTGTGCGGCGGCGGTCGAGGGGTCCGCCGCTTTCACATCTGTCGAGGGTTGGGATCGGTTTCTTGAGCATTCGTTCGGTCGCTGCAGCCGCGGCCGCCGCACTGGTCGGCGGCGCCGCGATGATCGGTCTGTCCGCTGGTACCGCAAGTGCCCAGTCGGCATGTCCAGACGTGCACTGGATCGGTGCGGCCGGATCAGGTGAGCGCACCCCCGCCGACATCGCCGCCGACGCCGGCATGGGCCGTGTGGTGAATGCCTCCTACCGGGATTTCGCGCAACTGGTGCAGCAGAGCGGTCGCACGATCACTGCCGAGGCGGTCGACTATCCGGCCGTCCCCGTGCCCGCCGACGGCGGCGCCATGGAATGGCTCGGCTTCATGGGCAGCGTCGACACCGGTGCCACCGCGCTCGGCGCGCAGTATGCGGCCTTCACCGCGCAGTGCCCGACGACGCAGGTGGTCCTCGCCGGGTACTCACAGGGCGCGATGGTGGTGCACCGCAACCTGGCCGCGCTGGAGACGAGCCCGAATCTCGCTGCCGCACTCCTCGTCGCCGACGGCGACCGGCTGCCCGCGGATCCGACCCTGAACCTGGGCTCGGTCAGCTCGGTCCCGGGCCGTGGCAAGGGCGTCGCGCAGGACTGGCCGATTCTGGCCCACGCGCCTGCCCCGCTGACGCCGGCGATGGGCGCGCGGACGATCAGCGTGTGTGATCTCGGCGATGCGGTCTGCGATTACGACCCGGAGGCCGAGGACGACACCAATCCGGTGGCGGTGGCCGTGCACACCAGCTATGCGCGCACCCCGTCGTCGGCGAACGCTTGGGTGGCACCCCTGTTCCGGCTGGTTCAGCAGCGTCCGGTGGCGATCCCGGATGCCAATCCTGTGCAGGTACCGTCCGGATCCTGATCCGTCGGGTCATAATCTGACCCGTGTCGACGTTCTGGCGCTACCTCAAGATTCAGCTGTTCGTGCTGCTGTGCGGCATCGTCGGGCCGATCTTCCTGGTCGTCTACTTCGCGACCGGCGGCGACCCGATGATGCGTTGGTTGTTCTGGTGGGGCCTCATCATCACCGCGATCGACATCCTGATCGCGCTCGGCATCACCGGATTCGGCGCCAAGTCGGCCGCCAAGACCCAGGCCTTGGAGGCCAGCGGCGTGCTGGCGTTGGCGCAAGTCGTCGGCATCCACGAAACCAACACCCAGATCAACGAACAGCCGCTGGTCAAGCTGGACCTGCAGATCTCCGGCCCGGGCATCACACCGTTCTCCACCCAGGACAAGGTGGTCGCGTCGATGAGCCGCCAGCCGATGATCATGAGCCGCAGGCTGGTCGCGCTCGTCGACCCGGTCACCAACGATTATCAGATCGACTGGGAGCGAAGCGCCCTGATCAGCGGATTGATGCCCGCGACGTTCTCGGTGGCCGAGGACAATCGGACCTATGACCTCACCGGCCAGGTCGAGCCGCTGATGGAGATCCTGGCTGTGCTCAAGGCCAACGGCATCGGCATCAACAGCATGGTCGACCTGCGGTCGAATCCCGCAGCGCGCCATCAGGTGCAGGCCATCGTGCGACGCGCGGCCGTGCAGCAGACGCCGCCGCCCGTGCCGGCGAATCCGATGCCGCCGGTGGCGCCGGCCGCCCCCACCGTCGCGCAGCGGCTGCAGGAACTCGAGACGCTGCGCGCCACCGGCACCATCAGCGACGCGGAGTACACGGAAAAACGGCAACAGATCATCGCCGAGCTGTAGGTACTAGAACGCGTTCTAGTTCTGCTGTTAGCCTGATCGGCGTGACATCACTGGAAGGGCGCGTCGCGCTGATCACCGGGGCGGCCCGCGGGCAGGGCCGCGCCCACGCCGTGCGGTTGGCCAACGAAGGCGCCGACATCATCGCGCTCGACGTCTGCAGAGCGGTGTCCGACACCGTCACCTACCCGATGCCCACCGCCGAGGACCTCGCCGAGACGGCGCGGCTGGTCGAAGAGGCCGGCCGCAAGGTGCTCACCCGGGAGGTCGACATCCGCGATCTCGCCGCCCAACAGCAGCTGGTCGCCGACGGGATGGAGCAGTTCGGTCGGCTCGACATCGTGGTCGCCAACGCCGGCATCCTGAGCTGGGGCCGCATCTGGGAGATGTCGGAAGAGCAGTGGGACACCGTCATCGACGTCAACCTCAACGGCACGTGGCGCACGATCAGGGCGGCGGTACCGGCGATGATCGAGGCCGGCAACGGAGGCTCGATCATCATCGTCAGTTCGTCCGCCGGCACCAAGGCGACGCCGGGCAATGCCCACTATTCGGCGTCCAAACACGGCCTGGTGGCACTGACCAATGCGCTGGCGATCGAGGCCGGCGAGTTCGGCATCCGGGTGAACTCGATCCACCCGTACTCGATCGACACGCCGATGGTGCAGCCCGAGGCGATGATGGAGATCTTCGGCAAGTATCCCGCGTTCCTGCACAGCTTCTCGCCGATGCCGTATCAGCCGGTGCACCACCAGGGCAAGAAGGGCCTCAAGGAGTTCATGACGCCCGAGGAGGTGTCCGACGTGGTGGCGTGGCTGGCCGGCGACGGCTCGGCGACCATCTCGGGCTCCCAGATCGCCGTCGACCGGGGCACCGCCAAGTACTAGCCGGCCAGCACCTCGGCCAATTGCGCCACGGCCCACGTGATCTCGTCTTCGGTGACGACGATGGGCGGGGCGAACCGCAGCGTCGAACCGTGGGTGTCCTTGACCAGCACGCCGCGCTCGGCCAGCGCCACGCTGATCTGCTTTCCGGTGCCGTGTACCGGGTCGATGTCCACCCCGGCCCACAGCCCTCTGCCGCGCACCTCGAGCACGCCGTGGCCGATCAGTTCCTCGAGCCGGGCATGCAGCAGCCGGCCGAGTTCCGTTGCGCGGCGCTGGAATTCCCCGGGGGCCAGCAGGTCGACCACAGTGCGGCCGATCGCCGCTGCCAGCGGGTTGCCACCGAACGTCGACCCGTGCTCGCCGGGATGGAGCACGCCGAGCACGTCACGGTCGGCGACCACCGCGGACAGCGGCACCACCCCACCCCCGAGGGCCTTGCCCAACAGGTAGACGTCGGGGACGACGCCCCAGTGGTCGCAGGCGAACGTCGTTCCGGTCCGGGCCAGGCCGGCCTGGATCTCGTCGGCGATCATCAACACGTCGCGTTCGGTGCACAGCGCGCGCACCCGCGGAAGATAGTCGTCCGGCGGAACGATGATGCCGGCTTCGCCCTGGATCGGTTCGAGCAGGACGGCCACGGTGTGGTCGTCGAGCGCAGCGGCCAGCGCATCGGCGTCTCCGAACGGGACAGAGCGGAAGCCGGGGGTGTAGGGGCCGAACCCGCGCCGCGCCGTCTCGTCGTCGGAGAAGCTGATGATCGTCGTGGTGCGGCCGTGGAAGTTGTTCTGCGCGACGACGATGTTCGACGCGTTGGGGGGCACCCCCTTGACATCGTGGCCCCACTTGCGCGCCACCTTGATGCCGCTCTCGACGGCCTCGGCGCCGCTGTTCATGGGCAGCACCATGTCCTTGCCGCACAGTGCGGCCAGCGCGGCGCAGAACGGTGCGAGTGGCTCGGCGTGGAAGGCGCGGCTCACCAGCGTCACCCGGTCGAGTTGGGCGTGGGCGGTGGCGATGATCTGCGGATGGCGGTGGCCGAAGTTCACCGCCGAGTAGGCGGCCAGGCAATCCAGGTAGCGCTTGCCCTCGACATCGGTGATCCAGGCACCCTCGGCGTGGGCGGCGACGACGGGTAGCGGAGCGTAATTGTGCGCGACACACCGGGTGTCGAGCTCGATCGCGTCGTCGGTGCGGGTCGCGGCGTGCATCGCGGTCATGGATGGACCTCCAGGGTGCAGCATTTCACCGAGCCGCCACCTTTGAGCAGCTCGGACAGATCCACGCCGACCGGCCGGAACCCGTGACGCCGAAGCTGATCGGCGAACCCCGTGGCGGCTGCGGGCATCACGACGTTGAGGCCGTCGGAGACCACGTTGAGGCCGAGCACGTAGGCGTCGGCGCTGGCAACCTCGATGGCCTGCGGGTAGAGCTGCCGCAGTGCGGTCAACGAGTGGTCGGCGAACGCGGGTGGGTAGTAGGCGATGGTCGCGTCGTCCAGGACGGCGAGCGCGGTGTCGAGATGGTAGAACCGCGGATCGACCAGCTCGAGGCTGACCAGCGGCACGCCCAGGTGTTCGGCGATCTCCTGGTGGGCCCGTCGGTCGGTGCGAAAACCGTATCCCGCCAGGATGTTCGGGCCGACCAGCAGGAGATCACCCTGTCCCTCGTTGGTGTGGCGGGTCTGCATGCTGACGAAGCCGTGCTCGAGCATCCAGGCCGCGTGTGCCGGTGACTCGCCGCCGCGCTCGGCGTGCGCGAAGCGCGCGACCACGGCGCGGCCGTCGACCAGCATCCCGCCATTGGCGGCGTAGACCATGTCGGGCAGGCCGGGGACCGGGGAAACCTCCTCGACGGTGTGGCCGAGGTCGATGTAGGCCTGCCGCAGGGCTTCCCACTGACGGACCGCGCGCGCAGTGTCGACCGGAGTGGACAGGTCCATCCAGGGGTTGATGACGTAGTCGACGGCGAAGTGGGTGGGCCGGATCATCACGTAGCGGCGGGGCCGGGACGTGCGCTCGACCGTGGTCTCGGGCCGCGCGCGTGCAGCGCCGGCGATGTCGATCGTCATGCCTGCACGATATTTCCCACCGGATCGCGCAATCAATCTTCACCTGTTGCGTGTCTATGCGTAGTTTGTTGTGCCATTCTGGCATCTACGGTGATTCGTTGCGTGAAGGAGGGCTGGATGGTCGATCGGCTCGATGAGACCGACGAATTGATCCTGGCTGAGCTGGCCGAGCATGCTCGTGCGACGTTCGCCGAGATCGGAGCGCGGGTGAATTTGTCGGCCCCCGCGGTCAAACGGCGCGTCGACCGGATGCTCGACAACGGGGTGATCCGCAACTTCACCACCGTGATCGATCGCACGGCGCTGGGCTGGACCACCGAGGCCTATGTACAGGTGTTCTGCCACGGCACGATCGCGCCCGACCAGTTGCGACGGGCGTGGCAGGACATCCCCGAGGTGGTCAGTGCCGCGACCGTCACAGGCACCGCCGATGCGATGCTGCATGTCCTGGCGCGCGACATGCGCCACCTCGAAGAGGCGTTGGAGCGCATCCGGTCGAGTGCCGACATCGAGCGCAGCGAGAGCATCGTCGTGCTGTCGAACATCATCGAGCGGGCCCGAAGTTGAGTGTGGGGTGGTGCTCACCGAACGGCCTCGATGAGGTAGAAAACCCAGATGAGCACTTCAGGTGTCGTGATCATCGGCGGCGGCCTTGCGGCGGCGCGGACTGCTGAGCAACTGCGTCGCGCGGAATACGACGGTGCCGTGACCATCGTCAGCGACGAGGATCACCTGCCCTATGACCGGCCGCCGCTGTCCAAGGAGGTGCTGCGCGCGGAGATCGACGACGTGACGCTCAAGCCGGCCGATTTCTACGCCGAGAAGGACATCACGCTGCGGCTCGGTAACGGAGCCCGCGGGGTCGACACCGCCGCGCAAACTGTGACGCTTGCCGACGGGTCGGAGTTGCACTACGACGAGCTCATCATCGCGACGGGGCTGGTGCCCAAGCGCATTCGGTCGTTTCCGGATCTCGCCGGTATCCACGTGCTGCGCAATGTCGGCGAGAGCCTGGCGCTGCGCCGCGAGTCGGCCGACGCCCGCCGCGCAGTCGTGATCGGGGCCGGTTTCATCGGCTGCGAGGTGGCGGCGAGCCTGCGCAAGCTGGGCGTCGACGTGGTGTTGGTGGAGCCTCAGCCGGCGCCGCTGGCGTCGGTGCTGGGCGAGCAGATCGGCGCGCTGGTGGCTCGGTTGCACGTCGCCGAGGGCGTCGACGTGCGGTGCGGCGTCGGCGTGGCCGACGTCAGCGGTGATGAGCGGGTGCGCTCGGTGACCTTGACCGACGGTGAGCAGATCGACGCCGATCTCGTGGTGGTGGGCATCGGGTCCCACCCGGCCACCGATTGGCTCGAGGGCAGCGGTATCGCAGTGGACAACGGCGTGGTGTGCGATCACGTCGGGCGCGCCAGCGCACCGCACGTCTGGGCCATCGGCGACGTCGCGTCGTGGCGAGACGAGACGAAAGGCCAAGTCCGCGTAGAGCATTGGAGCAACGTTGCGGACCAGGCGCGGGTGTTGGTTCCGGCGATGCTGGGCCAGGATGCGCCGGCGGCGGTGTCCGTGCCGTACTTTTGGAGCGATCAGTACGACGTCAAGATCCAGGCTCTCGGTGAACCCGAGGCCACCGACACCGTGCACATCGTCGAGGACGACGGCCGCAAGTTCCTGGCCTACTACGAGCGCGACGGCGTCGTGGTGGGCGTGGTCGGCGGCGGCTTCCCCGGCAAAGTCATGAAGGTGCGGGCCAAGATCGCCGCGGGTGCGCCGATCAGCGATCTGCTGGGCTGACCCTTTCTGCCCGAGCGGGCAGTTCGCGCACGCTCGTGGCAGATGACCCTCGGCCCGGCTCGCCCAGTTCGTCCGGCTCCGCGACCTGTTCTGCCGGTTCCCGGGCTGCGACGTGCCCGCCGATCGGTGCGACATCGATCATTGCGTGCCGTGGCCATACGGCTCGACGCATCCGTCGAATCTGAATTGCAAGTGCCGAACGCATCACCTCATGAAGACGTTCTGCTTCGGTCTGGACGGCTGGAGCGAGGTCCAAACACCGGATGGCACCGTGACTTTCACCGCCTCTGATGACAGCGCCTACGTCACGAAACCCGGAAGCGCGCTGTTCTTCCCCCAGTTCCCTGCGGCAACGGCAGAGCTGCCACTCCGGCCGCCGGTTCCACCACCCGACCCGGCGCTGATCACCAAGATGCCCACCCGACGCCGCTCACGCAGCGCCGCGGCTGCTGCGCGCGTGAAAGCCGAACGAGCGCAGAACCATGAGATTCGTGAAGCGGCGATGGCCCCGCGGTACGGCCGGGACGGTCAACCCCCGTTTTGAGAGTCCAGCCCCGCCAGGCCGCCGGCCAGCAGATCGAAGGCACCGCCCAGTGCGGCGGCCAGGGACACCGATTCGTCGGCGAGCCACTGCTCGTAGGCGGTGAGCGCCACCGCGAGCACGGTCCAGGCCACCGTCTGCGGAATGAGTTCGGTGGGGGAGGTCTGGAGACGGCGTGCGACGAAGGCCGCGACGACGGCTCGCCAGCCGGCATACATGGTCATCGAATAGGCCTGCAGGGCCTCGGTTTCGAGAATCAGCCGCATGCGCTGCCGGTGCCGGTCGGCGTCGTCGAAATCGTTGAAGGCCAACAGCGCGGTGCGCAGGGCTTCGTGCACCGGTGCGGCCGGGTCTGTGGCGGCCAGCAGTCCCTTCATCCGGCCCAGGTGGGCGTCGAAGTCCCCCCACGGCAGGGCGTTCTTCGAGGGGTAGTAGCGAAACAGGGTTCGGCGGGCGATCCCAGCAGCCGCCGCGACGTCGTCGACGCTGACGTCGTCGAAGCCGTACTCGGTGAACAGGTCGATCGCGACCGCGCTGATGTGCTCCCAGCTCGTGGACCGTCGCCGGCCGACACGCGCCTTCTCGGGTTGCATCGGCACCCCCCTTCCATTTCGGCACCCGGTGCCTTATTGTTGCGATCTGCGTCACAAAAGTCGATACCCATCCAGCGAAAGGGAGTGCCATGGAGCCGAGTCAGCACACCGACAGCGAGGAGCTCGTGACCGAGAGCCTCGTCGAAGAAGTGTCCATCGACGGGATGTGCGGGGTCTACTGATCATGACCGCGCCGACCTTCGATCCGGACCTGCGCTGGCGGCTGCATCCGCAGGTGGCCGTCCGGCCCGAGCCGTTCGGCGCGCTGCTCTACCACTTCGGGACCCGCAAGCTGTCGTTCCTGAAGAACCGGACGATCGTCGAGGTGATCAGCTCCCTGTCTGATCACCCCGACGTTCGATCCGCTTGTCGCGCAGCAGGACTCGAAGACGACCAGCTGCCGCCCTACCTGCACGCGATGAGTGTGCTGGTCTCGTCGAACATGCTCATTGCAGGAGAGGACCGATGACCGTCACCGCACCCGTGCCCCGGCTGGTCGACCAGTTCGAACGCGGCCTGGACGCCCCCATCTGCCTGACGTGGGAGCTCACCTACGCCTGCAACCTGTCCTGCGTGCACTGCCTGTCCTCCTCGGGTAAGCGCGACCCGCGCGAACTGACGACCCAGCAGTGCAAAGACATCATCGACGAGCTCGAGCGCATGCAGGTGTTCTACGTCAACATCGGCGGCGGCGAGCCGACCGTGCGCTCTGATTTTTGGGAGCTCGTCGACTACGCCACCGCCCACCACGTCGGGGTCAAGTTCTCCACCAACGGTGTGCGCATCACCGAAGAGGTCGCCGCCAAACTCGCCGCCAGCGACTACGTCGACGTGCAGATCTCCCTCGACGGCGCCACCGCCGAGGTCAACGACGCGGTCCGCGGCCCGGGCAGCTTCGCGATGGCCACCCGCGCGCTGGAGAACCTGCGCGCCGCGGGATTCAAGGACGCCAAGATCTCCGTTGTCGTGACCCGGCACAACGTCGACCAGCTCGACGACTTCAAGGCCCTGGCCGACTCCTACGGGGCCACGCTGCGCATCACCCGACTGCGCCCCTCGGGCCGCGGCGCCGACGTGTGGGACGAGCTGCACCCCACCGCTGCCCAGCAGGTGCAGCTCTACGACTGGCTCGTGGTCCACGGCGAACGGGTGCTCACCGGTGATTCGTTCTTCCACCTTTCCGGCCTCGGGGAACCCGGCGCGCTCGCCGGGCTGAACCTCTGCGGCGCGGGTCGGGTGGTCTGCCTGATCGATCCGGTGGGCGACGTCTACGCCTGCCCGTTCGCCATCCACGACCAGTTCCTGGCAGGCAACATCCTGCGCGACAATGGTTTTCAGAGCGTCTGGCAGAATTCCGAGCTGTTCCGCGAACTGCGCGAGCCGCAGTCGGCCGGCGCGTGCGGTAGCTGCGGACACTACGACGCGTGCCGCGGCGGCTGCATGGCGGCCAAGTTCTTCACCGGTCTCCCGCTCGACGGTCCTGACCCCGAGTGCGTGCAGGGGTACGGCGAACCCGCCCTGGCCGTGGACCGCGACAAGCCCAAGCCCAGCGTCGACCATTCCCGCAGCGGTGGCCGCACCCCCAAGGGCCCCATCCCGCTCACCCTGCTGAGCGCCCCTCCCAAGAAGTTCTGCAACGAAAGTCCGGTATAGCCCACCATGGCACGTGACACCTGGTTCGAAACCGTCGCCATCGCTCAGCAGCGGGCGAAGAAGCGTCTCCCGAAATCGGCCTATTCGTCGCTGATTTCGGCCAGTGAGAAGGGCGTGACGGTCGGCGACAACGTCGAATCGTTCTCCGAACTCGGCTTCGCGCCCCACGTCATCGGGGCCACCGAGAAACGTGACATGGCGACAACGGTGATGGGCCAAGACATTTCACTGCCGGTGGTCATCTCGCCGACCGGCGTGCAAGCGATCGACCCCGACGGCGAGGTGGCGGTGGCGCGCGCCGCCGCCGCGCGGGGCACTGCGATGGGGTTGTCGTCGTTCGCGAGCAAGCCGATGGAAGAGGTCACCGCGGTCAACGACAAGATCTTCTTTCAGATCTACTGGCTCGGCAGCCGCGACGAGATCCTTGCCCGGATGGAGCGGGCCCGCGCCGCCGGCGCCAAAGGTTTGATCTTGACGACCGACTGGAGCTTCGCCCACGGCCGCGACTGGGGCAGCCCCAAGATCCCGGAGCAGATGGATCTCAAGACCATGATCCGGATGTCGCCGGAGGTGATCACCAAGCCGCGCTGGTTCTACAGTTTCGCCAAGCACCTGCGCCCGCCTGACCTGCGCGTTCCCAACCAGGGTCGGGTCGGTGAGGCCGGTCCGACGTTCTTCGAGGCCTACGGCCAGTGGATGGGCACCCCGCCGCCCACCTGGGAGGACGTCGCCTGGCTGCGCGAGCAGTGGGGCGGTCCCTTCCTGCTCAAGGGCACCGTCCGCGTCGACGACGCCAAACGTGCTGTGGACGCCGGTGTTTCGGCTATCACGGTGTCCAACCACGGTGGCAACAATCTCGACGGCACCCCGGCGGCGATCCGCTGCCTGCCGGCCATCGCCGACGCGGTCGGCGACCAGATCGAAGTTTTGCTGGACGGCGGGATTCGGCGGGGCAGCGACGTCGTGAAGGCGGTTGCTCTGGGCGCCCGCGCGGTCATGATCGGGCGGGCCTACCTGTGGGGTCTGGCGGCCAACGGACAGGCCGGTGTGGAGAACGTCCTCGACATCATGCGCGGCGGCATCGACTCTGCGCTGATGGCGCTGGGCAAGTCGTCGATCCACGACTTGAGCCGCGACGACATCCTGATTCCGGACGGTTTCACCCGCACGCTGGGGGCGTGAGGGCGCCCCGTCGGGAAATCTGGTCCAACGGGTGCGCCAACAACTGGCGCACGGCAGGTGAATTCGGCCTACCATGCTCGCGTGGCTTCACCCCACGAACTCGGGAACTCGACGTCGAGACAGCTGCAGGATTGTGCGTCCGCGCTGATCGTTCCCGTCGGCTCCACCGAGCAGCACGGCCCCCATCTGCCCTTGGACACTGATACGCGGATCGCGACCGCCGTGGCCGACGCTCTGGTGAGCCGGGTGGCGGGCCCCTGGCTGGTTGCTCCCGCGATCGCCTACGGTGCCAGCGGTGAGCACGAGGGATTCGCCGGCACCGTGTCGATTGGCACACCGGCACTGGCGAAACTTCTCATCGAATTCGCCCGCTCGGCCTGTCGATGGACGTCCCGGCTGGTGTTCGTCAACGGACACGGCGGCAACGTCACCGCACTGCGCGAGGCGGTGACGCTGCTGCGATACGAGGGACGCGACGTCGCCTGGTGCTCGTGTGTGGCGCCCGGCGGCGACGCGCATGCGGGCCACACCGAAACATCTGTATTGCTACATATTTCACCTGAGCTGGTACGGGAAGATCTGAGTGTGCCGGGTAATCGGGGGGCGCTGGCGGAGCTGATGCCGCAGATGCGCGAAGGGGGAGTGGCCGCCGTCAGTTCGCTGGGCATCCTGGGGGACCCGACGACGGCGACGGCGGACGAGGGGGAGAGGATCTTTGCTGACATGGTCGACGCCGGAGTTGACTGGATCTCTCGCTGGGCGCCCGACGGCGAGGGGATGCTGAGGTGACGGGACAGCGGCTGCCCGATGGTTTCGCCGTCCAGGTGGATCGGCGTGTGCGCGTGCTCGGAGAGGGGGCGGCCCTTCTCGGCGGGTCACCGACGCGGCTGTTGCGCCTGGCGCCGGCCGCGCAGACGATGCTCACCGGGGGCAGGCTCGAGGTGCATGACGCGGTCAGTGCGCAATTGGCGCGCACCCTGCTCGACGCCACCGTGGCCCATCCACGGCCGCTGAGCGGGCCGTCGCACCGCGATGTCACCGTGGTGATCCCGGTACGCGACAATCTCTCCGGCTTGCTCCGCCTGCTGGGTGCGCTGCGCGGACTCAAGGTGGTTGTCGTCGACGACGGCTCAGCGATACCGCTGAGCGACAACGACTTTCGTGATGTGCACTGCGATGTCCGAGTGCTCCGACTGGACCGCAACAGGGGGCCCGCCGCTGCCCGCAACGCGGGACTGATGGCCTGCGACACCGACTTCGTGGCGTTCCTCGATTCGGACGTGGTGCCGCGGCGCGGCTGGTTGGAGGCGTTGCTGGGCCACTTCTGCGATCCCGCCGTCGCACTCGCGGCGCCGCGGATCATCGCCCTGCACCCCTCCGACAGTGTGGTGGCCCGCTACGAGGCCGTCCGGTCGTCTCTGGATCTCGGGCTGCGCGAGGCGCCGGTCGTCCCGTTCGGCACGGTGTCCTACGTTCCCAGCGCGGCGATCATCTGCCGGCGCTCCGCGCTGATCGACGTGGGTGGCTTCGACGAGACACTGACGTCCGGTGAAGACGTCGACCTGTGTTGGCGGCTGAACGAGGCCGGCGCCCGACTGCGCTACGAGCCGATCGCGCTGGTCGCCCACGACCACCGGGTGGAATTGCGAAAGTGGTTCGCTCGCAAGTCCTTCTATGGCGGGTCGGCCGCGCCGCTGTCCATCCGTCATCCCGGCAAGACGGCGCCGCTGGTGATCTCGGGCTGGACACTGGTGGTCTGGGTGCTGGTCGCATTGGGCTCGCGAATCGGGTACCTGGCTTCGGTGGCGGTGGCGGCGTTCACCGGCCGTCGGATCGCCCGGTCGCTGTCGAGTGTGCAGACCGAACCGATGGAGGTGGCCGTCGTCGCCGCGCATGGGTTGTGGTCGGCGGCGCTGCAGCTGGCATCGGCGATCTGCCGGCACTACTGGCCAGTGGCGCTGCTGGCTGCGGTGTGCTCGCGGCGCTGTCGGCAGGTGGTGGTGGTGGCCGCGGTGCTCGACGGGGTGTTCGACTGGGCGACCCGCGGCCACAGCGGCGTCGACGACGACACCAAGCGGGTCGGCGTGCTGACGTTCCTGCTCCTCAAGCGGCTCGACGATATCGCCTACGGCCTCGGGCTGTGGACCGGGGTGATTCGGGAACGCCACGCCGGCGCGCTCAAGCCGCAGATCAGAACCTGACAACGCGTTGGCCGACGTCCTGATCATCGGCGCCGGTAGTGCCGGTTCCGTTCTGGCAGAACGCCTTTCCGCCGACGAGCGCTGCACTGTCACGGTCGTCGAGACCGGCCCGTCGCCGACCGACTTTCGCGTGCGCCGGCAGATCACCGATGCGCTGCGGCTGCCGCTCGGCGAGGCCAGCGCCGTGGTGCGGCGCTACACGGCCGTGCTGACCGACGAGCCGCGGCGCACTGCGCAGATCATGCGCGGAGCCGTCGTGGGGGGATCGGGGGCGGTCAACGGCGGGTACTTCTGCCGGGCACTGCCCGCCGACCTCGATGGGTGGGCGCTGCCCGGTTGGGCCTGGAGCGACGTGCTACCCCATTTCGCCGCCATCGAGCGCGACCTCGACTTCCCCGGGGCTCCCCACGGCGACCACGGGCCGATCACCGTCCGTCGGGTCGCCGAGTTCGACGGCTGCACAGCATCGTTCGTCCGATCTGCACGTGACGCCGGATTCACCTGGGTGGCCGACCTGAACGGGTCGACGCCCGAGGCGCCGGTACCGCCGGGCGTGGGTGCGGTGCCGCTGAACGTCGATCGGGGGACCCGCGTCGGGCCAGGTGGCGCGTTCCTCGAACCGGCGATGAGCCGGCCCAACCTGACGGTCCTGACCGACACCCGGGTGCTGCGTCTGCGCTTCGATGGCAGGCGTGCGGTCGGGGCGGAGTGTGTCGGTCCAGACGGGCCGACGGTGCTCCACGCCGATCGAGTGGTGGTGAGCGCGGGCGCGCTCGGCTCAGCCCACCTGTTGATGCTCTCCGGGATCGGGCCGGCGGCCGTCCTCGATGGTGCCGGGGTGCCGGTGGTGGCTGACCTCCCGGTGGGCATCGACACGGTCGACCATCCCGAGTGGGTGCTGCCCGTCAGTTGGCGCGCCACTCATGGGGTGCCTCCGCTGGAGGCGGTGTTGACGACTGCCGAAGGTATCGAGATACGGCCCTACACAGCGGGATTCGGCGCTATGACCAGCGACCGGCGCGATGATCCGACCGATCAGCCGCACCTGGGCGTGACGCTGATGCGGCCGGCGTCGCGAGGTCGGGTGACGCTGGTGTCGGCCGACCCACTCGTCGACCCGGTGATCGAGCACCGGTACGACAGTGCGCCCGCCGATGTCGAGCTGCTGCGCCAGGGCACCGACCTCGCCATCGAGTTGGCCGGCGGCATCGTGCAATCCGCGCCCTCCTGGGCCACGTCGCAGCATTTGTGCGGCACCGCGAAGATGGGCAGCGACGGCGACCCCGCCGCGGTCCTGGACGCCCGGTGCCGGGTACGCGGCGTCGACGGCCTGTGGGTGGTCGACGGGTCCATTCTGCCGGCGATCCCCAGTCGCGGTCCGCACGCGACGATCGTGATGGCGGCGCACCGCGCCGCGGAGTTCATTTCCTGAACAGCTGCTTACCGTCGCGCCCCGGTGCCCACGCTGCGACGAAAATGGCTGCCGCCAGGACGATTCCCGCCAACGCCAGAACGGCTTGGCTGGTCGCGTGTAGAAACGCTGCACGCGCTGTATCACTCAGCGCCTCGCCCTGCGGGCCCATCCGCTCGGAGATCGACAGGGCGTAGGCCAACGAGTCGGTGGCGGTATCGCGCACCTGGGCAGGGAAGTCGGAGAGCTGCGGCGCCAGCGCATTCCGGTAGGAGGCGGCGAGAATCGAGCCCGCCACCGCGACGCCGATCGCGGCGCCGACTTCGCGTGTCGTGTCGTTGACCGCCGACGCGACGCCCTGCTTTTCACTGGGAACCGCATTCATGATCGTCGTTGTCGCGGGGGCGGTGCATATTCCGACGCCCGCGGCGATCAACAGCATGGGCCACAGCACGTCGACGTACGCCGAAGCCACGTCGAGGAAGCGGATGCCGTAGAGCCCGGCGGCGATCAGCAGCAGGCCGACGGTGATCGTCCATCGCAGACCGATCTTCGCGGTGCAGAGGTGAATGGTGACGCTGATCGCGAGGATCGGCACCACAATGGGAGCCAGGGCGATGCCGGTGGTCAGTGCCGAGTAGCCCATCATCAGCTGCAGGTATTGCATCAGAACGAAGAAGAACCCGAAGTTGGAGAGGAACAGGACGGTGATACAGACGGCGCCGGTGGTGAAATCGGACCTGGCGAACAGTCGAACGTCCAGCAGCGGGTGCTCGCGTCGCAGCTCCACGACCGCGAACACGACGGTGAGAATCACCCCACCCGCCAGCCCGCCCAGCACCAGCGGATTGGTCCATCCCTGAGTCGGTGCTTCGATGAGTCCGACCACGAACACCGCGATCGCGGTGCCGATGAGCGCGGCGCCCACCCAGTCGACCGGGGTGGCGGTCTGGTCACGCGAGCTGCCGATCGTGCATGCGCACACGAACATCACCAGCGCCGCAACCGCGAGCGCTATGAACACGGAAGGCCACGAGAAGTGCTGCAGCAGAACGCCGGTGCCCAGAAAACCGGCGATTGCGCCGGAGCCGGCCACGCCGGCCCAGATGCCGACGGCCTTGGTGCGCTCGGCTTTCGGGAAGGCGGCGGTGAGCAGCGACAGGGTCGCCGGCATGACGAACGCCGCGCCGACACCGGCGGCCGCTCGAGCGGTGATCAGCGCAACGGGACTGTCGAAGACCATCGGGGCAGCCGAGGCGAGACCAAAGATCAGCAGGCCGACCAGCAGTGCGCCGCGCCGGCCGTAGCGGTCGCCGAGTGCCCCGGCGGGCAGCAGCAGGCAGGCCATCGCCAGCGTGTAGGCGTCGACGATCCAGGTGAGCTGGGCCTGGGTCGCGGCGGTCTCGACCGCAATATCGGGCAGCGCGGTGTTCAGGGCGATCATCGACGAGATCACCAGCAGAACCGACAACCCCGCCACAGTGAGCAGCCAGCGCCGCCCCCGCGGGGACAAAGCCGCGACCTCGGCGTCGATATCCTGGTCGGACGGCGTGCTCGTGTCTGTCATGGACTCTCTCTCGCCGGGATTTCGAGACTAACAGTCTCGGTGCTAGACCGATAGTCTCTATACCCGGGGACGAGGGAGGAAACCATGACGTCCGGCGGTGGCGATCCGAGGCCGGCCCGCTCGCGCGCGCGGTTGCTCGAGGCCGCGACGGCGCTGCTGCGTGCCGGTGGCCCCGGCGCCGTGACCATCGACGCGGTCACCCGGCAGGCCAACGTCGCCCGCGCCACTCTCTACCGGCACTTCCCGAGTTCGAACGATCTGGTCGCAGCGGCGTTCATGAGCCTGATCCCGCCGCCGCCCATGCCGCCGGAGTCGGGCAGCCTGCGCGAGCGTCTGATCGCCGTCGTCGGGGAGTGGGCGGACGCCATCGCCGAGGCGCCGACATTGCTGACTGCCATGGCGTGGCTGTCCCTCGGACCGGACATCACCGAAGTGCCCGCGGCCGGCAGTGCGCTGGGCTCGTTACGGGAGCGGATCGCCGAACAGTATTCGGCGCCGTTCGACGCGATCCTCGACACGCCCGAGGCCGTCGAACACCTCGGGCGGGTGGACAGGACCACCACTTTCGCCCTGCTGATCGGTCCACTGGTGTTCGGTCGAATCAGCACTGTTGCCGGATTCGATTACCGCGCAACGGCTGTCGCCGCGGTCGACGGTTTCCTTGCGGTCAGCGCACGGAATAGCGGATCGGCAGGTGCTTGAGGCCGCCGACGAACGTCGTCGCGGCGAGCTCGGGCTTTCCGGCGAGCTCGATCGATTCCAGCCGGGGCACCAGTTCGGTGAACAGGCTGGTCATCTCCATGCGGGCCAGTGCGGCGCCCAGGCAGAAATGCACGCCGTAGCCGAAGGACACGTGCCGGTTGGGGTCGCGGGCGATATCGAAGCGGAAAGGCTCGTCGAACACTTCTTCGTCCCGATTGCCCGACACATAAGCCAGGTACACCGATTCACCCTGGGCGATCGGCACGCCGCGCACCGTGGTGTCCTCGGCGGCGGTCCGCATGAACTCCTTGACCGGCGTGGTCCAGCGGATCATCTCCTCGACCGCCGTCGGCATCAGATCCATGTTGTCGCGCAACCGCGCCAGCTCACCTGGGTTCTCGATCAACGCGAGCAGTCCGCCGGAGATGGCGTCCTTGGTGGTGTCATGGCCGGCGCTGGCGACGATCACGTAGTACGACGCGGTGTCGATGTCGGACAGGGGCTCGCCGTCGATCCGGCCGTTGGCGATCGCCGAGGCGAGGTCATCGGTCGGGGTCTCCCGGCGTGACGCGGTCAGCGTGGAGAAGTAGGTGAAGAAGTCGAGCAGCACGGCCATCTGCTCCTCGGGGCTCACGCCGCGCTTGTACTCGTCGTCGTCGCCGCCGAACATCTCCTGGGTCAGTGCGTGCATCCGCCCGTAGTCCTCTTCGGGCAGGCCGAGCAGCGACATGATCACGTAGAGCGGGAACTGCACCGCGATGTCGGTGACGAAATCGCACTCAGGACCGATGTCGCGCATCCTGTCGACATACCGCTTGGCCAGCTCGTCGACCCGCACCTTGAGGTCGCGCATCGCCTTGGGGCGGAACCAGTCGGCGCCGATGGAGCGCACCTTGCGGTGATGCGGATCGTCCATGTGAATCAGCGTGCGCAGGCCCATGCCGGCTTCCATCTGCTGGGCCATGTAGTCGTCGGCGGCCGCGGTCGCGAGCAGCGGGCGAGGCTCGGAGAGCCACAGGTCGTTGGCGCGCTCGATGGCCATGATGTCGGCGTGCTTGGTGATCGCCCAGAACGGGCGGTACGGGTGGTTGTCGACCCACGCGACCGGCTCGTTGGCCCGCAGATGGGTCAGCGCCGCGTGCAATCGGGCCTCGTCGGCGTACGCCGTCGGGTCTGCCAGCACTTTCGCGGCGTCGGCCATCGTGCGTGAGTGGGTCATCAGCTCTCCTTCAAGTACTTGACGCCTGTCAATTGCTGGCAGTCTATGTGACGGACGCCACGTAACGGAAGCACTCTGCGCGCGCGGCTAAGCTCCGAGGTTGTGAAGCCAGCCCGGGTTCTGCGCCGGCTTCTGTGCGTCCTGTTCTTCGTCGGGCTGATCGCGGGGTGTGCCGGCGGTCGCAGTGAGGCTCCGCCACCGCCGTCCGACCCGGCGCTGGTGCAGACCGCCGCGGGATCGGTGCGCGGCGTCGTCGCGCCGGATCACCGCCTGTTCGCCAATATCCCCTACGCCACACCCCCTGTCGGCCCGCTACGGTTCGCCGATCCGCGGCCGGTGGCGCCGTGGCCCGGGGTACGAGACGGCACGACGTTCGGGCCGCGGTGCATGCAGAGCCTCGGTGGTGACATCGAACTGGGCCGGCAGACCGACGAAGACTGTCTGAGCCTCAATGTCTGGACCCCGGCGCAGTCGCCGACGAAGCCGCGCGCGGTGATGGTGTGGATCCACGGCGGTGCGTTCGTCAACGGCAGCGGACGCATCTACGACGCGCGGCGGCTGGCCGCGCGCGGCGACATCGTGGTCGTCACCCTCAACTACCGGCTGGGCGCACTTGGCTTTCTGGCTCACCCCGCCCTCGGCGCGCCCGGGCAGGTCGGCAACTACGGGCTGGCGGACCAACAGGCTGCGCTGCGGTGGGTCCGGGACAACATCGCCGCCTTCGGCGGTGACCCGGACCGGGTGACGGTGGCGGGGGAGTCCGCGGGCGGAATGTCGGTGTGTGATCACCTGGTCGCGCCCGGCTCCCGGGGCCTGTTCGCCGCGGCCATCATCCAGAGCGGACCCTGCCAGGCGCAGGCCGCGCTGCCCGTCGCGCAGGACCGCTCGCTGGCCTACGCCGCCGACCGCGGGTGCACGGACCCGGCAGCGGCCGCCCAGTGTCTGCGGGCGCTGCCCGCCGACCGGCTGCGCGACCCGGTCTGGTTCTACGGCATCGGCGACGACGAGCTCAGCGGGCCGGTCACGGCATCGGCCGCACTGCCCCGCGATCCGATCGGGGCCATCGGTGGGACCGATGCGCAGCAGGTACCGGTGCTGATCGGCACCAATCGTGACGAATTCACGCTGTTCGTGGGCATGCAGTACCTGCGCGAGGGCGTGCGCTACACCCCGCGGGACTATCCGCGACTGCTCGCCGCCGCGTTCGGGCACAACGGGCCGGCCGTCGAGCAGCGCTATCCGCTGGCCGCCTACCCGGACGCCGCGTTGGCGTATGCCGCGGCCGTCACCGACGGTGTGTTCTCGTGCCTCGGCGACCGGCTCGCTCGCGCCATCCGGGATCAGCCCGTCTACTTCTACGAGTTCAACGACCGCGCCGCCCCGGCGCCCGAACCCTTGAAAACGCTGCCGTTCCCCGTGGGCGCGAGCCACTCCCTGGAGCTGAGGTACCTGTTCGATGTCGGACCTGCGTTGCCGCTCGATCCCGCGCAGCAGAAGTTGGCCGACCAGATGATCGACTACTGGGCCTCCTTCGTGAAGGAGGCGTCGCCGAACGTCGACGGTCAGCCGCGGTGGGATCGGTTCGGCGACGGGAACCGGGTCATGTCGCTGCAGCCCGACGGCAGCCGGATGACCGACACCTTCTCCGACGAGCATCAGTGCCCGTTCTGGAACGGCCTACGCTGAGTACGAAGTGCCTCCGACCAGGGATTTGGAGCACGCGCTGATCTGAGGCATACTGTTCGGGTTGCCTTGAGCCGGGTTCGCCTGGTCTTGGCATGCGACTGTCGCCCCCTCGCGGGGCGCGTCCGGTCCCCTCTCGCTTACGGGCGACACACCCGACCGCGGGGACCGGTGAACCACAGACAGGTAAACAGCGGCGGCACAGCCAGGCCCTTCGTGGGCCCGTTAGTAGTGAGGTAGGAGAAGCGTGGCGGGACAAAAGATCCGCATCAGGCTCAAGGCCTACGACCATGAGGCCATCGATGCCTCAGCGCGCAAGATCGTCGAGACGGTCACCCGGACGGGCGCGAGTGTGGTCGGCCCGGTGCCGCTGCCGACCGAGAAGAACGTGTACTGCGTCATTCGGTCCCCGCACAAGTACAAGGACTCGCGGGAGCACTTCGAGATGCGCACCCACAAGCGGTTGATCGACATCCTCGACCCCACGCCGAAGACGGTCGACGCGCTGATGCGCATCGATCTGCCGGCCAGCGTCGACGTCAACATCCAGTAAAGGAATCCCTTCAGAAATGGCTAGAAAAGGCATTCTGGGCACCAAGCTGGGCATGACGCAGGTGTTCGACGAGAACAACAAGGTCGTGCCGGTGACGGTCGTCAAGGCCGGGCCCAACGTCGTGACCCGCATCCGTACCCCGGAGCGTGACGGCTACAGCGCCGTGCAGCTCGCCTACGGCGAGATCAGCCCCCGCAAGGTCACCAAGCCGGTGACGGGCCAGTTCGCCGCCGCCGGCATCAACCCGCGCCGGCACCTCGCCGAGCTGCGGCTCGACGATGCGTCCGCCGCCGCCGAGTACGAGGTCGGTCAGGAACTGACCGCCGAGATCTTCGCCGACGGCGCGTACGTCGACGTGACCGGCACCAGCAAGGGCAAGGGCTTCGCGGGCACGATGAAGCGCCACGGCTTCCGCGGCCAGGGCGCCAGCCACGGCGCGCAGGCCGTGCACCGTCGGCCGGGCTCGATCGGTGGCTGCGCCACCCCGGGCCGCGTCTTCAAGGGCACGCGTATGTCGGGCCGCATGGGTAGCGACCGCGTGACCACGCAGAACCTGAAGGTGCACAAGGTGGACGCCGAGAACGGCGTGCTGCTGATCAAGGGCGCCGTCCCCGGGCGTAACGGTGGACTGGTCGTTGTCCGCAGCGCAATCAAGCGAGGCGAGAAGGCATGACACTCAACATTGACGTACTGACCCCGGCTGGCACCAAGGACGGCTCGATCGAGCTGCCCGCCGAGCTGTTCGACGTCGAGCCCAACATCGCGCTGATGCACCAGGTGGTGACGGCGCAGCTCGCGGCCAAGCGGCAGGGCACGCACGCCACCAAGACGCGTGGCGATGTCTCCGGCGGCGGCAAGAAGCCCTACCGCCAGAAGGGCACCGGCCGTGCCCGCCAGGGCTCGACCCGCGCGCCGCAGTTCACCGGCGGTGGCACCGTGCACGGCCCGCAGCCGCGCGACTACAGCCAGCGCACGCCCAAGAAGATGATCGCCGCTGCGCTGCGCGGCGCGCTGTCGGACCGGGCCCGCAACGACCGGATCCACGCGGTCACCGAGATCGTCGAAGGTCAGGCGCCGTCGACCAAGAGCGCCAAGTCGTTCCTGGCGACGCTGACGGATCGTAAGCAGGTGCTGGTCGTCATCGGCCGCGCCGACCAGACCAGCGCGCTGAGCGTGCGCAATCTTCCTGGCGTGCACGTGATCTCGCCGGATCAGCTGAACACCTACGACGTGCTCAAGGCTGACGACGTGGTGTTCAGCGTCGAGGCGCTCAACGCCTACATCGAGAGCGCGACCAAGAGCGAGAAGAGTGAGGTGTCGGCCTGATGGCTACCGTGACCGATCCCCGCGACATCATCCTGTCCCCGGTGATCTCGGAGAAGTCCTACGGGCTCATCGAGGACAACGTCTACACGTTCATCGTCCACCCGGACTCGAACAAGACCCAGATCAAGATCGCGATCGAGAAGATCTTCAAGGTCAAGGTCGACTCGGTGAACACGGCCAACCGCCCGGGCAAGCGCAAGCGCACCCGGACCGGTTATGGCCAGCGCAAAGCCACCAAGCGCGCCATCGTCACGCTGGCCGCGGGTAGCAAGCCCATCGATCTGTTCGGAGCGCCGGCCTAGCCGGCAGGGAGATTTAGAAGATGGCTATTCGCAAGTACAAGCCGACGACCCCCGGTCGCCGCGGTTCGAGCGTCTCCGATTTCGCCGAGATCACGCGTGACCACCCGGAGAAGTCGCTGGTTCGTCCGCTGCACGGCAAGGGCGGTCGCAACGCACACGGCCGCATCACCACCCGGCACAAGGGTGGCGGCCACAAGCGTGCCTACCGGGTGATCGACTTCCGCCGGCACGACAAGGACGGCGTCGACGCCAAGGTCGCGCACATCGAGTACGACCCGAACCGCACCGCCAACATCGCACTGCTGCACTACCTGGACGGCGAGAAGCGCTACATCATCGCGCCGCAGGGCCTCAAGCAGGGCGCGGTCGTCGAGTCCGGCGCCAACGCCGACATCAAGCCGGGCAACAACCTGCCGCTGCGCAACATCCCCGCCGGCACCGTGATCCACGCTGTGGAGCTGCGGCCGGGCGGCGGCGCGAAGCTCGCCCGCTCGGCCGGTGTCAGCATCCAGCTGCTCGGCAAGGAGGGCACCTACGCCTCGCTGCGTATGCCCAGCGGTGAGATCCGCCGTGTCGACGTGCGCTGCCGCGCCACCGTCGGCGAGGTCGGCAACGCAGAGCAGGCCAACATCAACTGGGGCAAGGCCGGCCGTATGCGGTGGAAGGGCAAGCGCCCCACCGTCCGTGGTGTCGTGATGAACCCGGTCGACCACCCGCACGGCGGTGGTGAGGGTAAGACCTCCGGCGGCCGCCACCCGGTCAGCCCGTGGGGTAAGCCCGAGGGCCGCACCCGCAAGCCGAACAAGGCGAGCGACAAGCTCATCGTCCGTCGCCGGCGCACCGGCAAGAAGCGCTAGGGAGTAAAGCGATGCCACGCAGCCTGAAGAAGGGCCCGTTCGTCGACGACCATCTGCTCAAGAAGGTCGACGTGCAGAACGAGAAGAACACCAAGCAGGTCATCAAGACCTGGTCGCGCCGGTCCACCATCATCCCGGACTTCATCGGCCACACCTTCGCCGTCCACGACGGTCGCAAGCACGTGCCGGTGTTCGTCACCGAGTCGATGGTCGGGCACAAGCTGGGCGAGTTCGCCCCCACCCGCACGTTCAAGGGTCACATCAAGGA
>JBFMGT010000036.1:0-30990 GCA_040752555.1 Actinomycetota bacterium | reverse complement strand
TGTCGACCTTGTCCACGCTGCCACCGTCTTTGCGGATGACGTTCAGGAACGTCTCCAACGACGGAGCAACGGTGCGCTCGTCGAGTGTGGGGTCGAGAATGACCATGATTTCGTATGGACGCATAGGGAACCCATCACCTCCTCTGGTCTGACGGCCACGGCGTGTCCGTGGCAGGAGGGTCGCCTGCGTCGGCAACCGGGCCAGGTTACAGGAACAGAGAAGGACCTGCGAAATCGCTATCGGCGGACGGGCCAGTCCCAGACCGACATGTCGCCCTTGGGGTAATTCATGCAGACGTCGGTGGCGTGCGCGACGACACCCTTGTTGTTGAAGAACAGCTTGGCCCAGTTACCCCAGCGGGTGGCGGTCTGCTCGTAGAAGACGTTGGTCGCCGTGTCCTCGGAGTACTGGCGCCGAGCGACCGGGTCGAGGGAGAAGAACCAGTGGATGCGGTCGAAGGCCATCTGCTGGACGTCGGCCGGCCGGTTGCTCCGGTCGATCATGTACCGCTCGAAGTACACCGGACTGGTGTCACGCGCGGCGGCCATGTACTGCTCGACGTCGCACGTGGTGACGATGATGCGGTGCGGGATCGGGTAGTCGTCGGTGGCGTCGGCCGCAGCCGTACCCGCCGCGCCGAACAGCGCCGTCGCGGCCGCGGCCGTCGCCAGAGCTGTCCTCAGCACTCGACTCGCCACTCCGGTCATGGTCGCTCCTACCTCGTCGAATGCCTGCGTGCATCGCCTGCTCGTGGGCCAACTATATAGCGCAGCTAGGGAGCTGCCTACTTCGAGCCTCAGCCGCCGTTGGTGACCGGGTTGGACGACAGCGTGATGAACTGGCCGTGTTTCCACACACCCCAGCGGCCGCCCCACATGGACGTCCACACCACAGGCTCGCCATTCCACATCTCGGCGGGCTTGCGCGGCGCCCAGTTCGGCACAGGCTCGCCCGGCGGATTCGGCGGGAACTCGGCCGGACCGGGCGGCGGGGGCGGGGGTTGGGCCACCGACGTCGCGGCGCCGAAGCCCAGCGCGCCCGCGACGAATCCGCCCAGAATCACCGCGGCGGGCACGGTCTTGGTGAGGAGGTTCATGAATCGACTCCGGCCTGAAGACTGCATCGGGATGTTTAGCAAATATAACCACCCGGCCGCACCGGGAAACACCCCGGTTTCGAACCGTTGGGCGCCGGGTAGAGCGCGGTGATGTCCCGGCCGCCTTTCGTCGACCGGATCCTGGCTCACGATGGTGTCCGACGGACCGCGCGCGCCGGCTTCGTCGCCAGCGGCCTGCTGCACTTCCTCATCGCCTACGTGATCGCGCGGATCGCGCTCGGCCGCGGCGGTCACGCCGACCCCTCCGGCGCGATGGCCACCCTGGCCGCCGCGACCGACGGGGTCCTGATCCTGTGGGCGATCGCTGCGGCGCTGGTCCCCCTGGCCGCCTGGCGCCTGGCCGAAGCCCTGCTCGGTCTGCATCCTGCCGAGCGCGGCCGCGACCCCAGCGACGCCAGCCTCGGCAACCGCCTCAAAGCTCTGGGTCTGCTCGGCGTCTACTGCAGCGTGGGCTACACCTGCGTGCGCTTCGCCATCGGCCGTCGCGAACCCAGCAGTGAGCAGAACTCCGGTGTGAGTGCTGTTCTGATGCAATCCCTTTCGGGACGCGCCCTGTTGATCGCGGTCGGTGTCGTGGTCGCGGTGATCGGCGGCTACTACGCCTACAAGGGCGCGTCGCGCCGGTTCGTCGACGACCTCACCACCTCCGGCGGCCGGGTGGTGCTGGTGCTCGGGGTGTACGGCTACGTCGCCGAGGGCATCGTCTACTCGCTGGCCGGCGTCCTGGTGATCGTCGCCGCCGTCCGGGCCGACCCGGCGAAAGCCGCCGGGCTCGACGCGGCCGTGCAGGCGCTGGGGTCGGCGACGTCGGGAAATGCGCTGCTGTTGTTCGCCGCGCTCGGCTTCGCCGCCTACGGGCTGTACAGTCTCGCGCTGTCTCGCTGGGCCCGGATGTGACCGCGCGGCCGCAACCAGTCCGGTAGCCATCCCGGATACGCGTCCGGCGCTCGGTCGAAGGGGCCGCCCGCCGGGTCGTCGACACCGTGGGCACGCACCAGGTCCGTGTCCGGTCGATAGATCTGCCGAATGATCAACGCGCACAAGGTGAGCACTGCGATGTCACGCAGCAGGACGGTGGCGGTGAACCACTGCTCAGGCAGCCCCTTGTTCTGTTCGCCGAACAGGTAGAGCATGCGCGGTACCCAGACCAGCATGTCGATCGTCATCCACGCCAGGAGAATCCGACGGTGCGGGAGCGCCAACACCGCCAACGGCACCAGCCACAGCGAGAACTGCGGGCTCCACACCTTGTTCGTCAACAGGAACGCTGCCACCACCAGGAACGCGATCTGCGCGATGCGGGGTCGACGCGGCGCGGTCAGCGCGACGTAGCCGATCGCGATGCAGCACGCCGCGAACAGTGCGGCGGTGATGGTGTTGAGCATCACCGGTGGTTCCCAGAACCCGAGGTTCGGGTCGAACCCCTGCCATCCGGTGAACGACTTCACCACGTTGTACAGCGAATCCATGTCGTCGCCGCGGCGAGTGTTGAGCCTGAAGAACTCCGACCATCCGCGAGGGAACAGCAGCATGATCGGCAGGTTGACCACCAACCAGGTCGCCGCCGCCGCGAGCGCCGTCTTCGCCGCCTCCTGCAGTCGAGACGTGCGAATTGCCAACAGCACCATGGGGATCAGCAGCAGCAGCGGATACAGCTTGGCCGCCACACCCACGCCGATCAGTACCCCGGCCAGGACCGGCCGACGGCGCGACCAAGCCAGCAGCGCCCCGGCGGCGGCCGCCGTCGCCAGCGCATCGAAATTGGTGAAGATCTGGAAGATCACCAGCGGCGAGGCCGCCACCAGGGCGGCGTCCCAGATGCGGCGCGCACCGGCCAGCAGCGCCGTCGCCCACACCGTGGTCAACCAGGCAAGCGCCAACCCGAACGCGGAGATGTTGAAGAACATCACCACCTCGGCGATGATCGGCACCGACGTCAGCTTCGTCAGCGTCGTGTACGTCTTGGCCAGTGACATCGACAGGTACTGGTAGATGCCGGTCAACACGGGATACTCCATGTACCGCACCGCGGGGGTGCCGTCGTACTGGACCCGCGGCATGCCCTTCTCGTCGGTCTCCAGCCAGCTCGACTTGTACGGGAACTTCCCGAGATTCAGCAATTCCGCGGTGTAGAGCGGCACGGTGTCCGAGTAGCAGAGCTCGTAGTAGGCGCGGTTGTTCGCCCAGTTACCGACCCGTTGATCGGCGGTCCCGGTGCCCGTCGTCTGCAGGCATGCAGCCTTGGTGGAGTAGCCCAGCGCCAGGAACACCAGCGCGATGAGCAGCATCCCGCGAAGGGGGGTCAGGAAGCGGGTGCGGCCGATGAGAGCGTGCCGGCCGACGGGTCCGCCGATGGTCCCGGACAGCGCAGCGCCGAGTGTGTCTGTGCGACTCGGGAAATCGCGCTCATCGAGGCTTCGCAGATCTTCTGCCAGCGGAGCTGGCGATTCGTCGTCTGCAAGAGGAGCGGGCGATTCCGTACCGGCCGGCGGGACCGGCGAGGTCACGGAGGCGGCGGGGCGCCGGGCGCGACCGGTACCGGCGGGCCGGGCGGTGGCGCGCCGGGCACCACCTCCGGACCGGGCGGTGCTCCGGCGGGTGCGGGCACCGGCGTCGCCGGCACTGTCGTCGGCGGACCCCACGGGATCGTGATGCCGGGAGCGATCTCCAGCGTCGGCTGAATCACCGTTTCCGACGGCGGCGGCGCCACCGTGGTCGACGGCGGCGGTGGCGGTGCCTGCGGGACACCGGCGTAGCCGCCGATCTCCTCGGGCTTCGGGAACGACTCGTTGTCGGTGCCCTCCAACGCGCCGTCCATCGTGGCTTTCCAGATGTCGCTGGGGATCCCTGAGCCGTACACGGGGGAGCCCCACTTGTTTTCGAGCGGTTTGGTGCCGTCCACAGTGCCCACCCACACCGCGGTGGACAGTGACGGTGTGTAGCCGACCATCCACGCGTCGCGGTTGGCGCCGGTGTCACCGAGCTGGTTGGTGCCGGTCTTGGCGCCCGACGGGCGGCCGCCGGCCAACGCGTGCCCGTTCGAGTAGCCGGCGATCGGCTGCATGGCCGCGATGACGTTGTCGGCCACCGCCTTGTCGATGCGCTGCTCGCCGGAGTTGTCCTCCTGGCTGGCGTCGAACAGTACGGTGCCTTCGGCGTTGACGACCTTCTGCACGAAGTGCGGCTTGTGGTACACCCCGGACGCTGCGATGGTCGCGTACGCCGACGCCATGTCGATGACCCGGGACTGGTACTGGCCGAGCACGACGCCGTTGTTCGGCGGCCCGCCCTTGCCGTCCTCGGACAGCGTGTGCTCGACGCCGGGGAAGCTCTCGGCGATGCCGGCTGCGTGCGCGGCGTCGGCGACGTCCTGCGGACCGTTCTTGAGCTTGAGCATCAGCCGGTAGTAGCTGGTGTTCAGCGACCGCTTCAGCGCCTCGGCGATGTTGCAGGTGCCGCAGCTGCTGCCCTCGACGTTGGTGATCTTGATTCCGTCGACGGTGACCGGAGAGCTGTCGACCTGATAGCCCAGGCCCATCCCCTGCTGCAGCGCCGCGACCAACGCGAACACCTTGAACGACGAGCCGGTGGGCAACCCCGCCTGGGCGAAGTCGAAGCCATTGGCATCGGAGCCGCCGTAGTAGGCCTTCACCCCACCGGTCTTCGGATCGATCGACACCACCGCCGTGCGCATGTCCGGGTCCTGGCCGTCCATGTACTCGTTGACGGCGTCGAGCGCCGCCGACTGCGCCTTCGGATCGATCGTCGTGGTGACCTGCAGACCTTCGGTGTTGAGCTGTTGCTCGCTGATGTTGAAGATGTCCATCAGCTCGTTGATCACCTGGCGTTCGATCAAGCCGTTGGGCCCGGTGGTCTGGTTCTGGGTGGAGGCCGCGTCGGGCGGGATCGTCGGCGGGAACACCTGTATCGCGCGGTCCTGCGCGGACAGCGCGCCGATGGACACCATCCCGTCCAGCACCCAGTTCCACCGCTCGGTGGCGGCTTCGGGGTCGACGGCCGGGTCGAGGGCCGACGGTCGCTGGATCAGCGCGGCGAGCAGCGCGCCTTCGGCGACGGTGAGCTGCTCGACGGGCTTGTTGAAGTACGCCTTCGACGCCGCGGCCACGCCGTACGCGCCGCGACCGAAGTAGATGATGTTCAGATACGACTGCATCACCTGGTCCTTGGACCACTCGCTGGACATCTTGGTGGAGATGACCAGCTCCTTGGCTTTTCGGATCAGACCCCCCACCCCGGAGCGGGCGTCACCGACTAAAGCGTTCTTGACGTACTGCTGGGTGATCGTCGATCCGCCCTGCAGGTCACCGCCGAAGATGTTGTTCTTGAACGCTCGCAGGAAGCCGGTGAACGAGAAGCCCGGGTTGGAGTAGAAGTCCCGGTCCTCGGCGGCCATCACCGCGTCGCGCACATGTACCGGAATCTGGTCGATGTTGACGTCGACCCGGTTGCCCTCGGGCGGGACGATCTTCGCGATCTCCGAGCCGTCGCTGGCCAGGATCGTCGACACCTGCGCGGTGCGGATATCGCCCGGCTTGGGCACGTCGACGATCAGGTAGGCCATACCGAACGTCAGCAGTGGCAGCACGATCAGCACGGCAGCGCACACGATGAGCCCGCGGCGCACCCACTTCCAGTTGACCTGTTCACGCCATCCAGGCCGACGGCCCGACGGCCCGCCGCCGCCCGGTCCCCCGCCACCCGTGGGGTGACGCGGCGGTGGCGGCGGTTGCTTGGGCGGGCGGCCATCGAGCGCCCGCTTGACGTCGTCGATCGGGTCCTTCAGATGCCGCGGCCGTTCCTCGCGGACCGGCGGCAACACCGTCGTCAACCGGTCGTCGGGGTGAGGCCGCGCCGCCTGGCCCGGGCCCTCCGGCCGGTGCCGGGGCCCGTCGGGCCGGTGCTGGGGACGGGCTTGCGGATGCGCCTGGGGTCGCGCGCCGCCGTCGGCCGCCCTGCGCCCAGCGCGGGCACTGTCGGCTGACCGGTCGGGGCGCCCCGGGCTATTCACTGGCCGTGCGCGCGGTGCTGCGCGCGGTCTGGGTGCGGCGTGGACGGGACCCCTTCGGGGGTGGGATCGCACCGAGCACGTAGGACTTCACCAGGTGGTTCCAGCTGCAGGTCCGACATACCTCCACCACATGTACCGAGAACTCGTCGTAACGGGTCGCCAGCAGGACAAGCTCCTCTGCGGTGCGGGCCGACCCGGAGACGGCGCCAAGGTGGTCGCCGAACACCCAGGACACCAGCGTCAACTGCTCCTTGCGGCAGATCGGGCACATCACCGAACTGGGTTTGCCGTGGAACTTCGCGGCGCGCAACAGATACGGATTGGCGTCGCAGACCTCGGAGACACCGGTGCGCCCGGAATAGACCTCGGCCAGCAGCGACCGGCGCCGCAGGGCGTAGTCCACCACCTGTCGCTGCAATCGCACGCTGACCAGAGTACGTCGGCGCTGCAGCAGCGGAGGCGTGACGGGGCACCACGGCCGACGCCGAGCCGGCCGTGTTCCGGTCTGGCCTGCGGGATCAGCGACCCAACTCTTACGATCTCGGTCGTGGCTTCCGGCAGCTCAGCTCGCGGAACATCGTGGACGCGGGCGAAGGACAGTGATCGCACCGACACGTGCCAGATCCTCGACACCGCGCTGGCCGAAGGGCAGCTGTCGATGACCGAGCACGGGGAGCGGGTGAAGTCCGCCACCCACGCGACCACGCTGGGCGAACTGCAGGAGCTGGTGTCGGATCTACAGACCGCGAACGCACCCACGCAACTTCGCAAGCCTCCCCGGCGACTACCCACGCTGCCCGGCGGCGCCGGTATCCGCATCGCGATGGCCGCGGTGCTGGTGATCTTCGGGATCGCGATCGGGTGGGGTCTCTACGGCAACACTCCCTCGCCGCTGAACTTCACCTCCGACCCGGGAGCCAAGTCCGACGGGATTCCCGCGCAGGTGCTGACTCCGCCGCGGCAGCTGCACTCCCTGGGCGGTCTGACCGGCTTGTTCGCCCAGATGAAGCAGAAGTTCGGGGACACCACCGGCTACGGGCTGACCATCTACCCCGATTACGCCTCCCTGGAGCGCCCGGACCCCACCGAGCCACGGCGGGTGCTCAGCTATTCCTACCGCGGCGGCTGGGACGACCCGAGCGAGACCAGCCTGGGCGCCGACGCCCGGGTGGTCGACCTCGCGGCGTTCGACATTCCGAAGTTCGTGGGCATCCTGCGCGGGGCGCCCGAGACGCTGGGCATCGATCCGGCCGAGGTCAAGAACGTCTACGTCAGCATCGATCCCAACAGCGACATGACGGCACCGCCGGGAAGCATCGAGCTCAGCGTCTACGTCACCCCCAACTTCGGGAACAGCGGATACATCGAGCTCAACGGCGATCTGACCGTCAAACGGATGAGCTACCCGAACGACTGAGCCCAGCCCCGGCCGGGCCGCTCAGCGCCTCCCTGTAGCGCTCAATATATCGGCGCGATACTATTGCCCGAGGTGTTGAGCCGTCGTAGCGGTGGATAGAGAAAGGGGTGCCCGGATGCTCGAACTCGCCATCCTCGGGTTGCTCCAGGAATCGCCGATGCACGGTTACGAGTTGCGCAAACGGCTGACCGGTCTGCTCGGTGCTTTTCGTGCGTTCTCCTACGGTTCGCTCTACCCGGCGCTGCGCCGGATGCAGGCCGACGGGCTGATCGTCGAGGACGCCGCGCCCGAGGGCACCGTGAAGGTGCGCCGGGCGCGCCGGGTCTACCAGCTGACCGAAGCGGGCAAGCAGCGCTTCACCGAGCTGGTCGCCGACACCGGGCCACAGAACTTCTCCGACGACGGCTTCGGGGTTCACCTCGCCTTCTTCAACCGCACGCCGGCCGAGGCCCGGATGCGGATTCTGGAAGGTCGCCGCCGTCAAGTGGAAGAGCGCCGGGAGGGCCTGCGTGAAGCAATTGCGCGGGCGAGCAACTCGTTCGATCGCTACACCCGCCAGCTGCATCAGCTGGGGCTGGAATCCAGCGAACGCGAAGTCAAATGGCTCAACGAGTTGATTGCGGCGGAGAAGTCGGCGCAGGGACGTGCAGAACAGAGTTGAGCCCAGTACCACCCAACACAAGCAGTGAAGTAGGACAAGAGGAGAAGTCGTCATGACCGCAAGCAATGACGTCCGGGTTGCGATCGTCGGCGTGGGTAACTGCGCGTCCTCGCTCGTACAGGGCGTGCAGTACTACAAGGACGCCGACGAGAACGCCAGCGTTCCCGGCCTGATGCACGTCAAGCTCGGCCAGTACCACGTGCGCGACGTCAAGTTCGTCGCCGCATTCGACGTGGACGCCAAAAAGGTCGGCTTCGACCTGTCCGAGGCGATCTTCGCCTCCGAGAACAACACCATCAAGATCGCCGACGTGCCGCCGACCGACATCGTCGTGCAGCGCGGCCCGACGCTCGACGGCATCGGCAAGTACTACGCCGACACCATCGACGTGTCCGACGCCGAGCCCGTCGACGTGGTCAAGGCGCTCAAAGACGCCAAGGTCGACGTGCTGGTGTCCTACCTGCCGGTGGGCTCCGAAGAGGCCGACAAGTTCTACGCGCAGTGCGCGATCGACGCCGGAGTGGCCTTCGTCAACGCGCTGCCGGTGTTCATCGCGTCGGACCCGGTGTGGGCCAAGAAGTTCGAAGACGCCGGTGTGCCGATCGTCGGCGACGACATCAAGAGCCAGGTCGGCGCGACCATCACCCACCGCGTGATGGCCAAGCTGTTCGAGGATCGCGGCGTGACGCTGGACCGCACCTACCAGCTCAACGTCGGCGGCAACATGGACTTCCTCAACATGCTCGAGCGTTCGCGGCTGGAGTCCAAGAAGGTGTCCAAGACCCAGGCCGTGACCTCGAACCTGCAGGGTTCGCTGGCCGGCAAGATCGAGGACAAGAACGTCCACATCGGCCCGTCCGACCACGTCGCGTGGCTCGACGACCGCAAGTGGGCCTACGTCCGCCTCGAGGGCCGCGCCTTCGGTGACGTGCCGCTGAACCTGGAGTACAAGCTCGAGGTGTGGGACTCCCCCAACTCCGCCGGCGTGATCATCGACGCGGTGCGTGCGGCCAAGATCGCCAAGGACCGCGGCATCGGTGGACCCATCGAGGCCGCGTCGGCCTACCTGATGAAGAGCCCGCCCAAGCAGCTCGCCGACGACCTCGCGCGCGAGCAGCTGGAGAAGTTCATCGCGGGCTAGGTTCCTTTTTCGCGAGACTGCGGGGAGATCGCCGATTCACCGGATCGGCCGATCTCCCCGCAGTTTCGTTTGTGGTCTAGAACCCGAATCCGAGCTCGGCCGCGACCTCACTGGCGAACGCCGCGTCCAGCGCGCTGACCAGTCGAGAATCATTGCAGCGCATGCGTTGCGCGGCGGCAAACGACGACGCCCGGTGCGCGCCGAGGTAGAGGCTGCCGAGGACCGAGACGTCGAGATGTACGTCGGCGGCGGCATCGGTGGGCACGCACTGCGCGCGCCCGTCACGCACCGTCAACGCGAAACGCCCACCGCGGTGCAGGAACTCGTCCGACACATCGAGCACGACCGCCAGATCGGCCGAGTAGGTTCGCGCCTGCAACACCGCGGGGATGTCGAGCATCCGCAACCACAGCCCGTCGAACACGTCCCTGGTGCGCGCCAACCGCGGATCGGTCAGCAGGTAGCGCACCACATTCCCCGGATGGGTGTGAATGCCGACCACCTCCTTGAGGTCGAGCCCCAGCAGCACCCGCCACAGCGCGATCTCCGCCTCCGGCGTCACCGCCGCGAACTTCGTCACCTCGGCTGTCGTCTTCTCGTCGCTGCCGTGTAGGCGGTAGAACGCGAAGCCATCCGGATGCAGCAGGCAGTAGTGAGGCGTCCCACCACTTCTCAGCTCCTCGCGGTCTGCCAGGACCTCGTCCCACAGCCGAGCCGGTGTGTGCAGGCCGCCGGGTGTCTGCCGGCGCCACCGCTCGTCGATGTCCTCCAGCTGTGCGCGATGCTCGGCGGGCCGCACGAAGTGGACGCCACCGGGATCGGGAACACCCGGAGCCACGCGCGCGCCGCGGCGGTGCACCTCGAGACGTTCCCACACCGTCGCCGGGCCGTACCCGAAACGCCCGTAGATCTCGGCTTCACTGGCCTCCAGACCGGCGATCGGATAGGCCCCCATCCGCCGATGCAGTTCGGCGAGCATGCCGCTCAAGGCGCCACGACGACGATGTGTCGGCGCGACCGCGACCATCGACACACCAGCCATCGGCAGCACCGCTCCGCCCGGCACCGTCAACTGGAGATCCAGGAACAACGCGGTACCGACCACGGCGTCGCCATCGCACGCGACGACCGCACCGTCGGACGCGATCAGAGAACGCCACGCCGCAGCGGTTTCCTCGGGCTGTTGGGAGCCGAAAGCCGCCGCCGTGATCAACCCCATCGCGGGCCAGTCGGTCTCCGCGGCGCTGCGGAAGGTGATGTCGGACATGGCCTCGACCGTGGCACATCCGGCAGACCGCTCGCATCCCAATATCACCGCGGTGCGTACTGTCGCACCATGGACGACACCGACGACGAACTGGCCGCGCTGTCGGAATTCGTCTTCCTGCCCGAGAACGCACGTCAAGCCGGAGTGGACGAGCCGTTGCCGGCCGCCCGCGTCGACCACGGGCCCGTCAGCGCACTGCGATACGGCCACGACCCGGTACAGGTCGTGTTCTTTCACGGCGGTGGGCAGAACGCGCATACGTGGGACACCGTCGTGATGGGGCTCGGGCTGCCCGCCCTCGCGATCGATCTGCCCGGGCACGGCCGCTCCGCGTGGCGCGAGGACGGCGACTACGGCCCCGTCCTCAACGCCCGCGCTGTCGAACCCGTGGTGCGCGACCTGGCGCCCGATGCCGAGCTGGTGGTCGGCATGTCGCTCGGCGGCCTGACCGCCCTGCGGCTGGCAGTGGCGGCGCCCGAGCTGGTGCGCCGCCTCGTGCTGGTCGACGTCACCCCGTCGGCGCCTGAGCGGCATCAGCAGATGACGGAAGCGCAGAAGGGGACTGTGGCTCTGGTGCAGGGCGAGCGGACTTTTCCGACCTTCGCCGCGATGCTGGAGGTCACGGTCGCCGCGGCGCCGCACCGCGATCGGGAATCGTTGCGGCGCGGCGTGTTCCACAATGCCAAACGCCTCGACGACGGCACGTGGAGGTGGCGTTACGATTCCATCCGCAAGGGCGAGGGGTTCGAAAACCTGTGGGATGACGTACCCCGGCTCACCACCCCGACCACACTGATCCGCGGCGCGAACTCGTTCTTCGTCAACGACGACGACGCCGCCGAATTCGCTCGCACCGCTCCGGGATTCCAGGGTGTGCACATCGTCGAGAACTCGGGGCACTCCGTGCAGAGTGATCAACCACGGGTGCTGGTGGAGCTGCTACGCGGCGTGCTCACCAGCTGACCCTGGACACCAGCTGTTCACTCGCTGGTCGTCTGCTGCTGGTTCGGCTGCCGTAGGTTCGCGCGGTCCGCGCCGGAAGCAACCCGAGGGAAGTCATGACGCTCCTGCCGCTCAGCCTGTTCGTCAGCCACAACGGAAAGTCCCGCCGCCAGCACGTGACATGCGTGTACAAATGCGGCGACGCGTGCTCGAAGCCGGTGCCCAACCGCAGCGACAACGAGTACTTCGGTGACATCGCCAAGGACGTGTCGCGGCGCTCACTGCTGCAGGCCGGCGGCGTCGCCGTGCTCGCCGTCGGCGCCGGGTCGGCGTTGGCGGCGTGCTCCTCCCCCACGCAGCCCGCGCCCACCTCGTCGGCGGCGGCGCCGGCGCCCGCCCCGCCGGGGATGAACTTCGCGTCCGTGGCACCCAACAGCGAGGACGCCGTCATCGTCGCCGACGGATACCGGCACGCCGTCGTCATCAGCTGGGGTGACCCGATCCTGCCCGGCGCGCCTGCTTTCGACGTCAACCGGCAGACCGGCGCCGCGCAGAGCGGCCAGTTCGGTTTCAACAACGACTTCGCGGGGCTGCTCCCGATCCCCGGGCGGAAGGACCGCTTCCTGCTGGTGACCAACTTCGAGTACGTCACGCCGCAGTTCATGTTTCCCGGCTACCGGGCCGACGCACCGACGCGCGAGCAGTTCGACGTCGAGATCGCCGCCGTCGGCATGGGGGTGGTCGAGGTCGAGCGCACTCCAGACGGTCTGAAGCCCGTGATGGGCACCTACAACCGGCGCATCACCGCGGACAGCCCGTTCACGTTGACCGGGCCCGCCGCGGGCAGCGACTTCGTCAAGACGGCCGCCGACCCCGCCGGGCGCACGGTGGCCGGCACGTTCGCCAACTGCTCGGGCGGCGTCACCCCGTGGGGCACGGTGCTGTCCGGGGAGGAGAACTTCCACGAATACTTCGGCGCCCCCGACGGTGCCGCGAAGCCCGGCCCCGTCGACGCCGACCGGATGGACCGCTACGGCGTGGAAGCCGAACCGACCGCGCTGAAGTGGGAGACTTTCGACCCGCGCTTCGACCTCACCAAGAACCCCAACGAGGTCAACCGGTTCGGCTACGTCGTGGAGCTCAACCCGTGGGATCCCGCGTCGACGCCGGTCAAGCACACGGCTCTCGGCCGGCTCAAGCACGAGGGCGCCACGATCTACGTCACCGACGACGGCACGGTGGTCGCCTACACCGGCGATGATCAGCGCTTCGACTACATGTACAAGTTCGTCTCTGCCAAGAAGGTGCAATCGGGAACCGATCCGGCGGCCATGGCGCACAACATGACGATCCTCGACGAGGGAACGCTGTATGTCGCCAAGCTCTCCAGCGACATCCCGCCCGCACAGATCGACGGGTCGGGCACGCTGCCCGAGAAGGGATCGTTCAGCGGAACCGGCACCTGGCTGCCGTTGCTGCGCAGCGGCCCCGGCGGGCAGGCGCAGTCACTGGTCGAGGGCATCACCGCCCAGGAGGCCGCGGTGTTCACCCGGATGGCCGCCGACAAGGCCGGCGCCACCAAGATGGACCGGCCAGAAGACTTCGAGGCCAACCCCAAGACCGGCAAAGTCTATGTGGCGCTGACCAACAACGACGAGCGCGGCGCACCCGGCGAGGCCGCCCCCGACGCCGCCAACCCCCGCAACGACAACAAGAGCGGGCAGGTGCTCGAGATCACCGACAACCACGCGGGCACCGACTTCACGTGGGAACTGCTGCTGGTCTGCGGTGACCCCGCCGCGGCCGACACCTACTTCGCCGGCTTCGACAAGAGCAAGGTCAGCCCGATCTCCTGCCCGGACAACCTCACCTTCGACAGCCATGGCAACCTGTGGATCTCGACCGACGGCAACGCCCTGGACTCCAATGACGGATTGTTCGCCGTGGCGCTCGAAGGCCCGAATCGTGGTGAGGTGAAACAGTTCCTGACCGTGCCGATCGGTGCGGAGACGTGCGGGCCGGTCGTCACCGACACGCTGGTCACCGTGTGCGTGCAGCATCCCGGCGAGAACGACGACAACAGCATCGACGACCCGCAGTCGCGGTGGCCCGAGGGCGGCAACGGGACCGCCCGCCCGTCGGTGGTGGCAGTGTGGAAGGACAACGGCCAGATCGGCGTCTAGTTCATTGCGCGAGCTGGGGGCACCTCCCGCTTGCGCGAGCAGACGCGAACTCGAGTGATTACAGCCCCGAAAGCTCGAGTTTGCGTCTGCTCGCCAGGGGTTACTGTCACTGAATGACCAGCCGTCCTGTCCGCATCGGCGTGCAACTGCAACCCCAGCATTCGACCGAGTACCGCCACATCCGCGACGCGGTGCGCCGCTGCGAGGACATCGGCGTCGACATCGCGTTCAACTGGGACCACTTCTTCCCCCTCTACGGGGACCCCGACGGCGCGCACTACGAGTGTTGGACCATGCTCGCCGCGTGGGCCGAACAGACCTCGCGCATCGAGATCGGCGCGCTCGTCACGTGCAACTCCTACCGCAACCCCGAACTGCTCGCCGACATGGCGCGCACCGTCGACCACATCTCCGACGGCCGGCTCATACTCGGCATCGGATCTGGTTGGAAACAAAAGGATTACGACGAGTACGGCTATGAGTTCGGTACCGCGGGCAGCCGGCTCGACGATCTGGCCGCGGCGCTGCCCCGCATCGCGTCGCGGCTGGCCAAACTCAACCCCGCGCCGACTCGGGACATCCCGATCCTGATCGGCGGGCAGGGTGAGAAGAAGACGCTGCGACTGGTCGCCAAATACGCCGACATCTGGCACGGCTTCACCGACGCGTCCACCTATCCGCGCAAAGCGCAGGTTCTCGACGGCCACTGCGCCGATGTCGGGCGCGAGCCCTCGGCGATCGAACGCTCCTCTGGCGTGCCCGAGGGCAACGAGGACGCGATGCTCGCGGGTGCCGACGCGCTGGTCGAGCTCGGTGTCACGCTGCTGACGATCGGCGTCAACGGCCCCGACTACGACCTCTCGAAGGCGGAGGCGCTGTGCCGGTGGCGTGATCGCCGCGACAGCTGACGACCGCTGTTGCGCTCCGAATGAGCCGAAACTTCCGGCCCCGGCGCGCCGCCCGCTACGTTGCTTGAGATGAGCGGCGAGCGGGTAACGGGTGCGATGGTGAAGTGGTTTGCTCTGCTGCTGGTGACCGGACTGCTCGCGGTGATGGGACTGGCCGCCCCGGCAGGCGCCCAAACCGACCAATGCGCGCCCCCCGGCGAACAGAGCGCCAGTGCCCTGCCGACGAACCTGTCCGCGGCCGCGGCGGGGCCCGGCGAGGACAAGTACACGACGCCTGGCGTGACACCGCTGCAGGACATCGATGTCAACGCGCTCGGTCTCTCCCGGCCCGGCACCCTGACCGTCGGCACCCTGTCCGACGCGCCGCCGAGCATCTGCATCGACTCCGCCGGCCAATTCACCGGCTACGACAACGAACTGCTGCGCGCGATCGCCGACAAGCTGGGTCTGAAGATCGACTTCGTCGGCACGGAGTTCTCCGGACTGCTCGCCCAGGTCGCCTCCCGACGGTTCGACGTCGGCTCGTCGTCGATCACCACCACCGACGCCCGTCGCCAGACGGTGGGCTTCACCAATGGTTACGACTTCGGCTACTTCTCCCTGGTCGTGCCGCAAGGCTCGGCGATCACCGGCTTCGACAAGCTCGCCGGAGGCCAACGCATCGGCGTCGTGCAGGGCACTGTGCAAGAGGCGTACGTGATCGACACGCTGAAGCTGCAACCGGTCAAGTTCCCCGACTACAACACCGTGTACGCGACCCTGAAGACCGGCCAGATCGACGCGTGGGTGGCGCCGTCACAGCAGGCGCAGGGCACGGTCAAGCCGGGAGATCCGGTCGAGATCATCGAAAACACTTTCAGCTTGGACAATTTCGTCGCCTGGGCAGTCGCCAAAGACAATCAGCCGCTCATCGATGCGCTGAACTCGGGGCTTGACGCCATCATCGCCGACGGCACATGGTCGCGGCTGTACTCCGACTGGGTGCCGCGAGCCCTGCCGCCAGGCTGGAAACCGGGCTCCAAAGCCGCCCCGCTACCGGAGCTTCCCGACTTCGCCGCGATCGCCGCGCAGAACCAGTCCCAGCAGGAACCCGCCGGGCCCGTCGCACCGAAATCGACGCTGTCCCAACTGGCGGCCTCCTTCCTCGACTGGGATCTGTACCGCCAGGCCATCCCCGATCTGTTGACGACGGGTCTGCCGAACACGGTGATCCTGACCGTGGCGGCCAGCGTGATCGGCTTGGTGCTGGGCATGGTGCTGGCGGTGGCGGGCATCTCGACATCGCGGTGGCTGCGCTGGCCGGCGCGCATCTACACCGACATCTTCCGCGGCCTCCCCGAGGTGGTGATCATCCTGCTGATCGGGCTGGGCATCGGCCCGGTGGTGGGCCACCTGACCGGAAACAATCCGTACCCGCTGGGCATTGCGGCGCTGGGCTTGATGGCCGCCGCGTACGTCGGCGAGATCTTCCGCTCCGGCATCCAAAGTGTGGACCCCGGTCAGCTGGAGGCCTCGCGTGCTCTGGGGTTCAGCTACGCCACCTCGATGCGTCTGGTGGTGATCCCCCAGGGCGTGCGGCGGGTGCTGCCCGCATTGATGAACCAATTCATCTCACTGCTCAAGGCGTCGTCGCTGGTGTATTTCCTGGGGTTGATCGCCAACCAGCGTGAGCTCTTCCAGGTGGGCCGGGACCTCAACGCACAAACGGGCAACCTGTCGCCGTTGGTCGCCGCCGGGCTGTTCTACCTGGCGCTGACGATCCCGCTGACGCACCTGGTGAACTTCATCGACGCCCGGCTCCGCCGGGGACGCCGGCCCGACGAGGAGGAGGACCCGTTACTCACCTCGACCGCCCAGGAGATGAACTGATGGCGACCGCCACCGGACCAGAACCGGTGTCGTTGGCCGCCACCGATCTTCACCTGTCCTTCGGACCGAACGCGGTGCTGCGCGGCGTGGATCTCGACGTCGCAGCGGGTACCTCGACCGCTGTCATCGGACCGTCGGGGTCGGGTAAGTCGACGCTTCTGCGCACCCTCAACCGACTCTACGAACCCGACCGCGGCGACATCCTGCTCGACGGACGCTCCGTGCTGCGCGACGACCCGGATCAGCTCCGTCAGCGAATAGGCATGGTGTTCCAGCAGTTTCAGCTGTTTCCGCACCGCAGCGTGCTCGACAACGTGACGTTGGCGCCGCGCCGACTCAAAGGTCTCGACGCGGACACAGCGCGCGAGCTCGGGCTCGCACAACTCGACCGGGTCGGGCTGCGGCACAAGGCGGAGGTGCGGCCGTCGACGCTGTCGGGCGGCCAGCAACAGCGTGTCGCGATCGCCCGGGCGCTGGCGATGTCGCCGCAGGTGATGTTCTTCGACGAGGCGACCTCGGCCCTGGATCCGGAACTGGTCAAAGGCGTACTGGCCCTCATCGCCGAACTCGGCGCGGACGGGATGACGATGGTGATCGTCACCCACGAAATGGATTTCGCGCGGTCGTTCGCCGACACCGTGGTGTTCATGGACCGCGGGAGGGTCGTCGAGACCGGACCACCGGAGCAGATCTTCGAAAAAGCCGAAACCGAGCGGCTGCAGCGCTTCCTGTCCCAGGTGCTGTGAAAAGTATTTACGGCAAAGAAGCTGACCACGCGTCGCGCCGGCGTCCGACCGGTTAGACTGCCAAAATTATGGTGACCACGGACACGCAGGTCAGCGACGTTGCGGGCGATCTGCAGCGCGTGCTGGCCAAGTTGATGGCCGTGCTGCGCCACACCGGCAAGACGCCGACAGCCGGGGACCTGACGCTCGCGCAGCTGTCGATACTGCTGACCCTGCTCGACCGGGGTCCGATGCGGATGACCGAGCTGGCCGCCCACGAACGTGTCCGCACCCCCACCACCACCGTCGCCATCCGGCGCTTGGAGAAACTCGGGCTGGTCAAGCGGTCCCGCGACCCGTCAGACCTGCGTGCCGTGCTGGTGGAGATCACGCCCGAAGGCCTCGCGCAGCATCGTGACGCGCTGGCCTCGCGCCAGGCCCACCTCGCGCAGCTGCTGAGCAAGCTCAGCGAAGACGAGCTCGCGGCGCTGTCCAACGCGCTGGGACCGCTCGAGCGCATCGCCGAATAGCGGTCAGCCCAACCAGTCCAACACCGCGGCCGCAGTCCAGGACTGCTGCATGCTGCCCAGCGGCTCCCCGGTGAACGGCTCGTAGTACTCGGCGAAGGTGCCGTCACTGGCCTGCCGCAGCCCTTCCCGTCGAAGCGCCGACGACCGCTCAGCCCACCCGCGCCGGGCGAAGCACCACGAGAACAGCCACGTCACCACCGGCCACACCGGCCCGCGCCAATACTCTCTGGACCGGAAGTCGCGGGACACCGGAGACGTCGACGGAATCAGCGCATACGCGAGGTCCGGGTGCCCGCAGAACCGCGGCCCCTCCAGCAACCGGATCAGGGCACGCTCCCGGTCGTGCGGAAGCCCGCCGCACAGCAGCGGCGCGAACTGCGCCACCGTCTCGGTACGGATCCAGCGGTCCGCGCGAACGTCGTAATCCTTTGCCGCACCGCTTCTCTGGTCGGCTGTGTCGATCACACCGGCGCGAAACCGATCCGCCCACTCGTAGAGATCCCTCACATCTGCGCGCGGGCGCTTGTGGTCCTCTCCGATCTCGGCGAGCACCTGGCAGGCCACCGAGAAGATGGCCGAGACGAACACGTCCTCGACGGCGAAGCTCACTGCGCTGGCCAGCAGCCGGTCGTCGTAGCGGACCGCCTTCATCTCCTCGACCAGCCACAGGTAGCGGTCGTACTCCAGATCGCTGGGCCGCTGGCTGGCATCGGTGTTGATCTTGTTGTCCTCGCGCTGATACGGCGGCACCTCACCGGGAATCACGTTGGCGTACGGGCCATCCCAGCGCGGCGAGTTGTCCATACCGGACTCCCAGCCGTGATAGACGGTGATTCGACCCCGCTCCTTTTGATCCCGGCATTCGGCGAGCCAGCGATGCCACCGCACCAGATCACCCCAGCGGCGGTCGAGGAAGGCGTCGGCGACCGCGCGGGTGGAGCGACCGCGCCGGCGCGCATGGTCGAGAATGCGCTGCACGGCGATCGCGTGTACCGGCGGCTGCGTGATACCGGAGGTGTGCCGACCGCGGGGCGCGTCGGGTGAGAGGGCCGACGCGGCCCACCGCGCGGGCCCGGGGAAGTAGCCGTCCACCCCGTTGGCGAAGACGATGTGCGGGATCATGCCGTTGCGCCACTGCGCCGAGAGCAGCGTGTCCAGTTCCACCACGGCCCGCTCGACCGACAGCGGCGCCAGACCGATCGCCACGAAAGCGGCGTCCCAGCTCCACATGTGCGGATACAGCAACGGCGCCGCGGTGGTCATGGTGCCGAGATCGTTGCCGCGCAGCAGGTAGGCCGCGCGGGCGGCGAGTTGCGTCGGGGCAAAGCTCGGATCGTGAGGCATCGCCTCCCATGATGCGACGAGTTGGGCCACAGCGCAGGTCGGTAGGGTGCGCAGTGTGCCGACTGCCATGATCACCGGCGCCGCCGGCGGACTCGGGGCCGCGCTCGCCGAGGCGCTGGCCGCGACCCACACGCTGTTCCTCGCCGGGCGCCCCTCGGACCGCCTCGACGCCGTCGCGTCGCGGTTGGGGGCGACGACGTGGCCGATCGACCTGGCCGATCCCGACGCCATCCCCGCGGTCGTGGAGCCGATCGTCGAACTCGACGTGCTGATCCACAACGCCGGTGTTGCCTACCCTGGCCGCGTCGGCGAGAGCACCGTTGACCAGTGGCGCGCGACGATGGCCGTCAACGTCGTCGGCGCGGTCGCCCTGACGCTCGAGCTGCTGCCCGCGCTGCGGGCCGCCGCGGGGCACGTCGTGTTCATCAACTCCGGCGCCGGCATCAACGCCTCGCCGGGATTGGCGTCGTACTCGGCGAGCAAGTTCGCGCTGCGGGGCTTCGCCGACTCACTGCGTGCGGACGAACCGTCGCTGCGGGTGACCTCCGTGCATCCCGGCCGGATCGCCACCGCCATGCAGGAGGATCTGATCGCCTACGAGGGCCGCGATTACGACCCCGCGCAGTTCCTCAGCGCCCAGACCGTCGCCGCCGTCACCGTCGACGCGATCAACGCGCCACGCGACGCCCATATCCACGAGGTCATCGTCCGGCCCCGCTGAGTCAGCGGTCGGGCTCGGTGCGCGGCCCGTATCCGCCCGGCGACTCCCCCGCGGTGGCGTGCCGGCCGATGTGTGCCTCCTCGCGCATCCGTTGCACCATGTGCGGGTAGTGCGATTCGAAAGCCGGCCGTTCCGAACGGATTCGGGGTAACTCGGTGAAGTTGTGCCGCGGCGGCGGGCAACTGGTCGCCCATTCCAGCGAGTTGCCGTGCCCCCAGGGATCGTCGACGGTGACCGGTTCCCCGTAGCGCCAACTCTTGAAGATGTTCCAGACGAACGGCAGCATCGACAGGCCCAGGATGAACGCGCCGATCGTGGACACCACGTGCATGCCGGTGAAGCCGTCGGTCGGCAGATAGTCGGCGTAGCGGCGCGGCATCCCGGCATCGCCCAGCCAATGTTGAACACCGAACGTGACGTGGAACCCGATGAACGTCAACCAGAAGTTCAGCTTGCCCAGCCGCTCGTCGAGCATCCGGCCCGTCATCTTCGGGAACCAGAAGTAGATGCCGGCGTACGTCGCGAACACGATCGTGCCGAACAGCACGTAGTGGAAGTGTGCGACGACGAAGTAGCTGTCGGTGACGTGGAAATCCAGCGGCGGGCTGGCTAGCAGCACGCCGGTCAGACCACCGAGCAGGAAGGTGACCAGGAACCCCACCGACCACAGCATCGGTGTCTCGAAGCTCAGCTGCCCCTTCCACATCGTGCCGATCCAGTTGAAGAACTTGATGCCCGTCGGCACCGCGATCAAATAGGTGGTGAACGCGAAGAACGGCAGCAGCACGGCGCCCGTGGCGAACATGTGGTGCGCCCACACGACCACCGACAGCGCGCCGATGCCCAGCGTCGCGTACACCAGGGTGGTGTAACCGAAGATGGGTTTACGGCTGAACACGGGAATGATCTCGGTGACGATGCCGAAGAACGGCAACGCCACGATGTACACCTCCGGGTGGCCGAAGAACCAGAACAGGTGCTGCCACAGGATCGCCCCACCGTTGGCAGCGTCGAACACGTGCGCGCCGAGATGCCGGTCTGCGGCCAACCCGAACAATGCGGCAGTCAGGATCGGGAAGGCCAACAGCACCAGGATCGAGGTCACCAGGATGTTCCAGGTGAAGATCGGCATCCGGAACATCGTCATGCCCGGGGCCCGCATACAGACCACCGTGGTGATCATGTTGACCGCGCCGAGGATGGTGCCCAGACCACCGACGGCCACGCCCATGATCCACAGGTCGCCGCCCGGGCCCGGCGAGTGCACGGCGTCCGAGAGCGGTGCGTACGCCGTCCACCCGAAGTCGGCCGCGCCGCCAGGCACCAGGAAGCCGCCCATCGCGATCAACGCGCCGAACAGGAACAGCCAGTACGAGAACGAGTTCAGCCGCGGGAACGCCACGTCGGGGGCGCCGATCTGCAGCGGCAGGACCAAATTGGCGAACCCGAACACGATCGGCGTCGCGTAGAAGAGCAGCATCACCGTGCCGTGCATGGTGAACAGCTGGTTGTACTGCTCGTTGGACAGAAATTGCAGCCCCGGCACGGCCAACTCCGAGCGCATCAGAAGCGCCATCAACCCGCCGATGAAGAAGAAGACGAAACAGGTGACGACGTACATGATGCCGATCAGCTTGTGATCGGTGGTGGTGACGAGCCGGTAGATCAGGCCGCCGGGAGGCCGCAGCCGCGGCGGGAACGGCCTACGGGCTTCGAGGTTGCGCAGCGTGGTGGCATCCGGGGTGGCATCGGTGACCATGCGGGCGCGCCATACCCGCGGATTCGGCGTGTAAACCCACGCTCAGCGCAGGAAAACACGCCGCACCCACTCAGACGACGATGTTGACCAACCGGCCGGGCACCACGATGACCTTCTTGGGTGTCCGGCCCTCGAGGAAACCCACCACCTTCTCGTCAGCCAACGCCGCAGCCTCGAGCGCATCGGTGGCCGCGTCGGCCGCCACCGTCACCCGGCTGCGCACCTTGCCGTTGACCTGCACCGGGTACTCGACGGTGTCCTCGACCAGATAGGCCGGGTCGGCCACCGGGAAGGGCCCGTGCGCCAGCGACCCGTCGTGCCCCAGTCGAGACCACAGTTCCTCGGCCAGGTGCGGGGCCAGCGGTGCCACCATCAGCACGAGCGGCTCGAGCGCCTCACGTGCGGTCACCGACTGCTTGGTGAGGTGGTTGGTGTACTCGATCAGTTTGGCCGCCGCGGTGTTGTTGCGCAGTGCGGCATAGTCCTCGCCCACACCGGAGATGGTGCGGTGCAACACCTTTCGCGTGTCCTCGGCCGCGTCGCCGTCGGTGGCGCGCACCTCGCCCGTCGCCTCGTCGACCACCAGACGCCACACCCGCTGCAGGAATCGGTGGGCCCCGACCACGTCCTTGGTGGCCCACGGCCGCGATGCCTCCAGTGGCCCCATCGACATCTCGTACACCCGCAGCGTGTCGGCACCGTACTCGTCACAGATCTCGTCCGGTGACACCGAATTCTTCAGGCTCTTGCCGATCTTGCCGAACTCCTGGTTCACCTCGATCTCGCCGTCCGGGCCGGGCCAGAAGAACTTCCCGTCCCGTTCGGTCACCTCCGCGGCAGGCACATAGGCACCGCGCGCATCGGTATAAGCGAACGCCTGGATGTACCCCTGGTTGACCAGGCGCCGGTACGGTTCCCGAGAGCTCACGTGGCCCAGGTCGTAGAGCACTTTGTGCCAGAACCTCGAGTACAGCAGGTGCAGCACCGCGTGCTCGACGCCCCCGACATACAGATCCACGCCGCCGGGGTCGCCGGGGCCGTGCTCGGCCGGCCGCGGACCCATCCAGTAGGCCTCGTTCTCCGGCGCACACATCGCTTCTTTGTTGTACGGATCGGTGTAGCGCAGTTCGTACCAGGAGCTGCCGGCCCACTGCGGCATGACGTTGGTGTCCCGGGTGTAGGACTTCACGCCGTCACCGAGGTCGAGCTCCACGTTCACCCACTCGGTCGCCTTCGCCAACGGCGGCGACGGCTCACTGTCCGCGTCGGTGGGGTCGAACAGCACCGGCGAGTAATCCGGCACATCCGGCAACTCGACGGGGAGCAGCTCCTCGGGCAGCCCGTGCGCGCGGCCCTCGGCGTCGTAGACGATCGGGAACGGCTCACCCCAGTACCGCTGCCGCGCGAAAAGCCAGTCCCGCAGTTTGTATTCGACGCGCGCCCGGCCGCGGCCGTCAGCCACCAGACGCTCGGTGATCGCTTCCTTGGCCGCCGCCACATCCATGCCGTCGAGGAAACTCGAGTTCACCAACGGCCCGTCCCCGGTGTAGGCGGCCTCCGAAACATCGCCGCCGGCAACGACTTCGACGATCGGCAGCCCGAATTCGGTGGCGAAGTCCCAGTCGCGCTGGTCACCGCCCGGAACCGCCATGATCGCGCCGGTGCCGTAACCGGCGAGCACATAGTCGGCGATGAACACCGGAACCTGTTGGCCGTTGGCCGGATTCACCGCATAGGCGCCGAGGAAGACGCCGGTCTTTGTCTTGTTCTCCTGCCGTTCCAGATCCGACTTCGCCGCGATGGACGCCCGGTAGGCGGCGACAGCCTCCCGCGGAGTCGCCGCATCGAACGTCCACCGCGAGTCCACGCCGTCGGGCCACTGCTCGGCCACCAACCCGTCCACCAGCTCGTGTTCGGGGGCCAGCACCAGGTACGTCGCACCGAACAGCGTGTCGGGCCGGGTGGTGAACACCTCGACATCGCCGGCGTCCGTGCCGAACAGCACGCTGGCCCCGGTGGACCGGCCGATCCAGTTGCGCTGCATGGTCTTGACCTTGTCCGGCCAGTCCAGTGCGTCGAGATCCTCGAGCAGCCGGTCGGAGTAGGCGGTGATGCGCATCATCCACTGCCGCAGGCGTTTCCGGAACACCGGGAAGTTGCCGCGCTCGCTGCGACCGTCAGCGGTGACTTCCTCGTTGGCCAGCACGGTGCCCAGCCCGGGGCACCAGTTCACCACCGAATCGGCCAGATAGACCAGCCGGTAGCCGGCCAGCACGTCGGCGCGCTCCCCGCTACTGAGGGTGGCCCAGCTGCGTCCGTCGCCCAGCTCACGCTCACCGCTGTCGAACTCGGCGACCAGCTCGGCGATCGGCCGGGCCTTGTTCTGTGCGGGGTCGAACCAGGCGTTGAAGATCTGCAGGAAGATCCACTGCGTCCATCGGTAGTAGTCGACGTCGGTGGTGGAGAAGCTGCGCCGCGGATCGTGCCCGAGCCCCAACCGGCCGAGCTGGCGGCGGAAGTTGACGATGTTGGCCTCGGTGCGGGTGCGCGGATGGGTACCGGTCTGGATGGCGTACTGCTCGGCGGGCAGGCCGAAGGCGTCGAAACCCAACGCGTGCAACACGTTACGGCCCGTCATGCGGTAGTAGCGGGCATAGACGTCGGTGGCGATGTAACCCAACGGGTGTCCGACGTGCAGCCCCTCCCCCGAGGGGTACGGGAACATGTCCTGCACGAACATCTTGTCGGCGGGGACCGGCGTGCCGTCGGCCGGGGCCAGCTCGCCCACCGGGTTGGCGACGTTGAAGGTGCCGTCCTGCGCCCACCGCTGCTGCCAGGATCGCTCGATCTCCCCGGCCAGTTCCGCGGCGTAGCGGTACCGGGGGGTTCCGTCAGATCCGTCAGGTCCAGTCGGCGTGTCGGTCACTCCATCAGCGTATAAGCCGCAGTCCGACCGCCTCGCGGGCCACGGGTTGATATCGGTTCCGTTGCGGATGCGTCAGGGGTTGGTTCCAGGTCGATTCCAGCCCTGGTGACCGTCTCGGCTCCGTGGATACATTTCTCGCCTGAACCGGTGGCAGTAGCCCCGGGGGGTCGGGACAAGGACTTGGGAGGACTTCACTCGATGAGCGAAATCGCCCGCGGCTGGCGGGTTCTGGCAGGAGGACTCGGGGTGTGCGCCCTCGGGGTCCTCGGCGTCGCGCCGACGGCCTCGGCGCAGCCACTGCCGGTGCAGCCGACCCTGCCGTCCCCGGCAACCGTCGGGCAGCCGGTCGCCGCCGCACCCGCCGCTGTGGCACCCGTCACCACCGGGCCCGCCACCGCGATGCCTGCAGGGGTCGCCGCCCCCGCCGCGCCGCAAGCGACGATCGCGCCGGCCAGCTCCGGCACCCTCACCGACTTCTTCGCCGCCAAGGGCGTCACCATGGTCCCGCAATCCAGCCAGGACTTCCGCGCACTCAACATCGTCCTGCCGATGCCGCGCGGCTGGCAGCACATCCCCGACCCGAATGTGCCCGACGCGTTCGCCGTGATCGCCGACCGGGTCGGCGGCAACGGGCTGTACTCGTCGAACGCACAGGTGGTGGTGTACAAGCTCGTCGGCGAATTCGACCCGAAGGAAGCGATCAGCCACGGGTTCATCGACGCCCAGCAGCTGCCGGCATGGCGGTCCACCGACGCCTCGTTCACCGACTTCGGTGGGATGCCCTCGTCGCTGATCGAAGGGACCTACCGGGAGAACGCGATGACGCTGAACACGTCTCGCCGCCACGTCATCGCGACCGTCGGCCCGGACCGGTACCTGGTGTCCCTGGCCGTCACGACCAGCGTCGACCAGGTGGTCGCAGCAGCCGACGCAACCGAAGCGATCGTCAAGGGCTTCAAGGTGAGCGTGCCTTCTGCGGTACCCGCCCCCGCCGCGCCGCTGGGCGCCCCACCTGCGCCGGCACCGCCGGCGCCCCCGGCTCCTGCTCTCCCCGCTGCGGTGGCCCCCGCGCCGCAGCTGCTGGGACTGCAGGGTTGAGCGGCGTCGTCCCCCGGGCGAAGCCTGGCGCCCGGGGGACGGCGGCCCGCCACCGAGGCCGTATCCTCGTGACTCGTGATGGTCGCCGCAGTGTTGTGCCTGGGCGTCGCGTTCGTGACCGCGGCGCTGGGCGTGTGGTCGCTGACGCGGCCCGCCCCGGCGGGTGACTTCGTCCGTCAGGTGCTGCGCGGGGTGGCCCCCATCCAACTGGCTGCGGCCGTGATGCTCGCCGCGGGCGCAGCCGTCGGCCTCGCCGCACCGCCGTCGACAGCGACCATCGTGCTTGTGGTGTGCGTCATCGGGGCCATCGCCACCGTAGCGGCCGGCTGCTGGCAGAGCGCCAAGGTCGTGGCCCGCGCCAATGCACGGCAGAGCGCCGACGCCGGATGCGCGGGCTCGTGCGCGGCCTGCACGCTGTCCTGCCGCTGAGCCCGCTCAGTTCCGGCTGAGATCGATCGGGTGGGTCGCCAACAGCGGCAGTGGCATCGGCTGACGACGCAGCACCCGGCCCCACAGATCGGCCCGCGGCTCGGCGATCACGTCCGACGGCAGCGCCGACAGCACGATCCAATCGTCGCGCTCGATCTCACCCTCGAGCTGGCCGATGGTCCAACCTGAGTAGCCGGCGAAGATGCGCACGCCCTCCACCATCGGCGCGATCACATCCGGGTCCGCGTCGAGATCGACCATTGCGATGCGCCCCTGCACATGTCGCAGCCCCGGCACACCGGTCGCGTCGGCGCCGACTCGCAGCGTCGCCAGGCACAGCGCAGCATCACGCTTGACCGGGCCGCCGATGAACATCGTCTTGGGCTTGGTGGCCAACTTCACCCACTGCGGCAGCACGTTGTAGACCGCGGTCTCGCTGGGCCGGTTCAGCACCACCCCGAGCGTGCCGCCGTCGTTGTGCTCGACGACATAGATGACGCTGCGCCGAAACGTCGGCTCGAGAAGATCGGTGTTGGCCAGGAGCAACGTTCCCGCACGCACCCGGTGCGCCGCTGGGGCGACGAAATCCTCCGGGTCCTCTGGCTGCGCCACCGGACCATTCTGTCATCACCGCCGTCGCACGGAGGCGAACAAGCGAGGGACGGCGCGATATTTGTACTGTGGTGTCCGGTCGCCCTGTGCGGACCCTCTCTCCCGCGCCACCCACTCTGCTAGGACGTGACTTCCGTGCCCGACGATCGCGCCTCCCGCGCAGCGTGGCGTTCGGTGTGGACGGCGACACGAGCGGCGACGAAATCGCTGCCGGGTTTCCGCCGCCTGTTGGAGCTGCGGGCGGTCAGCCAGTTCGGTGACGGCCTGTTCCAGGCCGGCCTGGCCGGCGCGATCCTGTTCAACCCGGAGCGGGCCGCCGACCCATGGGCGATCGCCGCGGCGTTCGCCGTGCTTTTCCTGCCGTATTCGGTTCTGGGACCGTTCGCGGGTGCGCTGCTGGACCGGTGGGACCGGCGCCTCGTGCTCGTCGGCGCCAACAGCGGCCGGCTCGTGCTGGTCATCACCGTGGGCGCGCTGCTGGCGGCCGGTCTCGGAGATCTCCCGATTCTGTTGGGCGCATTGGTGGTCAACGGGTTGACCCGGTTCGTGTCGTCCGGCCTGTCGGCGGCACTGCCGCACGTGGTGCCGCGTGAGCAGGTGGTGGCGATGAATTCGATCGCGACGGCCACCGGCGCCGCCGCCGCGTTCTTCGGCGCGAACTTCATGCTGTTGCCGCGCTGGCTGTTCGGCTCCAGCGACTCCGGCGCGTCGATGATCATCTTCTGCGTGGCGGTACCGGTGGCGCTGGCGCTGTGGCTCTCGGTGCGCTTCCCGCCGCGCATGCTCGGACCCGACGACAGCATCCGCGCCGTGCACGGCTCCGTCGCCTACGCGGTCGCGACCGGGTGGCTGCACGGCGCGCGCACAGTGCTGGCGGTGCCTACCGTCGCGGCGACACTGGCCGGGCTCTCGGCGCATCGGATGGCGTTCGGCCTCAACACGTTGCTCGTTCTGGTCATGGTGCGGCACAGCGACGCGGCCGCGGTGGCAGGGTTGGGCACCGCGGTGCTGTTCGTCGCCGCGACGGGCACGGGCTCCTTCCTCGCGACCGCGGTGACGCCGATCGCGGTCAAGCGCTGGGGCCGGTACGCCACGCCGATCGGCGCGCTGGCATTCGCTGCGGCGGTGCAGCTGTGCGGCGCGACGCTGCGGCTGCCGGTCATGATCGTGTGCGGGTTCCTCCTCGGCGGAGCCGGACAGGTGGTCAAACTGTGCGCGGACACCGCGATGCAGATCGACGTGGACGACGCGCTGCGCGGCCACGTGTTCACGGTGCAGGACGCACTGTTCTGGATGGCGTTCATCGTCGCGATTGCCGCGGCGGCGTTCGTGATCCCGGCGGACGGCCACGCGCCAGGGGTGGCGATCGCCGGCACGGTGCTCTACCTGATGGGGCTGGCCGTGTACGCGACAGTGGCGCGGCGCTCACGCCCGGCGAGCTAGGGTGACCCATGGCCGGAGCCGCCCCGATCGTCGCTGACCTGCGCGCCGAAAGCGACGAATTGGATGCGCTCGTCGCCGACCTGCTCCCCGCGCGCTGGGCCACCGAGACGCCGGCAGCCGGATGGACTGTCGCCCATCAGATCGCGCACCTGCTGTGGACCGACCGCGTCGCTCTGGTCGCCGTCACCGACGAAGCCGCTTTCGCCTCGGACATCGTGCCGGCGGCCGCGCAGAACCCCACCGGCTTCGTCGACGCCGCGGCCGAGGAGTTGTCGGCGACCGCACCGGCGGTGCTTCTCGCCGACTGGCGGAGCATCCGTACCGCGCTGCACGACGCACTCCTGGGGGTCGAGGACGGCCGCAAGCTGCCGTGGTTCGGGCCGCCGATGAGCGCGGCGTCGATGGCCACCGCGCGACTGATGGAGACGTGGGCGCACGGACTGGACGTCGCCGACGCCCTCGGGGTGCGCCGGCCGCCGACGGCGCGGCTGCGCTCGATCGCCCACATCGGGGTCCGAACGCGCGACTTCGCCTACACGGTGCACGGCCTGACGCCACCGGCCGAACCGTTCCACGTGAAACTTCGAGCGCCCGATGGCGGCGATTGGACCTGGGGTCCCGAGGACGCGACCCAACAGGTGCATGGCTCGGCCGAGCACTTCTGCATGCTCGTCACGCAGCGCCGTCCGCGATCGCAGCTCGACGTCGTCGCCATGGGGCCCGATGCCGAGCAGTGGCTGACGATCGCGCAGGCGTTCGCCGGACCGCCAGGGGCCGGCCGCGGCTAGAGGGCGGTGGCGCTGTCGGCTGCGCCGTTTCCGTCGGCGTCGACGAGGCGCACATCCCAGCGCCCGTCGCCGTCGGTGTCGACCCATGCCGTCCCCGTCCCGAACGCCCGATCGGCCAGCCCATCCCCATCGGTGTCGGCCAGCCGTTCCCCCTCCTGACCGTCGCCGTCGAGATCGACCGTGCCGCTGCCCGCCGGGTGTTCCACCCCGTCGAGCCCGAGCCAGCGCAGTGCAGCACCGCGATCCAGGTGGACCGACCAGGTGCCGGTGCCGTCGTCGGCGACATCGACCGCGCCGACGCCCCCGAACCCCAGCACGCCATGCTCGGCGAGCCCGTCGGCGTCGAGATCGGCCAGCACATCGTCGAACAGGTCGTCGTGGTCGAGGTCGAGCGTGACCGCGTCCAACACACCGTCACCGTCGACATCGGTCGTGGGGTCGGCGCTCCACATCGTGGCGCTGCCGTCCGGATCGCCCAGGCAGTACTCCATGACTGTCAGACGCGCGGCTGGCCCCGCTCGTTCCACCACCGGAGCAATTCGTCGACAGCCTCGTCGTGGCTGAGCGGTCCACGGTCCAGGCGCACCTCTTTGAGATGGTTCCACGCCTGCCCCACCTCCGGCCCGGGCGGGATGCCGAGGATCTGCATGATCTCGTTGCCGTCGATGTCGGGCCGGACCCGCGCCAGGTCCTCTTTGGCCGCGAGCTCGGCGATGCGGTGCTCGAGGTCGTCGTAGTTGGCCTGCAGTCGCGCCGCGCGGCGCCTGTTGCGCGTCGTGCAGTCCGCCCGCACCAGCTTGTGCAGCCGGCTCAGCAGCGGTCCGGCGTCAGTGACGTAGCGGCGCACCGCCGAGTCCGTCCACCGGCCCTCCCCGTACCCGTGGAACCGCAGATGCAGATAGACCAGTTGAGAGACGTCGTCGACCATCTGCTTGGAGTACTTCAGCGCGCGCATCCGCTTCCGGGTCATCTTCGCGCCCACCACCTCGTGATGGTGAAAGCTCACGCCGCCGTCGGGTTCGTGGCGGCGGGTCGCGGGCTTTCCGATGTCGTGCAGCAGCGCCGCCCAGCGCAACACCAGATCCGGGCCGTCCGTTTCCAGGTCGATGGCCTGCCGCAGCACCGTCAGCGAGTGCTGGTACACGTCTTTGTGCTGGTGATGTTCGTCGATGGCCATCCGCATCGCGCCGACCTCCGGCAGCACCACCTCCCCCAGCCCGGTCTGCACCATCAGATCCACACCGGCCACCGGGTCGGCCCCGAGCAGCATCTTGTCCAGTTCGGCCGCGACCCTCTCGACGCTGATCCGGGACAGTTCCGGCGCCATGTCGGTCAACGCCTGCCGCACCCGCGGCGCCACCGTGAACCCCAGCTGGGCGACGAACCGCGCGGCGCGCAGCATGCGCAGCGGGTCGTCGGTGAACGAGACCTCGGGTTCAGCCGGCGTGTCGAGCGTGCGGGCCTGCAGCGCCGCGAGCCCGCCGAGCGGGTCCAAGAACTCCCCCAACCCGCCGGGCTGGTCCGGGTCCAGGCGCACCGCCATCGCGTTGACGGTGAAGTCGCGGCGCACCAGATCCTCGTCCAGCGAGTCGCCGAAGCGCACCTCGGGATGCCGCGAGACCTGGTCATAGGAGTCGGCACGGAACGTGGTCAGTTCCAGACGGTCGCCGTGCTTGCCCACACCCAGGGTGCCGAACTCGATGCCGGTGTCCCACAGCGCGTCGGCCCAACCGGTCAGCAGCGCCTGCATCTGCTCGGGCCGCGCGTCGGTGGTGAAGTCCAGATCGGTGCCCAGCCGGCCCAGCAGAGCGTCGCGCACGCTGCCCCCGACCAGATAGAGGGAGTACCCCGCATCGACGAACAGCCGGCCGAGGCTCTGCAGCACCTTGCGATGCCGGCCCAGCGAGACCTGCGCGGCGGCCAGCAGCTCGGCGACATCTTGTCCGGACGTGGGCTCAGGCACGTCCGATGAGCCTACTGGTCACAGGCATGTCACCGACCGGCGAGTGCGGCGTGGCCGGTAGTTCATGGCAGCTACTATCGCTTGGGTGTCGGACGGCGAGCAGCCAAAACCTCGACG
>JBFMGT010000035.1:0-37047 GCA_040752555.1 Actinomycetota bacterium | reverse complement strand
GACGACCAAGGACCAGGAGCACCGGCGAGAACGCAACGCCGGAAACCCACGCCGCCCACACTCAAAATCGCTCACCGACACCCGGCGGGAAGCTCAATTACCCACCAGACGAAAGATCGAGGCTAGCCGGAGAACGTGTCCTTGACGTTCTCGCCTTGTCGAGGAAACCCCGTTGCGAGTCAACGTTTCTCGTGATGAGCAGCACCCCGTGTGGGTGCAGACATCGCCTGGCCGTCCTCGATGTCGGACTCCGAACGCGCCCACGAGGTGATGTGCGACACGATGTTCGGGTAGGCACGCGCGACCGGCCACAGCACCAGCCCGGTCAGCAGACTGGCCACGCCCTCCAACAGCGAGGGCGGCACGTGGTCGGGATCCATCAGGTCGTTCTCACCGAGAGGTCCCGCGTCGCGCGAGATCATGTACTGGGTGAACGAGCGCAACGAGCGCCCGCTGCCGCGCAACGCATTGACGGTGGCCAGGAACGATCTGTGACGCTCCAACGTCCGACGGAACTCGGTGACCGACACTCCGAGGTGCTCAGCCACGAGATCGTCTCGAGCGAGCAGGATCTCGTGCGCGACGTCCGAACGTTCCCCCGCCTCGACGGCCACGTCGCACTCGCTGTCGAAGCCCAGCGACCGATTGTTCAGATTCGACGAGCCGATCCGTAGCAGCCGGTCGTCGATGACCATCACCTTCGAGTGCACGTAGACCGGCATGCCGCCGGTGGTCACCGGCCAATAGACGCCGAAACGGTTGTGCACGTCGGCTTTCCAGAGTTTGCGCAACAGCCGTTCCCTGGCGCTGTCCATCGACTCCTGTTCGAGACGACTCTCCGAGCTACGCGGCAGCACGATCACGACTTCAGGCCCGTCGGGTTCACGCAGCCGGGCCGCGAGTGCGTCCGCCAGGCGCCGCGAGGCGAGGTATTGGTTCTCCAGATAGATCACCGAGCGGGCACTGGCGATCGCAGCGAGATCGAGCGCTTCGACTTCCCGGACCTCAGCGCGCGACCCGAACGAGGGAAGGGTGCGGGCGACCGCGACGTCGACGTCGCGGACGTCAGGGCTGAGGCCCCGCGGCCACGTCGGTTCGGTCGGGGTCACGGGCTCGAGTTCGGTGCCTGTCGCGTCGCGCCAGCGTTGGCGCGCCTGTTCGGCCAGTGCGCGCGCCGCGGCCTCGTCGACCACGGCCGCGACCTCGTGACGGGGACCGTAGGTGTGCCCGGCCGAGGACCGGCCGCGGTCATGACGGGCGTGATCACGCCTGTCCCAGCGGCCCAGGGTCAGGTCGATGCCGCCGCAGAACGCCACCGCGTCGTCGACGACCACGATCTTCTGGTGGTGCACGGCGCCGGTGGGCCGTGCACCGTCGACTGCAAAGTGCATGCGCGGCAACGTGAACCGATTGACCAACGACACCGGGGTGAGCCCGAACCAGAATTGGTCGAGTGCGGGCAGCAGATTCAGATTGGACTTGAGGAGATAGACCTCCAGCTCGGGGCGACGCCACACCAGCCAGGTGAGGAACAGCCCGAGGGTGTCGGGTCCACTCAACGTGGACCCAGTCGGCTCGAAAGCCGTGCGCGCGTCCAGGTCCCAGCCGATGATCATGATCCGCCGGCGCGCTCCGAGCATCGCTTCTTTGACGTAGTAGAGATAGTCCGCGCCGTCGACGAGCCGGGCGAAACGGCCGGCGCGTTCACTGCGCCAACACGTGACACCCGGCTCGAGGATCGCGCTGCCCCGCTCCTCGTCAGTCATCGCACGACGGTCCCGGCCTTGGTATCGACGCGCAGGACCGTGCGGATGGCGACACTCTCACCGAGCATCGCCGCCGCGGTACGGGCGGCGTCGTCGGCCGCGCCGACCGCGGCCGGCAGCCCGGACCGCGCGGGCACCCGCGCGGACAACGTCACGGTGGGCCGCCCACGGCGCAGCGTTGCCGTACCGGAGGCCTTGGTCACGGCGGGGTCGGCGGCCAGGGCGTCGCCGGCCGCTGAGGCCACCGATGTGGCGTCGGCGGTCGAGGTGGCATCACCGGTCAGATCGACCCGCCCGGCCTTGGCGGGCCAGCGGTGAGCGGCCAGCCAGCGCAGCGCCAGCAGGATCGCGACGATCCCGGCGCCGCCGAGCGCCCACGGCCACCAGGATGCCGACATCCAGCCGGACAGCGGCGTCTGGAGGGGGCGGCCGGCGCCGAGGTCACCGCGCGCCCAGGCCACGGCGGCCAGCCCTAGGCCTACCAAGGCGATTCCGGACAGCAGGGTCACGACGCGGTCGAAGGCGACAGCGGCGCGGCTCATGAGGTCTCCTCCGTTCGGGTGCGTACGACGACGCGTGGTGGGGTCTCCAGCATGCTCAGATTCTGTGTCACGGCCTCGGTGACGGCCCGGCGCACGGCGCCGCTGTCGTCGCGCGTGACGCGGCAGCGTACGACGACACGACGCCGGGATGCGGTGGCCCGTGCGTCGACGACGCCGGCCACCTCGCGCGCGGCCGCACCGGCGAGCGCCGCGACGCCGTCAACGGTCAGGTACACCGGCGTCTCGGCAGTCACGGCAACTGCGGTCCGGCGACGCGGCGCCAGCGCGATCACCGTCAACGTCAGGCCGACGAGTACCGTGGCCGCGCCTGCGGCCACCAGCCAGTCGGCGGGTTCGAAGCCGTCGACGGCGTCAGCGGCAGCGGGCAACCACAGCGACCCCGAGGTCCAGCCCAGCCCCACGACGGCGTCCCGGACCGCCAGCACACCGAGCGCCGCGAGCAGGACGGCCAACACCACGGCGACCTTGCTCGCTCCGGCTGCAGCCACCGGCACGGGCGCCGCGCGCACCGAGGTGCGTTGCGATGCAGTCGGATTGATCGTTTCCTCGACGGTCGTCATGACACCCTCCTCTCCACGCTCGGCGCGACGATCTCGGCCACATGGACCGTGACCCCGTCCACCGCCAGCCCCGCATGGTCACGCAGCGCTGTGGTGATGCGGCCACGGGCGTCGGCCGCCAGCGCCGCCAACGGCCGGCCCCACTCGGCGGCGATGTTCACCGCGATGCGGACATGATCGCCGGCGACGACAGCGTCGACGCGCGGCAGCTCGTGGCCGACCAGGTTGCTCAGCGCCTTTCCGCGCCGGCACACCCCGGGCGTGGTCAGCACGGCGGCTTCGACCAGATGCCCGATCGCACGGTCGTGGACCCGGAGGCTGCCGCGGTCACCGGGATCGGTGACCGCAGCCGCCTCGTCGACGACGGCAGTGCCCGATTGACGCACGCCGGTGTCAGCCACGGCCCCGGCCCTGCAGCCAGCTCGTCACGTCGAACTCGCCATCGCGCTGACCGCCGATCACGTAGCCGATCGCGCCGAGCACGAGCGCAACGAGGAAGCCGGTGAATCCGCCGGCGGCGGCGGCCACTCCGAGAAGCACCCCGGCCAGCATGCCCACTGTTGCTGTCGTCATCGTTTTTCTCCGTTCGTCGTACGGGCGATCCGTCACTCCACCCGGCCCGAGCGGTCCTCGGCGTCTCTGCTGTCGTCGCCGTCGTCGGGCACGTGGATGTCGTGGACGGTGATGTTGACCTCGACGACCTCCAGGCCCGTCATGCGCTCCAGTGCGGCGATGACGTTACGGCGGATACCCGCTGCGACGTCGGCGATCGAGACGCCGTACTCGGCGACGATGTCGAGATCCACGGCGGCCTGCTTCTCGCCCACCTCGACCGAGACACCCTGGGAGTAGTTGGTGGACGCGCCGGGGATCCGGTCACGCAGGGCGCCGACTGCGCGGCTGGCGTTCCCACCGAGATCGTGCACCCCGTGGACCTCGCGGGCCGCCAGCCCGGCGATCTTCGACACCACGACATCGGCGATGGTGGTGCTGCCCTGCGTGGTCACCAGCGGGCCCGTGGTGGCCTTGGCAACGGTGGTGGTCGAGGTGGTCATCTGTGTTCCTCCTACGGTGATGTGTCGATGTTCGTACATGTCTTCAGTCGTGGCACCGGGTGCGATCCGAATGCCGGATCGGTGTAATCCCGCACACATCACCGCTGTGAGCAAATGAGTAGCAATGTGCGGTACCCCGCTGGACGTGGTCGTCAAACGGGCGTCACCGACACGTCAGACCCGGGGAGCCGTCGCGGTCCCTAGGCTGTCGGGGATGTCTGTGTCTCGCAGAGAAGCCGTGGCCGTCACTGTCGGCGTGGTGTTGGTGGCGGCGGCGTTCGTCGTGCCGCGCCTGCATCTGGGCGGGGTGACACCGTTGCTCAACGCGACCCCGGACCGCTTCCGCGACTTCGCCGACACCGCGCCGATCTTCGGCTGGTGGAACACCCATGTCGGCCCTGGCACCCTTCCGGCTGTCGCGATCGGGCTCGCCGCGGTGCTGTGGGGGCCCGCGCTCGCCGCGCGACTGCCCTGGCGGGCGGTGCCGTGGGCTGCCTGGGCGACCTCCTGCGCGTGGGCGTTCAGCCTGGCCATGGTGGACGGTTGGCAGCGCGGCTTCGCGGGTCGGCTCACCGCGCGGCACGAGTACTTGCGTCAGGTGCCGACGATCGACGACGTCGGCGAGGCCGTGCGCACTTTCTCCAGCCGAATCCTGGACTACCAGCCCGACTCGTGGATCACCCACGTATCCGGGCATCCCCCGGGTGCCCTGCTGACGTTCGTGTGGCTGGATCGGATCGGGCTCGGCGGTGGGGCGTGGGCGGGGACGCTGTGCCTGCTGGCCGGCTCGAGTGCCGCGGCGGCGATCGTCGTCGCGGTACGCGCACTGAGCGACGAGGACACCGCGCGCCGCGCCGCGCCGTTCGTCGCGGTCGCGCCGACGGCGATCTGGATCGCCGTGTCGGCCGACGGCTACTTCGCCGGGGTCGCGGCCTGGGGCATCACGCTGCTGGCGCTGGCGGTCACCGGCTCGACCCGATGGGTGGTGCCCGCCGGGGCGGGCGCCGGGCTCCTGCTGGGCTGGGGCATCTTCTGCAACTACGGCCTGGGATTGATGGCACTGCCCGCGGTGGCGGTCCTGGTCGCCGCGCGCAGCAGACGAGCGCTGTTGAGCGCCCTGGTGCCTGCCGTGGTCGCGGCGCTGCTCGTGGTCGCGGTGTTCGCCGCCGCCGGCTTCTGGTGGCTCGACGGTTATCACCTGGTGCAGGAACGCTATTGGCAGGGCATCGCCAACGACCGCCCGTTCGCCTACTGGGGATGGGCCAACCTGGCATCGGTGGTGTGCGCGATCGGGCTCGGCAGCGTGGCCGGCCTCAGCCGGGTGTTCGACCTCGCCGCGCTGCGCCGCCGCAGCGGACTGCATCTGGTGGTACTCGGCGCGCTGCTGGCCATCGTGGCCGCCGACCTGTCCCGGCTGAGCAAGGCCGAGACCGAACGCATCTGGTTGCCGTTCATGGTGTGGCTGGTGGCCGCGGCCGCGCTGCTGCCGCGCCGATCACACCGATGGTGGTTGGCGCTCAACGTGATCGGCGCGTTGGCTGTCAACCACCTGATCCTGACGAACTGGTAGGACGCGTCGCGCGAGAACCCAGAGCGGCACACACACCCACACCACCGCCAGCGCGATCCAGAACCCGACCACGTAATCGCGGTCGAGCACCGTCATGTTGTCCGGCCGCATGCCCGGTTTGTCGTACACCGGCACCGCCAGCAGCGCGAGCACCACGCTGCACAGCGCCGCGACCGCCACCGGTGTGCGCCACCCGGCCGGCACCAGGCGCTGCCCGGCGAAGCCCAGCGCGGCGCACACCGGCGCGAACACGAAGTCGTGCAGCAGCACACCGGCGGCCGCCCAGATCGCGATCCGCATCAGCACCACCGGCGGATCGTCGAGCAGCAGCACCGCGCCGTAAGCGCCCAGTACCAGCCCCGCCGCCACCAGAATCACCCGCACCGCGGTCACGGCACCACCTCGATCCGGCTCAGCCACTTCGTCTGCAGCACACCGGGTCTCGTCGGCGCGATCAACCGGCACGGGTAGCCGTGGTCGAGGTCCAGCGTCTCCCCATTGAGCCGCAACGCGATCAACGTCATGTCGTCACGGGCATGCCGGGCGGGCAGCACCGTGCGGCTGTAGGGACCCGGGCCCTCCAGCGAGATCATCCGTACGTCGGAATCCGGGGCTGCGCCGACGGCGGCGATCAGCTGCGCCAGGACCACTCCGGTCCACTCCGCCTCGACACTCCAGCCCTCCACGCACGCGATCGGCAGCCGGTGCGTGGTCTGCGGCATGGCAGCCAGCTCGGCGACGCTGAACCGGCGGGTGCGAGCGCCATTGGTGATCGTGAGCCGGTAGTCAGATGACCGGGCGGCGGCGATCACACCGGCCGCGACGGCCGATCGATTCACCGGAAGCCCTTGCGGCCCATCACCAGAACGCGGCGCGAGCACCGACACCCGGCGCAGCAGGGGAATGGTCTGCCCCGCGGTGACCACGGTGGCCACCGCGACCGCCAGCCATGTGCCGATCAACACGGTGCGGCGTGTGGGGCCGCTTGTGGCCGTGTCCGCAGGATCGTCGACCGGTTCCCCGAGTGCGCGCCGGATGACCGGCAGCTTGACCCCGACGTGAACGACGACCGCGCCGATCGCGACATAGGCGGCCGCGTAATGCGCGGTGGTGAAAAAGAATCCGAACACGTACCACTGCGCTGTGTTGAGCAGGCCGGTACTCAACTGGAAGATCATCGAGGCGACCAACACCAGGATCGAGAGGCGTTCCAGCGCCCGGACCGGGCCACCGAGCAGCGGGCGCTCGAACAGCTTCGGCCACACCGACCACAGCTTGACGACCAGAAGAGGGATCGCAGCGATACCGCTGATGACATGCAGGCCCTGGGTGAACCGGTACAGCCACACCGGCCGGGTGGGCCACCAGAACCACGGCTGCGGATGCTGGATCAGATGACTGATCAGCCCGGTGAGAAAGCAGATTGCCACTGCCACGCCGAGCGCCATCCCGACCCGTGCGGTGATCGCGGTGCCGCGCAGCGTCGAGGTGGCGGTCATGCTGCCGCGAGGGTGGCGACCACCCTCGTGCCGATGTGGCGGATGCCCGCGACCGCGAGACCCACCTCGCCGGCCAGCTCGGGCATGCTGTCGATGCCCACCGACGCCCACTTGAACCACGGGCCGATCGTGCTGGCAGATTCCAGGCGCACCCAGCCGACATCGATACCTATTGCCGCGGAATCGAATTCGGCCAGGCACCGGCCGCCGCTGCGGAGCAGCTCAGCCGCGCGGCGCAGCACCCTGGCTGGATCGCCACCGAGACCGACGTTGCCGTCGGCCAGCAGCACGGTCTGCCAGCGGCCCGTGCCGGGCAACGGCTCGAACAGGTCACGATGCAGCGCAGGCGCGCCGCTGCTGCGGGCCAGCCGCACCGCCGTGGCCGACAGATCGACGCCGAGCGCAGGCACCCCGCGCTGCACCAGGTGGGCCACCAAACGTCCTGGACCGCAACCCAAGTCGATCGTCGGCCCCTCGCACATGTCGACCACTGTGGCGTCGAACCGGTCGTCGGCGTGCCTGCCTCCGAGCCAGCTGTGCACCGGTAACCGGCTCACCCGGCCGTCGTCGCGGCGCACCCAACATCGCTCCCCTGTCAGTGCGCGGTCATAGAGCTGTCCGAACATCAGGCCTCCACCGTCGCAGTGATCCGGCTGAACCGTGACCCGGCCGGACAGGCGCTGCGCACCGCGTCGACGTCGTCGATCGTGTCGACGTCGGCGAGTTCGGTGACCAGCCCCACGGACAGTCCGGTGTCCCGCAGGGCGGCCAGCGTTACAGCGCCCGTGTCGGCCGCCGACATCGGCACCTGTCGCAGGCATTCGGCATGGGCAGCGGCGCGAACCCCGAGCACCCACCAGCCGCCGTCGCGGGCCATCCCCAGCACCGCGTCATCGGCGCTCAGTCCGTCCACGCACTCGGTGAGCAGCTCGGAGGTCACCTGCGGGGTGTCCATCCCGATCTGCACCACCGCGGTGGTGCCCGTGGCGGCCACGGCGTCGACGTGGGCGTTGGCCAGCCGGTCGGCGAACGCCTCACCCCGCTGGGGGACCACGACGAAATCGCGCAGCCGGGCCCGGATCTCGGCGGAGCGGGCCGCAGCGTCCAGATCACCGGTCATCGCGACCACGCGCGCATCGGCCGGGGCGCCGGCCACCGCGTCGAGTGTGTCGAGCAGGGCCGCCGCGGCGATGTCGGCGGCGGTCGCGTCACCGACAGTTGCCGCCAGCCGCGTCTTCGCCAACCCCGGCACCGGCGCCTTGGCCACCACCAGCAGACACGTGGCCGTCACGAGATCGCCTTGAAGAAGTCCAGCGCAGCGATCGCGCTGCCGCGTACCGAGCCACTCACCTTGGAGGTACCGCCGGTGCGGGGGCCGTACGCGACGTCGCGTTCGACGACCGTCCAACCCGCCTGCGCGGCACGCACCAGCAACTCGAGCGGGTAGCCCGAGCGGCGGTCGGTGACACCGAGACCCAGCAACGCGTCCCGGCGGGCGACCCGCATCGGCGCGATGTCGTGCACCGGCAGGCCGTAGCGGTGGCGCAGCCGCCAGCACACCGCCGCGGTGCCCAGACGCGCATGCCAGGGCCACGTGAGGCCGGGGGTGGCGCGGCGCCGGCCGATCGCCATGTCGGCGCCCCGCTCGACGTCGTCGACCAGGGCGGGCAGCTCCTGCGGATCCAACGAACCGTCGCCGTCGAGCACCGCCACGATCGGCGTCTGTGCCGCCTCCACCCCGGCGTGCACCGCTGCGCCGTAACCCGGCGTGGCCTCGGCCACCACGGTGGCCCCGCACCGACGGGCGACGAGCGCGGTCGCGTCGGTGCTGTTGTTGTCCACCACCAGAGCGCGATACCCGGCGGGCACGGCCGCCAACACGCCCGGCAGTGATTCGGCCTCGTTGAGGCACGGCAGCACCACCGTGACCGGACAGTCGGGCATAGCTCGCAACGCTAGGCGAGCCGAGCGGTGGGCGCGAGCGGCAAGCCTGACGAATCGATGACGTAGGTGCTGGTAGCAACGTTGTGCGGCTAACCTCGGGGGGTGACCCGTGTGCTGATCGCCGACGACGACGACGTCGTCCGCGATGTCGTGCGCCGCTATCTGGAGCGCGACGGACTCGACGTGTCCACCGCGCACGACGGCACCGAGGCGCTGCGGCTGCTCGGCTCGCAGCGCATCGACGTGGCGGTGCTGGACGTGATGATGCCCGGCCCAGACGGCCTGTCGCTGTGCCGCAACCTGCGCAAACGGGGCGGGTATGCGGTGCCGGTGATTTTGCTGACCGCGCTCGGCGAAGAGGACGACAGGATCGCCGGGCTCGAAGCGGGCGCCGACGACTATCTGACCAAGCCGTTCAGCCCACGCGAACTCGCACTGCGGGTGCGCTCGGTGCTGCGCCGCGTCCCGGCCGCACCCGGCGTGCTGCCGATGGAACTGCGCTCGGGAGACCTGACGGTGTCGACGGCGTCGCGCACGGTGAGCTCGGCCGGCAAACCGGTCAGCCTCACCAACCGGGAGTTCGACCTGCTGCTGTTCTTCCTCACCCACACCGACACCGTGTTCACCCGCGAGGACCTGCTCAAGCAGGTGTGGCACTGGGACTTCGGGGACCTGTCCACCGTCACCGTGCACGTCAAACGGCTGAGGTCCAAGCTCGGCGACCGCCACCGCGTGCAGACGGTGTGGGGCCGCGGCTACATGTGGGCCGCCGATGGTTCCGACGAGCCGACCGCCGGACACCCGGATGCCGACGACTGAGTTCTGGGAGATCGTCGGCTGGGCCCTGGCATGTTCGGTGCCGGTGGTGCTGGTCGGCGGCGTGGTCATCCGGCTGGCGCGGACGTGGTCGCTGGCGGTCAGCATGGTGGTGCTGGTGCTGATCCCGGTGCTCGCGACGCTGGCCGGGGTGATCGGTGCCAGCGGGTTCATGATCACGCAGACGTTCGAGCGCACCGCCGTGGTGCTGGTGATCGTGTCGGTGGTGACGATCCCGGCGGCGGTGATGCTGGGCCGCTACCAGGCCAGGCGCACGGTGTGGGAGGCCGAGATCCGCGACTCCGAGCGGGCCGCCGAGCAGTCCCGGCGGCGACTCGTCGCGTTCGTCAGCCACGACCTACGCACGCCACTGGCCGGCATCCGCGCGGTGTCGGAGGCCATCGCCGACGGCGTGGTCCCCGACGACGAGGTGCGGGTGCACGCCAAACACATCGAACACGAGTCGGTGCGGCTGTCGGAGATGGTCGACGACCTGTTCGAGATGTCGAAGATCAACGCCGGCGCGCTGACGCCGTCGTTCGACAAGGTGGCGTTGGACGAGGTCGTCGACGACGTGCTGGCCGCGCACCGGATCGCCGCGGAACGCGCCGGTGTGCAGCTGGAGGCGAACCTGCCGGAAGAGCCGGTGCGGGTGGTCGGCAGCGACCGCGCGCTGGTGCGGGTGCTGTCGAATCTGGTGGCCAACGCGATCGCGCACACGCCGGAGGGCGGCAGGGTCGAGCTGGCGCTGGGCTCCGACGAGAACAGCGCGTGGGCACGCGTGGACGACACCGGGGTCGGCATCGACGAGGCCGATCTGCCGCGGGTGTTCGACGTGGCCTACCGCGGGTCGAACAGCCGCGTGCCGCGGGCTGATTCATCGTTGCCGAGCGGCTCGGGGCTGGGGCTGGCGATCGCGGCCGGGCTGGTGCAGGCGCACCGCGGCACGCTGTCGGCGCACAACCTGCCCAACGGGGCCCGGTTCGAGGTGCGCCTGCCGCTGGCCAGCGACTGACTCCTGCCCCCGGAATTGGGGGTCCGGGCGATGTCAGCCGGGCAGTGAGTTGCTCAGCCGGTCCGCCGCAGCCAGGTAGTCCTCGATGAACTCGCGGACGACCTCGCGGGCCGGCTTCACCTTGTTCATCAGCCCGACGCCCTGCCCGACGAAATAGGTGGCCAGCGCCTGGGCGCCTTCGTGGCCCTGGCCGGCGAGCACGTCGATGCGGCGGATCACCGGCTCGCACAGCATCGACTGCAGCGGCAGCGGCAACGGCTGATGGCCTGCAGAGTTCGGCAGCCACGCATCGGTCCACTCCGACTTCAGCTGCCGCGACGGCTTGCCGGTGCGGCCCGCCGAGCGCACGGTGTCACGCGAGGACGCCGCCAGCATCTTGGCCACGGTGTGCGGCGCTGTCTCGGCCTCCTCGGTGGTCAGCCACACCGAGCCCGTCCACGCCCCGGCCGCGCCCATCGCCACCATGCCGGCCATCTGCCGACCGGTCACGATGCCGCCCGCCGCCAAGACGGGAACGGCGCCGTCGATGGCCTCGAGCACCTCTGGCACCACGACCAGCGTGCTGACCTCACCGCAGTGTCCCCCGGCCTCGGTGCCCTGCGCGACGATCAGGTCCACCCCCGCGGCAACCTGCTTGACCGCGTGCTCCTTGGCGCCGACCAGCGCGGCGACCGGGATGCCGCGCTCCTTGCCGGCCTCGATCATGTAGTCCGGCGGCACGCCGAGCGCGTTGGCGATCAGCTTCACCGGATGCGTGAGCGCCACGTCGAGCAGCTCGCGGCCGGTGTTGCCGGACAGCGACGAGCCGCCGAGCCGGCGCTCGGGCTCAGGCTCGATGCCATGGGCACGCAGCAGGTCATCGACGAGATCGCGGTAGCTCTGTGGGATTCGGGAGGCGAGGTCGCTGCCGGAGAGCTTCTCTCCCTTTCCCTCGAACTTGGCCGGCACGATGAGGTCAACACCGTAGGGCTTGCCGCCGACCGCGTCATCGATCCAGGCCAGCTCGCGGTCCAGCTGCGACGGACTGTATGCCGTCGCGCCGAGCACACCGAAACCGCCGGCGTTGGTGACCGCGGCCACCACATCCCGGCAATGGCTGAACGCGAAGAGGGGAAAGTCGATGCCGAACTGGTCGCACAGCGCTGAGCTCATGGGCTCAGTATTACTTGACAGATGTCAAGAAGGCTAGCGACCCCGTAGTGGCGCAGTCGCGAACTCAGTCAGGCCGTCGGCCGGGTCGACCACCGCGCGGAAGCCGAGCACCCGCGCCGCCTTGGCCGGATCGGCGACGATGTGGCGCACATCGCCGCTGCGGTACTGCCCCGTCACGAGCGGGGTCACGTCGCCGCGCGCGTCGCACAACTCGGTGGCCACGTCCAGGATCGAGATCGGCCGGCCCGAACACACGTTGAACGCGTCGAACCCGTCCAGCTCGGCCTGCACCGCCGCGACGTTCGCCGCAGCGACGTCGTCGACGTGCACGAAATCGCGCATCTGTCCGCCGTCTTCGTAAACTCTTGGCACATCACCTGATTCGAGAGCGGACCGGAAGATCGCGGCGACCCCCGAATACGGGGTGTCGCGTGGCATGCCGGGGCCGTAGACGTTGTGGTAACGCAGCGCGACGACCGAACCGCCCGTCGACTCACTCCACGCCAGCGCGTAGTGCTCCTGCGCCACCTTGCTGGCCGCGTACAGGCTGCGCGGCCGCAACGGGGCGCCCTCGTCGACCAGCGCCCACTCCACCCGCTCGCCGCCGACCGGACAGAGATGGTCGAACATGCCGGCGTCGAGATCTTCACGACGGCGGGGCGGCGGCTCGACGTCGCCGTGCTCCGGGCAGACGAACCGGCCCTGCCCGTAGACCACCATCGACGACGCCAGCACCAGGCGCTGACAGCCCGCGGCGAACATCTCGGACAGCAGGACGGCGGTGCCGAGGTCGTTGTGCGACGCATACGAGGGTGCGTCGGCGGCATTCACCCCGGCCCCGACCACCGCGGCCTGGTGACACACCACGTCGACCCCGTCGAGCACCCGCGCCACGGCCGCCGCATCGCGGACGTCCACGTCCAGCACGTCCTCCGGGTGATCGGCGTCTGCGCCGTGGGCTGCGGCCAGCATCGCGTCGACCGGCACGACATCATGGCCGGCGTCGACCAGGCGGGCCCAGATCCGGGAGCCGATGAACCCGGCCGCGCCCGTCAGCAGCACTCTCATGGCAGATCGAACGGCAGCTCGACGCCGTTGTGGGGCAGGCAGTGGGTGCAGGTGCGCTCCGAGGCCACATTGTCGATCGCCTCGTGCACGAGCTGCTTGAACGGCCCAAGGTTGCGCTGGAACTCAGCGAACACATCCACCGCCGTCACCCCCTGGCCCGACTCGATACCCGCATCCAGATCGGTCACCAAAGCTATTGCCGCATAACACATCTCGAGTTCGCGGGCGAGCACAGCCTCCGGGTGGCCGGTCATGTTGACCAGCCGGAACCCCTGGCCTGCGAACCACTGGCTCTCCGCGCGGGTGGAAAAGCGCGGCCCCTGGATCACCACCATCGTGCCGCCGTCGACGACGCCGGGAAGTCCGGTCACGGCCTCGCGCAGCGTCGGGCAGTACGGATCGGCGAAGCCAACGTGGATACCGCCGGAATCGAAGTAGGTGTCGGCTCGCCCCGAGGTGCGGTCGACGAGCTGATCGGGCACCACCATCGCGCCCGGGCCGAGGTCGGGATCGAGGCTGCCCACCGCGCACGGACCGAAGATGCGACGCACGCCGAGCGCGCGCAGCGCCCACATGTTGGCGCGGTAGGGCACGGTGTGCGGCGAGAATTCGTGTCCGGCGCCGTGCCGCGGCAGGAACGCGACCTCATGCTCGCCGACCGCCCCCACCGTGATCGCCGCACTGGGCGCGCCATACGGGGTGTCGAGGTTGATGGTCCGCGCGTCGGGACCGAAGAAGGAATAGAACCCGCTGCCGCCGATGACTCCGAGCATCGAGGACTACTGGCCGTCGGGCTCGACGTCACTGTCGAGGTGCTGCTGCGCGGCACGGCGCGCACCATCGCGGATCTCGAAGACGTCCGTGGCGAATCCGCCGATGGCGTTCGCGACGTCGCGGACCGCGGTGGTGATGATCGAAGCAACCTCGCCGACTGCCGTCGCGCCCGCACCGACGATCTCCTGCACCACGTCCTTGCTGATCTCGCCCTTGCTGAGTCGGTCGTCCATGCGCTCAGTCTGCCACGGCCGGCACCTGCAAGACTGACCTCGTGGCGACATTCGGCCAGTGGGTGGAAGGGGCACGTCCGCGTACGCTGCCCAACGCCGTTGCACCCGTGATCGCAGGCACCGGCGCGGCCGCCTGGCTGGATGCGGTGTCGTGGTGGAAAGCGTTGCTGGCGTTGCTCGTTGCGGTCGGGATGATCGTCGGGGTCAACTACGCCAACGACTACTCCGATGGCATCCGAGGCACCGATGACGTGCGGTCAGGACCGCTGCGGCTGGTGGGCTCCAAGCTCGCAGCCCCGCGCGCGGTACTGACGGCCGCGGTGATCAGCCTGACGATCGGCGCGGCGGCAGGACTGGTGCTGGCGTGGTCGTCCGCACCGTGGCTGATCGCCGTCGGAGCGGCGTGCATCGCCGGTGCGTGGCTGTACACCGGCGGCTCGAAGCCCTACGGCTATCTGGGCTTCGGCGAGATCGCGGTGTTCGTGTTCTTCGGGCTGGTGGCGGTGCTGGGGACGCAGTTCACCCAGGCGTTGCGGGTCGACTGGGTCGGGGCGGTGTGCGCCGTCGCGATGGGATGCCTGTCCTCGGCGGTGCTGGTGGCCAACAATCTGCGGGACATCCCGACCGACGCGCAAACGGGCAAGATCACACTCGCGGTGCGCCTCGGCGACGCACGGACCCGGGTGCTGTACCAGGCGCTGCTGATGGTCTGGGTGCCGCTCACGCTGGTGCTGTGTTTCATCGCCACACCGGCATGCGGGGCCGGGTTCCTCGCGACACCGCTGGCCGTGCGCGCGGCCCGGCCGGTGCGCGCCGGGCTGGGTGGCCGCGACCTGATTCCCGTGCTGCGCGACACGGGCCTGACCATGCTGGTGTGGGCCGTCGTGGTGGCCTCGGCGCTGGCCTTCGGCTGACACGGGGCGTCTCTCCCGGTTTGCCGCCCCGATCGCGGTGGTACATAGCGCGGGATGACTGCTGCCCCGAACCACCGACAGTTCGACGACGACGCGCGCGCCGCGCAGCACGTCGTCGAAGCGTTGTCGGCGGCGTTCTCCGCGAAGGTCGTCGGCCAGGAGCACCTGAGGGAGTCCCTGCTGATCGGCCTGTTGACCAGCGGACATGTGCTGCTCGAGAGCGTGCCGGGGCTGGCCAAGACGACCGCCGCGCGCGTCATCGCCGAATCCATCGACGGGCAGTTCCGCCGCATCCAGTGCACGCCCGATCTGCTGCCGAGCGACATCATCGGCACCCAGGTCTACGACGCGGCGACCACGTCGTTCGTCACTCAACTCGGTCCCGTTCACGCCAACGTCGTCCTGCTCGACGAGATCAACCGGTCCAGCGCCAAGACCCAGAGCGCGATGCTCGAGGCGATGGAGGAGCGCCAGACCACCATCGCCGGCACCGTGTATCCCATCGACGAACCGTTCCTGGTCATCGCCACCCAGAACCCCGTCGACCAGGAGGGCACCTACGCGCTGTCGGAGGCGCAGACCGACAGATTCCTCATCAAGGAGATCGTCGGCTATCCCTCGCCCGAAGAAGAGGTCGAGGTGTTGATCCGGCGGGACACCGGGCTCTACGACCGCGGTCACCACGCCCGTCCGGTCGCCACGCTGGACGACATCCGCATCGTGCAGCGTGTCGTGCGCGAGGTGTACCTGAGCCGGGAGCTGATGCTCTACGCCAGCCGCCTGGTGGGTGTCACCCGCGAGGCGGACAAGTACCTGCCCTCGCACGTGGCCCGCATGGTCGAGTACGGCGCCAGTCCGCGCGCCACCATCGCGCTGTGCACGGCCGCGCGTGCGCTGGCCCTGCTGTCCGGCCGCACCCACGTCCTGCCCGGTGACATCGCCGATCTCGCGCGCCGCGTCCTGCAGCACCGGCTGATCCTCAGCTTCGAAGCAGCCAGCGCCGGGGTGACGCCCGGCCGGGTGATCGATGCGGCGCTGGCCACGGTGCGGGTGCCCTAGCGGGGTGCGGCGGTGGGCAAGTACCTCAACAGGGTCCGGTCATTGTTCGGCGGTGACACCCGCGGCATGCTCGACGGCGGGCGACACGCGCTGTTGCACACGCGCACCCTGGAATTCGACGAACTGCGGCCCTACGTTCCCGGTGACGACGTCCGCGACATCGACTGGAAGGCGTCAGCCCGATCGGGCGACGTGTTGATCAAGCGGTTCGTCTCCGAGAAACACCACAAGGTGTTGCTGGTGGCCGACACCGGCCGCGACATGACCGCGCGCACCCCGAGCGGAGAACTCAAATGCGATGTCGCCGGGCTCATCCTGGGCGCGGTCGGGCTGATCACGCTGAGCCGTTCCGACGAGATCGGCATGGTCTACGGCGACGCCCGCGGTAGCGTCAACATCCGGCTACGCCGAGGTGAGACGCACATCGAGAGCATGCTGCACCGCTACCACGACGCCGGATCCGATCGCGCCGCCAGCAACATCTCCTGTCAACTGCAATACGTGGCAACGCATTACCGACATCAACTGCTCATCGTCGTGGTCTCGGACGAACCCGATGTCGATGACGAGCTGACCGATGTACTGGCCCGGCTGTCCGGCCGCCACGACCTGCTGTGGGCCATGGTCGCCGACCGTGCGCCGACGGCGGTGGGCCGCGACGGAGGCTACGACGTGGGCACAGGCCGCCCCGTACTGGGGACGGCTGCCAGCGATCCCCGCGTCGTCGCCGCGTACGAGCGCGCCGAGCAACGGCGCCGGCAGCGCCTCGCCGACGCGCTGACCGATTACGCGATTCCGCACGTGACCGTGCCGAGTAGCGGTGAGCTGCGGAACCGGGTCGGCGAGCTGACGAGGGCGCGGTCCCGTGCCGGATGATCTTCTGCGCTTCGTCAGCGGGCCACCCGGCTATTCACTGTGGTGGCTGTGGCTGGGCGTCGCGCTGATTCTGGCCGTGTTCGGTTGGTATGCGCTGATTTTCGTTTCGACGTTGCCGTCGGGACGGCTGCGCAGCATGCCCGTCGTCCGCGATGCGCACGCGCGGCTGTTGCGGCACCGCTTCGCGGCACATGTCCGGACGATCCTGCGGCGGCATCGTGCCGGGGAGCTCTCCGACGTGGCGGCCAGCGCCGCCTTGAGCAGGACGTTGCGTAGTTTTCTGCACCAGGCGACCGGCCGGCGGGCTCAGTACATGCAGCTCAAAGCCATTGCCGCAAGCGATCTCGCCCCCGCGGCACCGGTTCTGGAGGCGCTCGGCGACGTGCAGTTCAGCGCCGCCCCGGCCGCCGACATCGACCGGCTCGGCGCCGACACCGAGGACGTGATCCGGTCATGGGCTTGACCTGGTGGGCGGTGCCCGTGATCGGGGCGGTGGCCTTGATCGTCGTCGCGGCGGCCGCGCTGCTGCTGCCCACTCCACGCGCCGCACAGCGGCGAGAACCGTTGGCGCACACCGCTCGTCTGACGCGCCTGCCGGAATACCGGGCGGTGGTGCGGCGGCAGACCAGAGCGACGGCCATCGCGGTGGTGCTGCTGACGCTGCTGTTCGCGATCACGATGCTGGCCACAGCCCGGCCGACCGCGCCCGTCGACACCGGTTCCGGACCGCGCGACGACATCATGCTGTGCGTCGGCCAACCCGCCACCGATCCGGCCACCGGACAATTCCTGGGTTACTTCGCCCGCCAGACGTTGACCTACGGCACCCAACGCATCGGCCTGACCTCCACCGATCGCCGCCTGGTTCCGCTGACCCGCGACTATCAGTTCGCCGCAGGCAGATTCGGCGAGTACGCCGAAGAAAGCCGCATGCAGAACACCCCGCGTCTGGAATCCTTCACCGGCGGTGTCGAATACGCCGATTACGCACCGACCGTCGCTGACGTCCTGTCGCTGTGCCTCACCGGCTTTCCCGATTTCCAGGAGCCGGGGGACACCCGTCGCTCGGTGATCTACCTGGGACCCGGCGCGTTGCGGGCGCCCGACGACACCAGGCCGTCGCTGTTCACCGACGAGCAGGTCGTCGACATGGCCCGCCGCGGCGACATCCAGATCAACGCGGTCGCCACCGCCGGACGTCAGACGGACGCCCTGGCCACCATCGCCCGGTCGAGCGGCGGCGCGTTCGTCCGATTCGACGCCGCGACGCTGGACGGTCAGCTCGACGCCATCCGCGCCGGCGCCCCCGGTGCAGCCGACCAGCGACGCGACTCCCCCGCCGTGGTGCTCGTCGTCGGAATCGCGTTGGCCGGGCTGCTCGCGGTCTCCCTGATGGCGGTGCGGCGATGACCTTCGATCCGGTGTTGCCGCCCGTGGTGCTGGCCGCGCTCGCCGCGGTCCTGCTCGCGCTGCGGGCCTTGTCCCTGTGGCCGGCGATCAAGGCGGGCGGGTGGGCTCCCCTGCGCTGGGCTGCGATGACTCTGGCGGTGGGCCTGCTCCTTTTCGCCGCCGCGCGCCCCGCTTCGGGTTTGCGCGCCGAGATGCGCACACCCTCGTCGGCGCAGGGCGGTGAGAACATCTACCTCCTCGTGGACCGCTCCCCGGACTCAGCCATCCCGGACTTCGGTGGCCGACCCCGGATGGCGGGCATCCGCGACGACATCCAGGCCGTCGTCGACGACCACCCCGGCGCCCGCTTCGCTGTGATCTCGTTCGCCGACCGACCCGCCCTCGACTGGCCGCTGTCCGGCGACGCCTGGAGCCTGCGTCCCGTCGTCACCGCACTCGAGCCCGTACCGGGTGAGGCCGTCGATCAGGTGAACGCCGCGGCCGCGGCCACCGTGCTGCGCTATCAGCTGATCTCAGCGGCCCAGCAGTATCCCGGCTCCAACAGCATCGTGTACTACTTCGGCTCGGGCGCACCCCAATCCACCATCCCCCAGGGGCAATTCGATGTCGGCCAACTCCCCGGCGGCATCGACGGTGGTCAGGTGTTCGGATACGGCCCAGACGACGTCGGCCAACAGCGGCTGCGGGGTATCGCCGACCAACTCGGTGTCGGTTTCGACAACCGCATACCCGGCCAACCTCTCCCAGCGGCCGCCCAATCGACGGAGTCGCCGCCTGCCGTCGGTATCGCCGGTGAGCGGCGCGACGAGTTCTATTGGGTTCTGACGCTGGTCGCTTCGGCCCTGCTGCTCGTCGAGATCGCCTGGTCTCTACGCGATCTGCGCCGCGCTCGATCGACAGCGCGGGAGGTGCTGACATGACGAGCACATTGCGGCCCGCCCGGCTACGCCGGCGGCGCCGACTGATGCTGCTGTCGGCGCTGCCGGCAGCTCTCCTGCTGGCCGTCGCAGGCGCGTTGATCTCAGTTGTCGTCGCCGGACAGTCGGCGCAGCAGAACTACGCGTCCGGGGCCGCCGGGGCGATGTCCGACGACGTCGCGGTGCTCCAGAGGTTCGGCCTGATGGAGCCGGCCAACAAGCACTTCGCCGCCGGAGCTCTGGCGGTGCTTGAGGACCGGCTCGCCGATGCCGACAGCGAGTTCACCCAGTCACTGGCACACACGCGTGGCGATCGGTCCTGTCCGGTGCGGGTGAACCTCGAACTCGTTCGGGAACGGCAGGGCGACGTGGCGGCGTGGGAGGCACGGCTGGACGATGCCCGGGAGCGCTACGCGAGCGCTCTGACGGTCATCGACGACGCCCCACCGGGTTGCTTCGCAGGCAACGACGACCCCGACGCCGATCGGCGGGCCGTGCGGGCAGAAGCCGCTGCGCGGATCGCGGCCAAGGTGCAGAACCTGGGTGCGGTGGCGCCGCTGGCGCCACCGCCGCCCCCGCCTCCTGGCGCTGCAGCGCCGGCGGCTCCTGTCGGCGAAGGACCACAACAGGAGTCGCCGCAGACGCGTCGCCTCGATCCGGGTCGGGGCGATCCCCTCGACGCGCTGCAGCGACTCCTCACCGACGCCGCGCCGGGTTAAGCCGGCGTGGTCCCGGTCCAGTACTCGACGATCTTGCCGTCTGCCAAGCGCAGAATGTCGTTGCCGGTGAATCGGGCCGGTCCTGATCGGGCGGCTCCGGTGCTGATCCACCGCGCCGCAACCAGGTCACCGTCGACGATCGGTCCGACGTCGATGACGAACATCAACTCGCGGAGCTGCTTGCGGGTGTCGTCGACGATGGCCTGCAATTCCTCGGGCCCGTGCACGTCACGCGTGGGCCAGTGGCCCACGAAATCGGCGGACACCAGCTCGCGGGCATTGGTCTTACCAGCCCACAATTCGGTGATCCAACGCTGGTACAGCGCGACAGCATCCTGCGCGCCGCCGGCGCCGGGCTCCGGGTGGCGGGTCATGAGATCGTGCTCGCTCATGTGACGCGGGTTACCCACCGTGCTCCGGGAGTATTCCGCGAAAGTTTGCTGCCTTCCGGTCAGACCGCCCCGGGACCGGACGTGCCGTCACCGCGCAGGCGCGCCTGCAGCTGGGCGCGTTCGGTGCGGCGGCGTTCGTCGAAGACCGCGATGCTCTCGGTTGCGCGCCGGCGTAGCGGGGCGAACACCCAGATGCCGAGCGGGAGGGCGATCACGATCGCGAACAGCAGCGCGACCACCACCGGGAAGTCGCGCACACCGATCAGCGCGGCAATGCCGAGGATGGCCGCGGCGACCACGGCGACGAGCACCAGGCGGGCTGCCACGTACGCCGCTACGTCGATCAACAGGCGGGAGCGGGGCCGTTCGTCAGACACGATCCGAGCCTACCGAGGGCGCGTATATTGGCAGGAAGGAGGTTTTCTCAGTGGCCTATTTGCTCCTGCTTCTCGTGCTGGCCGCACTGGTCTACGTGGGCTGGCGGGTGGCCCGGATGTCTGCTCAGCGCCCACGCACTCGGGTCATCGGACCCGACGACGACCCAGATTTCCTGCGCCGCATCACCCCGCGCGACGACAAACCGCGGTCCTGACCCGTCAGCGAAGCGCCGCCTGCTGCGCGCCGGGGAACCCCTGCGCCACGGTGGCGGCCAGTTCCAGCAGCGCATCCGACGTCGGCGGGCGCAGCCGCTCGAGGTCGACCTCGGCCCCCTCTTCCAAATGCGGATCGAACGGCACCTGACAGACGGCCCGGCAGCGCCGGGTGAAATGGTCGACGACCTTGGTCAGATCGACTTTCGTGACGCCGCGGCGCGACCGCGGGCGCACCCCGTTGATCACGGCAATCGAATTGCGCACCAAATCTTCTCGCCCGTGCGCGTCGAGCCAGTCCAGCGTCGCCGACGCACTGCGAGCGCCGTCCACCGAGCCTGAACTGATCACCACCAACGCGTCGGCCTTGTCGAGCACCGCCGACATCGCCGAGTGCAGCATGCCGGTCCCGCAGTCGGTGAGAACCACGCTGTAGAACCGCTCCAGCACGTCCAGGGTCCGGCCGTAATCGTCGGCGCTGAACGCTTCTGACACCGCCGGATCGCTTTCGGAGGCGAGCACTTCCAAGCGGCTGGCGCCCTGCGAGGTGTACTGGCGTACGTCGCTGTAGGAGTCGATGCCCTCGATGTCGCGCAGCAGATGCCGGACGGTGGCGGCGGTCTCGAGAGGCACCTTCTGGCTCAGGGTGCCCCGGTCGGGGTTCGCGTCCACCGCGATCACCCGGTCACCGCGGGTGCTCGCGAAAGTGGCGCCCAGCGTCGCGGTGATCGTCGTCTTCCCGACCCCACCCTTCTGGGACAGCATCGCGATCCGGTAGCAGCTGCGCAGCGGGGTCTGCACTGCAGCGACCAACCGCTCGTGCCGCACAGCGCGCGGACTCTCGCCTGGGTCGACAAGTCCCCCCGAGCCCCGGTACACCCACTTGCGCCATCCGGCCGACGGGCCTTTGCGCGCCTTGCCCAGAAGGGCCACCGTGGACAGGTCGAGATAGGGCGGCGGATCGGGCACCTCGGTAGCGGCCGGCCCGTCTGCCGGCTCGACGGTGGTCACCGGCAGCAGCCCCCGGGGCGGCGTCGGCGCCGTCCACTCCGCAGGCACCTCGGCCATCGGGTCGGAGAACCGGTGCTGCGCGCGGAAACTCCCCGGTGCGTCCGTCACCACCCGATCCTCCCTAGCCGACGCCCGCGTAGGAGTGCAGCCCGACCGTCACCAGGTTGATGAAGAAGAGATTGAACACCATCGCGACGAATCCGGCCACGTTGATCCAGGCCGCCTTGCGGTCGCGCCAGCCGGCGGTCGAGCGGGCATGCAGGTAGGCGGCGTAGACCACCCACGCGATGAACGACACCGTCTCCTTGGGGTCCCAGCCCCAGTAGCGGCCCCACGCCTCCTCGGCCCAGATCGCCCCGAAGATCACGCCGAAACCGAAGATCGGGAACGCGAAGATCGTGGTCCGGTAGGCGATGCGGTCGAGGGTTTGGGCGTCGGGGAGCCGCGCCACGATGCGACCGACCGCGTCGGTGCGCCCGGCGTCGCCCAGCGAGGACATCTTGAGGAGGAACAGGATGCTCGCCACGCCGGCCACCAGGAACACCCCGGAACCGAGGCTGACGACCGACACGTGGATGGGCAGCCAGTAGGACTGCAGTGCCGGCATCACGGGGGCAGCGTGCGAGTACAGCCACTTCCCAGACACCGTCAGCAGGATCAGCACGGGGACCAGAACAAAGACCCACAGCGAGCGGAACTGCGGTTTGCGCAGGACCACCGCGCCTGCGACCAGACCGCAGAAGCTGGTCAGGTTGATGAACTCGTACATGTTGCCCCACGGCACCCGCGAGGTGGACAACCCACGCAGCACGATGCAGGCCAACAGCAGTCCGATGCCGACGTAGACCAGGGCCAGGCCCGCCGAGCCGATCCGCTCGTCGAAGGGCCGGCGCGGCACGTCGAGCACCCGGCCGGGCGACGAGCTGTCGCCGGCCACCGACCCGGCGGTCACGAGCTCGCGGTGCTCGACGCGCCGACCGCGGCTGTAAGCCAGCTCGACGGCGAGCAGCAGAAGGGCCACCACCAGCACCACGATCGACGAGGTGAACGCCCAGTCGGAGTATCGGGCCAAGCCGAGATCGATGTGGGTGGTGTTCATGGCCGATCCGTTTCCTTCTTCTCGGAGCCCTTAGTGCTGCCTTCGGCAGCCGAGAGCAGCTTCGCCGTGAGGCGCTCGAACTCGTCGCCCCAGCCCGAATTGTCGGTACGCGCCAGCCCGCCCAGCTCGACGTTCACCGTACCCGCAGGCCCCGACGTCAGACGTACCCAGACCCGGCGGCGGCGCACCACAAGGGAGACGATCAGTCCGGCCATCATCGTCATCGCGAACACCAGCACCCAGATCTGCGCGGGATCGTGGGAGACCTGCAGATTGACGAACGGCTCCGCGCCGTCGAACCGCACGATCGTGCCGTCGGGCAGCCGGGTGTCCTGGCCGGCGCGCAGGTTGACCCGCGCGACCTTGGTGAGCCGGCCCTGGTCGATCATGCGGGGGTCCAGGGAGAACAGCGACTGCGGACGGCCGGTGTCCAGGCCGGTGTCGCCCTTGTAGATGTCGACGGCGACCGCCGGATCGTTGAGCGCCGGGAACTTCGAGGACAGCAGCGTGCCGTCGAGCTGCTCGGTGGGGGCGAACAGGCCCTGGATGGCGATCTGGTTCTTCCGGCGCTCCCGCTCGTCGGAGTACGTCCCGCCGGGAGGGTCGAAGCGCATCGCCCCCGACGACAGGAACGTGATCTGGTCCTCGGGGCGCCACTGCAGCGTCTGGGTGCGGGTCTGGCCGTCGGGGAACGTCACGCTGAACGTCGGGGCATAGCCATGGCCCTGCAGGTAGACGCGATCCCCGCCGACGCGCAGCGGCTCGTTGACCTTCAGCAGGTAGGGCCGCCAGGTGCCGGCGGTCAGGTCGTCACCGGCCTGGTACTCGATGTCGGCGGCGAATGAGGTGGCCTGCCCGTTGGGTAGGTAGTCGGCCCGGAAGTCATTGGCGCGCACGCAGATCGGATACAGCGAGGTGCCGTCGACGGTATTGCCCGCGCGGAAGGAGTCGAACGCCGCCGGCGATGCCGAACAGAAGCCGGGTCCGCCGTCGGCCACGACGATGACATTGCCCTCGTAGCTGAACAGCTTGCCTGCGGCGATCGCGACGAGCAGGCCCAGCAGCGAGAAATGGAAGACGATGTTGCCGAACTCGCGCAGATACCCCTTCTCCGCGGAGATCTCGGTGACCCCGTCGGTCCGCCGGATGCTGCGACGCCAGCCCGTGAGGTGCTCGTCGACGGCGGCTGCCACCGTGTCGACGTCGTCGGCGGCCACGTCGGCGACGTGGTGTTTGGGCAGCCGGCCCAGGTTGCGCGGCGCCGCCACCGGGTCTGCGCGCAGACTGCGCAGGTGTTCGGCCAGCCGGGGCGTCAGACAGCCGACCAGCGACACGAACAACAGCACGTAGATCGCGGTGAACCAGAAGCTGGAGAACACGTCGAAGGCCTGCACGCGATCCAGCCACGGCCCGATCGTCGGGTGCTCGGCCAGATATTCGGCGACCTTGGTCTCGTTGAGACTGCGCTGCGGTAGCAGTGCCCCCGGGATCGCGCCGAGTGCGAGCAGGAACAGGAGCACCAGCGCGGTGCCCATGGACGTCAACGTCCGCCACGTGTTGCGGATCAGCGCGAGCAGACGCGAACTCGAGCGTTTCGGGCCTGAATTGCTCGACTTTGTGTCTGCTCGCGCAGAGGAAGTGACCATCAGATCGGGAGCCTCACGTCGCTGACGAACGCGTCGCGCACCCAGGACACGAACTCGCCCCACAGACCGGTGACCAGCGCGATGCCGACCAGGATCAGCAGCACGCCCCCGAAGACCTGGATCGCCCGGGTGTGGCGGCGCAGCCAGCCCAGCCCGCTGACCGCCCGGGCGGAACCGAACGCCAGCAGCACGAACGGAATGCCCAGCCCCAGGCAGTAGGCGATCACCAGCACCACGCCGCGAGCGACATTGCTGCCCTCGGTCGCCGACGCCACCGCGATCACCCCGGTGAGCGTCGGCCCCAGGCACGGCGTCCAGCCCAGCGCGAACACCGCGCCCAGCAACGGGGCCCCGCCGAGCGTGGAGACCTGGCGTGGGGTGAACCGGGTGTCGCGCTGCAGCGCCGGGACGAGCCCGACGAACACCAGCCCCATCACGATCGTCACGACACCGCCGAGGCGTTGCAGCAGCACCTCATTGGTGATCAAGGCGGTCGTCATTCCCAGCACCGCGACGGTGCCGAGCAGGAACACCACGGTGAACCCGGCGACGAACAACGCCGCCGCCCCGGCGACGCGCAGCCGCGCCCCGCGCACCGTGACCGACGCTCCAGATGCGGCCGGCGAATCCTCGACCCCGACCACGGCGGCCAGATAGGACACATACCCGGGGACCAGCGGCACGACACACGGCGAAGCGAACGACACGACACCCGCCAGCACGCTGACCGCCATCGCGATCAGAAGGGGTCCCGTGGAGGCGATCTCGGCGACGTTCATGTCTCGGCTGCCAACCGCTCGACGACGGGCTGCAGGTCGGTGGCCAGCAACTCACGCAGGAAGACCGCGGCGACCCGATGCTGGCGGTCGAGCACCACCGTCGACGGGATCACCGTGGTCGGGTACCGACCACCGAAGGCGATCAGCGTGCGCATCGCCGGGTCGTAGATGGACGGGAACGTCACCCCGCGGTCGACGACGAAGTCGCGGGCGGCGTCGATGTTGTTGTCGCGCACGTCGATTCCGAGGAACGCGACTCCACGGTCCTTGGTCGCGCGGTACACCTGCTCGAGCTGGGTGATCTCGGTGCGGCACGGTCCACACCACTGCCCCCACACGTTGAGCACGACCACCTTGTCCTTGAAGGCCTCCGAATCGCTGAGCGACAACGTCTTGGCGGTGTCCATCAGGTCCGGACCCGACACCGGGCCAGGCGTGCCGCGGTCGGCCGGGGGATCGTAGAAGATGTCGGTCTTGCCGCCGGGCGCCACGAACTCGAAGCTGCCGCCCTGCGCGACGGCGTCGCGGCCGGTCGAGCATCCCGCGAGCACGACCGCCGTCATCAGCAGGGCAACCAGCCGACTCACTGCCCGGCCAGCTCCGCGTACCCCCAGCCCACGCAGGCGTCGTCGTGGAAGTAGAACGACGTGACCGAGGCCAGGTTGCACATGCGCCGGGTCGGAAAATGGTGCAGCGGCTTGTCGGTCATCGCGCGGCGCAGCGTCTCGACGGGTAACTGGTGGCTGACGCAGACGGCCTCGTGGCCGGCCGCGGCGGCCCGCGCGCGCTGCACGGCGCGGGTCATGCGTGCCGCGATCTCGGTGTACGGCTCCCCCCACGACGGGGTGCGGGGATTGCGCAGATGCCACCAATTGCGCGGGTCGCGCAGCGCACCGTCACCGGGAGAGACTTTCTGGCCCTGGAACACGTTGGCCGACTCGATCAATTCCTCGTCGGTGCCGACGGGCAGCTCATGCCGTGCCGCGATCGGGGCGGCGGTCTCCTGCGCGCGCTCCAGCGGGGAGGCGATCACGACGGTGATGTCACGGCCGGCCAGCCAGTCGGCCACCGCCTGCGCTTGGGCGCGGCCTCGTTCGGAGAGGTGGTAGTCGGGCAGGCGACCGTAGAGGATCTTCTCGGGATTGTGCACCTCGCCGTGGCGCATCACGTGGACGACGGTGTTGGTCACGGGCGGCTCGCCTGAGCTGCGGCACGGGCCGCGCCGGGCAGCGCTTCGGCGATGCGGCTGAACGCGTCATCGTCGAGAGCCGTTGATACGAACCAGCATTCGAACGCGCTCGGCGGCGGATAGACACCCGCGTCGAGCAGAGCGTGGAAGAACGCCGGGAAGCGCCACGTCTCGGTGGCCTTCGCCGAGGCGAAGTCGGTCACCGGGCCGGCATCGCCGAAGAACACGCTGAACATGTTCCCCGCGCGCGGAATCTGATGCGCGACACCGGCTTCGGTGAGCGCGTCCCCGATGAGGCCGATCAGCCGGTCGGCGTTCGCGTCCAGGGTGGCGTAGACGGCGTCGTCGGCGGCGCGCAGCGTGGCCAGGCCGGCGGCCATCGCCACCGGATTCCCCGACAGCGTGCCGGCCTGATACACCGGCCCCAACGGCGCGAGTCGGCCCATCACCTCGGCACTGCCGCCGAAGGCCGCGGCGGGCAGCCCGCCACTCATCACCTTGCCGAAGGCGAACAGGTCCGCATCGACCGGATCCAGGCCGTACCACCCGGAGCGGCTGACCCGGAACCCCGTCATCACCTCGTCGCTGATCAGCAGCGCGCCGTGCTCGGCGGTGATGCGGCGCAGCGCGGCGTTGAACCCGGGCAGCGGCGGGACGGTGCCCATGTTGCCGGGGCTGGCCTCGGTGATCACGCAGGCGATCTCGTCGCCGAAGCGGGCGAAGATGTCCTCGAGTGCGGCGACGTTGTTGTACGGCAGGACCACGGTGTCCGCGGCGGCCGCACCGGTCACCCCCGGCGAGGACGGCAGGCCCAGCGTGGCGACGCCGGAGCCGGCGTCGGCGAGCAGCGCGTCACTGTGCCCGTGGTAGCACCCGGAGAACTTGACGATCTTGGCGCGGCCGGTGAACCCACGCGCCAACCGGATCGCGCTCATCGTGGCCTCGGTGCCCGAGTTCACCAGACGCAGACGCTCCACCGGGGCGACGCGATCGATGATCTCGCGGGCGAGCTCGGCCTCCGAGGGCGTGGGCGCCCCGAAGGACAGCCCGTCGGCGGCAGCGTGCTGCACCGCCTCGACCACCGCGGGGTGCGCGTGGCCCAGGATCATCGGGCCCCACGAGCACACCAGGTCCACGTACCGGTTGCCGTCGGCGTCGGTCAGCCAGCAGCCCTGCGCGGAGGTGATGAACCGCGGAGTGCCGCCCACGGAGTTGAAGGCACGCACCGGCGAGTTCACGCCGCCGGGGATGACCGAGGCCGCATCGGCGAAGAGCTTTGCGGAAACGTCGGTACTGCTCATGGCACCAGTGTCCCAGCCGGGTCAAAACGGTCAACTACAGGGTGTAGTGGTCAGTCGCGGCGGATGATGGCGGTATGCAGTTGCCGCAATGGCTGGCGCGGTTCAATCGCCACGTCACCAACCCCATCCAGCGGCTGTGGGCCGGCTGGGCGCCGACGATGCGAATCCTCGACCACGTCGGACGCCGCTCCGGGAAGCACTACCGCACACCGCTGACGGTGTTCTCCACGCTTGACGGCGTCGCCGTGCTGCTGACCTACGGACCAAACCGGGACTGGCTGAAGAACGTGACCGCGGCCGGTGGCGGCACCCTGCGTCGACACGGGCGGTCGTTTCCCGTCACGAATCCGCGGGTGATCAGCAAGGCGGAGGCAGCGCCGTCGGTAACCGGCTGGACGCGGCCGCTGTTCGCGATCCTGCCGTTCGAGCAGGCGCTGCTACTCACCTTCGAGGACGCAGCCGGGCCCTGATCGGCCCCTTGGCCACCGTCGTGAATGGCACCTCGCACGCGAAGTCGTCGTCGAGTGACTCGACAGCCATCGCGCGCACCACCGTGGCCAGCGCCAATGTGATCTCCAGACGCGCGAAATGTTCGCCGATGCAGGGCCGCGAGCCGCCCAGGAACGGCAGGAACTGCCACCGGTCGCGCGCGGCGACGTTGTCCGGGCTGAACCGCTCAGGGTCGAAGGCCATCGGATCGGGCCACAGCTGCGGGTCGTGATGCAGTGCGTACAGGCCGAGCGCCACCAGGCTGCCCGCCGGCACCCGGTACCCCGTGACCTCGATGTCGCGGGTCACCACACGGGCCACCCCGGCCGCCGGCGGACACAGCCGGACCGCCTCGTGCAGGACCTGCACGGTATAGCCCAGCCGGGACACGTCCGCCGGGGTCAGTTCTCCGTCACCGATCGCGGCGACCTCGGCGGCCACCCGATCCTGGATGTCCGGATGGTGGCCGAGGACCCACAGCGCGTACGTCAACGCCGTCGCTGTCGTGTCGTGGCCGGCGAGCATGAAGATCAACAGGTCGTTGGCGATGTCTTTGTCGGTCAGCGGTTGCCCGGTCTGCGGATCTCGCGCCGCGATCAGCGCCTGCACCAGCGGTGCGTCGCGCTCAGGATCAGCCCGGCAGGCGCGGACCATCTCGTCGGTGATCGTGCGCATCGCGTCGACGGCGCGGCGCGCGCGTCGGCGGGCGGGAGTCGGCAGCCAGCGCGGTGCCCGCACCGGACGCAACGCGCGATCGGCCGTGTAGGAGGACGCGACGTGCATGCAGCGGGCGATCGTCGCGCCGCGTTCGTTCAGGTCCACCCCGAGTACCGACCGGCCCAGCGACTGCATCGCCACGCGCCGGCACTCCACATCCAGGTCGACCTCGCCGCCCTGCGGCCATCTGTCGACGAATGCCTGCGCGGCGCCCGACATGTGGCCGCCGAAGTTGCGGACGTTGAGCTTGGTGAACACCGGCTGCAGGGCGCGTTTACGCGGACGCCACTGTTCGTTGGGGAGCACGAACAGGCTGTCCCCGGCCATCTGGCGCACCTCCTCGTGGATGATGCACCGATCGGTCGCGGCGTCGTTACGGCCCAGCACATCTCGCATGCCTGCCGGCGACATCACCGCGACGATGGCCGGGACGACGCCGGCGGGTCCCAACTGGATGCGCGTGACCGGACCACCCGCGTCGCGAATGACCTCCTGGCCGGTGTCGAGGCGCCGGACCAGCTTCGCCAGCTCGCGCAGCGGCAGCGGATTGCGCGGAACCGGCGGTAAGGACCGCACATCAACGGTCCGGTCCGCCCGCTCGTCGCGAAACGTCATGGCGCACGCCAGGTCAGCACGTCGCCCGTGCCGGCCGTCATCGTCGTCCCGGGCATCACCCGCAGCCGGTATGGCGCCAGCCGCAACACGGCGAACTGTTCGCTGGTCGGGCCGTCGGCCCAGAACGGGATGATCGCCGGGTCGTAGCCGACCGGCGGCGGCGCGGTGGCGAAGCGCTGCCACACCTCGCGCCGCGTCTCGTCGTCGGTGTACCACTCGACCAGACATTCGGCGCTGCAGGTGTCGTGCGTGGTGGTCCAGTAGCTCACCGACACCTCGGGGTGGACCGCCAGGTGTGCCCTCTTCACCGGGCTCGGCACCGTCGCGATCCACCCGAACAGATCAGTGCCGTCCCACTCCCAGATGGGATGCAGGATGCGGGTGCGCGGTTTGCTGTCCGCGTCCACGGTGGCAACTGAGGCCCACACGATCGAGTGGGCCATCGCCACGAACGAAGGCGCGATCTCCGCCAGAGGTGTCACGACGAACCAGCCTAGATAACCGGGCCGCACGGCGCGACGATTGCGTCAGCCCTCGAGCTTCTTCTTGAACTCCTCGGTCTTGCGATATTCGACATTGCCGATGTCGGCGCTGGTCTCGATCTTGCCCTTGTCCTCGTCGTCGACCCAGTCGGTGACCGACGTGCCGGACACGGTGCCGCTGCTGCCCGGCAGTGTGGTGGTCTGCAGATCGTCGGAGTAAGCCTTGGCCATCTCCTTGGCTTGTTCGCGGTGCTCGTCGGTGACCTCCGGCTTCTCGGTGAGTTGCTGGTTGTCGGGATCGGGTGTCTCGGTGACGTGCTCGAGTTCGACGTCGGGCGTATCGCCCTTGGAACGTTGCTCGGTGTCAGGGTCTTCGGCGCTCATGGCCATGGGACTGCCCGAAAGTGTGAGCAACGAAACAGTGGCCGCCGCTCAGAGCAAAGCGCCGCGCAGCGCCGTCGGCAGGCTCGGCAGGAAGTGCCGCCGCGCGAACGCGCGAATTTCGTCGGGCGTCTGCAATGGCTGAGCGCTGGGCAGCAGCAACACCATCTCGGCGTATCGGAGGATGCAGTCGGCGAAGTCCGCGACAGCGTCGGGGCCGAGGCGCTCGGCGAATCCGGGCGGGAAGATCTGCTGCAGCGCGTCGATCATGCGCTCGATGGCGGCGCGGTGGTACCGGCCGGCCAGCTCGAGCGCCAGCCCGGGATCGTCGAGGACCATGCGGTGCAGAACCCGGTGGTTCCGGAATTCGACGATCGACAGCGTGAAGGCCTCGACGTAGTAGTCATCTTGCGGCGCAGTCTTTTTGAGCTCCGCTGCAATGTGGGCGAAGAGCCGGATGTTCTCCCGCTCGATGACGGCGCCCACGAGTTCGTCCTTGTTGGCGAACCGGCGATAGATGGTGGTGCGGCTGACGCCGGCGCGCCGCGCCACGTCGTCGAGGGCGACACGTCGATAGCCGTGCCGCTCGAACTCGACGACGGCCGCGTCGAGGATCTGGGCCGTGGCGTCAGCTGCGGGCATAGCCCTTGAGCGCATAACCGCTGTACCGCACGCGCATCGGGAGATGATCCCAGACCCAGTTGACCGGTCGGGACCGCCAGAGCGCCGCGAACCTCTGATACCGCCGCTCCTGCTTCGCCGACCAGGGCAGGTTGAGCAGTTCCCGGGCGCGCGGCGGCAGACCGCCGGTGGTCAGGAAAGCGGCGAGCGGGTTGAAGACCGGGGCGACCAGGCACCACACCACCGGGTGCACGGCCTTCGGTTTCGGGAATCCCTTGGTGACGTAGCCGACGCCGTATTTCGCCGACGGGTGCGCGACGAGGACGCGCTCCATCATGGCGTCCCAGTACCGTTCGAACTCGGCATAGGTCGCGGGCATCGGCCGGTCGCTGACGCCGTAGCGGCGATACCAGGTCTTGGATTCCAACCAGATCTGCTCGCGCTCGGCGGGGGTGAGACGCTTCACGAAGGTGTCGGCGAAGTAGTAGATCTGCTCGACGAACGTCGCGTGGGCCCAGAAGTATGTGTCCGGATCGAGTGCGTGGTACCGGCTTTGCGTGCCGGGCATCTCACCTTTGACGTGGTGGTGGAAGTCGCGGACCTGGGTGCCTGCGTTGTCACTGTCCGTGCCGTAGACGGTGTTGAAGATCGGCGGGATCGTGCGGCGCAGGCGTTCGGCCGTGTCGGAGAAGAACGTCGAGTGGTCGTACACGCCCTGGCCGAGTTCGGCGAGCATGTTCTGCAGCACCGCAGGCCGCGGGCCGATGAGGTACATGCGGTTGTCGCCGAAGTATTTCCACACCAGGGAGCCCGGTCCCAGCGGTAGCGCGTCGTCGTGCGGTTCGGTCTGCTGCGCCAGCTCGGTCATGAGACACAGTGTTACAAATTTTGCACTTTGTTCCAACCGGGTGTGGTGAGCAGCACATCGTCCAGCGAGAGAGAAGCCGTGGCTGCGACGCGGGCCGGCGAGCAGCCCGGAATGCTATTCCGGGGGAGAAGCGGACGCGGATGGGGACGCGGCGGCGGGGCGATGGCGCAACCGGGCGACGGCGAACACGACAAGGACGCCGGCCACGGTCGCCAACAGCAGCGACAGCGTCAGCAGCGGCGCGTAGTACACCACCGACGTGGTCGAGGGCTGACCGTCGAGCACAGGCGCCACGACCACGGTCCGGCTCGCGGTCACCCAGCTGACCACGCACCCGACGAACGCCAGCGCCGCCAGCGCCAACTCGATCACGGCGCGCTTGCCCGTCACGACGTCGGCTCCGGCGGGATCCGCTCCTCGACGAGGTTGGTCAGCGCAGCCCGCAGCTGCTGATGCTTACGCGCCCAGGCCTGCGCCGTGCGGTCGTTGGTCAGCCGCAACCCGATGCCCGTGCGGCCGCGCGGCACACCGGTCAGCTCCCCCAGCGCGCGCGCATACTGCCACTTCGGTGTCTCGGAGCCCTCGGCCTCGGGATAGACCCGCACGATGTCAGCGGTCCGCGTGGTCTCGGTGCCCTGCCGCAACACCTCGGCCGTGAGCTCGACCGAGGTGTGGATGCGCGCGGCCTTGACCTGGATCGCGAGGAAGAACGTGACGAGCACGAAGAACACCACCGGGATGAACCACTGGAAGTAGCCCGCGGACATCTGGATCAGCGCCATGGCCACGCCTGCGCCGGGCCCGGCGAGCACCCACAGCCAGCTGGCGCCCTGCTCGTAGAACAACACCTCGGCCGGTGCGGCGGGGTCGGTCACGGGTGATCCCTCCCGTCGGCGCGGTCATACCAGGCACGAGCCGCCGGCCGCGTCATCAGCGCGGCACCCACCAGCACCGGCAGCGTGGCGATCAGGACGAGCGGCTGGCCCACCCCGAGACCGATGGCGAGCAACAACACCACAGCCACCACCGCGAATGCCAGCCCCAGCATCGCCATCCGGAACCGACCGTCGCCGCCTCGCGCCTTGCCCGCCAGGAACGCCAGCGCACCGCCGGCCACCACCGCACCGATGCCGGTGAGGCGGTAGACCGTCAGATAGTTACGGACGCGCTGGTCGCTGACTTCTGCAGGAATCGCGAGCCGGGCGGCGTCGAACGTCGCCGTCGCCGCCATCAACCCGCCGACGATCATGACCACCGCGCCGCCGATGAAGCACCAGAAGGCGGCGTCGACCAGGCGGGGGCGGGAAGCAGACATCGAGGGTCAGGGTAGCCAATCAGCGGGTGAAGAACTCGTGGGCGTCTTTGCGATGGAGCAGGAACGCGCCGCCACAGACCAGCACGGAGCCGACGATCACCGCCACGGCGTAGGCCAGGGCGGCCACTTCGGGCCGGTCCACGGTGAAGAGCTCACTCACCGAATACGCGACGGACGCGATCGCTCCACCGGTCAGGCAGGTGCGCGCCCACCGATAGCCCTGCCGCATCAGGATCAGGAAGGTCGCCACCACGGCGACCATCACCACCAGGAACACCACGTTGATCGCCAGCATCAGGCCGGCCAAGCGCTGGGCGCCGGTCAGCATGTCCACCAGATAGCCGGCCGCCATCAGCGGCAGCGCGACCACCCACAGCCAGAAGCCGGTGTCCACATCGAGGGGCCGCGCGGGGGTCGGCTCCGTCACGAGAGGCGGCGGGCCACGTCGACGGCCCAGTAGGTGAGCACGATGTCGGCGCCGGCCCGGGTGATGCCGGTCAACGACTCGAGTACCACCGTGTCCCGGTCGATCCACCCGTTGTCCGCGGCGGCGCAGATCATCGAGTACTCCCCCGAAACCTGGTACGCGGCAACGGGAACGGGCGAGCGGTCCGCGGCGGCCGCGACGATGTCGAGATAGGACATCGCGGGTTTGACCATGATGACGTCGGCGCCCTCGTCGATGTCCAGGTCGATCTCGTGCAGCGCTTCGCGCGCGTTGCCCGGCTCCTGCTGATAGGTGCGACGATCCCCCTGCAGGCTCGACGACACGGCATCGCGGAACGGACCGTAGAACCCGGAGGCGAACTTCGCGGCGTAGGCCAGGATCGCGGTGTCGATGTGCCCCGCGGCGTCCAGCCCCTCGCGGATGGCGGCCACCTGACCGTCCATCATGCCGCTGGGACCTACCATGTGGGCACCCGAATCTGCTTGCGCCACAGCCAGTTCGACGTAACGGCGGTTGGTCGCGTCGTTATCGACCCGGCCCCGGTCATCGACCACGCCGCAGTGCCCGTGGTCGGTGAACTCGTCGAGGCACGTGTCGGCCATCAACACCGTGGCGTCGCCCAGGTCGGCGGACAGATCACGCAGCGCGACGTTGAGGATGCCGTCATGGTCGGTGCCTGCCGAGCCGCGCGCGTCCTTGTCCTCGTCGCGTGGCACACCGAACAACATGAGCCCGCCGACACCGGCGGCCACCGCGTCGGCCGCCGCCCGGCGCAGCGACTCCCGGGTGTGCTGATACACCCCGGGCATGGACGCAATGGGCTGCGGTTCCGATATTCCGTCGGCGACGAACATCGGGAGCACCAGTTGGTGCGCCTGCAGCGACGTCTGCGACACCAGCCGGCGCATCGCCGGGGTGGACCGCAGACGCCGCGGACGATGACTCGGGAAAGGCATGACCGTCCTTGCGGTTAGCGGCGGCGGCTCTTCTTCCGCGGCGGCGGGAGAGCACCTTCGGCGCGCAGCCGGGCAGCATGCTCGGCCAGTGCCTCCACGAGCGGTCCGACCGCGGCCACCTCCGGCTGCACATCCACGCGCAACCCGAATTCCGCTGCGGTCTCGGCAGTTTTGGGGCCGATGCACGCCACGATGGTCCGGGCGTGCGGCTTGCCCGCGATACCGACGAGGTTGCGGACCGTGGAGCTCGACGTGAAGCACACCGCGTCGAAGCCGCCGGTCTTGATCATCTCGCGGGTGTGCGCCGGCGGCGGTGCCGCGCGCACGGTCCGGTACGCCGTGACGTCCTCGATCTCCCAGCCCCGCTCGCGCAGCCCTTCGGCCAGCGTCTCGGTGGCGATGTCGGCGCGCGGCAGCAGTACCCGGTTCACCGGGTCGAAGATGTCGTCGTACGGCGGGAACTCATCGAGGAGACCGAGCGAGGATTGCTCCCCGGTGGGCACCAGCTCCGGATTGATGCCGAAGGCCCGGACCCGGTCGGCGGTGGCCTGCCCGACGCAGGCGATCTTGACGCCGGAGAACGCGCGGGCGTCGAGCCCGAACTCGTTGAACTTCTCCCACACCGCACGCACCGCGTTGGTGGAGGTGAACACCACCCACTGGAACCGGCCGTCGACGAGACCCTTGACGGCCCTTTCCATCTGGGCCGGGCTGCGGGGCGGTTCGACAGCGATCGTCGGTACCTCGATCGGCAGCGCGCCGTGACCGACGAGCCGCTCGCTCATCTCGCCTGCCTGGTCCTTGGTCCGGGGCACCAGCACGGTCCAGCCGTACAGGGCCCGGCTCTCCCACCAGTTCAGCTTCGCGCGGTTGGCGACGGTGCGGCCGATCGTGACGACCAGCGTGCCGGTCAGCGGACCGGACGGCTCGACACCGGCGGGCTTGTCCAGCACGGCCTTGTCGAGCAGGCCGGCAAGCGTGGTCTCGACGGACCGCTGCGCGCAGGTGGTGCCGTTGGCGGTGACCACGGCGGGCGTGCTGTCGGCGAGCCCGTATTCGATCAGCGTGCGCGCAGCCTCAGGCAGGTGCGACGCGGTCGCGTGCAGGATCAGCGGGCCGGGGGCGGCGGCCAGTGCGGCCCAATCCACCTGCGGGTCGCGAACATCGGCGACGGTGTGCGACGAGCCGAGCGGCAGTCCGGCGTAGGTCGGCACCGCCGACGTGTCGGGCAGGCCTGGCACGATCTCGAACGCGAGCTGCGTCCGTGCCAGCGCGTTGACCTCGGTGATGACGGCGTCGATCGACAGCGGGTCACCCGCCACGAGCCGGACCACGTCGACACCGGTACGCGCCTCGGTGGCCAGCGTCTTGGCGACCTCGGCCGGATCGCCCAGGGCGGGCCGGATGTCCGGGCCGCCGGGGATGGCCGGCTCGGCCGCCTCCGCCGCTGCGTCGGTCGAGCCTGCGTCGCGTGCGTCCGCCGCCTCGGCCGGCAACGGCCCCGACGGTGGGGGCAGTTCGGAACCGACCAGTGCGAGCACCGCTTCGGGTACGTCGGGGTCGATGAAGACCAGCGCCGCGTTGGCCAATACCGCGCGGGCGCGCGTCGTCAGCAGACCCGGGTCACCGGGTCCGGAGCCGACGAAGGTGATGCGGCCGGGCTTGCCCTTGCGTCCTCGCAAGGTCATCTGGCGAGTCATGTCCCTCTCCCGCGTTCGTCCAACAAGTCCCGCGCCCCCAGCTCGAACAGCTCCGCGGCCACCGAGAGCCCCAGCTCCCGTGCCCGCTCGGGTGTCCCGATGCCGGACGCACGGATCACGTCGGATCCGTCCAGCGTCGCCACGCAGCCGCGCAGCGACAGCTCTTCGAAGACGCGACCGTCCTCATCGATCGACTCGACCACCTCGGCGATCGCGCCTACCGGTGCGGAGCACCCCGCCTCCAGTTCGGCGAGCAGGGTCCGCTCGGCGGTGACCGAGGCCCGGGTGTCGGCGTCGTCGAGCTCTGCCAACACCGAGACCAGGCCGGCGTCACCGGCACGGCACTCGAGCGCCAACGCACCTTGAGCCGGCGCCGGCAACATCTGTACCGGTTCCAGCGTCTCGGTGACGGCGTCGAGGCGACCGATGCGGGCCAATCCCGCCCGGGCCACGACGACGGCGTCGAGATCACCGCTGCTTACCCTGTTCAACCTGGTATCTAGGTTGCCTCGTAGGGGGCGGATTTCCAAACCGAGAC
>JBFMGT010000034.1:0-40402 GCA_040752555.1 Actinomycetota bacterium | reverse complement strand
TGACCTCGAATGCCGCTGGCATTGAGACGGTCACGTTCACGGTCACCGATGATCAGGGCAAGGCGAGTGTGCCGGTGTCGACGGTGGTGACGGTGTTGGGGTTGCCGGTGGCGTCGGCGCCGTTGGTCGTGGTCGCCCCGGTGGCTGGTGGAACCACGGGTGGTGCGGTGACAGTGTCGCCGGTTGTGGTGATCACCGATATCGACTCCACCCAGCTGGGTTCGGCGACGGTGACGGCGTCGGCCGGCTCACTGAGTTACGGGACGCTGCCTCCTGGTGTGACGGCGACATCGGGTGCGGGTTCGGTGACGTTCACCGGGGCAGCGTCGGTGGCGGCGTATCAGCAACTGTTGCAGTCGATCACTCTGAGCTCCAGCAGCATTGGTATCGTCACTGTGTCGTTCACGATCATCGATGATCAGGGCAAGACCAGTGTGCCGGTGACGACGGTGGTGACCGTGCTCGGTGTCCCGGTCGCAGTCGCCCCGATCGTGGTCACGGCCCCGGTCGCTTCGGGTACGACCGGCACGGCGGTGGCGGTGTCGCCGGTTGTGGTGATCACCGATATCGACTCCACCCAACTGGGTTCGGCGACGGTCAGCACGTCAGGCGGCACACTCACCTACGGCGCCCTCCCATCGGGGGTGACCGCGACACCGGGTACCGGTTCGGTGACGTTCACCGGGGCAGCGTCGGTGGCGGCGTATCAGGAACTGTTGGAATCAATCACGCTGACATCGAATGCCGCTGGCATTGAGACGGTCACGTTCACGATCACCGATGATCAGGGCAAGACGAGTGTGCCGGTGACGACGGCGGTGACCGTGCTCGGTGTCCCGGTCCCAGTCGCCCCGGTGATTGTCGCAGCCCCGGTGGCGTCCACGACGACGGATACGGCGGTGACGGTGACGCCGGTGGTGGTGATTACCGATATCGACTCCACCCAGCTGGGTTCGGCGACGGTCAGCACGTCAGGCGGCACACTCAACTACGGCACCCTCCCATCGGGAGTGACCGCGACACCGGGTACCGGTTCGGTGACGTTCACCGGGGCAGCGTCGGTGGCGGCGTATCAGGAGCTCTTGCAATCGATCACGTTGACCTCGGCAAGTGCCGGCATTGAGACGGTCACGTTCACAATCACCGATGATCAGGGCAAGACGAGTGTGCCGGTGACGACGGCGGTGACCGTGTTGGGTGTCCCGGTCGCAGTCGCCCCGATCGTGGTCACGGCCCCGGTCGCTTCCACGACGACTGGTACGGCGGTGACGGTGTCACCCGTGGTGGTGATCACCGATATCGACTCCACCCAGCTGGGTTCGGCGACGGTCAGCACGTCAGGCGGCACACTCAACTACGGCACCCTCCCATCGGGAGTGACCGCGACACCGGGTACCGGTTCGGTGACGTTCACGGGTGCGGCGTCGGTGGCGGCGTATCAGGAGCTGTTGCAGTCGATCACGCTGACCTCGGCCAGTGCGGGCATTGAGACGGTCACGTTCACAATCACCGATGATCAGGGCAAGGCGAGTGTGCCGGTGACGACGGTGGTGACCGTGTTGGGTGTCCCGGTCGCAGTCGCCCCGATCGTGGTCACGGCCCCGGTCGCTTCCACGACGACTGGTACGGCGGTGACGGTGTCGCCGGTGGTGCTGATCACCGATATCGACTCCACCCAGTTGGGTTCGGCGACGGTCAGCACGTCGGGCGGCACGCTGACCTATGGCGCTCTGCCGTCCGGGGTCACAGCCACCCCCGGTGCGAATTCGGTCACCTTTACCGGACAAGCATCGGTGGCAGCCTATGAGCAACTGCTGCAATCGATCACGCTGACCTCGAATGCCGCTGGTATCGAGACGGTCACGTTCGCAATCACCGATGATCAGGGCAAGACCAGTGTGCCGGTGACGACGGCGGTGACCGTGTTGGGGGTTCCGGTCGCGGTCGCCCCGATCGTGGTCACGGCGCCGGTCGCGTCCACGACGACGGATACGGCAGTGACGGTGACGCCGGTCGTGCTGATCACCGATATCGACTCCACCCAGTTGGGTTCGGCGACGGTCAGCACCTCAGGCGGCACACTTAACTACGGCGCCCTCCCATCAGGAGTGACCGCGACACCGGGCACGGGTTCGGTGACGTTCACCGGGGCAGCGTCGGTCGCGGCGTATCAGGATTTGCTGCAGTCAATTACGTTGACGTCGAGCACTACAGGCATTGAAACGGTCACGTTCACAATCACCGATGATCAGGGCAACACCAGTGTGCCGGTGACGACGGCGGTGACCGTGTTGGGTGTCCCGGTCGCAGTCGCCCCAATCGTGGTCACGGCGCCGGTCGCTTCAGGAACCGCTGGCAATACGATCACGGTCACCCCGACGGTGGCCATCACCGATATCGACTCCACCCAACTGGGATCGGCGACGGTCAGCACCTCAGGCGGCACGCTCAGCTATGGCGCCCTCCCATCGGGAGTGACCGTGACACCGGGTGCGGGTTCGGTGACGTTCACGGGTTTGGCGTCGGTGGCGGCGTATCAGGAGCTCTTGCAATCGATCACGTTAACGTCGAGCAGTGCCGGCATTGAGACGGTCACGTTCACAATCACCGATGATCAGGGCAAGGCCAGTGTGCCGGTGACGACGGCGGTGACGGTGTTGGGTGTCCCGGTCGCAGTCGCCCCGATCGTGGTCACGGCGCCGGTCGCTTCAGGAACCGCTGGCAATACGATCACGGTCACCCCGACGGTGGCCATCACCGATATCGACTCCACCCAACTGGGTTCGGCGACGGTCAGCACCTCAGGCGGCACACTCAACTACGGCGCCCTGCCGTCCGGGGTCACAGCCACCCCCGGTGCGAATTCGGTCACCTTTACCGGGCAAGCATCGGTGGCAGCCTATGAGCAACTGCTGCAATCGATCACGCTGACCTCGGCAAGTGCCGGCATTGAGACGGTCACGTTCACAATCACCGATGATCAGGGCAAGACCAGCGTTCCAGCCACGACGGCGGTGACAGTGGTGTCCCTACCTGCTGCGGCTGCGCCCGTTTTGGTCACCTCAGTGGTGAACGTGTCCTACACCGCGGGTGATTCGGCGGTTCCGGTGGACCCGAATCTTGCTGTGCTGGACGCAGATTCGACGACAATGACGGGTGCCGTGGTGTCGATAGTCGGCGGTGCGACGGCCGGCGCGACGCTCAACTTCACGGCACCCGCCGGAATCAGCGGTAGCTACAGTGGCGGGATTCTGACGTTCACCGGAACAGCATCGTTGACCTCCTATCAACAGGCGCTGCGCTCAGTCACCTACCTGTCGAACTCGTCGGCGCTGGCGTCCATCGCATCGATCTCCTTCGTCATCACTGACTCGACCGGCAAGGTCAGCGCTCCGGCTCTGGTGTCGGTGACGGTGTTGGCGGCACCGGTGAACGTCGCGCCCCTTGTGGTTACGTCCGTGACCAACGTTTCGTATACCGCTGGAAATGCCGGTGCCACTGTCGATCCCGGAGTCACCGTGATGGACCTCGATTCAGCCGAGCTCAGCGGTGCCACAGTCCAGATCACCGGAGCGTTCACAGCCGGTGATGTCCTGGCATATACCCCGACGGGGGACGTCGATGGCCACTACGACAGCGCCACGGGAACGCTGACGCTGACCGGATCGGCGACACTGGCCGAGTATCAACAGGTCCTGCGCTCGGTGACCTTGGCAACCGCGACGTCGGCGCCCGCTGCCATCAAGACGATCTCGTTTACGGTCACCGATTCTCAGGGCATGGCGAGCGCGACGAGCACCGTCGCGGTGACGGTCCTGGCGGCGCCTCTAGACCTCCCGCCACTCATAGTGACCTCGGTGACCAACGTCTCGTACACCGCCGGAAACTCAGCTGTGACAGTCGATTCAGGCCTGACCGTTCTCGACCTCGACTCCTCCGACATGGGAAGCGCCATTGTCAAGATCACCGGCAATTTCGCCGCTGGTGACACCCTGAGTTTCACGTCTACCCCTGGAATCAACGGCAGCTACGACAGCGCCACGGGCACGCTGACGCTGACCGGTTCGGCGACGCTCGCCCAATACCAGCAGCTTCTCCGCTCGGTGAAGCTGTCGACGAGTTCATCAGCGCTCGCCACCATCAAGACGGTGTCTTTCACGATCAGCGACACCGACGGCAGCGGAAGCCTGCCGGGGGCGGTGACCGTCACGGTGCTGGCCGCGCCGATCAACATCGCGCCGCTGGTCGCGACGTTGGTCGGCCCTACCTACACCGCCGGCAACACCGCCGTGAAGGTGAACCCCCTCGTCACGGTGACCGATCTGGATTCAGTCGACATGGCGAGTGCGACCGTTGCGATCACCGGCAACTTCGCCGCCGGCGACACTCTCGCGTTCACCACTGTCGGAAACATCAACGCGTCCTACAACAGCACCACCGGGGTGCTGACACTGTCGGGACCCGGCACGGCTACGGAGTATCAGCAGGTGCTGCAGTCGATCACGTTTTCCACTGGTGGATCGGCCGCAACGGCGATCAAGACGATCACTTACACCGTCACCGACGAGCAGGGTGCCACCAGTCCGTCGGCGACCACGACCGTCACCGTGCTGGCCAATACTGCACCGTTGGTCACCGCGCCCCTTGGAGGAGCCGTCGTCCTCGGCCAGCAATTGGTGAGCCCCACCGCGGTCATCGTCGATGACTCGTCGTTCCTGCAGGGCGCCACCATCACGATCGCCAACTTCCAGAGCGTGGACAGGCTCAACTACACCTCGTCGGGCGGCATCACCGGCACGTACGACCCCGCCACCGGGGTTCTGGCGCTGACGGGAGCAGCATCAGTGAACGACTACCAGGCAGTGCTGCAATCGCTGAAGTTCTCCAAGACCGGCCTGAACGTTCTGAGCACCCGCACCATCACGATCACGGTCCGGGATCAGCAGGGCCTGGACAGCAACACCGCCAGCGGCACCTTGACGGTTCTGCTCTGACGGGGCGAGTGCGCTCTGCTGAGCGCTACTGCGTCGGGAACAGCGGCGGCGGTGGCGGCGACACCACCGGCACGTACGGCTTCGGCGCATTGGGGTCCGGCGGCGGCGGTGGCGGCGGCACGCCCCACTCGTATCCCGGCGGCATCGGGCCGTTGACGGGGTAGTAGCCCGGCGGTAGTGCCGGGCCGGTGCCTTCGGCTGCTGGTGCGGCAGGCGTTTCGGAGCCCGGCGCGTTGAGGGACTTGTAGCCCGGCGGCAGCGGTGGCGGCGGACCGGCGCCCGGCGGCGGAGAACCCGCAACCGGCATGTTCGGCATCTCGGCGGTGCCCATGAAGCCATACGGGTCCTGCGCCTGATGCCAGGCGTCCCGCAGGAAGCCCAGCGGACCGTCGCCCGACCCGTACTGCGCGTTGGGAATCTCGGGCACCGTCGGGGGACCCACCGGCGCGGGTGGGGGTGCTGCGGCGACCGCGGGGTCGACGGGTACGGCCACCGGCTGGCCCGGTGCGGGCGGGGCCCCGTCCGGGCCGGGAACGGGTGTCGGGACTGGCTGAGCACCGGCCAGCGGCGCCGGCGCGAAAGCACCGAACGTCACCGCGGCGGCGATGCCGGCTGCGCAGCCCAGCGTCCTGGCGCGTAGGCGCTGGTAGCGCCTGTCTCTGGTCATGAGTTCCTTCGTCATTCCTCGAGCTCGTCCCGACTCGAGAAATGAGGCTAGCCGGTTCGCGGCCGCGCCGCGCACGGTCAGGTCGATTCGTGCCGGTGTGACAGCACGTTCACCACGTTGCCTGCGGCGTCGGCGTAGAAGAAGCGCCGCACACCCCAGTCCTCGTCGCTGAGCGGGTGGACGATCTGTACACCCGCATCGAGCGCGTTGCGGTAGGCGACGTCGACGTCGTCGACCTCGATCGACACTGTCGGATTGACCGCCGCGGCCGCGTCTTCGGTCAACAGACTTACCTGATGACGGTGCTCGGGGTCGGCGAGTGTCACGATCCAGCCGTGGTCCATCACCACGTCGAGGCCGAGCACCGACCGGTACTGCGCGACGGCGGTGGGCAGGTCGGCGACCGTCACGATCGGCACCACGCGGCGCACCGTCATATCGCAGGGCCGAGCAGGTCGTCAGCGTCCTTGATCACGTAGCCGTAGCCCTGCTCGGCCAAGAACCGCTGCCGGTGCGCGGCGTACTCGGCATCGAGACTGTCGCGCGACACCACCGAGTAGAACACCGCGCCGCCGCCGTCGGCCTTGGGGCGAAGCAATCGTCCCAGCCGCTGCGCCTCCTCCTGGCGGGAACCAAAGGTGCCCGAAACCTGCACGGCCACACTGGCTTCGGGAAGGTCGATGGAGAAGTTGGCCACTTTCGACACCACCAGCGTGCGGATCTCGCCGCGGCGGAACGCGTCGAACAACTGCTCCCGCTCTGCCGTCTTGGTCGACCCCTGGATGACCGGGGCGTCCAGTTCGGCGCCGAGCTCGTCGAGTTGGTCGAGGTAAGCGCCGATGACCAAGGTCGGCTCCGCGGGGTGGCGGTCGAGAATCGACTTGACCACGTTGATCTTGGTGTGTGCCGTGGCGCAGAGCTTGTAGCGTTCGTCGGGCTCGGCGGTCGCGTAGAGCATGCGCTCGTTGTCGGTCATCGTGACGCGAACCTCGATGCATTCCGCGGGCGCGATCCACCCCTGGGCCTCGATGTCCTTCCACGGCGCGTCATAGCGTTTCGGGCCGATCAGCGAGAACACATCGCCTTCGCGACCGTCCTCGCGGATCAACGTCGCGGTGAGCCCGAGCCGCCGACGGGATTGCAGGTCGGCCGTCATCCGGAACACCGGCGCCGGCAACAGGTGCACCTCGTCGTAGACGATCAACCCCCAGTCGCGGCTGTCGAACAACTCGAGATGCTTGTACTCGCCCTTGGTGCGGCGAGTGATCACCTGATACGTCGCGATGGTGACCGGCCGGATCTCCTTCTTTTCTCCGGAGTACTCGCCGATCTCCTCCTCGGTCAGTGATGTCCGTGCGATCAGCTCGCGTTTCCACTGACGTCCGGCCACCGTATTGGTGACCAGAATCAGCGTCGTCGCACCGGCTTTGGCCATCGCCGCGGCCCCGACCAGGGTCTTACCGGCCCCGCAGGGCAGCACCACGACGCCCGAGCCGCCGTCCCAGAACGAGTCGGCGGCCATCTGTTGGTAGTCGCGGAGCTCCCACCCGTTCTGTTCGAGCGCGATCGGATGCGCCTCGCCGTCGACGTAGCCGGCCAGATCCTCCGCCGGCCAACCGATCTTGAGGAGCATCTGCTTGACCCGGCCGCGCTCACTGTTGTGCACGATCACCGTGTCGTCATCGATGCGTGCACCGAGCATGGGTGCGATCTTCTTGTTGCGCAGCACCTCTTCGAGCACCGCGCGATCGAAGCTGACCAGCGTCAGGCCGTGCGCGGGATGCTTGACCAGCTGCAGCCGGCCGTAACGCGCCATCGTGTCGACGATGTCGACGAGGAGAGGCTGCGGCACCGCGTAGCGGGAGAAGGACACCAGCGCATCGACGACCTGTTCGGCGTCGTGGCCTGCGGCGCGGGCGTTCCACAGCGCCAGCGGCGTGATCCGGTAGGTGTGCACGTGCTCGGGCGCCCGCTCGAGTTCGGCGAACGGCGCGATCGCTGCGCGGGCAGCGCCGGCCTGCTCGTGGTCGACTTCGAGTAACACAGTCTTGTCCGACTGCACGATCAGTGGGCCGTCGGTCATGCGCGGCCTCGCGAGAAAGTCATCCTGCCCATTATCCGCATCGGTGCGACATGACGGCGTCTCGCCAGTTTCGGCAAAGGTTCCTACGCCGACGGCGGGCCCTGCTCGGCGGGTTTTGCACGTGGCGTCTCGGGTTGCACGCCAAGGGGAATTAGACCGGCGACACGCCGGAGCGCACGGTGAACGCTCAGGTTCATGAAGTTTGCTATTTGTAAAAACCAAGATGTAATAGAAATTGCATAAGTTGCTGTTCTATTCGGTCGGCACCGAATTCTCAGAAAACGTTGTCACCCTCGTTAATTTGCCTTATGTTCTCCTCGGCGGGGTGAAGGCCAGCGGTCGACACTCAGCTGTGTCGTCGGGGGGCGAACAGTCACGGGGGACTGAACGCAGTGACGGAGGCCGGGCACATGAGCGGGAAACCTGCCGGACACCGGAAGTCTCAGGTCGACGCAGGAGGGCAGTTCTGGGCCGCCGCCCAGCTCCTCGGTGAAACCGAGCCTCTCCGCTCTCCGCGGCACCGGGCCGCGTCCCATCGCTCCGCCGTTCATATCGGGCGGGTGGGCGCACTGGCAGTGTCACTGGGCATCGGCTTCGCCATCGCGCAGTCGGCGACCGGCGTCGCTGCAGCCAGCGAGGGGGATACCGAATCGAGCGTTTCATCACCGGACGCGTCGGGGCGCGGGGTTGCCCGCGACGGTCAAGGTGACGCGAATGACAGCGGCACCAGGCGCGCAGGACGGAACCGGGACGCTCAGGACGCCGATGGGCAGGAGAAGGCCGGCCCGCGTCGTTGGCAGCTCAAGCACGACCGCCCCCAGCGGGGTGGGCACGTCGACAGAGACTCTGCAGCCGATGCCGATATCGCCCCTGATGCCGATGCGTCGAAGGATCTCCCGACAGCGCAGGAATCGACGTCCACCGAGACCGCTGATCCGGTCGTCACCCCGCCGGTGACCACGGCACCGAGGAAACGACTCTTCGCTCGGGTGTCGCCGCCGGAGTCGCAGACCACGCCTCAGGACGTTGCTTCAGTGAGCCTGCAGGCGCCGTCCGCGACAGACGATGTCGCTCCGCTCTCCGATCCGACGCCTCCGGCGTCCTCTCCCGTCGATGACGCGCTGCTGGCCTACGTGCAACGCCTGATCAGCCACACCCTGTTCAACAAGACACCCGTCGTGCGGTCGGTGACCACCGAGCAACTCATCACCGGACAGGTCGTGGTCCGTATCGACGCCTACGACCCCAATGACGACCCCCTCACCTACGACATCGTGCAACCGGGTAGCGGCGGGTTGGTCGTCCGCAACCCGCTCGACGGCACGTTCCTCTACACGCCGACGACGCCGGTCATCGGCGATCCTCGGCCGGTTGAGTTCACGGTCGTGGTACGCGACGACTCCGTTGACCTCCCCGGTCTGCTGAGCCTGTTGCACACCGTGGCGCGCGTCATCGGGTTGGCGCAGGCCGACAACTACCGGCAGACGGTCGCCTTCACAGTCGATCCACTCGTGCAGTTCCCGCCGTCGCTGATCGCCACACCCGCGCTTCCGTATGTCGTCAAGAGCGATCCGATCAAGCTGCTGTCGGCCGCTGCCATCATCGATCCAGACTCCGCACAACTGCAGAGCGTCACCGTGGCAATCGTCGGAGGCAAGCAGATCGGTGACGCACTGGGCTACACCGCGCCTTCTGGGGTCGACGTCACCACCTCGTTCGGTGACGACAACCGCACGCTGACCCTGTCGGGCCTGGCCAGCCTGGCCGACTACGAGGCCGCGCTGAAGGCGATCACGTTCAGCGCCACCAAACTCGGTCTCGCGGGTCGCTCGGTCGAAATCACCCTCACCGACGAACATGGAGTCGAAAGCCTACTGCCCGCTGTGGTCCTACTGGGTCTGCTCCCCGCTGTCCAGATCCCGCCGTCGCTGTTCGCCCTCGGTGGTGCGCCGTTCCGGTTGGGTGGAGACCCGGTGAAGTTGTTCTCGGTCGCTGAGATCACCGATCTCGACTCGCCGTCGCTGACATCGGTCACCGTGTCACTCGGCATCGACAAGCGCACCGGCGACGCGTTGTCGTACACCGCACCTGACGGCAGCGCGATCACCGCCTCCTTCAGTGACGATGACCGCACCCTGACATTGACCGGGCCGGGTACCCTTGCTGATTTCGAGGCGGCAATGAAGGAGATCACCTTCAGTGCAACGCAATTCGGGCTCGGATTGCGCACGGTCAACGTGACGCTGACCGACGAAGAAGGCGTCGAGAGCCTTCTCCCGGCATCCTTCGTCATCGGCGTGCTGCCGGAGATCGTCATCGAACTGCCCTTGACCGTGACGCCGGTGGGCACACCGATCCACACGATCGGTAAGCCTCCGGTGAAGCTGATCTCCTCGGTGCTCATCGCGAATGCGGACAACGGACAGCTGACCGGCGCGGTTATCACTGTCGGTCCCGGCCGCCTCTCGGGGGACAAGCTGACCTACACCGCCCCCGCCGATAACCCCATCCAGGTCAGCCGGCCCAACGACTGGACCATAGAACTGTCCGGACTGGCCACCGTCGAGCAGTACGCCGCGGCGCTGGAGTCGATTTCGTTCAGCGCCACACAGCTCGGGCTCACCCGTTCCGTCACGATCACCCTCACCGAGCAGGACGGTGACACCAGTCCGGTCCCGGGGATCGTGTTCGCGAATACCATTGCGCCGCTGAGACCGCTCGTCACCGTACTGTCGTTGCCGCCGACGTACACGCTGGGTAAGAGCGGGGTCAAGATCGCGTCGAATGTGGAGATCGGCGACCTGGATTCGTCGGTTCTGACCGGCGCAACGATCAAGATCACCGGTGGCAGAGAGGCCGGCGATCTCCTCAGCTTCACCGAGATCGGCGGCAACCCGGTCACGGCGACCTGGAATGGAACCGACACGTTGACGCTGTCGGGAACGGCGACGCTGGCTCAGTACGAAGCAGCCCTCGAGGCTGTCACGTTCACGGCCACCGGCGGTGCGGGCCTGCTCGAAACCCGCACCGTCACCATCGATGTCGTCGATGACTCCGGTGTCGGCACGGTTCTGCCCGCAACGGTCCTCGTCGGGGTCAAGAACCCAGACCGGCCGACGATCGTCACCGTGGGCGCGACGATCGTGAAGGTGAACAACACCGTCAAACCCATCACCCTCGCCACGATCGGTGACAGCGACTCGACCATGCTGACCGGTGCGTCGGTGGCGATCACCGCCAACTTCCGCAGCGGCGACACACTGTCCTACACGCCGATCAACGGCAACCCGATCACCGCCAACTACAACCCGAGCACCGGCGTGCTGACGCTCGGCGGAACCGCGACCATCGCCCAGTACAAGCAGGCGCTCGAGGCGGTCACCTTCAAGGCGACACAGGTCGGCATCCTGCCGACCCGCACGATCTCGGTGAATGTGGTGGATGACTCGAACCTCTCGGCGCTGATCGCCGGGCTCGTGCTGACCACAGTGTCGCTGATCTAGCCCGGGTCTGCCGACACCACCGACGTCACGCGGTGGATCGCGAATTCGCGCACCCGCCCAGAGGCGGGGTCATATGCGGTGAGCTGTCCGCCGCGGACGTTGATCGGAGCGACGACGCGTTGGCTTGCTACACCGGCAGGGTCGACGTAGCCGATCACCACAGACTCCTGGTGGTGCGCAGCGTGCTGGAGTTCGGAGATCGCGACTGCCGGATCGAGCCGCAGGCCCGAGGACGGCGTGGCGGCGACTTTGCGCAGCACAGCGACGATCGCGGCCAACGTCTGATCGGTCGGGGTGGCGCCGGGGCGATAGGTGCGACGCCGACCCAGTGCCGGCACACGGGAACCGCGGCTGCGCAGATCGACGATCGCTCCGGTGGAGTCTTCGGCGGCCGGGGCGAAGCCAGCGCTGCGCAGCGCGGAGAGCACCTCGGCGATCGGCGCCTGAGACACCGCGACAGTCGGTGCGAGAAGGCGCATCTCGACGGCTTCGGTGGCGGGCGCGGCAACGGCGGCGGCGAGCAGTGTGGCGTCCTCGCAGCGCACGAACGACGTCGCCATGCCCACCCGCAGCTGACCGTGCCGTCGTGCGACGTCGTCGATCAGATAGGTGAGTGCCTGGGGGACAGGTGTTCTCGAATGGCGTGCGAACAGCGCGTGCAGTTCACCCGCGGTCTTCCCGGTGTCGAGCGCCCGACGGACCGACGCCTCGTCGATGCGATACACCATTGCCGCACCGGCCGACTCGACGGTGGCGACAGCCCCCAGATCTTCGGCCAGGCCTCGCTCCAGCGGGCCCGGCACGATGACCGTCAGGTCTGCTTGCACGAGGAAATGGTCGATCGGCGCGGGCAGCGCCTTCTCCATCGCCGCGATGACCGACTGGTCCTCGTCGCCGGTCAGCAATCGGCGCATCGGGCTGGCCAACGCCCCCCGGCCCACGGCGCCGACGGCATGCGCCTCGGTCAGCAGATCCGCCACCGGGTCGGGCTGCAGACGAGCCGACCAGCGGGGCCGCTGCCACACCATGGCCCGTGACGCGCTCGCCGCATCGACGCCAGTTCCCGGCGGCAACTGTGCCAGCATCCCCAACAGCAGCCTGCGATCCAGCGGGGCGGCCGTCGAGAACAACGAATCAGACAGTGCCGCATAAGGTTTGCCGTCAGGTCCGCGCATTCCGACCAGGCTGGGACGGCCGGGCAAGTCCAGCCAGGCCGACGTCAGCAGGTGCCACTTGACGGCGGTGGGTGATTCGATGAACCGATCCGCGGCCACCGTCGGAGCCCAGTAGGACCCGGTGTCGTGGGGTTCAGGTTCGGGAACGCCCGCAGCGATCAGACCGGCGGCCAGCGCGATCTCGAGGATCAGGCCCAATCGCCGCTCCTCGATACCCGTGGCCTTGGTCAATCGCTTGACCTCGCGCACCCCGAGGCCTCCGCTGCGCAGCTCCGGCACCGGTGTGGCGCTGAGGTTTTCGAGCACCAGATCGACTTCACGGAGTAGGTCGAGCGCGGCGCCGGCCGCGACGGCGTCGACGTCGGCGGTAGCCGTCGTCGTCACCGTCGGGTCAGGCTCGGTGAGACTCACCGGCCCCGGCGTCTCTCCGCGCAGCACCTGCCCCACCAGCCGAGGAAGGATCACGGTGTCGTCGTCGAGGCGGCGCAGCAGCCCGGCACGCAGCAGCCGCTGGACGGGCCGCTCGGGGGGCGCGTCGGGCAGCGCGTCGCGGGTCCGCCCGATCGGTGAACCATCGAGCAGCTTGTCGAGGAGGTCGCGCGCCGCATCGTCGAGCGAGTCGAGGGCCTCGGTCACCTCGGCGGCCGAGAGGGCCTGCGGTTCGAGCGTGGCCTGCCCCGGATACCAGGGCAGCCCGTTCGCCGCTTCGGCAACGACCCGCAGAGCGCCCGGGTCGGCGGTGTCGCCCCACACCAGCGCCCGCTCGGTCAGGTCGTCGACGGCGGCGCGCACTGTTGCCTCGCCGGCTCGCTCACCCAGGGTCGCGAGCAGTTCGGGGAACGTCGCAGCGGTGGTCTCTGCATGCAGAGTCAGGAGCGCGTCGAGCACCGTCAGGTGCAGGAAGTCGAGATCGTCGGTGGCTGCCTTGACCGACTGCCGGGCCGCGGCGCGAGCGGCGAGCGCCGCGATCGTGCCCGGAGGCGGCTGGGTCAGGTCGGGCCGCGCCTGCAGCAGGCGGATCAGTGCCTCGTCGTCGCGTTCGGCCAACCACACGCCCAACGGCACACCGGGGCTCTTCGCGATCACCTGACCAGCGTAAAGCAGCCTCCCACCCTCGCCAGCCGGCGATGGGCCTGCCACAATGTCTTCCGTGGCTGATGACAAGAAGAACCGATACGTCGATCCGGGCTGGCCCACGACCGACGCCGACGACCACGCCGTCAGCGAGCTGGCCGCCGACCGCACTGGAGCACTGTCACCGTTCGGCGACATCACGTTCCCGCTGCCGGCCGAAGAGCTGCCCTTCGTCCAGTCGTCGACCGTCATCAACAAGTAGCGATGGCGGATCGCCTCTCGCATCTCGACGAGACCGGCGCCGCCCACATGGTCGACGTCACCGCCAAGGACGTGACGAAGCGCGTCGCGGTGGCTGCAGGCACGGTGCGTACCCGTGCCGACGTCGTCGACCTCATCAGTACCCAAGGCCTGCCCAAAGGTGATGCGCTGGCCACTGCCCGCGTGGCGGGCATCCTGGCGGCAAAGCGGACGAGTGAGCTGGTCCCGCTGTGTCATCCGCTGGCGATCACCGGTGTCGACATCGACTTCGACGTGGCCGGTGACGAGGTCGGCATCACCGCGACGGTGCGTACCACCGATCGCACCGGGGTCGAGATGGAGGCGCTGACCGCGGTGAGCGTCGCCGCCCTGACGGTCTACGACATGATCAAGGCCGTCGACCGCGCCGCGTCCATCGACGGCATCCGGGTGCTGCACAAGGAAGGCGGCAAGACGGGTTCATGGTCGAGGTGACCGCCGCGCACACCGGGCTCGTCGTCATTGCCTCTACGCGTGCGCACGCCGGCGTCTACGTCGACCGGTGCGGTCCGGTGATCGTCGATTGGCTCAACACGCGGTCTGTGGCCACGCCGCCACCCGTGGTGGTCGCTGACGGTGAGCCCGTCGGCGCGGCGCTGCGCGCCGGTTTGCACACCGCTCCCGACGTGATCATCACCTCCGGCGGCACGGGCATCTCGCCGACCGACTCGACACCGCAGCAGACCGCGGCACTGCTCGATTACGAGGTGCCCGGACTGGCGGACGCGATCCGACGATCGGGTCTCCCGCAGGTGCCGGCGTCGGTGCTGTCACGAGGTGTGTGCGGGGTCGCCGGGCGGACACTGGTCGTCAACCTTCCTGGGTCACTCGGAGGTGTGCGGGACGGCCTCGAGGTCCTCGCCGACATCCTCGACCATGCGCTCGACCAGCTGCGCGGCGGAGATCACCGGCCATGACCGATGTCGTGCGGGCAGAACTGACCGAGCAGCCGATCGACGCAGCAGAGCACGAGGCCCTCGTCGCGCACCACGCCGCGGGTGCAGTGGTGTCGTTCGCCGGGGTGGTGCGCAACCACGATGGCGGCCGATCGGTGACCCGGCTCGAGTACTCGGCGCATCCGTCGGCGGCTCAGGTGCTGGCCGACGTCGCCGCCGCGGTGGCTGCTGAGTCCCCCGGCGTGCGGGCGCTTGCCGTGAGCCACCGGGTCGGTGACCTGCAGATCGGCGACGCAGCGTTGATCGCTGTCGTCGCGGCCGATCATCGCGGCGCGGCGTTCCAGACGTGTGCTCGCCTGGTCGACCGCGTCAAAGAAGCCCTACCGGTGTGGAAGCACCAGTTCTTCGTCGACGGCACCGACGAGTGGGTCAACTCCGCCTAGCGGAGCTCAGGCCGGCGGCAGGACCGGAGCCGGCGGAACCGGCGCACCCGGGGCGGGCGGCGCAGCGGGATCGACCGGCGCACCCGGAACCGGGGCACCCGGAGCGACCGGCTCGAGCGCGGCCGGACCGCTGGTGAGCGGCCGCTGCGTGAGCGCGAGGAGCGCGTCCTTGCCCGAGATCTCCTGGGTCTGGATGGCGTGCCAGATGTCCTTGAGGTAGGTCACGTTCGGGCTCGGATCGGCGACCGCGTTGGGATCCGCCGTGGTGCCGGGCGGGAGATTCTGCGGGCTGGCCAGATGCGGCATCCCGTCTGGCATCGGCAGATCGCCCGAGATGGCCTGGTTGGCCATGTCGTAGGCCGGCGCGGGAACGGGAATCGCGTTGAGCGGAGCCAACGGGTCCGGTGCGGGGGCCGCGACGGGTGCGGGCGCCGGCGCCGGCGCAGGAACGGGGCCTGCCGGGGCGGGCTGCTGCGGCAGGTCGCCCGGGTGCAGGGCCCACATCTGCGGCTGGTCGGCCGGTGCAGGGTTCTGCGCGGCGTCCCAATCGGCGGCGTTGACCACCGGCTGGGCCGGGGGCGGGACGTCGACCGGTGCGACGTTGGCCACGTCGACCACCGGCGGGGCCATCGGGTCGGCCGGGGGAGGCAGCGGGGCGTCCAGCGGTGCGGCGTCGACGGGGGCCGGCGCGGGCGGCGGCGGGGCCATCGGGTCGGCCGGGGGAGGCAGCGGGGCGTCCAGCGGTGCGGCGTCGACCGGGGCCGGCGCGGGCGGCGGCGGGGCCATCGGGTCGGCCGGGGGAGGCAGCGGGGCGTCCAGCGGTGCGGCGACGACGGGGGCCGGCGCGGGCGGCGGCGGGGCCATCGGGTCGGCCGGCGGAGCCGGAATCGGCGCCGGGGCGGACATCGCGTCGAACGGCGCCGGGGGCGGCGGGGCCATCGGGTCGGCCGGCGGCGGGGGCGGCAGGAGGCCGAGTGGGCCAGCCGGAGCAGGCGCCTCGTTGGCGGTCTCGTTGACGACGTTGCGCGGCGTTGCGGCGGAGAGCGGCCCGCCGCACGTGGGCCACGCGCCCTTACCCTGCGTCGCCAGCACACGCTCGGCAACGGCGATCTGCTCGTCCTTGGTGGCCAGGTGGGCGGCCGGCGCGAACTCGCCACCGCCGTGTCCCGACCAGGTGCCGGGGGAGAACTGCAGGCCACCCTGGTAGCCATTGCCGGTGTTGATCGCCCAGTTGCCGCCGGATTCGCAGCTGGCGACTCTGTCCCATTCGCTGTCGGTCGCCGCGCCGGCGGTACCCGCCAGAGCCAGGCTGCCGCCTCCGATGACCGCGCCGGTGACGGCGATCTTGGCGACGCTGACAGAAGAAGTCGTGGGCTTGCGATGCCGTCCACTCATAGGTGCGCGTGGTCCTCTCGTATACGCCTGCGAGGTCAGCTGTCGGGTTCGGGCTGGAGAGGTCGCCCGGCCGGCGGCGTCGAAACGACGCCGGCTTCACCCCTAGGAGTCGAAATCGGCTCCTGGTCCTTGTTCGGTGGACCGGTGGGTCCCCCGCCTCCATCCAGGTGGGTCTCGTCGTCCCCGCGGACCAACGGATGGAGCTCGGCGCAATTTGGTCTCGCGGCGGGCCGACCAGTGGGGGCGATCGGCCTGGTTCAGAACCGTAACGGCTCGCCAGATTCCCGTCACCTCGTCGCCATCGTCGTGTCGCCGACCTCGGCAAATACTAAAAATTCTCTAAATTGCCTGGCGGGCGCGTTGTTCCTGCAGGTGCCGGGCGTCGCTACCTGGCCGTAGCCATCCCGTGATCATCCTGTGATGTGACGTAAATCACGGAATACATTCGCGGCGGAGCGGTCAATCACCCGCCGGCGAACGGGGGTAACACGTCGATGGTCTCAGCCTCGCCCAGCGGAGTCCGGATGTCGCGCACCGCGATACCGTCCCGCAGATACGAGCACCGGGCCAGCACGCGCTCCAATTCCGGACCGCGGCCACGCAGCACCTCGACGAGGTCGGCCACCGTTGCGGCGTCGTCCACCTCGATCGCCTCGTGCTCCACGCCGGCTGCCGCGCGTGCCGCAGCGAAATAGCGCACCGTCACCGTCACCGGTCAGCCGCCGATCGCACTCATCGGGCGGTCCGGTTGCACGAATCCCGGATCGTTGATGCCGTGGCCAGCCGCCTTGCCCCACATCGCGGCGCGCCACGCGGCTTCCACGGCGTCGTCATCGGCGCCGGAGCGCAGCAGACCCCTCAGATCCGTTTCGTCGCGGGCGAACAGGCAGTTGCGCACCTGCCCGTCGGCGGTCAGCCGGGTGCGGTCGCAGCTGGCGCAGAACGCTTGCGAGACCGAGGCGATGACGCCGACATCACCGAGCACTGACGCGTCGGCGCCAGCTCCGTCACGCACCTGCCACAGCTCGGCAGGTGCGGACCCGCGCGGAGCCGGGTGCGGGGTCAACGTGAACTCCCGGCGCAGGGCGGCCAGGATCTCGCCGGCGGACAGAGCCTTCTCGCGCTGCCAGGAATGCCCGGCGTCGAGCGGCATCTGTTCGATGATGCGCAGCTGGTAACCCTGCGCGAGACAGAAGTGCAGCAGCGCGATCGCGTCGTCCAGCCCGCTGGCCGGATCGAGGACCGCATTGACCTTGACCGGGGCCAGCCCCGCGGCCTTCGCGGCGCGCAGGCCCGCCAGCACCGCGTCGAGCCGGTCGCGCCGGGTGATCGCCGCGAAGCGTCGCGGGTCGACGGTGTCCAGTGAGACGTTGATGCGGTCCAGGCCCGCCTGCCGCAGCGCGGTTGCGCGCGCGGCGAGCCCGATTCCGTTGGTGGTCAGCGTGATCTCCGGACGGGGCCGCAACGCTGCCGTCGCCGCGATCACCTCCTCGAGGTGCGGAACCACCATCGGCTCGCCGCCGGTGAAGCGCACGCTGGTGACGCCGAGGCGGGTGACCGCCAGGGTCAACAGCCGGACCAACTCGTCGACGCTCAACTTCTGCTCGGCGGGCAGCCAGTCCAGTCCCTCGGCGGGCATGCAGTACGTGCAGCGAAGATTGCACAGGTCGGTCAGCGACACCCGTAGGTCGGTGGCCACCCGGCCGAAGGTGTCGACCAGCGGACCGTCACCGGGAGCGCCGTGCGGCAGCCGCCGGACCGAGGGCACACCGAGGGCAACGGCCGTCATCGCACGAACCCGCCCGCCGAGCTGGGCATGCCGGAGCCGTCCACCGGCACGATCTCCTTGCCGAGCGGCATCAGCGACACCGGGATCAGCTTCAGGTTCGCCAGCGCAAGCGGGATGCCCACGATGGTGATGGCCATCGCGATGGCCGTGAGCACATGCCCGATCGCCAGCCAGATGCCGGCCACGAGGAGCCAGATGATGTTGCCGATCAGCGCACCGGGACGCACGCCCGGCTTGTCGACGATCGTGCGGCCGAACGGCCACAGCGCGTACACCGCGATGCGCAGCGCCGCGAACCCGAACGGGATCGTGATGATGAGCACGAAACAGATCAGCGCGGCGAGCAGATAGCCCAGCGCCAGCCACAGGCCACCGAAGACCAACCAGATGACGTTCAGGATCAGGCGCATCTTCTTCCTCCCGCGGTCTGGCAAGCCTACCGAGTTAAGGGGGTGCTGGCTGCGGCGACGTCCGAGTAGGATCGTTGCGACGCGTCCCGACGCAGGCGGGGCGCTTCCTCTATGTAGACGGTCTGTACCCCGGCGGGCGCAGACCTATCGGCTCAGACAGACAAGCAGGTGAGACCAGTGCCGACCGGCCGGGTGAAGTGGTACGACGCGGAGAAGGGCTTCGGGTTCCTCTCCCAGGAAGACGGCGAGGACGTGTACGTGCGTTCCTCGGCGTTGCCCGCCGGTGTCGAGGGTCTCAAGGCCGGGCAGCGCGTCGAGTTCGGTGTCGCCGCCGGCCGCCGCGGCCCGCAGGCGTTGAGCCTCAAGCTGATCGACCCGCCCCCGAGCCTGACGCGGACGCGTCGGGAGGCGGCCACTGCCGAGCACAAGCACACCCCGGACGAACTGCACGGCATGGTCGAGGACATGATCACGCTTCTCGAGGGAGCGGTGCAGCCGGAGCTGCGCAAGGGGCGCTACCCGGATCGCAAGGTGGCTCGTCGCGTCTCCGAGGTCGTCAAGGCCGTCGCCCGCGAACTCGACGCCTGAGTCGTCCGCCGGCCAACCGGGTAAGACTGAGGTCATGAGCTACGTGGCCGACCCGTCGAGCTCCGGCGGCGACTTCAATCGCGACACCGACTACATCACCACCCGCATCACCGCTGATGGTCGGGATGGCTACCCGGTGGAGGCCGGACGCTACCGACTGGTGGTGGCCAGGGCCTGTCCGTGGGCGAACCGGACGATCATCGTGCGCCGGCTGCTTGGGCTCGAGGACGCGTTGTCGATCGGGTTCTGCGGGCCGACCCATGACGAGCGCAGCTGGACGTTCGACCTGGACCCCGACGGTGTGGACCCCGTGCTGGGCATCCACTTCCTGCGCGACGCCTACAACAAGCGGATCCCGGACTACCCCAAGGGCATCACGGTGCCCGCGATCGTCGACGTGCCGAGCGGTGAGGTGGTGACCAACGACTTCGCCCAGATCACGCTCGACATGTCGACCGAGTGGACGGCCCATCACCGCGACGGCGCCCCGCAGCTCTATCCGGAGCCGTTGCGCGCCGAGATCGACGAGGTGGCCGAGCGGATCTACACAGAGGTCAACAACGGGGTGTACCGGTGCGGTTTCGCCGGTTCACAACGGGCCTACGAGCGGGCCTACGACCGGCTGTTCACCGCGCTGGACTGGCTCTCCGACCGGCTGGCCGATCAGCGTTATCTGGTCGGAGACACCATCACCGAGGCCGATGTGCGGTTGTTCACCACGCTGGCGAGGTTCGATCCGGTGTATCACGGCCACTTCAAGACCAACCGCGCCAAGCTGTCGGAGATGCCGGTGCTGTGGGCTTACGCAAGGGATCTCTTCCAGACCCCGGGCTTCGGCGACACCATCGATTTCGTGCAGATCAAGCAGCACTACTACATCGTGCACAGCGACATCAACCCCACCGGCGTGGTGCCGAAGGGGCCGGATCTGGCGAACTGGCTCACCCCGCACGGCCGCGAAGCGTTGGGCGGCAGGCCTTTCGGCGACGGCACCCCACCGGGTCCGCCTCGCGCCGGCGAAGAGGTGCCGGCCGCCCACGGAGCGGGCTGATCAGCTCCAGAGCGTGCGGACCGACCATTCTGCGTGCGGCACGGGGAACTCGTTGCCGTCCTGGTCGCGCACCAAGGTCGGCAGCTGCACGGCGAATCCGGTCAGCCGGCCGCGCTGGGCGTCGACGGTCGGGATCGTCACCGCCAGCCGGGCATCGGGCCGGAACTCCTCGACCACGTCGCCGTCCTCGTAGGCGCGCAGCAGCACCCACGGTGCCTTGGCGATGTCAGCCGGCAGGGAGAGCTGCACCGGGTGACGGCCGGACACGGGCAGCTCGCCCTGGTCGGCGGGCACCACGCAGTCCGTGGGGTTGAGCACCTGGCAGAACCGGTACGGACCGACACGGGTCAGGTGGCCGGCGGAAAAGGCGGAGATCTCCGGCAGGTCCGGGCCGGCATCGCGCGACAGCCGCCACACCAGCACCGCGGTGCCAACAGAGGCCAGCAGCGCGACGGCCACGAGAACGGCGACGACTCGTTTCACTCGCCGGTCACCGCCGGTTCGGCGCGCACGCCCTCCGCCGCGGCATGCACGGGTCGGTTGCCGCCCAGGCCCGGCACGAGGGATTCGCCGCGGTAGCTGAACACTGTCTGGGCCAGGCCCAGGATCAGCAGAGCGGTGATCGTGGTGAAGCCTGCATACAGCTCGGTGTAGATCAGCACGCCCGTCGCACCGCCCACCACCCATGCCAGCTGCAGCAGCGACTCCGAGCGGCCGAACGCCGAGGCGCGTGACTCCTCGGGCAGATCGTCCTGCAGGGAGGCGTCCAGCGAGGCCTTGGCGATGGCACTGGCACCCGAGGTGACCAGCGTGGTGGCGGCCGCGACCAGCAGGTTGCCGGTCAGTGCGGTGGCCAGCGACATCGCTGTCACGCCGATCGCGCAGCGGACCACCAGCTGCGCGGGATGGCCGAGCTTGAGCCGGGCCGCGGTGAAGTTCCCGATGAAGTTGCCGACGGCGGCGGCGGCGCCGATCAGCCCCAGGATGCGCAGCTGCTCCCAACCGCTGGCATCGTGGGCCTTGGCGACGAAGGCGGGGTAGAGGAACAGGAAACCGACCATCACCTTGATCGTGCAGTTGCCCCACAGTGCGGCGATGATGTTGCGGCCCAACGGCTGTCGTGCTCTAGCGGCCCTGGGTTCGCGGCGCAGTTCGGTGGTGCGATCGTGGTAGCTCAGCGTCGCCGGGACCTCACCCTCGGTGACCTCGACCCACTTCGGTATCCGCATCGCCAGCACCGCGCCGGCCATCGACACCGCCACCACCACATAGAGCGCGCCGGGCATCGCGAACAGCTGGAATCCCCACTCGGCGGCGGCCGCGATGCCGCCGCCGACCATCGTGCCGCCGAGCAGACCGAACATCGTCAGCCGGGAGTTGACCCGCACCAGGTCGATGGTCGGCGGCAGCACTCGCGGGGTCACTGCGCTGCGCAGCACCGAGAACGACTTGGACAGCACCATCATCCCCAGCGCGCACGGATACAGCACCCAGGACGGGAAGCTTCCGGTCGCGCTGTCGAAGTTCGCGATGAGGATGACCGCGAGCACCGTGCGCAACCCGAACGACGCCGCGAGCGCGACGCGGCGGCCGTGCTGCAGACGGTCGAGCGCCGGGCCGATGAGCGGTGCGATGACCGCGAACGGGGCGATCGTGATCAACAGGTACAGCGCCACGCGGCTCTTGCTCTCGCCGGTGGCAGCGGCGAAGAACAGCGTGTTGGCCAAGGCGACGGCCATCGCGGCGTCGAGCGCGAAGTTGGCCACCACCGGCCACGTCAGCGCGGTCAGACCGGACTTGTCTGCGCCGTCGGCGGTGGCTGCCCGATGCACCAGGCCGTACATCTTCGAGCCCATCTCGCGGCTGCGCTGCGCCGCTGCGCGGGTCACCGTCACCTTTTCTGCGCCGACGGACCGATCGGCCGTGTCGAATCGGTCATGGCTGCGACGACGGTCGTGCTCGTCCAGCGGCGGCAGCCACCGGTTGCCGCTGGCATGGGTGGCCGAGGCGGTGCGCCTGCCGGTGGCGGACACCGGGTCGCTGGGGTAGTTGGCCATCCCCGGATGCTCCCCGGCGGGCGGACGCGGCGGGTAGTAGCGTCCGCCGGTCGGACCCGCGGGGTCCTGGTGGTCGCGCCGCGCTCCTGTCACGCGCTCGATTCTCCCCCATGGAGCCGACAGGGGACGTGCAGCCAACCGGTGTGGCTAGCTGCCGACTCGGTCGGGCAAGATGAACACCGATGGACAGCGTGACCGATCCCTCGTCGAACGAGGCCGAGCCGACCGCGGAGGCCGCCGAGCCGACCGCGGAGGCCGCCGAGCCGACCGCGGGGGCCGCCGAGCCGACCGCGGAGGTGGCCGAGCCGACCGCGGAGGTGGCCGAGCCGACCGCGAAGGTGGAAGCCGAGCCGATGCCGGCCGAGCTGGAAGCGATGCTGCTCGGCGCCGTCGACGACGCTCGCTCGGCGATCGCGGAGTTCAGCGGCGCCGGCACGATCGGCGAGTACCTGGGCGCGGCGGTCGAAGATCCGTCCTCGGCGACCCACCGGTTCGTCGCGGAGCTGCCCGGATACCGCGGCTGGCAGTGGGCGGTCGTGGTGGCGGCCTGGCCGGGCGCCACGCATGCCACCATCAGCGAGGTCGTCCTGGTCCCCGGCCCCTCGGCGTTACTCGCCCCCGAGTGGGTGCCGTGGGAGGAGCGGGTGCGTGCCGGCGATCTCGGGCCCGGCGACCTGCTGGCTCCGCCGGCCGACGATCCGCGCCTTGTACCGGGATTCATGGCCACCGGTGACCCGCAGATCGACGAAGTGGCGGTCGAAGTCGGGCTCGGCCGGCGTCAGGTGCTGAGCCTGTTGGGGCGTCAGGACGCCGCACAGCGCTGGCACGACGGCGACCACGGCCCCGGCTCCGCGATGGCACGCGCCACCCGCCGGATGTGCCGGGACTGCGGGTTCTACGTTCCGCTGGGCGGGGCGCTCGGCGTCATGTTCGGGGTGTGTGCCAACGAATACGCCGCCGACGGGCATGTGGTCGATGCCGAATACGGCTGCGGCGCCCATTCCGACACGCCGCCGCCGCAGGGGGCGGGTTCGCCCCAGTACGACCCGTACGACGACGGTGTGCTGGATCTGGTGGAGCCTACCGAGGGGCGCTCCTAGCTCTCAGCTCTCGGCAGCAACCTTGATACGGGTCAGCGAGGCATTCATGCCCTCGACGAGTTCCTTCTCGAAGCTCGGCACGCCGCCCATGAATTTGCCGACCAGAAAGGTCGAGGTCGCGGTGGTGCCGTTCTCGGCGTTGCGGGTCTCCACCAGCCGGGTGCCGGCCTCGGTGGGCTCGAGTTCGTAGCTCCACACGGTGTTGTTCTCGTTCACGCGGAACGCCAGCTTCTTTTCGGGCACGAACTCGGTGATCCGACATGTGGTGGGCCAGAACAACTTTCCGCGACGGTTCAGGTTGATGGTGCGCGCCCCCTGGCGCACGCCCCCGATCGCTTTCATCCACCGGCACTGCGGGCTCCACTGCGGCATCCGGTCCAGATCCGAGACCAGCTTCCACACCGTCGAAACCGGTGCGTTGATGTCGATCTGTACTTGCAGAATTGGCGCCGCCATGACGTGGTTCTCCTCTAGTCAGTCCAAACCGCTCTGCGCACCGCGGGATCCGCGGCGCACGGCGTGACGTTGCCACAGAAAGATCGAGGTGCCAAGAACGCCCACCCCAAGCCCGGCCAGGCTGACGGGCCGCCACGACGCCCAGGCATCCACGGTGAACGCCAGCAGTGTCGCCATCAGCCATCCGCAGGTGATCACCACGATCACCGGCCACGGGGAGAGCAGCGCGCGCGGCAGCGGTGGCGGTTCGGGCGGCGTGGTCGTCATCGAGACCCAAGGTAATCGATCACCTGTCGGTAAGGTCGATCGCCGTGCCCGCGCTCGTGATCGACGTCGACGACCCCGCCGACCCACGTCTCGACGACTTCCGCGACCTCAACAGCGTCGACCGGCGACCCGATCTCCCCAGCGGCAAGGGGCTCGTCATCGCCGAGGGCGTGCTGGTGGTGCAGCGCATGCTGGCGTCTCGGTTCCGGCCGCGCGCGCTGCTGGGCACCGACCGGCGGTTGACCGAACTCGGGACCGACCTCGACGACGTCGCGGCACCGTATTACCGCGCGAGCGCGGAGGTGATGGCCGAGGTGATCGGGTTCCACCTCAATCGCGGTGTGCTGGCCTCGGCGTCGCGAGCCGCGGAGCTCACGGTGCCCGAGGTGCTCGACGGCGTCTCGACGATCGCGGTGCTCGAGGGTGTCAACGACCACGAGAATCTCGGCTCCATCTTTCGCAACGCCGCGGGTCTGGGGGTCGGCGCCGTCATCTTCGGTGCCGGGTGCGCTGATCCGCTGTACCGTCGCGCGGTGCGGGTGTCGATGGGCCACGCCCTTCTGGTCCCGTTCGCGCGGGCACAGAATTGGCCCGGCGATCTGCTTGGCTTGCGCGACAGCGGTTTTCATCTGCTGGCCATGACTCCGGATGCCGGCGCGCAGCGGCTGGCCGAGGCGATGGACGGACTGGTCGGCGAGCGCGTGGCGATCCTGGTCGGTGCCGAGGGGCCGGGCCTGGCCGAGCACACGATGCGTGCCTGCGACGTGCGCGCGCGAATCCCGATGTCGCGGGGCACCGATTCGCTCAACGTCGCCACAGCAGCGGCGTTGGCGTTCTACGAGCGGGATAGGCTCGCGCGGTGAGTCCCGACGAGCCCACCCCGTGGGGTACCGGGCTGACCGTGGCCGCGTTCGTCGCCGCCGTGCTCGCGACGGCGATCATCGTGTTGAGCATTGGGTTGCTGCGGGTGAACACTCTTCTGGCGGTTGGCTTGAATCTCGTCGCTGTGGGCGGGCTCGCCCCGACCGTGTGGGGGTGGCGCAGGGCGCCGGTGTGGCGGTGGTTCGTGCTCGGCGCCGGCGTCGGTGTGGCCGTCGCGTGGATCGGTCTGTTAGCGCTGGCCGCCGCTGGAACGTACGCCTAGCAACACGTCTTCCCACGCCGGCACCGTCGGCCGGCCCTTCTTCGCGCGCGTCGGCTTCGCTTCCGGCGTCGGCGTAGAGGCGGGCGTCTCATCGACCGTCGCCGCCGGGGCGGGCGCAGGGGCGGGGGCGGGAGCCACCGGCTCGGGGTCTTCGAGAGCGAGCTGCGCGACCGGGGCCAGAGGCCGCAGCGGCCGCGCGTACGAGGGATCGATCAACTGGTACGCCGAATCGTCGAACGCGGTCACGGTGCCGCCGTGCGCTCCTGGCGCGTAGCGGAAGTGCGCGACGTTGTCGGACATGCCGGCCTTCCACGCCATCTGCACCGTCCAGCGGCCGTCCTCGTTGCGCCAGGCATCCCACTCGGTGGCATCGGGGTCGAGCCCGCGCGCGATCAGCGCCGTGGTGACCGTCTCCAGCAGCGTGAGGACGGAGGGACCGTCGGAGAGCACGGGGTGCGCAGCGGTGGCCAGCTCTGCGGCGCGGGAGCGCTCCAGCAGCACGGGGTGGGCGAATCGCTCCACTCGCGCGATGTCGACGCCCGCAGCGGCGGCAACCTGCTCGACCGAGGCCCCGGCGCGGATCTTGGCTTGAATTTCCCGGGGGCGCAGCACGTTCGGCACCTCGACATCGATCGTGGTCTGGTTGGAGCCGGCCCGGTCGCCGCGCACAGCGGCCTTGAGTCGCTCATCGGAGCGCAGCACGAATTTCTCGCCGGAGTCGTCGGTCTCGCAGATGATCCGTGTGCCGTTGACTTCGAGTCCGACGACCTTCAGTTCCCGCATGGCGACCTCCTCTCGGGCTGCGCCGAGCCCGATACGCGGTCACCCTACTGCGTTATCTCCTCGTTACCGCGGTGACACGCGGCAGTCGCTACAACCGCTGCACCACCCAATCGACGCACGCCGTCAGCGCGCTCACGTCGTCGGGGTCCACCGCTGGGAACATGCCGACTCGCAGCTGGTTGCGGCCGAGCTTGCGGTACGGCTCGGTGTCGACGATGCCGTTCGCGCGCAGGGTCTTGGCCACGGCCGCGGCGTCGACCTCGTCGGCGAAGTCGACCGTGCCGACGACGGCCGAGCGCAGCGCCGGGTCGGCGACGAACGGGGTGGCGAACGACGAGGCCTCGGCCCAGGAATACAGCCGCGACGACGAGTCCGCGGTGCGCTTGGTCGCCCAGTCCAGCCCGCCGTTGCCGAGAAGCCAGTCAATCTGTTCGGCGAGCAGCACCAGCGTGCCGATCGCAGGCGTGTTGTAGGTCTGGTTCTTGACGCTGTTCTCGATCGCAATGGGCAGCGACAGGAATTCGGGCACCCAGCGGCCGGAGGCGGCAACGGCCTCGACACGGGCCAGCGCGGCCGGCGACATCAGCGCGATCCACAGGCCGCCGTCGCCCGCGAAGTTCTTCTGCGGGGCGAAGTAGTAGGTGTCGGCGGCGGTGATGTCGACAGGCAGACCGCCGGCCGCCGAGGTGGCGTCGATGACGATCAAGGCATCACCCGCACCGTCGGGACGCTGCACTCCGACGGCGACGCCGGTAGAGGTCTCGTTGTGTGCCCAGGCGATGACGTCGACGGAGGGGTCGGTGGTCGGCGCCGGTGCACTCCCGGCGTCGGCCTTGATCACCACCGGGTCCCCGACGAACGGGTTCTTGGCCACCGCGGAGGCGAACTTCGCGCTGAACTCGCCGTAGGTCAGATGCAGCGATCGCTTGTCGACGAGCCCGAACGCGGCGGCATCCCAGAACGCGGTGGAGCCGCCGTTGCCGAGGATCACCTCGTACCCGTCGGGCAACGAGAACAGCTCGCGCAGTCCGTCACGGACACGGCCGACCAGGTTCTTCACCGGGGCCTGTCGATGTGAGGTACCGAACAGGTGCCCGGCGTCGGCCAGGGCGGTGAGTTGTTCGGGGCGCACCTTGGACGGCCCGCAGCCGAACCGTCCATCGCGCGGCTTGAGGTCGTCGGGAATCGTCAGGTCCGCAGCCATGGAGCAAGCGTAGAACCGGGTAGGTGCAGGCCTCTAATCCGGTGGGAATCCGCCTGTGCCGATCGACGCGTGCGTGATCTGCATCACGTGTGACGGGGATTACGTGCTCAGCGCACACTCAGGGAATCGCCCTGTTCAATTGCTGGGACCGCGGGTACTGTTACTGGACAACGGGCATACGAATGTAAACCTCATGCGAGGGATGGAGGCTCCCGATGGCTGTCAAGGAAGCACGCACGAAACTGGTCCGGCGTTGGCGCAGGAACATGGACGTCTTCGACGACGTCGAGTACGTCAACACGCTGCAAACGCTGTCGGAGGGCTCGGTGCGGCGCAACTTCAACCCCTACACAGACATCGAGTGGGACTCGCCCGAGTTCGCTGTGACGCCGAACGACGAGCGCTGGATTCTGCCCGCCACCGACCCGATCGGTAAGCATGAGTGGTACCGCTCGCAGCCCAAGGAGCGGCAGATCGAGATCGGTATGTGGCGCCAGGCCAACGTCGCCAAGGTCGGCCTGCACTTCGAGTCGATCCTGATCCGTGGCCTGATGGAGTACGCGTTCTGGACCCCCAACGGATCGCCCGAGTACCGCTACTGCCTCCACGAGGCGGTCGAAGAGTGCAACCACACCCTGATGTTCCAGGAGATGGTCAACCGCATCGGCGCCGACGTGCCGGGCATGCCGAAGCTGCTCAAGTGGATCCAGCCCGTGATCCCGCTCGTCGCGGGTCCGCTGCCGATCCCGTTCTGGTTCGGCATCCTGGCCGGCGAGGAGCCCATCGACCACACGCAGAAGAACGTGCTGCGCGAGGGGAAGGCGTTGCATCCGATCATGGAGCGCGTCATGGCGATTCACGTCGCCGAGGAGGCCCGGCACATCTCGTTCGCGCACGAGTACCTGCGCAAGCGGGTGCCGGATCTGCCGCGCCGCAAGAGGTTCTGGCTCTCGCTCTACGTTCCCGTGGTGATGCGTGTGCTGTGCTCGGCGATCATCGTGCCGCCGCGCGCGTTCTGGAAGGAGTTCGACATCCCGCGCTCGGTGCGCAAGGAGATCTTCTTCAAGTCGCCGGAGTCGAGGCAGATGCTTCGGGACATGTTCGGCGATGTGCGGATGCTGGCCCACGACACCGGGCTGATGAATCCGTTCGCGAAGCTCATGTGGCGCATCTGCCGGATCGGCGGACGGCCCAGCCGGTATCGCAGCGAGCCGCAGCGCGAGCACCTCGCGTCGGTCGCCTAGCCACATGCCCCATGTGATCACCCAGTCGTGTTGCAGCGACGGGTCCTGTGTCTACGCCTGCCCGGTCAACTGCATTCATCCGTCACCGGATGAACCGGGCTTCGCGACCGCGGAGATGCTCCACATCGATCCGGTGGCCTGTGTCGATTGCGGCGCGTGCGTGTCGGCGTGCCCCGTCGGGGCGATCGCCCCGGACAGCCGGCTGTCAGCCGATCAGCTCCCGTTCGTCGAGATCAACGCGGGGTTCTACCCCAAGCGAGAGGGCAAGCTGCCGCCGACGTCCAAGCTCGCCCCCGTGCCAGAGGCTCCAGAGGTGCATACCCGCGGCGGCGACCCGTTGCGGGTGGCGATCGTCGGGTCCGGGCCGGCGGCGATGTATGCCGCCGACGAGTTGCTCACGCAGTCGGGTGTGCGGGTCAACGTCTTCGAAAAGCTGCCGACGCCATACGGTTTGGCACGCGCCGGGGTGGCACCCGACCATCAGGCGACCAAACGGGTGACGGCGCTGTTCGACAAGATCGCCGCCCGCCGCGACTTCCGGTTCTACCTCAACGTCGAGGTGGGATCGGACCTGACGCATGACGAACTGCTCGAGCATCACCACGCAGTGCTCTACGCCGTCGGCGCCCCCACCGACAAACGCCTCGAGGTGGACGGGATGGACCTGCCCGGCGCGGGCACCGCCACCGAGTTCGTCGCCTGGTACAACGGCCATCCCGACTTTGCCGACCTCTCGGTCGATCTCAGCGGTGAGCAGGTGATCGTCGTCGGCAACGGCAACGTCGCCCTGGATGTGGCACGCATCCTGACGGCGGACCCGGATGCGTTGGCGCGCACTGACATCGCCGATCACGCGTTGACGGCGCTGCGCGAGTCGCAGATCCGCGAGGTCGTGATCGTCGCGCGGCGCGGGCCCGCGGCGTCGGCGTTCACCCTGCCCGAACTGATCGGACTGACCTCGACGTGCGAGGTGGTGCTCGACGCAGCCGACCATCAACGGGTGCGGGAGGACCTCGCTGAGGCGACCGACGATCTGACTCGCCGAAAGCTGGAGATCCTCACCAAGCTCGGCGACAGCACCGCACCGGTCACCCGCGCGCGAATCCGGTTGGCCTACCAGCTGACCCCGCGGCGCGTGCTGGGACCCGACCGCGTGACCGGAATGGAGTTCCAGGTGACCGGCACCGACGAGGTCGTCGCGCTCGAGGCGGGTGCGGTGTTGACGTCGATCGGCTACCGCGGCATGCCGATTCGGGGACTCCCGTTCGACGATGCCGCCGGCATCGTCCCCAATGACGGTGGCCGGGTTCTCGACGGTGATGCAGCGGTGCGTGGTAGCTACGTCGCCGGCTGGATCAAGCGCGGGCCCACCGGCTTCATCGGCACCAACAAGTCGTGCGCGGCGCAGACCGTGCACGCCTTGGTCACCGACTACAACGCCGGGCTGCTCGCGACGCCCAGCCACCGGCCGTCGGCGTTGGACCGGTTCGTGCGCGGCAGGCAGCCCGCCGTTGTCGATGCCGCCGGATGGCGGGCGATCGACGCCGCCGAGGTGGCCCGCGGCGAGGGCCGGCGTCCTCGCGTGAAGTTCACCTCCGTCGAGGAGATGGTGCGCGTCGCGGGTGAGGCGCCGGCCGAGCCGGTGCACCGTCGATTGTTGGCCGGCCTGCTGCGTTAGCTGTTCCACTCCGTCAGCGCATTGACAAACGGGGTGGGCTGCACCGACAGCGCGCCGACGAACGGATGCTCCAACGCGAAGATCAAGTACATGACGAAGGCGAGCAACGATGCCGTCAACCCGACGGCCAGTCCGTGCACCAGCAGGTCCCGGGTGCCGAACAGGTAGGTGAAGGCCATCAGCACCGCGCCGCCGCCGATCAGCAGCACCCACAACTCGCCCGGCACGGAGGCGTCGCCCGTGGAAACCCGCAACTTCCGGTTGGCGCTGAGATCGTTGAGGCGCACGATCGCGTGATCGAAAAACGCGATCTCGTTGCGGGATTCGGGTTGCACCTTCAGGTAGGCCTGCCACACGTTGTTCAGCGCGTCCGACTGTTCGGTGATCGTCTCGCCATGCCGCATCCGCGGAAATTCATGGTCGATCACATCCCGCGAATAGGCGAGCAGACTCTGCTGCACTTCAGTCCGGTAAGCGGCGGGCAGGGCGGCCGAGTCGCGCAGCAGATCGGAGACCGCGGAGGCCTCCTTGCTGCTGGCGTCCTCCGCGTCGCCGAACTGCTCCCACACCACCACGACGACGAACGCGACCAGCACCGCATACAGCACTCCGGCGACCTGAAAGACCGCGCTGGACACCGGGTTCGCCGACTCGAGCCGGGTGTGCGACACCGCCTTGCGGAACACCACCAGCCCACCGACGGAGAGCCCCACGATGACCGCAACCCAGATCAGGCCGAGAACGGGAGGTGGAAACTGCAGCAGCCAGATCATCGTCGGTCATTATCGCCGGACCAAGCTGTCCAGTCCGGCAAACACACCAGAGGCCTATCCCGTGTTGCTCATCTGCTCGGCGATCTCGGTGACGTCGACCTCCCGCACGGACTCGGCGAGCGCCCAGTGATGGCCGAACGGATCGCGCACCACCCCGTAGCGGTCACCCCAGAACTGGTCTTCGAGCGGATTGACCACAACGGCTCCGGCGTCGAGCGCGCGCTGGAATCGGCCGTCGACGTCCGCGCCGTGCAGGTGCAGCGTCACCGGTGTGCCGCCCAGAGCGGTCGGGGTGGTCGAGACGCCGTCGTTGTACTCGGGGAAATCGTCGTTGAGGAACACCATCGAACCGTGAATGCGCATGCACGCGTGCATGAGTTTGCCGTCAGGGCCGGGCAGTCGAACTATCTCTTCTGCGCCGAACGCTCTGGCATAGAAATCGAGCGCGGCGGCCGCGTCGTCGACGACGAGGTGGGGGACGAGCATCGGGGTGTTGTCGAGGGCCTTTTCGGAAGTCAAGGGTGTCTCCTTCTCTGGTGATCGGATGGCTGGCGATACTGACTGGACCCGGCCCCAGAACTCATCGCCTCAGACGACGGAGAATCCCCCGGGCAGTGCGGCGCGCCCGGTCAGCGCCAGCAGCACCGCCGGCCCCTGCCCCAGATGCGCCCCGATCCGGCCGGCCAGCGCCGCCGCCTCCGCCTGCACCGCGGTGGGCGGAGTCTCGGCGAGTCCGAGCGCAGCGGCGATGTCCAGGCCATGCACGGCGATCTCGAACGTTCTGGTCGGCAGGTAGGTGCTCAACCGCAGACCCAGCCCGCCGATCACCTCGATCAGGGGATCCCCGGCACCGTCGACCTCGCCGAGCACCCGTTCGACCCAGCCGTCGATCGTGGCGACGGGATCGGGTCCGAGATCACGTCCCGCCTGGCGGCCGCGCTCGACGATCGCCTCGGCGCCGGCGCCGGCCGCGTAGTCCCTGATGCGGACGTAGTACTCGGCCGGCTCGGTGACGTCCTCGCGTTCCGCGGTGGTCTGTAGGTAGGTGCTGACGGTGATGAGCGATCGCGAGGTGTGCCCCACCAGGTCGCGCACAGTCCAGTCACCCAGGCCCGGGTCCTCCCAGCGGTCCGCGGGGACCTGCCGTACCAGCGTCGCGAAATACCGCGCGGCCGCGGCGAAGACGGTCCGTTCGGTGGTCATCGCCGGGACATCGAGTCCCAGCCGTCGACCGACTCGAGGCTGCGCGGTGCCGGGCCGACGTAGATCGCCGACGGCCGCACCAGTTTGCCGAGGCGCTTCTGCTCGAGGATGTGGGCACACCAGCCGGCGGTACGCCCGCACGTGAACATCGCCGGCATCATCGTCGGCGGGACCTGCGCGAAATCGAGGATCACCGCCGCCCAGAACTCGACGTTGGTCTCGATCGCGCGGTCGGGCCTGCGCTCGCGCAGCTCCGCCAGGGCGGCCTGTTCCAGCGCCGCCGCGACCTCGAAACGCGGTGCCGCGAGCCGCTTGGCGGTGGCCCGCAGGACACGGGCCCGGGGATCCTCGGCCCGGTAGACCCGGTGGCCGAAGCCCATCAGCTTCTCCTTGCGGTCCAGGATGCCGGTGATCACGCCGCGGGCATCGCCGGTGCGCTCGGCCTCGGTGATCATCGGGATCACCCGAGCCGGTGCGCCACCGTGCAGAGGGCCGCTCATCGCCCCGATCGCCCCCGACAGCGCGGCCGCGACATCCGCGCCGGTCGATGCGATGACCCGCGCGGTGAACGTCGAGGCGTTCATTCCGTGTTCGGCGGCGCTGACCCAGTACGCGTCGATCGCCTCGATGTGCTGCGGATCGGGTTCACCCTGCCATCGCGTCATGAATCGCGCTGTCACCGTGGGGCATTCGTCGATGACGTGTTGCGGGACGGCCGGCTTGTGGATGCCCCGTGCGGATTGGGCGACGTAGGACAACCCCATCACCGATGCCCGGGCCAACTGGTCGCGCGCGGTCTGGTCGTCGATGTCCAGCAGCGGGGAGAACCCCCAGATCGGGGCCAGCATGGCCAGGCCGGCCTGCACGTCGACACGGACGTCGCCGCTGTGCACCGGAAGTGGGAACGGTTCGGCGGGCGGCAGGCCCAGACCGAACCGGCCGTCGACCAGCAGACCCCAGACGTCACCGAAGGTCACCCCGTTGCTGACCAGGTCCTCGATGTCGACGCCCCGGTAGCGCAGCGCGCCGCCGTCCTTGTCCGGTTCGGCGATCTCGGTCTCGAACGCCACCACACCCGCCAGTCCGGGGGCGAAATCCTTGGGCACCGCAGTCATGGGCGTGATTCTCGCATCACTCCCGGTGGGCGCAATCGGCAGCCGAGCGTCGGGCGTAGCGTGATCGCGTGAGCACTTCTGATCACCTCGCGCGCATGCGGGTGGAGTACGGATCGGTGGAGAAGGACGGCAGCGCCGACCTCGATGCGGACTGGCTCGACGGAGGGTGGCTGGCCCTGCTGACCAGCTGGTTACGAGAGGCCGAGCAGGCCGGGGTCCCCGAGCCGAACGCGATGGTGGTCGCGACGGTCGACGCCGCGGGAAGACCCGTCACCCGCACCGTGTTGTGCAAAAGCGTGACCGAATCGGGCCTCACCTTCTACACCAACTACGCCTCGGCCAAGGGCGAGCAGCTCGCCGCCCAGCCGTACGCGTCGGCGACCTTCCCCTGGTATCCGCTCAGCCGGCAGGTCCACGTCCGCGGCGCGGTGACCAAGGTCTCCGACGCCGAGACCGCCGCCTACTGGGCGGAACGCCCACGCGGTTCGCAGCTGGGGGCGTGGGCGTCGGCGCAGAGCACGCCGATCGACTCGCGCGAGGCGCTGCGTCGCCAGCTCGCCGAGGTCACCGAACGGTTCGCCGACACCGAGACGGTTCCCGTTCCGCCGCACTGGGGCGGCTACCTGATCGCGCCCGATGAGGTCGAATTCTGGCAGGGTCGGGAAAACCGGCTGCACAACAGGATTCGCGTCCGCGAGGGCCGCGTCGAACGCCTCCAGCCGTAGTGGGGCGGCTCTTCGCCGACACCACGCCGCTGCAGACGCCGGACTTCCGGCGGCTCTGGTCGGCCGGCATCGTCACCGTGATCGGCGCGAACCTGACGATTTTCGCCGTCCCCGTCCAGCTCTACGCCCTCACCCAGAACTCGCTCTACGTCGGGCTGGCCGGTCTGTTCGCGCTGGTTCCGCTGGTGGTCTTCGGGCTGTGGGGTGGTGCGTGGGCTGATGCCATGGACCGCCGGGTACTGCTGATCATCACCTCGTGCGGACTGACGGTGTCGTCGGTTCTTCTGTGGCTGCAGGCGGCGCTCGCGATCAATAACGTCTGGGTGGTGCTCAGCCTGCTGTCCGTACAGCAGGCGTTCTTCGCGGTGAACTCCCCGACACGTTCGGCAGCGATCCCGCGGATGCTGCCCACTGGGCAGTTACCCGCGGCGAACGCGCTGAACATGACTGTCATGCAGTTCGGCGCGATCGCCGGGCCGTTGTTGGCCGGCGTACTGCTGCACTGGATCGACCTGTCGGCGCTCTACCTCATCGATGCATTGACCTGCCTGGCCGCGGTGTGGGCGACCATCAGGTTGGCTCCGATGCCGCCGTCGGTGACGGGGGAGGGCGCACCCGGCTACGGTCTGGCCGCGGTGCTCGACGGCTTCCGCTACCTCGCGGGTAACCGCGTGGTGCTGATGTCATTCGTGGTCGACCTGATCGCGATGATCTTCGGCATGCCGCGGGCGCTGTTCCCGCAGATGGCCCACGAGAGCTTCGGCGGTCCCGTCGAGGGCGGCACCACGATGGCTCTGCTGGCGGCCGCGATGTCGGCAGGTGCTGTCGCCGGCGGCGTGTTCTCAGGCTGGCTGCCCCGGGTGCGCCGGCAGGGCCTGGCGGTCGTGGGCGCGATCGTGGCGTGGGGGTTGGCGATGGTGGGGTTCGGACTGGCAGCCGGGGCGGCCAACGGAACGGCGGGCCTGATGCTGTGGATCGCCCTGGGCTGCCTGGCGTTCGGGGGTGCGGCCGACATGGTCTCGGCCGCCTTCCGGTCGACGATCCTGCAGGAAGCGGCGTCCGACGAGCTGCGCGGCCGCCTGCAGGGCGTGTTCACCGTGGTCGTCGCCGGCGGTCCCCGATTCGCCGACGCCGCGCACGGCGCGGTGGCTGCCGCCGTCGGCACGACCGTGGCGGCGGCGGGCGGTGGGATGCTCGTCGTGGTCGGTGTGGTGCTCGCAGCGCTAGCGGTGCCCGCGTTCGTGCGCTACCGAGTGTCCGGGGTCCGGTGAGATAGCTGCATGTCAGAACCCCCTCGCGACGGCCGCCGGCCGACTAGCATCGAGCCCCGTGGGTGAAGTCAGGGGGGAGCCCGTGCTCGGGCTGCGCGAGCGCAAGAAGCGCCGCACCCGGGCCACTCTGATCGACGCGGCCGTCGCGCTGTGTGACAGGCAGGGCTTCGACAGGACGACCGTCGACCAGATCGCCGCGACCGCGGACGTCTCGCCCCGCACGTTCAGCCGGTACTTCGCGACCAAGGACGCGATCGCCCTCGCGCTGATCGACGAAGTGCTCGACAGGGTCGCCGCAGAACTGATCAGCCAGCCCCTGGAGATCGGTCACTTCGAGGCGCTGCGACAGGCCTACATCGGCATGGCGCAGAGCACCAAGCTGGCGCCGGCAGGGGCACTCTCGTCATACCGGTTCATGCAGATCCTGCGGATCGTGGTGTCCTCGGGGACGCTGCAGCAAGCCGCAATCGAGTTCCGGGCCAGTCCGGTGGATGTCGCGATGGCCGACCGGATGGGGGTGTCCGTCGATGACCGGCGGGTCAAACTCATGTCGGCGGTGTTCGGCGGCGTCCTGATGACCGCACTGCACGAGCTCGCCCAGCACCCGTCGACGCTCGCCGACGTGGGGGTGGACGACGCCATCGCCGCGTTCGAGTCGGTCTACGCAGACTTCATGGTTGAGTTCGCGGGAGTCGGGCAACCCGTCTGAGGCCCGCGGGACGCGTAGTCGGCGACCCCCGCGGGCGTGCCCGTGCGAATGGGACTACCTTCTCTAATCAGAGCTGTAGTCAGACCTCGCGATTCCCCCCGACACGAAGGGATCCCAGTGGCCGATCACGCCGAAGCCGGGAAAGAGCACGCCACGCTGTCCTATCCCGGTGGCGAGCTGGAACTCGACATCGTCAAAGCCACCGAAGGCGCGGACGGCATCGCGCTCGGTTCGTTGCTGGCAAAGTCCGGCTACACCACGTTCGACGGCGGCTTCGTCAACACCGCGTCCACCAAGAGCGCGATCACCTACATCGACGGGGACGCAGGCATCCTGCGCTACCGCGGCTATCCGATCGAGCAGCTCGCCGAGAAGTCGAACTTCATCGAGGTCAGCTACCTGCTGATCTACGGCGAATTGCCGACCGCCGAGCAGCTGGAGAAGTTCACCACGCAGATCCAGCGGCACACGCTGCTGCACGAGGACCTCAAGCGGTTCTTCGACGGATTCCCGCGCGACGCCCACCCGATGCCGGTGCTCTCCAGTGCCGTCAACGCGCTGAGCGCCTACTACCAGGATTCGCTGGACCCGTTCAATCCCCAGCAGGTCGAGTTGTCCACGATCCGGCTGTTGGCGAAGCTGCCGACCATTGCGGCGTATGCCTACAAGAAGTCCGAGGGGCAGCCGTTCCTCTACCCGGACAACTCGCTGACCCTGGTCGAGAACTTCCTGCGGATGACGTTCGGTTTTCCCGCCGAGCCCTACGAGGTCGACCCGGAGATCGTGCGTGCCCTGGACATGTTGTTCATCCTGCACGCCGACCACGAGCAGAACTGCTCGACGTCGACGGTGCGCCTGGTCGGGTCCTCGCAGGCCAACCTGTTCACGTCGATTTCCGGTGGCATCAACGCGCTGTGGGGCCCGCTGCACGGCGGCGCCAACCAGGCCGTGTTGGAGATGCTGACGAAGATCCAGAAGGGCGACGACGACGTGGCGACCTTCGTCAAGAAGGTGAAGAACCGCGAGGACGGCGTGAAGCTCATGGGCTTCGGGCACCGCGTCTACAAGAACTACGATCCACGCGCGCGCATCGTCAAAGAGCAGGCCGACAAGATCCTGGGCAAGATCGGCGTGCAGGACGAACTGCTCGACATCGCCAAGGAGCTCGAGGAGATCGCGCTCACCGACGACTTCTTCGTCGAGCGCAAGCTCTACCCGAATGTCGACTACTACACCGGCGTGATCTACCGGGCGATGGGCTTCCCGACGCGGATGTTCACGGTGCTGTTCGCGCTGGGCCGGCTGCCCGGGTGGATCGCGCACTGGCGCGAGATGCATGGCGAACCGAACAAGATCGGCCGCCCGCGGCAGATCTACACCGGCTACACCGAGCGGGACTACGCGGACCTCGACGGGCGCTGACCTCCCCTCTCGCCTGCGGAAAACGTCACATCACTGTCGCTTGCCACCTGGACAGTTGTAGTTTCACAATAGTTGTATGAATGAAACCGTCGGCACGCTGACGTCCAGGCGCAAGTTGATCGTGCTGGTGTCCTGCTGCCTGAGCCTGCTGATCGTCTCGATGGATGCCACCATCGTCAACGTCGCGATCCCGGCCATCCGTACCGATCTTTCGGCCACGCCGGCGCAGATGCAGTGGGTGCTCGATGTCTACACGTTGGTGCTGGCCTCACTGCTGATGCTCTCCGGCGCGACCGGTGATCGCTTCGGCCGCCGGCGGGTGTTCCAGATCGGGCTCGGGGTCTTCGCGGTGGGCTCACTGGCCTGTAGCCTCGCCCCGACGATCGATGCGCTGATCGGCGCTCGGCTGTTGCAGGGTATCGGCGGCTCCATGCTCAATCCCGTTGCCCTGTCCATCATTTCGCAGATCTTTGTGGGGCCGCGGGAACGGGCCCGCGCTCTGGGCATCTGGGGAGCCGTCGTCGGCATCTCGATGGCGCTGGGCCCCATCGTCGGTGGCCTGCTGATCGAGACGGTCGGCTGGCGGTCGGTGTTCTGGATCAACCTGCCGATCTGCGCCGCAGCGGTGCTGCTCACCGCGATCTTCGTGCCCGAAACCAAATCGGCGACCATGCGGACCGTCGACCCCATCGGCCAGCTGCTGGCTGTCGCCACATTGTTCGGCGTGGTCTACACCTTGATCGAGGGCCCGGTGCTGGGGTGGACCCACGCCCGGGTGATCGGCGTGGCCGTCGTCGCGGCGCTCGCGCTGGCGGCTTTCCTGCGCTACGAGTCCCGCCGTGACGACCCGTTCCTCGACCTGCGCTTCTTCCGCAGCATCCCGTTCAGTTCCGCGACCATCTCAGCGGTGAGCGCCTTCTCCGCCTGGGGTGCATTCCTGTTCATGATGTCGCTGTACCTGCAGGGTGAACGCGGCTACTCCGCGATGCACACCGGCCTGATCTATCTTCCGATTGCGGTGGGCGCATTGGTGTTCTCCCCACTGTCGGGACGGCTGGTCGGCAGGTTCGGGGCCCGTCCGTCGCTGGTGATCGCCGGGGTGCTGATCGCGACCGCTTCCACGATGCTGACGTTCCTGACGGCAGCCACGCCGGTGTGGTCGCTGCTGATCGTGTTCACGGTGTTCGGCATCGGCTTCGCGATGGTCAACGCGCCGATCACCAACGCGGCGGTGGGCGGCATGCCGCTGGACCGTGCCGGCGCCGCATCGGCGGTGACATCGACGAGCAGACAGGTGGGCGTCAGTATCGGTGTGGCACTGTGCGGTTCGGTCGCCGGCTCGGCGATCACACTGGCCGGCGGTGACTTCGCCGCAGCCGCCCGGCCGCTGTGGTTCGTCTGCGCGGCACTGGGGCTGGTGATCCTGGCACTCGGACTGTTCTCCACCTCCCAACGCGCACATCGATCAGCCGAGCGGTTGGCGCCACTGATCGCCGGAACGCCGAGCCCGGTGGGTGCTCATGTCCGGTGACGCGCTGGCCGACGCGGTCTGGCGGGACATGTCCGCCCTGGTGATGGACAACCTCGACGGGTGGAAGCGGCTCGTCGTCGAACGGTCGGGCCTGCCCTTCAGCCGTGTCCGGATTCTGATGCGCCTCAGCCGCACTCCGATGACGGTGAAGGAACTCGCGGCCGCCGCCACCATTGACGCTCCCGCTGCCACCGTCGCGATCAACGACCTCGAGCAGCGGGGACTGGTGGTGCGGGAGGTCAGTCCGCAGAACCGGCGCTGCAAGGTGGTGTCGCTGACTGAGGCGGGACGTGACCTGGTGCGTGCGATCGACGACGTCCGTGATCCGGCGCCGCGGATGCTGACCGATCTCGACGCTGACGACCTGGCGACGTTGCGCGCGCTTCTGGACAAACTCGCCGGCCGCTGAGGCGGTTCATTCCCAGAGCCGTTTTCATCCCCAGTTTGTCGGTGGGGTGCGCTGAAATGTCCGGTGGCTCTGGGAGATTGGGGTCATGTTCCCGCGCAGTTCGTTGGCCATCGATGAGCGGTTGTCGGTGCTGTTCGACGAGCTCGCGGAGTTGACGGGGCAGCGTAACGCGATCGACGGGCGGATCGTGGAGATCTTCGCCGAGATCGATCGCGACCAGCTGTGGGCCGCCGCCGGGGCCCGCTCGACGGCCGGGCTGGTGGCGTGGAAGGCCGGGGTGTCGCCCGCACGCGCGCAGACCATCGCGGCGATCGCGCGCCACTACGACGAATTCCCTTCCTGTGTGCAGGGGTTGGCGCAGGGCCGATTCTCCGTGGACCAGGTCGGGGTGATCGCCGAGCATGGGCTGCCCGGCTCTGACGAGCACTTCGCCACCATGGCCCAGTCTGCAACGGTCGCCCAGCTGCGCACCGCGCTGAAGATGCAACCCAAACCCGACCCCGAACCCCATCCGGAGCCCGAGGACACTGCGGATGCCGGCGAGCCCGCCCCCGTCGATCCGGGGCCGGTCCCGTCGATCACCTCGGCGTCGGATGAGCAGTACACGTATTGGCACATCGCCTTGCCGCATGTGGAGAATGCCGCGTTCGAAGCGGCGCTCGCGTCGCACCGCGACGCGCAGATCACGGAGTGGAAGGCCACCGACCCTGACGGGCGGGCGTCAATGCCCGGCAACGCCGCGGCGTTCCTGCGGTTGGTCGAGGCCAGCTGGGATGCCGAAGCTGCGGCCCGCCCGCACGGGCAACGCACCACCGTGTCGTACACGTCGACACCGCCGACAAGATCGCCGCCCTGCACCTAGGACCCGTTCTCGGCGATGCCGATCGCCGCTATCTGACCTGTGATGCAACGTGCGAGGTGTGGTTTCACCGGGACGGACAGG
>JBFMGT010000033.1:0-44910 GCA_040752555.1 Actinomycetota bacterium | reverse complement strand
ACGGGGGGCGGATGCTGCTACAGGCCATCCTCGGTCACCCGCTGAAGAAGTGGCCTGAGATGGGCATCCCGATCACGATGACCGACCTGAAGTTCATGCGGTTCATCGCCAAGGAGATCTTCCCCGGTGGGTCGGTGCCCGGGGAGGAGAACATCGTCGAGCTGTCCAGCCAAGCGGGGTTCACCCTCGAGCAGACGCAGTTCCTCAACGCCGACTACGTGCGCACGCTGGACACCTGGGCCGAGGCGCTCGAGGCGCACCACGACGCCGCGGTCGCCGCGACGTCCGAAGAGGTCTACCAGCGGTACATGAAGTATCTGGTGGGCTGCAGCGACTTCTTCAACCGCGGCATCAGCGAACTCGGTCAATTCACCCTCGTCAAAGCCTGACCCTGGCCTGACCCTGGGCTGGCCGGCCGTCATCGTTCGGTCAGGTCTGACCGGTGGTCGGCCGGGTACCCGCAGGCCATGAGTGAATTCAAGAAGGGTGACAAGGTCACCTGGCAGAGCCACGGCAGCACTGCCGAGGGCACCGTCGAAGAGAAGATCACCTCGGACACCGAGGCCGCCGGGCGTACCGTCCGCGCCTCCAAAGACGACCCGCAGTACCGGGTGGTCAGCGACAAGAGCGGTAACGACGCCGTGCACAAGCCGGACGCGCTGAAGAAGAAGTCGTGAGCGATTCCGATTCGCAGGATCAGACGCGAGACGAGTTCAACGGCGCGGTGAACATGACGGCGTCGGAGATCGAAAAATGGCTCGACACCGATGAGTCACAGGAGGTCGGACAGAAGTCGTCCTCGGGTGGGGAGTCCACAGGTCACCACAGCGGGCGACGGATCGTCGAAATCCTGCGATCCAAGAAGGCCGACCTGTCCGACGACGACTACGCGCACATGCGCAAGGTGGTGGGCTACGTCAAACGCCACCGCGCGCAGGGTCCGGACTCCGACGTCGAGCACAGCAGGTGGCGCTACTCGCTGATGAACTGGGGACACGACCCCACCAAGAAATCCTGAAGGGCTCCTGACCTCTGCGCGGATCTTCCCGCGAGCAGACACAAACTCGAGCAAATCAGGCCGAAATCACTCGAGTTCGCGTCTGCTCGCCATCAGATGGTGATGCCCAGGACTCTCAGCGCGTTCTGCTTGTAGAGCAGCGGCAGCACCGCGGGGTCGACGTCGAGGGTGTCGAAATCGCGGCGCCACCTATCGAGCTGCAGATACGGGAAGTCCGTGCCGAAGAGCACCTTGCTGCGCAGCTGCCTGCTCAGCGCATGGACCAGCTGAGGCGGGAAGTACTTCGGGCTCCACCCCGACAGATCGACGTAGACGTTCGGCTTGTGCGTGGCAATCGAGATCTGTGCATCGACCCAGGGAACGGCAGGATGGGCCATCACGATCGTCAGTTCCGGAAAGTCGGCAGCGACGTCGTCGAGCAGCATCGGATCGCTGTAGCGCAGCTTGATGCCGTAACCGCCCGGCAGCCCCGACCCCATCCCCGTCTGTCCGGTGTGGAACAACGCCGGCACGCCGGCGTCGGCGATCGCGTGGTAGATCGGGTAATGGGAACGGTCGTTGGGTTCGAACGCCTGCATGCTGGGATGGAACTTGAAGCCCTTCACCCCGAAATCTCGCACCAGCTCATGCACCCGATGCACCGCATGCCGACCCTGATGGGGATCGACACTGCCGAACGGGATCAGCACATCGTTGTTGCGCGCAGCGCCTGCGACCAGGTCTTCGATCGAGTTCGGCGCGTGCCGCATGCCGTGGCGGGCGTCGACCGTGAACACGACCGCCGCGGTGTTGTGCCGCCGGTACAGATCCGCGATGGCGTCGACGCTGGCCACGATCCCCGGCGCCATCTTGAAATACCTGGCCGTGGCCTCGATGAGGACGTCGTCGTACGCGCGATGCCCGTGCCCGTCGATCTCCACATGCGTGTGGATGTCGATGGCCTCGATACGGTCGAAATCGATTCCGTAGGAATACTTTTCGCTCATCTTCCCCGTCATTGTGCCGGTGCGTAGCCGACCGTGGCCTTGATTTCGAGATACTCGTCGAAGCCGAACCGGCCCCATTCACGGCCGTTGCCGCTGCGCTTGTAGCCCCCGAACGGGGCCGCGATGTCGAAGCCGTGATTGATCGCCACCGAACCGGCGCGGATCCGGCGGGCCACCGCGCGAGCCTGCTCCAGGTCGGCGCCCGAGACGTAGCCCGCCAGGCCGTAATCGGTGTCGTTGGCGATGTCCACCGCCTGCTCGAGGTCGTCGTAGCCCAAGATGCACAGCACCGGCCCGAAGATCTCTTCCCGCGCGATCGTCATGTCGTTGGTGACGTCGGCGAACACGGTGGGCTTGACGTAGTACCCGGCAGCGAGGCCGTCGGGACGTCCGGTTCCGCCGGTGACCAGGGTCGCGCCCTCGTCGACGCCCCGGGCGATGAGCCCCTGGATCTTGTCGTACTGGGCCTTCGACGCCACCGGCCCGATCGCCTTCTTGTCCGTCTGATCGCCGACCGGAACCGCGCGCGCCGCCTCCCGCGCCACCTCGATCGCCTCGCCCATGCGTGCGGCGGGCACGATCATGCGCGACGGCGCATTACAGCTCTGGCCGCTGTTGAGCATCATCGCCGTCGTGCCCGCGGCCACACTCTTGGCGAACCGGTCGTCGTCGAGCACGATGTTCGGGCTCTTGCCGCCGAGTTCCTGGGTCACGCGCTTGACGGTGGCGGCGGCGTTCTTCGCGACGTCGACGCCGGCGCGGGTCGACCCGGTGAAGGAGATCATGTCGACATCGGGGTGTGCGGACAGCGCGGCCCCCACGCCGGGCCCGTCACCGTAGACGAGGTTGTAGACCCCAGCGGGAACCCCTGCGGCAGCGAGGATCTCGGTGAATATCTGGGCGGAGAACGGGGCCACCTCTGAAGGCTTGAGCACCATCGTGCAGCCGGTGGCCAGCGCCGGGAACACCTTGCAGGCGATCTGATTGATCGGCCAGTTCCACGGCGTGATGAGACCGCAGACGCCGATCGGCTCCCGGATCACCAGCGTGCTGCCCTGCTGCTCGTCGAACTCGAACGTCTTCAACGTCTCGATCGCGGACAGCAGATGGCCGAGCCCGAGGTTGACCTGTGGACCGCCCGCCAGCGCCGTCGGTGCGCCCATCTCCTCGTGCACCGCATCGGCCAGGTCACCGCTGCGTGCGCGGTACTCGGTCAGGATCGCCGACAGCACGTCGAGTCGTTCCTCGCGGCTGGTGTGTGACCAGGATGCGAAAGCGCGGCGCGCGGCCTGTACCGCCACGTCGACATCGGCAGAGGAGCCCAACGCGATCCGACCGGCGGACTCCTCAGTGGACGGGTCGATGACATCCAGGGTGTTGGGCCGCAGCGGGGGCACCCACTGCCCGTCGATGTAGAACTCGAGATATTCGCGCATGGCATCACTGTTCCTCACCGGGGCAGGGTGCGGGCGCCTTCGGCGATTCGTCGGGTTTGGTTTTTACGTATCTGGCAATTCATCCCTCGCAATTGTGACGTGACCATGTCCTCAGAAGATCGGATTGATCATGATCGTGCTCGGCATCATCCTGCTGTTGATCGGCTACTTCACCAGCCTGTCCATCCTCTACACGATCGGCGCCATCCTCGTGGTCGTCGGAGTGGTGCTGTGGATTCTCGGCGCCGTGGGCCGGCCCGTCGGCGGACGAAAAGTCTGGTTCTAGCCGGCCGACACATGCCGCCAAAGCCCCCGGGGCGCGGCGGTGTACGGCATCGTTGATCCATGACCCCTCAAGTCCCCAGTCCGAAGGAGATCAGGGCGGCTGCGCAGGCGGCGGCCGACGCGGCCCAGTCGGTCGCGTCGACCGCCATGCGCCTCCCGCCCGCCTCCATCCAACTCGCCGCCGAGATGCCCGATCTGATCGAGAACCTGGCGGCAGCGACCGCGCGGCTCAACGCGGTGATCGACCGAACCGAACGATATCTGGCGCTGGCCGACCCGATGCTGCGCACGATGGATGCGCTGCTCCCTCAACTCGAGGCGCTGGTCGCCACCGGCAACGACGTCTACCGCGCGGTGTCGACAATGCCCGGGGTGTCCACGCTGGGTCGGTTCACCAACCGGGGCGGCGCCGAACCGCCGCGCGAGGAAAAGCCGCCGAAGCGGCGCACCCCGCGTTCCAAGCCTCAGTCCACATAGATCGTTTCGCCGGTCGGCGGAGGTGCCTCGATGGCCTCCGCGATCGCGGTGGCGAACTCAGCCACACTCGGCAGCGGCCCAGCCGCTCGCCGGGCGGCCACTGCGTCCGGATCGGCGCGCTGTAGCAGCCGCAGCGCTGTGGACGCTTCCAGAAGATCCCCCGACACCACGACCAACGTGACACCCCTGGCGTCGAACTCGTCTTTCAGCGCGCGCAACGCCAGCTCCCCGGCGTGCTTGCTCTCGGCCACCGCGGCGTAGCCGGCGATCGGCACCGGTCGCCGATCGAAGAAGTGTGCCGGGTGGCTGGTGACGAACACCACCACTGCGCCAGCCGGCATGATCGCCAGCGCCCGCTGCGCAACGGCCACCTGCGCGTCACAGTTGAGGCGGCGGGCGTAACCGGCGTCGGCGTGGCGCTCCAGCCCGCCGGATGCGTTCAGCACCAATGCTTTCAGCGTCCCCAGCCGGGCCACCTCAGCGAACATCTCCGCCACGGCCTGCGCGTCACACAGATCTGCCCGCACCGCCGTCGCGTGGGCGCCCCGCTCACGAACCGCCTCGACGACCTCTGCGGCGCGACGCTCCTTCTCGCGGTAGTTGACGACCACGTGGCGACCGGGTCGGGCCACCCCGAGTGCTACGTCGGCGCCCACTCCGCGTGAGGCACCGGTGACCACGACGACGTCGGGACGCTCACCCATGCACGTCGACGCACGCGTCGGCGAGGTCGTAGTCGACCATCACGCCACCCCAGGCCTCACCGGCACCGTAGGCGACCAGCAGCGCACGGCCGGCAGTCGGAATACTGCTGTGCCGAAGTGATTCTCCCAGCGCCAGCGGAATCGATGCCGCCGAAGTGTTGCCGAAATTCTCGACGCAGTCGACGAACACCGCATCTCCGATGTCGGCCTCGTCGCGCACCCGTTGCAGGATGCGGGAATTGGCTTGGTGGCCGATGACGATGGAGGGCTCGACGTCGTCGTCCCGCAAGATCTTCGCGGTTTCGGTCATGGTGCGGACCGCGCGATGGTAGACGCGGATTCCGTCGAGCCGGATACCTTGACCGATCTGCCCGCGCATCAAATCGGCTCCCGCACCGTCGGATCCGGCATGCCAGCGATGCTTGCGGAACCCCGGCCTCGGGGCGAGGAGCACTGCGCCTGCACCGTCGCCGAACAGCGGACCGGTATTGCGGTCGGTCTTGTCCAGCATGCGTGACATCGCCTCGACGCAGCAGACGATCACCGCCGATCCGTCGCCACCGTCGCACAGCGTCAACCCGGAGATCAGACCGTAGATGAACCCGCTGCACGCTGCCGACATGTCGAAAGCCAAGATGTCACTGGGCAATCCGGCCTTGGTGGCCACGCGTTGCGCGATGCCGGGCACCGCACCACCTGCGGAACTGCTCACCACCAGCAGCGCCGCGATCCGGACACCGTCGTGTCTGGCGACCAGCGGTGCACACACCCGCGCGGCCACATCGTCGAGGGCGGCGTCCTCGTCCATCCACCAGCGGGCACCCACGCCGGTGCGGCGGCGGATCCACTCGTCGGTCAGCCCGATGGCATCGAAGAACGAGTTCGGGACGTGCTCTCCCGTTGTCGCCGTGACGATGTCGACGATGCCGGCGTTCACGGTGCGCCGATCAGTCCCAGGAAGTACGCCTTGATGTCGGCGGGGCTGACGCACTCGTCGAGCTGCTCCAGATCAGCCTCGACGTCGAACTCCTTTTCCAGAAGTTCGGTGAGCTCGGCGATGTCGAGCGAATCGAGGTCGAGATCCCAGACCGCCGTCGTGAAGTCGTCGACGCCGGCGTCGGGAGATCGACGCCGGACGATCTTGAGCATGATGGTGTTCATTCGTTCTTCGATGGATGACATCGCCTTCGACCTTTCACCGTCGCTCGTCGAGCTTGTACAACACCGCTCCTGATGTGGTGATCGACCGGGCGTCGACCACGATTTCGACCACCGTTCCGGCCTTTTCGGCCATCAGGTCCACACTGCTCTTGTCCGTCTCGAGGACGGCCACCACGTCGCCCCGCTCGACGACATCGCCGACCGAGACCAGCCATTCGACGACCAGCGCATCGGTCAGCCCGTGACCGAACTCGGGCACGAGGATCTCGATCGTCGAATCCGCGTCGCTCACCGGCACATCTCCTCGATCGCCTTGACGACGGACGTCTGATCCACCAGGTGATCCGCCTCGAAGTCCGCGGGCGGATAGATCCGTCGCGGTGGTGCCAATCGGCGTATCGGGCCAGTGAGGTGATGCCAGGCACGCTCGGCCACGGTGGCCGCCAATTCGGCACCGACACCGCAGAATTCGATCGCTTCGTGCACGATCAGCAGGCGACCGGTCCGGGCGACGGAGCTGAGTACCGCGTCGACATCCATCGGCGCGATCCAGCGCAGGTCGATCACCTCGACATCGATGGTGCCGGCCAGGTCGTCGGCTGCGGCAAGCACCTCTTCGAGCACCGCACCGTACCCGGCGACCGTGATGTCGGATCCCGGCCGTACCACGCGCGCGCCGAGCGCCGAGAGCGGCTCCGCGCCCAGGCGCGATTGCCGCCTGCGTTGCCAGTAGAGGCGTTTGGGCTCGAAGAAGATCACCGGCGACCCGAGGTGACAGGCGTATTCGAGCATCGCCGACGCATCCTCGGGTGAGGACGGGTAGGCGATGTGCAGCCCCGGAATGTGGGCGAACAGCGCCTCGTTGGATTCGCTGTGGTGCTCGACGGCGCGGATACCCCCGCCGACGGGGACCCGCACCACCAGATGCAGGTCGAGGTCGCCGTTCCACCGCGTGATCATCCGGGCTGCCTGCGTGACGATCTGGTTCATCGCCAGGTAGACGAAACCGTCGAACTGGATCTCACAGATCGGTTTCAGGCCCGCGATCGACATGCCGATCGCCTGGCCGACGATCGACGATTCGGCGAGCACCGCATCGCGCACCCGGTCTGCACCGAAGCGGGTCTGTAGGCCTCTGGTCACGCGGAACACCCCACCGAGGCGGCCGATGTCCTGTCCTATCAGCACGATCGAGCTGTCACGGTCCATCAGATCGAGGAGCGCGCCGTTGAGCGATTCGGCCAGGCAGCTGGGCCGCGCGTTGGTCATCGACCGAACGCCTCCACCATTGCGCGACTGTGGGTCTCGATGTCGTGGTCGACGTCGGCGAGCCACGCGTCGTCCACCACGCCCGCTGAGTACAGCCTGTCGCGATACCGTCGCACCGGATCGTTGGCAGCGGCCGCCGCCAACTCCTGCTCGTTGCGGTAGAGGGTGTGTGCATCCGAGCTGCTGTGTCCCGCCGTTCTGGTGGTGTGCAACTCGATGAGGCCGGGGGTGCCGGTCGCCTCCACATGCTCACGCGCGTCGACACAGTGCCGATACGTCAGATCAGGGTCATCGGCGCGCACCGACCACGACGTGATCCCGAAACCGCGAGCCCGCTCGGCGACCGTGGTGCGCATCTGTTCGTGGCTGGGTTTCGAGATCGCCCAGCCGTTGTTCTGCACGACGAACAGCACCGGAGCCGACTCGACCGCCGCGAGATTCATTGCTTCGGAGACGTCACCCTCGCTGGTGGCACCGTCGCCGAGATAGACCACCACCATCTCGGTGACACTCTGCAGCCGGCGCGCGATCGCGTAGCCGACCGCGTGCAGCGTCTGCGCAGCGACGACCAGGGTGTAGGGAAAGAACCGGTGCCGACGCGGATTCCACCCGCAGAACGTTCGGCCGGCCCACTGTGCCACCAACCCGACGCCGTCGATACCGCGCACGATCGCCACAGCGTGTTCGCGGTAACTCGGGAAGATCGTCGCGGCCTCACCGATCGCCATTGCCGACGCCACCTGCGCTGCTTCCTGCCCCCGGCAGGACAGCCACAGGTCGACCCGGCCCTGGTTCTGCAGACGTACCGCCTCTGCGTCCACTCCCCGTGCGACCAGCATGTGGCGCAGCATCGCGCGGCTGGTCTGCACATCCACAGACGTTGCCAGATCGGTCAATTCAGCACCGTTCCTGTCGGCGTCACGACTACGACCTACCCAGTGGCGTACCGGCGATCAACCCTCGGTGCACACGGCATGCGCTGTGGCTGACCTTCGGAACAACTTCTTAGCCACTGTAACTTACCGCACCGTCGAATCTTGCGGGAGTTTGGTTCACAGCGTTTGCACAGTCAGTCGGGCTGCGGCGCCTGTTTTTCGCTGGCGGCCGGTCGGTGCGTGGTCTGCCCCGACGTGCCGAACAGACCCGCCCTCGGCGGTGCGCCGTGCCCGTGAACACCCTCGGCGTAAGCAGTCTCGGCATGCTGGGAGAAGTCCACGCCCGAAACCTCGTCCTCGGCGCTGATGCGGAAACCGATGATCTTGTCGATCACCTTGGCGAGCACGAACGACGCGGCGAACGCATACCCTGCAACCACCACCACGGCCACCGCCTGCTTGCCGAGCTGAGCGACGCCGCCGCCGTAGAACAGACCGCTCGCACCGCCGGTCATCGAGGCCGATGCCAGCAACCCGATCAACAGAACCCCGACCACGCCGCCGACGAAGTGCACCCCCACCACGTCGAGCGAGTCGTCGTAGCCGAACCGGAACTTCAGACCGATGGCGAATGCGCACACCACGCCGGCCGCCACCCCCACCACGGCGGCCCCGAACGTGGTGACAGTCCCGCAGGACGGGGTGATCGCCACCAGTCCGGCGACGACGCCCGACGCCGCACCGAACGTCGTCGGCTTGCCGTCGCGAAGCTGTTCGACCGTCAGCCAGCCGAGCATGCCCAGGCAGCCGGCGACGAGCGTGTTGAGAAAGATCGCCGCGGCGGTACCGTCGGCGGCCAGCGCAGAGCCGGCATTGAACCCGAACCAGCCGAACCACAACAGGCCCACACCCAGCAGGACGAACGGCAGGTTGTGTGGCCGCATCGCCTCCTTTTTGAAGCCGATGCGTGGCCCCAGCACCAGGGCCAGCGCCAACGCCGATGCACCCGAGACGATCTCGACGACCAGTCCGCCGGCGTAGTCCAGCACGCCCCAGCGCATCAGCCATCCATCGGGCGCCCACACCCAGTGCGCCACAACGGAGTACACGACCGTCACCCACAGCGGGACGAAGGCCACCCACGCCGCGAACTTGGCCCGGTCGGCGATCGCACCGCTGACCAGTGCCGCGGTGATGATCGCGAAAGTGAGCTGGAAGGTCACGAACAGCAGCTCGGGTACCTGCCCGTGCACCGTGTCCGGAGTGATGCCGCTCAGTCCGAGGTGGGAGAGGTCCCCGATCGCGCCACCGGCCCGGCTGTCGGAGAAGGCGAAGCTGTATCCAACCAGCAACCACGTCACCGTGACCAGCGGGATCGCGATGAAACTCATCATGATCATGTTGAGCACGCCGGTGGTGCGCACCATCCCGCCGTAGAAGATCGCCAGGCCAGGCGTCATGAGAAGCACCAGGGCGGTGCTGGCCAGCAGCCAGCCGGTCGCTGCGGGATCTATCTGGTTCACGTTTCGCACTCCTTCGGGCGGTCCCGAACGAGAATGTCGACCCCGCGTTTCCACTAAACGGCGATCATGTTTCAGACATGTTTCGCGCCGTCCCGCAGCCGCTGCCCAGCGACGACGCGGAAGGGAGCATCAGGGAGCATATGGTGGGGGCCGTGGTACCCGACCCGAAGTGCGGCTGGAGCGAGCGCGAAGCCGAGTTGCTCCAGGTGACGCTGCGGTTGTTGCAGACGCACGGCTACGACCGGCTCACGGTCGACGCGGTGGCCGCCGAAGCGAAGGCGAGCAAGGCGACGATGTATCGCCGGTGGCCTTCCAAAGCCGACCTCGTGCTCGCCGCATTCATCGAGGGCACCCGCGAGTCGGCGATCGCACCCAACACGGGCAACCTCCGCGACGACCTGATCGCCATCGGCACTGCGGTGGCCGCGCAGGCGCGCGAGCACACCTCGACCCTGCGGGCGGTGCTCAACGAGATGTCGCACAGTCAGCAACTACGAGCCGCCATGCAGGACAAGTTCGTTCGACACCGCCACACGATGATCGAAGAGGTACTCGCGGCCGCGGTCGACCGCGGGGAAATCGAGCAAGCGGCGATCAACCCCGAGATCTGGGACGTCCTGCCCGGCTACCTGGTGTTCCGCTGCCTGATCTCCGAGAGGCCACCGACCGACGACACCGTGCGCATGCTGGTCGACGAGGTGCTGCTGCCCGGGCTCAGACGCAGCTGAGTCAGCGGCCGTGCGCGGCGAAGAAATCCGCGCCGGCCTGGCCGGCGTCGAATCCGAAGCCCGTCGGCCACATGTGCCCGCCGCCGCCGATCGTCACGAACTCGACTGCCGTGCCGTCGGCGCATCCGGTCGCTGACGAGCGACCCGGCGCGTCGACCGGGGGCGGGCAGCCGTCGATGGCCCGCCAGCGGTTGACCATCTCGGGGGCCGAGACGATGACGCTCGGTCCGCCGCGCCCCACCATCGGGCCGCCGCCCCACGGCACGACGTTGTCGGCGTCGCCGTGCACGGCGAGCACCGAGACCGGCCGCGACGGTGCACACGGCACGGAAGCACCCAGCGTGCCGGCCACGGGCACCACGGCGGCCACCAGATCGGCCCGGTCGCACGCCAACCGTTGGGCCATGAACGCGCCGGCCGACATGCCGGTGACGAACACCCGTCCCGGATTCACGCCGTACTGCTGGGTCAGCTCGGTGATCAGCGTGGACAAGAAGCCCACATCGTCCACTCCCTGCCGGTCGGGCACCGAGCCGCCGCGCCCGTCGGCCCAGCTCAGGTCGAGCCCGTCCGGGTAGGCGACGACGAATCCGTGGCGGTCAGCGGCGGCGTCATAGTTCGTCGCAACCTGCTGGTCGCGACCGGTCATACCCGCACCGTGCAGGTTGATCACCAGGCCGTTGACCGGGCCGGGGGGCACGTGCACGGAGTACGTGCGCTGCAGCCCGCCGATCGCCAGCAGGCCCTGGCCCGGGTCCGGGGCGGCGCCAGCAGGAGCGGCGGCTGTGGTGGCGACGACGGTGGCGAGCACGGCGACGACCGCGGCGAAGACACGAGCAAACCTGTGGTGCACGGGCGCCAGTATTGACCCGATGCCGTGGGCCGAAACCGGGCGGGGCACGGTGGTAGACACGGCACCAGTGTCCCCGACTGAGGAGGAAACGACGATGCAGGTTGTCATCGCAGGTGGCCACGGCAAGATCGCACTGCTCACCGAGCGGCTGCTGGCCGCACGTGGCGACGTGGTCATCGGACTGATCCGCAACCCCGACCATGCCGCCGACCTGGAGGCGGCGGGGGCCCGACCCGTCGTGATCGATCTGGAGAATGCCACCGTCGACGAGGTCGCCGAGCACCTGGACGGCGCCGACGCCGTCGTGTTCGCCGCAGGCGCGGGGCCGGGAAGCGGCGCCGCTCGCAAGCAGAGCGTCGACCGGGACGCCGCGATCCTGCTGGCCGACGCCGCCGAAGCCGCCGGCGTGCGGCGCTACGTGATGATCTCGGCGATGGGCGCCGACGTGCACACCCCCGACGACGCCGCCGATGAGGTGTTCGTCGCCTACCTGCGCGCCAAAGGCGCCGCTGATGACGAAATCCGTTCGCGTTCAGCACTTTCCGCGACGATTGTGCGGCCGGGACACCTCACCGACGACGGTCCGACCGGCCGCGTGCAGATCGCCGAGCACACCGGACGGGGCAGCATCGCCCGCGCCGATGTGGCGGCGGTCATCGTCGCGGCGCTCGACGACCCGCAGACCGGCGGCCGCACGTTCGAGCTGATCGCCGGTGACACGCTCTAGTTTTTTTCCGGCGAGCAGACGCGAACTCGAGCTTTTTGGGCAAATTTCACTCGAGTTTGCGTCTGCTCGCGGGGAAAAGGTGGGTCAGGCGGGGGCGAACACGGCCTTGAAGCGGTTCAGCGACTCCTGGATGTCGCTCTTGAGTGCCCCGGCGACGACCATCCCGATCGGACCGAACAGCGCCGGCCCGCCCAGATGGACGTCGAACTGCACCGTCGAACCCTCATCCGCGGGCTTGACCTTGCCGATCAGCTTGACCTTGACCCCACCGCGGCCGTCCCCGTTGAGCGTCATCGCCTCCGGGGGCTTGTAGTGCACGACCGTCCAGCGCACGCGGTTGAGCATGCCCTTGACCTCGACGATCGAATCGAGGGTCGTACCTTTGTCGATGGTGTCGGGCAGCGGGGACCGCCACACCCGGTGAATCGACAGCCAGTCCTTGTATCGGGACAGATCCGACGCGCTCTGCCAAGCCTTTTCAGGCGTCAGCGGCACGTCGACGGAAACGGAGAGCTTGGCCATGGCGCGTTACGACACCGGAGGGGCCGCCGGCGGCTCCTGCTGCGGCGGAACCGGCGGCTTGGGCGCGTCCCCGGGCTGACCGGTCTGCTCGGCGACCGCCTTCTTGGCGGCGTCCTGCACCTTGTCGACTGTCGACGCGTATTTGCCCTGCGTCTTCTTGTCCACCAGGTCACCGGCTTTGTCGATCACCGTGTCCACTTTGTCGGCGTTCTTGGAAAGTAGGTCTTTCGCCTTGTCCAAAAATCCCATGCACCCGACTTTACCGTTCTGACGAACGCCACAACCTGCGGGTTTCGCCGAGCACTGCGCCTTGCACCCACCAGATCACCTCGACGGCGGCCGCACCGACCAGTCCGATACCGAGCGCGACTGAGGTGGTCTTGATGTTCGTCGGGTCGAGCAGGAACACCTCCCAGGCCAGCGGAAGACTGAAAATCAGTACATAGGCCGCAGCCGACGCTGCCACCAGCGCGACCCGCCACCACTCATATGGCCTGGCGACCACCGCGAGTACCCACAGCGCCGAGGTCAGCAGCGTGATGAGCGCCGCGGTCGAGGCCTGCGTCTGCTCGACGGCGGTGGCGGCCCGCCCCTGGTAGGCCAGCAGGTAGGAGACGAACGTCGCGATACCGACCACCAGTCCCGACGGGAGCGCCGCGGTCATCACGCGACGGACGAAACCCGGATGCGCGCGTTCTGCGTTGGGTGCCAACGAGAGGATGAACGCGGGCACCCCGATCGTGAACCACGCGGCGATGGTGACGTGGATGGGCTGGAACGGGAACAGCAGCGGATCGGTGCCGAAGATCTTCGCCGACAGCCCCGCGATCCCGACGAGCACGGCGAGGAGCACCGAGTACACCGTCTTGGTCAGGAACAGGTTGGAGACCCGCTCGATGTTCCCGATCACGCGTCTACCCTCCCCCACCACGTACGGCAGGGTCGCGAACTTGTTGTCCAACAACACGATTTGCGCCACCGCACGCGATGCCGAACTCCCCGACCCCATCGCCACGCCGATGTCGGCGTCCTTGAGCGCCAGCACGTCGTTGACACCGTCGCCGGTCATCGCGACGGTGTGCCCGCGCGACTGCAGGGCGTGCACCATCGCGCGCTTCTGGTCCGGCCGCACACGCCCGAAGGTCGTGCACTCTTCCAGGGTGTTGGCCAGTTCGCCGGTATCGGCCGGGAGCCGGCGCGCGTCCATCGTCTCACCGGCCAGGCCGAGCGACGAGGCTACGGCGCCCACCGACACTGCGTTGTCCCCGGAGATGACCTTGACCGCGACGTGTTGCGAAGCAAAGTATTCGAGGGTGTCGCGGGCATCGGGCCGGACCCGCTGTTCGAGCACCACCAAAGCGACCGGAGTGACCGTGCCCGGCGCCTGCGCGTCATCGACGGGCAGGTCGCTCGACCCCAGTAGCAGCACGCGCAGGCCCTGCGCGCCGATCCGCTCCGCCTCCTCAGCGACCGGAGACGCCGGATCCAGCAGTACGTCGGGTGCGCCGATCACCCAGTTGCCGTGCTCGCCGTAGGACGCGCCGCTCCACTTGGTGGCCGACTTGAACGGCGCGGTGGCGGTGGCCGCCCAGCCCGGCGGCATCCGATAGGCCTCCGCGATCGCCGCCATGCTGGCGTTGGGCCGGTCGTCGTCGGCGGCGAGCTGGGCCAGCACCTCGGCCACCGCGCACGTGTCCAGCGGCTCCACGTCGCTGACGCGCATACCGTTCTCGGTGAGCGTTCCGGTCTTGTCCGCGCACACCACGTCCACCCTTGCCAGGCCTTCGATGGCCGGCAGTTCGTTGACCAGGCACTGCCGTCGACCCAATCGGACCACACCGACGGCGAAGGCGATCGAGGTCATCAGCACCAGGCCTTCGGGCACCATCGGCACCAGCGCGCCGACCATCCGCAGCACGGATTCGCGCCAGCCCGCGTCGGTGGTGAACAACTGGGTGTAGATGATCAGCGCACCGGCGGGCACCAGCAGGTAGGTGATGAATTGCAGGATCTTGTTGATCCCGCTGCGCAGTTCGGATTTCACCAGCGTGAACTTGCTCGCCTCGTCGGCGAGCTTGGCGGCGTAGGCCTCCCGCCCGACCTTGGTGGCGCGATAGGCCCCACTGCCGGCCACCACGAAGCTGCCTGACATCACGTGGTCGCCAGGGTGTTTGGCGATCGAATCGGCTTCGCCGGTGAGCAGTGACTCGTCGACTTCGAGGTTCGCCGCCTCGACGACCGTGCCGTCGACGATGATCTGGTCGCCGGGGCCGAGCTCGATGATGTCGTCGACGACCACCTCGCTGGGTTGGCGCGCCGTGGTCCCGGATTGCCTGCGCACCAACGGCTTCGCCTGCCCGACGATCGCGAGCTTGTCCAGCGTGCGCTTGGCGCGCAGCTCCTGGATGATGCCGATCGCACTGTTGGCGACGATCAGCAGACCGAAGGCCCCGTTGATCACCGACCCTGTGGACAACACGATGACCAGCAGCACACCCAGGATCGCGTTGATGCGGGTGAACACGTTGCCGCGCACGATCTCCGAGACGCTGCGGGCGGCCCGGGTGGGGACGTCGTTGGTCTTGCCTTCGGCGACGCGCTGGGCGACCTCGGCATCGGACAGGCCCGTGGTCACCGGGTGAACACTCCCTTACCGTCGGCGTTGAAGTAATCGAGTGTCAGGACCGCACCGTCGAAGGTCGCTGAGGCCACCGTGCCCGGTGGGGCGTTCTCGGTGATGAAGTCGTAAGCGAACGTGTTGCCGTCCCAATGACGCAGCGGCACATCGAGATCATCCCCGATACGCAACCGCAGGGCACCGTCGACCTGGGATACGGTGGCCGGCCCCCAGAAGTCGTTGCGGTAGGTGCCGAGATAGTCGGCCAGCGGCGCCGGCGGTGCCGGATTCGGCGGTGGCTGCTTGCCGGCGAGCGCGCCCGCCGGGGCGTCGATCTTCTCGAACGCGTTCTTGTACAGGGTGCGCCAGTCCTGCCTGATCTCGCCGAACTGGACCAGATCGGCGAATTCGGCGGTCAGCGTTTCGGGCACTCCGATCGGGGTGGCGTTGGTGAGCGCGACGATCGCGACGTCGGCCGACGGCAGGATCAGGATGTTCGAGCCGGCGCCCAGTTCGAAGGCGCCGGAGTGGCTGAGTTCGGTGCGCGCCGCCGACGTCGTCCCGACGTTGAAGCCGAACCCGTAGAACCCGGTGCGCATCGCCGGCTCCGTGGCCGGGCTGGACACCGACTGCGGGGTGAGCGCAGGAAGCAGCGCCGCCGGGTCGACGATCTGCCGGCCCTGATGGGTCCCGTTGTCCAGCACCATCGCCAGCCAGTGGGTCATGTCGGTCACCGAAGCACTGGCCCCGCCTGCGGGTGCCTGCGCGTCGGCGTCGCGGACGAACTGCGGCCGATAGGTTCCGTCGATGCGGATGTGGCCGACCGCGCGGTCCGGGCGCCGGGCGAAGTCGGCGAAGCGGAAGCTGGCGGTGGTCATGCCCAGCGGCCGGAACAGCACGTCGGCGGCGAGGTCCTCCCACGGCTTGGTCGCCGCGGCCGCTGTGGCCTCGGCGCCAGCGGTGAAGCCGAAGTTGGTGTAGGCGTAGGAGATTCGAAACGGATCGAGCGGGTAGTCGCGTAGTTTCTCCAGTACCTGTCTGCGGTCGTAGCCGAGGTCCTCGAGGAGGTCTCCGGCGTGGTCGGGCAACCCGGACCGGTGCGACAGCATGTCCCCGATCGTGACCATCGGTGTCACGGCGGGGTCGGACAGCGCGAACCACGGCAGCTTCGACACGATCGGGGTGTTCCAGTCCACGGTCTTCGCGCCGACCTCGTGGGCCACCACGGTGGCCGACAACGATTTGGACACCGAGGCGAGCTGGAACACCGTGTCAGGCCCGACCGCATTGTCGGTCCCGTCGGGGCGCGTCAGGTCCTTCTTGCCGAAACCCTTGGCGTACACTGTCTTTCCGCCGTGCACCACCGCGACGGCCATCCCCGGGATACCGGAGGACGTCATCAGCTCCTCGGCGAGTCCGTCGAGCTCGGCCACGGCATTCTCCACCGCGTTGTCGGGCAACGGCATGGCCGGAACAAGCGGAGGGGGCACGTCGGCGCTGTGACTCGGTGGCGACGCTGTCGACGTCGGATTCGAAGCGGGGCCTGCGCCGCAACCGGCGGCCAGCACAGCGAGCACGGCGAGCACGGCCACCGGAGGTCTCATGATCGAAACGGTAACCCGTGAGGAGCCGTTACATCCGCCACCACGGGTCGAAGCTCGAGTCGCCGTCCACGCGGCCACCGGGCACGGGCACCGCGATCCGCACGCCTTCGGCGTCGGCGGCCACCACGAGCCGCTCGGCCGGCTCGGCCCAGGGATGCGGCGCCAGCCGGAACGTGGCCCAGTGGATCGGCATCATCAGCCCGCCCTCGGTCAGGTCGAGATGAGCCCGCACCGCGTCCTCGGGGTTCATGTGAATGTCGGAGAATGCCGGGTGGTAGGCGCCGATCGGCAGCAGCGTCAGGTCGAACGGCCCGAACTCGGCACCGATTTCGGCGAAGCTCTTCGTGTACCCGGTGTCGCCGCCGAAGAACGCCCGGTGCTTCGGTCCCATGACCACCCACGACGCCCACAGCGTGGTGTCGCGGGTGAACAGGCGGCCCGAGAAGTGCCGCGCCGGGGTGCACACCAGCGTCAGGTCCCCGATGCGGTGCGATTCGTGCCAGTCGAGTTCGACGATGCGACTTTCCGGGATGCCCCACTTGCGCAGATGCGCGCCGATACCGAGCGGAACCAGGAACGGCGCCCGCTGACTGTGGGTCAGCGCGACGATCGTGTCGATGTCGAGGTGGTCGTAGTGGTCATGGCTGATGATCACGGCGTCGACCGCGGGTAGCGCTTCGATGAGCAGCGGCACCTCGTGCATGCGCTCCGGGCCGACCGCTCGCGACGGCGAACACCGCCGACTCCACACCGGATCGGCCAGCACGCGGTAGCCGTCCACCTCGATCAACGAACTGGAGTGGCCGTACCAACTCGCCGCGGCGGACTCCGCACTCGGGTGCACCGCCGGCGGGGTCGCCAGCGGGATCGGACCCGGCGGCTTGCCCGAGGAACCGGCGTTGGCGAGATCCCGCAGCAGCATGCGCTGCGCTTCCCGGTCCATGGTCATACCCGATGGCGGTTCCAGGTTGACGAACTTGCCGTCGCGGTACTGCGGTGAGCGGCGCGCCACCGGTGCGATCTCGGCGGGCGTGGCGCCCAACGACGCGGAGGTGCCCTGCAGCGCGCGCAGCACCCAGCCGGCGGCCAGCAGTGAGGCCGTCCCGAACCCGAACCGCAGCGCCGCCGTCACCATCAGGCGCCCTGGAATTTCGGCGCGCGCTTCTCGATGCGGGCCACCTGGGCCTCGATGATGTCCTGGCTCTTCCACGCCCGGTCGAACAGCTCCTGATGTGCAGGCCACGGGTCCTCGTACGCACCGTCGTCGTTGAGCACCCGCTTGGCGTGCTGCAGAGCCAGCGGCGCGTACCCCGCGATCTCCTGGGCCCACGCCTGCGCGTCAGCCAGCGTGCCGATGCGGTTGGCCATCCCGGTCTGCAGCGCCGCCTCGGAGGTCAGCCGCTCGGCGGCCAGCAGCATGCCGCGCGCACGCCCTGCGCCGACGAGCGAGGTGAGCCGGCGGATGCTCCAGTTGTCCAGCGCGATGCCGTACTTGGCGACGGGGAACTGGAAGTAGGCCTCGGGTGCCACCACGCGCAGATCGCAGATCATCGACAGGATCACCCCGGCGCCGATCGCCGGGCCGTTGATCGCGCCGATCACGGGCACCGGCGCCTTGTCGATGGCCAGATTGAGTGCCCTGGCCTTGTCGGGCAGCTCGTCAGCGACGCCCTGGCCGCCCGACAGATCCGCACCGGAACTGAAGACGTGCCCACCGCCGGTCAGCACGATCGCACGGACATCCTCGGCAGCGGCCTTGTCGATGGCCTCGCGCAGACCGTCGACGAGTTCGGCGTTGAGCGCATTGCGCCGCTCTGGGCGCTGCATCTCCAAAGTCAGCACATGGCCGTCCCGGGTGGCTTCAATCATCTCTCCAGACTATTAGCCTCTTCCTGTGAGCCGAATCCGCGCCCTCGAGCTCCGCGACGCCGTACTCGACGACGGCTCGTTCGTCAGTTGGGACTCCGCGCCCCTGCAGGTCCCGACGTCTGAGAGTTACCGCCGCGAACTCGCCGACGCGACGGCCGCAAGCGGCCTCGACGAATCCGTGCTCACCGGTGAGGGCCGGGTGTTCGGTCGCCGGGTCGCGCTGGTGGTGTGCGAGTTCGATTTCCTGGCCGGCTCGATCGGGGTGGCCGCGGCCGAGCGCATCGTCGCGGCGGTACACCGGGCCACGGCCGAGCGACTGCCGCTGCTGGCCTCACCGAGCTCTGGTGGCACCCGCATGCAGGAAGGCACGGTGGCATTCCTGCAGATGGTCAAGATCACCGCGGCGGTGCAGCTGCACAAGCAGGCGCACCTGCCCTACCTGGTGTACCTGCGGCACCCGACCACAGGCGGCGTATTCGCCTCGTGGGGTTCGCTGGGCCACGTCACCGCCGCCGAACCCGGAGCCCTGATCGGGTTCCTGGGCCCGCGTGTCTACGAGCACCTCTACGGCGAACCGTTCCCGCCGGGTGTCCAGACCGCGGAGAACCTGCAGCGCCACGGCGTCGTCGACGCGGTGGTACCGCTCGACGTGCTGCGCCCGACCATCGACCGCGCACTCACCGTGCTGGCCGACCCGCCCGGTGTCGCGCCGCCCGCTCCCCCGGCCGAGCCGCTCCCGGACGTGCCCGCCTGGGAGTCGGTCACGATCTCCCGACGGCCCGACCGGCCCGGCGTCGGCGCGCTGCTGCGCCACGGCTCCACCGAGCGAGTGCTGCTCTCCGGCACCGGGCAGGGCGAGGGTGCGACCACGCTGCTGGCGCTGGCCCGGTTCGGCGGCCAGCCCGCCGTGGTGCTCGGCCAGCAGCGCGTGGTCGGCGGGGTGGTCGGACCGGTGGCGCTGCGCGAGGCCCGTCGCGGCATGGCGCTGGCCGCCGGGCTGCAGCTGCCCCTGGTGCTGGTGATCGACACCGCGGGCCCGGCGTTGTCGGTGGAGGCCGAGGAAGACGGCCTGGCCGGCGAGATCGCACGCTGCCTGGCCGATCTGGTCATGCTGGACACCCCGACGGTGTCGATCCTGCTGGGGCAGGGCAGCGGTGGCCCGGCGCTGGCGATGGTGCCCGCCGACCGGGTGATCGCCGCACTGCACGGCTGGCTGGCCCCACTGCCGCCCGAGGGGGCCAGCGCCATCGTGTACCGCGACGTCGACCACGCCGCGGAATTGGCTGCCGCGCAGGGTATTCGCTCGGCCGACCTGCTGCGCAGCGGCATCGTCGACGCGGTCGTGCCCGAACATCCCGACGCCGCCGACGAACCGAGCGCGTTCATCGAGCGGCTGTCGACCACCATCGCAGCGGAGCTGCACACCCTTCGCGGCGCACCCGCCGGGCAGCGGCTGGCCACCCGCATCGAACGCTATCGCCGCATCGGCCTGCCCTGACTCAGACGAACACGGCCACGGCGCCGATCACCGCCTGGACCCCCAACCCGCCCAGCGCCAGCCACGCGGCCCGGCGCTTTCTGGCCACCTGCCACACCGCCGCCGTCACAGTGAGCATCAGGACCGCGAACCCGCCGTAGCGCAGCACCGGACCACCGCCGTCGATGACGAACATCGCGGCGCGCCAGCAGAAACCCTGCAGGAGCAGCAGCACAACGGCGCCGGCGAAATCCTCAAGCCGCCTGCTGTCGTCGTCGCGTCTCATGTCAGACCTCGATCGGCGGGTGCAACCGCTCCATCGTGTACTGCCTGTTGCGCCGCGCCGCCCAGGAACTGGCGGCCAGCGAGGCCGCCAGCACCGCCGCAAGCACCGCGATGGCCGTCCACAACCGGGTGTCCACACCGCCGACGATCAACTGCCGTAAACCGTTGACGGCGTAGGTCATCGGATCGAACGGGTGAAGGATCTGGAACGGCTTCGCGGTGGTCTCCACCGGATAGATGCCGCCGGCCGAGACCAGCTGCAGCATCAGGAACGCCAGCGTCGCGACCCGGCCGACGGCGACCCCGAGCACCGCGTTGAACGCCTGGATCAACGCCAGGAAGGCGCCCGCCACCAGGACGAGAAAGCCGACGGTGGCCAGCGGATACACCGCGTGCAGGCCCACCCCGAAGTGGACCACCGCATACATCACCACCACCTGGCAGACCACCACCAGCAGGCCCGGCCAATAGGAGGCCAACACCACCCGCAGCGCACCCAGCCCGTTCACGATCGGACGGGATTGCAAGGGCGTCAACAACATCCACACGATCAGCGCCCCGATGAACAGAGCCAACGGCAGGAAGAACGGCGCGAAGCCGGTTCCGAAGGTGGCCGCCGGGTGGGTGTTGCGCAGATCGAGTTCGGTCGGCGCGGCCAGCGTGCGCGCCACTTCGGTGCGCTGCTGTGGACTCCACGAGGGGATCTGCTCGGCGCCCTGACGTAGGCGCGTGGCCAACTCCTGACCGCCTGTCCGTAACTGGGTGGTTCCGTCAGCGAGTTGATGTGCGCCCGAGGACAATTGGTTGCCACCGTTGGTGAGCTGTACCAGCCCGGCGTCGAGGCGCCGTGCGCCGGAGTCCAGTTGGTGCACGCCATCGCGAAGCTGCGCGACATCGGAGCGCAGGCCGCCGTTCAGCGCCCGGGTGAGGAAAGTACGCAGCCGGCTGTCGGGGTCACCCAGTTCACCCTCGAGCGTGGCGGCGCTGTCACGCAACCGAATCAGCCCGTCGTCGGTGGTGGGATCGATACCCTGTGTGCGCAGCAGCCGCTGGGCACCGGCGAGCGCCTGCCCTGCGTCACGCACGGCGGGATCGGGGTTGTTCTGCAGGAATCCGACGGCCTGGTCGACGATTGCGGCAGCCTGGGCGCTGTTGACATTCAGCGCGGCGATCCGGTCCGTCGTCGACCGGACCGCGCCGGACAGATGCTGCGCGGCACCTGCAACCTCGGCCGGGTCCAGCCCCAGTCCGCCGACGCGGTCCAGCACGTCGAGCAGCGGTGTGGTCGCGGTGTCGACGGCACCGCTGAGCCGTCGGGTTCCGGCGGCCAGCTGGGCCGACCCCGCCTGTGCGGTGCGCAGACCCGAGGCCAGAGTGTCCGCGCCACCGGCGAGCCGGTGCGCGCCGTCGTCGGCGGCCACCAAACCGCCGGCCAGCTGCTCGGCCCCGCCGGCGGCCTGGTCGAGTCCCGTGCCGGCGTCAGCGAGCCCGTTCACCACGGTGCCTATGCCACGTTCGCCGATCTTCGCGTTGACCTGGTTGAGGATCTCCCGGGAGGCGTTCTGCCCGATCACCGTACCGAGGTAGTTGTTCGCGTCGTTGAACGTGAACTCCAGCGGAGCCTGCTCGGGGCGCGGCCCCGACGGAGACGCCACGAGCTCAGAGAAGTTCTCCGGCAACGTGATCGAGAAGTAGTACCGGCCACTGGCCACCCCGTCGGTGGCCTCCTGCGCCGAGACCTCGGTCAGGTCGAGTTGCCCCGAGTCCAGCAGCGCCCGGGCCACCTCGTCGCCCGCGCGCACCTGCGCACCCTGTACCTGGGCGCCGCGGTCGGCGTTGACCAGCGCGACGGGCACCTTGCCGACTTCGGCGAACGGGTTCCAGAACGCCCACAGATACATCGCGCCGTAGAGCAGCGGCAACAGGATGATCGTGACGAGCGCGATGCGCGGCATCAGGCCGTGCGAGTACCGCTTGAGGTCCGTACCCAGCGACATTCCGGCCAGCACCACTACGCCCCACCCTTCTGATGACCCGCCAGTTCCGCGCGGGATACTCCTGCGACGGGGATCTCGTGCAGCCCTGGCCGCTCGGCGACGCCGTTGACGCTCGCCGTCAGCACCGTCTGTTCACGGCCGAGGTCGACCAGGCGGTCGACCAGCAGTTCGCGATTCTCGTCGCTGGTGACCTGTTCGAGGTTGCCCACCACGAGCAGCGCGGGGCGGCGTGTGTTGGCCAACGCGATCCGCAGCAGCAGTCCGTCGAGCTCGGTGAGCTCCTCGACGAACTCCGAGCGCGGCGGCAAACCCAACTCACCGAACACCGGCCCGCACACGCGCCTCAGATCGTCGTCGTCTGCGCGGCGAATCAGCTTGTACCACGGGGCATCCCAGCGCAGCTGCTCGGTGATGAGATCACCCACGGTGACCGACTCGGCGACGGTGTCGAGTTCATCGATGCCGGCCAGGGCCGCGACGGCGAAGATGTCGCGGGCGCGGGTCCGCCCGAACACCGTCAGCGACCCCGACGTCGGGCGCATCCGCCCGGCCAACGTCATCGACAACGCGGTGCGCCCCGACCCCGCGGGGCAGACCAGCACCGTCACCCCGCCCGCCGGGACGTCGAGGTCGACGGGCCCATAGACCGGCCCCCACGGGCCGCGCAGCGTGAGCCCGCGGGCCACGATGGCGGGCTGGGGAGCTGCCACATCAGGATCTTGCGGATCGTCCGGCACCTGCCAATCCCACCACAATGCCTGGTGGCATTCTGGGCATGTGGAGGCGCTGCTGCAGTTCGCCGGAAACTACTGGTGGTTGGTCTTTCCGCTCGGCGGGGTGATCGGCGGGGCCGCGCGCGGCATCTCGGCCGCCAACGAGCGTCGCGCCCAGCGCCGACTCGAGCGCTACCGGATCAAACAGGAGACCAAGGTCGCGCTCGCCAGGGAGAAGGCCGCTGGACAGTTGACCGGGGAGAGCCGGCGCCGCGAGCTGAGCAAGGTGCTCGAGCGCCACGATGCCACCGACGCGCGGTGGCTCTCCTATGAGATGGACGTCGCGAAACTGCTGGATTTCCCGGTGATGACGGACATGCGCGAACCGCTGACGCTGGCATTCCACAAAGCCAAGAGCCGCGCGGACCTGCTGCGGCCCGCACACCCCGACGAGATCCTCGGCGACCGCGACGCCGTGGCCGCGTATCGCGACGCAGTCGGCGACTACGTCGCCGCGTTCGACGCCGCCGAGGCCGAAGCGATCCGGCGGCGGCGCAGCGACTTCTCCGCCGACGACCAGGACCGCCTGGCCCGCGCCCAACATCTGTTGCGGTTGGCGGCCGACGACGCCGCGACCCCGCAGGAGCGCCAGAACGCCTACGGCCGTGCGCAGAAAGAGTTGGCCGGACTGCTGGTGCTGCCCGTTGCCACCCGAGCGGCGATCGAACGCAAGGTACTGGGCGAACTCGAAGCGTGAGACCGCTCCCGGGCGGTCGGTAGCCTCACCGACGTGGAATACGAAACCCTTCAGTGCACCGTCGACGCCGACGGGGTCGCGCTGCTGACGCTGTCGCGGCCCGAGCAGCTCAACGCGTTCTCGGTGACGATGGCCCGGGAACTGGAGCAGTTCTTCGCCGTCGACGCCTACGACGACACGATCCGTGCCGTCGTGGTCACCGGCGCCGGCCGCGCGTTCTGCGCGGGAATGGACCTGTCGGCCGACGGCAACGTGTTCGGTCTCGACGAGTCTCTGGCACCGACGCCCGAACAGATGCAGGCCGACCACGCGAACGAGCCGCTGCACAGCGGCATCCGCGACACGGGCGGCCGGGTCACCCTCGCGATCCACGCGCTGCCCAAACCCGTCATCGCGGCCATCAACGGCGCCGCGGTGGGCGTCGGCGCGACGATGACCCTGGCCATGGACATCCGTCTCGCGTCGGAAAACGCCCGGATCGGATTCGTGTTCGGCCGCCTCGGCATCACCCCCGAAGCCTGTTCCTCGTGGTTCCTGCCCCGGCTGGTCGGCATCCAGCAGGCACTGGACTGGGTGTACTCGGCCGACATCATCTCCGCCGAGGACGCGCTGCGCGGCGGGCTGCTGCGCTCGCTGCACCCGGCGGATTCGCTGGTGTCCCAGGCGATCGAGCTGGCCCGCAGCTATGTGGTCGGGCGGTCTCCGGTGGCGCTGGCGCTGGCCAAGCAGCTGATCTACCGCAACGGCGCCGCCGACTCCCCGCTGCAGGCCCACCTGAGCGACTCGCTGGCGATGTTCTACACCTCGATCGGCGACGGCAAGGAAGGCGTCGCGGCGTTCCGGGAGAAGCGGGCACCGAACTTCACCGGCAGCGCCAACGAGTTGCCGCGGATCTTCCCCTGAGCTGACCTCAGGCCAGTGCCAGCGCGGTGAGCATCGCACCGGAGGTGACGAGCAGTAGCGGCACTCGCAGCAGGTTGCGGCGCGTCCAACGCACCGCCGCTGCCTCATCGACGTCAGCCGGGTCGGTGCGTTCGAACTCCGCGGCACGCGGAACGAGGTCGAACAGCGCCCACAGCCGCATCGTGGCGTGGCTGATCAGCGCCACCAGCAGCGCGGTCCCGATGGCAGAATCGCCCCACGTCAGGATCAGCGTGACGATGAGCAGCACCTCGAATACCACCGGCGCCGGCAGCCAGAACCGCACGCGCGCGATGCCGCCGTTGCGCGACTGGATCAGGCCAGGCCGCCGGGGCCAGTACGGATCGACGACGAGCGCCTCGTAGAGCGCGGCGCCCAGGCAGATACAGGCCGCCAGTGTGGTGGCGGCGAGCAGAACGAGCGTCGGGGTGGACACAAGGTCCGATTATCCCGGTGCCAGGATGAGTCATGCCCGCCGTCGCACCCTTCCGCATCGCCGTACCCGACACCGACCTCGCCGATCTGACCGAGCGGCTGCGCCGCACCCGGTGGCCAGAACGCGAATGCGTGGACGATTGGAGCCAAGGCCTGCCGTTGGCTTACGCGCGTGAGCTCGCCGACTACTGGCGTGACGAATACGATTGGCGGACAAGGGAAGCTGCCCTGAATCGGTTCGACCAGTACACCACGGAGATCGACGGGCTGCAGATCCACTTCGTGCATCAGCGGTCGCCACGCGACAATTCTTTTCCGCTACTGATCACCCATGGCTGGCCGGGCTCGATCGTCGAGTTCACCAAGGTGATCGAGCCGCTGACCGCAGCAGGGTTCGACGTGGTGTGCCCGTCACTTCCCGGCTACGGCTTCTCGGGCAAACCCACCTCGACGGGCTGGGGCATCGAACGGATCGCGACTGCCTGGGACGAGCTGATAGTCCGCCTGGGATACGAACGCTACGGCGCCCAGGGTGGCGACTGGGGATCCGCGGTCACCACGCAGATCGGCCGCAACCAGGGGCACTGCGTGGCCATTCACACCAACATGCCGATCGGGCGGCCGCCGAAAGATCTGAGCGACCTCACCGCAGAGGAGCGCGAGGTGCTCGACAGCTACGCCGAGCATCAGCAGTGGGGCACCGGATACTCCAAGCAGCAGTCGACGCGACCGCAGACGCTTGGCTACGGGCTCACCGACTCCCCCGTCGGGCAGATGGCCTGGATCGTCGAGAAGTTCTGGGCGTGGACCGATTCCGACGGGCATCCCGAGAACGTGCTCACCAAGGACGAGATGCTCGACAACGTGATGCTCTACTGGCTGACGGCCAGCGCGGCGTCATCGGCGCGGCTGTACTGGGAGAGCTTCGCGAAGTTCGGCGGTCCCGGCCGCGTCGAATTGCCCACGGGCGTCGCGTCATTCCCGAAGGAGATCCTGCGCTCGTCGCGCCGCTGGTGCGAAGCGACCTACAACATCACCCGCTGGACCACGATGCCGCGCGGCGGCCACTTCGCAGCCTTCGAGCAACCCAAGCTGTTCGCCGACGACGTCATCGCGTTCTTCTCCGAGTTCCGCTAGGGCGCGCTCACACGAGATCTTCGTAGCGGTACTCGGTGTCGATCGGCGTGCCGTCCCGGTGTGCGTCCTCTTCGCGGCGGCGCAGGTCGACGCGGCGGATCTTGCCCGAGATCGTTTTCGGCAGTTCGGCGAACTCGACACGGCGCACCTTCAGATACGGCGCAAGGTGGTCACGGCTGTACTCCAATATCTGCCTTGCTGTTTCGGCGTCGGCGGGCCAGCCCTCAGCCAGGGCGACGTAGGCCTTCGGCACGGCCAGCCGGGTGTCGTCGGGCGCAGGCACGACGGCGGCCTCCACCACCGCGGGATGTTCGATCAGGACGCTTTCCACCTCGAACGGTGACACCTTGTAGTCGGAGGACTTGAAGACGTCGTCGGTGCGCCCGATGTAGGTGATGTAGCCCTCTGCGTCGCGACTGGCCACATCGCCGGTGTGGTAGTAGCCGTCGCGCATCACCAGAGCATTGCGCTGTTCGTCGTCGAGGTATCCGCTCATCAGGTTCACCGGGGTCTGGCTCAGGTCCAGGCAGATCTCCCCCTCTGCGGCTTGCTCGCCGGTCAGGGGGTCGACGAGGACCACCGGCACGCCGGGCATCGGCCGGCCCATAGAGCCGGCCTTCACCGGTTGTCCTGGGGTGTTGCCGACCGCCAGCGTGGTCTCGGTCTGGCCGAACCCGTCTCGGATGGTCAGCCCCCAGGCTTGTTCGATCCGGGCGATCACGTCGGGGTTCAGCGGCTCTCCGGCGCCAAGGATTTCCCGCAGGTGCGGCGGCCGCTCACCGAGGTCGGCCTGAATCAGCATGCGCCACACCGTGGGTGGCGCACAGAACGTGGTGACCCGGCCACGGCGCAGCTGCTCGAGGAGGGCGGCGGCGTCGAAGCGGGCGTAGTTGTAGACGAAGATCGTCGCCTCGGCGATCCACGGCGCGAAGAAGCAACTCCACGCATGCTTGGCCCAGCCGGGCGAGCTGATGGCCAGGTGGACGTCACCGGGTCGCACGCCGAGCCACGCCATCGTCGACAGGTGGCCGACCGGGTAACTGACCTGGGAGTGCTCGACGAGTTTCGGCTTGCTGGTGGTGCCCGAGGTGAAGTAGACGAGCAACGGGTCCGACGGCGTCGTGCCGGGTTCCAGCGGGCCGGCCGGCGGCGTGTCGGTGGCGTCGGAGTAGGGGTGCCAGCCCGGCGCCGCCTCGCGCACCCCGGGGCCCACCGCGATGCCGACGAACGACGCGTCCACCCCCTCGAATTTGGCGGTGTCGGCGGCGTTGGCGATCACGAACCGGGCGCCGCCGCGACGCAGGCGGTCAGCGACGTCGTCGGGGCCCAGTGCCGCGGTGGTCGGCATGATCACCGCGCCGAGCTTGGCCACCGCCAGCATCGACTCCCACAGCTCGACCTGATTGCCGAGCATCAGGATCACTCTGTCGCCGCGACCGACGCCCAGCCCCGTCAACCACGTCGCGACCTGATCCGAGCGGGCGGCCATCGCGGCGAAGGTGACCTTCTGCTCGCTGCCGTCCTGCTCGACGATCCAGAGCGCGATGTCCTGCGGGCGGCTGCGGGCGACTGCGTCGAACCAGTCGGTCGCCCAGTTGAACTGCCCGGTGAGCCGCGGCCATTCGAACGTCTCGACGGCCTTGTCGAAGTCGGTGATCACGTCGACCAGGTGGTCGCGTGCCGCGCGGTAACGGTCGGCGTTGGTCGTCATGGCGTCGATAATGCCCCGTGGGGCGCCGAGGTCCTAGGTTTCCACGGGCGCAATACGTCCGGAGAAGGTCACCGCCTCGATTCCGTGCTCACGCGCGTCGTCCTCGGCCTTGGCGTGTTCGGCTGCCAGATCGAGTGAGCGTGCCATGAGCAGGTAGGCCACCGCAGACGCGATCAGACCGATGAACAGCGCGATGTCGACGTCGCCCATCGCGGCGGCGACCGGCCCGGTGTACCAGACGGTGACCACGAAGGGGATCATCGCGACGATGCCGACGACATAGGCCGCCAACCCACGCCACCCCCAGGTGCCGTAGACGCTGCCGCGGGGAACGAAGATCTCCCGCACCGCATAGTGCCCGCGGCGCACGAAGTAGTAGTCGACCAGGTTCACCGACGTCCACGGGACCAGCAGGTAGAGCAGAACCACCAGGAAGCTGCCGAAGTTGGCCAGGAATTCTCCGCTGGAGAGCACGGCGCCGAGAAGCCCGCAGAACGCGATCGCCGTGCACGACAGCACACGCAGCCTCCGCGTGGGCTGCACAGCGCGGAACGAATCCACGACGGTGATCAGCTCGATCGACGCCGCGTAGATGTTCACGGTGATGACGGTGACCAGACCGGGCAGCGCCGCGACGAGCAGCCAGACGCCGGACCCCGGCACGATGGCGTCGGCGGTCTGCCGGACCGCCTCCAGCGGGGAGAGGTCGGCGAACAGGGCGGCGACGAACGCGCCCAGCGCCATCAGCCACGCGGCGCCGACAAACACCCCGGCGTAGGTGTGGAACAGCGCGGCGCGTGGGCTGGTCTGCGGGGGCAGGTAGCGCGAGTAATCCGATACGTAGGGCGCCCAGCCGAGCGCATACGCGGCCGACGCGGCGAACTGGACCAGAAAGGCAGCCCAGGTGAAGCCACCGAAGCCGAACTGTCCGGCAGGCACGTCGGAGACCACCAGCGCCACGACGGTGAACACCCCGAACGTCGCCAGGAACAGCCACGTCAACCACGTCTGGACGCGGTGGATCCAGTGGTAGCCGTAGATGGCCAAGGCGAGCGCGAGGCCGGTGATGCCGACGAACCACAGGTTCCGCACGTCGGCACCGGTGGTCAACGTCAACACGTCGGCGGCGAGGATCTGGTTGAACACGTTGAACCCGACGATGCTGAAGATCACCACCGCACAGATCACCACCACCCCGCGGTAGCCGAACTGTGCCCGCGACTGGATCATCTGCGGCAGGCCCAGCTGCGGCCCCTGCGCGGAGTGGAACGCGGTGAACACCGTGCCGACGGCTGCGCCGAGCACGATCGCCACCAGCGACGTCAGGAACGACGCCCCGAGCGCCGCGCCCACCATGCCCGTCGCGAGCGTCGTCAGATTGGCGTTCGACATGAACCACAGTGGAAACAGCGTCGAGGGTTTCCCCCGGCGGTCCTGCAGTGGGACCCAGTCGATGGACTTGGATTCGATGGCAGACGAGTTACTGGACGCAGGTTCGGGCATGGATCCTCACTTCGAGCTCACGGCAGGCGGGCAGGGGTCCGGGGGACCGCGATGTCCCCGTACAGGTCGGGTCGGCGATCGGCGAACAGGTCGTTGAACTCACCGATCACCTTGTCGGGCAGCAGGTTCAGCATGGTGGACGCGGGCGCGTGGATGCCGGTGGACCTGGCACACACCCATCCGTCGGGCGAGATGACGCAGGTGCCACCGGTCCACACCACGCCGCGCTCACTTCCATGCCGGTCGGCGACCACCGTCGGTAGCCGCGACGACCGTGCCGCAGCCATGGCCTGGACGATTTCGGGCGGGCGTTCGCCCGCGGGGCGCTCGACCAGCGGCCAGTTGACCGGCAGCGCGAGGATTTCGGCCCCGGCCAAAGCGAGTCGCCGGGGCAGCTCGGGGAATTCGTTGTCGTAACAAATTGCTACCCCGAGCCGGCCGACCGGTGTGTCGACGACCATGCCGGCCTCGGGGCCCGGCTCGAAGACGGTGCGCTCGGCGGCCCACAGATGGGACTTGCGATAGCACCCAAGCACACCACCGGCATGCACGATCAGCGCCGAGTTGTACAGAAACGCGTCGTCGCGCTCGCAGAAGCCGACGACCAGCACCGTCTCGGGCGCCAGCTCGTCGCCCAGCGATGCCAGCGCCGGGTCGTCGGCGCGTAGCGCGCAGGCGGCCGCCTCGTCCCGATCTGTGAAAACATAACCGCTCGTTGCTAATTCGGGCAGAACGATCAGATGCGGACCCTCCCCCCGGATTTTCTCGAGGGTGGCACGAATCCGGCCCAGGTTGCCCTCGACGTCACCGATCGTGACGTCGACCGGCACCGCCGACACCCGCACCTCGGCGCCCATCTGATCTCACCGCCCGCGATCGACCGCGGGGGTGCCGTCGAACACACCGCTGTGGCGCCCGACGGCCTCGATCCGGAGGGTGGCGGTGGCCTCGTGGGCCGCCAATCCCTCGAACGCCGAGATCCGTTCCACGGCCGGCGCCAACGCGACAGTCGCATCCCGGCCCGCGCGCTGGTAGGTCAGCGGTTTCAGAAAGCGCGACACCGAGAGGCCGGCGTTGTAGCGAGACGTCTTCCCTGTCGGCAGCACGTGATTGGTGCCCGCAATTCCCTTGTCCGAGTACGCAACTGTGCTCCAGGGGCCGAGAAACAGCGACCCGTAGTTGCGCAACTCCTTGAGGAAGAAGTCGTCGTCGCTGGTCTGCACCTCGAGGTGTTCGGGACCGAGCACATCGCTGATCGCCGCGGCCTGCGCCCGGTCGACGGCGAGGATCACCGATCCGTAGTCCCGCCATGCCGCGCCGGCGATCTCACGGGTGGTCAGCGACTGCAGCTGCCGCTCGATCGCTTCGATCACCCTGCGACCCAATGTCTCTGAGGTCGTGATCAGCGCGGCTGGGGAGTTCGGGCCGTGCTCGGCCTGGCCGAGGAGATCCGCGGCGACCCATTCCGGATCGGCGGTCTCGTCGGCCAACACCGCCACCTCCGAGGGGCCTGCCAGCAGATCGATGCCGACCTGACCGAACAACTGACGCTTGGCTTCGGTGACGAATGCGTTCCCGGCGCCGACGAGCATGTCCACCGGCGCGTCGCCCAGCAGCCCGAACGCCATCGCGCCCAGGGCCTGTACGCCGCCGACGGCGAACACCCGGTCGGCGCGGGACAGGTAGGCGCCGTAGAGCACGGCCGGGTGCACCCCGTGCTCACCCGAGGGCGGGGTACACGCCAGCACCGTGGGGACTCCGGCGGCTTTGGCCACCCCGACGGTCATGAAGGCGCTCGCCAGCAGCGGGAACCGGCCCGCAGGCAGATATGCCCCGACACGAGCGACGGGCACGTACTGGACGCCGCCCGTGACGCCGGGGGCCAACTCGATCTCGAAGTCGCCGAGGTGCTGCCGCTGCGCGGAGGCGAAGCGGTTGGTGCGTTCGTAGCCCAGTTCGAGGGCCTCCCTGACGTCGGCGGGAAGCGCGTCGCCGGACTTGCGCATGTCCTCGGCGCTGACCTCCAGCGATCCGGTGTAGCCGTCGAGATCGCGGGAGTACCGGCACACGGCGTCGAGTCCGTTGCGCTGGATGTCGGCGAGCATCTCCGAGACCCGCTCGATGACCTTCGGATCGCGCTGGGCCGGCGGGCCGGCGACGGCGGGTTTCTTGAGCCAAGTGAACGGCCCGAGCGCGCGGGCCTCGTCGGAGGTGATCTGCATGGTGGCTCACGCTAGGCACATCTTGGGCAAAGGACTAGAGGGACAGATCCTGCGGCAAGTACAGGTTCACCCTATGGTCGGAGGGAACACGATGAGGGGCACGGCCGACGAGTCCGATGTCGCGGTGGCCGCGAGATCGCGAACGGTGTCCTCGGCCAGTCGGGCGAACTCGCGCGTCGCGTTGGACAACGGTCGTACTCGATGCCGCGCGAGCGCGATGACGTCGAACAGCGGCTCTGCGAACCGCGCGATGTGCAGGCCGGCAGGGAAAGCGTCACTGTGGACGACCGCGCCGCTGGCGACGGTGTCGCCCACTCCGGCCGCGACGAGCCGCAGAGCCGACTCGACGTGCTCGATCTCGATCATGGGTTCCAGCCGAAGCCCAGCGAGCTGCGCACGTTCTGCGAGTTGCCGGCGCGTCGGGTCCTTCCAGCCGTAATGCGCGTCGTAGAGCACGAGATCGGCGGCCGCGAACTGCTCGATGGTGACCGGCGCCGCGGTGCGGGAGGCGTCGGCGCTGACGTAGAACACCTCGTCGCGCAGCAGTGGCCGCACCGTGAGGTCCTCGTCGTCGATCGGCAGGATCAAGATGCCGGCTTCGATCTCGCCGACCTGAATGGCGGCCGCTGTCTCCGCCGAGTTCTGTCCCACCAGGCGCACCCGCACCGCGGGATACCGCTTGTGAAAGGTCTGCACCAGGCTGGACAGCAGGTAGTAGTCGGCGTTGCGCGGCATCCCGAACGTGGCTGTCCCGCCGCCGAGGGAGCCCAGGGCGCGTACCGCGTGCACGCCGCCGTCGACGGCCTGCACCACCTGTTGGGCGTAGGGCAGCAACTCGTCGCCGGCCGCGGTGAGCGTGAGCCGGCGGCTGCCCCGGACGAAGAGCTGCGTGCCGAGTTCGTCTTCGAGCCGGCGCACCAGCTCCGAGACCGAGGCCTGCGCGATCGCGAGCTCATCGGCAGCCGCGGTGAACGAACCGAGCCGCTGCGCCTCCAGGAATGCCCTGAGCTGGTTGAGAGTCATCTGGGGATCACCCTATGACTCGCAAGCGCGAAGGGTCAGGCCAGCGATTGCACCCAGGACCGGTGCAGCGCCGCGTAGTGCCCGTCGTCGCGGGCGGTCAACTCTTCCGGCGACCCGTCTTCGACGATGCGGCCGTGCTCGAGCACCAGCACCCGGTCGGCGATCTGCACGGTCGAGAGGCGGTGGGCGATCACGATCGCGGTCCGGTCCGCGAGCACGGTCTCCAACGCCCGCTGCACCATCCGCTCGCTCGGGATGTCCAGCGAGGACGTCGCCTCGTCGAGGATCAGCACCGCGGGATCGGCCAGGAATGCGCGCGCGAACGCGACCAGCTGACGCTGCCCAGCCGACAACCGGCCCCCGCGCTTGGCGACGTCGGTGTCGTACCCCTCGGGCAGGCCTGCGATGAAACCGTCTGCGCCGACCGCTTCCGCTGCGGCCCGCACTTCCGCGTCGGTGGCGTCGGGCCGCCCGAACCGGATGTTGTCGGCGACCGTGCCGCCGAACATGAAGTTCTCCTGCGTCACCATCACCACGTGGCGGCGCAGGTCGTTCTGCGCGAGGTCGCGCAGATCCACCCCGTCGAGGGACACGCTGCCCGACACCGGGTCGTAGAACCGCGTCACGAGTTTGGCGATCGTGGTCTTGCCGGCGCCTGTGGTGCCGACCAGCGCGATGGTCTGCCCTGCGGGGACCACCAGGTCGAGTTGCGGCAGCACCGGCCGGTTCGGCACGTACTCGAAGGTGACGTCCCGGAAGGCGATCTCGCCACGCACCTGCTCCAGGGGGACCGGATCGACAGGGTCACTGATGCCCGGTTTCTCCGCGAGCACCCCGGCGAGCTTCTCCAGCGCCGACGACGCGGATTGGAAGGTGTTGAAGAACTGCGAGATCTCCTGCATCGGTTCGAAGAACATCCGCAGATACAGCAGGAACGCCGCCAGCGTGCCGATCGTCATCTGACCGTGCAGCACCCGGTAGCCGCCGTAGAGGAGGACAACGCCGGTGGTGATGTTGCCGACGAATTTCACGCCCGGCATGAAGATCGCCAGCAGCTTGAACGTCTTCTCGTTGATCATCCGGTAGCGGTCGGCGATGCCCTCGAAGATCTCCTGGTTGCGCGGCTCGCGGCGGTAGGCCTGCACCGCCTTGATGCCGGTCATGGTCTCGACGAACTGGACGATCACCAACGCCGAGATCTCGCGCACCTCGCGGTAGATCCGCGAGGACTCGCGGTGGAACCACGCGACGAGGACCACCAGGATCGGGAATGCCGCCAGGCACATCAACCCGAGCTCGGCGTCGAGCGTGATCAGTAGGACGGCCGTCCCGACGAGGGTCAGCACCGCGGTGATCAAGCTGTCGAAGCCGGTCTCCAGCATGTCCTGGATGGCCTCGACGTCATTGGTGGACCGGCTGACCACCCGGCCCGACGTGTACCGGTCGTGGAACGCGATGTCGAGCCGGCCGAATTGCCGGAACACCCGCCGGCGCAGCTCGCGCAGCACCCGCTGCCCGACGCGGCCGGACCGGCGCAGGAAGAACATCCGGGCGCTGGCCTGCACGACGACCACGGCGCACAGCACCCCGACGATCGTCATCAGGGTGCGTGCGGACCCACCGTCGAGCAGGGGCGGGATGCCGTTGTCGATGCCCTTCTGCACCAGGATCGGAACTGACAGGCGCGCAGCGTTTTCCACCACCACGACGACGGCAAGCGCGGTCACCGTCCACTTGAAGGGGCGCAGCAGGGAGCCCAGCAGCGCCCGCGCCTCGCGGCGCCGCGGCACCGACTCGTCGATGGGCAGGTCATCGTGTTCGTCGAACCGGCCGCGCCAGTCGGGGGTCACGCTCATGACCGTCGCTCCAGGATCTCGTGATCGAGTCGCTCACGGTTAGCCCGCTGCTCCCAGTCGACCTGGTGTTCACTGCCGTCGTCGAGTTCGTCGTCAGCGGCCAGCAGGTAGCGGTACTCGGGAACCTCGGCCAGCAGCTCGGCGTGGGTACCGACGTGGGAGATGGTGCCGTCCGCCAGCAGCGCGACCCGGTCGGCGAGCAACACGGTGGAGGCGCGGTGTGCCACCACCACGCCGGTGACGGCGTGCAGGACGCGGCGCAACGCCTCTTCGACGACCGCCTCGGTGTGCACGTCCAGGGCGGACAACGTGTCGTCGAGGACGAGGATCCTCGGCGCAGCGAGGATCGCCCGCGCCAGTGAAAGCCGTTGCCGCTGACCGCCGGACAGGCTCATGCCCTGTTCGCCGATGCGGGTGTCCAAGCCGTAGGGCAGGTCGTAGACGAACTGCGCGGCGGCCACCTCGACGGCCTGGCGCACCTCGTCGTCGGTCGCGTCCGGCTTGCCGAGGCGAAGGTTCTCGGCGACCGACATCGAGAACAGCGTCGGGTCCTCGAACGCGGTGGCCACCGCCTGCCGCAGCGCCTCCAGGCTCAGCTCGCGGATGTCCTGGGCGTCGATGCGGATCTCGCCCTCGGTCACGTCGTAGAGCCGAGACAGCAGACCAACCAACACCGACTTGCCCGATCCGGTGGCGCCGACGAGCGCGAGCGTCTCCCCCGGCTCGACGGTCACGGTGACATGACGTAGCGCCCACTCCTCGGAATCCGGGAACCGGAATCCGACGTCGACCAGCTCGAGGCGGCCCCCGCGCGGCGTCGCATCGCGCGGACCGTCGGTGATCTCCCGGGGCGCGTCGAAGATCTCGGCGATGCGGTTCGCCGCCGTGAAGGACTCCTGCGTCATCGACAGCAGGAAGCCCAGCGAGGCGATCGGCCACACCAGCGAGAGCATCATCGTGATGAACGCGACGAGCGTGCCCATCGTCACGTAGCCGTGGCCCGCGGCGTAGGCGCCGAAACCCAACACCAGGATCAGCGTCAGGTTCGGGATGATCTCCAACAGGGTCCAGAACTTCGCCGACACCGACACCCGGCTCACCTGGGTTTCGTAGAGGCCGGTGAGCTGCTCGTCGAAGCGGTCGTAGACGTAGTCCTCACGGCCGAACGACTTCACCACCCGCAGGCCGAGCGCGGCCTCTTCGACATGAGTGGCCACGTGCCCGGCCTGGTCCTGGGCCAGCCGCGACAGCCGCGTGTACTCCTGCTGGAAGTGCAGCACCGTCAGCGTGATCGGCACGATCGACACCAGCACCACCACACCCAGCGGCCAGTACATCGCGAGCAGGATCGCGGTGACCACGGTGATCTGCAGGATGTTGAGGATCAGGAACGTCAGCCCGAACGACATGAACCGTCGAATCGTGCTCAGATCGTTCATGATTCGCGACAGCAGCTGACCGGACTGCCAGCGGCCGTGGAAGGACATCGGCAGGATCTGGAGCCGGGCGTAGAGGTCCTTGCGGATGTCGGCCTCGACGCCCATCGTGGCGCGCGCCACCAGCCACCGCCGGATGAACCACAGCGCCGCCTCGGCGACACCGAGACCCATCGCCGCGGCCCCCAGCGCCCACAGCCCCTGCTGATCCTGGTGGCGCACCGGCCCGTCGATCACCGCCTTGGTCATCAGCGGGATCCCGACCGTCGCTCCCAGGCTCGCGAACGCCACCGTGAACATCAAGATCCAGCGGCCGCGATACGGCAGCAGGTACGGCAGCATCCGCCACAGGTCCGAGCTGGGCCTCACCCGCCGGGGCCGCGGCGCTATCGCGGGCGCTGCGCGCAGCGCGTTGGTTCCGGAATCAGCCACTCACAACATCTTCCCACTGCGAGCAAGTGGTTAACCCATCTAGCGAATGCGCCCGGTGGCACGGCAGGTGCGCGTGCGTGCCCGCCGGCGTACCGAACTGCGTGCGGTAGAGCTCGGCGTAGCGGCCACCGCGCGCAAGCAGCTCGGGGTGCGTCCCGCGCTCCACGATGCGGCCGTCCTCGACGACGAGGATCACGTCGGCGGCGCGGATCGTGGAGAGACGGTGAGCGATCACCAGCGACGTGCGACCGGCCAGCGCCTCGGCCAGCGCCTGCTGCACCTTGGCCTCCGACTCGGAGTCCAGCGAAGCGGTCGCCTCGTCGAGCACCACCACCCGGGGCGCGGCCAGCAGGAGACGCGCGATGGTCAGGCGCTGACGTTGACCACCGGAGAGCCGGTAGCCGCGCTCCCCGACGATCGTGTCGAGGCCGTCGGGCATGTCAGCGACCACTTCGTCGAGCCGGGCGCGGCGCAGCGCCGCCCAGATCTCGGCGTCGGTCGCGTCAGGCGCAGCGAGCGCGACATTGGCCCGGATGGACTCGTGGAACAGGTGGCCGTCCTGAGTGACCATGCCGACGGTGTCCTTGAGCGACGCGAACGTCGCATCGCGCACGTCGACGCCGTTGAGCCGGATCGCCCCCGACGAGACGTCGTAGAGCCGGGCCAGCAGCGACGCCGTCGTCGACTTCCCCGCTCCGGACGACCCGACGAGCGCGATCATCTGGCCGGGCCGGGCGGTGAACGAGATGCCGTGCAGCACCTCGTCGCCGCCTCTGTCGTCCAGGTCGGCGACGTCCTCCAGCGACGCCAGCGACACGGTGTCGGCGGCGGGATAACCGAACCGGACGTCGTCGAACTCGACGGTGACCGGGCCGTCGGGAATCGCCACAGCCCCCGGCCGCTCCCGGATCAACGGCTCCAGATCGAGCACCTCGAACACCCGCTCGAAGCTGACCAGTGCGGTGGCGATCTCCACGCGGGCGTTCGCCAGCGCGGTCAGCGGTGCGTAGAGCCGGGTCAGCAGCAGCGCCAACGACACGATGGCCCCGGCCTGCAGCGTTCCGCCCAGCGCCAGCGCGCCGCCCAGGCCGTAGACAAGGGCCAGCGCCAGCGCCGACATCAACGTCAGCGAGTTCATGAACGTCGACTGCAGCATCGCGGTGCGCACCCCGATGTCGCGGACTCGGCCGGCCCGCACACCGAATTCGCGGGATTCTGCCTCAGCGTCACCGAACAGTTTGATCAGCGTCGCGCCCGGAGCGGAGAACCGCTCGGTCATCTGCGTGTTCATCGTCGCGTTGTGGCCGGCGGCCTCCCGCGAGAGCTTCGCCATCGCTGCGCCGATGCGCCGGGCGGGGAGCAGGAACAGCGGCATCAACGCCAGCGACACGAGGGTCACCTGCCAGGAGATGCTGACCATCACGGCCAGCGTCAACGTCAGCGTGACGAGGTTGGAGACCACCCCGGACAGCGTGTCGGAGAACGCTCGCTGCGCCCCCATCACGTCGTTGCCCAGGCGGCTCACCAGCGCGCCGGTGCGGGTCCGCGTGAAGAACGCCACGGGCATGCGCTGCACATGGTCGAACACCGCGGTGCGCAGGTCGAGGATCAGGCCCTCGCCGATGTTCGACGAAAGCCACCGCGTCAGCAACGACATCGCGGTCTCGGCCAGCGCGACGCCGGCGATCACCACCGCGAGCAGAACGACCGTCGCGACCGTGCCGCCGTCGGTGATCTGGTCGACCACCCGGCCCGCGAGCAACGGCGTCGCGACAGTCAGCACCGCAGCCAGGACGCTGACCAGCAGGAACCAACCGAGCATGCGATGATGCCGGGCGGCGAACCGCCAGATACGCGCCATCAGCCGGCGATCCGCCAGCGAGTGCAGATCACCGCCCCGGGCGTGCGTCTGTCGGTACAGCGACTGCCGGGCAACCGTTTCCAAGCTCATCTCATCACCGTAGAACCTCAACATTGGGTGAGGTCAAAGACTTCCCAGGTGGGCCCGCTACCGTCGGGTCCGCATGTCAGACGACTTCGAGGAGCACACGTGTACGGCGTGGAGACGAAGCTGCAGGCGTGGGAACGGCGCGCGGAGTGGCCGCTCGCCGTGGCCGCCCTGCTGTTCCTGGCCGCCTACAGCGTGGAGGTGCTCGCTGCGCCTGCGGGCGCGGCCGCGGTGGCCATCCACATCGTCAGCGTCGCGACCTGGGGAATGTTCATCGTCGACTACCTGGTGCGGCTCTCGCTCGCCGAGAACCGTTGGCGGTGGTTCTGCCGGCACCTGTTCGACCTCGCGATCGTGGCCCTGCCCATGTTGCGGCATCTGCGCCTGCTGCGGCTCGTCACACTGATCACAGTGCTCAACCGCGCCGTCGGGCACGCCATCCGCGGCCGCGTGGCGATGTACACCGTCGGCGGAGCTGTGCTGCTCGTCTACGTCTCGTCGCTGGCCGTGCTGCAGGCCGAGAGGCACTACCCGCACGCGCACATCACGCACTTCGGTGAGGCGCTGTGGTGGGCGATGACGACCATCACCACCGTCGGCTACGGAGACCTCACCCCAGTGAGCCCGACCGGACGGGTGATCGCCGTGCTGCTGATGATCGGTGGCATCAGCCTGCTCGGCTCGATCACCGCGACGCTGGCGTCGTGGATAGTGCAGCGGGTAGCCGACGAGGACAGCGCGGCACGGGTGGTGACGACTGCACACATCGACACGCTGGTCGCCGAGATCGCACAGCTGCGCGAGGAGGTGCAGCGCCTGGGCGGCGCGCCCGCCGGCCGCGACCACCCGGACGGATAACAGGCCAGGTTCCCGCAGCCTGGACCTCGCGTCAGGCAAGATTGCGGGCATGGACAGTGCAGTGGGTTCGCCCCGGGTGTTGGTGGTCGACGACGATCCCGACGTGCTGGCCTCGTTGGAGCGCGGCCTGCGCCTGTCCGGGTTCGACGTGTTCACCGCCGTTGACGGCGCCGAGGCGCTACGCAGCGCCACCGAGACCCGACCGGACGCGATCGTGCTCGACATCAACATGCCCGTGCTCGACGGGGTTTCCGTGGTGACCGCGCTGCGCGCCATGGACAACGACGTGCCGGTGTGTGTGCTGTCGGCGCGTTCCTCGGTCGACGACCGGGTGGCCGGCCTGGAGGCCGGCGCCGACGACTATCTGGTCAAGCCGTTCGTACTCGCCGAGCTGGTCGCACGTGTCAAGGCGCTGCTGCGCCGGCGCGGATCGACCGCGACGTTCTCGTCGGAGACCATCGCAGTCGGCCCGCTCGAGGTCGACATCCCGGGCCGGCGCGCCCGCGTGGACGGCGTCGACGTCGACCTGACCAAACGCGAGTTCGACCTGCTCGCGGTGCTGGCCGAACACAAGACCGCGGTGCTGTCGCGCGCCCAGCTGCTGGAGCTGGTCTGGGGCTATGACTTCGCCGCCGACACCAACGTCGTCGATGTCTTCATCGGTTACCTGCGGCGCAAGCTCGAAGCCAACGGTGCCCCGCGCCTGCTGCACACCGTGCGCGGCGTCGGATTCGTGCTGCGCCAGCAGTAGACGTGATCCGCTCATGATCGGGGTGTCGCGCATCTTCCGACGCACGCCGTCGCTGCGCACCCGTGTCGCGTTCGCCACCGCGATCGCCGCGGCCATCGTGGTCGGCATCGTCGGCACGGTGGTCTGGGTGGGCATCACCCAGGACCGCAAGGAACGCCTGGACCGTCGCCTGGACGAGGCCGCCGGGTTCGCGATCCCGTTCCTCCCCCGCGGACTCGACGAGATCCCGCCCTCCCCCAACGACCAGGACGCCGTCATCACCGTGCGGCGCGCCGACGGGCAGGTGACTTCCAACAGCAAGGTGGTGCTGCCCGAACTCGAACCCGGTTACGCCGACACCTCCGTCGACGGGGTGCGCTACCGGGTACGCACGGTCCAGCTCTCCACCCCTGAACCGATGTCGGTCGCCGTCGGCGCCACCTACGACGCGACGATCACCGACACCAACAACCTGCACCGCCGGGTGCTCATCATCTGCACGATGGCGGTGGGCGCGGCAACCTTCGGCGGTTGGTTGTTGGCGGCGTTCGCCGTGCGGCCGTTCAAGCGGCTGGCTCAGCAGACCCGGCAGATCGAGGCCGGTGACGAAGCGCCCGACATCGACATCCGCGGGGCCACCGAGGCGGTCGAGATCGCCGATGCGATCAAGGGTCTGGTCGGCCGGGTGTGGGAGGAGCAGGGCCGGACCAAGGCGGCGTTGGCGTCAGCTCGCGACTTCGCTTCCGTCTCGGCACACGAACTGAGGACGCCGTTGACCGCGATGCGCACCAACCTGGAAGTGCTCGCGACCCTCGATCTCGGCGAGGAACAGCGCAAAGAGGTGGTCGGCGACGTGATCCGGACGCAGACCCGGATCGAGGCGACGCTGGGTGCGCTGGAGCGGCTGGCGCAGGGCGAACTGTCCACCGAGGACGATCACGTCCCGGTGGACATCACTGAACTGCTCGACCGGGCGGCCCATGACGCGATGCGGGTCTACCCCGATCTCGAGGTCTCGCTGGTGCCTGCGCCGACGGTGATCATCGTCGGGTTGCCCGCCGGGCTACGCCTGGCCGTCGACAACGCGATCGCCAACGCGGTCAAGCACGGCGGTGCGACCCGCGTGCAGCTGTCGGCGGTCAGCTCGCGGGCCGGCGTGGAGATAGCGATCGACGACGACGGCGTCGGGGTGCCCGAGCACGAACGCACCGTGGTGTTCGAGCGGTTCTCCCGCGGTTCGACGGCGTCGCACTCCGGGTCTGGCCTGGGCCTGGCGCTGGTGGCGCAGCAGGCCGAATTACACGGCGGGACAGCGGCATTGCAGGCCAGCCCGCTGGGCGGCGCGCGCCTGCTGCTGCGGCTACCGGGCCCGCGTTAGCGGGTAGCCAGAAGGTCGATGACGAAGATCATGTCATCGGGTAGCCAGAAGGTCGATGACAAAGATCAGGGTTTTGCCCGACAAGCGGTGCCCGCCGCCGGCCGGACCGTAGGCCTGCTCCGGCGGAATCGTCAGCTTGCGGCGGCCGCCGACCTTCATCCCGGGGATGCCGTCCTGCCAGCCCTGGATTAGACCGCGCAGCGGGAACTCGATCGACTCGCCGCGGTTCCAGGAGCTGTCGAACTCCTCGCCGGTGTCGTACTCGACGCCGAGGTAGTGCACTTCCACATTGGCACCCGGCACCGCTTCGGGGCCGTCACCGACGACGATGTCTTCGATCACCAGCTCGCTGGGTGCCGGGCCGTCGGGGAAGTCGATCTCGGGTTTGGTCGCCATGCGCTTCAGCCTAGACCGAGGGCCGGACCTCCTCGGGCTGCAACCACTCGGTCGGCCGCAGCAGCACCACCTCGGGCACGATGCACGCGGCCGACAGCCGCGTCGTCATCCGCACCACCTCGGCCACGTCGCGTGGCGTGATCATCGTCGAGGGGTGGATCGTGTCGTGGTACACGTCGGCCATCGGAGTGTCGACCAGCCCGGGGCAGATCGCGGTCGCCTTGATGCCCGTGGTCGCGAGCTCGTCGTGCAGCGCTTCGGTGAACCCGACCACCGCGGCCTTGGTCGCCGAGTACGACGACAGCGTGGCCTCGCCGCGCTTGCCCGCATTCGACGCCGTGTTCACGATCTGGGCCCAACCACGTTGCCGCACCGCCTCTTTGAGCAGCGGCTGCGCTTTGGCCGTCAACAGCACGACCGCGCGGACGTTGACGGCCAGCTGCGCGTCGAGAAAATCGGCGGTGATGTCGGCGACCGCCCGGTTACCGGCGATCCCGGCGTTGTTGACCAGCAGGTCCAGCGAGCCGTACTCGCCGGTGTGGAACGCGATGATCTCGTCGAGGAACACCTCCTGTGCCAGCGAGCCGGCCAACATGCGCACCGCGGGCCCCTCCGATGCGCCGATGGTTGCCGCCACCGCATCCAGCTTCGCCGGGTCGCGGCCGACCAGGGTCAGCGCGAACCCCTCTTCCCGCAGAACCGTGGCGATCGCCACGCCGATGCCTCCGGACGCCCCGGTCACCAGAGCACTACGCACAGTCACCGGATCATTAGACCGCGCGGGAGGGCAGACTGTAGGCGTGGCCAACGACGAAGACATCCTCGCCAAGGTGAACCAGCTCGTCGCGGAGGAGAAAGATCTCCGCTCCAAGCTGCAGCATCACGAGATCGACGAGTCCGAAGAGCATCAGCGGCTGCGCGCCGTGGAAGTCCAGCTCGACCAGTGCTGGGATCTGCTGCGCCAGCGCCGGGCGCTGCGCGAGACGGGCGGTGACCCGAGTACCGCAGAGGTGCGCCCAGCCAGCGAGGTCGAGGGCTACCTGAACTGAGCGGCGCCACCGACTCCCGCACCGACGTCGTCATCGTCGGCGGCGGACACAACGGTCTGGTGGCCGCCGGCTACCTGGCCCGCGCGGGCCGCAGGGTCCGCCTGTTGGAGCGGCTCGACCACGTGGGCGGCGCTGCGGTGTCGGCGCATGCCTTCGAGGGCGTCGATGCACGGCTGTCGCGGTACTCCTATCTGGTGAGTCTGCTCCCGCAGCGCATCATCGACGATCTGGGGGCGCGAATCCGTCTCGTGCGGCGGCGTTGGTCCTCCTACACGCCTGACCCGGCGTCGGGCGGCCGCACCGGGTTACTCGTCGGACCATCGTCGACGTTCGGCGCGGTGGGCGCCGCCGCCGACGAGGCAGGCTTCGACGAGTTCTACCGGCGCTGCCGGACCGTCACGGCGCGGGTCTGGCCGACCCTGACCGAGCCGTTGCAGACTCGCTCGCAGCTGTGCCGCGAGATCATCGGCGCGGGCGGACCCGATGCGGAGTGGGCCTGGCGGACGCTCGTCGACCAACCCATCGGTGACGCCATCACCTCGGCGGTGCGCAGTGACCTCGTCCGCGGGGTGATGGCCACCGACGCCCTGATCGGAACGTTTGCGGCACTGGACGATCCGTCTCTGCAGCAGAACGCCTGCTTCCTGTATCACTTGATCGGGGGCGGTACCGGCGACTGGGACGTGCCGATCGGCGGAATGGGCGCGGTCAGCGGAGCACTGGCGGCCGCGGCCGCGGGCTTCGGCGCCGACATCCTCACCGGAGCCGAGGTCGAGTCGATCACGCCCGATGGCGAAGTCAGGTACCGCCACGGCGGCGCACAGCACCGTGTCGTCGGCGACCATGTGCTGGCCAACGTGACTCCGGCAGTGCTGGCCGGACTACTCGGCGAGGATCGCCCTGACGTCGCACCCGGCGCACAGGTGAAGGTGAACCTGATGCTGCGGCGGCTCCCCCGGCTGCGCGACGACACCGTCACCGCCGAGCAGGCTTTCGGCGGAACCTTCCACATCAACGAGAACTACAGCCAGCTCGACTCTGCCTACCGACAGGCCGCCGAAGGTGCTGTGCCCGAACCACTTCCCTGCGAGATCTACTGCCATTCACTGGCGGATCCGACAATTCTGTCCGACGCGCTGCGCGCTACGGGTGCACACACGCTGACGGTGTTCGGACTGCACACACCGCATCACCTGATGACAGCGGGCTCACCCGAGCGCCTGCGCGACACCCTCACCTCCGCGGTGTTGACGTCGTTGAACTCTGTCCTGGCCGAACCGATTCACGACGTCCTGATGGAGGACGCGGAGGGCAGGCTGTGCATCGAGACGAAGACGACCGCCGACCTCGAAGACGCTCTCGGCATGACGAACGGGCACATCTTCCACGGTGCGCTGTCCTGGCCGTTCGCCGAGGACGACGAACCCTTGTCGACGCCGGCGCAACGCTGGGGCGTGGCGACCACACACGAGCGGATCCTGCTGTGCGGATCGGGTTCCCGCCGCGGCGGTGCCGTCTCGGGCATCGGTGGCCACAACGCGGCGATGGCGGTGCTCGACCGCTAAATGGGTGGGCGGGGTTGGTAGGGTTGGTACCACCACCACTGGGCGCGTTCGCCAGTCGGTCCCGGGCACGGGGGTACGTCCGGTGGCGGTTGGGTGGGTGGTCGGGCCAGCGAGGCTGAGCTCAGGGATCTTCCGGCGGCATCGGTGACGACGAGTTGGTCGGCGGGACCGGTGATCGTGATCAGGCCACGGTGATGGGCCCGGTGGTGATAGGGGCACACCAGGGCCAGGTTCCACAGTTCGGTGGGGCCGCCGTCTTCCCAGTGCACCAGGTGATGGGCGTGCAGGGCTCGGGTGGCCCCGCAGCCGGGCACCACGCAGAAGCGGTCGCGATGCTCGAGCGCCCGGCGCAGCCGCCGGTTGACGGTGCGGGTCGATCGGCTAGCGCCGATCACCTGTCCGTCCCGGTGAAACCACACCTCGCACG
>JBFMGT010000032.1:0-44975 GCA_040752555.1 Actinomycetota bacterium | reverse complement strand
TCACCGGGGTGTCGATGGTCTGGTAGTAGTTCCAGGCCGTCAGCTGCCCGGTGATGTTCTGCACGCCGATGCCGCCGACCTCTTCCTCGGCGATCGACACCGACACGACCGGCATCTGCTGCGGGGTGAGGCCCACGTTCTTGTACTCGCGGAAGAACGCGACGTTCGAGTCACCGTTGAGGGTGTTGAACACCGCGTCGGCGTCGGCGGTGCGGACCTTGTTGACGATGGTCGAGAAGTCGGTCGAGCCCAGCGGCGTGTAGTCCTCGCCCTTGATCTCCATGCCGTTCGCGCCCGCATAGGCCTTGATGATGCGGTTCGCGGTCTGCGGGAACACGTAGTCGCTGCCCACCAGGTAGAGCGATTTGACGCCCTTCTCCTTGAGGTAGTCCAGCGCCGGCACGATCTGCTGGTTGGTGGTGGCGCCGGTGTAGAAGATGTTCGGCGACGATTCCAGGCCCTCGTACTGCACCGGGTAGTAGAGCAGCGAGTTGTTCGACTCGAAGACCGGCAGCATCGCCTTGCGGCTCGACGAGGTCCACCCGCCGAACACCGCGGCAACGCAGTCGCTGCTGATCAGCTTCTCGGCCTTCTCGGCGAACACGGTGGGTTCGGACGCGCCGTCCTCGCCGACCAGTTGGATCTGCTTACCCATGACTCCGCCTGCGGCGTTGATCTCGTCGACGGCCAGCTTGATGGAGTCGCGCACCGTGACCTCGGAGATCGCCATGGTGCCTGACAGCGAGTTCAGCGACCCGACCTTGATGGTGGAGCCGGAGGTGTCCACGCAGGACTGCGCATTTGCTGAATCGGTCTCGCTTGCCTTGCTTCCACAGCCTGCCAGCAGCAGGCTGACCGTCGCGACAATACTTCCCGCGGCGATCGCGGTGCGTCGGGACGGGTGGCGCCGAGGATGCTCCATAGAGGGCCTTTCTCATGGTCGACGGTGCCCACCTGCACATGAAGTGGCGTGTCGGCGTGTTGGACGACGGGTGAGCACGAAATTGTCGACACGGGTCGGTGTCGAATCGGGACGTTAGAGCGCCGGTGTTTCTGTCAAGTGTCTGTGTGTGACGACCCGGTTAACCTGTTGGCTGAGATTCACGTTGGTTTGCCGTTTACCCGGACGCGGCACAGGCCCACCCTGGCCCGGTAACGGTTGGGTACCGTCGGGCGATGTGATCGACATGCGAACAGCTACAGCCAAGGTTGGGGTGTCCCTGATGGTCGCGGCCGCTTCGGTAGCGCTCACTCCAGGTGTCGCGAGCGCCCAGCCGGCGGCCCACAAGGTCCAGTACACGATCAGCACGGCGGGTCCGTACCAGTTCGATGTGACGTATCTGGTGAACCAGCCGGCGGACAAGGCGGCCTACAACGCTGACGCCTACGCCTACCTCAAGCGCGAGTCCGTCACGATCGCCCCCGGCCAGCCGTGGACGTTCGAGACCACGCTTTCCGATCCGCAGTGGGCGTACGTGTGGGCGAGCAGCACCACCAAGGGTGGGCAGGCGGCGCCGAACGCGCACTGTGAGGTCGCCGTCGACGGTCAGATCGTCATCCAGGGCGACCACCCCTACAGCCCGTTGTGCCAGGGCGCGCAGTGGTGAGCTAACCGGTTCGCTGCTCGGTCAATCCGCGCAGCGCATCCGGCAGCGGCCCGGTGTGCAGCACACCCAGCCGCTGCGTGGCCCGGGTGAGGGCCACGTACAGGTCGGCGGCCCCACGCGGGTCGGCGGCGATGATCTTGTCCGGGGACACGACGAGCACCGCGTCGTACTCCAGCCCCTTGGTGTCGGTCGGTGCCACCGCGCCCGGGGTGCCCGGCGGTCCGATCACCACACTGGTTCCCTCGAGTGCCTCCTCATTACGGACGAATTGCTGGATCGCAGCGCTGATTTCGTCGTCGGCGACATGCCGTGACCAGGGCGCTACGCCGCTCGAACGCACCGATTCGGGTGGGGTCACGTCCGGAGCGAACTCGGCGAGCACCGCGGCGGCGACGGCCATGATCTCGCTGGGCGTGCGATAGTTCGTCAGCAAGGGCCGATACAACCACCGACGGTCGACGTACGGCTCGAGTGTCGCCTGCCAGGACGTCACCCCGGCGGCCGAGCGGCGCTGGGCGAGATCGCCGACGATCGTGAACGACCGGCGGGGGCAGCGCCGCATCAGGACCCGCCACTCCATCGCGGAGAGCTCCTGGGCTTCGTCGACGACGACGTGCCCGTACGTCCAGTCCCGGTCCGCGGCAGCACGTTCGGCGAGTTCGCGGGTGTCGCGCTCCTCGAAACGCTCGGCGAGCTCTTCGGCGGCGATCACGTCGGAGGCCAGCAGCTGGTCCTCGTCGTCCATCAGATCTTCGCGCCCGATCATCAGGTCCAGCACCCCGGCCGCGTAGGCGGCTTCCTCACGCCGGTCCTTCTCGGCGGCGGCCTCAGCCTTTTTATCGCGGCCGAGCAGGTCGACCAGTTCGTCGAGCAGCGGCACGTCGGACACCGTCCACGCATGCCCGTCGGTGCGCAGCAGAATCGGGTCGGCGCCGGCGGCGCGCAGCCGCTCCGGCGACGAATACAGTTCGGCGAGAAGAGTTTCCGGTGTTAGCATCGGCCACAGCTGGTCCAGGGCGGCGGCGAAACCGGGGTGCTCGTCGAGCTCGTCGACCAACTCCGAACGGAGGTGTTCCCACGCGTTGCGGTCCTCGCGGGTCAGCCAGCCCTTGCCGATCTTGGCGATCGCGCGTTCGGTCAGCGCCCAGGTCAGGACATCGGCGAACACCACCCGGGCGTCGTTGTGTGTCTTGCCGCTGGCGCGAGCCTCGTCGACGGCCCACTGCGCGATGTCGGGCGCGATCTGCACCGACACGTCGGCCAGGTCGATGGGGATCGGCTCGGCCGGAACGCGCTGCCGGTCGGCGACGGCGGCCGCCAGCACGGTCACCATCTCCGGCGCGCCCTTCACCCGGGTGACCTCAGGGGTGTCCCGGCCGGCGACCCGAAGCCCCGGATACAGGTCTCCGGTGGTCATGAACACGACGTTGGTCTCGCCCAGGGACGGCAGCACGCGGCCGACATGATCCAGGAATGCCGCGTTCGGGCCCACCACCAGCACGCCGTGGCTCTCCATGCGCTTGCGCTGGGTGTAGAGCAGATAGGCCACCCGGTGCAGTGCGACGACGGTCTTGCCGGTGCCGGGTCCGCCCTCGATGACCAGCACCCCCGCATGGTCGAGGCGGATGATCTCGTCCTGCTCGGCCTGGATGGTGGCGACGATGTCGCGCATGCCCTCACCGCGCGGGGCGTTGACGGCGGCGAGCAGCGCCGCGTCCTCGGTACCCCGGGTGGGGCCGCCGAGATCCCCCGCGGCGTCGGGACGGCCGAGGATCTCGTCGGTGAAGTCGAGGACGCGACGGCCCATCGTGTGGAACTGGCGCCGGCGCCGCATGTTCTCCGGTGACGCGCCGGTGGCGACATAGAACGCCCGCGCGGCCGGCGCCCGCCAGTCGACGAGCAGCGAGGAGAAGTCGTCGTCCTCGTCGAGAATGCCGATGCGCCCGACGTAGATGGTCTCGCCGTCGATGCTGTCGAGTCGGCCGAAGCACAGGCCGCTGTCGGCGACGTTGAGCCGCGCCATCTGGCGGGCCAATGCGCGCACCTCGGCATCGCGTTCCACGAGCGTGCCGCCCGTGCCGCGCAGGGCGCCGCGGTAGCGGTCCCGCACGCGCGTGCGCTCGGCGTCGAGGCGGTCGTAGAGCGTGGCGACATAGCGATGTTCGGCGGCGAGTTCGGTGTCGTGGGTGTCAGTCGACATGGTGCCTGCCACGCTACTTGCTTGACACCTCATCGAACATGTGTTCGCATGAAGGCATGCGGTGGTCCGGTCAGAGCGTCGACGTCGACGACGGAGCGCTACCCGGTTTGCAACGGCTCGGTCTGATCCGCAGCGTGCGCACGCCGGAGTTCCAGGGCATCACATTCCACGAGGTGCTGTGCAAGTCGGCGCTCAACAAGGTGCCTGCGGCGTCGATGCTGCCGTTCCAGTACACCGTCAACGGTTACCGCGGCTGCTCGCATGCCTGCCGGTACTGCTTCGCGCGCCCGACGCACGAGTACCTGGACTTCGACAGCGGTCAGGATTTCGACACCCAGGTCGTGGTGAAAACCAACGTGGCCGACGTGTTGCGGCGCGAGCTGCACCGCCCGTCGTGGAGCAGGGAGACCGTCGCGCTGGGCACCAACACCGATCCCTACCAGCGGGCAGAGGGGCGCTACGCGTTGATGCCCGGCATCATCGGTGCGCTCACCGAGTCGAGCACCCCGTTTTCGATCCTCACCAAGGGCACGCTGCTACGCCGGGATCTGCCGTTGCTCACCGATGCCGTGCAGCGCGTCGAGGTCAGCGTCGCGGTGTCGCTGGCCGTCGGAGATCCGTTGCTGCACAGCCAAATCGAGCCCGGTACTCCGACGCCGCAGGCCCGGCTGGGGTTGATCTCGGCGATCAGGGACGCGGGGCTTCCCTGTCATGTGATGGTGGCCCCGGTGCTGCCGCGGCTCACCGACTCGGTGGCCCACTTGGACGACTTGCTGGGCCGGATCGCGGCGGCGGGCGCGACGAGTGTCACCGTGTTCGGTTTGCACCTGCGCGGCAGCACCCGCGGCTGGTTCATGGACTGGCTGGCGGCGAGCTACCCGGATCTGGTCGGTGAGTATCGGCACCTGTACCGGCGCGGGGCCTACCTGCCGGCCGACTACCGCGCGATGCTTGCTCAACGCGCCGCCCCGTTGGTCGCGAAGTACGGTCTGGCGCCGGGGCGTTCGTTCCGGGAGGCACGCGTGCGCCCGACCGTCGCTGCCGCGGCGGCCCCGACGCAACCGGCGTTGTTCTGATCAGTCCAGCAGCGTCGAGCGCAGGACGTCGAGCGGCAGCCCCCCGAGGTCAAGCGCGCGCCGGTGGAACTCCTTGAGCGACACACCCTTTCCGGTCACCGTGTCGCGCAACTCCTGCCAGATCCGCTGGCCGATTGCATACGATGGCGCCTGCCCGGGCCAGCCCAGATAGCGGTCCAATTCAAAGCGCAGGTTCTCCTCGGCCATCGCGCTGTGGGACTGCAGGAACGTCCAGGCTCGGGCGGCGTCCCAGGTGCCGCCGTCGGGTGCGGTCAACCCGCAGTGCACGCCGATGTCGATCACCACGCGCGCGGCGCGGAAGCGCTGCGCATCGAGCATCCCCATGCGGTTGCCGGCGTCGTCGAGCCAGCCGAGTTCGGCCATCAACCGCTCGGCGTAGAGCGCCCAGCCCTCGCCGTGGCCGGACACCCAGCAGCCCAGCCGGCGCCACCTGTTGAGCTGGTCGGCGAGGACCACGGCCCGCCCGATCTGGAGATGATGTCCTGGTACGCCCTCATGGAAGACGGTGGTCATCTCCTGCCATGTGTGGAAGGTGTGCACGCCTGCGGGCACCGACCACCACATTCGGCCGGGACGGGTCAGGTCCTCCGACGGCCCGGTGTAGTAGATGCCGCCGGTGTTCGTCGGTGCGATGCGGCACTCGAGCCGGCGCAGCGGCGCCGCTATCTCGAAATGCGTGTCGGCCAGCGCGTCGACGGCGCGGTCGGAGAGATCCTGCATCCACTGTGCAAGCGCCTCCGTGCCGTGCACGAGGTAGCGCTCCTCGGTGTCGAGCCTGCGTAGTGCCTCGGCTGCGCTCGCCCCGGGATAGAGCCGGTGGGCGATCGAATCCTGCTCGGCGACAATGGCGTTCAATTGATCGAGGCCCCATGCGTAGGCCTCGTCGATGTCGACGGACGCGCCGAGGAAGGAGCGTGACAGCACCGCGTAGTCGTCGCGACCGCACGCGTCGAATTCCCGGGCGCGTGGACCGATCTCGTCGCGGAACACCCCGACCAGGTCCGCGTAGGCGTTGGCGGCGTCCTCGGCGCGGCGACGCAGTTCGGCGTGCAAAATCAGATCGTCGGGGGCCGCGCCTGCCACCATGTCCAGGTACAGATGCTGGATCTGGCCGGCTTGGGCGATACCGCGCCGCACTTGGCGAGCGGCGGGGGCGCGACCGGCCGACACGGCGGCGCGCAGGGCGTCGGCGTAGCCGGCCACCCGCTCGGGCACCCGCGCCAGCCGGCGGCCGATGGTGGCCCAGTCGTCGGCGGTCTCGGTCGGCATCAGGTCGAAGACATCCCGCATGGTCTGCAGCGGTGAGGCGATCACGTTGAGTTCGCCCACGTCCAAGCCCGCGTCGTGCAGATCGAGCAGCACGCTGAGGCGTTCTTTCAGCGCCGCGGTGGTCACCACGTCGGCGTCGTCGGCCGGTGCGGTGGCTGACAGTTCGCGCAGCGCCGTGCGCGCGGCGGCGGCGCGGGCCGCGCAGCCTGCGGGGGAGTAGTCGGTGATCTCCTCGTCGAACCCGGTGATGCCCGCCTCCGTGGCCCCGCAGGGGTCCAACTGTGCCCAGGTGTCGAGATAGCGTTCGGCGACCGCGTCGACGGCCGTGACGGGCCTAGCCAAGGTCGCGGGCGGCGAACGTGTCGCACTGGGCCGGGTCACCGGTCTGGTAGCCGGTGGTGAACCACTTCTGCCGCTGTTCAGAGGATCCGTGGGTCCAGGATTCGGGATTGACCCGGCCTGTCGCGGACCGCTGGATCCGGTCGTCGCCGACCGAGGCCGCAGCCGACAAGGCATCGGCGATGTCCTTGTCGGACAACGGTTTGAGGAACGGCACGCCGGTGCTCTCCTGCTTCGTGATCGCCGCGAAGTGCGCCCACACCCCGGCGTAGCAGTCGGCCTGCAGCTCGGTGCGCACGCCGGCGCCCGTGGCGCCCTGCGCACCCTGCTGGGCGCGGCCGAGCACCCCCTCGAGATTCTGCACGTGATGACCGAATTCGTGGGCGACCACGTACTCCTGCGCCAGGGGGCCTCCGCTGGAACCGAATTGGGTCGTGAGCACGTCGAAGAAGTCGGTGTCGAAGTAGGCCGTCTGGTCGGCGGGGCAGTAGAACGGCCCCACATCGCTGGTGGCCGGCCCGCACCCGGTGTCGACCTGCCCGGTGAACAGGCGCACCTTGGGGCGGGTGTAACCCGGCATCAGCTGGGCCCACACGCCGTCGACGGAGTTGCCGGTGGCGACCACGCGGCACTGCACGATCTCGTTGGCGTCGGCGCCCGTCTTGCACTGGCTCAAATCGAAACCGGGGGTCTCGGCGGTCTGCGGGCCGGCCTGCTGCGGCACCACCGAACTGGGGTCGACCCCGAGGAACAGCGCCACCACGACGATCAGCAGGCCGCCCAGGCCACCACCGACGGCGATGCCTCGCCCGGGTCCGCGCCCGCCTCCGCTGCTCGACGTAGTGCTGGTATCGATCTGCATGCCCTCGTTGAAGGTCATGTCTCTACCTCGCTTCGCCGCCGGGCCCGCGTTCCGGGCCCGTCAAGAATCGCACACTACGATTTGCGCTGTGGCAGTCGTCGCCGGACCATCCACCGTCGTCCGCACCTCGCTGGGTGAGCTCCGTGGCGACACCGAGGGTGGCATCGGGGTGTGGCGCGGTGTGCCCTACGCGCAGCAGCCGGTCGGGCAGCGGCGGTTCCTTGCCCCGGCGGCACCCAAGCCGTGGGACGGAGTCCGCGACGCCCGCGAGCACGGGCCGCTGCCACCACAGACGACCTCCTTTGTGGGCGGCGGCCGCGACGACCCCAAGGTCAGGGACGAGGCCTGCCTGACACTGACGGTGTGGTCGCCCGACACGAGCGCGGCGCTGCCGGTGATGGTGTGGATACCCGGCGGTGCGTTCGTCTACGGCGCCGGGCAGTTCCAGCTGTACAACGGCTCGCGCCTGGCGGCCAACGGCAACGTCGTGGTCGTCAACGTCACCTATCGGATCGGGGTGTTCGGTGGCCTCGAACTCGGCGACCTGGGGCCGGGGTTCGACGACAACCTGGCGCTGCGTGATCAGCTCGCAGCCCTGCGCTGGGTACGCGACCACATCGCGTCCTTCGGTGGGGATCCGGACCGTGTCACCGTGTTCGGCGAGTCGGCCGGCGCGACGTCGGTGCTGGCCCTGCTGGCCTGCCCGCAGGCGGGCGGACTGTTCCACCGTGCGATCGCGCAGAGTCCCGCGCTGCCGTTGATCGCCGATCGGGAGCTGCGCGCCGCCCGGGCCCGCGACTTCCTGGACCGGCTCGGCGTTCCCGCCGCGCAGGTGAAGGGCCTGCCGCAGCGGCAGCTGCGGCGCGCTGCCGGGGCGGTTCAGATGGCCAGTGCGGCGCACACACCGACGCTGGCCTACGGGTTGACGCACGGCACCGAGTTGCTGCCCCGCCACCCCGTCGACGCCGCCCGCGCAGGAGAGCTCGCCCGCATCCCGCTGATCATCGGCACCAACAGTCACGAGGCGACGATGTTCGCCTGGACCCGGCCCCCGATGCTGCCCACCACGAGGGCGACTGTGCATGCCTATTTCGACCGGGTGGCACCGCACGCCAGAGAGGCGGTGCTGCAGGCGTATCCGAGCTACCCGCGGCGCAGCGCCTTGATCGCGATCGGCTCCGACGTGATGTTCGGCGGACCCACATGGGCGTTCGCCGACGCGTTCAGTGCGCGGGCGCCGACCCGGATGTACCGGTTCGACCACGCCGGGCTGAGTCTGCGGCTGCTGGGACTCGGTGCCACGCACGGCAGCGAGATCGTGCACGTGCAGCACAGCTACGCATCGTTCATCGGGCGCAAACTGCATCCGCTGGGCCGGCGTTTCCCGCCTGCGGTGGGGGTGCGGATGCAGCGGACATGGCTGGACTTCGCCTGCAGCGACCGGGTGCACGACGAGGCGAACTGGCCCCTCTACGACACCGAGCACCGGCGCACGCGTCTCATCGCCTCGCGCCGGGATGCCGTCGAGGAGGACCCCGATCGGGTGCGGCGCCGCGCGTGGTCGGCAATCTACTGAGTGGCGAACCGTTTATCGGTGTAACCCCGCAGGTTGTGCAGGAAGCGCTGGAAGAGCCGGCTCATCACCGGAGCGCCGAGGAACAGCCCGACGCGGCCGACGAGGCCGGCAGGCTTGAGCGCCATGACCCAGGTCAGGTGACAGCCCCGTGGCGTCGGCACCACCCGGTAGTCCTCGGCGAACGCGCCGATGCTGCCGGTGCTCGCCTGGTTGAAGCGAAAAGCCATGCGCTCGAACGGTTCCCACGCCAGGAATTCTTCCGCTCCGGTGATGCCGCCACGCATCTCGACGGTACGGGTGGTGCCGACGCCGCGCGGCAGTGGGCTGGTCCAGGTGACCTTGGTGATCACCGTGGCCCAGTGCGGCCAGGAGGTCTCGTCGGCCAGCACCTCGAACAACTGCTCGGGGGTGATTGCGAGGTCGACCGTGCTGACGATGCGGTAGGGCGCAGACTCGAGGAAGTCCAGGCCGACGCGTTCGCAGGCGTGCATGACCAGACACCTTAGTCAGTAGTGTTCGGTCGCGCGCGTACCTGCGGGTGCGGCCCCCGGCCCGCCGGATTCCCACCTCTAGACTGGTTCGTCGATCATCGCCGTCTTTGAGGAGTATTTCGTGCTGCGTACCCGTACCGCCGGATCGTTGCGTGCCGCCGACGCCGGGCAGACGGTCACGCTGGCCGGCTGGGTGGCGCGTCGCCGAGACCATGGTGGCGTCATCTTCATCGATCTCAGGGATGCATCGGGGGTCTCCCAGGTCGTGTTCCGGGAGGGGGCCGTCCTCGAGCAGGCCCACCGGCTGCGCTCGGAGTTCTGCGTCGCCGTCACCGGCGTCGTCGAGGTTCGGCCGGAGGGCAACGCCAACCCCGAGATCGCCACCGGCGAGGTCGAGGTCAACGCGACGTCGTTGACGGTGCTGGGGGAGAGCGCGCCGCTGCCGTTCCAGCTCGACGAGACCGCCGGTGAGGAAGCCCGGCTCAAGTACCGCTACCTGGATCTGCGCCGCGAGGGCCCCGGTCAGGCAATCCGGTTGCGTTCCAAGGTGAATGCGGCGGCGCGCAGCGTGCTGGCCGACCATGACTTCGTCGAGGTGGAGACGCCGACGCTGACTCGCTCGACGCCGGAGGGGGCGCGTGACTTCCTGGTGCCGGCACGGCTGCAGCCCGGCACTTTCTATGCCCTGCCGCAGAGCCCGCAGCTGTTCAAGCAGCTGCTGATGGTCGCAGGCATGGAGCGCTACTACCAGATCGCGCGGTGTTACCGAGACGAGGACTTCCGCGCCGACCGCCAGCCCGAGTTCACCCAGCTCGACATGGAGATGAGCTTCGTCGACGCCGACGATGTCATCGCCGTCTCGGAGCAGATCCTCGCGGCGCTCTGGGCGTTGATCGGCTACGAGCTGCCGACGCCGCTGCCGCGCATCAGCTACGCCGAGGCGATGCGGCGCTTCGGCAGTGACAAGCCCGACCTGCGTTTCGGGCTGGAGCTCGTCGAATGCACCGACTACTTCGCCGATACCCCGTTCCGGGTGTTCCAGGCGCCCTACGTCGGTGCGGTGGTGATGCCGGGTGGAGCCGGCCAGCCGCGGCGCACGCTCGACGGATGGCAGGAGTTCGCCAAGCAGCGCGGCCACAAGGGGCTGGCGTACGTGCTCGTCGGTGAGGACGGTGAGCTGGCCGGTCCGGTGGCCAAGAATCTGTCCGACGCCGAACGGGCCGGTCTCGCCGCCCATGTCGGGGCACAGCCGGGTGACTGTGTGTTCTTCGCCGCGGGCACTCCGAAAGCGGCCCGGGCGCTGCTCGGGGCGACGCGCATCGAGATCGCCAAACGTCTCGACATGATCGATCCCACCGCGTGGGCGTTCACCTGGGTGGTGGATTGGCCGCTGTTCGAGCCGGCTGACGAGGCCACCGCGTCGGGCGACGTGGCGGTCGGATCGGGGGCCTGGACGGCGGTGCATCACGCCTTCACCGCACCCAAGCCCGAGTCCGAGGCGACGTTCGACACCGATCCCGGCTCCGCGCTGGCCGACGCCTACGACATCGTCTGCAACGGCAACGAGATCGGCGGCGGCTCGATCCGTATTCATCGCCGCGACATCCAGGAACGGGTGTTCGCGATGATGGGCATCGACCACGACGAAGCGACCGACAAATTCGGGTTCCTGTTGGACGCGTTCACTTTCGGCGCTCCGCCGCACGGGGGCATCGCGTTCGGCTGGGATCGCATCGTCGCGCTGCTCGCCGGGGTGGACTCGATCCGCGAGGTCATCGCGTTCCCGAAGTCCGGTGGCGGGGTGGATCCGCTCACCGATGCGCCGGCACCGATCACTGCGCAGCAGCGCAAGGAATCCGGCATCGACGCGAAACCGGAGAAGGACAAGCCATGACCGAGCTTGACAAGAAGAAGCTGTACTCCGACACGGCGGCCCTCGACGACTTCAACCGCGCCATCGTCGAGGAGTTCCGCGCCAACGGCGGCAAGGTCGGCGGCCCCTTCGAAGGCGGCACCCTGCTGTTGCTGCACACCGTCGGGGCGAAGTCGGGTCAGCCGAGGCTCTCGCCGCTGGCGTACCTGACCATCGACGAGAAGATGATCATCGTCGGCTCCTATGCCGGTGCGCCCAACAACCCGGCGTGGGTGCACAACCTGCGTGCCGACCCGCGGGCCCGGGTCGAGGTCGGCACCGAAACCTATGACGTGGTGGCCCGGGAACTGCCGGCCGGCGAGCGGGACGCGACGTGGCCGAAGGTGGTTGCGTATTCGGCGGTGTTCGCCGACTACCAGGCGAACACGACGAGAACGATCCCGCTGTTCGAGCTCACTCGGGAATAGATCGCCCGCCGCGCGGGTCGTGACCCGTTGTGAGCGACGCCAGAGATTCCCACTCAGAAGAATTCAATTCAGAGGAACTGATCAACAACGCCGACGCGCTGAACGAGATGAACCGGCAGGTTGTCGAGGAGTTCCGCGCCAACGGCGGGAAGGTCGGCGGCCCCTTCGCGGGCTCGGACATCGTGCTGCTGACCACGACCGGTGCGAAGTCGGGCCAGCAGCGGGTGTCCCCGCTGGTGTACTTCGACATCGACGGCCGGATCCTGATCGCCGGCTCGATGGGCGGGGCGCCGAAGTCCCCGGCATGGGTGCACAACCTGCGCGCACAGCCGGAGGTCCACGTGGAGATCGGCGAACAGGCCTACAAGGCGCAGGCCCGGGAGCTGCCACGCGAGGAGCGTGACGCCCTGTACCCGCGCGTCGTCGAGATCGCTCCGCAGTTCGGGGAGTACCAAGCCAAGACGAGCCGGGTCATCCCGCTGTTCGAACTGGTCCGCGCGTGACTTCGGCGTGATTGCCGTCGCCCGGCGACGACAACCACGCCGAAATCGCTCTCAGAGCCGCTCGATGATGGTGGCGTTGGCCATGCCGCCGCCCTCGCACATCGTCTGCAGGGCGTAGCGGCCGCCGCGCTGCTGCAGGGCGTTGACCAGCGTGGTCATGATGCGGGCGCCGCTGGCACCCAGTGGGTGACCGATCGCGATCGCGCCGCCGTTGACGTTGGTGCGGGCGAGATCGGCGCCGGTATCGCGCGCCCAGGCCAGCACGACCGGAGCGAACGCTTCGTTGACCTCGAAGAGGTCGATGTCCGACAGGGCCAGACCAGAGCGGGCGAGCACCTTGTCTGTCGCGGGGATCACGCCGGTCAGCATGTACAGCGGGTCGGAGCCCACTGCGACCGTGGTGTGGATGCGGGCCAGCGGTGTCAGGCCCAGGCGGCGTGCGGCCGCGCCGCTGGTGATCATCACCGCGGCGCTGCCGTCGGACAGCGGCGAGCTGTTGCCGGGGGTGATCCGCCAGCCGATCTGCGGGAACCGTTCAGCGATCGCCTCGTTGTAGAACGCGGGCCGCAGGCCGGCCAGGGTCTCGACCGTGGTGTCGGGGCGGACGATCTCGTCGTGGGTCAGCCCGGCGATCGGAGCCAGTTCGGCATCGAACAGGCCGTCCTTGGCGGCGCGGGCCGCTTTCTGGTGGCTTTCGGCGGAGAATTCGTCGAGTTCGGTGCGCGACAGGTTCCATTTCGCGGCGATCAGCTCGGCGCTGATGCCCTGAGCCACGAGACCGTCGGGGTAGCGCTGGGCCACGCCGTCGCCGAACGGGGAGCTGCCGGGCAGCACCGCAGCGCCCATCGGCACGCGACTCATCGATTCGACACCGGCGGCGATCACGATGTCGTAGGCACCGGCGAGCACGCCCTGAGCGGCGAAGCTGATGGCCTGCTGGCTGCTGCCACACTGACGATCGACCGTGGTACCCGGGACCGATTCGGGAAAACCCGCGCCCAGCACCGCGTTTCGCGCGATGTTCAGCGCCTGGTCGCCGGCCTGCGTCACAGCCCCGGCGATCACGTCGTCCACCTCGACCGGATCGACGCCGGTGCGGGTGACCAGCTCGCGCAGGCTGTGCGCGAGCAGGTCGGCGGGCAGCACGTCGTGCAGTGCACCGCTGGCCTTACCCTTGCCGACAGGGGTACGTACCGCGCCGACGATCACGGCGTCGCGGTCTGAGTATTCGGCCATGGGTCCTCCTGGAGACTCGACTCTGAGTACTGCTCTCTATACTCAGATGTAACAGCTGAGTTCACCCACAACAACCCAGCAGGGGAGTGATCTGCATGACAGTGCTGCAAGGGCCGCTCGCCGACCGTGATTCATGGTCGGCGATCGGCCGGTGCCCGATCGAGAAGACGATGGGGCTCGTCGGCACCAAGTCCGCGATGTTGATCATGCGGGAAGCCTTCTACGGCACCACCCGGTTCGACGATTTCGCGCGCCGGGTCGGAATCACCAAGGCCGCCACGTCGGCACGGTTGTCCGAGCTCGTCGACGCGGGGCTGCTGACCAAACAACCGTACCGGGAGCCGGGTCAGCGTGTGCGCGACGAGTACGTGCTCACCGACGCCGGAGCAGAGTTCATGCCGGTGGTGTGGGCGATGTTCGAGTGGGGCCGCAAACACCTCGGCGACACGGCGCTGCGCCTGCAGCATCTGGGCTGCGGGGCGCAGGCCGGCGTCGAGATCGTCTGCGAGAAGGGTCATGTCGTGCCGCCCGACGAGTTGGGTGTGGCGGTCAGGTGAGGTAGACCTTGCGCAGCCGCTCGGTGACCGTCCAGGTGGTCCGTGCCCCGGCGGCCAGCCGCGCCACATCGCCGGGGGTGAGCGTCAATGGTGCTGTGCCGTCGGCGAATTCGACGGTGGCGCGACCACACAGCACGACGAAGATCTCGTCGCTCTCCACGTCGGTCATGGTGCCCTCGGTCATCTCCCAGATGCCGACCTCGACCTCGCCGAGGGTGCCCAGTTCGACACTGCCCGTGCGCGGTCGGCCTGCCACACTCTGGTCGGCAGGGACCTCGACCAGCTCGACCGGCACGTGTGCCGCGCGCAGCACACCGTTGGGTTCCAGCGCGGTCACTGCAGGCCCTGCCGGAACTCCTTGGCAGCGGCCATCAGTTCTTCCACCCGCGCCTTCTCGGCGGGATTCTCGAACACCCCGTCCTTCTTGAAATAGGTGCCGACCACGGCGCCGTCGGCGACGGCGAGCTGGCTGGCGACGTTGGCGGCACGCACACCGGTGTTGACGAACACCGGCACCGCTCCGGCGGCGTCCTTGACGACTTTGAGTGCCTCGGTGTCGGTCGGAGAACCCGCGGTGGCTCCCGAGACGCAGATCGCGTCGGGCAGCGTGGCGAACACCGTGGTGCGGGTGATCGCCGCCAGATCGCGGTCGGCCAGATATTGCGCCGACTCCGGGACGATGTTGAACAGCAGCTTCACCCCGGCGCCGCCGACGCGGGCGCGGTGGCGGGCCACCTCGCCGACGTTGGTGTCCCACAGGCCGAAATCGCTGGCGTAGACCCCGGTGAAGATCTCGCGTACGAACGACGCCCCGGTGGCGACCGCGAGGTCGATCGATGCGCGGCCGTCCCACAGCACGTTCACCCCGTAGGGCACGCTGATGTCGGGCAACAGCTCGCCGATGACGCGCGCCATCGTGATCGCGGTGATCGGTTCGGTCTTGGTCAGGTACGGCAGGCTGAACTCGTTGCTGATCATGATGCCGTCGACGCCGCCGCCCTGCAGTGCGTCGAGCTCGGTACGGGCGCGGTCGACAACGGCGGCGATCCCGCCCGCCGAGTCGTAACCGGGGTCGCCGGGCAGTGCGGACAGGTGCAGCATGGCGATGACGGGCTTCGCAACGCCGAAGACCTCGTCGAGCCAGGTGGTGGTCACTGAAAGTGCCTTTCTTGTTGTACCGATGACGACGGGCGCGACGCGCCTGTCAGTCCATGTAGGCGCCGCCGTTGACGGCCAACGCTTCTCCGGTGATGAACCGGGCGTCGTCGGAGAGCAGGAACGCCACTGCCCGGGCGACATCGGCGGGCTGCTCGAGCCTGCCCAGCGGGGTGTCGGCGAGCATCATGTCGCGCACGCCGTCGGGCGTGGTGCCGCGCAGCTTCGCCTCCCACTCCAGTTCCCTTGACTGCATGGGGGTTTCGACGTATCCGGGACAGACACAGTTGACTGTGATGCCGTGCTCGCCGAGTTCGTAGGCCATCGCCTGGGTGAGCCCGACCACGCCGAACTTCGAGGCGACATAGTCCGACAGGTACGGCACCCGCCCCTGCTTGCCCGCCATCGACGCGGTGTTCACGATCGCACCGGCCACCCCGGCGCGCACCATCTCCCGCGCTGCGGCCTGACCGCACACGAACACGCCTTTGAGGTTGACCGCCATCGTCTGCTCGTAGCGCTCCACCGGCGCGTCGAGGAAGCGGTGCATGAACGAGATGCCCGCGTTGCTCACCCAGGCGTGCAGTCCGAGCCGCCCCGCCACGTCGGCGGCCAGCGCGGCCGCGGCGTCGGCCGAGGTGACGTCGAGCCGTGCGGCCTCGTGGCCGGCGGTGGGATTCGGCAGCGCCTCGGCCACTCCGGCGGCGGCGTCGGCGTCCAGGTCGGTCACGACCACCCGCCAATCCCGTTGTGCGAGTTCGTCTGCGATCGCGCGTCCGATGCCCGACCCTGCGCCGGTCACCACGACGGTTCTGCTCATCAGGTGTTGTGTTCCTCTCGTGATCAGTCGGTTCGCTGCCCGGTGGCGGCGTCGAAGACGTGGGTGGCCCCGGCCCGCACGGCCAGCGCGACGGGGGTGCCCTCGCCGATGCCGGCCAGGGCGGAGCTGTCGACGACGGCGGTGACCTCGGTGCCGCGTGCGTCGATGGTGACGATGGCGCGCGGGCCGAGGTCCTCGATCAGCGTGACCCGGGCGGCGCTTGCGGCGGTGTCGCCGAGTGCTTCGGTGAGCTGCAGGTCGTCGGGCCGCACGCCCAGGCGCACCGAGCCGGCGGCGGGCCGATCGGTGGCCAGGCGGAAACCGTTGGCCAACACGAAATCGCGGCCGTCGAACTCGCCGTCGAGCAGGTTCATCTTCGGACTGCCGACGAAAGCGGCGACGAACGTGTCGGCCGGGCGGGCGTAGACCTCTCGGGGCGGGCCCTGCTGGGCGATCCGGCCGTCGCGCATCACGACCATCCGGTCGGACAGCGTCATCGCCTCTTCCTGGTCGTGGGTCACGTACACCGAGGTGATCCCCAGCCGCCGCTGAATCTGCAGCAACTCGGTCCTGGTCTCCACGCGCAGCTTGGCGTCGAGATTGGACAGCGGCTCGTCGAACAGGAACACCGAGGGCTCGCGAATGATGGCCCGCCCGATGGCCACCCGCTGCTGCTGACCGCCGCTGAGGTCTTTGGGCTTGCGCGCCAACAGTTTCGCCAAGCCCAGCGATTCGGCGACCTCACCGGCACGTGCGAGTGCTTCGCGCCGGGGCGTGCGGGTGGCCCGCAGCGGAAACGCGATGTTCTCCGCGACGGTCAGGTGGGGGTAGAGCGCATAGTTCTGGAACACCATCGCGATATCGCGTTCGCGCGGCTGCAGGTGGGTGACGTCACGGTCACTGATCGTGATGGTGCCCGACGTGACGGTCTCCAGCCCCGCGAGCATCCGTAGCGACGTCGATTTGCCGCAGCCGGAGGGGCCGACCAGCACGGTGAACGAACCATCGGGCAGCTCGAGGTCGAGCTCGCTCACCACCGAGTTGTTCCCGTACGCCTTCGTCACGCCGGAGAACCGGACTTGCGCCATGGATGCCTTCCTAGAACTTCACCGCGCCGCCGCTGATGCCCTGCACCAACCTGCGTTGGATGAAGAAGCTCGCCACGACGACGGGAATCACCGCGATCAGGATCGCCGCGCTCATCGAGCCGATCTGTACTCCGCGGAACGTGTTGAACCCGGCGATCGCCACCGGGAGGATCGCCGCCTTGCCCGGCGCCAGGATCAGGCCGTAGAACAGGTCGTTCCACGACAGGGTGAAGCCGAAGATCGCCGAGGCGCCGATACCGGGCAGCACCTGGGGGAGCACCACGAGCCGGAAGGCCGCGAACCGGGTGAAGCCGTCGACCTGCGCCTGCTCCTCCAGGGAGCGCGGCACCGCCTCGAAGAAGCCGATCAAAAACCACGTGACCACCGGCAGAACGAAACTCAGGTGCGCGAAGATCACCGGCACCAGCGTGTCGGTCAGGCGCAGCGCATAGGCCATCGTCAGGAACGGGAACACCAGGACCGCCGGCGGCAGCACCTGCGCGGCGAGCATCCCGAATCGGGTCAGCGTGCCACCGGCCCGGAACCTGGCGATCGCGTAAGCCCCCATGCTGCCGACCACGACGCTGATGCCCACGGTCACCAGCGCGACCAGCGCGCTCCGTCCCGCGGCGGCGAGGATGCCCGAGTCCAGCACGGTGCGCCAGCTCGCCAGTGTCGGGGTGAACCGCACCGAGAACGGATCATCCAGCTGCGTAGGTGTTTTCACGCTGGCCAGCGCGATCCATACCAGGGGGAACGCGACGCTGATGCCGGCCGCCCACAGCAGTGCGACCCGCAGCACCCCCAGCACCGAGAGCCGCCTCATCGCGTCTGCGTCCTCTCGCGCGCCCTGTCCATCCGGCGGAACGCCACCACGATCACGGCCAGCACCACGACCAGCACCACGAACGCCATCGACGATGCCGAACCGAGCCGGAAGAACTGGATGCCGGTCTGGTAGATGAAGTACTGCAGCGTCTCTGTCTCCGTGCCCGGCCCGCCGCGGGTGGTCGCGAACACGTACTCGAAGACCTTCATCGCATCCAGGCAGCGCAGCAGGATCGCCACCACCAGCACCGGTGCCAACAGCGGCAGCGTGATCCGGCGCAGCACGTAGAACGCACTCGCGCCGTCCACCCGCGCGGCGTCCATCGGCTCGCGCGGAATCGATTCCAACCCGGCGAGCAGCAACAGCACCATGAACGGTGTCCACTGCCAGACGTCGATGAACGCGATGGTGAACAGTGCGCGCCCGGGCCCGAAGAAGTCATACGAGACGCCGACCGCGCGAAGCAGCTCCGGGATCGCACCGAGTTGCTCGTTGAGCAGGAAACGGAAGGTGAGCCCCACCGCGATGGGCGTGATGAACATCGGTGCCAGCAGCATCGACCGCGTGAGATCCTTTGCCCAGCGCTGCTTCTGGAGTGCTAGCGCGATCGCCAGGCCGAGGATCAGTTCCATGCCGACGGCCACCGCGACGAACAGGGCGGTGGTGCCGAACGCGTGCCAGAACGCGACGTCGCCGAACGTGGCGGCGTAGTTGTCGGCACCGACGATGGTCGGTGCGCCGCGGTCGGTGAGCTTGTAGTCGGTGACCGACAGGTACGCGGCATACCCGAGGGGGAAACCGACCACCCCGACGAAAAGGGCGACGAGGGGGGTGACCATGCCATGAGCGAATTTCATGGTGGTCTGCGCTCCTTTCGTGGGGTGGTCGGCTTCCCGGTTCTTCGGGCGGTGCGGCTAGCTCTGGATCTTCTCGGCTGCCGCCTGCGCGGCGGCCAGTGCGTCATCGACGCTCTTGGTGCCGGCCACGGCCTCGTTGAGCTCGGTGCCGACAGCCTGGATCATCTCCTCACCGCTGGGCCCCTGGCTCAGGGGCGCCGAGTTGGCCAGCAGCTGCTCGACCGTCTTGTAGTAGTCGGCACCGTATTTCCCTTGCAGCACAGCAGGATTGCTGAGAGTGCTCTTGCGGATCGCAGCGCCGCCCTTCTCGGTGCGGGTGACGTCGTTGGGCTTGGCGGTGATCCACGACGCGAACGCCCACGCCGCGTCCGAGCTGGCCGAGTTGGCCGGGATCGCCCAGCTCCAAGAGCCCAGCACCTGCTTCCCGCCGGGGATCGGGGCCAGCTTGACCTTGCCTGCGGCAGGCCCGGAGCCGGGCTCGTTGATGGCCGGCAGCTGCCAGTTGTAGTTGATCATCGACGCCGACTGGTTCGCCGACACCGACCGCTGCGCCTCGTCCATGCTCCAGTTCAAGCTGTTCGCCGGCGCGGCCGTGCGGTAGGTGTCGATGTAGGCCTCGAGCGCCCGCTTGGCCTCAGGGGTGTTCAGGCTGACCTTGCCGTCGGGGCCGTAGATCGAGCCGCCCGCGGCGAACAGCCAGTTGCCCCACTCCTCGAAGATTTTGTATCCGCGTTGCGGCTGCATCGCGATACCGGCGCGCTCAGGTGTCTTGAGCGCCTTACTGACACTGACCAACTGGTCGAGAGTGGTCGGGACCTGCTGGTTGGCGGCGGCGAGATCGTCGGCGTTGTACAGGTATCCGAGCGCGTAGTTGTAGAACGGCACGGCGTAGCGCACCCCGTCGACGGTGGTGATGTCAGTCAGGGGTTGGAAGAAGTCGGCGGCGTCGTAGTCCGGGGTGCTGTCGATGCGCGCGTCGAGCGGCTGCAGGAACTTCGCGTTGGCGAAGTCGACCATCCACGGGTTGTCGACGACGATCAGGTCGTAGTTCGGCGACGACGACTGGAACGACGAGACCAGCTTGTCGCGCATCTGGTCGTAGGTCAGGGACTCGATGTCGACCTTCACGTCGGGATAGCTCTTGTTGAAGTCGGCCACCATCGACTTGACGATGTCGGTGTCGGGCACGTTCTCCATCAGGATGCGAACGGTGCCCTTGGTGTCCTTGCCCACCTCGCCGGTGCCGGTGGCCTCGGACTGTTCGGGCCCACCACTACCCGCACACGCGGAGAGCACGAGCGCGAGGACGGCGAGCAGGGCGACGGCGGCGGAGCGCGCGGTGCGCCACCGCCGCCGGTGGGGGGCCCAGGGCGTGATTCTCATGGGTCTCATTCCTTTCATCGGGTGGTGCGTGCCAACGCATGAGAGATCGGGGTGACCGCGCTGCCGAGATCGCGCCACGTCGCGTAGGCGGCGTGGTAGCGGTCGCGGCGGGCGGCATCGGGCACATAGGGTTCGTCCAGCGTGATGAATCGCGCCGTGTCGGACCAGTCGTCGAGTGCGCCCACACCGATGGCCGCGATCACCGCTGCACCCAGCGATGCGCCGGGATGCCCGTGCACCGGGTGCATGTCGAGGCCGAGCACGTCGGCGTGAATCTGTTTCCAGAGAGTGGATTTCGACCCGCCGTTCGTGATCATCACGCGGCGCAGCGGGATGCCGATCTCGGTGAACACGTCGACGTGGTGGCGGAACCCGAACGCGATGGCCTCGAGTACCGCTCGATACATGTCAGCCCGGCCGTGACCCAGATGCATACCGGCGAACACGCCCCGCAGATCGGGATCGTGCAGCGGGCTCTTCTCACCGAGAAAATAGGGCAGACAGAGTATTTCGGCGGGGGGCCGCTGTGCGGCCTCGTCGTCGAGATCGGTCAGTGCAGCCCCGCCGACCAACGCCTGGAACCAGCGGATCAAGCTGCCGCTGGTGGCCATACACCCGTTGGGCAACCAGTGTCCGGGCACCGGATGAGCGTCGAGGTAGAGCCGCTCGTCGACGACGGGAGTCTGGCTGGCGACCAGGATGTCGCCTGCGCCGCCGAGTTTGACCAGGGCATCGCCCGGGCCGTTGACGCCCGCCGCGAATGCCGACAACACGTGGTCGGCGCCGCCCACCACCAACGCGGTGCCCGGCCGCAGGCCGGTGGCATCGGCGGCGGCCCGACTGAGTTCGCCGACCTGGGTGCCGGGTGGCCGTACCGCGGGCAGGGTCGCGGGGTCGAGCTTCGCAGCGGCGAGCACCATGTCGGCGGTCGCGCCGTCGAGGGTGAACAGGCCGGACTCGATGGCCCAGTTCTGCTCGACGTGCACGGGGGCACCCAGTGCCGACAGCACCCAGTCGTAAGAGCCGACCCAGTGCGCGGTGCGGGCGTAGAGCTCGGGTTCGTGCTCGCGCAGCCACACCGTTGTCGGCGCCACCGACTGCTGAGTCACGGCCGAACCGGTGAGGCGCACCAGGTTGGCGCCGGTGAGCACGGCGGCCAGATCAGCTACTTCGCGGTGCGCGCGGGCGTCGTTTTGCAGAATGGCGCGCCGCAGGGGGCGTCGCGCGTCGTCGAGTGGAACCACGGCGGGCACCATGCCGGACGTCGCCAGTGCGCCCACCTGGTCGGGCGCCACGCCGCTGACCTGCAGCACCTCTCGGATCGACTCGACGACGTTGCGATCCCACTGCTCGGTGTCGGCCTCGGCGTAGCCGGGGGCGGGGGAGTGCAGGGCGGTGTTACGTGTGGCAGTCGCGACGATGCCGGCTTCTGTGTCCAGCAGCACGGTCTTGGTGCCGGTGGTGCCGATGTCGACGCCGAGGGTGTAGCGAGTCATCGCGCTCCCGATATTGCTGAATCAGTTTCGGCACCAACACAAATGACTTCGACACCGGCGTCGCGTGCGGCCACCAGGGCGGGATGATCCGGCGGCCCGTCGCTGACGATGATCGCCACGCTGGACAGCGCGGCGATGCTGACGAACGTGACGCGGCCGAGTTTGGATTTGTCGGCCGCCACGATCACCCGGTCGGCCCGGCGGCTGGCCGCCCGCTTCACCCGGCTCTCGGCCTGGTGATAGTCGGAGATCCCGCGGTCGCCGTCAATGCCCGCCACGCCCATCACGTAGGTGTCGCAGTTGTAGTTGGCCAGCGTGTCCTCGGCGGCGGCACCGATCAGACTCAGCTCCCCGGAGCGCAATTCGCCGCCGGTCAGCACCACAGTGGTGTCGGGTTCGTCGACTAGTGCCAGCGCGGCCAGCACGCTCGGCGTCACGACGGTCAGCCCCAGCCTGCGGCCGCGCAGCGAGTTGGCCACGGCCAGCGCGGTGCTGCCGGAATCGAGGATCAGCGTCTCGTTGGCACCGATCAGATCCGCGACGACGTCGGCGATGTGGATCTTCTCCTGGGCGGCGTCGGCCATCCGGGTGGCGAAGGAGGGCTCGGTGTCCTTGCCCTGCAACGCGATCGCACCGCCGACGACACGGCGCACCACGCCGAGCGTCTCGAGAGCCTCCACATCGCGACGGATCGTCATCTCGGACACGTCGAACTCGCCCGCCAACGCGGCGTAGGTGATCTCCCGGGCGGCGCGCACTCGCTGCTCGATGTGGTTGCGCCGCGTCTTCACGTCCACGGCGGCAACTTCTGTTCAAAATTCACAGAAATCTCTTCCGTTCGGTGGGCATTCGGCTGAGGTGACGCGATGGAGTGTGAATCTATAACAGGAATCTGTGGAGTGGCCACATTTCGCGGCGATTTGTTTCGGGTACTGCGGCGACACGGTTAACTGGCGCCGATGCTGGACTTGCGCGTCATCGTGCCCGCGGACATGCGTGAGGACGTCGTGGCCGTGCTGCGCCGCCACGTCGGCGTGGCGCACGTCCTGGTCCACCCCGGCGCGGCGGTGGATCCGCCGGACGGTGACGAGATCACCGCGGTCATCGCCCGCGAATGCGCCAACGACGTCATCAAGTCCCTCAAGGAGCTCGATGCGCAGCATCGCGGAGCGATCCTGCTGACCGTGCTCGACACGGTGCTGTCCACCCGCGCGCACGAGGCGGAGGACGACGCCGAAGGAGATCCCGCCGATGCGGTGGTGTGGGACGAACTGATCAGCCGGACGCGGGAGGAGTCGACGCTGTCGGTGACCTTCGTGCTCTTCCTCACCCTGGCATGTCTGTTGGCTGCGGTGGGCGCGGTCACCGACTCGATGGTCACCGTCGTGGGCGCCATGGTGCTCGGGCCGGAGTTCGGACCGCTGGCGGCGGTGTCGGTGGCGATCGTGCAGCGTCGCGCCGATCTGGCCCGGCGGGCGGCGATTGCCCTGCTGGCCGGATTCCCGATCGCGATGGGCTGTACCGCGCTGTTGACCATGGGAGCTCACGCGCTGGGCTGGGTCGACCTCGGCAGCGTCCGCAACGTCGACGACGTCGACTTCATCTTCCGGGTCGGGCCGATCTCGTTCGTGGTCGCGCTGCTGGCCGGCGCCGCAGGCATGCTGTCGTTGGTGTCGGCCAAATCGGCGGCACTGGTGGGTGTGTTCATCTCGGTGACGACGGTGCCCGCCGCCGGGTTCACCGCGGTGGCGGGTGTGCTGGGGGACTGGTCGATGGCCGCCCGCTCGGCAGCCCAGCTCGCGGTCAACCTCCTCGGCATTGTCGTCGCCTGCGTGTTGGTGTTGGTGCTGCGGCCCCGCGGCAATCTCATTCCGCGCCGCGCGCAAACCTGACGCGACCTGCGCCGCCGCAACCGGTGTGGTGGGATCTAGCGCTATGGGTATCAAGGTGGCCCTCGAACACCGCACGAGCTACACGTTCGACCGGCTCGTCGAGGTGTTCCCGCACGTGGTCCGGCTGCGGCCGGCCCCGCACTCGCGCACGCCCATCGAGGCCTACTCGCTGACCGTCGAGCCCGACGACCACTTTGTGAACTGGCAGCAGGATGCATTCGGCAATTTCCTGGCCAGGTTGGTGTTCCCGACGCGCGCGCGCAGCCTGACGATCACCGTCGGGCTCATCGCCGACCTCAAGGTGATCAACCCGTTCGACTTCTTCATCGAGGACTACGCCGAATACGTCGGCTTCACCTACCCGCAGGCCCTTGCCGCCGATCTCGAACCGTATCTGCGGCCGGTCGACGAAGGACAGGCCGGCGCCGGGCCTGGCGATCTCGTCGAGGCCTGGGTGGCGAACTTCTCGATGGCTCCCGGCACCCGCACCATCGACTTCCTGGTAGCACTCAACCGCGCGGTCAACACCGACGTCGGCTACAGCGTCCGACTCGAACCCGGTGTGCACAGCCCGGATACGACGCTGCGCAACGGCATCGGGTCGTGCCGGGACTCGGCGTGGCTGCTGGTGTCGATCCTGCGTCAGATGGGCTTGGCAGCCCGGTTCGTCTCCGGGTACCTGGTGCAGCTCACCTCCGATGTCGAGGCCCTCGACGGGCCGTCCGGCCCGGCCGCCGATTTCACCGACCTGCACGCGTGGACCGAGGTCTACATCCCCGGCGCCGGCTGGATCGGGCTCGACCCGACCTCGGGGCTGTTCGCCGGCGAGGGGCACATCCCGCTGTCGGCCACCCCGAACCCGGAGTCGGCGGCCCCCATCACCGGCGCCACCGAGCCCTGTGAGACGACGTTGGAGTTCAGCAACGTCGTCACCCGGGTGCACGAGGACCCGCGGGTCACGCTGCCCTACACCGAGGCAGCGTGGGCGGCGATCAATGCGCTCGGCCACCGCGTCGACGACCGGTTGACCGCCGGGGACGTGCGGCTCACCGTCGGCGGCGAGCCGACGTTCGTGTCGATCGACAACCAGACCGACCCCGAGTGGACCACCGACGCCGACGGGCCGCACAAACGTCAGCGTGCGTCTGCGCTGGCCGCGCGGCTCAAGGCGGTGTGGGCGCCCCAGGGGCTCGTGCAGCGCAGCCAGGGCAAGTGGTATCCGGGAGAGCCCCTGCCGCGCTGGCAGATCGGGCTGCTGTGGCGCACCGACGGCCTGCCGCTGTGGCACGACCCCGAACTGTTGGCCGATCCGTGGCCCGAACAGCCGGGCACCCCGGCGACACCCCCCGACGCCGCGCAGCGCCTGCTGGCCGCCATCGCCGACGATTTCGGGTTACCCCGCAGCCAGGTCCGGCCCGCCTACGAGGACCCTCTGAGCCGGCTGGCCGCCGCGGTGCGACGCCCGGCCGGACAGCCGGTGGCCGACTCCGAGGACCTGACCGCCGACAGTGTGTGGGCGCGCGCGCAGCTGCTCGCCAAGCTCGACGAGGCGGTCACCGACCCCGCCGCGTTCGTCCTGCCGCTGCACCGGCGGGACGACGACGCGGGCTGGGCCAGTGCGGACTGGACGCTGCGGCGAGGCCGAATCGTGTTGCTCGAGGGCGATTCTCCGGCCGGCCTGCGGCTGCCGCTGGATTCCATCAGTTGGCGACCGCCTCCTCCGTCGGCCGACGGCGACCCCACACGCGAGACCGGCCCGCTCGACACCGGTGAGGAGGAATCCGCGGAGGTCACCGATGCCGACGCGGTGCCGACCACCGCGTTGGTGGCCGAGATCCGCGACGGCCTGCTCTACGTGTTCCTGCCGCCCACCGAGGAGGCAGACCACTTCGTCGACCTCGTCGGGCGCATCGAGGCAGCGGCGGCCGCACTGGCATGCCCGCTGGTGATCGAGGGGTACGGGCCGCCGGCCGATCCGCGGCTGCAGACGATGACGATCACGCCCGACCCCGGCGTCATCGAGGTCAACGTCGCGCCGTCGGCGAGCTTCGCCGAGCAACGCGAGCAACTCGAGACGCTGTACGCCCAGGCGCGGCTGGCCCGGCTGTCCACCGAATCCTTCGACGTCGACGGCACCCACGGCGGCACCGGCGGTGGTAACCACATCACGCTCGGCGGCCTCACGCCCGCCGACTCCCCGCTGCTGCGCCGCCCCGACCTGATCGTGTCGCTGCTGACCTACTGGCAGCGCCACCCCGCACTGTCGTACCTGTTCTCCGGGCGGTTCATCGGCACGACCTCTCAGGCGCCGCGGGTGGACGAAGGCCGCCCCGAAGCGCTCTACGAACTCGAGATCGCGTTCGCCGAGATCGCCCGGCTGTCCGCAGGTGAAGGCGGGCCCAAGGCGTGGCTGCCCGATCGGGCACTGCGCCATCTGCTCACCGACATCACCGGCAACACGCACCGCGCCGAATTCTGCATCGACAAGCTCTACAGCCCCGACAGCCCCCGCGGCCGGCTCGGTCTGCTGGAGTTGCGCGGCTTCGAGATGCCGCCGCACCCGCAGATGGCGATGGTGCAGTCACTGCTGGTGCGTGCGTTGGTGGCGTGGTTCTGGGACAGCCCGCTGCACGCCCCGCTGATCCGCCACGGCGCCAACCTGCACGGCCGTTATCTGTTGCCGCACTTCATCATTGCCGACATCGCCGAGGTCGCCGCCGACCTGCGCCGCAACGGCATCGAGTTCGACACCAGCTGGCTGGATCCGTTCACCGAGTTCCGCTTCCCCCGCATCGGCACCGCGGTGTTCGGCGGTGTGGAGATGGAGCTGCGCGGCGCCATCGAGCCGTGGAATGTGCTGGGTGAAGAGGCCACCGCCGGCGGCACCGCGCGCTATGTCGACTCCTCGGTGGAACGTCTGCAGGTGCGCCTCATCGGCGCCGACCGGCAGCGCTTCGTGGTCACCGTCAACGGCCATCCGATGCCGTTGCTGGCCACCGACAACCCCGACATCCAGGTCGGCGGGGTGCGCTACCGGGCCTGGCAGCCGCCGAGTGCCCTGCACCCGACGATCACCGTCGACGGGCCCCTGCGTTTCGAACTCGTCGACACCGCCAGCGGGGTGTCCCGCGGTGGGTGCACCTATCACGTGTCGCACCCCGGCGGCCGGTCCTACGACACCCCGCCGGTCAACGCAGTGGAGGCAGAGTCCCGACGGGGTCGCCGCTTCGAGGCCACCGGATTCACCGCAGGGGCGGTGGATCTGCAAGGTCTGCGCGAGAAGCAGGCCCGGCAGTCCACCGATGTGGGCGCGCCGGGCATCCTCGATCTGCGGCGAGTGCGTACCGTGCTCTCGTAATGGCAGTACCGACCGGGCTGGACCACCCCAGCCACGACGACCCGCTGGTGCCCTACGCGACGATGCGGGCCCAGCAGGCGCTGTTCGACGTGCGCAGCGAGGCGGGCGCACCGCCCGGCGGCTATGACGAGATGTTCGACACCGCAGGCCAAGTCAGAGCGGACTGGCATGAGCTGGCCGAGTGTGTCACCGACCGCGGCAGGGCCGGCTTGGACCGGTTGCGCGCGGTGGTTCGCGAGCTCGTGGACAACGACGGCATCACCTACATCCGGACCGAGGACGATTCGGCGGTGCCGGGGCCGTGGCAACTGGACGCGCTGCCGCTGATCGTCTCGGCGGCCGATTGGAAACAGCTGGAGGCCGGACTGGTCCAGCGTTCGCGGCTGCTCGACGCCGTGCTCACCGATCTGTACGGAGCGCGGCGTTCGCTGACCGGCGGAATCCTGCCGCCCCAGTTGCTGTTCGCGCACCCGGGTTACGTGCGTGCCGCCCACGGCATCGAGATCCCCGGCAGGCACCAACTGTTCCTGCACGGATGTGACATCAGCCGCGTGACCAACGGCGAGTTCGTCGTCAACGCGGACTGGACACAGGCCCCCTCGGGGGCGGGTTACGCACTGGCCGATCGACGCGTCATCGCCCACGCGATCCCCGACCTGTACGAGCAGATCAGTCCGCGACCCGCCTCACCGTGGGCGCAGGCGCTGCGACTGGCCCTCGTCGATGCCGCACCGGACTCGGCCGAGGAACCCACGGTGGTGGTGCTCAGCCCCGGCATCCACTCCGAAACCGCGTTCGATCAGGCCTACCTGGCCAGCGTCCTCGGCCTGCCGCTGGTCGAGAGTGCCGATCTGGTGGTGCGCGACGGCAAGCTGTGGATGCGATCGATGGGGACACTCAAACGGGTGGACGTGGTGCTGCGTCGCGTCGACGCTGCTTACGCCGACCCGTTGGACCTACGCGCCGATTCTCGGCTGGGCGTGGTGGGTCTGGTGGAAGTGCTGCGCCGCGGGGCGGTGACGGTGGTCAACACGCTGGGCAGCGGTGTGTTGGAGAGCCCAGGGATCATGCGGTTTCTGCCCGCGCTCGCCGAGGCGCTGCTCGGTGAAACCCCGCTGCTACCGACCGCGCCGATGTACTGGGGCGGCATCGACGTCGAACGATCCCACCTGCTGACCCATCTGTCCTCCCTGCTGATCCGGCCCGTCACCGGCGGCGAGCCGATCGTCGGACCCGATCTCTCGGTGGCGCGCCGGGAGCAGTTGGCGGCGCGTATCGCCGCCACCCCGTGGCAGTGGGTGGGTCAGGAACTTCCCGAATTCTCCTCCGCACCAGCCGATTTCCTGCCTGTTGGGCTGTCGTCGTCACCCGTGGGCATGCGCCTGTTCACCGTGTCTCAGCGGGGTGGTTACGCACCGATGATCGGCGGGCTCGGCTATCTGTTGGCCACTGGGTCTGCCGCCTTCGACCTCAACAGCGTTGCGGCCAAAGACGTCTGGGTGCGCACTTCGGCACGCGCCACTGCCGAGGCGGTCGTCGCTCCGACGTCCGAGGACACCGCGCTGCCGAGCCACCTCACCGCCAGCCCGACGCACGAGGTCAGCTCTCCTCGTGTGCTGTCGGATCTGTTCTGGATCGGTCGCTACGCCGAGCGTGCCGAGCACACCGCGCGTCTGCTGACCGTGACCCGGGAGCGCTATCACGAGTTCCGCCACCGTCAGGCGATGGACGGAAGCCAGTGCGTGCCGGTGCTGCTGTCCGCGCTGGGGGAGATCACCGGAACCGACACCGGCGCACCGGATCAGCACGAGATGGTCGCCACCGCTCCGACGACGCTGTGGTCGTTGACCGCAGATCGGCACCGGCCGGGCTCACTCGCCCAATCGGTCGAGCGGCTCGGGTTGGCGGCGCGCGCGGTGCGCGACCAGATGTCCAACGACACCTGGATGCTGCTTTCGACGCTCGAGCGCACCCTGCTGCACGCCGGGGAGAATCCCCCGGAGTCCCAAGGCGAGGGCGAGGCGTTCCTGTCCTCGACCAACACGGTCGCGTTGGCGGGACTGCTCGCGCTGTCGGGGGTCATCGCCGAATCGATGGTCCACGACGTCGGCTGGACGATGCTCGACGTCGGCAAGCGCATGGAACGGGCGCTGGCGCTCACGGCGCTGCTGCGGGCCACGTTGACCACCGTGCGTCCGCCCGAAGCCGAGCAGACCGTGATCGAATCCACTCTGGCGGTGTGTGAATCGCTGGTGATCTACCGCCGGCGCAACCCAGGTTTGATCAGCGTCGCCGGGGTGGCCGAACTGGTGCTCTTCGACGCCGAGAACCCGCGGTCGCTGGTGTTCCAGCTCGACCGGCTGCGCGCAGACCTGAAGTCGCTGCCTGGATCGTCGGGATCGTCGCGGCCGGAACGGATGGTCGAGGAGATCGCGATGCGGTTGCGGCGCATCGAGCCGACCGAACTCGACGACGCCGCCGACGGGGTACGTGAGGAGCTCGAGGGTCTGCTGTCCGGCCTGCACGGAGCCCTGCGGGAGCTCTCCGACGTCGTCACCGCGACGCATCTGGCGCTGCCCGGCGACATGCAGCCGCTGTGGGGCCCGCACGAACGCCGGGTGGTGCCATGAGCGAGCCTGCGAGCGAATCGACGACACGGAGCGAGCCTGCGAGCGAATCGACGACACGGAGCGAGCCGAAGGGACCGACAGGCGAGCGCCGCTACGCGATCACGCATCGCACCGTGTACAGCTACTCCGACGTCGTCACCAGTTCCTACGGCCGCGGTTTCCTCACCCCCCGCGACTCGGCCCGGCAGCGTTGTCTGTTCCATGAGCTGGTTGTCGATCCGGAGCCGGCAGACAGCTCCACCAGCCGTGACGGGTGGGGCAACCTCAGCTCCTACTTCCATGTGACCCGGCCGCACCACAGACTCAGCGTGACCAGCCGCTCGGTCGTCGAGGTGGCGCCGCCGCCGCCCGACGTCTACCAGGGTCCCTCGGCCCGCGCGCCGTGGGAGATCGCCCGGCCGGTCGGTTCCGAGGGCGCGATCGCCAGCGAATTCACCCTGGACCTGACGCCCCCGGAGATCACTGACGCGCTGCGCGACTATGCCGCACCGTCTTTCGCGTCCGGTCGGCCGCTGATCGACGTGCTGCGTGACCTGACGTCGCGCATTTACACAGATTTCACCTACCGGTCGGGGTCGACGACGGTCTCTACCCAGGTGAGCGAGGTTTTGGCAGCGCGGGAGGGGGTATGTCAGGACTTCGCCAGGCTCGCGATCGCTTGCCTGCGCGCCAACGGATTGGCGGCGAGCTACGTATCGGGCTACTTGGCCACCGATCCACCGCCGGGGAAGGAACGCATGGTAGGCATTGACGCAACGCACGCCTGGGCGTCGGTGTGGACGCCGCAGAACGTGTGGCTGGGACTGGACCCGACCAACGATCAGATGGTCGACGAGCGTTACGTCACTGTGGGTTTCGGCCGTGACTACGCCGATGTCCCGCCGCTGCGGGGGATCATCTACACCGACTCCGAGAGCAGCACCATCGACGTCTCGGTGGACGTCGCGCCCTACGAAGGAGCCATTGGTGCGTGACTTCACCTGCCCGAACTGCGGTCAGCGGTTGGCGTTCGAGAACTCAGTGTGTCTCAACTGTGGTAGCGCACTGGGCTTTTCTCTCGATGACATGGCGCTGCTGGTGATCGCCCCGCCCGCGGAGAGCGAGCACGCCGGCGCGGTGGACGAAACCGAGTTCCAGCTGTGCGCGAACATGCATCTCGCCGAGTGCAACTGGCTCGTCGAGAAGGGCCCGATCGCGAAGCTGTGTGTGTCGTGCGCCTTGACCCGCACCCGGCCCAACGACGCCGATACGATCGCGCTGGCGTCTTTCGCCGCTGCCGAGAAAGCCAAGCGCCGCCTCATCGCCGAGCTCCACGAGCTGAAACTGCCGATCGTCGGACGCGACCTGGACCCGCAGTTCGGGCTGGCCTTCGACCTGCTGTCGAGCCAGTTCGAGAAGGTGTTCACCGGTCACGACAACGGGGTCATCACGCTGGACCTGGCCGAGGGCGACGACGTGCACCGCGAGCAGCTCCGTATCTCGATGGACGAGCCCTACCGCACCCTGCTCGGCCACTTCCGTCACGAGATCGGCCACTACTACCAGTACCGATTGGTCGGCACTTCCGACGAGTATCTGCAGCGCTATCGCGAATTGTTCGGCGATCCCAATGCCGACTACCAGGAGGCGCTGGACCGCCATTACAGCCAGGGCGCGCCGGCCGGCTGGGAGGAGGACTTCGTGTCCTCCTACGCGACCATGCATCCGGCCGAGGACTGGGCCGAGACGTTCGCCCACTACCTGCACATCCGCGACACTCTGGACACCGCGGCAGCATTCGGGATGGCGCCGGCAGCGGCGACCTATGACCGTCGGGTGCTGGGACCCAGCGGGTTCGACACGATCATCGAGATGTGGCTGCCTCTGTCGTGGTCGCTGAACATGGTCAACCGGTCAATGGGCAAGGACGATCTCTACCCGTTCGTGCTGCCGCCGCCGGTGCTGGAGAAGATGCGGTTCATCCACACCGTGATCGACGAGATCACCTCGAATCCGGCCAAGCTCGCCGAGGTCGGTTCGCCGGTCGAGGAGCAGAGCCAGCAGCTGGGCTAGGCGGGCCGCCGCCTACGGGGCGGCGACCCTGGTGATCCCGCCGACGGCGAAACGCACGAGGGCTTCGTGGCGTTCGTCGACATCGCGGGTGTGCAGGCGTCCCTGCGTCAAGCTGTCCAGTCGCAGGTTGTTCGCGTAGGTGTGCAGCGTGGCCGCGACCAGGTGGAGGTAGGCGTCGTAGATCGCGGGCTCGCCAGCGGTCGGGAAGAGATCACGCAATGCGCCGAGGAACTCTTCGGCGATGGCATTGAAGTCTTCGGCGATCAGCGCCCGGACCGGATGCCCGGAGTTCGCCAACTGCGCGATGAGGCGAAAGTAGTTGTCCCATCCGGGATCACCGGCTCGCTCGTGCATCGGCGTGCTGAACGCTTCGACCAGAGCGCGCAGCCGCGCGGTGCGGGAACCGCGTGACGGCAGTTCGGCGAGTCGGGATCTCCGGTCGTCGTTCAACGGTCGGATGCGACGCAGGATCACCGCGCGGAACAGACCTTCCTTGCCACCGAATCGCTCACTGATCGCCGCGAGTCTGGTGTCGGCGTGCTCGGTGATCTCTCTGACGCTGACGCCGGAGTAGCCGCGTGCAGAGAACAGCTCTTCGGCACTGTCGAGCAGTCGTTGCTCGACGTCGGACCTCGTCATCGTCGACCCATCCTCGACCAAGCGGAACGATTGTTCCGGACACCGCTGCGTCGATGTTAACCTCGGAACAACTGTTCCGGTACGCGTCGAAAGGGTTGGCATGGCCGCGGTCACGGTGTGGAGCAAACTCCTGGTAACCGCGTGTGCGCTGACGCGCACCACGAACCTGGTCGTGCGCCGGCGCGGCGCGGCGCCGTTTCTGCCGAGCCTGTTCGTGCTGCGCTACGCCAACATGGGCGGTTTGGATCCCGGCGAGTTCGCCGCCCAGGTGGACGACGTGCGTTCCTTCCGCGCCGAACAGTGGTGCGGCCACTGGAATCACATTGCCGCGCAGCATCTCCGGCGGTGCACCACGCTGCTGCGCGACCTCGGTCAGAGCCACGGGAGCACCGACCTACCCGACCTCGACGACGCCGCGGCGATCACCGGGGATCAGATCGACAGGTTGCGGCAGGTGCTCAGCCCGGGTGCGGTCGCGTTCGCCGACCACGGACCGCAACCCAGCGCCCCGGCGATCGACGACCTCGTCGCCGCGCACGACGGCAGCGATCACCGGCAGGCCGCGCAGGCGTTCGCCGCGATCGACGCCTGGGTGAAGGCGCTGACCTATTACCAGGTCAGCGCCTTCCCCGGCCACGACGCCCCTCGGATGGCGGCCTATCGCCGGTCCCGAGATCTGTTCGACGTGTTGGTCGCAGTCCTCGCGCCGTCAATCGGTGTCCGCGTCGAGCAGGTCGACGTCACCGCCAGCGATGGCCAGACCGTGCGCGGCTTGCTGATACTCCCGTCGACCCCCGGTCCGCACCCTGTCGTACTGACCACCAACGGGCTGGAAGGCACGATCCAGGAACTCGCCGTGGCGCTGTTGCGCTACCGCGGCGCAGGATTGGCGACGTTCCTGATGGAGATGCCGGGCAGCTACGCCTACACCGAGCCGATGAGCGCCGGCTCCGAGGCGATCTACCGCGCCGTCATCGACCGTCTGGTGTCCGACGACCGGCTGGACGCCGACCGCATCGCGATCGTCGGGGTCAGTTTCGGCGGTTACTGGGCCGCGCGCATGGCAGCGGTCGACCCACGGCTTGCCTGCGCCGTCGCCTGTGGCGCACCCACCCACCACTCCTTCCGCGGCGGCTTCGGCATGCCCGACGTCATCATCCACGCGCTGGCGCGCACCCTCGGCGTCACCAACCCGGTCGCGCTCGTCGGCGCGCTGCGCAGACTTTCGATTCGAGATCGGTACGCCGACATCACGATTCCGCTGTTGGCGATCAACGGCACGCACGACACCCTGCTCAGCACCCAGGACACCGTCGACCTCGCCGACACTGCGCCCGATGCCACGCTGCTGCTCTACCCGAACGACGACCACTGCGCCATGGGGCACTATCGGCAGTGGCTGGACTATTCGCAGAACTGGTTGGGACATCACCTCGCAGCAGACCCAGCTGAGCGCAGGAACGCTCTGCCCCGGGGGGACAGCCGGTAACCGACGTCCAGGCTGATCGTCAGGCCGAGCCCCTTGAGCTGGCGCACCCGGCGCTTGAACCGTGGCACGTCCAGCCCGAGACCGGCCGCCAGATCGGGCGCCCGCACGGCTTCGTTGGCGGCGATCGTCGCCAGATAGGCCCGGGTCCACGGGTGCTCGGCGGCGCGGTCCCACCGGTCCAGGCGGGCCGCGATGGTCGCGACGTCATCAGCCGACAGTGCGTCGTCGGCGGCCAGTTCGGGGCGCTCGTCGGGCGCCAGGAACGACACCGTGATCACGTAGGTGTGCGCGGCGGGGCGGCGATCCAGGTCGGCGTTGGCCGTCTTCGCGTCCGGATATCCCGCCGCGCGAGCCTGGGCGGCGGTCACTCGGTGACGGCCGGGGAGTTCGGTGACGTCGTCGATGCGGATCGTGCCCGCCTGCGTGCGCTGGGTGCCGCCGGGCTTGGCGCGCGGAGCCTCCCAACGCCGCAGCACGCACGTGATGCGGCCGTCGGCGATGCCCTGCGCCGTGGCCCGATCGAGCAACACACGGGCGATGGTAAGCGGAGACGGGCGCAGTTCTCCCTACGATCACCCGGTGGCCGATCGATACGGCGCCGACATCCTGGCGCACAACCCGCATCGCAAACCCCGTTCGACCGAACAGCCCATCGAGATCGGCATGGTCGTCGAGGACGCGCAGACCGGCTTCGTCGGCGCGGTGGTGCGGGTGGAATACGGCCGCATGACGCTCGAGGACCGGCACGGCCGCACCAAACCGTTTCCGGTCGGCCCGGGGTATCTGATCGACGGCAAGCCGGTGATCCTGACCGCGCCGAAGAAGGTCGCCCCCGCGGCGCCGACGCGCACCGCGTCGGGTTCGGTGGCGGTCGCCGGTGCGCGCGCCAAAGTCGCACTCGCCAGCCGAATCTATGTCGAAGGCCGGCACGACGCGGAGCTGGTCGAGCAGGTCTGGGGCGAGGACCTGCGCCTCGAAGGTGTCGTCGTGGAGTACCTGGGCGGCGTCGACGACCTCGCCGCGATCGTCGCCGACTTCCGGCCCGGTCCCGGCAGACGCCTGGGCGTGCTGGTCGATCACCTGGTGGCCGGCTCGAAGGAGGCCCGCATCGCCGAGCAGGTGCGGCGAGGGCCGGGGGGCGAGCACACGCTGGTGGTGGGTCACCCGTTCATCGACATCTGGGAGGCCGTCAAACCCGCTCGGCTCGGCATCGCGCAATGGCCGGTGGTGCCCAAGGGGCAGGACTGGAAGCACGGTGTGTGCGAGGCACTCAGGTGGCGGCACCGTGACCAGGCCGACATCGCTGCGGCCTGGCAGAAGATCCGTGGCCGGGTGCGCGATTGGACCGACCTCGAACCCGAGCTGATCGGCCGCGTCGAGGAGCTGATCGACTTCGTCACCGCTCCCGTGTAAGCAGGGAGCGTGTCCGACAGCCTGTTCGACGTCCCCGGCGAGCGCGCGCCCTCGGCTGCGCAGCCGGCGGGGGCGGCGGTGCCGCTGGCCGTGCGGATGCGGCCCGCGTCGCTCGACGAAGTCGTGGGTCAGCAGCACCTGCTCACCGCTAACTCGCCGTTGCGCAGGCTCGTCGAAGGATCGGGCGCGGCGTCGGTGATCCTCTACGGGCCGCCCGGCACCGGCAAGACCACGCTGGCTTCGCTGATCTCGCAGGCCACCGGCCGCCGATTCGAAGCGCTGTCGGCTCTGTCGGCGGGGGTCAAAGAGGTGCGCGCTGTCATCGAAGAGGCGCGGGTGGCCCTGCTGCGGCGCGGCGAACAGACGGTGCTGTTCATCGACGAGGTGCACCGGTTCTCCAAGACCCAGCAGGACGCACTGCTGGCGGCGGTGGAGAACCGGGTGGTGCTGCTCGTCGCGGCGACCACGGAGAACCCGTCGTTCTCCGTCGTGGCGCCGCTGCTGAGCCGGTCGCTGATCCTGCAACTGCAGCCGCTGACCCCCGACGACATCGCGGCGGTGTTGCGCCGTGCCCTCGACGACGGACGCGGCCTGGCGGGGAAAGTGCCGATCACCGATGAGGCGCTCGACCTTCTGGTGCAGCTCTCGGCCGGCGACGCGCGGCGGGCCCTGACCGCGCTGGAGGTGGCGGCGGAGTCGGGGGACATCACCGTCGAGGTGATCGAGCAGTCGCTGGACAAGGCGGCGGTGCGCTACGACCGCGACGGCGACCAGCACTACGACGTGGTGAGCGCGTTCATCAAATCGGTGCGCGGCTCCGACGTGGACGCCGCGCTGCATTACCTGGCTCGCATGCTGGTCGCGGGGGAGGACCCCCGATTCGTGGCGCGCCGGTTGATGATCCTGGCCAGCGAGGACATCGGCATGGCCGATCCGACCGCCCTGCCGACGGCGGTCGCGGCCGCCCAGACCGTCGCGCTGATCGGCATGCCGGAGGCGCAGTTGACGCTGGCGCACGCCACCGTGCACCTGGCCACCGCACCGAAGTCGAACGCGGTGACCACCGCGCTCAGTGCGGCGATGGCCGACATCCGCGCCGGTAAAGCGGGTCTGGTGCCCGCGCACCTGCGCGACGGGCACTACTCGGGCGCGCAGAAGCTCGGCAACGCGGTGGGCTACAAGTATGCCCACGATGCACCGGGTGGCGTTGCGTCGCAACAATATCCGCCTGACGAGCTGGTTGGCGTCGACTACTACCGGCCGACCGGTTACGGGGCCGAGCGCGAGATATCGACGCGGTTGGACAAGCTGCGCGCGATCATCCGTCGGAAACGCTGAGGTCCCTTGACCCGCAGCCGGGCCCGATCTATTGTCTGTAATCAACTAATAGGTTGATCAAAAGGAGGGTTGACAGCTGGCAGACGACGAAGCTCGCCTGGACCGCGCCTTCATGGCGCTGGCTGATCCGGTCCGGCGGGCGCTGGTGGCGCGCTTGGCCCACGGCCCGGCCACGGTCAACGAGTTGGCCGCACCGTTCGCCATCACCAAACAGGCTGTGTCCAAACACATTCAGGTGCTCGAGCAGGCGGGTCTGGTGACGCGCACCCGCGACGCCCAGCGCCGGCCGGTCCATCTGGACGCAGCTGCTCTGGAAGCCATGACGGCATGGATCGACCGCTATCGGCTCGACGCCGAACGCAACTACCGGCAGCTCGACAGGCTGCTGACCCGAACGAAGAAAGGACCGACACCATGAGCTCGCTGCATCTCACCGCACCGGTCGACACGCTGGCGATGGAGTTTACCCGTGACTTCGACGCTGCGGTCGGGGCGCTGTTCGCCGCCCATGCAGACCCGGACCTGGTCACGCAGTGGCTCGGACCGCGAGGCATGGAGATGGAGATCGCCGAATGGGATTTCCGCGATCACGGCGGATATCGCTACACGCACCGCAACGACCACGGCGCCTTCTCGTTCAACGGCACCTTCCACACCGTGCGCACCGACGCATTCATCCTGCAGACTTTCGAATTCGACGGTGCGCCCGACATGGTCAATCTCGAGTACCTGTGGTTCGACGATCTCGGCGACGGCCGCTCCCGGCTGCGCGGGCGATCGATCTGCCCCACCATCGAGGCCCGTGACGGGCTGCTCTCCTCGGGGATGGAAGGCGGTATGACGGAGGGATACCAGAAGCTCGACGCCCTGCTGACTCGTCGCTAGTCCTCGGGAACCGTGACAGCCAGCACCCTGTCGACAAACGCCTGCACCGTGCGGCGCAATTCGTCGACCTGCTGGGTGCGGATGCGTTCGACATCAGTGCCCCGGTGGAAGGCCGGCGGTAGCCGCCGCACGTTTCTGGAGCATCCGAAATCCGCACAGATCAGGGCGCCCAGAGTGTCACCTCTGCGGCCTGCCGCACCGGCGCGACGCACTGTGTAGAGAACGGCTTCCTCGGTGAGGGTGACGTCGTTGCACCAGCTGCACATGGTGCGTCCCCTGGGCTTGGCCGCGGCCCGGTTGAGCAGCAGCGAGACGGGGCCGTCGGGCCGCTCGACGACGAGGTAGGCGCGGCGAGGGATCCTGGGATCGGTCCAGCCGTAGTACTCCTGGGAGTCGAACTCGACGGTGTCGAAATCCGTTGCGAACGAGACCTTTTTGATCTCGCTGCGCGTCGCGCCTCGAAAGGCGCGCAGGATCTGGTCACGGGTGTAGGCGTGCATGAGGGAATCCATCCGACGAGGGTGCGGCGTCGCGCACCAGATGAGTGAGGACACGACTGCGTCGCCGACCCGCAGGTCGGCGACGGGGCGCGGTCATCTGATGTCGGCGGGAGCGCCGACGACCTCCTCGACTCGGATGTTCACCGAGGACACGTTAGTGGGCGACCCCGCCCGGGGCCACTGGTTTACCTGTCTGCGCACGGGGGTGATCCCGACTGGTCGGGGGCCCAGCCGGGATCACCACGAACGGAGTCGAGCGCGTCAGCGCAGGATTCCGGAACGGCGGCCGCCGCCCATCAGGCCGGTGCGGCTGCGCCGCCGGCCCATGAGCGAGGCCACCAGCGCCACGCCGAGCGCGGCGACGACGACCTGGACGAGGAGCTCCATCCAGTCGATCCCGTTGGTGGCGGTCGGAATACCGACCGCACGAGCGATTGCCGTACCCACGAAGGCGGACACGATGCCCACCAAAATGGTGAGCAGCATCCCGATGCGTTGCTTACCCGGCAGAACCAACCGGCCGAGCGCGCCGACCACGATGCCGATGAGAATTGCGGTGAAGATGCCGGTGACGGTCATGGTTCCTCCAAGGGTTGCGGCTGAGCGCTGAGATACCCGAGCCGGGAGGGCAATAAACGCTCGCGTCAACGCACGGGGCCGTCCGTAGGCTCGGCGCAATGGACACTCACGTGCTCGAGGTGGACACCACCCGCCGACGGACCGTCGACCTGACCGACGAGCTCCGCGACTTCTGCGCCTCCCGCGGTGACGGGCTCTGCAACGTCTTCGTCCCGCATGCCACCGCCGGGGTGGCGATCATCGAGACCGGCGCGGGTTCGGACCATGACCTGGTCGACACGCTGGAGCGGCTGCTGCCGCGCGATGATCGGTACCGGCACGCGCACGGCTCGCCGGGGCACGGCGCCGACCACGTGCTCCCGGGCCTGGTCGCCCCCTCGGTGACGGTGCCGGTCAGCGGCGGTGAACCGCTGCTCGGCACCTGGCAGAGCGTGGTGCTGGTGGACCTGAACAGGGACAACACCCGGCGTAGTGTCCGGCTCAGCTTCGTGTCGGGGTGAACGCTCCGCGCGGTGGGAGCCCGGTACTGTGGTGCGGTCGAGTATTCGCAGGTGGCGGCCGATCGGCCCCGCTGACCAGAGCCGAAGGACAGCAGGAGTGCAGACACACGAGATCAGGAAGCGGTTCCTTGATCACTTCGTGAAGGCCGGACACACCGAGGTGCCCAGCGCATCGGTGATCCTCGACGACCCCAACCTGCTGTTCGTCAACGCCGGCATGGTGCAGTTCGTCCCCTACTTCCTCGGTGCCAGGACCGCCCCGTGGGACCGCGCAGTGAGCATCCAGAAGTGCATCCGCACCCCCGACATCGACGAGGTCGGCATCACCACCCGGCACAACACCTTCTTCCAGATGGCCGGCAACTTCAGTTTCGGCGATTACTTCAAGAAGGGTGCCATCGAGTTCGCCTGGTCACTGCTGACCAACCCGGTCGATCAGGGTGGGTACGGTTTTGACCCGGAAAAGCTCTGGGCCACAGTGTATCTCGACGACGACGAGGCGATCGGGTATTGGCAGGAGGTGGCCGGGTTGCCGTTGGATCGGATCCAGCGGCGAGGCATGGCCGATAACTACTGGTCGATGGGCATCCCCGGACCGTGCGGACCGTCCTCGGAGATCTACTACGACCGTGGCCCCGAATACGGCATCGAAGGCGGCCCGGAAGCCAACGAGGACCGCTACATCGAGATCTGGAATCTCGTGTTCATGCAGAACGAGCGCGGCGAGGGCACCTCGAAGGACGACTTCGAGATTCTCGGGCCGCTGCCGCGCAAGAACATCGACACCGGCATGGGCATCGAGCGGGTGGCGTGCCTGCTGCAGGGCGTGGACAACGTCTACGAAACCGACCTGCTGCGCCCCGCGATCGAGCTGATGGCCGCCCGCGCCCCGCGCGGCTACGGCCAAGGCAACCACGCAGACGACGTGCGGTACCGCATCATCGCCGACCACAGCCGCACCGCGGCGATCATCATCGGCGACGGGGTCAGCCCCGGCAACGAAGGCCGCGGCTACGTGCTGCGCCGGCTGTTGCGCCGCATCATCCGCGCCGCCAAGCTGCTCGGCATCGACGATCCGTTCATGGCCGACCTGATGGCGACGGTGCGCGATGCGATGGGGCCGTCGTACCCCGAACTCGTGTCGGACTACGACCGCATCTCGCGCATCGCGATCGCCGAGGAGGCGGCGTTCAACCGCACGCTGGCCTCGGGCTCGCGGCTCTTCGAGGACGCGGCCCGCGCGACCAAGGCGTCGGGCTCCTCCCGGCTGTCGGGCTCGGATGCGTTCACCCTGCACGACACCTACGGCTTCCCGCTCGAGCTGACCCTGGAGATGGCCGCCGAGGCGGATCTGGGCGTCGACGAAGAGGGCTTCCGTGCGCTGATGGCTGAGCAGCGGCAGCGCGCCAAGGCCGACGCGGCCGCCCGCAAGCAGGCCCACACCGACCTGAGCGCGTACCGCGAGCTCGTCGACGCCGGCCCAACCGAGTTCACGGGGTTCGACGAATTAACTACCGAGGCAAGGATTCTCGGCATCTTCGTGGACGGCAAGCGGGTACCGGTGGTGACGCACGCCGGCCGCGACGACGCACCCGAGCGGGTGGAACTGATCCTGGACCGCACCCCGTTCTACGCGGAGTCGGGCGGCCAGATCGCCGACGAAGGCCACATCACCGGGACAGGCGCATCCGAGACGGCCAAGGCCGCCGTCACCGATGTCCAGAAGATCGCCAAAACGCTGTGGGCACACCGGATTCACGTGGAATCCGGGGAGTTCGTCGAGGGGGACACCGTGATCGCGGCGGTCGACCCTCAGTGGCGCCGCGGTGCCACCCAGGGTCACTCCGGCACTCACATGGTGCACGCTGCGCTGCGACAGGTGTTGGGCCCCAACGCTGTCCAGGCCGGCTCGCTGAACCGGCCGGGTTACCTGCGTTTCGACTTCAACTTCCAGGGCGCATTGACCGACGACCAGCGAGCGCAAGTCGAGGAGGTCACCAACGAGGCGGTGCAAGCCGACTTCGAGGTGCACACCTTCCACGAGAAGCTGGAGAAGGCCAAGGCGATGGGCGCCATGGCGATGTTCGGCGAGTCCTACCCGGACGAAGTCAGGGTCGTCGAGATCGGCGGTCCGTTCTCGCTGGAGCTCTGCGGCGGTACACACGTCGGACGCTCCGCCCAGATCGGCCCGGTGACGATCCTCGGCGAATCGTCGGTCGGCTCCGGTGTGCGCCGCGTCGAGGCCTACGTCGGGCTGGACTCGTTCCGTCATCTCGCCAAGGAACGCGCGCTGATGGCGGGTCTGGCGTCAACACTCAAGGTGCCCTCCGAAGAAGTGCCCGGCCGCGTCGCGACGCTGGTCGAGCGGCTGCGCTCCGCGGAGAAGGAGCTCGACCGGCTCCGGCTGGCCAACGCGCGCGCCGCCGCCGCCAACGCCGCCGCCGGGGCCGAGCAGATCGGTGAGGTGCGGCTCGTGGCGCAGCGGATGGCCGGCGGCATCTCGGCGAGCGACCTGCGCTCGCTGGTCGGAGACATCCGCGGCAAGCTCGGCAGCGACCCGGCGGTGGTCGCGCTGATCGCCGAGGGCGAGGACGACGCGGTGCCTTTCGTGGTGGCGGTGAACCCCGCCGCGCAGGACCGCGGACTGCGCGCCAACGACCTGGTCAAGGTGCTGGGCGCTGCGGTCAACGGTCGGGGCGGCGGCAAGGCGGACCTTGCGCAGGGGTCAGGCCGCGGCGCGGCGGGAATCGACGCGGCGCTGGCGGCGGTGCGTGCGGAGATCGGCCGGAGCTGACCACAGTGCCCGACGCCGCGAAGGACGCCGACGACGCCGACCGTGCACCGGACCGACCCGGTGACCCCGCGGCGGCGCCCGACCCGGGACGAGGCCGCAGGCTCGGGATCGACGTCGGAACGGTGCGCATCGGCGTGGCGGTCAGCGATCCGGACGCCATGCTGGCCACCCCCGTCGAGACGGTGCCGCGCGACCGGCGCGGAAACCGGCATCTCAAGCGGCTCGCCGGGTTGGTCGACGAATACCAGGCCGTCGAAGTGATAGTCGGTCTGCCGCGCACACTCGCCGACCGGGCCGGCGCCTCGGCACGCGACGCGATCGAGGTCGCCGACGAGCTGGCTCGTCGAATCACCCCGGTGCCGATCAGATTCGTCGACGAACGCTTCACCACACTGACCGCGCAGCGGGCGCTACGGGAGGCGGGCGTGCGGGCCCGCGGCCAGCGGGCGGTGATCGACCAAGCTGCAGCGGTGGGGATTCTGCAGAACTGGCTGGACCAGCGGCGGGTGGCGCTGTCCCCACACGGAGAGGCCAGGGATGGCTGACGACTGGCACGGTGACCGGGCCGAACCGTTGGCGGTAGGCCCGCCGCGGCAGCGGATGACCCGAAGGCAGCGCGCGCGGGAGAACCGACTCCGCCGGCGGCGGCGCGTCGCCGCGGTGACCGTGGTGTCCGTCCTCGTCGTCGTCGCGGTCGTCGCGGTGTTCCTGGGCTCGCGGATGTGGCACTCGCTGTTCGGCGGCGCCGACAACGACTACGCCGGCAACGGCGTCAACGACGTCGTCATCCAGATCCACGACGGTGACTCGACCACGGCGATCGGCAAGACGCTGCTCGACAACAAGGTCGTGGCGACCGTCAAGGCGTTCGTCGAGGCGGCCGACGGTAACGACACGATCGCCGCGATCCAACCCGGCTTCTACAAAGTGCGCACCGAGATCCCCGCGTCGAACGCGGTGTCGCGGCTGGCGGATCCGGCCAACCGGGTCGGCAAGCTGACGATCCCGGAGGGGCGCCAGCTCGACGACGTCTCCGACGTCAAGACCAATGCGGTCACCGACGGCATCTTCACGCTGATCTCGAAGGCCAGCTGCGTCGACCTCGACGACAACCGGCGCTGCGTGTCGGCGGCTGACCTGCGCGCCACCGCGGGCACTGCGGCGCCTGCGGCCCTGGGTGTGCCGCAGTGGGCCGTCGGTCCGGTCACCACGATGGGCGCCGACCATAGGCGCCTCGAGGGCCTCATCGCGCCCGGTACGTGGAACATCGACCCCTCGGCCACCCCGCAGGAGATCCTGTCGACGCTGATTTCCAGCAGCGCCGGGCAGTACGAGCAGAGCGGCCTGCTGACCACCGCGGCCAACCTCAACATGTCGCCGTATCAGATCCTCACGGTCGCCTCGCTCGTGCAGCGCGAAGCCACTCCGGAGGATTTCGCGAAGGTGGCGCGCGTCATCTACAACCGGCTCGCCGAGAACCGCACGCTGGAATTCGACTCCACGGTGAACTATGCGCTGGACCGGATCGAGGTGGCCACCACCGACGGCGACCGTGCGCAGGCGACGCCGTGGAACACCTATGTGCGCCCCGGGCTGCCCGCGACCCCGATCTGTTCGCCCGGCGGTCCCGCGCTCACCGCGGCCGAACAACCGGCGCCGGGCGACTGGCTGTACTTCGTCACGATCGACATGCAGGGCACCACGTTGTTCACCCGCGAATACGAACAGCACCTGGCCAACATCGAGTTGGCGCGGCGCAACGGTGTTCTGGACTCGGCCCGCTGACACGATGAGCCCGGCTCGGCGGGCGGCCGTGCTGGGGTCGCCGATCGCGCATTCCCGATCACCGCAGCTGCACCTGGCGGCCTATCGGGCGCTGGGTCTGGACGGCTGGACCTACGAGCGCATCGAGTGCACCGGCGAGCAGTTGCCCGCGGTGGTGTCGGCCTTCGGCCCGGAGTGGGTCGGTGTGTCGGTGACGATGCCCGGCAAGTTCGCCGCGCTGCAGTTCGCCGACGAGGCGACCGAGCGGGCCCGGCTGCTGGGATCGGCGAACACGCTGGTGCGCTCATCGGCGGGGTGGCTCGCGGACAACACCGACGTCGACGGAGTCGTCGGTGCGCTCGCCGATGCGCCCGCCGCCGACCGCGCGCTGGTGATCGGCTCCGGCGGCACCGCGCCGGCCGCTGTCGCCGGGCTGGCTGCGCGCGGGACACGACACGTCACGGTGGTCGCGCGCAGCGCCGACAAGGCCGCCGAGGTGCTTGACGTCGCGCGGCGCGGGGGCATGAGCGCCGAGTTCTGCGATCTGCAGGGCGGCGGATTGGCCGCTGCCGTCGCCGAAGCGCAGGTGCTGGTCAACACGATCCCCGCCGACGCCGCGGCGCCGTACGCCGACGTGCTGGCCGCCGTTCCGGTGCTCTTGGACGCGATCTACGAGCCGTGGCCGACTCCGCTGGCCGCGGCGGTCGCCGCCCGCGGTGGCCAGGTGATCAGCGGGCTGCAGATGCTGCTCAACCAGGCGTTCACCCAGGTGGAGCTGTTCACCGGGCTGCCGGCTCCCAAAGAGGCGATGAGAGCGGTGCTGGCCGGCGCTTAACCTCGACGCATGGGGGAGACGGGGATCGTGGCGCTGGCGGCGTGGCTGATCGCACTGAGTGCCTACGACCTGCGGCAGCGCCGGCTGCCGAACCTGCTCACGCTGCCCGGCGGCGCGGCGATCCTGGTCGCGGCCGCGCTGACCGGCCACGGGGTGAGTGCGCTGCTGGGCGCTGCGGCGTTGACCGGCATCTACGCGGCGGTACATCTGACCGCGCCGGGCGCGCTCGGCGCCGGAGACGTCAAGCTCGCGATCGGCGTGGGTGCGATGACCGGCGCCTTCGGTATGCAGGCGTGGGCGCTGTGCGCCGTCGGCGCCTCGTTGCTGACCGGGCTGTGGGGGTGTGCGCGGTTGCTGCGCGGAGCGCGCGCGCCGGTGCCGCACGGTCCGGCGATGTGCCTGACCGCGGCCGCGGCCGTGCTGGTGGCCGTGGCCGACCCTGCGCTGCGGTAGTCGCCGTTTTCCGGACCTCGGGCGCCTCATGCGAAACTGGGACACGTGTTGCGATGGACCACAGCAGGGGAATCCCACGGTCGTGCGTTGGTGGCGATGGTCGAGGGGATGGTCGCCGGTGTCGAGGTGACCTCTGCCGACATCGCGGC
>JBFMGT010000031.1:0-48484 GCA_040752555.1 Actinomycetota bacterium | reverse complement strand
CACTAACCTTACCGAGGATGACGCCATCGACCATGCGTGCGTGGCGGGTCGGTACGCCCGGGCCGGTGCGCACCCGACCGCTCGAGTTCGTGACCGCCGAGGTGCCCGAGCCGGGTGACGGCGAAGTGTTGATCGCTGTCCACGCATGTGGCGTGTGCCGCACCGACCTGCACGTTGCGGAGGGCGACCTGCCGGTGCACCGCGCGCACGTCACACCGGGCCACGAGGTGGTGGGCGAGGTGGTGGCGCTGGGGCCCGGTGCCGGCACGGATTTCGCCACCGGCGACTGGGTCGGGGTCGCGTGGCTGCGGCACACATGTGGCCACTGCCGCTTCTGTCTTCGTGGTCAGGAGAATCTCTGCCCGGAGTCTCGGTACACCGGCTGGGATGACCATGGCGGATACGCCGAATTCGTCACCGCGCCGGCAGCGTTCGTGCACCGTCTGCCCGAGGGCTACTCGAACAGCGAACTCGCGCCGTTGCTGTGTGCGGGGATCATCGGGTACCGATCCCTCCTGCGCGCTGAGCTGCCCGCCCGCGGCCGTCTGGGGATCTACGGGTTCGGGGGCAGCGCACACATCACCGCCCAGGTCGCCCTCGCGCAGGGCGCCGAGGTGCACGTGATGACACGCGGCGCCGACGCTCAGGAGCTCGCGCTCGCGCTCGGGGCGGCGTCGGCGCAGGGTGCGGCCGAGTCGCCGCCGGTGAAGCTCGATTCCGCAATACTTTTCGCGCCTGTCGGTGACCTCGTCCTGCCGGCGCTGGAGGCGCTCGATCGGGGCGGCACGCTGGCGATCGCCGGCATACATCTCAGCGACATCCCGTCGCTGAACTACCAGTCCCATCTGTTCCAGGAGCGCCAGGTGCGCTCAGTGACCTCCAACACCCGGGCCGACGCGCGCGCGTTCCTCGAGTTCGCCGGGCGCCACCACATCGACGTGACCACCCCGGAGTACGGGCTCGACCAGGCCGACACGGCGCTCGCCGACCTGAGCGCCGGACGTGTTGCCGGGGCGGCCGTACTGATCGTGTAGGGGGCGCGGCCCGAAAACGGGTCCCGCTCGATCCTGCCCTCAGTCGGGCCGGGCGACGATCACCGGAACACGTGCGGCCTGCACGACCGCGCTGCTCACCGAGCCGAGCAGAGCGCTCGCGATGGCTCCCTCACCGCGGCTGCCGACCACGATCAGCTGGGCTGTCTCCCCACGTTCGACGAGCCGCCGAGCCGGCTGGTCGGGCACCGCGACTGGCTCGACCTGCACCTGAGGAAAACGCTGCCGCCACACGGTCAGTTGCTCGCCGAGCTGGCGTTCCACCCCCACGCGCATCTGCTCCCAGTCGAAACCGGGAAAGTCGAACGCCCCGGGCGACCACCAGGCGTGCACCACCGCGAGCGTGACCCCCCGTCGGGCAGCTTCGGCGAACGCGATCTCGACGGCAGCCCGTGCATCCGCCGACCCGTCGAATCCCACGACGACAGGCGCGTCGGGCGCCGGTGAGGGCCCATCGTGGACCACCGCGACCGGGCCGTGCGCGCGGTGCACCAGTCCGGTGCTGACACTGCCGAGCATGGTGCGGGCCAACGCTCCGCGTCCCCGCGATCCCACGACGACGAGCTTCGCCGTCCGAGACGCCTCGACCAGGCCCGCCGTCGCCGGCGCCGCGGTGAACTCCGACCTCACCGGCACCGAGCCGTGGGTGATGTCCTTCGCTGTCTGCTCGGCATCGGCGAGGATCTCCTTGCCGACCTGCAGCTGCCATTCCAGCAACCCGGCGGGCACGGGTGCGGCCGGCCAAACGGACACCGGCGGCGGCGCCGCATAGAGCAGTGTCAGCGGTGCGCCGTGCAGCGTCGCCTCGCGGGCCGCCCATTCCAACGCCGCCTGAGATGAGGGCGAATTATCAACTCCGACAACGATTTCAGATTCTCGCACCGGATGGCCCATCGCAGTTCCTCCCCGTCGCTGAACACACACTATGGCCGGCAGGGACGCCAGCCAAGAGGCAGAAGTCCCCTGGTGAGCGGCGCGCCGCGAATTGTGCCCGCTCCGCGGTCGCGATGTCGCCATACTGAAGGCATGGTCCGCGTCTTCCTGGTCGACGATCACGAGGTGGTTCGACGCGGCTTGATCGACCTGCTCAGCGCCGACGATGAGCTCGAGGTCGTCGGTGAGGCGGGCACGGTATCCGAGGCGCTCGCCCGCATCCCCGCCCTGCAACCCGACGTGGCCGTGCTCGACGTGCGGTTGCCCGACGGCAACGGCATCGAACTGTGCCGTGACCTGCTGTCCCGGTTGCCGAACCTGCGCTGCCTGATGCTGACGTCGTTCACCTCGGACGAGGCCACGCTCGACGCGATCCTGGCTGGCGCCAGTGGCTACGTGATCAAGGACATCAAAGGCATGGAACTGGCCAAGGCCGTCAAAGAGGTGGGGGCGGGCCGGTCGCTGCTCGACAACCGCGCCGCGGCGGCGCTGATGGCCAAGCTGCGCAGCGCCGCAGACCGCTCCGATCCGCTCGCGGCGCTCAGCGACCAGGAAAAGGTGCTGTTGGACCTGCTCGGCGAGGGGCTGACCAACAAGCAGATCGCAGCGCGGATGTTCCTGGCCGAGAAGACGGTGAAGAATTACGTGTCGCGGCTGCTCGCGAAACTCGGTATGGAGCGGCGCACCCAGGCGGCCGCGTTCGTGTCCCGGCTCGACCGCCGGCCCCGGCCAGGTCGCGACTAGCCCGGACCGCCAGCACGCTGGGAGAATCGGCGATTTTGGGGCTGCCTGCCGAGCGGGTAGTATGGACCGACGGTGCGGTTTGCGCGCCGACTTCTTGCGTGTCCTGTCGGGAATTCCCGAGCTCCGGCCCACGTTGCTAGTCGGACCCGAGCTGTGCCAGCCAGGCCAACACGAAACGAAAAGCAAGGATCGCTAACCAGTATGGCCAAGAAAGACGGTGCCATCGAGGTCGAAGGCCGCGTTGTCGAACCTCTGCCCAATGCGATGTTCCGCATTGAGCTGGAGAACGGACACAAGGTCCTCGCCCACATCAGCGGCAAGATGCGGCAGCACTACATCCGCATCCTCCCTGAGGACCGCGTCGTGGTGGAGCTCTCTCCCTACGACCTGTCCCGTGGCCGCATCGTGTACCGCTACAAGTAACCGCAACCTACGAGAAGAAGGATCGACGACAGCCGTGAAGGTGAACCCGAGCGTCAAGCCGATCTGCGACAAGTGCAGGGTGATCCGCCGGCATGGGCGGGTCATGGTGATCTGCTCCGATCCCCGCCACAAGCAGCGGCAGGGCTAATACAGCCCGCACCACAACTGAATGACGAACTCCCAGCACCAGTGAGCGGATAGGCCGCTCGATCACGTTCGGCACGGAGGCCGGACCCCGCCAAGAGCGCGGGAACGGACTGGGACCAGACCTCCGCATAGAGAAGGAAACCCCCCTGTGGCACGTCTCATGGGCGTCGATCTCCCGCGCGACAAGCGCATGGAGATCGCGCTGACCTACATCTACGGCATCGGCCGTACCCGCAGCCAGGAGATCCTGGATGCCACCGGCATCAGCCGGGACCAGCGCACGAAGGACCTGACCGACGATCAGGTGACCCAGCTGCGCGACTACATCGAGGGCAACCTCAAGGTGGAAGGTGATCTGCGCCGCGAGGTGCAGGCCGACATCCGCCGCAAGATCGAGATCGGCTGCTACCAGGGTCTGCGGCACCGTCGCGGCCTGCCGGTGCGCGGCCAGCGGACCAAGACCAACGCGCGCACCCGCAAGGGCCCCAAGCGCACCATCGCCGGCAAGAAGAAGGCCAGGTAACCCGAGATGGCACAAGCCAAGAAGGGCGCGCCCAAGAAGGGTGCCGCCAAGACCCGCCGCCGGGAGAAGAAGAACGTCCCGCACGGCGCCGCGCACATCAAGAGCACGTTCAACAACACGATCGTGTCGATCACCGATCCGCAGGGCAACGTCATCGCGTGGGCCTCGTCGGGTCATGTGGGCTTCAAGGGTTCGCGCAAGTCGACGCCGTTCGCCGCCCAGCTCGCCGCCGAGAACGCTGCCCGCAAGGCGCAGGAGCACGGCGTGAAGAAGGTCGACGTGTTCGTCAAGGGCCCGGGTTCGGGTCGCGAGACCGCCATCCGCTCGCTGCAGGCCGCCGGCCTCGAGGTGGGCGCGATTTCCGACGTCACCCCTCAGCCGCACAACGGTTGCCGTCCGCCCAAGCGGCGCCGGGTCTAAGGGATAGGGAGAACAAGAACTCATGGCTCGTTACACCGGACCCGTCACCCGCAAGTCGCGCCGCCTCGGCGTCGACCTCGTCGGTGGAGATCAGTCGTTCGAGAAGCGCCCCTACCCGCCGGGCCAGCACGGCCGCGCGCGGATCAAGGAGAGCGAGTACCGCCAGCAGCTGCAGGAGAAGCAGAAGGCCCGCTTCACCTACGGCGTGATGGAAAAGCAGTTCCGTCGCTATTACGAAGAGGCCAACCGCCTGCCGGGCAAGACAGGTGACAACCTGTTGCGCATCCTGGAGAGCCGGCTGGACAACGTGGTCTACCGCGCCGGTCTGGCCCGCACCCGCCGGATGGCGCGCCAGTTGGTCAGCCATGGCCACTTCACCGTCAACGGCGTGAAGGTCGACATCCCCAGCTACCGCGTCGCTCAGTACGACATCATCGACATCAAGGACAAGTCGATCAACACGCTGCCGTTCGAGCTGTCACGGGCCAACGCGGGCGACCGTCCGATCCCGGGCTGGCTGCAGGTCGTCGGCGAGCGTCAGCGCATCCTCGTGCACCAGTTGCCCGAGCGCGCACAGATCGACGTCCCGCTCACCGAGCAGCTCATCGTCGAGCTCTACTCGAAGTAAGACGTTCACGGCCGAACCCGGCCGTGAATCACCTAACGGCATCAAATAGCGGTTGCCGAGAAGGAGAAGAAACACCCATGCTGATTTCTCAGCGCCCCACACTCAGCGAAGAGGTCATCGCCGAGAACCGGTCCCAGTTCGTCATCGAGCCGCTGGAGCCGGGTTTCGGTTACACCCTCGGTAACTCGCTGCGTCGCACGCTGCTGTCGTCCATCCCGGGCGCAGCGGTCACCAGCATCCGCATCGACGGTGTGCTGCACGAGTTCACCACCGTCCCCGGGGTCAAGGAAGACGTCACCGACATCATCCTGAACCTCAAGGGTCTGGTCGTGTCCTCGGAAGAGGACGAGCCGGTCACCATGTACCTGCGCAAGCAGGGCCCGGGTGCGGTGACCGCCGGTGACATCGTGCCGCCGGCCGGCGTCACCGTGCACAACCCCGACATGCACATCGCGACGCTCAACGAAAAGGGCAAGCTCGAGGTCGAACTCGTTGTCGAGCGCGGCCGCGGTTACGTGCCTGCCGTGCAGAACAAGGCCTCGGGTGCCGAGATCGGCCGTATCCCGGTCGATTCCATCTACAGCCCGGTGCTCAAGGTGACCTACAAGGTGGAGGCCACCCGCGTCGAGCAGCGCACCGACTTCGACAAGCTGATCCTCGACGTCGAGACCAAGAGCTCGATCAGTGCGCGTGACGCGCTCGCCTCGGCGGGCAAGACACTGGTCGAATTGTTCGGTCTGGCACGGGAACTCAACGTCGAAGCCGAAGGCATCGAGATCGGGCCGTCACCGGCCGAGGCCGACCACATCGCCAGCTTCGCGCTGCCGATCGACGACCTGGACCTGACGGTGCGCTCGTACAACTGCCTCAAGCGTGAAGGTGTGCACACCGTCGGCGAGCTGGTGGCCCGCACGGAGTCCGACCTGCTGGACATCCGTAACTTCGGCCAGAAGTCCATCGACGAGGTGAAGATCAAGCTGCATCAGCTGGGTCTGTCGCTCAAGGACAGCCCGGCCAGCTTCGATCCGTCCGAGGTCGCCGGTTACGACGTCGCCACCGGCACCTGGAACAGCGACGCCGGGTACGACTCGTCCTACGAGACCGACGACAGCACCGACTACGCCGAAACCGAACAGCTCTAACCGGATCTGTTCCCACCCAGCTTCGCCGCCCGAAGAAAACCGTCCCGGCCCTACCTGATACGGGGGTCGGCCCCATTGAGGAGAAGTCGCAATGCCCAAGCCCACCAAGGGTCCCCGCCTCGGCGGGTCGTCGTCGCACCAGAAGGCGATCCTGGCCAACCTGGCCACCTCGCTCTTCGAGCACGGCCGCATCAAGACGACCGAGCCCAAGGCGCGGGCACTGCGGCCGTACGCGGAGAAGCTCATCACCCACGCCAAGAAGGGCTCGCTGCACAACCGGCGCGAGGTGATGAAGAAGATCCGCGACAAGGACGTCGTGCACATCCTGTTCGCCGAGATCGGTCCGTTCTTCGCTGATCGCGCCGGCGGCTACACCCGCATCATCAAGGTCGAGAACCGCAAGGGCGACAACGCGCCCATGGCGGTCATCGAGCTGGTGCGGGAGAAGACGGTGACGTCGGAGGCCAACCGGGCCCGCCGCGCCGACGCAGCGCAGAAGGTCGCGGCCGCCGCCGCCCCGCAGGCTGCGGTCGAGCCCGAGGCTGCCGAGGGTCCCAGCGCGGAAGAGGCTGAGGCCGTGGACGAGACCCCGATCGCCGACGAGGCGCAGGTCGAGGTCGAGGCGGGCGAGTCTGCCGAAGCCGCCGAGTCCACTGAGGACAAGGCTGAAGACACCAAGTAGCAGTTCCGTGAACGAGCCCGTCATCGATCCCGATGGCGGGCTCGTCGCATCTGTCCGCCTGCGGCTCGACATCGCCTACGACGGAACAGAATTCGCTGGCTGGGCCACACAGCTAGGACAGCGCACAGTCGCCGGGGTCATCGACAACGCGCTGTCGACGGTGTTCCGCACCCCGGTGCTGACCCGTGCGGCGGGCCGCACCGACTCCGGGGTACACGCCACCGGTCAGGTTGCGCACGTCGACGTACCCGAGGGCGCGCTGGCGCACGCCTATCCCCGCACCACCCGCGCCGGTGAGCCCGAATTCGGCGCCCTGGTGCGCCGGCTCGGCCGGCTGCTGCCCGAGGACGTGCGGGTGCTGCAGATCGTCCGTGCCGCACCAGGATTCGACGCCCGGTTTTCGGCGCTGTGCCGCCACTACGTCTACCGGCTCTCGACTGCTCCCTACGGGGTGCTCCCCGCTCAGGCGCGGTTCGTCACCGCGTGGCCTCGTCCGCTGGACACCGAGGCGATGTCGGGCGCGGCCCGAGAGCTGCTGGGGCTGCGGGACTTCGCGGCGTTCTGCCGGCGCCGCGACGGCGCGACCACGATCCGCGAACTGCAGCGGCTCGATGTCGTGCGCGCGGGAGACGACATCGAGATCTCCGTCAGCGCTGATGCGTTCTGCTGGAACATGGTGCGTTCTCTGGTGGGCGCGCTACTCGCCGTCGGTGAGCACCGCCGCGACGCGGCGTGGTGTGCGGCGCTGTTGACCGAGACCCGCCGGTCCAGCGATTTCGCCGCGGCGCCGGCGCGGGGGCTGACCCTGGTCGGGGTGGACTATCCGCCCGACGACGAGCTGGCCGCGCGCACCGTGGTCACTCGGGACCTGCGCAGCGCGGACGAGGTGGGCTAGAGCCGGCCCGCCACGAAGTCGGCGGCCTGATTCACCATGCCGGCCTTGATGTAGGCGGGGGCCAAGTGGTCGGGCCAGTAGTCCTGCCAGTTGTTCGGGTCGGTCGGATTGCAGATCGGGTCGTCCCCGTGGCATAGCTCGATGATCTTGTCCCGTAGCGCCGGGTTGGTGAAGTTGGCGATCGGGCCGACCCACTGGCTGCCGTTGCCGAACAGCGTGATCGCGGCGATGTGGGAGTCCGCGCCGTCGGGCATGGGTGCTTTGAACCCGAACGCGGCGATCGGCACGGCCACCACGACGTCGGTGACGGCGGCGCCCAGCGAGTATCCGCCCAGCACGAGCCGGGTGTCAGGGCAGGTGCCCGTCATGTACGAGATGCGCCCACTCATGTCGTTGGCGCCGATGTCGACCTCGGTGTCAGCGGGGTACTTCACCGCGTAGAGACGCACGTCCTTACCGGTCTTGCTGCGCACCGCTGACACGAGCGCGTTGCCGATCTGGCCGGCACCCGGTGACTCCAGGCGTCCCCGCGCGAAGATCAATTCGGCCTGGGGGCATGAGTCGGCCGAGGCTGTGGGAGCCACCGGCCCCACCAGTCCGGCCGCCATGGTGACGGCAGCCGCCACCGACTGTGCAACACGGCGGAGCGAGACGGTCACCCTGCCGATGATAGGTCAGACCCGGCCTGCGGCGAACCCTGCTGCCTGACCGATGAACGGGGATGACTCGTAGCGGGTGTGCGCAAACGGGTTTCGACCGTCCGAACAAATCGGGTCACCGTCGGCGCACAGGTCGATCGCCTTGCCGACGAAGGAGCCGGCACCTGAGACCGGGTTGCCGAACTTGGCCGCCGGGTTACCGAACACCGCGACGGCGTCGACGTTGCCGATGAGTCCGGACGCCAGCGGAGGAGCCGAGCCGATTTCGCCGATCTTGTTGCCCAGCGGCGGCACGCCGGCGAGCATGTCGACCACGGCGGCGCCCTGCGAGTAGCCGCCCAGCACGATCCTGGTGCTGGGGCACTGCGCCGCAAGGGAGGCGATCCGGCCCGCGGCGTCGGTGGCGCCCACCGCGGTGTTCAGGAAGTCGTAGCTGGCCGGGTAGTTGACCCCGTAGGTGCTGACCGAGCGACCGCCCAGCTGGGTGCTCAGCGCATCGGTCAGCGCCTGGCCCACGCGCCCGATACCGGGCGGTTCACTGGTGCCACGGGCGAAAATCACCTCGACATCCGAACAGGGCTGGGCCGAGGCGGTCGGGGCGGGCAGGAGAACGGAGCCGGCAACGGGCAGAGCCGTAAGCGCAGCGGCCGCGCAGAAGCGGCGCAGACGGTCGAAACGCACAATGCACCGTAACGTATAGCCGGTCTACAAAAGTCCCGCAACGAAGGCAGCGGCCTGACTGGTCAGCCCGGACGGGCCGTAGTTGCTGTGCGCGGGGATGTCGTCGCCGCCTGAACACACCGGATCGTTGGGCGTGCACAGGTCGATCGAGCGGGCGCCCCAGACGGGGCTCGACGTCAGCGGCAGCCCGATCTTCGCCGAAGGATTACCGAACACGGCGATCGCGGCCACGTGATCGGGTGCGTTGGGCGGCAGCGGCGCGGTGAACCCCGCCCCGGGCACCGGCACCGCGGCGATGACGTCGATCACGGCCGCGCCCTGGGAGTAGCCGCCGAGCACGAGCCGGGTGTTGGGGCAGTTGGCCATCATGTACTGGATGTGGTCGCTGGCGTCGTTGGCGCCCGCGGCGACCTGGAGGAAGTCGAACGATGCTGGATAGTTGACCGCGTAGGAGCCGACGGAGCGGCCGCCGACGCGCCCCTTCAGTGAGTCGACGAACGCGCCGCCGACGCGGCCGAGGCCGGAAGGCTCGTCCGTACCGCGGGCGAAGGTCACCTCGATGTCAGGGCAGCCCTGGGCCCGGGCGATCGGTGCGCTGACGGCCGGTGCCACGACCATCGCCGCGCCCGTGACCGCGGTGGCGATGAATCCCGCGATGCGACGGGAATCAAGATCGATCATCACCTCCGCGATGTTAGTTCACCGAGCGGCGCATCCGGCCACGTCGCGGTGTTCGCTTCCGCGAGGTGGTCACCGCGGTCGCCCTGGCGGGCCAGCGCCAACCCGGCGAGCACGATCGCACCGCCGACCGCCTGGGTCGCGGTGACCGCTTCGCCGACCAGCAGCCAGGCCGCGAGCACCGCGAACATCACCTCGGACAGCCCGACCAGCGAGGCGAACCGCGGCTTGAGCCGGGCGATGCTGACGATCCCCAGCGTGTAGGCGATCGCGGTCGGCAGCAGCGCCAATGCGATCACGGGAATCACCCAGGAGGTGGTCGTGCCGGCCACCACGGTGTCGTTGGCCGTGAAGGTCAGGGGCATCACGCCGGTGACGCCGATCAATGCGACTGCGGCCGCCCCGACGAACAGGCCCGCCGTCGACAGGGTGATTGGATGCAGCGCGGTGCCCGCCTCGGTGCCGCCGTCGGTGACCTTCTCCGACATCAGGAAGTAGCAGGCCGCGCACACGGCCGCGGCCAACCCGAAGGCGACGCCGACGAGGTCGAAGTCGACCGGGGAGAGGCCGTGCGGGCCGATGAGCCCGAGCACCGCGGTGATGCCGGCGATCGCCAGCGCCACCCCCGAGAGGGTCAGCGTGCTGGGCCGGCGCCGGGTGGTCGCCCACAGCCAGCCCACGACCAGGATCGGCGCCGTGTACTCGAGCAGCAGCGCGACACCGACCGTGAGGTGGGCAACGGCGTTGTAGTAGAACAGCTGCGCGCCGGCGATGGGGATGAGCCCATAGGCGACGATCGTGCGCACATGACGGCGCGCCTCGCGCAACCACCCCGGATGTGCGACGGTGGCGAACACGGCCATCACCAGTGCACCGCCCGCCAGTCGGGCGGTGACTGCGGCGGTCGGGCTCCAGCCGGCGACCATCAGGGCCTTGCCGAACGGGCCCGAGCAGCCGAAGGAGAACGCCGAGCCGATCGCGAGGAGGAGGCCGCTACGGAACTGCGAGCGTGGCGTCAGCACGGTCATGGGTGCACCTCCCGGGTTCTCAGCTGCGATGACATGAGTAAAATGAGCTTTGGTCGTGACGCTACCGTCGAGAGGAGTCATGAGTCAAATGCTTTTCAGTCATGACACCGAGCTGACCTTGCGGGCGGCCGGGGTGCTGATCAACTCCGACCGGGTCGACGGCGAACAACTCGACAGCCTCGCCGCTCTCGACGCCTACCTGGACGGCTTCGGCTGGACCGGCCGGCGAGACCATGACGACGCAGAACTGGAATCAGTGCATCGGTTGCGCGCGCGGCTGGGCGCGATCTGGGAATCCGCCGCAGACGAGGAGCGGGCCGTCGGCCAGGTCAACGCGCTGCTCTCCGACACCCGGGCCGCGCCGTGGCTGACGCGGCATCCCGAGATGCCGGAGTGGCACCTGCACCTGGCGTCCGTTCACGACCCTCTGTGGCAGCGCATGGGTGCGGAGATGGCGATGGCCCTGGCCGACCTGATCCGCGCCGGTGATCTGCGCCGGCTCAAGATGTGCGCCGCGCCGGACTGTAGCGCCGTGCTGGTGGACCTGTCGCGGAACAGGTCCGGCAAGTTCTGCGACACCGGCAACTGCGGCAATCGTCAGCACGTCGCCGCGTACCGGGAACGGCGCTCCAACAAGTGATCTGACCCACCCGTGCGCGTCGCTACGCTGACCCAGGGGGGTGTCATGCGTCAACCGGCGACACGGCTACAGGTCAGCGGCCATCGATTCCTGACGCGCCGGATGACGCATGCGCTCGTGCGCGGTGATGTCAGGATGTTCGACGATCCGCTTCGCGCACAATCGCTTTCGATGCTCGTGGGGACGGTGCTGGCCACCGTTGGGATCGCGGTGTGCGCGGTCATCGCGGTGCTGCGGCCGGCCGGGGACATCGGGGACGCATCCGTGGTCATGGTGGGGCAGACCGGCGCGCTGTACGTCCGGGTCGACGACACCCTGCACCCCGTCGTCAACCTGACATCGGCATGGCTGATCACGGGTCGACCGGTGCCACCGCGGGTGGTGTCTCAGTCCGCTGTCGACGCCCGACCCCGTGGCGCCACCATGGGCATACCGGCTGCGCCACAGCATATTTCGCCTGGTGCTCCCGCGGAGTCCGCCATGGTCTGCGATGAGGGCGGGAACAGCACGGTGAGCATCGGGGTGCCCGCCGATGCGGTGACGGTGCCGCAGCTGCCTGTCCTGGCCACGCCACGCGGCGCGAACCCGGCGCTGACCTATCTGTTGTACGGCGGGCGCAAGGCCAGGGTCGATCTGCGCCATCCCGCCGTCGTTCGTGCGTTGCGACTCGACGGCGTCCCGCCGATTCCGCTCTCTCCGGCGGTCCTGGCGGCGCTGCCCGAGGCACCCGCGATCGTGCCCCCGCACATCCCGGATCGCGGCTCGCCGGGTCCGGGCCCGCTGCACGCCTACTCGGTGGGATCGGTGCTCACGGTGCCGCGGGCCGGGCGCGTCGACGAGGAGTTCGTCGTGCTCGGGGGCGGCCTGCAACGCATCGGCGAGGTCGCCGCCGACCTCATCCGCTACACCGACGGCCGGCTCGGCGCGCACATGCCCACGGTGCCCCCCGACATCCTCGGCGCGGTCCCGGTTCTCGACTCGCTGCCCGTCGGCAGCTACCCGGAACGCGCCGGGGTGACCCGAGCGCGGGTCGTGTGTGCGCGCTGGCGGAGTCGGGCCGAGGCCTCCGGTGCGCACAGCACCGTGGTGGTCGCCGACGGCACACCGGTGGCCGGCGCTGCCCTGGCCCAGGCCGACGGCGCCGGCCCGGCGGTCGATGCGGTCGCGTTGGCCGGCGGGGGCACCCTGTTGGTGCGTTCCGTTGCGCTGGGTGGCGGCGCCGACGATGCGGGGCCGCTGTTCGTGCTGAGTGACACAGGTGCGCTCTTCTGCCTCGAGAATGCCGACACTGCAACGCGACTGGGTCTCATACCGCCGGGATCGGCGATTCCGTGGCCCATTCTGGCGGTGCTGCCCCGCGGGCCGGACCTCAGTGTGCGGGCCGCCTCAGTCGCCGGCGATGTCCTCGTCGCGCGGCCGTGACCGGCGTAGCGCCGAACCCAGCACCGCGACGGCGCCGACCAGCCCGGCGCAGAGCACGACGGCGCGCACCGGCGAGCCTTCCGCGGGTGTGCGCTCCGGCGCCGGCAACCCCGAGATCGTCGTCGTAGCCATCCGTGGAGCGGGCACCGGTGCACTGTCGCCGACAGCGGCCAGCACGTCGACGACCCCGCGCCCGACTGAAGGTGTCCAGCCCGCCGCGGGGTGGCGCGCTGTGTCTTCGATGCGCGCCATCACCTGTCGTGCGGTGAGTTCTGGATGACGGGCCCGTACCAGAGCGGCGAGCCCCGACACCAGAGGCGCGGCGTAGCTGGTGCCGGAGAGCCGAGCCCCGCTGACCGTGGAATCCACCAGACCGTCGGCGGCCGAGGCCAGCGATACGACACTCTCACCGGGCGCCGCGACGTCGACCCAGGGTCCGGCCAGACTGAACTCGGAGGCGGAGCCGTCGGCGCGGACCGAACCGACGGTGAGCACGTAGTCGTCGTACCAGGCGGGGCTCGCCACCACGGTGACATCGCCGCCGACCTCCTCGCCATTTTGCGCGGGGCACTGGCCCGCCCCTCCGACATTGCCCGCTGCGCTGACGACCACGGTGTTGGTCACGTCCACGGCGTAGGCCAGTGCCGCGCCCAGCGCTCGGTCGTCGAGGTCGGCGTCGGCGGCCAGGCATGCGACCGACGAGATGTTGATGACCGTGGCACCCAGATCCGCGGCGAGCCGGACCGCCGCGGCCAGGGTTTCGACGTCGCCCACCCCCGAACCGGCCGAACCGTCGTCGTAGTCGAACTTGTTGCTGGACTGACGAATCGCCAGAAGCGACGCATCGGGTGCCACGCCGGCGAAACCGTCGGGTGCCGCCTCGTCCGGGCCGGCGCCGATGAGGCCCGCGACGATCGTGCCGTGACCGTCGCAGTCCGCGGTGCCGTCGCCCGTCCCGACGAAGTCGCCGCCCGGGATCAGGTGGGGGAGCCGGCGATGGCGGGCCACGCCGGTGTCGATCACGGCCACCGTTTGGCCGGCCCCCCGGGTCAGAGGCCACACCGTCGACACGTCATCGAGGGTGTCGAGGGTGAAGCCCGACCCCTTCGCGGCGCGCACGGCCACGCAATCCACGCGCTGCTCGGTCGGTCGCGGTGGCCGCGCGGAAGCTGCTGCGGGAAGCAGATTCTCGTCGACAGGGGGCGGCCCCACCGATGCGCCGGCGGGTGCGGTCGGCGCCATGACGGCAGTGAGCGCCGTGACTGCCAGCAGCCGGCCGATCCGTGTCACGGTAGGCTCACCGCGCCTGCCGCTTCGTACACGCCGGCGGCCCACGCGCCCAGCGGCACGACGGCGGCGATCGCGACGTATTCCAGAACCCGAACCACCTGCTGCGCCAACGGGTTCGGGTGGTGACCACGCAGATGGCCGGGCAGGAGCGCGGCGCCGACCGCCGCGATACCGCAGCACCACCAGGGTGCCGCTTCCGGGTCGGCGGTCACGACGGTAACCAGCGCGGTCATCAGTGCCACGACACCTGCTGCGCTGAAGACGATGCGACGAACGGGATCGGCGTGCACCCGCTGCCGCAAAATCAGCACCGCCCCGACGACGGCCGCGAAACCCGCAGCCGCTGCCCGGGATGCACGCGGATCCGCAGCGACGAGCGCGACACCGGCGGTCGCCGTGCCGGACCAGCCCGCCACCATGCCGGTGAGCAGACGGTGTGCCGTTTGCGCGCGCCGCGGACCGACTGACCGACGCGCCGGGCCGATACCGGCCATCGCCACCGTCACCGTCGCGGCGGCGCCCAGCGCGCCCAGGGACACCGCGGTCAACAGCGCTCCCGCCGCCCCGACCCTCGCCGACGCCAGGACCCCGATCGCTGCTGCGAGCGTGACCGCGCAGGCCGCCGCGGCGCATCCCGTCAGCGTGGACGTCGCAGCAATGGTCCACCGGCGCAACGACATCGACAGGCACACCGCCATCGCCAGGGCGGCCGCCCCAGCTGATGCAGTCGTCATCGCCCACGAGGAGCCGCCGGCCAGGGCTCCCGTCACCGCGGCATGCCCGACCGCGCCGATGCACAGCGCCTCTGTCAGCGGTGGTGCGACCCACCCCGCGGCGGCGGTCACCGCAGCCGCGACCGAGATTCCCGCACTCACCCACAGCGCCGCCCCCTGCCCGGTCACCGACCCCGCCCATCCGAGGGACGCGGCCAGCGCCAACAGCGCGCTCACCGAGAACGCGGCCACCGCTGCGGCCACGCGCGAACCGGCCTCGCGCCCGGCATCGATGACCGCGCCGGTGGGTTCGCTCGAGCACACCCGCGGCGGCGGGATCGGTTCGTCGGTCAGCACCAGAAGATCACCGTCGCGAACCGCATTGTCACGCAGACTCTTTGCCGACTCCAGCGGCAGGCCTGCGGCCGCAGCCAGTATCCAGCGTGCCGGCTCACCATGTCCGAGCACGTTGTCGACGATCGATGGCAGGAGCAGGGCGACCGGGCACGCGGTCGGTAGCGCGAGGTCTGCGCTCAGCTGTTGTCGCGGAGCGTGGACAGCCACCCGGATCACCGTATCGGTCACCACAGCAACGTAACTCGCGTCCCGCTGAGTCGAACGCACCGAATTTTTCTCGCTGTGCGACGGAACCGGACAGGCTGCTGATGCGTCTGGTCATACATGGAACCCGAGCATCGACCGGGCGGCCGGATCACGCTCGAGGCGCCTCCACCGCTGCCACAAGCGACTCCCGTCAGCCCGATGGCCCGGTTGATGCCGGTGGCGATGATCGCCGCTATGGTCGGGATGAGCGCGCTGTATCTCAGGTCGGGCGGATCGGCCGCGCGCAGCCCGATGTTCCTCTTCCTGCCGGCGATGATGGTGGTCTCGCTGATCGGCATGCTGGCCCACGGCGGACGCGGCGGCGCCCGGACTGCCGAGATCGACTCCCAGCGCGCCGACTATCTGCGCTATCTGGACACCGTCGACGTGGTACTGGCGTCGAGCGCCGTCGCCCAGGCCGAGTGGCTGTCCCGCCACCACCCCGAGCCGAATGCACTGTGGCCACTCGTCGGAACCGAGCAGATGTGGCGACGCGACCACGACGACCACGTCGACTTCCTCACCGTCCGAGTGGGAGTGGGAACCGTCGGCGCCGCGACCGCGGTCACCGTGCCCGACCTCGAACACGACGCCGACCCGGTCACCACCGCAGCGGTGCGCGGCCTCGCGGCACGGCGGTCCTCGGTGCCCGATCTTCCCGTGCTGCTGTCTCTGCGGCACAGCCGGCTGATCACCGTCAGCGGTGCGCCCGATGCCTGCCGTGCGGTGGTGCGGGCGCTCGTGTGTCAGCTGGCGCTCGCCCACCCGCCCGCAGCGCTCGGTGTCGGGCTCGGCACGGGAGACTCGGGAGACTCGGGAGACTCGGGAGATGAAGCCGCATGGGACTGGCTGAAGTGGTTGCCGCACACCCGGTCGGGGAGCACCGCGCGGCACCACGTGGTCATCGCCGAGGGCACGGAGCCGGCGACCCCGGGTGACGGCGTGACCGTCATCCACGTCCGTGCGGTCGCAGAGGCGGTCGCCGTCGCTGCCGACGGTGTCGACGTGGCCGCCCGCTACGACGCCCTGTCCCTGCCGGAAGCGATCGCGTGTGCCCGTCGTATCGCCGGCTGCTCACCGCAGCCCACCCGGTTGCGGCGCGACGACTGGCCCGCGCTGATGGATGTCGCCGACCCGAGCGCCTTCGACCCGGCCGCCAGGTGGTCCGAGGGCGGCGGCCGTCTGCGGGTGCCGATCGGGGTCGACGAGGGTGGGGCGGTGGTGGCTCTCGACATCAACGAGGCAGCCGCCGGAGGGATGGGGCCGCACGGCCTGTGCGTCGGTGCGACGGGCTCGGGCAAGTCGGAGTTTCTGCGCACGCTGGTGCTCGGCATGATCACCGCCCACCCGCCCGACGAGTTGAACCTGGTGCTCGTCGACTTCAAAGGTGGCGCTACCTTTCTCGGGCTCGACGCGGTCAACCACGTGTCGGCGGTGATCACCAATCTCGCCGAAGAGGCGCCGCTGGTGGCCAGGATGCGCGATGCGCTCTCCGGTGAGATCACCCGCCGTCAGCAGGTGTTGCGGGCCGCGGGTAATGCCGCCGACCTGGCGGCCTACCGGCGCGCCCGCGCCGCGGATCCTCGCTTGGCGCCGCTGCCGTCACTGTTCGTCGTCATCGACGAATTCTCCGAACTCCTCAGCCAGCATCCCGACTTCGCCGACCTGTTCGTCGCGGTGGGGCGCCTCGGCCGCTCTCTGGGCGTTCATCTGTTGCTCGCCAGTCAACGCCTCGACGAGGGGCGGCTGCGCGGGCTCGAAACCCACCTGTCCTACCGCGTGTGCCTGAAGACGTTCTCGGCGGGCGACTCCCGCGCCGTTCTCGGCGTGCCCGACGCCTACCATCTTCCTTCTGAACCGGGCGCTGCGTTCCTCAAGACCGCGACGGGGCAGGTGACCCGATTCCAGACCGCGTTCGTGTCCGGCCGAGTGCCCGAACCAGCCGCAGCCTCGACGAGCACAAACGTTGTCGTGCAACCTTTTCACTATCGCCAGGAGAAGGGCCCGTCGCGCGAGCTGCCCATGCAGTCGCGACCGCTGCTCGCCACGATGGTGTCCCGGCTGCGCGGGCACGGCCGCCCGGCGCACCCGGTGTGGCTGCCCCCGCTGCGCCGCTCCCCGGCGCTCGACGACCTGCTCGGCCGAGTCGATCCGAGCCCGCTGCGTGTGCCGATCGGGCTGATCGACCGCCCAGCCGAACAGCGCTACGAGCCGTTCGTCATCGACATGTCTGGCGCCGCAGGCAATGTCGCGGTCGTCGGAGCGCCACAGGCCGGCAAGTCGACGGCACTGCGGACGGTGATGTCCGCGCTGGCCGCGCGTCATGATGCCGGCGCGGTGCAGTTCTACTGCCTTGACTTCGGCGGCGGCGCACTGGAGACGTTGCGGGACCTTCCGCATGTCGGGTGCGTGGCGGCCCGGCACGAGGTCGACCTGTGCCGCCGCACCGTCGCTCATCTCGAATCGGTGCTGTGTGCCCGTGAGGTGGCCGGCCGCGACGACACCGACCCTGACGTGTTCCTCGTCGTCGACGGATGGGCCACTCTCCGGCAGGATTTCGACACTCTCGAGACGGCCATCGCCGCGATCGCCGCCCGTGGCCTGTCCTATGGCGTCCATGTGATGCTGGGCGCCTCTCGATGGGCCGATCTACGCCCGGCGCTGAAGGACCAGATCGGCACGCGCATCGAGCTGCGTCTCGGGGAGCCCGCCGAATCCGAGATGGACCGGCGACGGGCCCGCGAGCTGAGCACCGCTTCTCCGGGGCGCGGGCTGACGCGCAACGGTCACGAAATGGCGATCGCCCTGCCCGCCACGGCGCAGGTCCGCACCGGAGGACCGCCGGCGCCGCGGGTCGAACTGCTTCCCACCCGGGTGCACCACGACGTGATCAGCATTCCACCGCGGCAGCCGGGGCAGGTGGTCCTCGGCCTCGGCGAGCACGACCTCACCGCGGTCACGCTGCATTTCGCCGACCATCCGCACCTGCTCATCCTCGGCGATGGGGAATCCGGCAAGACGGCAGCACTGCGCACCCTGTGCACCGAACTGGTGAACACCCACACTCCGCAGGACATTGCGCTCGAGATCGTCGACTACCGCCGGACGATGCTCGGCGTCGTCGAAAGCGACCACCTCGCAGGCTATTCCGCCTCGCCGGTTGCGCTCGAAGCGCGGCTGCGCGCACTCACCGCACGGTTGACCGCACGCATGCCCGACGAACATGTCACCCAACGGCAGTTGCGGGCTCGGTCGTGGTGGACGGGGCCCGAGATCTACGTCTTCGTCGACGATTACGATCTGGTCGCTGGCGCCACCGGCAATCCGCTGACTCCGCTGGCGGATTTCCTGCCGCACGCCAAGGACCTCGGACTCCACGTCGTCGTCGCGCGCCGATCCGGCGGCGCGGCCCGCGCGATGTTCGACCCGGTGCTGGCCCGGCTGCGTGAGATGGGCAGCAGCGGCCTGCTGATGAGCGCATCGCCCGAGGAAGGAATGCTGCTGGGCGCCACGCGGCCCGGTCCGCTTCCGCCCGGGCGCGGTGTGCTGTCGGTGCGCGGCCGAACTGACGAGCTGGTCCAGGTCGGGTGGCTCGACCCACCGTGACACCGGTCGTCGTCGAGGTGGGGCCCGTGACCGTGCGGGGGCCGCGATCCGCACCGCCGGGCCGGGCTGAACAGGCGGTGGCCTGTGTGGCCGACCGGCTCGCGGTGGTCGACCACCGCGTTGTGGAGGTGGCCGATCTGCTGCGCGAGGTACTCGCGGAGGCAGCGGGAGGGCGGCGGCGATCACTGGCCGTGGTGCTGCCGAGCTGGTGGTCGGCAGCGCGGGAGGCAACGGTGGCCGGTGCGGCGGGCAACGTCGCCGAGGAGGTCCGGGTGTTTCGGCGGGGGTCGCTGCTGAGCGCCGTGCACGACGCGGCCGTCGTCGAGGTCGCTGCCGATGTCGTCGCGATCGTGGAACTGAACCGGCCGCTGCGCGTGTGGGATCGGGAAAGTTGGCCCCCTACAACGGGCGTACCGGATTCAGCGGTGGTCGACGTGCCATGCGGTGTCGTCGCGCCGCCCGGCCTGCCTGGACGGCGCTGCCGGCGAGAGGACCTGGAAGCCGCGGTGGCGGCGAGGACCGCGACGCGCGCACGACTCCGGTTCCGTCGACCGGTGGCCGCCGTCCTGGCCGGGGTTCTGGTGACAGCGGCGACGGTGCCCTGGTTGGCACGTGACCGGGCGCAGGCCCAGTGGCGGGTACTGGCCGAAGGCCGGGCGGCCATCGAGGTTCCCACCGGGTGGGGGATCGACCGCATCACCTCCGGACCCGGATCCGCGCGGGTGCGGATCTTCGCGCCGGGTGGGCTGCCTGCGCTGCACCTCACCCAGTCCATCGGTCCCACCGACATGGCTGCCACCGCCGAAACGCTGGGCCGCGCAATTGCTCTCGCGCCCGCCGGGGTGTTCGACGAGTTCCGGCCCGACGGTGTGGTCGGAGACCGCGCTGCGGTGACCTACCGCGAACGCCGGGCCGGCAGTCAGACCGAGTGGGCGGTGATCGTAGACAAGGATGTTCGCATCGCCATCGGGTGCCAGAGCGCACCCGCGCGGGCAGAGGCTGTCGCGCAGATATGTGCCCGCGCGGTGAGCAGCGCTCACGCGATCGGGTGACGATTCGAGGGGAACCGATCCTGCGGCTGACGCGTCCAATCCTGTAGAGAGCCAATCGAACCGAACACCAAAGGAGGATCTGCGATGCCGATCCCGTCAGGGCCCACCGGGGGCGCACTCGCCACCGACTTCGACCTCATGGCCGCAGTGGCGGGCAAGACCGATGCCCGCAACGAAGAGATCCGCGCGATGCTCGCCTCGTTCATCGGTCAGATGAGCAGCGTGCCCGCCACGGTATGGGGCGGTGCTGCGGCCGCGCGGTTCCGCGACGTGGTCGATCGCTGGAACGCCGAGTCGCTGCGGCTGCACGCGGCGCTGCAACGGATCGCCGAAACCATCCGCGACAACGAGCGCATCCTGCGCCATGCCGCCGACAGCCATGCCCACGCCATCGGTTCTGCGACCGCCCAGCTCTAGAAGGAGCCGACATGGATCCGATGCTGTCCTACGACTTCGCCGCGATCGAACACACCATCCGCCAGCAGATTCACGCGACCTCGTCCCGCTTCAATGCCGCCCTCGACGATCTGCGTACGGCGATTGCGCCGCTGCAGCAGACCTGGACGCGCGACGCTGCCGAGGCGTACCGGGTCGAGCAGGCCCGGTGGGAGCAGTCCGCCGCGGCACTCAACGACATCTTGTTCCGTCTGGGCAACGCGGTCCGCGACGGCGCCGACGATGTCGCGGCCACCGATCGCAGCGCCGCCCACGCCTGGGGTGCATGACCGCCCCACCATGCCTGTGCGACCCCCGGGAGGAGGGGAGCCGACCGGGGGTCGCACAGCACGCCAACCAGCACCGCTGCACCGCGTCGGTGGGATAGTGTGGGTGGTCGGTGTGATGGCGGACACAAAGGATCGTCGCGTGGCAACTGCGGAGACGACGAACGGGCGGGCTGGCTCCCGCCCGTCTTCGGCGACGCTGCGTACCGTCCACGAACTCTTCATCGCCGGTGAGGTCGACGCCCGGGACCTCAACTCTTCGGTGCGCCCGGTCGTCGCACAGAGCTGGGAACGCAGTCGTGCCGTGGGCGTCGACCCGGACTTCCACGGCGCCCGGCCCGCCGAGGCCGTGACCGCGATCGCGCGGCTGCGGGACACCCACCCGCTGGCGCCGGCGCTGCCGGTCATCCGCCGACTGCTGGTCAACGACGCAGTCGACTCCGGAGTGGTGGTCGCCGTCAGTGCCGCCGACGGCACGCTGCTCTGGGTCGAGGGGGACCCGAACGCATGCCGCAGGGCGGAGGCGATGAACTTCGTCCCCGGCGCCGACTGGAGCGAACGCGGAGCCGGCACCAACGCCCCGGGCACCGCGCTCGCTCTGGACCGGGAACTGCAGATCCACGGCTCCGAGCACTTCTCCCGCATCGTGCAGCCGTGGAGTTGCACGGCGGCACCCGTGCACGACCCGACCACCGGGGCGCTGCTGGGCGCGATCGACCTGACCGGCGATGCTCAGGTCGCGTCGTCGCAGACGCTGGCACTGGTGCGGGCGACGGCAGTGGCGGTGGAGAATCATCTCGCGCTGCTGCGCGTCGCCGGGATCGGCGCGGAGCCCGCCGCCCGCAAACCCCACCTGGTGGTCCTCGGCGGTGATCGGCCCCGCTGGGTCACGTCAGACGCCTACGGCCATCTGCAGGCCACCCATTTGACCGGGCGGCACGCCGACATCCTGGTGCTGTTGGACAGGCATCCCGAGGGGCTGTCCGCCGATCATCTGGCGGTGCTGCTCGACGACAAGGACCTCGACGTCGTGACCGTGCGCGCGGAGATGTCGCGGCTGCGCAAGGTGATCGGCGCGGAGAATCTCGGCTCGCGGCCCTACCGGTTGCTCGCACCCATCACCAGTGACATCGGCGAGGTGTTCGACGCGTTGGACGCCGGGGACGTCGAAGCCGCGCTGAACCGGTACTCCGGACCGCTGTTGAGCCAGTCGGTGTCCCCGGCGGTGGCACGGCTACGTACCCAGTTGTCGGCGACGATGCGCGACGCCGTGCTCGCCGAGAACGCCCAAGGCCGTACCGACCTGCTGCGTCGCTGGCTCGACCTGCCCGAAGGTCGAGACGACCGCGAAGGCTGGCAGGCCCTGCGCGACAGCGCGCTCACCCCTGCCGCCCGGGCTCAGGCCCGCGGGCACCTCGCCGGCCTGGACTACGAACTCGGCTGAAACCTGAGCAACCCGGTAAAACCCCTGATCAAGCCGCGTGATAAAGCGAGTTGTCAAGCAGCGCAATCACTTCCACGCTAGAGGCATGGAATACCGCTCGTACGCCGAGTTCCTGCCCACCGAATACACCGCCACGCTGGCTCCGCCGACAAGGACGTGGTGGCCGTGGCGCGGCCGCACCGTCCACATCGCCCGTGCCGTCGTCCCTGCAGCGTCAGTTCGCGCCATGATCATCCACGGCGGCGGCGGATACAGCGGCGCGCTCTGGCCCACTGCGGCCGCCGCCACAGGTGAGTGCGTCGACATGCTCCTCCCCGATCTCCCGCTCTACGGAGACACCGTGGACCCCGACCCGTCCCGCGTCCGCTACGACGACTGGGTCGACCTGCTCTGCGACCTTGTCCGCCATGAACGGGCCGGGGACCCCCGCCCCCTGGTGCTCTTCGGCGCCAGCATGGGCGGGATGCTCGCTTATGAGGTCGCCGCACGCACCGGGCTGGTCGACGCAGTGGTCGTCACCTGCCTGCTGGACATGAGGGATCCGGCTGCGCGCGCCGCCGCAACCCGCTTCGCGTGGACGGGCCGTCCCGCGCCGGCCCTGCTCCGCGCGATCGAGCCCCTCGTCGGCCACGTGTCAGTGCCGATCCGCTGGCTGGCGGACATGCGCAACATGAGCTCCGATCCCCGGCTGTCGGCACTATGCGCCTCCGACCCGCGCGGTGGCGGCGTCTCTGTCCCGCTGGGTTTCCTGTCGAGCTGGATGAATTACCAGCACACTGCGCCCGAGGAATACGCCGTCCCCGTCACGCTGGTCGCCCCCGCCGCTGACAAGTGGACGCCAGCCGAATTGAGTATCCGTTTCCTCCAACGGGTTTCGGCACCAACGGAGCTTGTCATTCTGAAGAACTGTGGACACTTCCCGATCGAGGAGCCGGGCCTGACCCAGCTGCGCGACGCGATGCGCACAGTGCTCAGCCGGGTGCAAGCCGGTCGACCGTGATCATCAGCGCCTCGACGTCGAACCCGATGCGGGTCATCACGCGGTGCAGCTGCGCGTCGATCGCGTGCACCACCGTCTGGGCCGTCAGCTCCACATCGTCACCGCCACGGTCGCAGCGCTTCAGGTGAAACGCGACCTCGTCACAGATTCGGTCTTCGAAACCACGCAACTCGTCGAGTTGCTCGGCCGTCGGTTGCACGAGCCGGTGCAGCAGTGCATGTAGCCGCGGCCGGTCGCGATGCATGCCGACGAGCATCTCCACCAACACCCGCATCGTCACGTCGAACGGTGGCGCCTCGTCACGCAACCGGGCGAACACGGCCGACAGTTCCCGATCGGCGTCGCGCACATGGCGCTCGGCAACGGCCCGCAGCAGCGAGTGCTTGTCGGGGAAGTACTGGTACAGCGTGCCGATCGACATGCCCGCGCGCTCGGCGATCCGGTTCGTCGTCGCGTCGATGCCCTCGCGCGAGAACACTTGCGCGGCCGCCTCCAGCAGCGTGTTCACCGTCTCGCGAGCGCGCTGCTGGCGGGGTGTGCGACGTGGTTCGGGGATGCCGGGATTCTCCTGGAATCACGCCGCTCGATGCAACCGTGCTGCAACGGTGGCACGCGTAGCTTCAGTGACGCACACCACACGAGCAGGAGTATCACCATGACTGTGTATGCCCGACCGGGGACCGACGGCTCGCTGATGTCGTTCAAGCCCCGCTACGAGAACTTCATCGGCGGCCAGTGGGTGCCGCCGAACGCGGGCCGCTACTTCGAGAACCCCACGCCGGTCACCGGCCAGGCGTTCACCGAGGTGCCGCGCTCCGACGAGTCCGACATCGAGAAAGCGCTCGACGCCGCCCACGCCGCCGCGCCGGCCTGGGGCAAGACCTCGGCGGCCGAGCGCGCCGTGATCCTGAACAAGATCGCCGACCGCATCGAGGAGAATCTCGAGTCGATCGCGCTGGCCGAGTCCTGGGACAACGGCAAGCCGATCCGCGAGACGCTGAACGCTGACATCCCGCTGGCCATCGACCACTTCCGGTACTTCGCCGGTTGCATTCGCGCACAAGAGGGCTCGCTGTCGGAGGTCGACGACGACACCGTCGCCTACCACTTCCATGAGCCGCTGGGCGTCGTCGGCCAGATCATCCCCTGGAACTTCCCGATCCTGATGGCTGTCTGGAAGTTGGCCCCGGCCCTGGCGGCGGGCAACGCGATCGTGCTCAAGCCCGCCGAGCAGACCCCCGCCTCGATCCTGTACCTCTTCGAGGTCATCGGCGACCTGCTGCCTCCCGGCGTGGTCAACATCGTCAACGGGTTCGGCGTCGAGGCCGGCAAGCCGCTGGCGTCGAGCAACCGGATCTCGAAGATCGCGTTCACCGGCGAAACCACCACCGGCCGGCTGATCATGCAGTACGCGTCGCAGAACCTGATCCCCGTCACCCTCGAGCTCGGCGGCAAGAGCCCGAACATCTTCTTCAACGACGTGATGGCCGCGGCCGACAACTACCAGGACAAGGCGCTCGAGGGCTTCACGATGTTCGCCCTCAACCAGGGCGAGGTGTGCACCTGCCCGTCGCGTTCGCTGATCCAGGCCGACATCTACGACGAGTTCCTCGCGCTCGCCGCGATCCGCACCAAGGCCGTCCGGCAGGGCGATCCGCTGGACACCGAGACGATGATCGGCGCGCAGGCGTCCAACGATCAGCTCGAGAAGATCCTGTCCTACATCGAGATCGGCAAAAGCGAAGGCGCACAACTGGTCACCGGCGGCGAACGCGCCCAGCTCGGCGGCGACCTCAACGGCGGCTACTACGTCGCGCCGACGATCTTCACCGGCCACAACAAGATGCGGCTGTTCCAGGAGGAGATCTTCGGACCCGTCGTCGCGGTCACGTCGTTCAGCGACTACGACGAAGCGATCAGCATCGCCAACGACACGCTGTACGGGCTCGGTGCCGGCGTCTGGAGCCGCGACGGCAACACCGCCTACCGCGCCGGCCGAGACATCAAGGCCGGCCGGGTGTGGACCAACTGCTACCACCAGTACCCCGCGCACGCCGCGTTCGGCGGGTACAAGCAGTCCGGCATCGGCCGGGAGAACCACAAGATGATGCTCGATCACTACCAGCAGACCAAGAACCTGTTGGTGAGCTACAGCGACAAGGCCCTCGGCTTCTTCTGAGCCCCGCGAGCAGACGCGAACTCGCCCGGATCCCCCGCGATCCGGGCGAGTTTGTGTCTGTTCGGCGAACAAGCGTGGACCTAAGTCCCTTATTCGGCAGCAGCTTTCGGCGTGAGATGGTGGCATGACCGAGAACATGATGCGCGCTGCCGTTGTCCACCAGCTGGGTTCCCCGCTGACGATCGACGAGATCGAACTACCCAAGCCCGACGACGGCGAGGCCCTGGTGAAGCTCGAGACCTCCGGTGTCTGCCACACCGATCTACATGCCGCACACGGTGATTGGCCGGTCAAGCCGACGCCGCCGTTCGTTCCGGGTCACGAGGGCTACGGCACCGTGGTGGCCGTCGGCAACGGCGTGAACGACCTGAAGGTGGGGGACAAGGTCGGCAACGCATGGCTGTGGTCGGCGTGCGGACGCTGCGAGTACTGCCGCACCGGCTGGGAGACGCTGTGCGAACACCAGCGCAACGGCGGCTACACCGTCAACGGCAGCTTCGGGACCTACATGCTGGTCAACGCGGCATACGCCGCGCGCATCCCGGACGGGGTCGACCCGGTCGAGGTGGCACCGATCCTGTGCGCGGGCGTGACGGTCTACAAGGGCTTGAAGGTGACCGACACCCGGCCCGGGCAGTGGGTGGCGATCTCCGGGATCGGCGGGCTCGGTCACGTCGCGGTGCAGTACGCGATCGCCATGGGGCTGCGGGTCGTCGCGATCGACGTCGACGACGCCAAGCTCGATCTGGCCACCCGTCTCGGCGCGGAGGTCGTCGTCAACGCCCGCACCGCCGACGTCGTCGCCGAGGTGCAGAAGGCCACCGGCGGCGCCCACGGCGTCCTGGTCACCGCGGTGCATCCGGAGGCGTTCGGGCAGGCCATCGGCCTGGCCCGGCGCGGTGGCACGATCGTGTTCGTCGGCTTGCCGCCCGGCGACTTCCCCGCGTCGATCTTCGACATCGTGCTCAAGGGGCTGACGATTCGCGGCTCCATCGTCGGCACCCGTCAGGACATGGTCGAGGCGATCGACTTCTTCGCCCGCGGGCTGATCCACCCCACCGTGCACACCGCCGCGCTCGACGAGATCAACGACGTCTTCGCCCAGATGGAGCAGGGGCGCATCGACGGCCGCGTGGTGATCGACTACCGCTGACCGGCGACGGGGTTTACCCGCACCTGATTCTGAGAAGTCTCACAGTGACTTTTCAGGAAGACTTGTCAGGACTCAGGCGGGGAGCGCACCCATGTCGACCGAATCGGAAAGCTATCTGGCCCAACGCCAGCTGAAATCCGGAAGTGCCGGCTGGTTGCTGCTCGCCGGTCTCGGCGTCGGTTATGTGGTGTCGGGGGATTACTCCGGCTGGAACTTCGGCCTCGGCCAGGGCGGCTTCGGCGGGTTGGCCATCGCGGCGGTGATCATCGCCGCGATGTACCTGGCCCTGGTGCTCGGCATGGCGGAGCTCTCCTCGGCACTGCCCGCGGCCGGCGGTGGTTACACCTTCGCCCGCCGGGCGCTGGGCCCGTGGGGCGGGTTCGCCACCGGGACAGCGATCCTGATCGAGTACTCGATCGCCCCGGCCGCCATCGCCACCTTCATCGGCGCCTACGTCGAGTCGCTGAACCTGTTCGGCATCGTCGACGGCTGGTGGGTCTATCTCGCCGTCTACGCGGTGTTCATCGGTATCCACCTGACCGGGGTGGGTGAGGCGCTCAAGGTGATGTTCGTGATCACCGCCGTCGCGCTCGTCGGGCTGGTGGTGTTCGCGATCGCCGCCGTGGGCCACTTCGACGCGGCCAATCTGACCGATATCCCGGTCACCGACGCCGCCGGCGCCTCGTCGCTGCTGCCGTTCGGCTATCTCGGCATCTGGGCGGCGCTGCCGTTCGCGATCTGGTTCTTCCTGGCCATCGAGGGTGTTCCGCTGGCCGCCGAGGAGGCCACCCGACCCGAACGCAACGTGCCGCGAGGCATCATCGCGGCGATGGGCGTGCTGCTGGTCACCTGCGCGACCGTGCTGGTGCTCGTCCCAGGCGCAGGCGGGGCCGAGGCGATGTCCGAATCGGGTAATCCGCTGGTGGAGGCCCTCGGCGGTACGACGGCGGCGACGGTGGTCAACTACATCGGTCTGGCCGGCCTGATCGCGAGCTTCTTCTCGATCATCTACGCCTACTCGCGGCAGCTCTTCGCGCTGTCGCGGGCCGGTTACCTGCCGACGAAGCTGTCGGTGACCAACCGGCGCAAGGCGCCGACGTTCGCGTTGATCGTGCCGGGCCTGGTCGGCTTCGCGCTGTCGTTGACCGGCCAGGGCGATCTGCTGCTCAACATGGCGGTGTTCGGCGCCGCGGTCAGTTACGTGCTGATGATGGTCAGCCATATCGTGCTGCGCCGGCGCGAACCCGGCATGGCGCGGCCGTACCGCACTCCCGGCGGCGTGGCCACCACCGGCTTCGCACTGGTCATCGCTGTGCTCGCAGTGATCGCCACGTTCCTGGTGCACGTCGTGGCGGCGCTGTGCTGCCTGGGGGTTTTCGCGTTGTTCATGCTGTACTTCGCGGTGTACAGCCGCCACCATCTGGTGTCCAACTCGCCCGACGAGGAGTTCGCGATGGTCGCGGCCGCCGAGCACACCCTGTCCTGACGGCTCCCGGGGCCGCGTCGGGGCGTTTTGACCTGCGGGGACGCGCGCGGGTAGGCTGCCTCGTTGGCGTGCGCCGCGCTGTTCGGGCACTCGGGTCTCCGTCGGTCGCCGAGTGAACGTAGCGCACACGCCTGACCGGCACCCGGCTCGACCGGGATCCACCCGAGAAGAAACAGAGGTAGCGCTGTGTCTACGTACACGCCGAAGGCGGGTGACACCACACGCTCGTGGTACGTCATCGACGCCACCGACGTGGTACTCGGCCGGCTCGCCGTCGAAGCAGCCAAGCTGCTGCGCGGCAAGCACAAGCCGACGTTCACGCCGAATGTCGACGGCGGTGACTTCGTCATCGTCATCAACGCCGACAAGGTCGCCATCAGCGGCGACAAACTGACCAAGAAGTTCGCCTACCGGCACTCGGGGTATCCCGGCGGCCTGCGCAAGCGCTCCATCGGCGAACTGCTGCTCAAGCACCCGACCCGGGTCGTGGAGAACGCGATCGTCGGCATGCTGCCGCACACCAAGCTGAGCCGTCAGGTGCAGAAGAAGCTGAAGGTGTACGCCGGCCCGAATCATCCGCACGCCGCGCAGCAGCCGATCCCGTTCGAAATCAAGCAGGTGGCCCAGTGACCGAACCCGAGTACACGACCGAGAGCGTCGAGGTCGACGTCGTCACCGAGGCCGAAGAGGCCCCACGTGAGCCCGTGATCATCGACCGTCCCATCCAGACCGTCGGCCGCCGCAAGGAGGCCGTCGTGCGCGTCCGTCTGGTGCCCGGCACCGGCCAGTTCCACCTCGACGGCCGCACGTTGGAGAACTACTTCCCCAACAAGGTGCACCAGCAGCTGATCAAGGCGCCGCTGGTGACCGTCGACCGGTTGGAGCAGTTCGACATCTACGCCCACCTCGATGGTGGCGGCCCCTCGGGCCAGGCCGGCGCGCTGCGCTTGGCCATCGCCCGGGCGCTGATCCTGGTGCAGCCGGAGGATCGGCCCGCGCTCAAGCGCGCCGGCTTCCTCACGCGCGACCCGCGCGCCATCGAGCGCAAGAAGTACGGTCTGAAGAAGGCCCGCAAGGCGCCTCAGTACAGCAAGCGCTGATCAGTCCACGCACATGGCGCCCGGTTGCTCCTCGGAGCGGCCGGGCGCCATGTCTTTTGCGTCAGCAGAATCGTGTGAGAGGTTGTCACCATGGCTCGACTGTTCGGCACCGACGGGGTGCGCGGCGTCGCCAACCAGGATCTGACCGCTGAGCTGGCGCTGGCGCTGGGTGCGGCGGCGGCGCGGCGGCTGACCAGGACCACCAGTGCCGGCCGGCGGGTGGCCGTCGTCGGGCGCGATCCTCGCGCCAGCGGCGAGATGCTGGAGGCGGCAGTGATCGCCGGCATCACCAGCGAAGGTGTGGACGCGCTGCGGGTCGGGGTGCTGCCCACCCCGGCAGTGGCGTATCTGACCGGCGCATACGACGCGGACTTCGGCGTGATGATTTCTGCCTCCCACAACCCGATGCCCGACAACGGCATCAAGATCTTCGGTCCCGGCGGCCACAAGCTCGACGACGACACCGAGGACCGCGTCGAAGAACTCGTGCGCCAGGGTCCCGGCGAGCGGCCGACCGGCGCCGGCGTCGGTCGCGTGCGCGACGCGGCGGATGCCCTCGAGCGCTACGTGCGCCACGTCGAAACCGCGGCGCGCACCCGGCTCGACGGGCTGACCGTCGTCGTGGACTGTGCGCACGGGGCCGCCTCGGTCGCCGCCCCGCTGGCCTACCGCGCCGCGGGCGCCAACGTCATCCCGATCAACGCCGATCCCGACGGGTTGAACATCAACGACGGCTGCGGCTCCACCCACATGGAATCGCTGCGCTCGGCCGTGGTGTCCTACGGTGCAGACCTGGGGCTCGCCCATGACGGCGACGCCGACCGCTGTCTGGCGGTCGACGCGCACGGGCGCACCATCGACGGTGACGCGATCATGGTGATACTGGCCCTGGCCATGCAGGAGGCGTCCGAGCTGACCCGCAACACCCTGGTCGCCACCGTGATGAGCAACATGGGGCTGCACCTGGCGATGCGGGAGGCCGGCATCGAGGTGCGCACCACCGGGGTCGGCGACCGCTATGTCCTGGAAGAACTTCGCGCCGGGGCCTACGCCCTGGGTGGCGAGCAGTCCGGCCACGTCGTGCTGCCGGCGTTCGGCACCACCGGTGACGGCATCGTGACCGGCCTGCGGGTGATGGCCCGGATGGCCCAGACCGGGCGCACGCTGGCCGAGTTGGCGGCACCGATGCAGACGCTGCCTCAGGTGCTCATCAACGTCGCGGTGACCGACAAGGCGACCGTCGCGGAGGCGCCCTCGGTGCGCGACACCGTTGCCGAGGTCGAGGCGGAGCTCGGCGACACCGGCCGAATCCTGCTGCGTCCCTCGGGAACCGAGCAGGTGGTCCGGGTGATGGTGGAGGCCGCCGACGAGGACACTGCGCGCCAGTTGGCGGCGCGGGTCGCCCAGTCGGTCAGCGCGCAGACCTGAGCGCAGAGGGAACCGGGGTGCCGTCCCGTGCGTCCAATGAGTCATGGGGAGCACAGGCGTCGACGTGGGAGCGCTGCGCGAAGTCGCGCGGGCATACGAGCATGCCGCCGAGATCGTCGCGGGTAGTGTACGAGATCACCTGCGCACGTTGACTTTTGGTGGTGCGACAGCCGGCCGGGCATATGTCGCGCAGGGGGAGATCCTGCAGGGCGCGCTGCGCGACCTGACGAATGCGGTGTCGGAGTGGTCGCGGGCCGCCGGTGAGGTGGCGTCGGCGTTGGAGGTGTCGGTGGTCCGGTACGTCGACGCCGACGAGCGTGCCGCCGGGCGGGTGGGGTAGTGGCCGAGACGTTCGACGTGCCCGGCCGGTTGGCGCAGGGCCGCCCGGCGGTCGAGGCGCTATCGCAGTACGTGTGGGCGGCTCATCAGGTGGGGTACGCCGATCCGGACCTCACGCTGCATCCAGGCCAGGTGCGTGACTGGTATGGCACCGAAGACGGTATGGATCTCGTTGCGCTGCAGCGTGATTGCCTGTCCTTGGACGCCGCGGTGCGAGCCGCGCGGGAGGCATTGGCGATTCAGGAGCGGCAGGGTGGTGCGCTGTCACATGCCTGGCAGGGATCGGGAGCGCAGGCGGCGCGGCAGTTCCTGCACCGCCATGGCACGGCCTCGGCGGCCGTCGCCGATGCGCTCGCTGCCGCGGCAGCCGCCCTGCACCGCGCGCTCGAGCAGCTGTGGCGGGCAGTGGACACCAAGGTCGAGACCACCCTCGGCGTCGAGGCCGAGGTCGGTGCCGCACGGGGGCAGTGGCAGGCTGCTGCCGAGACCATGATCTCGGGGGCGGGGGATCGCGCCGCGGCGGCGGAGCTGGTCGATACCGCCGTGAAACCGTTCGTGCACGATCGCATCGGCGCGGAATGGCTGACGGCGATGCAGGCCGCCAGCGCGGCGGTGACCGAGGCCTACCGCGGTGCCACCGCCGAGATCCACGGAGGACCGCCGGTGGTGTTCGACATCCCCGGCGAGCTCGGCCCGAGCGCACCGCCCCCGCCGCTGCCACCCCCGCCGCCACCCGTTGCTTCGGTGCCTGCGCCTGCCGGAGTGACTGCCGAAGTGCCTGCACCGACGGCGCCGGCGGCATGGGTGGCACCAGCTGCGGTCGCACCGCCGGCGTTCGCACCGCCGCCTGCGCCTCTCGCTCCCACTCCTCCGGTGCCTGAGGCCACGCCACCGGCCGGGCCGCCGCCACCACTCGCGCCGGCCGCGGCACCGATGTCCGACCTCGGCGCATCCGCGGGGATGCCGGCGGTGGGGCAGCGCTTCGCAGACGCGCTGAGCGGACTGCTGGGCGGCGACGCAGCGGACGACGCGATCGACCTGCCGGCCGGACTCGCAGCACCCGAGCCCGAGTTCGACACCGACGACGACACCGACACCGACGACGAGGTCGACGACACCGAGGAGAAGGCCGATGCCGACGATCCCGAAGAAGACCCCGAGCCCGGCGAGCCCGAGGAGCTGAGCGACGAGGAGCCGGCCGGGGACCAGCTGCCGCCCGAGGAGGAGTCAGAGACCGTCGCAGCGCCGGCGCCTACACCGCCGCCGCCACCGCCTCCGGCCGACCCGCTACCCGAACCGCCGCCTCCGGTCGAGGAGCGGACGCCGTGCGAGATCGCCGCCGATGAGGTGCCACAGGTCGGCGGACTCCCGGCTAGCGAGCCAGGTGCCGGCTGATCACCAATCGCTGGATCTGGTTGGTGCCCTCGAAGATCTGCATGATCTTGGCCTCGCGCATGTAGCGCTCGACCCGGTAGTCGCGGGTGTAGCCGGCGCCGCCGAACACCTGGACCGCATCGGTGGTCACCTTCATCGCCGCGTCGGTCGCGGTCAATTTGGCCACCGAGGCCTGCCGCGAGTAGGCCAGCCCGGCGTCGCGACGCCGGGCTGCGTCGAGATAGGTGGCGCGTGCCGAGTCGACCGCCGCGGCCATGTCGGCCAACACGAACGCCAGTCCTTGGTGGTCGATGATCTTGCGGCCGAACGTCGTTCGCTCCTGGCTGTAGGTCACCGCCGCGTCCAGTGCCGCCTGGGCCAGTCCGACCGCGACGGCCGCGATGCCCAGTCGGCCAGAGTCCAACGCACTGAAGGCGATCTGCAGACCCTGACCCTCGTCGCCGATACGGCGCCCCGCGTCGACGAACGCGCCGTCGTAGTGCGCCGCGGTGGTGGGGACAGCATGCAGTCCCATCTTCTCCTCGGGCCTGCCGAACGTCAGCCCCTCCAGCTCGCGGGGCACGAGGAAGCACGAAATCCCTTGCGCTCCTTCGCCGGTACGGGCGAACAGGGTATAGAAGTCGGCGATGCCGCCATGGGTGATCCAGGCCTTCTCCCCGGTGATGCGGTAGCCGCCGTCGGCGGCTGTCGCCCGGCAGGCGAGCGCTGCGGCATCGGAGCCGGCCTGCGGCTCGGAGAGGCTGTAGGCACCGATCGTCGATCCGCCGAGCATGTCGGGGAGCCACTGCGTGCGCTGCTCGTCGGTGCCGAAGCTCATCAACGGATGGCACGAGAGGCTGTGCACGCTGACGGCGACCGCGACGGCCGCCCAGCGCGCGGCGATCTCTTCGAGCACCTGAAGGTAGACCTCGTACGGCTGACCGCCGCCGCCCCACTCCTCCGGATACGGCAGGCTCAACAGTCCGGCCTCCCCGAGGGTGCCGAACACGCCATCCGGGTAGGTCTCTTCCCTCTCGTGCCGGTCGACAACGGGCTCGAGAACCTTGTCCGAGATCTGGCGGGCGAGCTCGATCAGCTCGTGCGCCTCCTCGGTGGGCAGCAACCGGTCGACGGCCATCAGTCCGCCAGGTTGAAGGCGGCGACCACCTTCGTCGGTGTGACCCGGACCAGCAGCTCGCCCGGCACGCCGTTGCGCCGGCCGAACTCCTCGGCGCGGTCGGCGCCCATGTACCGGCCGCCGATCCTGGTGGCGAACGCCAGCAGCTCGTCAGGGTCCTCGCTCGTTGCCGCGGTGCCTTGCACCTGGACGAACGAGAACGGGGGACGTTCGTCGTCGACGCAGATCACCACGCGTGGATCGCGGGCCAAGGCGCGGCCCTTGGCGGTGTCCCTACCGGTGTTGAACACGAGCTGACCGCCGTCGACGACGAACCACACCGGCGCCACCAGCGGCCGGCCGTCGGCGGCGAGGTAGCCCAGCTTCGCCGTACGGGTGCCCTCGGACAGGAACGCGGTCACATGTTCATCGAGGTCGGTCATAGCAGCGACTGTAATTGCTCCACGAACGTCACGGTCTCCCGTCGATCTCCGGTGAGCGGATGGACCAACAGTGTCGTGACGCCGGCTTCGGCGAAGGCCGCGACCCGCTCGGCGACGAAGCCGCGCGGCCCCACCAGCGACACCTGGCGCACCAGTTCGTCGGGTACCGCCTCGATCGCCTCGGCCTTCTTGCCGGCCAGGTAGAGCTCCTGGATGCGGTCGGCCACCTCGCCGAAGCCGTACCGCGTGGCGAGGTTGTGGTAGAAGTTGCGGCCGCGTGCCCCCATGCCGCCGATGTAGAGCGCCAATTGTGGCTTCGCCCAAGCCAATCGGTCGTCGACGTCGTCGCCGATCGCCAGACTCGCGCTGACCATCACGTCGAGCGGTCCCAATTCCGGGTCGCGTCGGGCCGCGCCGGCCCGCAGCGCGTCGCCCCATACCTCGTCGGCTTTCTCCGGGTAGAAGAACACCGGCTGCCAACCTTCGGCGATTTCCGCCGTCAGCTCGACGTTCTTGGGTCCGAGTGCGGCGATGGTGATCGGAATACGTTCGCGGACAGGATGATTGATCAGCTTGAGCGGTTTCCCGAGTCCGGTGCCGCGGTCTGCCGGCAGCGGTACCTGGTAGTGCTTGCCGTCGTAGTCGACCCGCTCGCGGCGCCACACCTGCCGGCAGATCTCGACCACCTCGCGCGTCCGTCCGAGTGGGGCGTCGAACGGCACCCCGTGGAAGCCCTCGACCACCTGTGGGCCGGATGTACCGAGCCCGAGCCGGAACCGGCCGTCGGAGACGTAATCCAGGCCGGCGGCCGTCATCGCCATCAACGCGGGCGTGCGGCTGTAGATCGGCACCACCCCTGTGCCGAGCTCGATGCGCGAGGTGCGGGCGGCCAGGAATCCCAACTGGCTGATCGCGTCGTAGGAGTACGCCTCGGCCACCAGGGCGATGCCGACGCCGATCTTCTCGAGTTCGACGACCTCCTCGACCGCTTCGAGGAACCCGCCCGCATAGCTGAGAAAGATGCCGGTACGCATCCACTACATATACACCCAACCGGTTGGTTGGTAGCACCCAACTTCGCGGTTTGAGAAGAGCTTCACGGTTTGAGAAGAGCGATGACCTTGTTTTCCAAGTCCACCGGATCGTCGGCGAACGGATCCATCAAGCCGGTCTTGGGCAGCGCCGCCTCCGGATCGGCGAATGCCCGGTAGGGGCCCTTGTCCTTGTCGCTGGCCAGCATGTGCAGCAGATAGCCCGTCATGAGTGCACGCACGATCCGCTGGGTGCCCTTATCAGCGCCGGGCAGCCCGACGACCGTCGCGAGGCGCCTGCCTTCGACCAGCCCACCGGCCTTCGTCTTCGAGGTGGTCCGCAGCGTGGCCGGTTTCCAGGCGCGAGCCAGTTCCACCGCGTTGGACCGCAGCGTCATCGGATCGCCGGGATCGACGAGGATCAACCCTGGCACGGTCAGCCCGGCGGCCGGCTTCTCGGCGGGCGGGCTGGTGACCAGCGGGTAGGCCGCGACGACGGCCTTGGGTTTGTTCGGCATGCCGGCCGCGGCGAACACGGCCGCCGAGGCGCCGAAACCGTGCCCCGCGACGCCGAGCTTGCCCGGGTGCACGCTGATGTCGCCACCACCCAGCCGCACCCCGGCGATGATGTCCAGTGCGGTGCCCAGGTCGTAAGCCAGAGTGAGCACCGACGGCGCCAGCGACGTCTCGGTGTTGGGCGCCGCCGCCACGATGCCCCACGACGCGAGATGCTCCAGTGTCCCGCGATAGCGCTCGGCCGAGGTGATCCAGTCGTGGCCGAACGCCACGCCGGGCAGGTTCTTGCCGCTCGCCGGGGTGTAGACGATCCCGGGCAACCCGGCAAAGGCCAGGTCACCGCACAGAACCTTGTGCGGCCCGCGGCGGGTCAACGCGCTGAAGAGCTTCTTCGTGCTGGCCACCCGACGACCGTAGCCCACCGGGCGGACGACGTCTTCTGCCGTACCCTGGATGGCTATGTGCGGAATCGTCGGCTACGTGGGGCAGCGCCTGGCCTGCGACATCGTCGTCGACGCGTTGCGCCGGATGGAGTACCGGGGCTACGACTCCTCGGGGGTCGCGTTGCTCGACGGGCACGGTGGTCTCGCGGTGCAGCGCAAGGCGGGCCGGTTGGCCAACCTCGAGGCCGCCCTGCAAGAGCAGGGGCGGGCGAACCTGTCCGGGACGACGGGCCTGGGGCACACCCGCTGGGCCACGCATGGCCGGCCGACCGACCGCAATGCCCATCCGCATCGAGACGCCACAGGCAAGGTCGCCGTCGTGCACAACGGCATCATCGAGAACTTCGCGGCGCTGCGTGCCGAGCTCGAGACCGTCGGGGTGGAGTTCGCCAGCGACACCGACACCGAGGTGGCGGTGCACCTGGTGGCGCGCGAGTACGACTCAGGCGCGCACGCCGGGGACTTCGCGGCCTCGGTGCTCGCGGTCCTGCGCCGGTTGGAAGGTCACTTCACGCTGGTCTTCGCCCATGCCGACAATCCGGGCACGATCGTGGCGGCCCGGCGGTCCACCCCCCTGGTGGTCGGGGTCGGTGACGGGGAGATGTTCGTCGGCTCCGATGTCGCGGCGTTCATCGAGCACACTCGCGACGCGGTCGAACTGGGTCAGGACCAGGCCGTCGTGGTGACCGCCGACGGATACCGGATCACCGACTTCCACGGCCGGGACGCCGATCCTTCGCGTGACTACCGGACCTTCCACGTCGACTGGGACACCTCGGCCGCTGAAAAGGGCGGCTACGACTACTTCATGCTCAAGGAGATCGCCGAGCAGCCGTTGGCGGTGGCAGACACGCTGCTGGGCCATTTCGCCGACAACCGCATCGTGCTCGACGAGCAGCGCCTCTCCGATCAGGAACTGCGCGACGTCGACAAGGTCTTCGTGGTGGCCTGTGGCACCGCGTATCACTCCGGGCTGCTGGCCAAGTACGCGATCGAGCACTGGACGCGGCTGCCTGTCGAGGTCGAGCTGGCCAGCGAGTTCCGCTACCGCGATCCCGTGCTGGACAGTCACACCCTGGTGGTGGCGATCTCGCAGTCGGGGGAGACCGCCGACACGCTCGAGGCGGTGCGCCACGCCAAGGAACAGAAGGCCAAGGTGCTGGCGGTGTGCAACACCAACGGCAGCCAGATCCCGCGCGAATGCGACGCGGTGCTCTACACCCGGGCCGGCCCGGAGGTCGGGGTCGCCTCGACGAAGACGTTCCTGGCGCAGATCGCGGCGAACTACCTCGTCGGTCTGGCGCTCGCGCAGGCGCGTGGCACGAAGTATCCCGACGAGGTGGCCCGCGAGTACCGCGAACTGGAGGCCATGCCCGAGCTGATCTCGCGCGTGCTGGCCACCAGCGAGCCGGTCAAGGCGCTGGCCACCCAGTTCGCGTCGGCGCAGACGGTTCTGTTCCTGGGGCGCCACGTCGGCTACCCGGTGGCCTTGGAGGGGGCGCTCAAGCTCAAGGAGCTGGCCTACATGCACGCCGAGGGCTTCGCCGCCGGTGAGCTCAAGCACGGGCCGATCGCGCTGATCGAAGACGACCTCCCGGTCATCGTGGTGATGCCGTCACCGAAGAACGCGGCCACCCTGCATTCCAAGCTGCTATCCAACATCCGGGAGATCCAGGCTCGCGGCGCCGTCACGATCGTCATCGCCGAGGAGGGCGACGACACCGTCGCGCCCTACGCCGACCACCTGATCGAGATCCCGGCCGTGTCGACGCTGATGCAGCCGCTGCTCTCGACCATCCCGATGCAGCTCTTTTCCGCCGGAGTCGCCCAGGCTCGTGGCTACGACGTCGACAAGCCGCGCAACCTCGCGAAGTCGGTTACCGTCGAGTAACCTCCTGACCTGCGCGATTATGACTCTTCTGTCAATTTAAGGAAGAATTAAGGCGTTCTGTTAACGCTGCCCTCCCCGGGGCCGATATACCGAGCAACAACCGTTCTGAAAGCAGCGGTCGCCGGCGCCACGTGCCCGGCGTACGACGGAATTCCCCGTCACTGCGGCCATCGCCGCAAGACCTGCAGACCCGCACGATCGCCAGCAGTGGTGGTGTGCCGCGGTCTGTCCGACCTTCGGGGGCACAGGATGAACGTGCACGAACAACGCCGCGGCCACTTCGTGGTCAGGCCTCAGCGCGACGGTGAGACGGTGGTGTTGCACGTCGAGGGCGACCTCGACGTGCTGACGGCCCCCACCCTGGGCACGCACCTCGACGTCGCGCTCACAGGCGATCTGGCGCTTCTGATCGTCGACATCACCGGCGTGGGTTTCCTGTCGTCGGCCGGCATCAGCATGCTCGTCGAGACGCATCGGCTCACCGAACGGGCCGGCATCTCACTGCGCGTGGTCGCCGAAGGGCCCGCCACCGCGCGGCCGCTGCGCATGATGAACATCGACGAGATCATCGACCTCTATCCGACGCTGCCCGATGCGATGAGCGGCATCAAACCGCAGTAGGTAACCACGTACCGTGGTGCCGATGCGGCACTACTACTCCCCCCAGCAGATCCGCGACGCCGAAGCGCCGTTGCTGGCCGCCCTGCCCGAGGGCGCGCTCATGCGCAAGGCCGCATTCGGTTTGGCCACCGCAATCATCCGCGAGCTGGGCACCGTGTCCGGCAAGACGGTGTGTGCCGTGGTCGGCGCGGGGAACAACGGCGGCGACGCGCTGTGGGCTGCGACCTTTCTGCGCCGCCGCGGCGCCGGTGCCGCAGCGGTCCTGCTCGATCCAGAACGCGCGCACCCCGTGGCGCTGGCCGCATTTCGCAAGGCGGGTGGTCGCTTTGTCGAAAGCGTGCCTGCCGCAACAGATCTCGTGATCGACGGAGTGGTCGGAATCGGCGCCACCGGCCCGCTGCGGCCTCATGCGGCCGAGGTGTTCGCCGGCACGGACGCGCCGGTGGTGGCCGTCGACATCCCCAGCGGGGTCGACGTCATGACCGGCGCCGCCGACGGTCCGCACGTCAGCGCCGCGTTGACGGTGACCTTCGGTGGTCTCAAACCCGCCCATGCGCTGGGGCAGTGCGGCCGTGTCGAACTCGTCGACATCGGCCTCGACCTTCCTCCGGCCGACATCCGCGGCTTCGAGGCCGGCGACGTCGCCGCCCGCTGGCCGGTGCCGGGCCGCAGCGACGACAAGTACACCCAGGGCGTCACCGGCGTGATGGCCGGCTCGGCGACCTATCCGGGGGCGGCGATCCTGTGCACCGGGGCCGCGGTGGCCGCCCACTCCGGCATGGTGCGCTACGCGGGAACCGCTGCGGCCGAAGTGGTTTCGCACTGGCCCGAGGTGATCGCGACACCCGGCTTCGCCACCGCGGGGCGGGTGCAGGCGTGGGTTGTCGGGCCCGGCCTCGGCACGGACTCCGCTGGCGAGGCCGCGCTCGCGTTCGCGCTCGCCACCGACCTGCCCGTCCTCGTCGACGCCGACGGCCTGACCATCCTGGCCGCACACCCGGATCTGGTGGCCGGTCGCAGCGCGCCCACCGTGTTGACCCCGCACGCCGGCGAGTTCGCCCGCCTCGCCGGAGGCCCGCCGGGAGAGGACAGGATCGCGGCAACCCGGGGCCTCGCCGACCGGCTCGGCGTCACCGTCCTGCTCAAGGGCAACGTCACCGTCGTCGCCGAACCGGAGGGGCCGGTCTACCTCAACGTCGCGGGCCAGGCCTGGGCGGCGACCGCGGGCTCGGGTGACGTGCTGTCCGGCGTCATCGGCGCGTTGCTCGCGGCCGGTCTACCAACCGTCGAGGCTGCCGCCGCGGCGGCGTTCGTGCATGCCCGCGCTGCCGACCTCGCGGCCCGCGATCCCGGACCTGCTCCGGCACCGACGTCGTCGTCGCGCATCCTGGCTCATCTGCGAACGGCGCTCAGCTCGATCCTCTAAAAAGGACCACATGCCCAACGTCTCGCGCCACTCCTCACTGACCCCCGCGTACTGCGGCCGGTTGTCCACCTCCCCGATCCCGGCGCTGCGCCTGCCCGACGAATCGATGGAGCCCGAGCAGACCTACCGGTTCATCCACGACGAGTTGATGCTGGACGGCAGCTCCCGGCTGAACCTGGCGACGTTCGTCACCACGTGGATGGATCCCGAAGCCGGGCAACTGATGTCGGAGACATTCGACAAGAACATGATCGACAAGGACGAGTACCCGGTGACGGCCGCGATCGAGCAGCGCTGCGTCTGCATGGTTGCCGACCTGTTCCACGCCGAGAACCTGCGCGACGACGATCCGTCCACCGCGACCGGGGTGTCGACGGTCGGCTCGAGTGAGGCCGTGATGCTCGCCGGCCTGGCACTGAAGTGGCGCTGGCGGCAGAAGCTGGAGGCGGCCGGGCAGGACTGGAAGGGCCGCACGCCGAACCTGGTGATGGGCTCCAACGTGCAGGTGGTGTGGGAGAAGTTCTGCCGCTACTTCGACGTCGAGGCACGCTACCTGCCGATGGAACACGGCCGCTACGTGATCACGCCCGAGCAGGTGCTCGACGCCGTCGACGAGAACACCATCGGTGCGGTCGCGATCCTGGGCACCACGTTCACCGGTGAGCTCGAACCCGTCGGCGAGATCTGCGCCGCACTCGACCAGCTGGCCGCCGACAAGGGTCTCGACGTGCCCGTGCACGTCGACGCGGCCAGTGGCGGCTTCGTGGTGCCGTTCGTGCACCCGGACCTGGTGTGGGATTTCCGGCTGCCGCGGGTGGTGTCGATCAACGTCAGCGGGCACAAGTACGGGCTGACGTACCCCGGGATCGGGTTCGTGGTGTGGCGCAACGCCGACCATCTCCCTGAGGAGTTGGTGTTCCGGGTCAACTACCTGGGCGGGGACATGCCGACGTTCACGCTGAACTTCTCCCGCCCCGGCAACCAGGTCGTCGGCCAGTACTACAACTTCCTGCGGCTGGGCCGCGACGGCTACTCCACGGTGATGCACTGCCTGTCCGACACCGCGCAGTGGCTGGCGCGGGAGCTGGCCGGCATGACCGGGCCCGACGACAAGCGGGTCTTCGAGGTCATCTCTGACGGCTCGGCGATCCCGGTGGTGGCGTTCACCCTGGTCGAGGGCGCCACGTACACGGTCTTCGACGTGTCGGCGCTGCTGCGCAGCTACGGCTGGCAGGTGCCCGCCTACACGATGCCCGACAACGCCAGCGACGTCGCGGTGCTGCGCGTCGTGGTGCGTGAGGGGTTCTCGGCCAACCTGGCCCGGGCGCTGCGCGACGACATCGTCGAAGTGCTCGGCAAGCTCGACAAGACCGGGGTGGGCGGGTTCTCCGACGAACAGCACTTCGCCCACTGACCCGCATCCGCCGGCGGCCTGGGACAATCGGGGACGGTGATCAACGCTCCTAAAACAACCCAGCACACGCCGACGGCGGTCGTCGACCTCGACGCCATCGAGCACAACGTCTCCGTGCTGCGCGAACACGCCGGCGCAGCCGCGGTCATGGCGGTGGTCAAGGCCGACGGCTACGGCCACGGCGCCACCGCGGCAGCGCGGGCCGCTCTGGCCGCCGGCGCCGCCCAGCTCGGCGTCGCCACCCTCGACGAGGCGCTGGCGCTGCGCCGCGACGGCATCACCGCACCGGTGCTGGCGTGGCTGCACCCGCCGGGCACCGACTTCGCGCCAGCGGTGTCTGCCGACGTGGAGATCGCGGTCTCCTCGACGCGGCAGTTCGACGACCTCCTGGCGGCCGTCGGGCGGACCGGTCGGACCGCCACGGTGACGGTCAAGACCGACACCGGACTGAGCCGCAACGGTGTCGCGCCGGCCGACTACCCGGCCCTGGTCACCGCGCTGCGCAACGCCGCCGCCGACGGTGCCGTCCGGATTCGTGGCCTGATGAGCCACCTTGCCCACGGGGACACACCCGAGCATCCGTTCAACGACGTGCAGGCGCAGCGGCTGACCGAATTCGCGTCCGCCGCCCGCTCGGCCGGAGTCCGCTTCGACGTCGTGCACCTGAGCAATTCCCCGGCCGCACTGACGCGGCCCGACCTGGCTTTCGACATGGTTCGGCCGGGCATCGCGGTGTACGGGCAGACGCCGATCCCCGAGCGCGGCGACATGGGGCTGCGGCCGGCGATGACGCTGACCTGCCCGGTGTCGATGGTGCGCTCGGTGCGCGCCGGCGACGGGGTGTCCTACGGGCACACGTGGGTCGCTGAGCAGGACACCACGGTCGCGTTGATTCCGGCCGGCTACGCCGACGGGGTGTTCCGTCTGCTGAGCAACCGGATGTCGGTGCACATCAACGGCCGGCGCTACCCCAACGTCGGCCGCATCTGCATGGATCAGTTCGTGGTGGACCTGGGGCCGGGGCCGGCCGAGGTGGCCGAGGGCGACGAGGCGATCCTGTTCGGCCCGGGCACTCACGGTGAGCCGACGGCGCAGGACTGGGCTGATCTGCTCGGCACGATCAATTACGAGGTGGTCACCAGCCCTCGCGGTCGGATCGTGCGCGCCTACCGGGGGGCCGCGCGATGAGCCCTCGGGCGGGATGGTTGGCGGGTGCGGCAGGGGTGGCCGCCGTCGGCTCGGCGGCAGGCGTCACTGCGGCGCGCTCGCTGCGTCGCCGGGTGACGACCGACGATCCGCACCGCGACGAGGACTTCGAACTGCTCGATGCCGACCGCAGCACGGTCGTCACCACCCCCGACGGGGTGCCGCTGGCCGTGCGCGAGGTCGGTCCGGTCGACGCACCCCTGACGGTGGTGTTCGCGCACGGCTTCTGTCTTCGCATGGGGGCCTTCCACTTTCAACGCGCCCGGCTGAGCGAGCAGTGGGGTGCGCAGGTGCGCATGGTGTTCTACGACCAGCGCGGCCACGGTCAATCGGGCGAGGCGCCGCCGGACACCTACACAGTCGAGCAACTGGGCCAGGACCTCGAAAGCGTGCTCGCGGTGATGGCACCGCGCGGACCCGTGGTGCTCGTCGGCCACTCGATGGGCGGAATGACGGTGCTCTCCCATGCGCGCCAGTACCCGCAGCGCTATCCGACCCGCATCGTCGGTGCGGCGATCATCGCGTCCGCGGCAGAAGGTGTGTCGCGATCGCCGCTCGGTGAGATCCTGAAAAACCCTGCGCTGGAGGCGGTTCAGTTCGCCGCCCGCTATGCGCCCAAAACAGTGCACCGGTTCCGGGGAGCCGGCCGGTCGATCATCGGACCGATCCTGCGGGCCGCCTCGTATGGCGACGAGAAGATCAGCCCCAGTGTGGTGACGTTCTCAGAGCGGATGATGCACGACACCCCGATCGCCACGCTGGTCGAATTCCTGCACGCGCTGGAGGTGCACGATGAGACCGCGGGCCTGGCCACGCTGCGCAAGGTGCCGACGCTGATCGCGTGTGGCGACCGTGATCTGCTGACACCGGCCGAATACTCGCGGGAGATGGCGGCGGCGCTGCCGAAGTCCGAGCTGGTGATCGTCGGTGGTGCAGGGCATCTCGTGCAACTGGAGCAGCCGGAGATCATCAACGATGCATTGGTGCGGTTGGTGGAGCGGTCGATGCCGTCCAAGCTGGTGGCGCTGACCCGGCGGATGCGGGAGCGGGTGCGCAGCAATGGCTGATTCTGGTGTGCAGCAGTTGGCCAGCGCCGAGGACACGCTGGCGTTCGGCGCCGAACTGGGACGCGGCCTGCGCGCCGGTGACCTGGTGGTGCTGTCCGGTCCGCTCGGTGCGGGAAAGACGGTACTGGCCAAGGGAATCGCGGAGGGCATGGACGTCGAGGGTCCGGTGCTGTCGCCGACGTTCGTGCTCGCCCGGGTGCATCGCCCGCGTCGGCCCGGAGCAGCCGCGATGGTGCACGTCGATCTGTACCGGTTGCTCGACGAGAGTTCGGTGGATCTGCTCGGCGAACTCGACTCCCTGGACCTGGACACCGATCTCGCCGATGCCGTCGTCGTCGTCGAGTGGGGTGAGGGCGTCGCCGAGCGGTTGTCGGAGCGTCATCTCGACATCCGCCTCGAGCGGACCGCCGACAGTGACGTCCGGACCGCGATCTGGCAGTGGAGCACACCATGAGCAGGTTGGTACTGGCCCTCGACACCGCCACCCCGGCCGTGACCGCGGGGGTGGTGCGTCTCGGCTCAGGGCTCGAGGTGCTCGCCGAACGCGTGACGGTCGACGCGCGCGCACACGCGGAGCAGCTGACCCCCAACATCGTCGGGGCGTTGGCGGATGCCGAGGTCGAGGTGGGCGCGCTGGATGCGGTGGTGGTCGGGTGCGGACCGGGCCCCTTCACCGGGCTGCGGGTGGGCATGGCGACCGCGGCGGCGTTCGGCCACGCGCTCGGGGTGGCGGTGCGCGGGGTGTGCAGCTTGGATGCGATCGCGGCCGGGACGACGGGGGAGGTGCTCGTGGTCACCGATGCACGCCGCCGCGAGGTGTACTGGGCGCGGTACCGCGACGGCGTGCGTGTCGACGGTCCGGCGGTGAACGCGGCCGCCGACGTGCCTGCCGGGGCGGCGGCGGTGGCCGGTTCGCCCGATCATGCGGCGCTGTTCGATCTGCCGCGGCTCGCTCCTGTGTTCCCGAGTGCGGCGGGTCTGGTTGCCGCAGTGGCTGATTGGGAGGGCGAACCGGAGCCCCTGGTGCCGCTGTACTTGCGCAGGCCTGACGCGAAACCGTCGGTGGCGGCCCGATGAACGTGCACTACGCGACGTTGGTGGCGGCCGACGCGGCGCGCTGCGCCGAGCTCGAGGCGCAGGTGTTCGACGGTGACGATCCGTGGCCGGAGCGGGCGTTCCTCGCCGAGATCGCGGCCAAGCACAACCACTATGTGGCGGCGCGGACCGACGACAAATTGGTCGGGTATGCCGGCATCGCGCGGCTGGGCCGCAGCAAGCCGTTCGAGTATGAGGTGCACACCATCGCCGTCGACCCGGCCTATCAGGGACACGGCATCGGGAGGGAGATGTTGCGCAGGCTCGTCGAGTACGCCGATGGGGGTGCGATCTTCCTCGAGGTGCGCACCGACAACGAGGCGGCGATCCGGTTGTACGAGAGCGAGGGTTTCACCAGGATCGGACTGCGGAAGCGGTACTACCGGGTGAGCGGCGCAGATGCCTATTCGATGAAGCGAGAGCCGCGATGATCATCTTGGCGATCGAGAGTTCGTGCGATGAAACCGGCGTCGGAATCGCGGAATTGCGCGATGACGGGGCCGTGACGCTGCTGGCCGACGAGGTGGCTTCCAGCGTCGACGAGCACGCTCGATTCGGTGGGGTAGTGCCGGAGATCGCGTCGCGGGCACATCTGGAGGCGTTGGGTCCGACGATGCGACGCGCACTGGCGGCTGCGGGTATCGATCGGCCGGACGTGGTGGCGGCGACGATCGGCCCGGGTTTGGCGGGTGCTCTGCTGGTGGGAGTGGCTGCGGCGAAGGCCTATGCGGCGGCGTGGCAGGTGCCGTTCTACGCGGTGAACCATCTCGGTGGTCATCTCGCCGCCGATGTCTTCGATCACGGCCCACTGCCCGAGAGTGTCGGCCTGCTGGTGTCCGGCGGACACACGAATCTGCTGCACGTGCGTTCGCTGGGTGAGCCGATCGTGGAGTTGGGCTCCACGGTGGACGACGCGGCGGGCGAGGCGTACGACAAGGTCGCACGGCTGCTGGGGCTGGGCTATCCGGGCGGCAGGGTGCTCGACGAGCTTGCGCGCCAAGGCGACCCTACGGCGATCACCTTTCCCCGCGGTATGACCGGACCACGGGATGACCGCTATGCGTTCAGTTTCTCGGGGCTGAAGACCGCAGTGGCCCGTCATGTGGAAAGTCATCCTGAGGCATCGCAAGCCGATGTCGCTGCGGGCTTCCAGGAGGCTGTCGCAGATGTACTGACGTTGAAGGCGGTGCGTGCGGCCGAGGAGCTGGGTGTGTCGACGCTGCTGATCGCCGGCGGTGTGGCGGCGAACTCGCGGCTGCGTGAGCTGGCCGAGGAACGGTGCGCGGCAGCCGGTCTGACGCTGCGGGTGCCCAGGCCGCGGTTGTGCACGGACAACGGCGCGATGATCGCGTCGTTCGCGGCGCACCTGATCGCGGCGGGCGCTGCGCCGTCTCCGCTCGACGCGGCGAGCGATCCGGGTTTGCCGGTGGTACAGGGCCAGGTCGCGTGAGGGAGTGGGCCGATTCGTTGGCCGTCACCGAATTGCTGTATCGCTACGCCGAATTGATCGATGCGGGTGACTTCGACGGAGTCGGTCGGCTGCTGGGCCGGGGGAACTTCATGGGTATAGCCGGCAGTGAGGCGATCGCCGCCCTGTTCGCGGCGACGACTCGGCGCTTCCCCGATCACGGCAATACACCGCGGACGCGCCACCTCGTGCTCAATCCGATCGTCGACGTCCATGGCGACACTGCCGCCGCGCGGTCGACGTTCTGTGTCGTGCAGCAGACCGATACCGTTGCGCTGCAACCGATCGTCGTCGGTAGGTATTCCGACACCTTCACCCGCGGCGAGCAGGGCTGGTACTTCACCGAGCGCAAGGTCGATGTGGAGATGATCGGCGACGTGTCCGACCACCTGCTGATGGACCCCAGTCAACTCCGCTAGAACGGTGGCGGGTCGTCGTCCGTGGCGTCGGCGGGTGGGGTGAAGTAGGCGGCCGAGTTGGTTTGAATTGCATGGGTTTTGATGATCTCTCGCGCGCGTTCGTTGGCGTTGAGTGCGCGTTCTCGTCGGATGTAGGCGGCGCGGTTGTCGGCGCGGCTGCGGTGGCGGGTGGGCATCATCAAGGTCCGCCCCGGTGTGCGCGGCGGGGTGGTCTCGGTGGATGGCGGGGGTCCAGTGCGGGTGTTCCAGGAGGGGAACAGCAGCGCTGACAACGGGGCGGTGGTGTAGCGGTGTCCGGTGGGGCCGATCAGATGCAGTCGCCCGTCGGGGGTTTGGCGTTCGGTCCAGCCGTCCCAAAAGGTTTTCAGTAAATGATGGTGGCGGCAATAGCATTTGGTGTTCGCCGGGTGGGTGGTGCCGGCCGGGTAGGGCACGGTGTGGTCGATGTCGGCGTGGGTGGCGGGGCGATCGCAGCCAGGAAAGCGGCAGGTCAGATCGCGGGAGCGCACAAACCGGTCCAGCGCGGCCGAGGGGCGGTAGGCCTCGGTGGCCAAGCAGCCGCCGGGATCGGGCAGGAAGCGAACCGTGGCGCCGTGGGCGATCAATTCGGCCAGCAGCGGCGCGGGCACGATACCCCCGCCGGGGCCCAGGATCAGCGCCGCGCGGCGACGACCCACCGACGCAGACGAATAGACAGGTGCGAGAGGCTCATCGGGCGGCTGGGCGGGCTGGTCCGGCACGGCGGTGACGGCGGCTTCTTCGCTGACGTCTGCGCAATCGGACAGCTCCGACAGCGCCGAAGACTCTGCAGCCGAGGCGTTTTCGCTCTGTTCGGCGTTGGCGGGCGCTGCGGGCTCGACGGGCGCGACGGACTCCACAGGCTCGGTGACTTGCTGGGCTTCGGGTGGAGTCGACCGGGGCGGGTAGGCCGGTGGTGGCTCCTCGCCGTGGAGCTGGGGATCGGGCTCGGCATCCAGCGTGGCGTGGTCGGCGATCACGGTGACCGTGATGCTGGAGGCGCGCCGGTCATCGACCTGGGCAGCCGCACACTCAGAGCGCCCGCAACGGCAGGCCAACACGAATGAGCCGGCGGCGATCGCACCGACCGAATCCGCGCGTTTCTGATCGAGGGTGCGCGGGTCGAACTCGCACACCGAGGCGATCATCATCGCCAACCGCGCTCCCAGCAGCACCGCATCCGGGGTGGCCAGCGTGCCGTACACACTGGTGGTGCCCGAGCCGTCATGGCGATCACCGATGGTGAACGAGCGATCTCGCGACCGGTCACGCACGCGCCGTACCGCGTCGGGATCGTAGGTCTCGATCCACACATCGATCGCGGCGTCGAGCTTCTTCTGTGACAACACGCCCCACCCGGTGACGGCCTCGCCGAAATGGCCGTCGAGCAGCCGCAGTGTGGTGGGGTCGAGCACCAGCGCGGTGCGTGAGACGACCGTTCTGACCACATCGAGGCTCACCTGCCCGTCGGCCAGCAGTTCCCCAAGCCGGGGGAAGCGGTCCCGCAGCGCCACCGCCAGGTCCATCTGTACCGACGCCCGCCCCGGGCTGATGCCCAAGGCACACCCGATCTCGGCGGCCGCGGCATCCCAATCGGCGCAGGCCCACCGCTCGCGCTCGGGGCAGCGGCGGCGACGCCACAGCTCGGCGATCGCGGCCAGCTTGATGGCTTCGGCGCGCGCAGCAGCCGCCGCCGGGCTGGTCATCACAGCGACCAGATCCGTCTCCGCCACCTGCCTCAGCTCGAACATATGTGCGAAAATACCCGCAGTCGGAAGAGTCGAGCAGCGCCAAAATCTCAGCTTGTGGATAACTCGGAGGCTGGGGATGGATCCGGCGCCGTTCGCCCGGGGCGTACAGAGGAACCCCAACCTTGAGTGCTAGCACTCTCATGTATAGAGTGCTAGGCGGCAGTCGGTTCAACCCTGTGTCGGCACCCGCGACGACGGCGCGAGGGCGGTCACCGACCGCCGTGTACGCACACCTACATCAATATCTGAGTGAAGGGGCTCCAATCGTGGCAGTCAACATCAAGCCACTCGAGGACAAGATCCTCGTACAGGCCAACGAGGCCGAGACCACGACCGCTTCCGGTCTGGTCATCCCCGACACCGCCAAGGAGA
>JBFMGT010000030.1:0-49036 GCA_040752555.1 Actinomycetota bacterium | reverse complement strand
ACCCCGCAGCAGATGCCGGTCGTGTCGGTGTCGATCGCCGAGGAAGAGGTCGGCGGCATCGGCGTGCAGAACATCACCGGGCAGCTGACGGCCTGGAACTACTACCAGACCATCGACACCCCGGTGAACAAGAAGTTCGTCGAGGCCTACAAAAAGGCCTACGGCGCGAACAAGCCCACCTCGGACCCGATGGAAGCCGCCTACACCTCGGTGTACCTGTGGAAGAACACCGTCGAGAAGGCGAAGTCGTTCGACACGAAGGCGATTCAGGACAACGCCGGCGGTGTCACCTTCGACGCCCCGGAGGGTCTGGTGACCATCGACGGCGAGAACCACCACATCACCAAGACCGCACGCATCGGCGAGATACGTCCCGACGGGCTGATCTACACGATCTGGCAGTCCCCCGGCCCGATCGAGCCCGATCCGTTCCTGAAGTCCTACCCGTGGGCCGCCGGCCTGTCCGGCTGACCCGATGGATGTCCTGATCGGGCAGCTGGCAACAGGATTGAGCCTCGGCTCGATCCTGTTGCTGGCCGCTCTTGGCCTGTCGTTGACGTTCGGCCAGATGGGCGTCATCAACATGGCGCACGGTGAGTTCATCATGGCCGGCTGCTACACCGCCTACGTGGTTCAGCAAGTGATCTCCAGTGCCGGTGTGTCCCTGATCATCTCGCTGGTCATCGGATTCCTCATCGGGGGCGCGATGGGCGTCGCACTCGAGGTCGGACTGATCCAGCGGATGTACGACCGGCCGCTGGACACGCTGCTGGTCACCTTCGGTGTGGGGCTGATCCTGCAGCAGGTGGCGCGCGACATCTTCGGTGCTCCTGCGGTCAACGTGGTGGCGCCGGCGTGGCTCTCGGGCGGGGTGGAGATCCTCGGCGCCGTGGTGCCCAAGACCCGCATCTTCATCCTGGTGCTGGCCGTGGTGTGCGTCGCGGTGCTGGCCACGGTGCTCAAGGTCAGCCCGATGGGGCGGCGCATCCGCGCCGTCGTGCAGAACCGCGATCTCGCCGAGACCAGCGGCATCTCGTCGCGGCGTACCGACATCACCACGTTCTTCATCGGCTCCGGACTGGCCGCCGTGGCCGGTGTGGCGTTGACGCTGATCGGCTCCACCAGTCCGACGATCGGCCAGAGCTACCTCATCGACGCGTTCCTCGTGGTGGTGGTCGGCGGCCTCGGCCAGATCAAGGGCACTGTGATCGCTGCGTTGACACTGGGCTTCTTGAATTCGTTCATCGAGTACAACACCACCGCCTCGCTGGCCAAGGTCATCGTGTTCGTGATCATCGTGATCTTCCTGCAGGTGCGCCCGCAGGGGCTGTTCACCGTGCGGACAAGGAGTTTGGTGTGAAAACCCTTATCGGCCGGTGGCAGACCTGGGCCGGCTTCGGGATCGCGGCGCTGGTGCTGTTCGTCATCGCGCCCGCTGTGCTGTCGGACTTCCGGCTCAGCCTGCTCGGCAAGTTCCTGTGCTTCGCGATCGTCGCGGCCGGCATCGGCCTGGCCTGGGGCCGTGGCGGCATGCTGGTGCTGGGCCAGGGCGTGTTCTTCGGGTTGGGCGGTTACCTGATGGCGATGCACCTCAAGATCGCCGACGCGCAGTTGCGGGGCGACGACGTGCCCGATTTCATGCAGATCCAGGGCATCCGCGAGCTGCCGTCGTACTGGCAGCCGTTCGCCTCCCCCGCGCTGACGCTCGTGGCGATCGTCGTGCTGCCCACCGCGATCGCCGCGGCGCTGGGCCTTGGCGTGTTCAAGCGCAAGGTCAAAGGCGCCTACTTCGCGATCCTGTCGCAGGCGCTGGCGGCCGCGCTGGCCATCCTGCTGGTCGGCCAGACGGGTCTCGGAGGATCCAACGGCCTGAACAGGTTTCGCACGTTCTTCGGATTCACCCTCAACGATCCGGTGAATCGCCGCATGCTGTATTTCATCGCCGCGGCGGTGCTGCTGCTGGTGGTCGCCGTGGTGCGCCAGCTCATGCAGAGCCGATACGGCGAGCTGCTGGTCGCGGTGCGCGACGGTGAGGAGCGGGTGCGCTTCCTGGGCTACGACCCGGCCAACATCAAGGTGGTGGCCTACACGGTCGCCGCGTTGTTCGCCAGCATCGCCGGGGCGCTGTTCGCACCGATCGTCGGGTTCATCGCGCCGTCACAGGTGGGCATCCTGCCGTCGATCGCGTTCCTGATCGGTGTCGCGATCGGTGGGCGGACCACGCTCCTCGGCCCGGTGCTGGGTGCCATCGGTGTCGCGTGGGCGCAAACGCTGTTCTCCGAACGGTTTCCGTCGGAGTGGACCTACGCCCAGGGCTTGCTGTTCATCGTCGTGGTCGGCTTCTTCCCGGCCGGACTCGCAGGCCTGGGGGTGGTCCTGCGCCGCCGACGCGCGAAGGCGTCACCCCCGGCCGCACCGGACGAGACCCCGGCAGAGAAGGTGGAGGTGAGTTCATGACCGACGTCGACGCCGCCACCGCAGGCAAGGAACCCGTCGTCGGCGGCAACGCCGGCATGGGGGCCCAGTATCTCCAAGTGCGCGGGCTGACCGTGGATTTCGACGGCTTCAAGGCCGTCAGCGATGTCGATCTGACGCTGTTCCAGGGCGATCTGCGCTTTCTGATCGGACCCAACGGTGCCGGCAAGACCACCGTCATCGACGCGATCACCGGGCTGGTGTCCGCCTCGGGCTCGGTGAACAAGTCCGGGGTGGAGCTGTTGGGCAAGAAGGTTCACCAGATCGCCCGCAGTGGGGTGGGACGCACATTCCAGACCGCGAGCGTGTTCGAGCAGCTGACGGTGCTGCAGAACCTGGACATCGCCGCCGGCGCGGGCCGTTCGGTGTGGACGCTGCTGCGCCGGCGATCCGGGGTGCTGCCGATCATCGAACAGACCCTGCACACCATCGGCCTGAGCCATCTCGCGGACCGACCGGCGGGCGTGCTGGCGCACGGGCAGAAGCAGTGGCTGGAGATCGGGATGCTGCTGGTGCAGAACGCCGACGTGTTGCTGCTCGACGAGCCGGTGGCCGGGATGAGTACCGAGGAACGCGAAGAAACCGGAAACTTGTTGCGCCGCATCGGTGCCGAACGCACGGTCGTCGTCGTCGAACACGACATGGATTTCATGCGGGCGTTCGCCACCTCGGTGACCGTGCTGGCACGAGGCCAGGTCATCGCCGAGGGCTCGGTCGCAGAGGTACAGGCCGATCCCAAGGTGCAAGAGGTCTACCTCGGCACCGCCGCCGCAGGAGCGGAAGGAATCTCGTGACACTCGAACTCGTCGACGTCCGCACCGGCTACGGCCGCAGCACCGTGATCCACGGAGTCAGCCTCGAGGTGCCGTCGGACGGCGTGGCCGCCGTCATGGGGCATAACGGCGCCGGTAAGACCACGCTGCTGCGCGCTGCCGTCGGACTGCTCAAATGTTCCAGCGGCACAGTGCTTTTCGACGGTGAGGACATCACCAAACTGCGGCCCAGTGCCCGGGTGGCCCGCGGATTGGCCTATGTGCCGCAGGGTCAGCAGTCGTTCGGCCAGCTCACTACCGCGGAGAACCTGCAGGTGGTGGCCGATGGACGGAAGAACGGCAAGGCACTGATCGACGAGCAGCTCGACCTGTTCCCGGCGCTCAAGGAGCTGCTGACCCGTCGTGCCGGGCTGCTCTCCGGCGGCCAGCGTCAGCAGCTCGCCATTGCCCGCGCGTTGATCACGTCGCCGAAGTGTCTGATCCTCGACGAGCCGACCGAGGGCATCCAGCCCTCGGTGGTCGCCGAGATCGAAGCGGCCATCACCGCGCTCACCGAGCGCGGGGATCTGGGCGTCCTGCTGGTCGAGCAGCACATCGGTTTCGCCTTGGAGTCCTCGCAGCGGTACTACATCCTCGAGGCCGGCCGGGTCACCTCCAGTGGTACGGGCGGGTCGGCCTCGGAGGCCGACGTACGCGCCGCCATGGCCATCTGACGCTCGGCCGCCAGTGGCGCGCGGAAAGCCCGCAGCCTGCCTGCGCTTCTCGGACCGGTGATCCTCGCCGAGTGCCACGGTCCTCCGCACTGCGCCCCGCCCGTGCCAGTGCGAGTGTCTCGCCTGCGGTCCGGGTACCCGGCGTTCGTCTGGAGAGCGCTCGAACAGCGCCGGACAGTGGTGCAGGACGCGCTGCGAAGCCGGTTGTGGCCCGTACCGGCGCTGGGGGTGGTCGCAGCTCTGATCGCCGGCGTGGCCATCCCCGAACTCGACCGGTTGGCCGACGGCAGCCTGCCTCCCACCGTCGAGGGCTACCTGTTCGGTGGCGGAGCCGATGCGGCACGCGAGATCCTCGGGACCATCGCGACCTCGCTCATGACGGTGACCTCGCTGACGTTCTCCCTGACCCTGGTGACTCTGCAGTTGGCGAGCAGCCAGTACACACCCCGGCTGTTGCGGACCTTCGCGTCGGACCATTTCGTCCAACGCACTCTCACGCTGTTCCTGGCGACATTCGCCTACGCGGTGACGGTGCTGCGCACGGTGCGCAACGACAGCGACACGATCACGCGTTTCGTACCGAAGATCGCTGTCACGGTCGCATTCGTGTTGGCTGTCGCAAGCATCATGGCGTTGGTGCTTTTCCTTGGGCACCTGGTCCGCCAGATCAGGATCGAGACGATGCTCGACCATATCCGCACCGACGCCATCGAGACGGGCAGCCGGCTCCTCGATCCGTGCGATGACGAGCAACACGACGAGGCACCGGCGGTGCACCCGACCGCGGTGCCGGTCCCGGCGCGGTCGTCCGGGTTCCTCGTCGGTATCGACGAGGAAGCGCTTCTCGACGCCGCATGCGCGGCCGACGCCATGATCTGGGTCGACCAACCTGTGGGGTCGGCCGTCGTCAGCGGCGTTCCGGTGGCGTTCTGCCGGACCGCCGGCTCGGCCGACGACAGCAGCACGCGCACGCTCCTCGATCGGGTGGCGGACTCGCTGCAGACCGACATCGAGCGCACCGCGGCACAGGACATCGGCTACGGACTTCGTCAGATCGTCGACGTCGTGCTTCGGGCACTGAGCCCGGGTGTCAACGATCCCACCACCGCAGTCCACGGATTGCACGCCTGCAGCGCGATGCTGTGCGCATTCGCCCACCGCCAGCTGATTCCCCTTGTGCTCCGTGACGAAGACGACGCCGTACGCGTGGTCATCGCCCGCCCGTCACTGGCCGAGCTGCTCGACACCGTCTGCGTACCGACGATGCTCTACGGCGGCGCCGACCCCGCTGTGGTCAGTCGGGTGTTGACCCTGCTGCGCGAGGTCGGGTGGATGTCGAAGTCGCCGGAGCACCGCGCGGCGGTCGCCGGCCAGCTCGCGCGCGTCGAACGGGACATCGCCGGACGGCAATTCGACCCCGTCGAAAGCGAGCGGCTCGCGGGTCAGGCGAACCGTGTGCGCGCAGCTCTCGAGCGGCGATGGCCTACGAGTTGACCGGCGAGCTTCCGGAGTGGACATCGGCCATGGCCGATCGATCGCCCTGTTGCCCGAGACTGATGACGCTGAGCGATCCGTCGGTCTCCAAGACGACCGCCGCGATCTCGCTCAGATCCCCGTACCCCGAAGCTCGAACAGCCTGCCGCACCTCTGCTTCGCTGACGCGGGCCCCGCGCAACGCGGCTTCGTCGAAACGTCCTTGCGCCAGCAACTGGGTCGGCCGCGAGGTGAGCACGAGGCGGCCGTAGCGACACCGCGACGAAATGAGCGCGGCCGCGAACTGCAACGCGGCGAGCAGGGCAAATGCCGAGGCACCTTCGAGGTAGGACACATCGGCGTTGAGCAGGATGGTCGCCAGCGTCGATCCCAGGGCGACCGTCACGACCAGGTCGAAGGCGTTCAGTTTGGCCAGGGTGCGTTTACCGGACACCCGCAGCACGACTACGAGCGTGACGTACGCGGCAGCTCCGACGGCAACGACCCGCAGGACATCTGCCCAGTTGTCGAACCACATGGGCACGGCCTACCCACTGGTCGGGCACTGACACTGGCGCCGTCAACAATCAGTCCGGATCTCGAACGGTGTGGTCATCGTTTCTGCCGGCGCGTCACGGAACCGCTGCCGGTGAAACCGCCCAAGTCGTCGATGCGGGTGAGCGTCGCATCCACCGCGTCGCCGGTCTGCACCTGCGCCCGGAAACCCAGGTGCCCTGTCGTCCCGGGTGGAGTCAGCGCAGCGCGGCGACCACGTGGTCCACCACGTCGTCCACCGCGACGTCGACCTGCTCGCCCGTGGCAAGCGTTTTCACTCCGATCGTGCCCGCCTCCAGATCGCGGTCCCCGGCGACCAGCGCGACCGAAGCGCCCGAGCGGTCCGCGCCCTTCATCGCGCCCTTGAGGCTGCGGTCGCCGTAGGCCATGTCCACCCGCACCCCCGCCGCGCGCAGCTGGGCCGCCAGCACCGCCAACCGGATCTTGGCGTCGGCGCCCATCGGCACCGCGTACACGTCGACCCGGGCGGTCTCACCGGCGGTCTTGCCCTCGGCCCGCAGCGCCAACAGCGTGCGGTCCACGCCCAGGCCGAAGCCGATGCCCGACAGGTCTCGGCCGCCGAGCTGGCTCATCAACCCGTCGTAGCGGCCACCTCCGCCGATCCCGGACTGCGCACCCAGACCGTCGTGGACGAACTCGAACGTCGTCTTGGTGTAGTAGTCCAGCCCCCGCACCATGCGCGGATTGATCACATACGGCACGGCCAGCGCATCCAGGTGCGCCAGCACCGTCTCGAAGTGCGCCTTGGCGACATCGGACAGATGATCGAGCATCAGGGGGGCGTCGGCGGTCATTTCCTTGACGTGCGGACGCTTGTCGTCGAGCACCCGCAGCGGGTTGATCTCCGCGCGGCGGCGGGTCTCTTCGTCAAGGTCGAGCCCAAAGAGGAACTGCTGCAACAATTCTCGATACTGCGGGCGGCACGTCTCGTCGCCGAGCGAGGTGATCTCCAGCCGGAATCCGTCGAGCCCCAGCGCGCGGAAGCCGGCGTCGGCCACCGCGATCACCTCGGCGTCGAGCGCCGGGTCGTCGACCCCGATCGCCTCCACCCCGACCTGCTGCAGCTGCCGGTAGCGGCCCGCCTGCGGCCGCTCGTACCGGAAGAACGGGCCCGAATAGCACAGCTTCACCGGCAGCTGGCCACGGTCCAGCCCGTGCTCGATGACCGCGCGCATGACGCCGGCCGTGCCTTCGGGGCGCAGCGTCACCGACCGCTCGCCCCGGTCGGCGAACGTGTACATCTCCTTGGACACCACGTCGGTGGACTCCCCCACCCCGCGCGCGAACAGCGCGGTGTCCTCGAAGATCGGCAGCTCGATGTCGCCATAGCCGGCGCGGCGAGCGGCGCCGAGCAACCCGGCGCGCACCGCGACGAACTCGGCGGAATCGGGCGGCAGGTAATCCGGAACGCCCTTGGGCGCCTTGAATTCGGTCACGTCGTCAAACCTTCGAGAAACGGGTTGGTGCGGCGCTCGGCGCCGATGGTGCTGCGCTCGCCGTGCCCTGGTAATACCAGCGTGTCGTCGTCGAGCACCAACAGTTTTGTCACGATCGAGGTCAGCAGATCCCGGCCGCTGCCCCCGGGAAGATCGGTGCGGCCCACCGACTGCTTGAACAAGGTGTCGCCGGTGAAGGCCAGCTGGTCGGGGCCCTCCTCGACGCGGAAGATCACCGAACCCAGGGTGTGGCCCGGGGTGTGGTCGACGGCCACGGTGATGCCGCCGAGGTCGAGTTTGTCGCCGTCGCGGTCGAGTTCGACGACCTGTCGCGGCTCACGGAACAGCGCCCCGACGGCGAGTTGCGCCAGGCGGGGCCCGAAGCCCTTGATCGGATCGCCCAGCATGTGCCGGTCGGCCGGATGGATGTAGGTGGGGCAGCCGTAGGTGTCGCTGACCTTCTGCGCAGACCACATGTGGTCGATGTGCCCGTGGGTCAGCAGGACCGCCGCCGGGGTCAGCCGGTTCTCGTCGAGGATGCGCTGCAACGGCCCCATCGCCCGTTGGCCGGGGTCGACGACGATCGCGTCGGCGCCCTGCCGCGGCGCCAGCACGTAGCAGTTGCACGCCAGCATCCCCGCGGGGAATCCGGTGATCAACACGCCGTCCAGCTTCCCATGCCGAGCTCGGCGCGCAGTTCACGAGGGGTCACAGGCAGGGGTCATAAGCACCGTCTCAGCTCGTCCTGGCACACTCGGTGCCGACCTGATCGACCCCGAGGAGGACCCGGCCCGTGCCGACGAACGAACAACGGCGAGCCGCCGCCAAGCGCAAGCTCGAGCGTCAACTCGAACGGCGCGCCGAAAGGGACCGCAAGCGCCGCCTGTACACGATCATCGGATCGGCCGCCGCCGCGGTCGTCGTGATCGCCGCCGTCGTGGTCACCATCGTCCTCACCAACCGCGACAGCGGCACCCCGACCGCCTCGACGCCGACCAGCGCGGCGACCTCGGAGGCGAATTCACCGCTGGACGTGCCGGAACCCGGCAAGCCCGGCGCGCTGCCGAAATTCACCGCGCCCGAGGGGCTGGGCAGCAACTGCCAGTACCCCAAGTCCGCCGAGGCGGCCAGCAAGCCCGTCGAGCCGCCCCGCGCGGGCAAGGTGCCGACAGACCCGGCTGAGGTCAGCGCCAGCATGGAGACCAACCAGGGCAACCTGGGTCTGCAGCTCGACAACGCGAAGGCGCCGTGCACGGTCAACAGCTTCGCGAGCCTGGCCAACAAGGGCTTCTTCGACAACACCCCCTGCCACCGGCTCACCACCGGTGAGGGCCTTGCCGTGCTGCAGTGCGGCGACCCGACCGGCCAGGGCACCGGCGGGCCGGGCTACCAGTTCGCCAACGAGTATCCGACCGACCAGTACCAGCCCGACGATCCGAAGCTGCAGCAGCCGGTGATCTACCCCCGCGGCACGCTGGCCATGGCCAATGCCGGGCCGGGCACCAACGGCAGCCAGTTCTTCCTGGTGTACAAGGATTCGACGTTGCCGCCGAACTACACGGTGTTCGGCACGATCGACCAGACCGGCCTGGCGACGCTGGACAAGATCGCCGCAGCAGGCACCAAGGAGGGCGGCGAAGACGGCGCGCCGAAGCTGGACGTCACGATCAAGAAGCTCCAGCTGGACTAGGTCCCGGCGAAGGGTCAGGCGGCGGACGTGACGCGGTAGACGTCGTACACGCCCTCCACGTTGCGCACCACGTTGAGCACGTGCCCCAGATGCTTGGGGTCACCCATCTCGAAGGTGAACCGGCTGATCGCGACTCGGTCGTTGGACGTCGTCACCGACGCCGAGAGGATGTTGACCTTCTCGTCGGCGAGCACCCGGGTGACATCGGAGAGCAACCGGTGCCGGTCGAGCGCCTCGACCTGGATGGCCACCAGGAACACCGACGATGGTGACGGCGCCCACTGGACGTCGATGATGCGCTCGGACTGCTTCTCCAGCGACGCGGCGTTCGTGCAGTCGGTGCGGTGCACGCTGACTCCACCGCCGCGGGTGACGAAGCCCATGATCACGTCACCGGGCACCGGCGTGCAGCACTTGGCGAGCTTGGTCAGCACCCCCGGCGCCCCCGGCACCGACACCCCGACATCGTCGCTGGTGCGTTGCCGCACCGGCATCGTCGCCGGGGTGGACCGCTCCGCCAGCTCGTCGGCGGCCTCGTCGTCGCCGCCGATCTGGGCCACCAGCCGCTGCACCACGTGCCGGGCCGACACGTGACCCTCGCCGACCGCGGTGTAGAGCGCCGAGACGTCCAGGTAGCGCAGCTCACGCGCCAGCGCCGCCATGGTCTCGGCATTCATCAAGCGCTGCAACGGAAGTCCGCCGCGGCGTACCTCCCGCGCGATCGCGTCCTTGCCGGATTCCAGCGCCTCTTCGCGGCGTTCCTTGGCGAACCACTGCCGGATCTTGGCCTTCGCCCGCGGCGACACCACGAAGGTCTGCCAGTCCCGCGACGGCCCTGCGTTGGCCGCCTTGGACGTGAAGACCTCGACCACTTCGCCGTTCTCGAGCTTGCGCTCCAGCGCCACGAGCCGGCCGTTGACCCGGGCGCCGATGCAGCGATGGCCCACCTCGGTGTGCACCGCGTACGCGAAATCCACCGGTGTGGAACCGGTCGGCAGCGTGATCACGTCGCCCTTGGGGGTGAACACGAAGATCTCCTGCACCGCGAGGTCGTAGCGCAGCGACTCCAGGAACTCGCCCGGGTCGGCCGCTTCCCGCTGCCAGTCGAGCAATTGCCGCATCCACGCCATGTCGTCGATCTCGGCTGCGGTGGTGCTCGGCGGAACACCGTTGCGTCCCTTGGCCTCTTTGTAGCGCCAGTGCGCGGCAATGCCGTACTCGGCCGTCTTGTGCATGTCGGTGGTGCGGATCTGCACCTCCAGCGGCTTGCCCTCCGGGCCGACCACCGTGGTGTGCAGCGACTGGTACACCCCGAACCGGGGCTGGGCGATGTAGTCCTTGAACCGGCCGGCGATCGGCTGCCACAGCGAGTGCACCACCCCGACCGCGGCGTAACAGTCGCGCACCTCGTCGCACAGGATCCGCACCCCGACCAGGTCATGGATATCGTCGAAATCGCGGCCCTTGACGATCATCTTCTGGTAGATCGACCAGTAGTGCTTGGGCCGGCCCTCGACCACGGCGTTGATCTTCGACGTGTTCAGCGTGGTGATGATCTGGGCGCGCACCTTGGCCAGGTAGGTGTCGCGCGACGGCGCCCGGTCGGCCACCAGTCGCACGATCTCCTCGTACTTCTTGGGATGCAGGATCGCGAACGACAGATCCTCGAGCTCCCACTTGACCGTCGCCATACCGAGCCGATGTGCAAGGGGCGCAATGACTTCCAGCGTCTCGCGAGCTTTGCGCGCCTGCTTCTCCGGGGGCAGGAACCGCATGGTGCGCATGTTGTGCAGCCGGTCGGCGACCTTGATCACCAGCACGCGCGGATCACGCGCCATCGCGATGATCATCTTGCGGATCGTCTCGCCCTCGGCCGCGGTGCCCAGCGCGACCTTGTCGAGCTTGGTGACTCCGTCGACGAGGTGGCCGACCTCGGTGCCGAATTCCTGGGTCAGCGCCTCCAGCGTGTACCCGGTGTCCTCGACGGTGTCGTGCAGCAGGGCCGCGATCAACGTCGTGGTGTCCATGCCGAGCTCGGCCAGGATGTTGGCCACCGCCAGCGGATGGGTGATGTAGGGATCCCCCGACTTGCGCAGCTGATCGGCGTGGCGCTGCTCGGCGACCTCGTAGGCCTTCTGCAGCAGCGTCAGGTCGGCTTTCGGATAGATCTCCCGGTGCACCGCCACCAGCGGTTCCAGCACCGGGTTGACGGTGCTGCGCTGAGAGGTCATCCGGCGGGCGAGCCGGGCGCGTACCCGGCGCGACGCACTGGTCGCCTTGGCCGCTTCCGGCCGGGGCAGCTCCATGGGCTGGGTCTCGGGCCCGGCGGGCACCGGCGGGGCCTGCACAGCCTGGGTCGCACGCGGATCTGCCTGGATCTCGTTGGCCATGCTCACCTCCGCTGACAGCTGCTGTTGGCAGGATATCCGGTCACCCGGGGATCACACGGTGTGCAAGGCCGTGACCGGCAACGGCTCGAGCACCGATCGTCCGCCCAGTGCGGCGAGTTCGAGCATCACGATCGCACCGCTCACCGTGGCCCCCGCTGAGGTGAGTAACTGATGGGTGGCCGCCAGTGTTCCCCCGGTGGCCAGCACGTCATCGATCACCACGATCCTGCGGCCGGCGAGCTCGACGCCGTCGGCGGGCACCTCCAGGGTGGCCGTGCCGTACTCGAGCGTGTAGGACTCACTGATCACCGGCGGCGGAAGCTTGCCGCCCTTGCGGACCGCGAGCACCCCGATGCCGAGCGAGATCGCCACGGCCCCGCCGAGCAGGAACCCTCGCGCGTCGACCCCGGCCACCAGGTCGGCACCGCGCGCGATCTCGGCCATCGCGGCGCTGACCTCGGCCAGGCCTCGCGCATCGGCCAGTACCGGCGTCAGATCCTTGAACAGCACTCCGGGCTCGGGAAAATCGGGCACCTCGCGCAGCAGCGAGGCGATCGTCTGGGCGACGTCGCGCGTCTGGCTCACTGGCTCAGTTTCCATCGGTCCATGTTCCATCCCGCGCCCCAGCGCGTCGGATTGGCGCTCACTGCGTACATCTTCGTCGACGCGAGCAGGGTGCGCTGCTGGCGGTACAGCGGCAGGGTGGGCATGTCGCCCCACAGGATCGGGGCGGCCTCGGCGAGCAACCGGGCGAGTTCCTTCGGGTCGGATGTCACCGCCAGCGTCGAGATGATGCCGTCGATGCGCTCGTTGGCATAGCGGGGCAGGTTGTTCCCGTCACCGCTGTGCAGCGTATAGGCGTCCATCGCCGACGAGCCGGTCGATCCGCTGCCCGCCGCACCGCCGGTGCTCGCGATCAGCACGTCGATGTCGTTGTCGCGCAAGGCCTGTGGACCCGTGTTGTCCCCTGCGACGTCCTGCACGGTGATCCCCGCCGGAGCACAGGCCTTGGCGATCGCGCCGACCGCGGCGGCCAGTCGGGCGTTCGGCGACTGGTAGCCGATGCGCACGGTCAGCGGCTGATTACCCAGCGCGGCCCGCGCCGCGTCGGGGTTGGCCACGGCGAATTCGTTGACCTGCGGGGTGGCTTCCGCCCCGGAGTAGGCGTCTTCGGCCGCGGCGTTCAGGCGTGTGTTGGCCGGCGGCACCGCGGCATTGCGGGCGATCACGTCGCGGGGCGTGCACAGTGCCACCGCCCGACGCGCGGGCACCGCTGCCAGCGGACCCTGCGGGGCGAAGATCAGCTGCTCGATGCCTGCCGATGGGGAGTCGGCGCGGCTGTAGTCGTCGGGCAGATTCAGCGTTCCCGCCGACCCGGCGGCGATGTCGACGACGTCGTAGGCGCCCTCGTTGACCCGGTCCTGTAGATCCGAGCGGCGCGGCCACACGGTGACCTTGGCGGTGACGGGCTTGGTGCCCCACCACTTGTCGTTGGCCACCAGCACCACCGCACCGTCGCCGGTCACGGCGTCGATGCGGTACGGGCCCGAGGACGGGAAGCGCTTCAGGTCCAGATTCGGCGCGAGGTTCCACGTCGTGTTCCACACCTGGGCGATCCGCTCGACCGCCGGTCCGTCGTTGCCGAGCAGCGCCTTCGTCACGCCGCCGTCGCCGAGCCCCAACTCGTCGGCAATCACGTGCGAGGGCATCAGCGACGTGGCCGCGAACAGCTGCCCGTAGTCGGTGAACGCCCGGTCCTGGGCGAAGCTGACCCTGGCCTTCTTCTGGCCCGGGGTGCAGTCGATGGTCGCGATGTCGGTGTAGCCGGCCCGGCTCGCCGCATCGAAGGTCGGGAACCGGCCCGACTGCGCCGCCCACGCCAGCACCATGTCGTCGCAGGTGATCGGCTTGCCGTCGGAATAGACCGCCTCCGGCTTGATCTCGTAATCGAGCACCAGCGGGCTGCGGCCCACGACCGCGATCGTGCCGAAGTCATGATCTCCGACGATCTGGCCGTCGGGCCCGTGGTAGTTGAAGCCGGTCAGCACCCGCCCGAACGCCTGCGGACCACCCGAGGCGGCGCCGATCACGGTGTTGGTGTTGTACGTCGACAGCGTGCCGTCGATCGCGTAATCGATAGCGTCGGCGGCGCCCGACGAGCACGACGACAGACCGAGTGCGCCGACCACGGCGAGCACCGCCGCAACGACGGAGACGCGCCACACAGGGGTGCGGTGGGTCATCGGACCTACCGCTCCCTAGCGCTTTCCTGGGCTTCGCTTACCCGACGGACGGCCCGTCCGGCTCGAGGTCGGCCTGACCGGCCGGGCCCCCGGAGCAGGCTTGTCCGGCGCCGGGCCGGCCGGCGCGGTGACCGCGGCCGGCTCGGGTTCCACGGCTGATGCCTCGGCCTCGTCCTCGAACGTCGCCTCGCCGGCGGTCGCCTTCGCCGCGATCGTCTTGCGGCGGTTGAGCACCCGGCGGGTGTGCTTGCTCACCAGGTCGGTGCGTTCACGCAGGCTGACCAGCAGCGGTGTGGCGAAGAAGATCGACGAGTACGTGCCCACGATCACGCCGACGAGCTGGACCAGCGCCAGGTCCATCAACGTCCCCACTCCGAGCAACCACACCGCGATCACCATCAGCGCGATGATCGGCAGCACCGAGATCAAGCTGGTGTTGATCGACCGCATGAAGGTCTGGTTGACCGCGAGGTTGGCCTGTTCGGCGAATGTCCGACGGGTGGTGTGTTCGAAGCCCTCGGTGTTCTCCTCGACCTTGTCGAACACGATGACGGTGTCGTAGAGCGAGAAGCCGAGGATCGTGAGCAGCCCGATCACCGTGGCCGGGGTTACCTCGAACCCGACGAGCGCGTACACACCGGCGGTGACCACGAGGTCGAACACCAGCGTCAGCAGCGCGGCGATCGCCATGTATCGCTCGTAGCGCACGGTGATGTAGATGGCGGCCAACACCAGGAACACCACCAGCGCGATCAGCGCCTTTTGGGTGATCTGACCGCCCCACGTCTCCGACACCGCCGAGTCGCTGATCACCTGCTTGCTCGGCTGACCGTCGGAGCCCTTGGGCTGGAACTGGTCGAACAGCGCGGTGCGCAGCTTCTCGGTCTCGTCGTTGCTCAGCGTCTCCGAGCGGATCTGGAACGTCGCCGACGCGCCGTTGCCGACGACGACCACCGACTCCGGCGGCTTGCCGATCGCATTGTTGAACGCGGTCTCGACCTGTGCGGTGGTGGCCTGCCCGTCCCCGCGCGGGAACGACACCTTGGTGCCGCCCTCGAAATCTATGCCGAACGTGAAGCCGCGCAACACGATCGCAGCGACGGCGACGGCGACGATGATCCCGCTGATCGCGTACCACAGCGTGCGGCGCCCGATCACCTCGAAGGCACCGGTACCGGTGTAGAGACGGACGAAGAAGCCGTGCCTGGGTGCGTCGGCGGCGCTGGCTTCCAGGTCAGGTGCCTCCACCGCGCTCGATTCCGCGGCGCCCGCTCGGCGATGTGAACTGTTGCGTGCCATGCGTTATCCCCGTCCCGCCGCGTGCGCGGCCGCTCGGCGTTCGCGTGCGATCTGCTGAACGGCTCCCAGCCCGTTCAGCGACGGCTTGGCCATGGTCGGCGACTTGGACGCGAAGTACAGCAGCGGCCAGGTCACCAGGAACACGACGACCACGTCGAGGATGGTGGTCAGGCCCAACGTGAACGCAAAGCCCTTCACCTGGCCGACGGCGAGGAAGTACAGGACCGCCGCGGCCAGGAACGTCACCGCGTTGCCGGACATGATCGTCTTGCGTGCGCGCGTCCAGCCTCGCGGCACCGCCGACCGGAACGACCGGCCCTCTCGGATCTCGTCCTTGATGCGTTCGAAGAACACGACGAACGAGTCGGCCGTGGTGCCGATACCGATGATCAGACCCGCGATACCGGCCAGATCGAGCGTGTAGTTGATGTAGCGGCCCAGCAGCACGAGGATCGCGAACACCATGGCACCGGAGGCAACGAGCGACAGCGCCACCAGGAGCCCGAGCACCCGGTAATAGAGCAGTGAGTACAGGAGCACAGCGATCAGGCCCACCGCGCCCGCGATCAGCCCCGCCCGCAGCGACGACAGCCCCAGCGTCGCCGACACCGTCTCGGCTTCGGAGGACTCGAACGACAGCGGCAGCGAGCCGTACTTCAGGACGTTGGCGAGTTCGCGTGCCGAGTCGGCGGTGAACTGACCGGTGATCTGGGTGCGTCCGCCGGGAATCGCCTCGTTGATGACGGGCGCGCTGACCACCTGGGAGTCCAGGACGAACGCGGTCTGCGTGCCGACGTTGGCTGCCGTGAAGTCCGCCCACGTCTTGGCCGCGTCGCTCTTGAACTCGACGTCGACGACGTATTCGCCGCGCTGCTGATCCAGCCCCGAGGTCGCGTTCGCGATGCCCTCACCGCTGATGATCGACTTGTCCAGCAGGTAGACCTCTTTACCGTCCTGCGAGCATGTCACCAGCGGGAGGTTGGGATCGTCGTTGCCTGCCAGCACGTCGTCGTCACCGCAGCGGGTGGCCTGGAACTGCAGCGCGAGAATCTGGATGGCCTGCTCGGAGCTCTGCCGCAGCCGCTTCTCGTCCTGGATGCGCTGCGCCAGCGGCACGTTCTTCCCGCCGGGCGTGGGCGGCGCCCCCGGCGCCGGCGAGGTGGTCGGACCGGGCGGCGGGGCCGGGCTCGGGCTGGGCGCCGGCTGCTGCGGGAACGGACGTGGTTGAGGGGCGGGCTCGGGAGCCGGCGGCTCCAGCGGTGGCAATCCGGGGATGTCGGCGTCGGGAGCGCCACCCGGGCCGCCTGGGGGCAGCCCCGGCACCGCAGCGCCCGGGGGCAGGCCCGGCACGGCTCCCGGCGGCGGCGCACCGGGAGCGCCCGGAGGTGCACCGGCTGGGCCGGCCTGCTCGGGGGGCGTCTGCCCGGCTGCCGGGATCGCGTGGATGACGGGGCGGATGTAGAGCCGCGCAGTCTGGCCCAGGTTGCGCGCCTCGCTGGTGTCATTGCCGGGAACCGTGATCACCAGGTTCTGCCCGTCGATGATGACCTCGGACCCGGAGACGCCCAGGCCGTCGACGCGGGCGCTGATGATCTGCTGGGCCTGGTTGAGCGCGTCGCGCGACGGCGGTGACCCGTCCGGGGTGCGGGCGGTCAGCGTGACGCGGGTACCGCCCTGCAGATCGATACCGAGCTTGGGGTCGGCCTTCTTGTCGCCGGTCAGGAAGACCAGCAGGTAGGCGCCGATCAGCAATGCCAGGAACAGCGCCAGATAGCGGGCAGCGTGCACCCTCGTCGAAGACGATGCCACGTGTCTCCAGTCTCCTCGGGGTCAGGTCGTGATGTACCGCGACGACGCGCAGTGACCCGCAAAGGGTACGTGCCGCGGCTGACGCGTCAGCTGTCAGTCTTCGTGTTGGGCCGTTCGGTCAGCTCGGTGGCACCGGAGGCCGGCTCGGCCGGGAACTCCTCGTCTTCGTCCTCGAACTCGTCGGTGTCCTCGGTGATGCGATCGCGGACCGCGAGCTTCATCCACGTGGTCACGACGCCCGGCGCGATCTCCAGCTGCACCTCGTCGTCGGTGATGCCGGTGATCCGCCCGCGCAGGCCCGAGGTGGTGTGCACTTCGTCGCCGATGGTCAGCGAGTTGTGCAGGTCGATGGTGGCTTGCATCGCCTTCTTCTGACGCCGGGACGCGAAGTACATGAAGGCGCCCATGATGATGAGCAGGGGCAGGAAGACGAACAGGTCCATGGCAGCAGTGTCTCTTCTGTTTCGTTGCGGTCTGTTTTCTCTGGCGCCTCCCGACCGCGTCGGAGAGCCGCACACATGAAGGAATTCGTTGACCAGTGTGCCATTGCGGCCGCTGCCCACGGCCTCCCCCGCCGGACGACCGTCCTGCGCCGACGGATTTCGTCGCCCAGATCGCCGTCAACCACTGAACCCGGCGTATCCGGCCCCGGTTCTCGACGGATCGATCCGGAGACCGACTAGGCTCGGGAGGTCAGCGGCCCATCGTCTCAGGAGGTCCCTTCGTGAGCGCTCTCGAACAGAGCCGCCACCTCGCCACCGCCATCCCCGGCCCGCGCTCACAGGAGCTGATCGCGCGCAAGACGGCGGCGGTGGCGGCCGGCGTCGGCAACACCATGCCCGTCTACGCGGCCCGCGCCTTCGGGGGGATCGTCGAAGACGTCGACGGGAACCGGCTCATCGATCTGGGCTCGGGTATCGCGGTCACGACGGTCGGCAACGCATCGCCGCGGGTGGTCGAGGCGGTGCGCGATCAGGCCGCCAACATCACCCACACCTGCTTCATGGTGACGCCCTACGAGGGATATGTCGCCGTCGCCGAGGCGCTCAACCGGCTCACCCCCGGAGACGGCGACAAGCGCTCGGCGCTGTTCAACTCGGGATCGGAGGCCGTCGAGAACGCTGTCAAGATCGCCCGCAGCTACACCGGCAGGCAGGCCGTGGTGTCGTTCGACCACGCCTACCACGGCCGCACCAACCTCACGATGGCATTGACCGCCAAGTCGATGCCCTACAAGCACGGCTTCGGTCCGTTCGCGCCGGAGATCTACCGGGCGCCACTGTCCTATCCGTTCCGCGACGCGGAGTTCGGCAAGGAGTTGGCCACCGACGGCGAGCTGGCCGCGCGCCGGGCCATCACGATGATGGACAAGCAGGTGGGTGCCGACAATCTCGCCGCGGTGATCATCGAGCCGATCCAGGGCGAGGGCGGGTTCATCGTGCCCGCCGAAGGGTTCCTGCCCACGCTGCTGCAGTGGTGCCGGGACAACGGTGTTGTCTTCATCGCCGACGAGGTGCAGACCGGCTTCGCGCGCACCGGCGCGATGTTCGCCTGCGAGCACGAAGGCATCGTGCCTGACCTGATCGTGACCGCCAAGGGCATCGCCGGCGGCATGCCGCTGTCCGCGGTGACCGGCCGCACCGAGATCATGGACGCCCCGCACGTCGGCGGCCTGGGCGGCACCTACGGCGGCAACCCCGTCGCCTGCGCGGCCGCGCTGGCCACGATCGCAACGATCGAGGACGACGGACTCGTCGGGCGCGCCCGGGAGATCGAAGCGTTGATGAAAGACCGCCTCGGGCGCCTGCAGGCCGAGGACGACCGCATCGGTGACGTGCGCGGGCGCGGCGCCATGATCGCCGTCGAGCTCGTGAAATCGGGCACGCTGGAACCCGACGCGGAGCTGACCAAGAAGCTCAGCACTGCCGCGCATCAGGCCGGGGTCATCGTGCTGACATGCGGCACATTCGGCAACGTGCTGCGCTTCCTGCCGCCGCTGACGATCAGTGACGAGTTGCTCAACGAGGCGCTGGACGTGCTGGAACTGCTGCTGCGCGATCTGTGATCCCGTTCACTGGCTAACATCTCAAGCGCTGCCGTCTGTGACGCAGACCACGTTTCAGCTGCGGTGGAAGGCTGCCCACAGTCGACTGTGGCAATTCACAGCAACCTGACAGGCCCAGATGGCCAATCCTCGGAATACGCTTAGTTTTACTAACGTAGTTTTCTGGTGGATGCGCGATTGCGCCCTCACCGACAACTTGTTCTGAAGGATTACTGATGCCGACTGATACCCGAGAAGAACGACTCGCCCGCCGCATCGCCGATCTGCAGGCCACCGACCCCCAGTTCGCCGCCGCACTGCCCGACGAGGCGATCGCCGAGGCCATCGACCACCCCGAGAAGCGCCTGCCCGACATCATCGCCACCGCCCTGCACGGCTACGCCGACCGGCCGGCCCTCGGCCAGCGCGCCGTGCGCCTGGTGACCGACCCGCAGACCGGCCGCACCGAAGCCGAGCTCCTCCCACACTTCGAGACCATCACCTACGCCGAACTGTCTGATCGCGTCCACCACCTGCTCAGCGCGCTGACCGACGTGCAGCCTGGCGACCGCGTCGCGGTGCTCGGATTCACCAGCGTGGACTACACGGTGATCGACACGACACTCGCGCTGGCCGGTGCGGTGGCGGTGCCGCTGCAGACCAGCGCGCCGGCGGCCACGCTGCGCCCCATCGTCGCTGAGACGGAACCGGTGGTGTTCTTCGCGTCCGTCGACCACCTCTCCGACGCCGTGGAACTCGTCCGCGACGCCAACTCGGTCGGCCGCCTCGTCGTGTTCGACCACCGGCCCGAGGTGGACGACCACCGCGATGCGGTCGCCGACGCGCGGGCCCGCCTGGCCGACGCCGGCCGCCCGGTCGAGATCGTCACGCTCGCCGACGTTCTGACCTACGGGGCGACTTTGCCTGCGGCACCGTTCTTCACCTCACCCGAGGACGATCCGCTGATGTTGCTGATCTACACCTCCGGCAGCACCGGCGCACCCAAGGGCGCGATGTATCCGGAGCGTCTGGTCGCCGGCGCGTGGCGCCGGGCCGGCCGGTCCATGTGGGGCGGTGAGCACACCACGCCGTCGATCACGTTGAACTTCATGCCGATGAGCCACATGATGGCTCGCGGGCTGCTCTACAGCACCCTGGGAGCTGGCGGAACCGCGTATTTCGCTGCCCGCAGCGACCTTTCGACCTTCCTCGACGATCTGGCGCTGATTCGCCCGACACAGCTGACCTTCGTGCCGCGCATCTGGGACACCATTGCCGCCGAGGTCGCCAAGGAAGTCGATCGTCGGCCCGACGATCTGGCCGACGTGTATGCCGATCTGCGGCAGAGCCTGGTCGGCGGCCGCTTCGTGATGGCCATGACGGGCTCGGCACCGCTGTCGCCCGAGATGCGGTCCTTCGTCGAGAATTTCCTCGACCTGCACCTCACCGACGGCTACGGCTCGACCGAAGCCGGAGCGGTGTTCGTCGACGGACAGGTCCAGCGCCCACCGGTGATCGATTACAAGCTGGTCGACGTCCCAGATCTCGGCTACTTCACCACCGACCGGCCGCACCCCCGCGGCGAACTGCTCGTCAAGTCCGAGACGCTGTTCCCCGGCTACTACAAGCGCCCGGACATCACCGCAGAGATGTTCGATCCCGACGGCTACTACCGCACCGGTGACGTGGTCGCCGAAACCGGACCGGACCAGCTGGTCTACCTCGACCGCCGCAACAACGTGCAAAAGCTCTCGCAGGGTGAGTTCGTCGCCGTCTCCAAGCTCGAAGCGGTGTTCGGAGACAGCCCGCTGATTCGGCAGATCTACGTGTACGGCAACAGCGCCCGGTCCTACCTGCTGGCGGTGGTCGTGCCGACCGAGGAGGTGCTGGAAGGCGAGGACGCCAAAGCGAAGGTCGCCGAGTCGCTGCAGGACGTCGCACGAGCGGCGGGTCTGCAGTCCTACGAGATCCCCCGCGACTTCCTGATCGAGTCGACCCCGTTCACGCTCGAAAACGGATTGCTCACCGGTATCCGCAAGCTGGCCCGGCCGAAGCTCAAGGAGCACTACGGGGAGCGACTCGAGGCCCTCTATGCCGAACTGGCCGACGGCCAGGCCGAGGAGCTGCGTGCGCTGCGTCGAGACGGTGCGGACCGTCCGGTGCTCGAGACTGTCGGCCGCGCCGCGGCAGCACTGCTCGGGACCGCCGCCACCGACGTCTCGCCCGACGCCCACTTCACCGATCTCGGCGGAGACTCGTTGTCGGCGTTGACTTTTGGCAACCTCCTGCGCGACATCTTCGACGTCGAGGTGCCCGTCGGGGTGATCGTCAGCCCGGCCACTGATCTGGCTGCCCTGGCCGGCTACATCGAAGTCCAGCGGCAGCCCGGCGCCAAGCGGCCCACGTTCACCTCGCTGCACGGCGCCGGGGCGACGGAAGCACACGCTCGGGATCTCACGCTCGACAAGTTCATCGATGCCGAAACCCTCTCTGCCGCTGGATCATTGCCCGCCCCTAGCACAGAGGTCCGCACCGTGCTGCTGACCGGCGCCACCGGCTTCCTCGGCCGCTACCTGGCCCTGGAGTGGCTGGAGCGGATGGATCTCGTCGACGGCAAGGTGATCTGCCTCGTCCGCGCCAAGGACGACGACGCCGCGCGGGCCCGCCTGGACGCCACATTCGACAGCGGCGATCCGGCGCTGCTCGAGCACTACCGCTCACTGGCCGCCGATCATCTCGAGGTGCTGGCCGGCGACAAGGGCGAGGCCGATCTGGGTCTCGACCGCAAGGTGTGGCAACGGCTGGCCGACACCGTCGACCTGATCGTCGATCCGGCGGCGTTGGTCAACCACGTCCTGCCCTACAGCGAGCTGTTCGGCCCCAATGCCGTCGGCACGGCGGAGCTGATCCGGCTGGCCCTGACCACTCGGCAGAAGCCGTTCGTCTACGTTTCCACGATCGGTGTGGGGGCCGGCATCGAGCCGGGCGGGTTCACCGAGGACGGCGACATCCGGCAGATCAGCGCGACGCGCCGGGTCGACGACAGTTACGCCAACGGCTACTCGAACAGCAAGTGGGCCGGTGAGGTACTGCTGCGCGAGGCGCACGACCTGTGCGGGCTACCGGTTTCGGTGTTCCGGTGCGACATGATCCTGGCCGACACGACCTACGCCGGCCAGCTGAATCTGCCGGACATGTTCACCCGGCTGATGTTCAGCCTGGTGGCGACCGGCGTGGCACCGGAATCGTTTTACCGGCTCGACGCCAACGGACACCGGCCGCGCGCCCACTACGACGGGCTGCCCGTGGAGTTCATCGCCGAGGCGATCTCGACGCTGGGTGCGGCGGTGGCCCGCGAGTCGGACACCGGGTTCGAGACCTACCACGTGATGAACCCCTACGACGACGGCATCGGTCTCGACGAGTTCGTCGACTGGCTGATCGACGCCGGCTATCCGGTGCGCCGGGTCGGCGACTACGCGACCTGGCTCAGCCGGTTCACCGCGGCGATCAACGCACTGCCCGAACGCAAGCGCCAGGCGTCGCTGATGCCGTTGCTGCACAACTACCAGCAGCCGGAAATCCCGATCGCCGGATCCATCGCACCGACCGACCGGTTCCGGACGGCGGTGCAGGACGCGAAGATCGGGCCCGACAAGGACATTCCGCATGTGACTCCCGCGGTGATCGTCAAGTACGTCACCGACCTGGAGCTGCTCGGACTGCTCTGAGCGTCAGCGATGCGCCAGCGTGCGGTCGCGTCGGCCACCGAACAGGCGGCTGCGCAGACCGCGCCGCGGCGCCTGCTGGTGCTGCGGATCGATGACCTCGGTGGGCCGCTCACCCACCGGGGTCGCGGTCGTGTCGGTCACCGGCACCGGACCGGTGTGCGCGGGGGTGTCGACGACGGCGGGTCGGCTCGCGTACTCGACGTCGCGCACACTGCGCACCGACACCCGGCCCAGGGCGAGCGCACCGAGGAAGATGATGAGCGCCCCGAGACCGTAGAAGTAGGTCAGGTCCAGCCACACCCTCTTCGTCTCGGTCGCCGCGACCGGAGCGCCGGCGTCGCCGAGCCCCAGCGGGCCGGCCAAGGCCCGGCCGATCACGAACCAGGCGCCGGCCGCCACGGTCAGCCAGCCACCCAGCATCGCGGTGGCGCGGTTCCGGGATGTGAGCAGGAGCAGTCCGCCGATCACGGTGACCACACCGGGCAACACCTCCAGCCACCCGCGGGCGATCGTCCAGGTCCACGGCTGATCCGGGGTGAAGGCGAAGTCGAAGTTGGGCCCGATGAACGGGACGAGCGCGCCCCACAGACCGAGCAGGATAAGCAGCAGGCCGCTGGCGGCACCGCGGCTGCGGGCGATGGTCATACGTCCCCCTCGGGGACGGTCTGGGCGCTGGGTTCCGATCATCATTCCTCCTTGTGGCGTGCGCACAGGAGTACCCCCGCGTCTGTGGCGGTAACCGGAGCGGGGACCGATCGTTACCGGGTCGAGGCCAGCACGAGCAGCAGGATCGCGATGAGCGGCAGCGTCCCCTGGATCATCGCGGGGCGGGCCTTGCCCGGCGCGGACGCGACGAGCACGATCGCCGCGGCGAGCATCGACCCCAGCCCGGCGTAGAGCAGCGCGGCGCCGACGGCGTGGGCTCCGGTCGCCGTGGCGACGATGCCGACGACCGTCACGATCGCCAGGAAAAGGTTGTAGAAACCCTGGCTCAGCGCGAGCAGACGCGTGGTCTGCGCCTCGTCCTCGCTCATCCCGAACACCGCCCGCGTGCGCGGCGACGTCCAGGTCACCGACTCCATCACGAAGATGTAGACGTGCAGCACCGCGGCGAGCGCCGCGACGACCAGCGCGGCGGCCGTCATTCGAACAACCCCGGCTGACCGAGCGCGCCGGCCCCGCTGGGCGGCGTCATACCCAGATGGGTCCAGGCCAGCCGGGTCGCGACCCGACCGCGCGGCGTGCGCGCGATCATGCCTGCCCGGACCAGGAACGGCTCGCAGACTTCCTCCACGGTGGTAGCTTCCTCCCCCACGGCCACCGCGAGCGTCGACACGCCCACCGGCCCTCCACCGAAGCTGCGTGTCAATGCCGACAGCACGGCGCGATCGAGCCGGTCCAACCCGAGTTCGTCGACGTCGTAGACCTCCAGCGCGTACTTCGCGATGTCGCGGGTGATCACCCCGTCGGCCCGCACTTCGGCATAGTCGCGGACGCGGCGCAGCAGCCGGTTGGCGATGCGCGGCGTGCCACGGGAGCGACGCGCGATCTCGGCGCCGGCATCGGCGCCCAGTTCGATCCCGAGGATGCCAGCCGAGCGGGCCAGGACCCGTTCCAACTCGGCCGGTTCGTAGAAGTCCATGTGCGCGGTGAACCCGAACCGGTCACGCAGCGGCCCGGTCAACGCCCCTGAGCGGGTGGTCGCGCCGACGAGGGTGAAGGGCGCCACCTCCAACGGGATCGACGTCGCGCCGGGGCCCTTGCCCACCACCACGTCGACGCGGAAGTCCTCCATCGCGAGGTAGAGCATCTCCTCGGCGGGGCGCGCGATGCGGTGGATCTCGTCGATGAACAGCACGTCGTGCTCGACGAGATTGGACAGCATCGCCGCGAGATCACCGGCACGCTCCAGCGCCGGCCCTGACGTGACGCGCAGCGACGAGCCCAGCTCGGCGGCGATGATCATCGCCAGCGACGTCTTTCCCAGCCCCGGCGGTCCGGACAGCAGGATGTGGTCGGGCGTTCCGCCCCGGTTCTTGGCGCCCTCGATGACCAGCTGCAGTTGCTCACGCACCCGGGGCTGGCCGATGAACTCCCCGAGAGAGCGTGGCCGCAGGCTGGCGTCGATGTCTCCTTCGCCGACTGTCAGGGCCGGCGACACTTCGCGCGCCTCTGCGTCGTCGGCCGCGTCTTCTGAGAAGCGGCCCATCACTTCTTCCCCAACATGGACAACGCGGCGCGCAGCGCACCGGAGGTGGTGGCCTCGGGATCGTTGGCGAGCACCTTGTCAGTCGCCTCCTCGGCCTGTTTCTGGGCGAAGCCCAGACCGACCAGCGCCTCGACCACCGGCCCGCGGATACCGTGGCCACCGGTGGCCGCCGACCCGGTCGAAGACGAGCTGCCCACCTTGTCTCGCAGCGTGAGCACCAGCAGCTCGGCAGTCTTCTTGCCCACCTTGGGAATTCGCGTGAGGGCCGTCACGTCGCCGTCGCCGATGGCCGCGCGCAGCGTCGGCCCGTCGTACATGGCCAGCGCGCCCAGCGCGATGCTGGGCCCGATGCCGGAGACGCCCAGCAGCGTCAGGAACAGATCCCGCGCGTCGGCGTCGGCGAAGCCGTAGAGCGTCTGGGAATCCTCCCGCACGATCATCGCGGTGATCAGCCGCGCCTCGGTACCGCGCCGCAGCGTGGCCAGCGTCGACGGGGTGGCCATCACCTTGTAACCGACGCCGGCGGCCTCGATGACCACATGATCGAGGGCGATGTCGATGACTTCGCCGCGCACCGAGGCGATCACCGGGGGCTCCGCGCCATCTTGGCGGCCTTGAGCGTGGCCTGGTACTTGCGCCGCTGCTCGGCCGCCATCTCCTCGGCGGCGGCCATCCGGGAGATCATCGGGGCGCGCCAACAGTGGCAGATTGCCAGCGCGAGCGCGTCCGCCGCGTCCGCGGGTGTCGGCTTCTGCTGCAGCGCAAGGATTCTGGTGACCATTTCGGTGACCTGAGCTTTGTCGGCCCTGCCGTTGCCGGTGACGGCGGCCTTGACCTCACTGGGCGTGTGGAAATGGACGTCGATGTCGCGTCTGGCTGCCGCGAGCGCGACCACCCCGCCCGCCTGCGCGGTACCCATGGCCGTGTTCGCGTTCTGGTTGGAGAACACCCGCTCGATCGCGATGACGTCGGGGACGTGGGTGTCGAGCCAGTGTTCGACCGCGTCGCTGATCGCGAGCAGCCGGTGCGCCAGCGGATGATCAGCCGGGGTGCGCACCACGTCCACGTCGAGCGCGATCACTTGGCGCCCGCGTCCGCTCTGGATCACCGACAACCCGCACCGGGTCAGCCCGGGGTCGACACCCATCACCCGCACGCCAGCCTCCTACAGAACATTTGTTCGAGAGCTTAGCGGCGAGGGCCGACCGTCGGCAGCAGGGACACGCCTCAGATCGTGTAGTTCCCCGAGCGCCACCCCTGCCGAATCTGCAGCGCCAGTTCAGCGCACCGCCCGCCCGCGCGCCGCCACCCACGCACCAGTTCGCGCTGCACCTCGATGCCATCGCGCTCGACCACGACGACCCAGCGCACGCCGCACACCTTGGCCAGCAGCCACAGTGGCCACAGCAGGAGCAACGGCAGGATCAGCACCAGGCCGATGATCCAGCCGAAGAAGTCGAAGTTGTCGAGAAGATCATCGAGATCCGGAAACGGCCACACGATGCGGTGCACCGACCACTGCACGCCCTGGGAGTCCGTGACGATGGCCATCGCCAGAGCATACGCACTGATCAGGCGCGTGCGACGTCTTCGGCGCGCGGCGCCGCGAGTGCGATGCCCCGATACTGCGGGGACAGCACCCGCCCGGCCGCCAGCAGCGGTTCGGCCGATCGCAGCGTCCGAGCCAGCAGGAACGCTCCTTCCAGGGCACCGATCAGGGTGATCGTGACGTCGCGAGCCTGCGCCTGGTCCAGGCCGCGGCCCGCGAAGTAGGCGGTTCCGCCGGCGATCCAACCGTCGAAGATCTCTCGCGTGGCCTGGCGCAGCGGCTCGACGGTGTCGGCGATTTCGGCCGCGACGCTGGCGACCGGGCACATGTTCGCGAACCCGGTGGCCGCCATGTCCTCGGCGGCCTGCCGGAACACCCCCTCGACCGCTTCGCCGAGGTCGCTGTAGGCATCGACGATCGTGGGGATCAGCAGCCCGTAGGCCACCCCGGCGTTGAGAAGTGCTTCACGCGCGATCTGCACCTTGCCATCGCGGAAATGGTGGTAGAGCGACCCGATCGGCGCCCCGGACGCCACGGCGATGTCCTTCATCGCCACCCCGCCATAGCCGCGGTGCCGCATCAGTTCGGCCGCCGCGGTCAGGATCGCTTCCCTGGTGGACCTTGCCATCCGCACCTCCCGCCGCCATGCTAGAGCATACGTTCTAGAACGATTATTCTAATGGAGGTGCCATGCAGATCGTCGAGACACACGCCGGGCCGGTGCAGGTGCGCGAGGAAGGCGACCCGCATGGCCCACCCGTCGTGCTGCTGCACGGACTGTTGATGAACGACACGCAGTGGAATCTGGCGCTGCCCCATCTCCCGCAGGGGTTCCGCTACCTGCTGCCCGTGTTGCCGATGGGCGGCCACCGGATCCCGATGCGCGAGGATGCCGATCTGACCATGCCGGGCATGGTCAGCATCGTCGCCGACGTCCTCGACGAGCTCGCTCTGTCGGACGCCACGCTCGTCGTCAGCGACTGGGGCGGCCCGCTGCTGCTCACCGCCGCCGGGCGGGATCAGCGGATCGGCCGCCTGGTCGTCTGCCCGTCGGAGGCGTTCGACAACTTCCCGCCCGGGTGGCCGGGCAAGGTGGCCTGGCTCGCCAGCCGCACAACCGGCACCGTGGCACTCGCGATGCGCCAACTCCGGATCGGCTGGCTGCGCCGGCAATACCTGATGTTCGGCATGATGGCGAAACACCCTGTGCCGCAGGCAATCGTCGATGACTGGATGGCCTGCGGCCTGTCCGACAAAGCCATCCGAAGGGATCTGGTGAAGTACTGCCGTACCAGATTCGACAAGCCGGAGCTGATCGCGGCGACGAATCAGCTGGCGGCCTTCGACCGGCCCGCCCTGGTGCTGTGGACGCAGAACCCCGTGATGCCCGTCGAGCATGCGTACCGGCTCGCCGAGCTGCTGCAGAACGGACGTCTGGAGATGGTCGACGACGCTTACGTGCTGCTCATGCTCGACCAGCCGCAGCGGACGGCGGCAGCGCTCGCCGGATTCCTGGCCGCCACCGCACCGCGGTGAGCGACAATGGCGTCACGTGAAAGACGCCCGCGGCGCACCGATACCCGGATCGATCTGCACCGGCCCGCCCACTGACGGCGCGACGGGGAAGTCGAAGATCGCGGTCGGGATGTAGACGGTGGCGCAGGCGTTGGGAATGTCGACGACGCCGGACAGCCGCCCCTCGATCGGCGCCGCACCGAGCAGCAGGTACGCCTGTTCTGGGCTGTAGCCGAACTTCGTCAGGTAGTCGATGGCGTGCAGGCACGCCCGTTGATACGCCAAATGCGAATCCAGATAACGTTGTTCACCGTCCAACGTGACTGAGGTTCCCGAGAAAGCCAGCCATTCGGAGTACTGCGGATCGGTGTTGCCGGGCATGAAGATCGCGTTCTCACTGACGCCGTAGGTCTCCATCCCACCGGGGATCACGTCGACGCGCAAGTCGATGAACCCGCCCATCTCGATGGCACCGCAGAACGTGATCTCCCCGTCACCCTGCGAAAAGTGGAGGTCGCCCACCGACAGATTGGCCCCGTCGATGAACACCGGATAGAAGATCCGGCTGCCCTTGGTCAGGTTCTTGATGTCTTGGTTGCCACCGTTCTCGCGGGGCGGCGCGGTGCGTGCCGCCTCGGCGGCCGCCGTGGTGAAAGCCTCACCGGAAAGGCTGCCCAGGATTGCGTCGGTGGGCTCGGGCGGCAGAGCCAGCGGCGGCACGCGATCCGGATCGGTGGCGATCAACGCGGCTTCCCGGGTGTTCCACGACGACAGCAGTTGCGCCGACGGAGCGGTACCCATCAACCCCGGGTGGATGATGCCGGTGAACTCGACACCCGGTACGTGACGCGATGTCGCCTTCTGTCCGCTGAAGTCCCAGATCGCCTTGTAGGCGTCGGGGAATTGTTCGGTGAGGAATCCGCCGCCGTTGCGAGTGGCGAAGATGCCGGTGTAACCCCACCCCTGCCCCGCCAGCGGCCCGGAGTCCTCCTGCGGGATGGGCCCGACGTCGAGGATGTCGACTATCAGCAGATCACCCGGCCGTGCCCCCTCGACTGCAATCGGGCCCGACAGGGTGTGCACGGTCGTCAACGGCGCGTTGAGGATGTCCTCCGCCGAATCGTCGTTGTGGATCGCGCCGTCGAACCATTCGCGACAGTGCACCCGGAACGAATCACCCCGCTTCACCGTCACCGCAGCGGGAATGTCGGGATGCCAACGGTTGTGGCCGATTTTCTCCTGATCGGTGAACTTCTTCGTGGAGTCGAGGGGAAACACGACGTCGGGCACAGTGACTCCTCTAGGGTCGCGGGAGGTTCTGGTGGCGGGGGTCCGTCGAGATCGTGCGGCCCGACGCCCGTGGCGCGGGAGACGACACCACCGCGGGACGCTCCGCGGTGGCTCGGGTCGCGTCGTGCAACGCCATCGCAGCGCCGGCGGGGCGCCCGAGATGGGGAGAAGACATCCTGCGACGCGCAGGACCCCGGCACGTCGGGCAGTCGACCTCGTCAGGACGGGTGTCCATCGAATGCCATTGCTGTGTGGTGCCACAGCCGGATGCGCAGCGGAAGGCGTACAGGATCATGGCGCTCCCTCACCGTGGTCGACGATGCAAGCGGGGTGAACGCCACCCTACCGACCCAGAGCGGGGCTCGCAGGGGTCGTTGCCTGGAGGCGCCGAAACAGGCTGCCGCACAGGGTGTTACGGACTAGCGCTAACTCGCCTCGAGCAATTCGAGTGAGGCGGCCAGCGTGCCCGCCTCCGCCTGCTGTGCCAACGCGTCGATCCGGCGGCCCGATGCGCGCCACCCGCGCACCCGCTCGCTGGCGACTTCACGCCCGTCGCACTCGATCCTGATCGACCACGCCACGCCGAGCCATTTGGCGGCCAGCCACAACGGCCACATCAGCAGGAACGGCAGCATGATCAAGAAGAAGATCGTGTCCAGGGTGTCGAAGCCGGTCTGCCACGGAACGGTGTTCCACCACCAGCGACGGACACGCCACGTGACGCCCTCGGGGTCGACCACCTTCTTCATGACGCCGGATTATGCAACCCCGAGCCCTTCAGTGGCGCACGAATGACGCAGGTCAGCCCTCGTCGAGAGCGGCCGCGACGTCGTCGGGGATGTCGACGTTGGTGTAGACGTCCTGCACGTCGTCGCTGTCTTCGAGCGCGTCGACGAGCTTGAGCACCTTGCGGGCCCCCTCGAGGTCGACGGGCACGGTGACCGACGGTTGGAAGCTGGCCTCGGCCGAGTCGTAGTCGATGCCCGCGTCCTGCAGCGCCGTCCGCACGGCGATCAGGTCGGTGGGCTCGGAGATGACTTCGAAGCTCTCCCCCAGGTCGTTGACGTCCTCGGCGCCGGCGTCGAGGACCGCGGCAAGCACGTCGTCCTCGGTGAGGCCGTTCTTGTCCAGCGTCACCACGCCCTTGCGCGAGAAAAGATAGGACACCGAGCCCGGGTCGGCCATGCTGCCGCCGTTGCGGGTCATCGCGACCCGGACCTCACCGGCGGCCCGGTTGCGGTTGTCGGTCAGACATTCGACCAGCACCGCGACGCCGTTGGGGCCGTAGCCCTCGTATGTGATGGTCTGCCAGTCCGCGCCACCGGCTTCCTCGCCCGCGCCGCGCTTGCGGGCACGTTCGATGTTGTCGTTGGGCACCGAGTTCTTCTTGGCCTTCTGGATGGCGTCATAGAGGGTCGGGTTGCCTGCCGGGTCTCCCCCGCCGGTCCGCGCAGCCACCTCGATGTTCTTGATCAGCTTGGCGAAGTTCTTGCCGCGACGCGCATCGATGACGGCCTTCTTGTGCTTGGTGGTGGCCCACTTGGAATGGCCGCTCATGCACACCTCTTCTTGCTCTGGGTTCTTGCTCTGAAGTCTTGCTCTAATCGAAGTCGATGGACCAGTCTACGTGCCGTCAGCCCAGGTCTTGTTCGATGTAGCGCTGCAGGTTCGGCGCGACGGCGGCCACGAGCGCATCGTCGGCCATCGACGCCACGGGCTCGATGCGCCACACGTACCGCATCATCGCCAGTCCCATGATCTGGGAGGAGATCAGCCCGCTGCGGATCAGCCGTTCGCGGTCGTCGGTGCCGAGCTGCGAAACCCCCATCAGGCTGCGCTCCACCACGAGACGCAACTTCTCGCGCGTGGCGGCCTCGTGGGCCGCGGTCTGCAGGATCGCCCGCAGCACGGGTCCGATCTCGGCGTCGGCCCACGCGCTCAGCATCAGTCGGATCAGCGACTCCCCCAGCTGGTCGATCGGCGTCGCCCACGTCGCAGCCACGCTCTCCAACCAGCGCTGCGGCGGATCGGTCGCGGCGTCGAGCAGCGCCTCCTTGGAGCCGAAGTAGTGGTACACCAGCGCTGGATCCACCTCGGCGGCGCGTGCGATCGCACGCATCGTGGTGCCCGCGTATCCCGTGTCGGCAAAGGCGTCCCGCGCGGCGGCCAGGATGCGCCGGGCCAGCACGCCGCGCTCGTCGCGCGGGCCGGGGGATGCAGTCGACACGGGTTTCACCCTAGCGTGAAATTCATGTTGCGTTGACATTAGTTTCACCCTACCGTGAAACTATGACCGGACGACGGCTCAACGGGCCGCAGGACACTGGCCGCGCATACCGCAACCTGAGCCAGCCGCGGTTCGCCATCAGGCACGTGATCAACCAGCGGGTCGGCATGCGCGACGGCGTCGAGCTGATGGCCGACATCCACCGCCCTCGCGAGGACGGCCGCTTCCCCGCGCTCGTCGCCGCATCGCCCTATCCACGCCAGATGCAGGACCTCGGCGCGCCGGCCGGCTTCATCGAGGCGGGCGCGACGGACTTCTGGGTGCCGCGCGGCTACGTCCACGTGATCGCCAACGTGCGGGGTACGGGCGGCTCAGGTGGGGTGTTCGGTTTCATGGACGCCCAGGAGCGGCGCGACATGCACGACCTGGTCGAGTGGACAGCCGCCCAACCGTGGTGCGACGGCAACGTCGGCATGATCGGGATCAGCTACTTCGCGATGACCCAGCTCGAGGCCGCCGTCGAACGGCCACCGCACCTGCGGGCGATCTTCCCCGTCGCCGCCACCGCCGACCTCTTCGAAGCGGCGTCGCACCACGGGCTGACCAGTTCGTCGTTCATCACGCCGTTCCTGGCGATGATGGGGCTGACCTCAGGACGCAGCGACACCTTCTGGCGGCGCAATCCCGTGCTGGCCGCCGCCCGCCGAATCCTGAGCCTTCCTCAGGTCCACGCCAAGTTCGCGACGATGAACGGCGAGGCCGCCGTCACGATGATGCGCCAGCTGCTCAAACTCCCGCACCAACCGCATCCTTGGGACGACCTGTGGCTGGACACCATGGTCAGACATCCCCTGCGCGACAGCTGGTGGGAGGAGCGCAATCTGCTGCCGCTGCTGGGCGACGTCGACATCCCCGTCTACCTCGGCTGTGACTGGGAGAACGTGCCGCTGCACCTGCCCTCGACGTTCACCGCATGGAAAGCGTTGGCGCACAACCCCAATGTGCGCATGGCACTGCTCGGCCGGTACGGCCTGACCTGGCCGTGGGAAAGCCTGCACACCGAAGCGCTGGCGTGGTACGACCACTGGCTCAAAGGTGCCGACACCGGAATCATGGCGGGTCCAGCCGTGCGCTACGCCCTGCCCGGCGCCGAGGGGTGGCACACCAGCGAGAGTTGGCCCCCGGCCGCCGACCATCGGGAATGGGCGTTGCGCGCCGACGGTGTGTTGTCAGAGGACGAGGGCGCCCCGGGGGCGCGGGAGTACCTGACCCTGGGCGCCGGCCTCAACCGCGCCGCGGCCAGTCCCATCGACCCGCCAGCGATGCTGACCTGGACCTCGGACCCCCTGCCTGCACCCCTCGACGTCGTCGGCCACATCGAACTCCGACTGCATGGCTCGGCCACCGCGGCCGACACCGGTTGGTTGGCGACGCTGCGCGACGTTGCGCCCGACGGGGAGGTCACCGAAGTGACCGCCGGATGGCTGCGCGCCAGCCTGCGCACCGTCGACGAGGCACAGAGCCGGAACGGGGCGCCTGTTCTGCCCTGCGACACCGCGGTGGCCGTGCCGGTCGGGCACGTCGTCACCTACCGCATTCCGTTGGTGGCCAACGCCCGGCGCTTCGCCGCCGGCCACCGAGTCCAACTCGTGCTGACCAGCGACGACCAGGACCCGCAGGCCCCGGCGATCATGAACTTCCGGCATGCCAGCGTCGGCACGAGCAGCCTCAACACAGTGCACTCCGCGTCTAGGCTCGTTCTCCCGGTGTTAGCTGTAGCACACTCTCTGGTCGGCGATCTTACTCCGGAGTAAGGTTCCGATGCATGACGTTCTCCCTGGAGTTGTCCTCGGACCTGTTAGACGTGCAGAAGTGGGTCCACGAGTTTGCCGCCGACGTCGTCCGACCCGCCGCGGCGGAATGGGACGAGCGCGAGGAGACTCCGTGGCCGATCATCCAAGAAGCCGCCAAGGTAGGCCTCTACTCGATGGAGTTCTTCGCCGAGCAGGCCGCCGAGCCGAGCGGGCTGGGCATGATCGTGGCGTTCGAGGAGATGTTCTGGGGCGACGCCGGCATCGCGCTGGCGATCCTGGGCACCGGGCTGGCCGCGGCGTCGGTCGCCGCGACGGGCACTCCCGAGCAGGTCGGCGAGTGGGTGCCGCAGATGTTCGGCTCCGTCGACGATCCCAAGGTCGCGGCGTTCTGTTCGTCGGAACCCAATGCCGGCTCCGACGTCGGCTCCATCCTGACCCGGGCCCGCTACGACGAGGCCACTGACGAATGGGTGCTCAACGGCACCAAGACCTGGGCCACCAACGGCGGCATCGCCAACGTGCACGTCGTCGTCGCGTCGGTGTACCCCGAACTCGGCACCCGGGGTCAGGCGTCGTTCATCATCCCGCCCGGCACCAAGGGGCTCAGCCAGGGCCAGAAGTTCCTCAAGCACGGGATCCGGGCCTCGCACACCGCCGAGGTGGTGCTCGACGACGTCCGCATTCCGGGCCGGTTGATCGTGGGCGGCAAAGAGAAGTTCGACGCACGCATCGCGAAGGTCCGGGAGGGCAAGCGGGCGGCCGGGCAAGCAGCCATGGCGACGTTCGAACGCACCCGCCCGACCGTCGGCGCGATGGCGGTGGGCGTGGCCCGGGCGGCCTTCGAATACGCCCGCGACTACGCGACCGAGCGCGAGCAGTTCGGCCGCAAGATCGGCGAATTCCAGGCTGTTGCATTCAAACTCGCCGACATGAAGGCGCGTATCGACGCTGCCCGACTGCTGGTCTACCGCGCCGGCTGGATGGCCCGCAACGGCAAGAGCTTCGACTCGGCCGAGGGTTCGATGGCCAAACTGGTCGCCAGCGAGACGGCTGTGTACGTCACCGACGAGGCGATCCAGATCCTCGGCGGCAACGGCTACACCCGCGAGTACCCGGTGGAGCGCATGCACCGCGACGCCAAGATCTTCACGATCTTCGAAGGCACCAGCGAGATCCAGCGTCTGGTGATGGGCCGCGCGATCACCGGCCTACCCATTCGCTAACACGCCCGCAACGCCGCCGAAACAGGGGCGTCCTAGCGTTGCCGAATGACCCAGGAACTCGGCGATGACGTGCGCATTCCTGCACCCGAAGCAGATCTCGACCGCCTCACGGCCACCAAGGAAACCCTCGAGGACTACACGCTGCGCTTCGCTCCGCGCAGCTATCGCAAGTGGTCCACGGGTGTCGTCGGAATCTCGGCCCTCGGTGGCATCGCCTACCTCGCGGACTTCGCGATCGGCGCCAACATCGGGATCGCCTACGGCACCACGAATGCGCTCTGGGGCATCCTCATCTTCGCGGTCGTCATCTTCCTCACCGGGTTCCCCCTGGCGTACTACGCGGCGCGCTACAACATCGATCTCGACTTGATCACCCGCGGAAGCGGTTTCGGCTACTACGGGTCCGTGGTCACCAATGTGATCATGGCGACCTTCACGTTCATCTTCTTCGCCCTCGAGGGCTCGATCATGGCCCAGGGGTTACAGCTCGGGCTCGGCGTACCGCTGTGGCTGGGTTATGCGGCCTCGACGCTGATCATCTTCCCGCTGGTGATCTACGGGATGAAAGTGCTGTCCACGCTTCAGGTCTGGACGACACCGCTGTGGCTGATCCTGATGGTTGCCCCGTTCGTGTACCTCGTGGTGAGCCATCCGGAGTCGGTGAGCCAGTTCTTCGCCTATCAAGGCGAGCAGGGCAACGGCGGCTTCAATCTGGGCTACACGCTGCTGGCCGCCGGCGTCTGCCTGTCGCTGATCGCGCAGATCGCCGAGCAGATCGACTATCTGCGGTTCATGCCGCCGAAAACTCCGGAGAACAGCCGGAGTTGGTGGACCTGGATGATCCTGGCCGGGCCCGGCTGGGTGTTCTTCGGCGCCATCAAACAGGTGGTCGGCCTTTTCCTGGCGGTGTATCTGATCGCCAACGTGGCCGACAGCGCCGGGGTGGCCAACCAGCCGGTGCACCAGTTCCTGGAGATCTACGAGAACTTCCTGCCCGGCTGGCTGGCCATGACGTTGGCCGTCGTACTGGTCGTCATCAGTCAGATCAAGATCAATGTGACCAATGCCTACTCCGGGTCGCTGGCGTGGACCAACTCGTTCACTCGCGTGACCAAGCGCTACCCCGGCCGCCTGGTGTTCCTCGGCTTCAACCTGCTGATCGCACTGATCCTGATGGAAGCCAACATGTTCGACTTCCTCAACACGATCCTCGGGTTCTATGCCAACTGCGGTATGGCCTGGGTCGTGGTGGTGGCGTCGGACATCGTGATCAACAAGTACCTGCTCAAGATCTCGCCGCAGGCGCCGGAATTCCGCCGGGGCATGCTGTACGCGATCAACCCGGTCGGCTTCGGCTCGATGCTGATCGCGGCCGGGTTGTCGATCCTAGCGTTCTTCGGCGGGTTGGGCGAAGCGATCCGGCCGTACTCACCCCTGGTGGCCATCGGGCTGGGCCTTGTGTTGCCGCCGATCCTGGCTGTGGCCACCCGCGGCAAGTACTACCTGCGCCGCACCGACGACGGCATCGATCTGCCGATGTACGACGAGCTGGGCAACCCGTCGGGCGACCATCTGAAATGCCATGTGTGCCATCACGATTACGAACGCCCTGACATGACGAAGTGCCAGACGCACGACGCGTTCGTGTGCTCGCTGTGCCTGTCCACCGACAGGGTCGCCGACCACGTGCTGCCCGCTCAGGCGTGACCGCCTACTCCGAAATCGCTACGAAAGGGAGTCGACGAAGAGTTTGTGCACGCGGCGATCGCCGGTGACCTCCGGGTGAAACGCGGTCGCCAGCGTGCGACCCTGCCGCACCGCCACCGGATGTCCGGCCGCGGTCGCGAGCACCTCGACGTCAGCGCCGACGCGCTCGACCCACGGTGCCCGGATGAACACCGCATGCATCGCGCCCTCGAGGCCTTCGAAGGCGATGTCCTCTTCGAACGAATCAACCTGACGGCCGAAAGCATTGCGCCGCACGGTCATATCGATGCCATGCAGGGGTAGCGCTTCCCGGCCGGGCACACCGGCATCAGCGATCTCGGTGGCCAGCAGGATCATGCCGGCACACGAGCCGTAAGCCGGCATGCCGTCGGCCAGCCGTGCTCGCAACGGCTCGAGTAGGTCGAACGCCTTCAGCAGGTGGCTCATCGCCGTCGATTCCCCACCGGGAATCACCAATCCGTCGACGCGGGCCAACTCCTCGGCCCGCCGCACGGTGCAGGCGTCAGCCCCAGCCTCCCGCAGCGCGGCGAGGTGTTCGCGGGTGTCCCCCTGCAATGCCAGCACCCCCACCCGGGGTGCGCTCACGTCGCTGCGCGCCTGAAGTCACGCGGATAGCGGGTCAGGCCCTCTTGCATCACCGCGGCGACCATCTCACCGTACTGGTTGAAGATCTTGCCCTGGGTCAAAGAACGTCCGCCACATGCCGACGGCGAGGACTGGTCGTAAAGCAGCCACTCGTCGGCGCGAAACGGGCGCATGAACCACATCGCGTGGTCGAGCGAGGCGACCTGCAGGTGCTGGCGGACGTCGGGATAGTTGACCTGCGCCGAACCGAGCAGCGTCAGATCGCTCATGTAAGCCAGCGCGCAGATGTGCAGCACCGGGTCATCGGGCAGCGGATCGCGATGCCGGAACCACACTTGCTGCTGGGATGCCTTGCCGGGCAGCAGCTTCAACTGATCGCGGGGAACGATGCGCACATCCCACTCGTCGAACTGCCGGAAACTGGCGTCGTCGAACACCTTGCTCGCCGACTTGAAGTCGGGGATGTTGTCCGGCGGCGGGGCGGTGGGCATCGCATCCTGGTGCTCGATGCCACTCTGGTCGGTCTGGAAGGACGCCGACATCGAGAAGATCGTCTCGCCGTGCTGAATGGCCGCGACCCGGCGCGTGCAGAACGAGCCACCGTCGCGCAACCGCTCCACGGTGTACACCGACGGCGACCGGGCGTCGCCCGCGCGCAGGAAGTAGCCGTGCAGCGAATGCACCTGGAACTTCGGGTCGACAGTGCGAACGGCCGAGACCAACGACTGACCGGCGACGTGTCCGCCGAACGTGCGCTGCAGGAACCCCGACTCGGGGCTGAACACCCCACCGCGGTAGATGTTGACCTCGATCTGCTCCAGGTCGAGGATTTCTTCGATCGCCACAGTGTCAGTGCCGTCTACTCTTCGCGCAAGCGCTCATCGCCCTTACCAGCCCCGCTCAGCGAGCCGATGCGGCACCGGGATGTCGTCGACGTTGATGCCGACCATGGCCTCGCCGAGCCCGCGCGACACCTTGGCCAGCACATCGGGATCGTCGTAGAACGTGGTCGCCTTGACGATCGCGGCGGCCCGCTCGGCGGGGTTGCCGGACTTGAAGATCCCCGAGCCCACGAAGACGCCCTCGGCACCGAGCTGCATCATCATCGCCGCATCGGCCGGCGTCGCGATCCCACCGGCGGTGAACAGCGTCACCGGCAGTTTGCCGGCCTGCGCCACCTCGACCACGAGATCGTAGGGAGCCTGCAATTCCTTTGCGGCGACATACAATTCGTCCTCGGACAGCGAGGTCAGGCGGCGGATCTCCCCGCCGATCTTGCGCATGTGGGTGGTCGCGTTCGACACATCACCGGTGCCCGCCTCCCCCTTGGACCGGATCATCGCCGCCCCCTCGGTGATGCGCCGCAACGCCTCACCCAGGTTGGTGGCACCGCACACGAACGGCACGGTGAAGCGCCACTTGTCGATGTGATTGGCGTAATCGGCCGGGGTCAGCACCTCTGATTCGTCGACGTAGTCGACACCGAGGCTCTGCAGAATCTGCGCCTCGACGAAGTGTCCGATGCGGGCTTTGGCCATCACCGGGATGGTGACCGCGTCGATGATGCCCTCGATCATGTCGGGATCGCTCATCCGCGACACGCCGCCCTGGGCGCGGATGTCGGCGGGCACCCGCTCGAGCGCCATCACCGCGACCGCGCCTGCGCCCTCGGCGATCCGTGCCTGCTCCGGTGTGACGACGTCCATGATCACGCCGCCCTTGAGCATCTCCGCCATGCCGCGCTTGACTCGCGCCGTTCCCCGCGCGGGGCTCCCGAGGGCTTCGTTTTCCACTGTCAACTCCTTCAATCGCTGCCGATTCAGTGTAAATGCGGCGGCAAATGTATTCGATCCGCAGGTCAGCGGATGGGGCGCACCGGTTGCCGGGAGACGGCGTCAGGTCGGTCGGCCAGCGCGTTCGCCTCGTCGAGCAGGTCGGCGAGCTGACGCGGATAGACCGCCTCACCACCGGCGACCAGTTCGCCGATGATTGTCGCATCGCACCACCGGTGGCCGTGTATGTAGGTACGCTCCAGCCGCGACCGACCACCGTCGGACGGTTCGAACCGCGCGGTGCGGAAGACGAAGTACATCTCCTCGCTGCGGATCACCGCCCCGTTGAACTCGATGGTGGCGTCGCGGCGCCACACCGGCCCGATCATGTGGTCGGGGTCGACCCGCAGACCGGTCTCCTCTTCCAGTTCCCGGGCGGCGGTCTGCGCCAGCGACTCCCCTGCCTGCGCGGCACCGCCGATGGTGAACCACCAGCGCGGCGCGGGATCCGTCGGGCTCTGCGGGTCCGATCCGCACAGCAGCAACACCGCACCGTCGTCGTCGAGAAGTACGACGCGTGCCGAGGTCCGCCGCGTCGTCGGAGCGGCCTCGCGGGTCGACACCTCCCCACCTTCGGAGATCTCGAAGTAACCGGGCATCGCCGCGGTGCCGCCGAGCCGCAGTGCGCGCACAGCGGGGCGCTCCCGCAGCGCCAACGTGTCGCGGACCGCGTCGTTGTGGAAGCGCCGGGCCAACAGCACCCGCGCTTCGGCGTCGGCCAACTCGGCCACCAGCGCTCGCGGCAGCGACGCCGGGTCGACGCGAGCCAACGCCGCGGACAGTTCGTTCTCGGCGGCTTCGCGTGCTGACCGCGGGGCACGCTCGGCGGCGTCGGCCAGTGCCGCCAGTCGCGCGCCGTCGGGCCCCACGCCGTACGCGTCGACGGCGACCGCACGCGCCACCACCGCGCGGCGGGCCAGCGCCCCGTCGAGTGCCTGCCAGGACAGGTCGTAGCGCACATGCAGACGGTCCAACCGGTGAGCGGTCTGATACGCCCACAGCGCGATCAGCGCGACCGCGGCGACCACCAGGGCGATGACCACCGCGGTCACCCATGGGATCACAGCCGGCTCCCCCCTGCGACTCGCACTTTCACACCCGAACCGGCCACCGTTTCGTACACGCGCATGATCTGCCGGGCGACCACCGACCAGTCATACCGCTGCACGAGTTCAGCCGCGCACCCGATGTAACGGGCCCGACGATCGTCGTCAGCGAGCACGTCGATCAGGCCCGCCGCGAGCGCTTCGGCGTCGTCGACGGCCACCAGCCGACCACCGCGGCCGTCGTCGAGCACCCGGCGAAATGCGTCCAAGTCGCTGGCCACCACCGCGGTGCCCGCAGCCATCGCCTCGACTAGGACGATGCCGAAGCTCTCTCCCCCGGTGTTGGGCGCGCAATACACGTCGGCGCTGCGCATCGCCGCAGCCTTTTGCGCATCGTCGACCTGACCGAGGAACCGCAGGTGGCCGGCCAGCGGACCGGCCGATTCGCGCAACGCAGCCTCGTCCCCGCGGCCCACCACGAGGATCTCGACGTCGGCGAAGCGTTCGACGATGGTCGGTAACGCACCGATCAGCACCGACATGCCCTTGCGCGGTTCGTCGAAGCGGCCGAGGAACAGGATCGAGCGGCCCGGACGCGGATAGCCGTCGAGCATCGGCGCGGTGGCGAAGGAGGCGACGTCGACCCCATTGGGGATCTCGACGGCGTCGCTTCCCAGGGCCTCCATCTGCCAGCGGCGGGCCAGGTCTGACACCGCGATGCGGCCGACGATCTTCTCGTGCATCGGGCGCAGGATCGGCTCGAACACCGTCAACGTCAGCGACTTCGTCGTCGAGGTGTGGAACGTGGCCACGATCGGACCCTCGGCGATGTTGAGCGCCAGCATCGACAAGCTCGGCGCGTTCGGCTCATGCAGGTGCAGGACGTCGAAATCGCCCTGCTGCAGCCACTTCTTCACCTTCCGGTGGGTGGCCGGCCCGAACCGCAACCGGGCGACAGACCCGTTGTAGGGAATGGGCACGGCCTTGCCGCCGGAGACGACGTACTCGGGCAGCGACAACTCGGCATCGGGCGAGGCCGGAGCGAGCACGCTGACCTCGTGGCCGGCCGCGTGCATGACCTCTGCGAGCTGCAGGATGTGCGACTGCACTCCGCCGGGCACGTCAAAGGAGTACGGGCAAACCATCCCGATGCGCATCAGGGCGCCTCCAGCCTCGCCCTGCGCTCTTCGGACAGGTCGGCCAGCCACTGCGGCTGCATCATGTGCCAGTCGGCGGGATAGGTGGCGATGTTCTCGGCGAACCGGTCCGCCAGCGCCTGGGTGATCACGGTGACGTCGCCCGACGACGTGTCGATCTGGGAGTACACCTTGGTGCCCCAGCCGTCGCCGTCGAACCAGCAGTGCGCCGGGAACAGCGCCGCCCCGGTCTCCACCGCGAGCTTGGCCGGACCCGCGGGCAGCCGCGTCGGCTCCCCGAAGAAGTCGACCTGCACGCCGCGACGACTCAGGTCACGGTCGGCCATCAGGCACACGATCCCGTTGTCCCCCAACCAATCGCACAGCACGTCGAACGGCGGCCGCTCACCACCTGAGGACGGCACCACGGTGAACCCGAGGCTCTCCCGGTAGGCCAGGAACCGGTTGTACAGCGACTCGGGTTTGAGGCGCTCGGCCACGGTGGCGAACGTGCCGAAGTTCTGCGCCAGCCACACCCCCGCCATGTCCCAGTTGCCGCTGTGAGGCAACGCGAGGATCGCTCCGCGGCCGTGTTCGAGCGCCGCGAACGCCCTGTCGATGTCGATCACGTCGAGTCGGCGGCCCAACTCCTCGAGATCCATCGACGGCAGCCGGAACGCTTCGCGCCAGTACCGGGCGTAGGAGGCCAGCGATGCGCGCATCAACTCCTCGGGCACATCCTGCGGCGCAGTGCCGATCACTCTTGCGAGGTTCTTGCGTAACTGGTCGGGTCCACCGCCGCGAGCAGCGTAGCGAGCACCGGCATCAAAAGCATTGCGCGCCACGATCTCTGGCGCGGCCCGCACCAGAAGCCAGCCCGCCGCATAACCCCAGTCGCTGAGGTGATCACCGAACGGGATCATTGCTCGGTGGTCTCGGGGTTCTCCGGGGTCAGGGGTTCCATCGCCCCCGACGAGACGCGCACGCTGTGCAGCCGCTGCCCCACGGTCAGCACGCTGGTCACCGCGAGCACCCACATCGCCACCGGCAGCAGCCACGACAACGGCAAGAACGGCACCCCAGACAGGCCGGCTCCGGTCAGCACGATCACCAACCGTTCGGGCCGCTCGATCAGTCCACCGTCTCCGGAGAGCCCGCTGGCCTCCGCTCTGGCCTTGATGTACGAAATCACCTGGGAGGACACCAGGCAGATCATGGTGGCGACGACGAGTCCGGTGCTGTGCAGCCCGAACGCCGCCCACCACAGGAGACCGCAGAAGATCGCGCCATCGCTGATGCGATCACAGGTGGCGTCCAACACGGCGCCGAAGCGGGTGCCACCGCCGCGTTCCCGGGCCATCGCCCCGTCGAGCATGTCGGCGAGAACGAACACGAACACCGTGAACGCGCCCCACCACAACTGACCGATCGGGAACAGCGCCAATGCCCCGAGCACCGATCCGGCCGTACCCAGAATGGTCACACTGTCCGGGGTGAGGCCCAGGCGTAGTGCACCTTTGGCCGCGGGCCGCGACAGCTTGGCGTACGCCGCCCGGGTCATCAGGTAGAAATCGCTCACTGCTGCCGATCCCACTCACTTGCCAGCAACTGGCGGGTGTCGCGGAGCAACTGCGGGATGACCTTGGAGTCACCGATGACCGTGATGAAGTTCGCGTCGCCGCCCCAGCGGGGCACGACGTGCATGTGCAGGTGTTCGGAGAGCGAGCCACCCGCCGAGGTGCCGAGATTGAGCCCGACGTTGAAGCCGTGCGGCCGCGACACCGCCTTCATCACCCGAATCGCCTTCTGCGTGAACGTCATCAGCTCAGCACTTTCAGCGGCGGTCAGGTTCTCCAACTCCGCGACCCGCCGATAGGGCACCACCATGAGGTGCCCGGGGTTGTACGGGTAGAGGTTGAGTACCGCATAGACCAGCTCGCCGCGTGCGACCACCAGCCCGTCTTCGTCGGACATGTTGGGGATGTCGGTGAACGGCTCGGAGGACGCCGCCGAGCCCGGCTTGACGGCGTCGACGATGTAGTTCATCCGGTGAGGCGTCCACAACCGCTGCAGCCGATCGGGTTCGCCCACCCCGCGGTCTACGATCGCGTCGTCGGAGTCCACGTCACCCCTCGCCTGCTTGCGCCCCGGCCGATACCAGATCTGCTGTGGGAGCGACATTTTCGCGTCGCTTCACCCAGTCGACGATGGTCTGGACCGCTGCGTCCCGTCCTACCCCGTTGATTTGGGTGCGATCCCCGAAGCGGAACGACACGGCTCCTGCGTCGACATCGCGGTCGCCGGCCAGCAGCATGAACGGCACCCGCTGGTTGGTGTGGTTGACGATCTTCTTGGCCATCCGATCATCACTGGTGTCGACCTCGGCCCGAATCCCGTGCCTCTTCAACTCTGCTGCCACGTCGAGCAGGTAGTCGACATGGCCGTCGGCGACCGGTATTCCGACCACCTGCACCGGGGCCAGCCAGGCCGGGAACGCGCCCGCGAAATGCTCGGTGAGAATGCCGAAGAACCGCTCGATCGACCCGAACAGTGCGCGGTGGATGAGCACCGGCCGCTTGCGGGTGCCGTCGGCTGCGGTGTACTCGAGTTCGAAACGGTCCGGCATGTTGAAGTCGAGCTGGATCGTCGACATCTGCCAGCTGCGGCCCAGCGCGTCACGCACCTGCACCGAGATCTTCGGCCCGTAGAACGCGGCACCCCCGGGATCGGGAACCAGGTCCAGGCCCGAGGATTCCGCCACCTCGCGCAGCGTTTCGGTGGCCTCCTCCCAGATCTCGTCGGAGCCGACGAACTTCTCCGGGTCCTTGGTCGAGAGCTCGAGGTAGAAGTCGTCGAGCCCGTAATCGGCGAGCAGTTCCAGCACGAACTGCAGTAGCCGCGCCAGCTCGTCGCGCATCTCCTCACGGGTGCAGTAGATGTGCGCATCATCCTGGGTCATCCCGCGCACCCGGGTCAGACCATGCACGACACCCGACTTCTCATAACGGTAAACGCTGCCGAATTCGAAGAGCCGCAACGGAAGTTCTCGATAGGACCGTCCCCGCGACCGATAGATCAGGTGGTGCATCGGACAGTTCATCGGCTTGAGGTAGTAGTCCTGGCCGGGCTTGCGAACCGAACCGTCCTCGTTGAACTCCGCATCGATGTGCATCGGAGGGAACATGCCGTCGGCGTACCACTCCAGGTGGCCCGAGGTGATGTAGAGCTGTTCCTTGGTGATGTGCGGGGTGTTGACGAACTCGTAGCCGGCCTCGATGTGCTTGCGCCGCGAATACTCCTCCAGCTCGCGCCGCACGATGCCCCCCTTGGGGTGGAAAACCGGTAGGCCGGAACCCAATTCGTCGGGGAAGCTGAACAGATCCAGCTCGACGCCGAGCTTGCGGTGATCGCGTCGCTGCGCCTCTTCGATCAGCTCGAGGTGCCGGTCGAGCGCTTCCTGCGACTCCCACGCGGTGCCGTAGATGCGCTGCAGGCTGGCGTTGGCCTGATCACCGCGCCAGTACGCCGCCGAGCTGCGGGTCAGCTTGAACGCCGGAATGTAGCGCGTGGTCGGAATGTGCGGGCCACGGCACAGGTCGCCCCAGACACGCTCGCGGGTGCGCGGATTGAGATTGTCGTAGGCCGTCAGCTCGTCGCCGCCGACCTCCATCACCTCGGGGTCGTCGGCGCCGGATTTGTCGTCGATCAGCTCGAGCTTGTAGGGCTCGTCGGCCAACTCCGCACGGGCCTGGTCCTTCGATTCGTACACGCGGCGCTCGAACAGCTGACCGTCCTTGACGATCTTGCGCATCTTCTTCTCGAGGGCCTCGAGGTGTTCGGGCGTGAACGGCTCGGCCACGTCGAAGTCGTAGTAGAAGCCGTCGGTGATCGGCGGACCGATACCGAGCTTGGCGTCGGGGAACAGGTCTTGCACCGCTTGCGCCAGCACGTGGGCGGCCGAGTGTCGAATGACGCTGCGCCCGTCGTCGGTGTCGGCCGCCACGGGCACGACGTCGACGTCGACGTCGGGAACCCAGGACAGGTCACGCAGCCGCCCGTCGGCGTCACGGACCACCACGACGGCGTCGGGCGCGCCGCGGGACGGCAACCCGGCGTCGCGCACCGCCTGCGCTGCGGTCGTCCCGGCAGCGACCCGGATCGGGGCTGCTGGTGCGGGGCGAGCGGGCGCGGTCATGAGGGGTTCTCCCAACGTTGGTGCTGTTCTACGGCGAGGTCGACCGAATGGGTCGCGGCGACCGCGACCATGCTATCGGTGCCAGACGTCAGGACCCGATACCAATAGGGCTTTGCAACCAGGGCACCTCGATACCGACCAATTTGGCGGCGAAGTTGAGCGCCCCGAGCAGCCACAGTGTGCCGATCACGACGGCGGCGGTGAACACCACACCCAGGATCTGCACCCACAGTCCCTGACGTTTGAACCAGTCCATGGCTTTGTCGTAACGCTCCCGCACCCAGGCCAGCAGGCGGCGGGCCCAGTCGAACTCCGTGGCCAGGATGCCGAGGCCGACGAACACGATCGCCCAGCCCGGACCGGGGTACGGGATCGCGACGACGCCGACGGCGAAGACGGCCAGGCCGACCACGCCGACCACGATGCGGTACGTCAGATCAGCGGCGGGCCGTTCCCGCAGTCGGTCACGCCAGCGCGCCCAACGGCGGGTGAGGGCGTTGCGCTTCCCGTCGCCGGTCATGGCTGACCCGGCTTGAGCTTGACGAACAGAGAATGCGCCTCTGCCAGGACGTGCTCGCCATCGAGGAGACGGCCGGAGACGAAGATCTTGCGGCCCACGATCTCATCGACGCCGGCGTCGACCTGCAGCACCTTCTCCACCGGAACGATCTTGCGGTAATCGACGTGCTGGAACGCCGTGCGCTGGGTTCGGCTGTGCGCCAGCTTTGCCGCGGTGTACCCGAGGAGCGAATCGAACAGGTGCGCGATCATGCCGCCGTGTACCGCACCGTTGCGACCGAGGTGATAGCGGCCGAACCGGGCGGTGCCCGCGATGCGGTCGCTATCGGTGACGTGGAGGTCCACCGGAACTGTCATGACGTTGCCGCGGTTGGGCAGGTCCATCCGCCGCCCGGACGGAGAGGACCATTCGTCGGCGTCGTAGGGAGCCAGCAGAGCCGAGACCCGCTCCACCATCTCGGCGGCGGCGGTGATCACGTCATCGGGCGCGTCCGCCGCGCGGGCGTGATCCTGCAAAGTGCGGACCGCCTCGACGAACCGTCCGTAGTCGGGACCACCGCGGGTCGAGGGGCGCGGCGGGTTGAAGCCGCCCCCGGCTGGAAGGTCGACGGACTCGGTGGAACTCACCCGCCCACCGTATTGGTTGTCTCAGCTCTGGGTGGCGCCGGCTTTGCTCAACGTCTCGAATTCGTCGTCGCTGAGTTCGATCTGACCGGCCGCCACGTTCTCCTCGAGGTGGGCCACCTTGGACGTGCCGGGGATGGGCAGCATCACCGGGGAGCGCTTGAGCAGCCAGGCCAGCGCCAGCTGCGACGCCGTCGCGCGGTGTTCAGCGGCGATGCGCTGCAGCGGTCCATCGGCGGCCGCCAGCGGTCCGGCCGCCAGCGGAAACCAGGGAATGAACGCAATGCCCTGAGCTTCGCAGGCGTCGACCAGCGACTCGGCACCCCGCGTCGTCAGGTTGTACATGTTCTGCACCGAGACGATGGGCGCCACCTTCTGGGCCGCCCCGAGTTGTTCGACGCTGATCTCGGACAGACCGATATGGCGGATCTTGCCCTCCTGCTGCAGTGCGAGCAGCTCACCGACCTGATCCTCGGCGGGGAACTTGTCGTCGATGCGGTGCAGCTGAAACAGGTCGATGGTGTCCACGCCGAGGCGGCGCAGGCTCATCTCGCATTCCTGCCGCAGATAGTCCGGGTATCCGAGCGGGGACCATTGGTCAGCACCGGTGCGCAGCAGCCCCGCCTTGGTGGCGATGACGACACCGTCGTAGGGATGCAGCGCCTCGCGGATCAGCTCCTCGGAGACGTACGGGCCGTACGAGTCCGCGGTGTCGATGAAGTTCACGCCCAGCTCAACCGCCCGACGTAACACGCGCAGACATTCGTCGCGATCGGCGGGCGGCCCCCACACCCCTTTGCCGGTCAGGCGCATCGCGCCGAAGGCGAGCCGATTGACCGTCAAATCGTTGCCGATGGTCAGCGTCGGAGAAGTCACCGCATCGACGGTACGCCCGCGATGCGAAGCTCATCTGGTGAAGCTGAGCGATCTCGCGGGCCTGCCGCTGACATATGCCGACGTGGGTGCCACCGCCGGCGCACCACCGGCCGGGTACCGCTTCCTCCGGAGGACCGCGGTGATCGGTTGCGGCCGTGAGCGTTTCGAGCGGGCGGCCGCGGAGGGGATGCGGTTCGGCATGCTGCGCGGCGCCGGGTTGCGCATCGAGGCGACGACGCCGACGGCCCAAGTCGGAACCGACGTCCTCGGTCGCCTCGGCCCGGTGGCTGCGCCGTGCCGGGTGGTCTACGTCGTCGACGAACCGGATAAACGGGGCTTTGCATACGGCACTTTGCCCGGACATGCCGTCCGCGGCGAAGAACTGTTCCTGGTGCGCTATGACAGCACGACAGAGCGGGTGATCGCTGAGGTCGCGGCCTTCTCGACCCCCGCGACCTGGTGGAGCCGGCTGGGCGCACCGGTGACGTCGCTGATGCAAAGGGTGATCGCGAGCCGGTACCTCAAGGCGCTCTGAACCAGCGCAGAGCACGCAGGTCACCGAAGTGACATCGCCATGCCGAGGTGATCCGCGGTGCTCAGCGGTACATTGATGCCGAATTGACGCGAGAGTATGGACGGTGGCGGTGGTAGATCAGCCTGATGTGGACGCGACGCACTTGCGCGTGGCGGAGTTGGTGCGTGGTCTGCACAACCGACCGGATGCCGACGCGGACACGGTGATCGCCGAATTGGCGGAGAACGCCGCAGCCGAAATCCCCGGGGCGCAGTACGCGGGTATCACGTTGACCCGCAATGGTCGTCAGATCGAGACCCCGGCGGCGACGTCGCACTGGCCGCTGCTGCTCGACAAGATCCAGCAGCGCTATCACGAGGGTCCGTGCTTGACGGCGGCCTGGGACGAGCAGACGGTGCACGTCGCTGACCTGGAGACCGAGACCCGGTTTCCGAACTACCGACGCGATGCGCTCGCCGAGACGCCGATCCGCTCGATCATGGCGTTCCAACTGTTCATCGCGGGCGAAACTCTCGGCGCGCTGAATGTCTACTCCGAACAGGCGAACGTCTTCGGGGCGGAATCGCGAACCATGGGCTTGATCTTCGCTGCGCATTCGTCGGTCGCGTGGAATTCGGCCCGTCGCGAAGATCAGTTCAAGCGGGCGCTGTCCAGTCGCGACATGATCGGCCAGGCCAAGGGCATGATCATGGAGCGCTACCGCGTCGACGCTGTGCAGGCATTCGAGGTCTTGAGGAAGCTGTCCCAGGATTCCAATGTGCCGCTGATCCAGGTCGCGACTGACCTGGTGGCCGGGGCGCTGTCGGAGAACGGACAGCAGGACCGCTAGCCGGCCTGGCTGAGCGTCGGCTCAGCCAGGCCGGACCAGGTCAGCGGCCTTCCCAGCGATCCCGACGGTCACCGCCGGCGACGGGCCCGCGGGCGACATCGGAGTCCGCGACCGCAGGCTTGGCAGCTCCGCCGCCCTGCGTCGCCGACCAGTCCGTGCCCACGCAGAGCAAGTCTGACGGCACCGGGATCTCGTTGGGCAGCGGCACGGGCAGACCCGGGATAGACGGGAGATTCAACGGAGACGGCGCGACCAGATTGGAGACGCCGGTTGCCAGCAGCGGGGTCACCGGGTCCGGTAGAGCGGGTCCGGTGACTGAGACGGCTGCCGGGGCACCGGGTGCCGGCGCCGGCGGCGGCGGCAGGGCTCCGGCCACCGACGAGGCGGCGTCCTGCACGGTGCGCAGCACTCCGGGAGGAGTCAGCAGGTCGGCGACCGTCATCGAGTTGCCGGGAGTGCCCGGAATCGGCGACGACGGGACACCGCCGTTGACGCCCACCGATGCTGGCGGGGCCGGCGGCACCGGCGGTGTCGCTGCACCAGCAGGAACCGTCACCGCACCACCGGGACCACCCGGCACCGGCGGCGTCACCCCACCAGCAGGAACCGCCACCGCACCACCGGGACCACCCGGCACCGGCGGCGTCACCCC
>JBFMGT010000029.1:0-49534 GCA_040752555.1 Actinomycetota bacterium | reverse complement strand
CTCAACGCGCGTGCCCGCAACGGCGACACCTACCGCGTCCTGTTCACCGTCGCGACGCCGCAGGGTGTCAACCCGTCGACGCTGGCCCAGGGTGAGAAGACCACCGGCAAGATCTACTTCGACGTGACCGGCGAAAAGCCCGACAGCGTCTTCTATTCCGACGGCGGCCCCGATCAGACGCTGCTGTGGGTGGAGGCACCTCCCGCCCCCGCGCCTGCGACCGGCAGCCACAGCTCGCCCGCATACTCGGGCTCGTCACCGGCGTCGTCGGGCGCCGCCGAAACCGCGACCCCGGACACCGAAACGACGGCGACACCCACTCCGGGTGCGGCACCGGCCTCAGCCACTGGCGCGCCGACCGCGACCCCGGTGCCCGCCGGCAGCATGGGCACCCCGCTCCCCGAGGGCAGTTCGGGCACCCCGCTGCCCGCAGGCAGCGCCGGCAGCCCGCTGCCCGCCGACATGGCCCCTGCCGCGCCCGCGGCTCCCGCCAGCCCTGCCCCGGTTCCCGCGGCGGTCAGCCCGGCCCCGCAGGGCAGCTCGGGCACCCCGCTGCCCGCGGGCAGCAGCGGCACTCCCGCCCCGGCGCAGGCCCCGGCCACGACCACCGTCGTGGTCCCGCCGCCGGCCTAGTCAGCAGCATCACCTGGTGGGCCGAGCTCAGGAGTGCGAGGCCCACCAGGTGTACAACTGCACCATGTTCGGGCCCGTCGGACCGGACTGCACCTCACTGATCAGCAAGTCGGCGTCAGTGCTCCAGCCGACGGTGGGCTTGCTCTGCTGAAAACCGCACACCAGCGTCCCCGCGGTCTGCTGCGGTGTCGCATTCCGACGCCAGGGCCCGGGCGACTGAATGTTGCCGGGGCAATCCACCACCGACGACGTGCTGACGATGTTGTCGAACAGGTCCTTCACCGCCCCCTTGTCGGCGGCGAGGGTGTAGGTGGCCGACAGCGGGCCGCCCGGATCGGTGTTCTGACCACAGCTCACCTGAGCCAGCGCCCCCTGAGCCGGAACCACGCTCTCACAAGAATCCGGCGCGTATCCCCGGGGCAGCATGCGCATCAACCGCGCCTGCGCCTGCTCGGGACTCTCTGTCGTCGAGGCCTGCGTCTCGCCGCCTCCCGAGGCGCCAGAATCCTGCGACGACGGCCAGAACAGCCAAGCGATCACACCGAGCGCGACGACGGCGACGGTGGCCACCGCGATGAGCACGAGCGGCCGGTTGTCCCGGCGCACGGGCCGCGGAGTGACCGACAGCGGTGCATCGAACCGGCGATCCGGCCCTGCCGTTGCCGGCGCGGCGGGCGAGCCGATCTGCAACGGCCCGGTGTCCTCGTCGTCGGGCTGCGGTTGGTCCGAACTCACGTCGCCCAGGTTAGATGACGGCTCGCGCGCGGTGTGGGACCGCGCGGCGTGCGCCGGGCCGCAGCATCACCGCTGCCGAAATACCTCCAGGCATGGCGCCGCCGAAGGAAGCTTGACACAATCCCGGTGTGGGCGACACGCCTCGAGGGGGATCAGCACGCTGCGGTAACTGCTGATGTGCGGCATATGCGGCATCTGGAGTGACGGCGATGCCGACGCGCGCTCGCTGCGACTCGAACGCATGCTGGCAAGGATCGTGCACCGGGGCCCCGACGGCGACGGATGCTTTCACACGCACCGAGTGTCGATGGGCATGCGTCGGTTGGCGATCATCGACCTGACCGGTGGGGACCAACCCATCTTCAACGAGGACGGCACGGTCGCCGTCGTCTTCAACGGCGAGATCTACAATTTTCGGGAACTGCGGGCCGAGCTCGAGCAGCACGGCCATCGATTCACGACTCGTTGCGACACAGAGGTTCTCGTCCACGGATACGAACAGTGGGGCGATGACGTGTTGCATCGCCTCGCGGGCATGTTCGCGCTGGCGCTGTGGGACGACAGCCGTCACCGCCTGCTGGTCGCCCGCGACCGATTCGGCAAGAAGCCGCTGTACTACGCGCGCCGGGGCAGTGAAGTCGTCTTCGGCTCGGAGATCAAAGCCTTGTTGGCCGCCGGCGTCTCCACCGACGTGGATGACGTAGCGCTGCAACAGTATTTGGCTTTACGTTATGTCCCCAGTCCGCGGACGCTCTTCCGATCCGTCCGACAACTTCCCCCCGGCCACAAGATGGTCATCAGCGACGAAGGGTTTTCGATCGAACGCTGGTGGCGGCTGCGCTACGACCGGAAATCGACACACACCCTCAGCGAGGCCGCCGACGAGGCGGAAGGCCTGATCCGAACCGCGGTCGAGCGCCGCCTCGTCAGCGATGTGCCGCTCGGGTGCTTCCTGTCGGGCGGACTCGATTCCAGCACCGTTCTGTCGTTCATGTCGGAGCTCTCCGCAGAGCCGGTGCGCACCTTCTCGATCGGTTTCGACCAGAGTTGGGCCGGCGACGAGCTGGCGGCCGCCCGCGCGACCGCCGAGACGTTGCGAACCCGACACCACGAGACTCGCCTGGGGCCCGATGAATTCCTCCGGCTGATGCCGGTGGCGATCTGGCATCGCGACGAACCATTGGCCGAGCCGTCCGAAATTCCGTTGCTCGCCCTGTCCCGCATGGCACGTGAGCACGTCACAGTGGTCCTGTCCGGCGAGGGCGGCGACGAATTGTTCGGCGGCTATCCGAAGTATCGGATCGACGAGCTCCTGCATCGCGTGGGGCGGCCCACGCGTGCCGCCGTCGGCGCGCAGCGGCTGCGCGCCATGGCTGCGTGGCACCGGCTCCCGCGGCGTGCCCGTATGGCGCTCCGAGCGCTCGCGTCGGCATCACCTGACGATCGGTGGCCGGCCTGGTTCGGCGCCGATCCCCTCGCCGGGCTGTCGGCCGACGGCGTGCGACCGTTGGCCTCGCTGTTGGCGGACATCGATCCCGACATGGGGTCTCTCGATCGCATGCTGGCGCTGGATGTGGAGAGCTACCTCGCCGACAACCTTCTCGTGCGCGGCGACAAGATGACGATGGCGGCCTCCATCGAAGGTCGGATGCCGTTGCTCGACCACGAGCTCGCCGAATTCGCGGCGAGCCTGCCCGCCGAACTCAAGGCCTCGCCACGGCGCACGAAGATCGTCATCCGCGAGATCGCCCGTCGACGCTTGCCCGCTGAGCTGTTGTCGCGCAAAAAGATCGGCTTCGCGGTGCCTGTCGGTCCCTGGTTTCGCAGTGGTCTCGGAGATGCGTTGGAGCGACTGGTTCTCGGACCCGAGGCGCGCCATGATCCCCTCGTGGACCCAGACCGCGTGCGGCGTGCCCTTGCGCTGCACCGCGCCGGTCGCTACGACTTCGGCAAGGAACTCTGGAGTGTGCTCACCCTGGATGTCTGGGCGCGCATCTTTCTCGACGAAGCCGAGCCGGAGAACCTCGTCCTCGAGCGCTGAGAGCGCCTCGTCTGCTGGTCACAGACCACTCTCGTCGATGGCTGCTCGGAACCCGGCGTGGTAGACGATCCCGGTGGGCCGCATCGCTTCCCGGTAGTAACCCTCTTTGTAATAGCAGTTCGTCGAACCGGGTACCAATGTGCTCAGGGCGAGAGTGTCCGAGCCGCCCGCGAAAAGCTGACGTACACCGTTGTGCCACAGGCGCAACCATCCCACCTTCGGATCTGTCGACCACTTGACCTGCATGACCACGTCATGCCATCTCCCGGCGTCCAACGGTGTCTCGAAGACGGTGTAGTCGCGCACGTACACCCCCGGGCGGGTCTGCTCGTCGACCACGAGTGACCAGAAGCCGTTCCTCGCCCCCACCCCCCATTCGAATCCGGCGCTCCCGACGCTGGAGTCGGGGTGCCATCCGTTCGTGACACCCCACCCGAGATCGGCGTGATTCTGAGGGAAACTCGGGTCGAACATGGTCGAGAAGCGGTACCAGCGCACCTGTCCTTCGGTGCCGCCGGTCTGCCCCTGGTCGGATCCCACGTCCGAGCGCTCGCCTGCGGCGAAGCCGGGCCAGTCCCCCGCACGTACCTCGAATCGAGCCGCCTTCCCTTTCACCGGATCGTTCACGACGGTCGCCGAATAGGTCGGCCGGTAGTCGACGCCGGGCCCGTTGTACGACTTGTTCTGGACACTCGACCATTGACTGAAGTCTCCCGTCGAATAGTCACCGGTGAACATCGGCTGCGACACAGCATCGGGCAGAGCTCGTCCGCTCACACACCCCGCGATCACTGCCAGAGATGTGGCCAGCGCGACCAGTGAGATCCTTCGACGTGGCGCCATAGCACTTCCTTTCACTGTTCTACAGGCTCCGGTCCCGGATCTGCCGCACCATCGCGGAGATCTCGTGCCACGCCGCAGGAACGAACCAGGCGAGGCCGACCGCGCAGACGGCGAGATACCCCGTGGCCTCCACCGCCAGGATCGGCGCGGCGAGGACGAGGGGTCGCTCGTCGATGTGCAACAGCAGGTGCTCGAGGAGTCCCACGCCGGCAGCTGGGACAGCTGCCACCAGGACCGGCGGGAGCAACAGGCGAGTCAGCTCACCGACAGTCACCCCCGCCTGCCGACGGGCGAGCAGCAGGCTGAGCACTCCGGCCGCCAGCGACGACAACGACAGTGCCAGCCCCACCCCGGCGAGCCCGAGCGGTAGCAGAGCGAACAGCAGACCGAGGCCGAGTGCGGTGCTGACAATCGTCACCCAGTGCAGCAGGCGGGTATGCCCGACGCCTTTGATCGATTCCATGCCGACGGCCATCATGGCCACTCCGGGACCGATGCCGGCCAGCGCGACCAGCATGATGCCCGCGCCCCTCCACTTCTCGCCGAGCAACACCACCACCGCAGGCTCCCCGACCGCGATGATCAAGCAGGCGACCGGCACGGTCAGACACCACAGCACCTGCAAGGCGCGTCGAAACGCCGATCGCAACCGCTGCGCGTCACCGGCCAGCCGGGCGAAGGCCGGAAACAACACGTAGGAAGCAACATCGACCACAGCGACCTCAGGTAGCGCGCCCAATCGGCGGCCGTAGCGGTAACAGCCCAGCGCGGCGGCGTTGAGGGCGCCGCCCACGATGGCCGTCTCGAGCATGTCCCTGGCCCGGTTGACGACGGTCCACGTCACCAGCGGTAGCGAAAAGGTAGTCAGCTCACGCCACATCGCCACCGAGGGGCGCCCGCCCGCTGCGGGCCGCAGGCCGGCCAGCAACCACGTCGCGACGAGCCAGGCAGCGACTGAGCAGTACGATCCGATCACGAGTCCCCACACCCCGAAGCCGTTGGCGCACAGTGTTACTGAGGAGACGGCGAAGGTCACCACGATGACCGGTTGGACGATGTATCTGGCCCGGAAGTCAAATCGACGTTGCAACAGGGCGTCCGGCACGTAGGTCAACGCGTGCAGGACGATGGAGCCTGCCGAGACCGCGCAGATCGTTTCCACGACCGCGCTGCCGAAGAGCCGGCCGATCAGCGGCGCACAGGCCAGGGCCACCAGCGCCCAACCCAGTCCGGTCAGCAGGGTCGCCCAGAACACCGTGGCCGTCGCGTCCTCGAGCCTGCCCTCGCGCTGTACGAGCGCATTCGCCAGCCCACCTTCGGCGAATGTGATCAGGAAGCTGGAGAGAACGGTTCCGGCCGCAAACCATCCGACTTCCTCCGGTGAAAGCAACCGAGCCAGAACGAGGGTCTGGACCAGGGACACGAGCTGGGTGAACACCAGCGCCCCAGTGGATATCGCCGCGCCGCGGCGCAGGGTAGCTGACATCGCGCCCGGAACACCGTGCTCGGGCGTGGCCGTCTCCAGCTCAGAGGCGCCACTCACCGTCGGGTCCGTCCCGCACTGGCGTCCCCCGTGGCGAGCAGCGTGCGCCAAGGTTGACCGACGACCTCCCAGCGATACCGCTCGTGCAGCAGCGCATTGGCGTTGGCGCGCAATCGGAGTCGACGGTTCGGATCGTCGAGCAATCCGAGCACCGCGTCGGCGAATTCTCGGCTGTTCTCGGCGATCACGAGGTGTTCGCCGCTGCGGACACCAGGCAGCGCCTCCACACCGCGCGGCGTCGAGACCACCACGACCCCCAGACCGAAGGCCTCCAGCACCTTGTTCTTCACCCCGCTCCCGGTCTGCATCGGGTTGACCATCACGGGGTAGCGCGAGACCGCAGCACGTAGGTCGGTGACGAAACCGGCGAGCCGCACCAGGGGTTCGCGCTCCGCGATCTCGGCCAACCACGGCGGCGCATTCCGTCCCACCACCTCCACGGCCACAGCAGCGTTGCGCAACGTCGGGAACCACACGTCGTCGAAGAAGTAGGCGAGTGCATCGGCGTTCGGTGCGAAGTCCAGGTTGCCCCAGAACACCACGCCGCGGTGAGTGGCCGGTGGCGGCATCGGGGCCAAGTAGCTCTCGTCGACGCCGTTGGGCACGGTTCGCACATTGGTCGCGCTGCCGCTGAGGGCGATGATCTGCGCCGTGTCGGCGTCGCTGGCGGTGACCACCTGATCGAACAGGCGCGGCAACCGTCCCTCGGTCCGGCGGGCCCGAATCAGGTCGATCCCGTCCAGCCACTGTCGACCGCGAAGGCCCCCAGCGTATCGGTAGGCGCGGATACGCCGCAGCGCCATGCTGTCGCAGACGTCGAGCACCGTGTGCTCGACATCGATGTCGATGACCAATTCGACGAGTTCTTCTCCGAACACCACGATTTGGGAGATCGCGTGCTCGACGATGAAAGTCGCGAGCCGTCGCCGAGTGGCGGCGAACTCTTGGGCCCGGCTGCGTCGTAGATAGTGGAGATCGTCGGCGCGGAGATGCCGGCGGGGTGACAGCGGTCCGGCGAGCATCGGGGAACACTCGGTGACACTGGCGAACAACGACGATCGGTCGATCGTCGGGGGTCGGGCAGGTCGGGGATGCAGCGGGGCGACGAACAGGTGCCTCTCGTCGGGAATGAGCCCGCAGAGCTGCGCCACCCTCAGATCCGTTCCATTGGACACGTCATCCACCCGTGTCGACGTCACGACCAGCGTGCTCACGCGGACGTACTCCAGGGCTCGTTCGTCGGCGACGCCGTCGATGACAGGTCGGTCGGTTGGCGAGTGGCGGAATTGCGATAACGACGCGGCCGCAGGGTCAGACCCGATGTCCTGCGGACGAACTCGGCGAAGGACTGATGCGGTGAAACGCCGATCCGAGGCAGCAGGAACGGATCCGACTCCGGCCCGGCGAAGCCTTCGACGGTGGACAGCGCCCAGCGAATGCCGTTGCGTTGCAGAGCGTCACGAACCCGACCGTCGATGTCCCTCTCGCCGCCGTTGGGATAGGCGAAGATCGTGGGCGCCCGCCCCGTGTTGACCTGCAGTGCGCGACACGACTCGGCGACCTCGTACTCCACCTTTGCGTCGTCGCAGCGCGCCAGAATCGGGTGCGTCACGCTGTGAGGGTGCAGGCTCACCAGCCCATCACGGGCCAGCTCGGCCGCCTCCTGCCAGGACAGCAGCCGAAAAAGGGCTGCTCGGTCTGCATATTCGTCACCCAGAGCGTGAAGAATCGCAGGCATCTCGGCGATGCGCTGTCCATCCGGCAGGTCCTTGAGCCGCGCGATGGTGAGGTCACGTGTCGTGCCCCTGTCGCTGTCGGTCTTCAGGGCACGCACGCCGAGCCCGAGAGAGGTGAGGTCGATGTCGGTGCGAGCCGTGCGCGCGAAAGCCAGCCACAAGCGGTCGGCCCACAGCATCTCCTCGGTCCCCATGGGCCCCGTTGCGACGAAAACGGCTGCGGGCACGCCGAGATCGCGGAGCACGGGTGCGGCGTTCTCCAGCAGATTGCGGGTGCCGTCGTCGAACGTCACGACGGCCGAACACCGTGGTAGGGAACCGTCGCCGAGCCGCTCGAGGGCCTCCTGGAGCGGCAGGACGTGGTACCGGCGGCGCAGCCATGTCAGATTGCGCCGCAGGGTGGCCCTGTCGATCACCCAGTCACAGGGTGGGCTCGGCGGCTCTGCCGCTACGCCATGGAACATCAGGATGACGAGCCGGTCGGAGTGCGTCCAGCGGGCCAGCGATGCCATACCGCTGGCACACAGCAGTTTCGATGCCAGTTCAGAGATCTTGACCATCATGTCGCTCTCCCGGACAACAGTTCTCGATACGCCGCGACGGTCTTCTCGGCGACACGCGCAGCGGTGAAGCGGTCGACAGCGATCTCATGTGCCCGCCACCCCATACGCAGAGCAAGGGCCTGATCGCCCAGGAGCCTGACCATCCGGTCGGCGAGGGCAGTCTCGTCGTCGGAGGCCACCACGAAGCCGGTCTCACCGTCGCCCACCATGTCGGGCACCCCACCGACGCAGCTCGCGACCACGGGCTTGCCGGCGGCCATGGCTTGCGCCAGGATCGTGGGCGCGTTCTCCTCCCGCGAGAACAGCACCACGGCTCGGGCGGCGGCAATCTCGCAGCGCATGCGTTCCACCCCGACGAGATCGGCGATTTCCACACAGTCGTGCAGATCGAGCTCCTCGACCCTGTCCTCGACAGCTCGCAGGTAATCCGGGTCGGGGTGGGGACCGACCAGCGTCAGCGTCGCTGCCGGCACACAGGTGCGCGCCAGGGCAAACGCGTTGATGACACCGATCGGGTTCTTGCTCTCAGTGAAGAGCCCGGCGAAAAGGAGGTGGGGCCGTGTGTGCCCCGACGGTGCGAGGGCGAAGAATTCAGCGCCGATGGGGTTGGCGATCAGTACCCGATCGCCCTGCAGGGCGACGTCGAAGACCTTCGCATCCCAACTCGAGATCGATATCACGAGTTTGGCGCGACTGAGCACCGAACGCTGCATTCTGCGCATGAGGCCGTCGCGCAACACTCGACGAAGACACCGGATGCCGGGCCGGTCCGAGGCCGCCGCCGGCAGCGCCAGCCCGTGCACGGTGACCGCGGTGTGCGGGCCGCAACGCAGTGCGATGGCACCGCTCAAACCGATTTCCTGACCGTGCACCACATCTGGGTGGAGCCGTCGCACCAGTCGGCGAGCTCTACAGAGGTCGAGATACGAGCCGGAGATCGTGCGCAGCCATCGCTGACTACGCAGGTAGTGCACCTCTACCTTGCTCCCCTCTCGACGGAAGGGCACGGGGGCGTCACCGTCGTGGAAACGCACCACGGTGATGCTCTCGACATCCTCACGCTGTGCCAGCGCCGGGACGAGAACGCTGGTGACCGATTCGATGCCGCCGCGAACGCATCCCGGCTCCAGGGGGTATGGGCCGATCATCAGCACGCGCAGACCCCGGCGATCGCCGGGTGCACCGGTCCCGCCCGCATCGAGCGGGCGGGACCGGCCTCGGAGGAAGGTATTCGAAGGGTGTATTAGAGGAGTGCCGCTCATGGTCACCATCCGATCCCCTGATAGTTCGGTGCCCCACGCAGCGCAGCGGCAGCGGGTAACCGCACCAGGTCGACGATGTACCGGTCGGATCCGGCCCGGGCGATCGCCTCGACCACTTCGGACTGGCGCGTTCCGACGATCAGCACCTCCCCGTGCTCGAGCACCGCGTCTACGTCGTCGCTGAGTAGATCTCCCAGGTGAGGGAGTTGTTGGCTGATGTACTGGCGGTTCGCGCCAGTCAGTCGGGACAGCACAACGGTCGGATCGTAGATCTTGACATCGAAGCCCTTGCCCATGAGACGCTCGGCGAGTTCGACCAGTGGGCTGTCACGCAGGTCGTCAGTGCCCTGCTTGAACGACAGGCCGAACATCGCCACCTTGCGTCGGCCGACTGCCAGAACCAGGTCGACTGCACGGCGCATCTGACTTTCGTTGGAGGTCAGCAGGTTTGACAGCAGCGGAACGTCCAGGTCGTTCTGCCGTGCGGTATGGGTCAGCGCCCGCACATCTTTAGGCAGACACGAGCCCCCGAAGGCGAAGCCCGGGCGCAGATATGCCGTGCTGATGTTCAACTTCGTGTCGGTGAAGAAGATCTCCATGACGTCGTAGGAATCCAGCGTCAACGACGAGCAGATCGCTCCGATCTCGTTGGCGAAGTCGACCTTGAGTGCGTGAAAGCTGTTGTCGACGTACTTCGCCATCTCGGCGACCTTGACCGGCACTTGAAATCGCTTGCCGGGCAGCGCGTCATAGAGCCCGAGCACCATCTCCGCGCTGCGTGACTCGATCACGCCCACGACCGTTTTCGCCGGGTCGAAGAAATCGCGAACACTTGTACCTTCACGCAGGAACTCCGGGTTGACACAGACTCCGAAGTCGATGCCGGCACGCTTGCCGGATGCCTCTTCGAGGCGGGGTATCAGCAGATCCTCGCACGTGCCGGGCACCATGGTGCTGCGGTACACCACCACATGCCAATCCACCTTGGCGGCCAGTGCGGTTCCGATCATGTCGGTGACGTTCTCGAGCGCTGTGGTGGACAACCCACCGCCGGGAGCTGACGGAGTACCGACGCAGATCAGAGAGAGGTCGGTGTCGAGCACCGCAGCGACGGCGTCGTCGGTCACGATCAGGTCCCCGGCAGCCACCACCTCAGCGGTGAGTTCACCGATCCGTTCCTCAATGACAGGAGACACCCCACGCCTGAGCGCTTCGACCTTGTCCGGATTGACATCGACACCGATGACGCGATGCCCCCTGGAGGCGAGGCAGACTGCGCTGACGCAGCCCACATATCCGAGTCCGAAAACACTGACCGCGGTACGCGTCGGATCACTCATGATTTCCTACCATTTCGATCTCTGAGGTGTGTCCGCCGCGCACAGCGCCGGACCGGTGGGTATCGACCGTCATCTGGTGGGGCGTGCCCCGTTCAGCCCATCGGGCTATCAGTGACGTCCGCTGCCAAGTGAGTACGGGTCCGGTGATCGATGCCGGGTCGCCGACGTACACCAGCGAGGCAATCGCCACAGGGAGGGCGGTGCGGGCGCGAACTCCGACGAGCCATGCCGGTGTCCTGCTCTCCAGACGGTCCGAGAACCATCCCAGATTCGAGACCCGGTCACCGCGAACCTGTTCGTTTTCGGTGAATGCTGTTGCAGCGTAGAAGATTCCCATCACCGGTGAGTGACCGCGGGTGATCAGATGCCCCGAGGGAACAGGTGTCACCCCGAGGCTGGGATGAAGTGGCCACGATACGACGACCTCGTGCTCGGATCGACCGGTGACGAGGTCGACGACCAGCATGGCCGGGTCGCCGGGCCGTGCGATGAGCCAACGCCGGTGCCTCACCGGATCGGTGAGCCGGCAGTACCCGTCGTGCTCGGCGTCGATGACACCGGTGACGCAATCGACCGAATGCACCGTGGTCGTCGCCCGCCGTCGCCAGTAGAACGGCCCACCGGGTTGGGATTGGCTCAAGCCGTCCACGCACACCGTCGCGTGCATGCGAGTGGAGCGATGGGCCTCACGCGCGGCCCGGTTCCGGTAGAAGCTGGCGGTTCCGGGGTCGACGACCAGGTCGTGTCCGTCGGCACTCACGGTCACGGCGAGCGCGTCGGCATGGCCGTGGGCCGCGGTCGACAGGTAGCCGAGCGGGCCGACATCCATGGTGATGCGCCGCCTGCCGCTGCGCAGAACCACCAGACCGCCATTCGGCGCGTAGCCGCTGGGCCCGTCGTCGACGTGCGGCGTCACCACGCCTGCGCTCGCCTGATGCGTACGTAGCACATCCGCATACCAGGCAGCGGTGAGGGTGTTCACCCCGTACTTCGCTGCGCTGCCGTTGGCAGTGATGGCGGCGACGATGCCGAGATGCTGGCGTATCGTGCGTTTCGGCTCTGGTCCGAGTCGCACCGCGAAGCTGTCGTCGTCGTCGCCGTAGCGGGGATCGGGGTCCTCGGCGCCGACCAGAAGCGCGAGATAGGTCGCACTGCGATCGATCGCCGAGAAGATTCCGGACGCTCCCTGCACACCATGCAGACGAAGCAGCACGGCGACGACGGCCAACAACTCGACGGCGAAGATCTGATAGGAAACCGACTGCTCGGCACCGGCACCGTCCGGCAGGATCAGGCTGTCCGCTTCGCGGGTGAGTGCCGCGACGGCTCGTGCGAGCACGCGCTCGGACACAGCCACCTCGGGGAACAGCAGGCACACCGTCACCATCCCGGTCAGCTCACCGATCACATGGTTGTTCGCCGAACTGAAGCGCGACCTGGCCCGCCAGCAGTACCGCGCCGTCGCATCCAACATGTGCACCAGCCGCTGATATCTCGCGGTGGTCAGTGCGGGCGACGTTCGCAAGCCCTGTACCGCAAGGGCGATCGAGATCGCTCTGATGCCGGGTTCGAACGCCCCCCGCCAGGCGATTCCCGTGCCCACCGGATTCTGGTCGAGCCACGAATCCAGCTGTGCGAACGCAGTTTCCGCGTAGAGCGCGGCGCCGGTGAAGAGCCACGCCTGCGCCAACAGGGGCAGGTGCTGGAGCCGGTTGAGTTCCCAGATCCATTTGGGATCGCTGGGCGCCACCCGGTGGTCGATGCGCCTCCCCGCGATGGCGGGCCAGCGGTAACCGCTGATCGGATCGTGATTCCAATCGACCACCCGGCCGACATCCACTGGGCCGTAGCCGAAGTACGTTCGCTCACCGGCACATATCCGGTCTGCTTCGGCGATCAGTACCTCGACGTCACTCCGATACACCTCCGAGATCCGCTGAGCGCGGCGTTGTTCGAGTAGAGCCGGCCTCGCGGTGCCAGATGTGAAGCGCTTCCTCGACACCTCCCAGTCGTCTCCGCCGCGCGGTGGAGCATGGTCTGCCGGCGACCGCAGACCCTCGCCGAGCACTAGGGCGTCACCGATGCGCCGGGCGCGCCAGAGCATCTCGCGGGGCGACATCGTTGCCGCGCGGCCTGCGTACCAAGTGAGGCTGGACATGACGAACCCCTCTCAGATCGGTGCCGGTGCGCCCGGATCGACGTGAAAGTAACCGGGGAGGAAAACAGCCGGCTTCAGCCAGTGGACACCGCTGGTGCGGCGCAACGTGGCCAGCAGATCGGCCCGGCCGGTGTCGAATTGCGCTTCGGTCGACTGCTTGAACACCACCGCACTCTTCGGTGGATAGCTGAGCCGGGGCGAGACATAGATGTTCGCGTGCGACGCGATCGAGCGCTCCAGAGCTGCGTCGAAGTCGGCGTCCTGTGCAGGGTTGCGAACGTTGAAGTAGTTGAGGTATCGGAATCCGCGTTGTTGTGCCTCGAGCTGGATGCGGAAATCGGATTGGATGTCCTCGAAACCGATCAGCACGTCGTTGGGCTTCAGTGACTGCACATACTGGTCGTTGACGAAGTCCACATCGTTGCGAGCATCCCAATACAAGCTCGTCGACCCCGCCAGCGTGCTGGTGAACAGGCACGTGACCGTGACGCCCATCCAGCGCATGCCGTGAGTCATCTGGGCGGCACCGCGGGCGACGATGATCGCGATCAACGGCAGTGTCCACAAGGCGAATTCATCAGAGATGCCTTCCCACCAACCGAAGAAGAGAGCCTGCGGGATCATCGGAAGGAACACCAGCAGGATCAGCCCCCGCTCCCTCAGCCCCACCCACAGTCCGCGTACCAGCAGGCAGGCCGTCAGCAGCCCTGCCACCACCGCCGATACCCCGACGGCGACCGCAATGGGGGGTGAGAGATGACGGACGAGGTAGGGGAACGGATATGTGGCGCGGTACGGGTACCTGTGGGCAACCGCCTGCGCGACAGCGGGACTGCGAAAGACCACATTGGTCGACACGAGTGCCCGGGCCTCTCCGACAGCCATGTTGGCCGCGGAAGCTAGATTCAGCTGCTTCTGGTCGGCCCGCGGATCGAACGACTCGACGTACCCCGCGCCGAACCGCACGATGCCGTGCTGCTGTGCCGCTGGCAGCGACGTGTAGGCGAGCAGGTACGTCGCGGAGGTCAACACCCCCACCGTGACGGGCAGCACCACCGCGTAGGCCACTCGCCTGGCCATGGCCGTGTACTTCATCAGCAGCACGGCGGGAATCAAACCGACCACGACCATCGCGAACGCCTGATGGTGCGCCACCATCGCCGAAAAGGCGATGACAGCACCGGTGCCGTATTGCACGGCACCGGTGCGGGTTTGCGCGGCAAGCCCGCAGTACACACACGAGAAGCCAAGCACCATGAGCGCTATCGCCGGGACGTAGACATCGCCGACGATCGAGTAGGACCAGTAGCCGGCGCTGACCGCGCAGAACAGAGTGCCCCACAGCGCCATGCGTCCCATCCCGGCCCGGACCAGCAGACGGAACAGGACCGCCAACCCGAGGGCTCCCCACGCCGCCGAGTACAGCGCAAGGAACTCGACCGGACTCTCAGTCAGACCGACGTCGCGCAGCAACCGGTAAAGCACCCTCATGGCGTTCAGATAGAGGTGGTGGCTGTTGATGAGCCCGTCGGGCTGGGTCAACTGGTATGCCCAGGACAGTGAGTCGTCCGCATAGTTGAAGTTGCGCGTCGGTAACAGGGCATAGACGCCGAAGGCGACCGTGAAGATCACCGCAGTCGAGAAAACATGCTGCGGCCCTCGACTGTTCGTAGTCCGATCGGCCGACTCAGCAGTCGGGTCCGACTCGCCGACCGGGGATGGCGCGACGATCGGACCTGACGCATTCATACGATGTCACCACTCGTCGCCACCGAGCGCTGTTGGACACCGAGCAGGCGTTCGTAGAACCAGACGAGCACCCGGCTCGACACCTGCCACGACAGTTCTTCTTCCACCCTGCGACGTCCGGCATCTCCCATCCGGCGCCGACGACCGGGGTCGTCCAGGAGGGAGTCGATCGCTTCGGCGAACCCGCGTTCGTCGTTGTCCTGCACATACACCGCGGCATCACCGGCGGACACCCGCGCCTCGAGGAGATCGAACGACACGATCGGCCGCCCCATCGCCATGTACTCCACCACCTTGTTCATCGTCGAGACGTCGTTGAGCGGATTCGACGGATCCGGCGACAGGCACACATCAGCGGTGGACAGGCAGCGCTCGACGAACTCGTCGGATACGCGACCGGGGAACTCGACGATGTCGGTGATTCCGAGATCTGCGCTGAGCTTGGCCAGGTCGTCGAAGGCATCGCCGGCACCCATGAAGACGCAGTGAAAGTCGTTGCGTCCGAGTTCGTCACGCAGGATGCGCACGGCGCGGAGCGCGTAGTCGACGCCATCCTGGGGACCCATCACCCCCAGGTAGGCGAGCAGGTGAGGCTTCCCGGCGGTCAGAGCGCTGTCGGGCGGCTGGGGTACGAAGCGGGTGAGGTCCGGCGCGCTACGCACGACGACCACCTGTTCGGGCCGCATCCCACCCCGTTCGATCGCCACCCGCCGATAGCTCTCGTTGGTCGAGATGACGGCATCGGCGGCGGCGAACGTCATGCGTTCGACCCAGCGGGTCAAGTGGTACAGGACCCGCCCCTTGCCAGGAAAGCGGGAGAGGAACAGCTCAGGCACCAGGTCGTGGTGGTCGAACACGAAGCGGGTGCCGCCCGGACGCAGCAGCAAGGCGATCAGGAACAGGAGATCGGGAGGATTGCACGCCTGGATGACGTCGATGCGGCCCTGCCGGCGCACCGTGAGCGCGAGCCGCAGTGTGTGCCACAACGCAACGCTGTACTCCCGAAGGTATCCCTTCGGCCCACCTGCGGCCGGGCGCAACGGGTAGCGCAGGATCCTGACTCCGTCGATATCGGCCTCGACCTCGCTGTCCTGGTGGCTACCAGTCGGGCAGATGACAGTGACCTTGAACCCCGCGTCGGTGAGGGCTTTCGCCTCCTGCCACACGCGGCGGTCGAAGGGAACCGAGAGGTTCTCCACGAGAATCACGATGTGTCGCTTCATGATCTGACTCCATTCACCGGGTGGACACGAGTTGCTCGAGCGCCAGCTGGGTCGCCTCGACGCTGCGGTCCAGCGCGTAGGCCTCTTCGACACGACGGCGCGCTGCGCGACCCATGCGATGTGCTGCGCGCGGGTCTGACAGGAGGTGGACGAGTCGGTCGGACAGTTGCGCGGCATCGCCTCGCGGTACGAGGAATCCTGTGACGCCGTCGACGACCACCTCGGTCATTCCGCCGACTGCGGTGCACACCGCGGGCCGCCCGCATGCCATCGCTTCGAGCAAGGCGATCGGCAGGCATTCGGTCGTCGAGGTCAGCGTGAAGACGTCACTTGCTCGCAGCAGCCGTCCGACATCGTCGCGTGCCCCCGCGAAGTGCACCTTCGACGCGATACCCAGCTGGTCGCACAGCCTGGAAAGGTGTGGGCGACACTCGCCGTCACCGACGAGGAGAAACCGCGTTTCCGGGAGCCTGTCGATGACCCTGCGGGCGGCGTGCAGCAGCGTCACGTGGTCCTTCTCGGGGCGAAGCGCCGCGACGGCGGCCACCACCGGCGAACCGTGGGGGATCCCGAATTCGCCGAGCGGTTCTCGATCCGTCCCCTCGTCGAAAGTCAGAAGGTCGACGCCGTTGCGGATGATCTCGATCCGGTCGGCCGGATACTTGCGTTGCTGGACCAGGAACGGGCGCTGCGATTCGCTCACGCCGAAGTAGCGACTGGTCCAACGGATCAGTACTCGGTCGACGGTGCGCTGCACCGGTCCACGAGTCGTGATCTCGGTCGCGTTGTGCACCCACATGATCGAGTGACACACGCCCGTCCCTCGAGCGGCGATGCGTCCCAACGTCTCTGCGTTGTAGCCCCACACCGACACGACGTCTGGCCGTTGTTGCCGCATGATCGTCACCAGTTCGCGCAGTGCGCGCCAGGCACGCCGCTTGCCCAGCGGCAAGACCGTCGAGCTGATACCTGCGGCGCGCAGCTCGGCGTACAACTCACCCTCACCCCCGAGGCAGACGACGGTCGGTAGCACGCGAGCTGGATCGAGACGCGGCAGTAATGTGGTCAGGTGCCGTTCGGCACCACCATGTTTAAGCTGTGGCACCACGAACAGCGCCCGAATCGGTCGCCCATTCATCGACACACCTCCCGGTACAGGCTGTCGACAGCGCACGCGATGGCGCGCACGTCGAACCGATCTCTGACACGGGCGCGAGCCGATGCACCGCACGCCTCGCGCAGGTCCGCGTCGTGGACGACGTTTCTCACGGCGGCAAGGATCGCCTCCGTGTCGTCGGGGGGGATCAGCACACCGCAACCGTCACCGATCATCTCGGGCAATCCGTCCACGTCAGTGGCGACCACGCACAGGCCGCGCGCCATCGCCTCCAGGACGGCCATGGGCTGTCCTTCGCTGCGCGATGGCAAGACCAAGATCTGCGAGGTACCCAGCAACGCGGCGGTCTCTTGTTCCGAGAGCCAGTCGCTCACCACGACGCTGTCGTGCAGGCCCAGGTGGCGGCAATGTGCGCGCGCCCGCTCGACTTCTCCGTCCCCGGCGATCGTCAGGCAAGCCGCCAGCCCTCGTGCGCTGACGAAGTCCGGCTCACAGACGAGCTTGGCCCACGCATCGAGCAACCTGAAAGTGCCCTTGCGGTCACCGATTCGGCCGAGGAACAGCACGTGCACGGGGTCACCCGGGTCCGCCGGCTCCGCTCGTCGCGCCAGCGAAATCGCGTTCGGAATGCTCCTGATTCGCGCGCCCGGCGCGATGATCTGGACCTGCTCGGACCATTTCTCGCCGAGTGTCACGAAGGCGTCCGCCCGTTCGACCGTTGAGCGGATGAGTGCTCGCAGCACACGCGGTGAGTTCTCGTACCAACCGGGGAACCCTGACCCGTGCATGTGCATGACCACGGGCACTCCCGACGGCCGGCTGGCCCAGAGCAGAACGGCCTTACGGAGGAAGCTGCCACGGATGCTTGTGTGCAAGTGAATGACGTGGGGCCGGCGAAGGTACACCTCTGTCAGAAAGATCAGACAGCCGGCGAGGAACGACGCCATCTTCACAACAGCCGTGCCGTCGCGGTGAGTGGTGACGTGGCGAATGTTCCAGTTCTGCCACAGGGGTGTCCGCTGCATCGTGCGGACGTAGGTGGCGACACCGCCCCGCGTCCCCGTGCTGGTGGACACCCACAGCGCAGACCGCTCAGACATGGTGGGCCACGCTCCCGATACGAGGGGTCGCCTCCACGGCGGCAGGTCCCTGTGCCGCGCGATCGGCCCACCCGACCGCTACTCCGGCGATGAGAAATGTGACCAGGATGGGGAAGTCGAAGTAGCGCAGGTCAACGGTGAGACCAGTGCAGACGAGGATGGTGAGCGCCATGGCGCCGATGACGACGAGCGGCGTGCCGGTCAATTCATGGTCAGGAAGAGCTCGGTACGCTTCTTTCAACCGGTAAGCGATCAGGACGAGAACACCGAGCCACAGAGCCAAGCCGATGATTCCGAGCTCCGCGAGCAGTCCTAGCTCATTGGTGTGCGATGCCTCTCCGTATCCGCTGATCCAGGGCACCTGTGGTGACCACTGCTGATGGTGGTACCGATTCACTACCGGGAACCGGCCGATGCCCCAGCCAGTGAGGGGCTCCTGCGTCCTCGCCCACAACGCAGTTTGAATATCGTTGAGCCTCGAATCGATTTCGCTTTCCGATGTGACGCCTCCGCGCGTGCGGTCACTGCTGGTGAACCGCGACCAGTTGATCGCGACCACGGAGAACACCACCCCTAGCACGCCGAGGTACGCGGTACGGATGCCGCGCGCCAACCAGACCCCGAGGAGGAGGACGACAAGTGCGCTGAGCCAGACGGCGCGGGTATAGGTGAGGTAGATGCCGGCGCCGCATCCGACCGCGATCAGGAATGCCAGACACCTCTGCCATCCGGGATCACCGCGGCGGCTCGCCAAAGTCGTCGCGATCGCGAAGCCGAGCACGAGCACCATGCCGTTGACGACTGGCTGGTTGAACACGCCGACGGCACGGCCTTCCCATGCGGGGCTCGTGACGATGTAGCGGGGCCACACCCAGGCTCCGAGTCCGACGGCCGGCATGATGCTGACCGCCGCCGAGTACGCCGACACCGACAACAGGGTCCACAACAGCGCACGTACATGCTGCACGCGATCGAAGGTGAAGCGCCCCACGGCATATGCGGCGAACGGGATGAGCGTCGTGATGACGATGAACCGCAATACCGGCAGCGGTTCGCCCGAGTGCGGATCGATTGCCGGATACTGGTGCGGAGCGACCATCGAGTAGAAGTTCCACAGCAGGTACATCACCATCGCACATTCGACGACACCGATACCGCGACGTCGCTCGTTGGTCCGCACCATCCACGCCGCGGTCGCAACCACCACGATGGCGAACACCATCAACCACGGTTCCACCGGCAGAACGACTTCCGGAGATCTGGGAAGCCGTAGGAACGTAGCGAAGATCAGAATCAGCACTGCGAGGCTGGGACTGCGCAGAGCTTTGATACCGACGGCGAGCGCGACCGCCCCCAGGAGCGCTACCTGACCGAACTCCGGTCCGCTGTGTACCGCCACCGCTGCGGCAGCGATCACAACAACCACGGCCCCGGCGTGTGACACCCAGCCGGTCGCGGTGGGCCCACGGACGAAAGTCGACGACGTCATCGCTGCGGGCCTCCCACAGCAGGCTGGTTACCGCTCGAATGGGGGCGAGCCGTGAGCTGATCGCGTTTCGCTGGACCACTTTCGGCGAGTACGGCGCCCAGGAGGTGCGCGTGCGCGTCGGCGAGCGCCGCCGCTGCGGCGGCGACGTCCCCGAAACGTGACCGCCTCATTCCGACCGTGATCAGGGTGAAGTCGGCCGCTGCGAAGATCGGTGCGGAATCGATGATGTCGTCGATGGGCGGGGCGGCGATCACGATGTGGTCGTTGTCGACGCGCAACTCGTCGAGAACGGCGTCGATCCGCTCGCGGCTCAAAAGCGGGAACCTGTCGGCGACAACAGTTCCCGCGGGAAGGATGCGCAGCGAACCGACGGCGCCATCGATCAACGCGTCATTGACCAGACTGCTGTTGGCGAGCACGTCGTTGAAGCCGAGACGACCTGCAGCACGGGTGATGTCGTTGTCGGCGTAGACGAGCACCGTGCGCCGCCCCTGTTGTGCCGACAACCGCGCCAGGTTCTCGGCAATCTCCTGTGCGGCTTCCGCGCCGCGGCAATCGGTGAGAGCCACGACTGCCGACTTCGGCAAGTCCTGCACGCTGAGGTAATTCGCCAGCACACGGAGCCTGCTCTCCCGCAGGCGGCTCGCAGAGGGCGAACCACCGCGGGGGATGTCGACCAGCGGTTCGACGCCCGTCTTGTCCAGGACGTCGTCTGCGTGCAGCACTCGCCGCGACAGTGCGCCCAGGCCGAGGGCTGCGAGAACACCGAGGAAGGCGCCCCCCACCGCCCCGGACAGGAGCTGGGACGCGATCTTCGGATCGATCTTGGTGACACCGGCCCGTGGTTGGAGATCCTGCAGGCGGCTGGCGCCATCAGCACGCATGGCATCCAGTCGGGCCTGCAGAATTGGCACAAGAGGGTTCATGCTGCCATCGGGTTGAGGATGTCTCTGCGCCGAGTCGAGTTGCTGTTGTGTGTCTTTGAGTTCCTTTGTGTATCCGGCTCGCCGTACCGAGTTGATGTCCTCGCGGAAGGCTGCGGCCATCCGCTGCGCTGAGGCCTGAGCGACGTCAGGATCGTCGGCCGTCGCCTCGATCGTGAGGATGGGGCTCGCCGCCACCGTGCTCGCTGTGAAGGTGACGGAGTCGGGGATCTGGGCGGCTGCCCTGAGCCGGCTCGTCGTCGACGGCTCGTTGAACAGCGTCGAGTATCCGACCGCCATTGTCGCGTCCTGCTCGGGGCTCTGGCCGGGCGACGATTGGACGAGCAGCGCCTTGCCGACGTATTGCGAACGGTCATCTGCCGTCATCGCCGTGGTGAACACGGTGATCGCCGAGACCAGAATCACCACCCACCAGCGCCGCCGAACCTGGTCGATATAGCGCGCCACTTGTGCATTCATGTCCGGCCCCTCGTCGATGTGATGTGCTCATGACCGGCCGTTGTCGGATCGCTTGGCCGGACGGTGAATTCGCGGTCCGCGCACGCCGCCATCAGTAGGCACCTCTGCGCTGCACCACTGCTCGTAGGGTCTTGGCGATGATCACCAGGTCGCCGATCATCGACCAGTTGTCGACATAGGACAGGTCGAGTCGCACCGACTTGTCCCATGACAGGTCCGATCTGCCGCTGACCTGCCACAGGCCCGTGACGCCGGGTTTCACGAGGAGCCTGCGTAAGACGTCGCAGTCGTACGCCTCGACCTCGCGCCGCAGCGGCGGGCGCGGCCCGACGACGCTCATCTCCTGCTTGAGCACATTGATGAACTGTGGCAGCTCGTCGACACTGAATCGCCGCAGCATCCGACCCACCGGTGTGACGCGCGGATCCTCGCGGATCTTGAAGAGCAGACCGTCGCTTTCGTTGCTGGCGATCAAGTTGTCGATGTGCTGGTCGGCATCGGCGATCATGGTGCGGAACTTCAGCATCGAGAAGGGTTGCCCGTCGATGCCGATGCGTTCGGCACAGTAGAACACCGGCCCTTTGCTGGTGAGTTTGACCATGACTGCCGCCACCACGAGCACCGGGAACGTCGCGATCAGAGCGGCCAACGCGAAGCAGAAGTCGAATGCCCGCTTCTGGAATCTTTTGGCTCCTCGATACTGTGGTTTCTCGATCTGCAGTAACGGCAGGCCCGAGATGGGTCGCATCACCAGACGCGACAGCGCCACGTCCATCACGCCGGGGCAAACCATCAGGTCGACTCCCAGGGGCTCCAGTTCCCAGATGAGCCTGCGGAGCGCAGGGACCCCGAGTTGCCCGGTGGCGGCGATGGCGACGGTGTCGGCACCGCAGGACGTGATCGCCGACAACGCGTGGCTCTCGCCGCCGACGACGGGCAGCTGATGGTCCCCGACGGTGAGGTACGTGGTCCGATCCGGGTCATAACCGGGGATGCAGACGCCGACCACGTGGTAGCCGTCGTTCGGATCGGCGGTGAGTTCCGCCACCAGGTGTGACACTGACGCGCAGTCGCCGATCGCGAGCACAGCCGTTCGGCAGGCGCCCGCAGAGCGCCGAAGGGACAGGTGTTTGCGGCCGAGCCACCGGCCGAGCAGCAGACCGATGATCCCCCCGGGGAGAGCCACGGCGAGGTAGCCACGTGAGATCTCCAGCTTCAGAAGGAGTTCCGCGATCGCCAGCGCCCCAAAGGTGGCGAATGACGCCGCGCAGAGCCGGCGGTACTCTTCGAGTCCGGTACCGATGATCTTGGGTGAACGGGTACGAAAGCCCGCCAGCGCCGACAACCACAGAGTGGCGACGAGAATGGAGCATGCCGTCACGTATCCGCTCGCCACCTCGGCGGAGTCAGAGCTGTTCCTGAACCTCAGGTACTGGGCGAGCATCACGGTGGTGGTGACCACCGCGATGTCGACGCCGAGAAGCCGACCGGCATAGCTCCCCTGCCACCGGAGACGATCGATCACTGCCGGAGGTCGCTTGTCAGCAGGAGTCGTTCTGTGCGGGGATGTTTCGGCGCCGATCGGCAACGGATCGCGGCTGCGGCGGCGCCGCGTTACGCCGGTGAATCCCCCGCCGTGCGCTCGACTGACCACCTCTGGACTGGCCATCGCTAACCTGCCAGCTCGACTGTCTCAGCGTCACTCACCGCGACCGACTCGGGTTCCAGTACGTTGCACCACCATTCGACGGCGCGGTGGACACCTTCGGCGAGTCCGGTCGTAGGCCGCCAGCCCAGGACGTGCTCGGCCGTCGAGCCGCGCACCGGCGTAGCGCAAGTCTCCGGTATCGGAGCCCCGTCGAGTGCAGCCGCGATCAGCGCGTACACGTGTGCAGCGGGCGTCAATCGGCCTGTACCGATGTGATACCTGCCGGCGGCATCGATCGGTGCCGATCCAGCGAGCAGAAGCGCATTGACGACATCGTCGATGTAGACGTAGTCACGCCCGTCCGCGCTGTCGCGTCGGATGCCGTACGGGACGCCGGTGATCATCGCACCCACCAAGGCCGCGACGAGATTTCCTGAACCGCGTGGCCGCTGCCGCGGCCCGTAGACGTCGGCCAATGCCAAGCAGATCGGAGACAAGTCGTACATCTGCGCGTAGGTCTGCAGATACATCTCTGCGGCCAGTTTGGCCGCACGGTTCGGAGATGGGTGCGCAGCCGCCTCGTCACCAGGCCGCTGCGGCTGGAGATCACCGGAGACGGTGTCTTGGCAACTCGTGTAGACGATTCGACGAACGCCGGCCAGCCGGCTCGCCTCGCACAGATTGATCGTCCCCAGCACGTTGCTGCGCACGTCGAACTGCGGATCCGAGACCGAGGCCGCCGGATCCGACTGGGCGGCGAGATGGAAGATCGTGTCCGGACAGGCGCCCTCGACGACTCCGATCAGTTCGGGTGCCTGAATGTCGAGACTGATCAGCCGGAACCGGCCGGGTTCCACCGCGTTGCGCGCGAAGGCGTTGTCCAGGTTCGTCCTCTCGCCCGTTCTGAAGTTGTCGATCCCGATGACCTGGTGCCCCTCTGCCAGTAGACGGTCGACCAGTGCGGACCCGATGAATCCGGCGGCGCCGGTGACCAGTGATCGCATGCTGCAACGCTTTCCGTAAACGTTTCCCCACCGTTGTCGCGCCAGCGATTCGGGATCGGCATGCGCAGCTAACGTCTCGAACACTTCTCAACTATCCGGTGCGGACTGCGCGCAGTACATGGACCGTCGGGGCCATCTTTGGTGTGGATCGTGGAACTAGTTCTCCGGGAGGAGGTTTGACATGTCGCCGCAACCACATCGACCGTTCCCCCAGGACACGGGCCGATCAGTTGCGACGACGACGCGCCCTGCGGATCGCTCCCGTGGGCAACGAGCCTCGGCACTCGTCATCCGTTCGATTCAGATACTCAACGGGCGGGCATCCGGCCGCTGACTCCGGCGAACGGAACCCCGCGTCCTCGTGGCGAATAGTGGCTCTCGTCATCGGCAACATCAGCCGCCACCCGCGCATGCAACGACCGGAATACCGGCGGACTGCGCTCAAAGAGGAACGCAGACGAGCTCGCTGTAGAGTTCGTCGATCTGCTCGGGTGACAACGTGGCGCTTCGATACATTCGTGGCCGCCGTTGCACTGTGATGGCCAGCCGGGGCTTGCGCGTGATCAAGGGCAGATCGGCGATGGTGGCCACCAGGCCGTGCCGAAGCAGCAGGTGACGAGTGAGCGGTATCAGGGCTTGGTGGAACACGTCGGGATCGCTGACCCTGAGCAGCACAGCCAGGCGCGCCCCGCTGGTGTGGCGCGACTCTCGGTACATCACGTAGCAGCTGCGCGCTTCGCGCACGATGACGAGGTGACGCGCCGCACTGGCCCGGACGTGATCGCGGTACAGCACGAGATCAGCAGGCGCCAGGAGCTTCTCGATGCTGGGCGGGTAGTCGACGACCAACGTCCGGCCGGGTGTCGGCAGAGGCAGATGGGGCACGACCACCGCCGAGGAGTTCATCGGCCGGAACTTCAGCCAGGCGAGGATTTCCTGTGAACCTTCGTTGGGTGACAGAACGGTGAAATGGAACTCCTCCTGTGCGAGGAGCGCGTCGAGCAAGGACAGGCTGCTCGAACGGTAATCAGGCAGCACGCACCACGAACCCAGATTGCAGAACCGCTCTGTTCGGCCGGCCACCAGACGTTCGGAGTACAGGGCCAACAGAGTGCCGACGACCCGGCCCGCATCGCGGAGCAAGAATCCGTGGTTGGGCGCCTGCACCGACCACGGAACCGCCGAGAACGCGAGGCGCCACGGGACGCGGCTGTTGTGGTGGACGTGAAGGAACTCCGCGACGTCCGCGACGTCCGCATCGGTGATCGGAGCGAGCTGAACCCGGCGGAGCCTCCTACTCGCTTGTCGGCCGGCAGCTTCATGCGCCGGCATCATCGAGTGCCTCTGTGTCCATGTTCTGCTTCCACCAGCCGCGCCCGACTGCGGGCAAGGTGTCGATCGGGTCGTAGAACGGGTAGACGCGATCGAGCGCTGCGGCGTCGGAGCCGTCGAGCACGGTGCGATAGTTCTTCGTCCAGTAGGAGATTCCGAGGTTCCGGTCGTACTCGACCGCCTGGTGCACCCACCGCTTGCCGACGTACGGAACATCGCAGACAACTCGCGGAGTGGCGAAGCCCGGGAGGTAGCCCATGATCGACAGCTGCAACTGCTGAGCCTGCCAGAGTGGCGTACGCCAATGTTCGGCGTACGGGATCATGTCGCACATGTAGAAGTAGTAGGGCAGGATGTTCGCCTCTCCCTGGAGCGCGAAACACAGGTCGAGGAGATCTTCGGGGGTGTCGTTGACCCTGCGCATCAGCACACCTTGATTGCGCACGTCTCTGACCCCGGCGTCGAGAAGGCCCCTGGCGGCAGCCGCGACGAGGGGGGTGACCGACTGCACGTGATTGATGTGGGTGTGCACGGCGAGGTTGACCCCCCGCGCAGCAGCCAGCCGCGCGACCGCACCGACACCGTCGACCACGTTCGGTTGCGACCAGTGTTGCGGCAGCGCACCAAGGGCTTTCGTGGCCAGCCGAATGTCGCGAATGGTGTCGATCTCCAGCAACCGCCGAAGGAACGTCTCCAGCCGTGGCCACGGCACATTGGCGACGTCACCGCCCGACACCACGACATCACGCACCGACGGTGTGGCCGTCAAGTACTCGAGCATCCGTTCCTGCCGGTCGGCGGGCGCCAGGGTGAGTCTCGCCTTGGTCACTGCCGGCGTCGAGTTTCCGACCAGATCCATCCTCGTGCAGTGTCCGCAGTATTGCGGGCAGGTCGACAGGAGTTCGGCGAGTACTTTCGTCGGATACCGATGCGTCAGGCCCTCGACCGCCCACATGTCGCTTTCGTGGAGCGAGTCACGCTCAGCGTAGGGGTGGGAGCACCATTCGGTGTGCCGATCGCTGAGGACGGGCAGCATGTACCGGCGAATAGGATCGGCGTAGAACGCCTCGGTGAGAACACCGGGCCGTGTCTCCACCTGGGGGGCAATGGTATTCAGACACTGAGGAGGCAGAAGCATCGACATGGTCGCGCGCTGGCGCTGGTCCATGTCGAGGTCGAGATAGAATGCCTCGTCGACGAGACCGCCCAGGACTGACCGCAATTGACCGATGGTCTTCACTGAATGTGCGCGCTGCCATTGCGGGTTCCGCCATTCGGCCTCGGTGACCCCCGCCCATCCTGGGTACCGGCGCCAGTCGGGTTCGACGAGCTCTCGGCGCCGGTAGCAGTAGGGTTGGCGCGTGGGAGCGGTGCGGTCGTCGATGTGTTCTGCGCCGGCCAGTGTGGTCATGGAGTCAGCACCTTCCGGGAAGAGGTCACCTGTTCGGTGCCGGCGAGTACGGTTGCGGCAGCGCGTCGTCCTGACCTGATCGCGCCCTCCATCAGACCGAAGAATTCGAGGCTCGTCTCCGTACCGGCCCAGTGGACACGGCTGTGCGGCCGAGTGAGCGTCGGCCCGAGCGCGAGCCAGTCGCCAGGACCGAACAGCGCCGCATAGCAGCCGCGCGAGTACTCCTCGGACAACCAGTCCGTCACCGTGCAGGTCGTCGGTGCGGGTAACTCCGGGAAGAGTCGGTCGACATGAGCGAGCACCGCGCTGCGCTGATCGCCGGCCGACATCGAGGAGAACGCCGATGCCGCTGCGCCGGTGACGAACCCGGTCAACACGCCCGCAGAGCCGTCGGGTGGTGAATCATCGACAGTGGACAACAACGGCCCCTCTGTGCTGACCGACCACCCTGATCGGCCCAGCTGCCGCCACAGGGGGGCCGGGTAGCCCAGATGGACCTTGACGGCGCAGCCGCGGCCGGTGACCGCGCTCGCCCGCGGCGTCGTCAGAGCCGGTCGAAAGTGAATGCGCTGCGCCAAGAGTGGCGGGACGGCGACGATGACGTGCGCCGCGGAGTAGACGGTCGCCATGCCGTCGAGGCCCGGGTCGCACGTCACGGTCACGCCGCCGTCGTCCTGATCGATCGCTCGGACCGGTTGGTTCAGCCGCACCCGACCAGCCAGCTGTTCGGCGAGCGCCGTGCACAACAGGTGAGCGCCACCGTCGATTCGCCACTGCTGCGCGCCCCCTTCGAAGGCGTTCAGATATCGGATTCCTCCGCCGGATTTGAGGTAGAACGCCATGTGCAGCGCCGAGATCGACGAAGGATCCGCGGCCATCATCTCGCCGAGGAACAGCGGGAAGAAGGTTCGCGCGTCAGGGCGCGGCGCCTCACCGTCGAGCCAGCTGTCGGCCGTCTGGCGGTCGAGGAGGGCCGCGCCGGAAGAATGCCAGGGGGCGTCCGGGTCGATTGCGCTGACGAGATCGTCGAGCCGATCGAACAGGTCCCCGAGCGCGACGGCATTCAACGGTGGCACCCGACCCGGCGTAGCTGTACACGTGTCGCCGATCAGGAAGGTGCTGTCCCCCTTCATCTGGGTGGACGCCAGGGAGAGGTCGTGCTCGTCGATCAGGGCCAACAGCTCGGTGTGCCGAACGCCCAGATAGGCCGCCCCGCCATCGGCGACGACGCCAGGCGCGACCCGCACACCGTCCATCCGGCCACCCACTCGATTGCGGGCTTCGAGCACGGTGACCTCGACGCCGGCGCGGCTCAGTTCGACTGCCGCTGTCAGTCCGGCCAGGCCGGCACCGACCACGAGAACGTGGTCGCTCGGCGTGCTCACGATGCCACGGCTCCCATGACGACCGCGCAGAGGTCCCGCGGAGTGGGGTTGTCGACGATGTCGTCGTAGGTCAGTTCGGTTCCGAAATCACGGGCGATCGCGCTGAGGACCCGCGTGGCCAGCAAGGAGTCCCCGCCGAGCTCGAAGAAGTCGGAATCCTCGGTGACCGAGGCTTTTTCGAGGACGCGACGATAGATTGCGACAATGGTTGCGGCATGTTCGGAATTCACGGGTTGACTCCTTCGCTCATGTCTGTGACGGTGCGGCGGATTGCCGCGCGATCGACCTTGCCGCTCTGGGTGTATTTGAGCGCGCTCACGAATGTGATCCGTGTAGGAACGAACTGCCTGGGGAGCCTTCCGCTCAGGTATCGCTTCAGGTCTTGGGCCGTCACCGGTTGTCGCGCAACGACATATGCGGCAAGAAACTTGCCGACCACCGTCCGCTCGCCGACTACCGCAGCAGCCGTCACCGATGGGTGCGAGTTCAGATGCGCTTCCACTTCGGCTGGGTGCACCCTCACCCCGAGAACTTTCAGTTCTTCGTCGGCCCGTCCGCGTGCGTGGAGCATCCCGTGCCGGTCACGGACCACGACGTCACCGGTGTGGAACCAGCGCATCTGTCCGCAACCGTGATCAGCGAACGAGAAGGCGGCAGCGGTCTGTTCAGGCATCCCCAGGTACTCGCTGGCCACCCCCGGCCCGGCAACCAGGAGTTCACCCTCGTCGGTGATGTGGTCGACGACATGCGGCAGTGGCCTTCCGATGGGAGCATCCTCGGCAGTACTGACGCCGATCTCGGTGCCCTCACCGGACAACTGGACAGCGTGGGTGATCATCGTCGTCTCGGTACATCCGAAGGTGTTCAGCAAACGGACGTGGTCCATACCGAGCGCGACCCACTGCCGCAGGCGAGTCGGGTCGACCATCTCACCGCCGATCACGACGAGGCGCACCGACGCCGGAAGCACAGCGTTCTCTTCGTCGAGGAAGCGCACCAGCTCGTGCCAGAACGCGGTCGGCAGATCGACGACAGTTACGGCTTGTTCGGCGAGCATGCGCAAGAACATCGGAAACGAACCGCGGTGCGCGCGGTCGTCGAAGACGAGTGCCGCCCCGGACGTCAAAGTCGGCAGGATCTCCTCCAAACAGGTATCCCAACCCAGAGAAGCGAACTGCAGCACACGGTCGGTCGGTGTCAGCTCGAACAGATCGCGCAGGGCGCCAACTGTGACACCCAGGGCGCGCCGCGACACGACGACCGGCTTCGGGGTACCGGTCGAGCCCGACGTACACAGCACATAAGCCCCGTCGTCGGGTATCCATCGGGTCTGCATCGGCGCACGGTCGCTCGGGGCGCCGGCGGCCTGCAGTTCCTCGACAGGCAGGCCGGCCAGCGGGTTGGCGGGCTGTGATGCCGCGTGAACACGGTCTACTCCCAACGCCGACATCATGTTACGGATGCGCTCAGCGGGCAGCGCGGCGTCGATCGGGCAGTAGGTGAGACCGGCCGACAGGACGCCCAACAGGGTCGACGCAGCGGCTGGTGTGTGCGAGACCAGCGCCGCGATGCGATCCACAGCGTCGGTGCGCGGTGGCCGGCAGGCCGCAGCGATCTCTCGGACCTGCTCTGCGAATTCGCGATAGGTGACGGCAGTCCGGTTGTGGACGAGCGCGGTTCGGTCCCCCGCATTGCGTGTGGCCGTGGCGAAGTCCTCGATCACGTCGGTCTGGCAGAGGCGCTCGACCGCGCGCGGGTCACCGGGCGCATAGGTCTGGTTCGTCATTCGACCGTCACCGACTTGGCGAGGTTGCGCGGTTTGTCGACGTCGCGCCCCAGCGCCGCCGCGAGGTCGTGGGCAAGCACCTGAAGCGGAAGAGTTGCCGCGATGGGGCCCCAGGGTGCGGCCGTGGTGCACTCGATCGGGATCGTGCTGTCGCCAGCCCCGATGGTGATCACTTGCCCGCCGCGCGCACTCACTTCTGCGATGTTGCCGGCGAGCTTCGACTCACCGTTGTCCACCACCACAACGGGGGTTCCTGAAGTGACCAGCGCCAGCGGCCCGTGCTTGAGTTCTCCCGCGGGACAGTGCTCAACCCACAGGTAGGTCAGTTCCTTGAGCTTCAGAGCACCTTCTGCCGCGTACGGCAAGCTGTGCCCGCGAGCTATGAAGACGAATCCGTCGGCCGTGCCGAGTTCGTCGACGAGCCGCGGGACGACGCGTCGAGCTTGCACATACGCCGCCGCCAGCTGATCAGGTAACCGACGCAACTCGTCGACTAGGCGGACGGCCTCCGCAGCGGGTAGTCGACTCGATGCCACCAGGGCCGAGATCATCAGCGCTACACCGGTGATCACCTGCGCCATGAACGTCTTCGTGGCAGCCACCCCGATTTCCGGCCCGGCGCAACATCCCACCGTCGCGTCAGACACTCGAGCGAGCGTGCTGTAGGTGTTGTTGGTCAGGGCAAGCACCTGGGCGCTTCCGCGCGCCTGCAGCGCACGCAGTACGTCCGCGGTCTCCCCGGACTGGCTCATGGCCAGGCACAGCTGATTCCGTTCGGGAATCTCTTCGGCCGCCTCACTTGCGACGACCGTTGTCACCGGCATCCCGCCTAGTGAGCGCACCAGATTTCCGATCACCGACCCGGCGTTCAACGAGGTCCCGCATCCGAGGACTTGGAGGCGCTCGAATGCAGGCAATCCTGTTTGATGCCACAGACTTCCGTCAGCGATCGCATCAGCCATGGCATCGAGCAGCCGTTCCGCCATTGCCGGCTGCTCGTCGATTTCTTTGGACATGTAGTCGGCGTATCCGGTCGCATCGACGGCATCCCCAGCCCACGGGCGACGCAGCACCGGCGCCGAGGCCGAGGCCCCGGTGCCAGCCCACGACCCGCCGGCGTACAGGTCGACGACATCTCCGTCGTCGAGGACTCGGAACTCCTGCGTCCAGTCCGCAATTGCCGCGATGTCACTGGCGGCGAAGACACCGATATCGGTATGCGCCACAAGCAGCGGAGAACCCTGTGCTGCCACGACGATTCGACCGCTCGCTCCGTCCAGCACAGCGATGGCCCATGATCCATCGGCCCGCACGAGCGCCTTCTGCACCGCCTGCGCCAGGTCACCGCCGACCAGCCGCTCCTCTTCGATCAGATGACACAACACTTCGCTGTCGACGTCACTGCTGAAGACGTGGCCCGTGGATTGCAGTTCGACCCTGAGCTCGCCGGCGTTCTCGATGATCCCGTTGTGGACGACACCGATCTCACCGGTGCAGTCGAGATGGGGATGGGCATTCTGTTCGCTCACCGAACCATGTGTCGCCCAACGGGTATGCCCGATGCCGGCCCCGGAGTATCGCCGGTCAGACCACCCGTCCAGCAAGTGATCCAGGGCGGTCGTGCGTCCGGTGGTGCGCAGCCTGACGACCTTACCGTCGGCACCCCGCACGGCGATACCGACCGAATCGTATCCGCGGTACTCGAGTCGGCGCAGGCCGACCCTGAGGAACTCGACCGCCGACCGATCGGTCTGACACGCGATGATTCCGCACATCACCGATCTCCTCGCCGCTCGAACTTCCGCCCCGGAACCGACGCCCGAACGTCGCGGCATGGCGCTGCCAGCGATCCTCCGCGCCGAATCCGAGCTAACCCCCCGATCACACGTTCACTATCGGGGAACGGGGCTGTGCGATGCATGAGCATTGAGAGCGATCTTCTGCCTGAATCCGGAACTAGATCGCCGGGAGTTCGCCTGAGGCAATCATATTGCGAGCGAGCGCGCCGGCCTGCTCGCGGCTGTTGACGCCGAGCTTCGTCAGGACGCTGTGCACGTGGTTCTTCACCGTGTGGACCGCGATACACAATCGGTCGGCAATCTCGCGATTCGCCAGGCCGGATTCCAGCATGTGCAGGATCTGGATCTCACGAGCAGTCAGCTCAGGATCTTTCGACGTGGACCTTCTCCGTTGTGCAGCCACCGTGGACATGTGTCGAAGCAGAATGGCCGATACTGTCGGCGAACAGTACGGCCGACCCTCAGCAACGGCGTGTATCAGGACGAGCAGATCAGCGAGCGATTCCGCGCGAAGATGGAAACCGGCGGCGCCGGCCTCCGCACAGGCGACGATGCCACCCTCGTCTGCTTCGGACAGTCCGGTGACGATCACGCGCACCGCCGGATCGATCTGCCGGATCTGCCTGACCAGTGCGGCGCCGTGACAGGTGGAACCGTTGACCACGATGATGTCAGGTGGTGCCTGCATGCTGTCGATCAACGAGGTCGAATCCCACGCGGTGCCGCGGGCCGAGACCCCGGTCCGCGTGGCCAGTACCCTCAGCAGACACTCGCGGTAGAGGGCGCAGTCATCGACGACCAGCAGACGCGACTCCGAAGCGCCCGAAGCGTTCGGAGCTTCGCGGAATTGCACGGTGTCGCCAACGCATCTGCCCGATACGCCGTAGCGGTTGGTCAGTCCCGCCGCGGCACGATCCCCGAGTTCGTGCGATGCGGGATGTCGCAAGGTGGCGATCGACTGCCGAATGATCTGCTGAGTGGACAAGAGTTCCTCCCCCGAGAAACACACACCGACTCGATGTGATGGCCAGTTGATCTGTCTTTCGGGTGATTTGCTTCGCCCAGTCACCCCGACTGTCGCGGCTGGTTAGCCGTTCACCTCACAACTATCGGGCCCGTCAATCTCCACGTACATGGGCCATCAGGGCCAATTTCGACTAGACCGCGGACCAGTTCCCCGACTGGATCTGCGGTTGCGCCGCATCCTGGGAGACAGTGCGGCAGCCTCGGCGCGGCTACTGACTCCGAGCTTGGTCAACAGGCTGTGCACGTGGTTTTTCACCGTGTGCACGGCGATGGACAATCGCTGGGCGATCTCCTGGTTCGAATGACCTAGTTCGAGCAGTTCCAGGATCTGCATCTCGCGGGCAGTCAACTCTGAATCCATGGGTCCTCGCCGACGTCCAGCTCCTGCGGCGCCGTGGCCCAGCAAGGTTGCTGCGATCTGCGGCGGGTAGGCGACTTTGCCCTGGGCGACCAGCGTGATCAGAAGGAGTAGATCGGCCAGTGACTCGGATCTGGTGTGGAACGCTTTCACCCGCGCTGCCGCGCAGGCGAGGATGGTGTCGGGGTCCGCCTCGTTGACGCCGACGGCTACCAACGGAACATCCGGGCTCAAACTGCACGCCGCTCGGAGCAGAGTGTTCGCCCCGGTGGTCGCCATGTTCACCAGAATGGCCTGCGGTGTAGTCGATTCCAATGCACCGATCAGCGACGGCAGATCCCAGGCGGTCCGGATCGGGTTGACTCCCATCGAGAGAAGCGCCGATGCCAGCGCCTCGCGGTAGAGCGCGCAGTCATCGACGACGAGAACGCTTCGACCTGCTGGCGCGCGCCGGTCACCGTTGCCGGCGGGGGCCGTCATCTGCGCCGTATCCGAAACTGAACACCTTCTAGTCACCCGTCGGGTCAGACGACGGGGAGCTGCCTCCGTTGGCAGCCGATGAACCTGACGAGTCGTGGTCGTCGATCCCCTCCGAACGGTTCGGTTCCGGACCGGAATTCGACGTTTCGTCGTCAGCCGAATGTGTGGGAGTGGTACCGAGCGAATCGTCGGCGTGATCTGTCGGTGTGGGCGTGTGCACCTCGACGATGGCATCGTGGGGTTCCGTGTCGGGCGCCGTGGGCGTGGCGTCGACCGGCGCGCTCACCGACGTCGGCGTTGCAGGTGACACGGTGCCGACACTGGACTCCGGCGGCACTTCGGGAGGAGGGGGGGCGTAACTCGTTGGGGGTGTGGTCATTTGGATGCTGGTCGGCGAGGGTGGCGGTGGTGGCGCCGGCTCCGCGGGTATGACGGACAGGGGTGCCGGCCCCGGCACATCGACCGGTAGGGAGACAGCCGATGGGGCGGGGGCCGGGGCCGGCACGGATGAGGTCGGTGGCAGGGACAAAGCCACCGCAGCCATCGAGGTCATCAGCGTCTGAGCGCTTGCCGGGTCCAACGCAGACAGCACGCTACCGATCACCGCCGGAATACCCGCCGCAATGTGTGCGGGCAGCCGACTCAGCAGGAGTTGCCACAGCCATGCCCAGTCTTCTCGCGGGAACATCTCCGGCGAGGGGAGTCCACCTCCGTGTCCGCCCGCGGCGCCACCGAATACCTCTGCAGGAGAACGCGGCGCGACGCCGCTGACTTCGACGGCTGTCAACAGATGCACGATGTTTCCGAGGCCGTAGGTGCCAGTCAGTGCCAGCACGCTCTGCGGCAGCAGTGCGGCGGGATTCCTGTCGATGAACTCCACGACGTGGAGCAGCTCTTGGAGGTCGAGTTTCTCGGATGCCGCGGTGTTGTTCGTGGCTATCGAGGTGCCCCGCCCCGAGAATTCACGCACGAAGTCGCGACCGCGCATAGGTGTGTCCAGGAGGCCGGTCACGGGCACCTCGCCGGGACTCGGGAACAGAAGCGCGCTCACCACCAGCCCGCCGGCAACAACGGCGGCCGCGAGGGCGCGCCCCGAGCGTCGCTCCTCATCTGTCGGCCCCGATCGCGCCACCCTGGCTGCAGCACAAGTTGGTCCGTATCGCCGCCCCGCCATGTGATCCCCCCCGTCGTCCGCGCGGGGACTCGAGGTACCTCAGATCCCGCTCCCCAACTATCGACCGGGGAGGGACTCGCGTACATGGACCGATGGAGCCATCTTTGCGAGTGGACCCGCCTAGTCCCTCGGAGAAAACCTAACGAAGTGACCGGGACAACGCAGCGGCTTCTGCACGCGTGCGGACCCCGAGCTTGCTCAAGATGCCGTGCACGTGATTCTTGACCGTGTGGAGGGTGATGCAGAGTCGCTCGGCGATATCCCGGTTGGAAAGGCCTTCTTCGAGCATGCGGAGGATCTGCAGCTCGCGCGCCGTCAACTCCGGTTCTGACGGTCCGTATCGCCGCTGCGCGGCCATCGCCGACAAATGCTTGAGCAGAATCGTCGACACCACTGTGGGACAACGTGATTCGCCGTCTGCGACGCGCGCTATCAACGTGCGGAGGTCACCGAGTGACTCTGAGCGAAGGTGATAGCCCGCGACGCCGGCTTCTGCGCACGCGATGACCTCGTTCTCGTCGGTCTCGCTGACTCCGATCACGATCACTCTGGCGGCCGGGAACAGCTGCCGTACGAGGTGAAGGAGTGTGATGGCCTCATACGTCATCAGATTCAACAGGACGACGCGCGGAGACATCGACACCGCAGCGCTCAACGACTCGATGTTCCATGCCAGGACGGGGCGCGCCACCGTCTCGCCGGCGAGGATGGTCGCGAGATTGTCGCGCTGGAGCCTCGAGTCATCGACGATCAGGATCTCCTCGACCGGCAACTCCAGATCCGCCCCGTCGGCCGAGTGGGGTCCATCGAGGCGGGCCCGGCGTCGCTCGGAGTCGGCGATCGGCACACTCACCGGAAAGGTCGCGGTGGCCACCGGTAGCCCGCCGCGCTCGCCACTGCCACTGCCCAGAAGCGCCCAGATCTCGCCGGCCAACCCGCCGTCGGCGTGAGGCTTCTCGGTCCGGCTCCCACGCACCGCGGGTACCGCGCCGCCGACTGTGTGCCACGTCTGAGTCATCGTCGGGCCTAGCATGGTCGGCCGGCGCGGGACACCGCCGGCCCCTGCCGAGACGACTCCGGTTCCCCAATGTGCATCGCCGACCCCATGATCGCCCCCTTGTACCGTGCCGACAGGCATGAAACGGCCCGACGCTCCCCCCGGATGCCTGTGGGAACATCCGTTCGCACCCATATTATGTAAGTTTGCTAGATTTGCAGTCAAGCGCGGATTTTCGAAAAGAACCCCAATAGTTGCGTTCGCAAGGAGAAGCAATATTGACGGTTATGCAGGATTCACAGGTTTGACCTGCTCGGGGGCATGGACACGCGTGCAGCAGGGCAAATCCGCCGCGAGCTCAATCGCCAAAATAGTGACAACGCGTGCCGCGTTCAGCCGAAGCTACACCCGACGGATTCCGCCGATCGTTACATCGAGCAATGGCGTCATAGTTTGCCGAAGCGAGTCCTCAGCCAAGGATGAGCCCTGAAGTCGGCACGCCGGTGCCCGCGGTCACCAAGACATGCTCTACATCGGGCACCTGGTTGACTGAAGTGCCCCGGAGCTGACGCACGCCCTCGGCGATCCCATTCATGCCGTGGATGTAGGCCTCGCCCAACTGACCGCCGTGGGTGTTGATCGGTAGCCTTCCGCCGATCTCGATGGCGCCGCCGGCGATGAAGTCCTTCGCCTCTCCCCTGCCGCAGAAGCCGAGTTCCTCGAGCTGAAGCAGCGTGTAGGGAGTGAAGTGGTCGTAGAGGATGGCGGTCTGGATGTCGTCAGGCGTCAGACCGCTCTGCGCCCAGAGCTGGTCACCGACCAACCCCATCTCCGGCAGACCGAGTTCTTCCCGGTAGTAGGAGTACATCGTGAACTGGTCGGCACCCGCACCTTGCGCTGCAGCCTCGATGATGGCTGGCCGGTGCTTGAGGTCTTTCGCCCGTTCAGGCGTGGTGACCACGATGGCGACACCGCCGTCGGTCTCCTGGCAGCAATCCAGCAGGCGCAACGGCTCGGCGATCCACCGGGAGTTCTGGTGGTCTTCGATCGTGATGGGTTTGCCGTAGAAGTGCGCCTTGGGGTTGTTCGCTGCGTGCTTTCGATCGGCCACCGAAATCGCACCGAAATCCCTACTGGTCGCTCCATATTCATGCATGTAACGCTGGGCGATCATGGCGACCGACGCGGCAGGGGTGCTCAGGCCGTGCGGATAAGACCAGCTGTACTCCACACCGCGGGAATCGGCGTTCACGGTCAGGCCCGTCATCACCTGTCCGAAGCGGAACTCCGAGCGCTCGTTGAATGCGCGATAGGCGACGACGACCTCGGCGACACCCGTGGCCACCGCCAGTGCGGCCTGCTGGACCGTCGCGGCCGCCGCCCCACCGCCGTAGCCGATCTGGCTGAAGAAGCTCAGGTCCCCGATCCCGGTGGACCGGGCCACGGCGGTCTCCAGGTTGGAGTCCATCGTGAACGTCACCAGACCGTCGACGTCCGACGGCGCCAACCCCGCGTCGTCGAGTGCGTCGAGCACCGCCTCGGCCGCCAGCCGCAGCTCGCTGCGTCCCGAGTTCTTCGAGAAGTCGGTGGCGCCGATACCGGCGATCGCCGCCCTCCCGGACAGGCCGCCGGTCACCGGGCACCTCCGAAACTGATTGTCGCCGTGGCGATCACGTGGTCACCAAGGCTGTTGCTACCCGTCACCTTCGCGGTGACCAATCCGCCGTCGACGGCAGTCACCTCGCCACGGAACGTCACGGTGTCGTAGGCGTACCACGGCACGCCCAGACGGAGCGAGATGGACCGGATCACCGCGCTGGGGCCGGCCCAGTCGGTGAGGTAACGCTGTACCAGACCGGTGTCGGTGAGGATGTTGACGAAAATGTCCTTGGATCCCTTGGCCTGCGCCTTGTCCCGGTCGTGGTGGACGTCCTGATAGTCGCGCGTGGCGATGGCGGTGGACACGATGAACGTCGGGTCGGCGTAGATCGTGAGCTCGGGCAGGACGGTCCCGACGTCGTAGGATGGGGCGGTCGGGGCACTCATGTTCGCGGCTCCCATGCGTACAGGGTCCAGGCCGGGCTGATGTCACTGTCTGGAAAGTCGAGATATGTTGCACTGACCGGCATTCCGATCTTCACGTCGGCGGGATCGACGCCGCGCAGTTCGCCGAGCATGCGGACACCCTCCTCCAATTCTACGAGGGCGATCACGAACGGCAGAGTCCGCCCGGGCACCTTCGGTGCATGGTGGACGACGTAGCTGAACACTGTGCCGTTGCCGCTGGCCACGACATAGTCCACGGGGTCGGCCTTGTCGGCCCACACGGCAGGCACCGGCGGATGCTGCAGCGTGCCGTCGGGGCGCTTCTGGATACGCAGCTCATGGGCGTTGACGCCGTCCCAGAAGAACTTGGTGTCCTTCGACGATGCCGGCCGCATCAGCTTGTCCGGATCGAGATCGTCAGGCACCGCCGGGGCGGCCTCGGCGCGCGGCGCGAATTTCATGATGCGCCAGTTCATCTCGGCGACCTTCTCGCCGTCGGCGACCGTCCACGTGATCAGCTGGTTGATGAAGTAGCCCTCGCCGAGTGCGGTCTGCTTCGGCCCCACGACGTCGGTGATCTCGGCGTGGATCTCGACCTCTTCGCCGGGGCGTAGGTACCGGTGGTAGGTCTGCTCGCAGTTGGTGGCCACCACACCGACGAAGCCCGCGTCGTCGAACAACGCCATCAGCTTCGACAATGGGTCGTCATCCGAGCGCCCGACACCGAGCCCGCCCATCGTCCACACCTGGATCATGGCCGGCGGCGCGACGATGCCGGGGTGCCCGGCGGCCTGCGCCGCGACCTCGTCGACGTAGATCGGGTTCTTGTCCCCGATTGCATCCACCCAATGATGAATCATCGGCTGGTTCACGGGATCTCGACCCCGACGCGGTTCGCTCTTGCCCTCGGCCTTGATCTGCTCGATGCCCGAGCGCAGATCACTCATCGCTGCCCTCTGCTCTTCGCGCAAGCGCTCATCGCGGAACCCTCGGGACCTTCAGCCCCGACGCCGCGATCATCTCCCGCATCACCTCGTTGACCCCGCCACCGAACGTGATCACCAGGTTGCGCTTGGTCATCTTGTCCAGCCAGTCGAGCAGCTCGCCGGTCTCAGGATCGGCCGGATTGCCGTGGGCACCGACGATCTCCTCGGCCAGCCTGCCCACGTCCTGAACCCGTTCGGTGGAAAACACTTTCGTGGCCGCCGCGTCGGCAACAGCGATGGTCTCGCCTGACGCGGCGACCTGCCAGTTGAGTAGCTCGTTGACCCGCCAGATCGCTTTGATCTGTCCCAGCAGCCGCCGGACATCCGGCTGATCGAGCGGCGTGACGCCATCCGAGCCGGGCTTGGACGCCCAGGCGTGGACCCGGTCGTAGATTCCGGCGATTCGCCCGGCCGGACCGAGGCCGACCCGCTCGTGGTTGAGCTGGGTGGTGATCAGCTTCCAGCCACCGTTTTCCTCACCCACGAGCATGTCGGCGGGCACGCGGACGTCGTTGTAGTAGGACGCGTTGGTGTGGTGCGCACCGTCGGACAGGATGATCGGCGTCCAGGAGAAGCCGGGATCCTTGGTGTCGACGATCAGGATCGAAATGCCCTTGTGCTTGGCGGCTTCGGGATCAGTGCGGCAGGCCAGCCAGATGTAGTCGGCATCGTGCGCACCGGTGGTCCACATCTTCTGCCCGTTGACGATGTATTCATCGCCATGCCGCACCGCGGTGGTGCGCAGCGATGCCAAGTCCGTACCGGCGTCGGGCTCGGAATAGCCGATAGCGAAATGAATGTCTCCTGAAAGGATCCCGGGCAGGAACTTCTTCTTCTGCTCGTCGGTGCCGTACACCTGCAGTGTGGGCCCGACGGTCTGCAGCGTCACCAGAGGCAGCGGGACGTCGGCGCGGTTGGCCTCGTTGACGAAGATCTGCTGCTCGATGGGACCCAAGCCCAGACCGCCGTACTCTTTGGGCCACCCGACGCCCAGCTTGCCATCCGAGCCCATGCGCTTGATGACCGCGCGATAGGCCTCGTTGTGCCGATTCGACTCCATCGCCTCGGCCTCTTCGGGCGTGATCAGCGTCGAGAAGTACTGTCGCAGTTCGGCTTGCAGTGCCCGCTGTTCGGGTGTCAGTTCGATGTACATTTACGCTCCCACCAGATCGAGACGGTGCGTCGGCCCACCCAGAACACGGCTGAGGTCCTTGATCGACGAGAAGTAGCGGTCCATCGGATAGGTGATGTCCATCCCCATTCCGCCGTGCAGATGGTGACACAACCGCATCGCCGGCGGCGCCTGCGAGGTGAGCCAATAGCCGAGGATCGCGAGATCGTCATCGGCGTCGAGCCCCTGGGACAGCAGCCACACCGCCGACGTCGCAACCAGCGAGATCGTGCGGGAGGCGATGTACACCTCGGACAGCTGAGCCGCCACGGTCTGGAACGTCGACAGCGGCCGGCCGAACTGCTCACGGGTGGCGACATAGTCTGCGGTCAGCCGCAACGCCCCGGCCACAAGTCCCGCCGCGAACGCGCCGAACGTGGCCAGCACCAATTGGTTCACTCGGTGCGCACCGGCGCCGGCGAGGACGTCGTCGTCGGCGACTGCGACATCGCGGAACGTCACGACGAATTCGTCGGATCCGTTGGCCGACGGCGTCTTGGTCATCGACACGCCGTCGGAATCGCTGCGTACCACCACCACGCCCGAATCCGCGGTGACGACCAACCATTGCGCGGCAGAGGCATACCCGACGCCGAGCTTGGTGCCGTTGAGCCTGCCCGCCGACAGCGAGGTGGCAGGCCGATCCGGCTGGGAGACGCCGGGCTCGTTCAGCGCCACAGTCAGCACCGAACCCTTCGCCAACTCGGCGAGATAGCGATCCTGTTGTGATTCGGAAGCCAGGTCGAGCAGCACCGCGGCCGTGGTCAAGGTGACCGGCGCCGCGCTGATGGTGCCGTGCCTGCCGATCTCGGTCAGTGCGGTCGCGATCTCGGCGATGCCGAGACCGTCACCGCCGAGGCGCTCCGGTGCGGCCAGCGCCAGCACGCCGCCGGATACCAGCGCGTCCCATGTGTTGTCGCGGTCCAGCACGGACGTCACCACGTCGGCGACAGCCTGCTGACCCTCGTCTGGACTGAAATCCACCGACTCCTCCTCGAGTCTTCGATGCGTCAGTGGCTGACCGGACAGCCCTGCCCGGTGTAATCCACCTGCCAGTGCTTGATGCCGTTGAGCCAGCCCGACTTTAACCGTTCCGGCTCACCGACCGGCTTGAGATCGGGCATGTGGTCGGCGACGGCGTTGAAGATCAGATTGATGGTCATCTTCGCCAGGTTGGCGCCGATGCAGTAGTGCGCGCCCGTACCGCCGAACCCGACATGCGGGTTGGGGTTGCGCATGATGTCGAAGCGATCCGGGTCGGTGAACACGTCTTCGTCGAAGTTGGCCGAGCGATACGACATCACCACGCGCTCACCCTTCTTAATCTTCACCCCGCCCAGCTCGGTGTCCTCCAGAGCGGTGCGCTGGAACGCCGACACCGGGGTGGCCCAGCGGACGATCTCGTCGGCGGCGCTCTCGGGGCGCTCCTTCTTGTACAGCTCCCACTGGTCGGGATTCTGCGAGAACGCGATCATGCCGTGCGTGATCGAGTTGCGGGTGGTCTCGTTACCGGCCACCGCGAGCATCACGACGAAGAAACCGAATTCGTCATCAGAGAGCTTCTCTCCCTCGATGTCGGCCTCGATCAGCTTGGTGACGATGTCCTCGGTCGGGTTCTCCTTGCGCTCCTCGGCCATCTTCATCGCGTAGGTGATGAGCTCGAACGAGGACATGGCCGGATCGACGTCGGCGTACTCGGGATCCTCACCGGCAGTCATCTCGTTGGACCAGCGGAAGATCTTGTCTCGGTCGTCCTGCGGCACGCCCAGCAGCTCGGCGATGGCCTGCAGCGGCAACTCGCAGGACACCTGCTCGACGAAGTCACCGGCCCCCTCAGCCTTGGCGGTCTCGGCGATCTTCTGCGCGCGGGAGCGCAGCTCGTCCTCGAGACGTCCGATGGCGCGAGGCGTGAAGCCGCGGGAGATGATCTTGCGCAGGCGGGTGTGCTGCGGCGCGTCCATGTTCAGGAGCACGGCCTTCTGCAGATCGATCGCATCGCGGGTCATGTCGGCGGGCCACGTCGGGATGGCTCCGTCAGGAGAGCTGCCGAAGATGTCGTTGCGCTTCGACACCTCCTTGACATCGGCATGCTTGGTGACAAGCCAGTAGCCTTTGTCCCCGAACCCGCCGGTGCCCTGCGGGATGTCGACCCAGTGGATCGGCTCGGACTTGCGGAGTTCGGCCAACTCTTCGACGGGCAACCTCTCGAGATTGAGGCTGGCGTCCAAGAAGTCGAAGTGGGGACTGATCGGGCAAGTGTTGGGGCCTGACATAGGGAAGCGCTCCTCAATTGCAACGTGTTCTAGTGCCAGTAAAACATGCCCCCACCGCAGATAAAAGGCACAGTGGCATCGTCGCTTGTCAGAGTAATGAAACGTGTTCTAGCCTGACGCCATGGGTAACCCTGTCATCGTCGAAGCCACCCGCAGCCCCATCGGCAAGCGCAACGGCTGGCTATCTGGACTGCATGCCACCGAGCTGCTGGGCGCGGTGCAGAAGGCGCTGGTCGACAAGGCCGGTGTCAACGCCAACGACATCGAGCAGGTGATCGGCGGCTGCGTCACCCAGTACGGCGAGCAGTCCAACAACATCGCCCGGGTGGCCTGGCTGACCGCCGGGCTGCCCGATCACGTCGGGGCGACCACCGTCGACTGCCAGTGCGGTAGCGGCCAGCAGGCCAACCACCTCATCGCCGGACTGATCGCGGCCGGGGCCATCGACATGGGTATCGCCTGCGGCGTCGAGGCGATGAGCCGGGTGGGGCTTGGCGCCAATGCCGGACCCGACCGCGCCAAGATCCGCGCGGAGTCGTGGGACATCGACATGCCGAACCAGTTCGAGGCGGCCGAGCGGATCGCCAAGCGTCGCGGCATCACCCGCGAGGACATCGACCGCTTCGGGTTCGACTCGCAGCGCAAGGCCAAGCAGGCATGGGCCGAGGGGCGATTCGACCGGGAGATCAGCCCCATCGATGCGCCGGTGCTCGACGAGAACAAGCAGCCCACGTCCGAGCGTGCCCCCGTCACCCGTGATCAAGGCCTGCGCGACACCACGCTCGAAGGACTCGCATCACTGAACCCGGTGATGGAGGGCGGCATCCACACCGCGGGCACGTCGTCGCAGATCTCCGACGGAGCGGCGGCGGTGCTGTGGATGGACGAGGATGTGGCCAAAGCCCATGGTCTGCGACCTCGCGCACGGATCGTCAGCCAGGCCCTTGTCGGCGCGGAGCCCTACTACCACCTCGACGGGCCCGTCCAGTCGACGGCCAAGGTCCTCGAGAAGGCCGGCATGAAGATCGGCGACATCGACATCACCGAGATCAACGAAGCGTTCGCCTCGGTCGTGCTGTCCTGGGCCCGGGTGCACGAGCCCGACATGGACACCGTCAATGTCAGCGGCGGGGCGATCGCGCTGGGCCACCCGGTGGGCAGCACCGGCAGCCGGCTCATCACGACGGCGCTGCACGAACTGGAGCGCACCGACAAGACGACGGCCCTGATCACCATGTGCGCCGGCGGCGCGCTGTCGACCGGGACCATCATCGAGCGCATCTGATGACCGTTCCCGCCCTGGTTCCTGAGGCCGAGCGGATCGCAGCGGCGCAGGCCTACATCGACGCGCTTGCCAGCCATCGCGCCGACGACGTGCCGTTCGCGCCCGGATGTACCCGTGTCGAAGTCGGCATCAAGACGGGCTTCTCCGGAGATCACCTGCGCCGCAGCCTCAATCGGGGCCTGCAGTACCGCGTCATCGAGAAGGTCTCCACGCCGGAGTTCACGGTCGACGGTGACACCGTGCGTGCGCGATTCGAGCTGTCGACCCGACCCAAGCTCGGCGGCCGCAGCGTCGGCGCCCGCATCGACGAGACGTTCCTCATCCCCGCCGACGATCCGTCGGGCCGGGCCCAGATCTACCACATCAACGCCTCGATCCGGCCCTTCCTGACGCGATAAGGTGCACGCCGTGGCTTCAACTCCTGAACCTTCCCGCCCTCTGTCGGACAAGCAGCTCAAGAACCTGAATTCCAAGCAGGCCGGGATCGCGATCAAGTGGATGTCGAAGCTGAACACGTTGGCATACAAGGCGACCGGGGGCCGGTTGGGCTACAAATGGCGGGGCGGATCGAACCGGTTCAGCGCCCCTCCGCCGATCGGCATCCTCACCACGATCGGGCGGAAGTCCGGTCAGCCGCGCGAGAGCCCGCTGCTGTTCCTGCGCGAGGGGGACCGCGTGGTGCTCGTCGCGTCCCAGGGCGGGCGTGCGACGAACCCCATGTGGTACCTCAACATCCAAGCCAATCCGCGGGTCACGTTTCAGATCAAGAACGAGACGCTGAGCTTGGTCGCCCGCGATGCGACGCCCGAGGAGCGCGCCGAGTACTGGCCGAAGCTGGATGTGATGTACCCGGATTTCGCCAACTACCGCTCCTACACCGACCGCGAGATCCCGATACTGCTGTGCGACCCGGCCTGATTCAGGCGCCGTAGACCGGCACCGCAGGGCGCGCCTTCGCAAGCAGGTCGGTCACCACAGGCCCCAATTCGGCTGGATCCCACTTGGCGCCCTTGTCGATCTCCGGGCCGTGCGCCCAGCCCTCGGCGATACGGATCTTCCCGCCTTCGACCTCGAACATCTTTCCGGTGATGTCCCGGGATTCGACGCTGCCGAGCCACACCACCAGCGGTGAGATGTTCTCTGGTGCCATCGCGTCGAACTCCTGGTCCTGCGTGGACATCATGTCCGCGAACACGGTCTCGGTCATCCGGGTGCGCGCCGACGGCGCGATCGCGTTGACGGTGACGCCGAAGCGTCCCATCTCGGCAGACGCGACCAGGGTCAAGGCCGCGATGCCTGCTTTCGCCGCACTGTAATTCGCCTGCCCGACGCTGCCCTGCAGACCCGCACCGGAGCTCGTGTTGATGATGCGGGCGTCGACCTGCTCACCGGCCTTCGACTTCGCGCGCCAGTACGCGGCCGCGTGCTTCATCGTGGCGAAGTGACCCTTGAGATGCACGGCCGTGACCGCGTCGAATTCTTCTTCGCTGGTGTTGGCGAACATGCGGTCGCGCACGATGCCCGCATTATTCACCAGCACATCGAGGCCGCCGAACGCGTCGACCGCGGTCTGGATCAATCCCTCGGCCTGCCCCCAGTCCGCGACGTTCGCGCCGCTGGTGACGGCATCCCCTCCGGCCGCGACGATCTCGTCGACCACGGTCTGCGCAGCGCTTCCGCCGCCCGCCGGCGATCCGTCCAGACCGACGCCGATGTCGTTGACGACGACCCGGGCCCCTTCAGCGGCGAAGGCGAGTGCGTGCGCCCGGCCGATCCCGCCGCCGGCTCCCGTCACGATGACCACACGGCCGTCGAGCAATCCCATTGTCGTTGTCTCCTCTACTGTTTGATGTCGGCGGTGGTGGTCGACAGGTAATGCGGCGGCTCACCGCCACCGTGAACCTCGAGCGACGCCCCGCTGATGTACGAAGCCGCCGGCGAGGCGAGAAAGGCAGTGGCCCAACCGATGTCCTCCGGCCGGGCGAGCCGACCGAGTGGCACATTGCGGGATATCGCGGCGATCGAGTCGGCGTCGCCGTAGAAGAGTTCGGACTGCTCAGTCTCGACCATGCCGACGACCACCGAGTTGACCCGCACCTTCGGCGCCCATTCGACAGCAAGGGTACTGGTGATGCTCTCGATGCCGGCCTTGGCCGCCCCGTAGGCGACGGTGCCCGGCGTGGGCCGCCGCCCGCTGACACTGGAGACGTTGACGATCACGCCGCCGGAATCCTGCTGCTGCATCACGGTATTGGCGTGCGTCGACACCGAGAGCGCGCCGAGCAGGTTGAGCTCGATGATCTTGCGGCTGAACTTCGCTGACGCTTCGGCAGCCGGCACGTACGGTGAGCCACCGGCGTTGTTGACCGCGACATCGAGCCGGCCGTGATCGGCGACGATGCCGTTGATCAGTGCGGCGACAGCGTCGTCGTCACGAATGTCGCACGGCCGGAACTCGAACGGAAAGCCGTCGACCGGACGCCGCGCGCAGGTCACCACGGTCGCGCCCTGCTCGGCGAACACCCTGCTGATGCCGGCACCGACGCCGCGCACACCGCCGGTGACGAGGACGACGCGACCGGTCAGGGCGAAGTTGACGGCGCTGTCGGCGGGGTCAGTCACTGTGCTAGCGTACCAAGCAAGTGCTTGCTTAGGTAGCCACCCAGGAGTTGCGCATGCCGATCACCACCGCGACGGTGGAGCCGGGAATCGTCTCGGTCACCGTCGACTACCCGCCCGTCAACGCGATTCCGTCGCGCGGCTGGTTCGAACTCGCCGACGCGATCACCGCGGCCGGCCGCGACCTCAGTACGCACGTGGTGATCCTGCGGGCGGAGGGCCGGGGCTTCAACGCCGGCGTGGACATCAAGGAGATGCAGAACACCGAAGGTTTCACCGCGTTGATCGACGCCAACAGGGGTTGCTTCGAGGCATTCCGCGCGGTGTACGAGTGCGCGGTGCCCGTGGTGGCCGCAGTCAACGGCTTCTGCGTCGGGGGCGGCATCGGTCTCGTCGGCAACGCCGACGTCATCGTCGCCTCGGACGACGCCAAGTTCGGCCTGCCCGAGGTCGAGCGCGGCGCGCTCGGCGCGGCCACACACCTGTCTCGCCTTGTGCCCCAACACATGATGCGCCGGCTGTTCTTCACCGCGGCGACCGTCGACGCCGAGACGTTGCGCCACTTCGGGTCCGTGCACGAGGTGGTGCCCCGCGCCGACCTCGACGAGGCTGCCCTGCGCGTGGCGCGCGACATCGCGGCCAAGGACACCCGGGTGATCCGCGCCGCCAAGGAGGCGCTGAACTTCATCGATGTGCAGCCGGTGAACGCGCGGTATCGCATGGAGCAGGGCTTCACGTTCGAACTCAATCTCGCTGGCGTCTCCGACGAACACCGGGATGCGTTCGCGGGCACCGACAAGGGAAGCAAATGACAGACAAGAGAACGACTGTCGACGAGGCGGTGGCCGGTGTCGAGAGCGGTATGACGATCGGCATCGGCGGGTGGGGCTCGCGGCGTAAACCGATGGCCTTCGTGCGCGCGCTGCTGCGCACCGACGTCACCGACCTGACCATCGTCGCCTACGGCGGACCCGATGTCGGCCTGCTGTGTTCGGCGGGCAAGGTCAAGCGGGTCTACTACGGCTTCGTGTCGTTGGATTCACCGCCGTTCTACGATCCGTGGTTCGCGAAGGCGCGCACGTCCGGTTCGATCGAGGCGCGTGAGATGGACGAGGGCATGTTGCGGTGCGGGCTGCAGGCCGCTGCACAGCGATTGCCGTTCCTGCCGATCCGCGCCGGGCTGGGCAGCGACGTCCGGGCGTTCTGGGGTGACGAGCTCAAGACCGTCCGCTCGCCGTACCCGACAGGATCCGGCTTCGAAGAACTGATTGCCATGCCCGCCTTGAACCTCGACGCCGCGTTCGTCCACATGAATCTCGGTGATGCACAGGGCAATGCGGCCTACACCGGGATCGACCCGTACTTCGACGACCTGTTCCTGATGTCCGCACAGAAGCGGTACTTGTCGGTCGAGAGGGTGGTCTCGACCGAGGAACTGGTGAAATCGGTGCCGCCGCAGGCACTGCTGATCAACCGGATGATGGTCGACACTGTCGTCGAGGCGCCGAACGGTGCCCACTTCACCACGGCCGAGCCCGACTACCGGCGTGACGAGAAGTTCCAGCGGCACTACGCCGAGGCGGCCGGGTCCGACGAGACGTGGGCGGCGTTCGTCGAGACCTATCTGTCCGGCAGCGAATCCGACTACCAGTCAGCGGTACGGAAATTCCAGGAGGCGGCCCAGTGATCTCGGCAACCCGCGCAGAGGTGTGTGCCGTCGCCTGCGCCGAACTGTTCCGCGACGCCGGCGAGATCATGGTCAGCCCGATGACCACGATCGTCTCGATCGGCGCGCGACTGGCCCGACTGACGTTCTCCCCCGACATCCTCCTCACCGACGGCGAGGCCCGGTTGATCGCCGACACGCCCGCCATCGGAGCAGCCGCCGCCATCGAGGGTTGGATGCCGTTCGGCCGCGTGTTCGAGACGCTGGCGTGGGGCCGTCGTCACGTCGTGATGGGTGCCAACCAGATCGATCGCTACGGCAACCAGAACCTGTCGGCCTTCGGTCCGCTGCAGCACCCGACCCGGCAGATGTTCGGCGTGCGCGGCGCGCCGGGCAACACCATCAACCACGCCACGAGTTACTGGGTCGGCAACCATTCCAAACGAGTGTTCGGCGAGTCGGTCGATGTGGTCTCCGGAATCGGCTGGGACAAGGTCGATCCCGACAATCCCGCGTACCGGTTCGTCGACGTCTTCCGGGTCGTGACCAACCTGGGCGTGTTCGACTTCAACGGACCCGACCACCAGATGCGCGCGGTGTCGCTGCATCCGGGTATCGAGCCCGAGCAGGTCGCCGAGAACACCTCGTTCGAGGTGCACGGGCTCGGCGAGGCCGACACCACCCGGCTGCCGAGCGAAGAGGAGCTACGCATCCTTCGCGAGGTGATCGATCCGAAGTCGCTGCGAGACAAGGAAGTCAAGTGACTGCCCTCCGCACACCGCTGACGGAGCTGGTGGGCATCGAGCATCCGGTCGTACAGACCGGCATGGGGTGGGTCGCCGGCGCCCGGCTGGTGTCGGCGACGTCGAACGCCGGCGGGCTGGGCATCCTCGCGTCGGCGACGATGACGCTCGAGGAGCTCGCGGCGGCCGTGGCCAAAGTCAAGGCATCCACCGACAAGCCGTTCGGCATCAACATCCGCGCCGACGCCGGCGACGCGGGAGACCGCGTCGACCTCCTGATCCGCGAAGGAGTCAAAGTCGCCTCCTTCGCCCTGGCACCCAAGCCCGACCTGATCGCCAAACTCAAAGACGCAGGCGTCGTGGTGATCCCGTCGGTGGGACTGGCCAAACACGCCAAGAAGGTGGCCGGCTGGGGTGCCGATGCGGTGATCGTGCAGGGCGGCGAGGGCGGCGGCCACACCGGTCCGATCGCCACCACGTTGCTGCTGCCCTCGGTGCTCGACGCCGTCGCCGACACCGGGATGCCGGTGATCGCGGCGGGCGGCTTCTTCGACGGGCGTGGGCTGGCGGCGGCGCTGTCCTACGGCGCCGCGGGCGTCGCGATGGGCACGCGATTCTTGCTGACCACGGATTCCACGGTGCCTGATGCGGTCAAGCAGCGCTATCTGCAGGCAGCGCTCGACGGCACGGTGGTCTCGACCCGCGTCGACGGCATGCCGCACCGGGTGCTGCGCACGGGCCTGGTGGAGAAGCTCGAGGGCGGCTCCCCGGTGCGCGGACTCGCCGCCGCGGTCGGCAATGCGCAGAAGTTCAAGAAGATGAGCGGCATGACGTGGCGGTCGATGATCCGCGACGGCATGGCGATGCGGCACGGTAAAGACCTGACGTGGGCGCAGGTGGTGATGGCGGCCAACACACCGATGCTGCTCAAAGCCGGTCTGGTGGAAGGCAATACCGACGCCGGCGTGCTCGCGTCCGGACAGGTGGCGGGAATCCTGGAGGACCTGCCATCGTGCGCGGAACTCGTTCCCTCGATCGTCGCGGAGGCGATCGAACACTTGGAGAAGGCCACCAGCCACATCACGCAGTGAGCGGCATCCGGTCGCGTGCTCAGTCGATGTTTCCGACGCGTCGATCATCTCCTCGCGGCTCTCAGGCCGCTTCGCCGTCTGGTGGTGCGGGTCCGCCGGGTTCTGACGAGTTGGTGGTTTCTGCGACGGGTTCCTCGTTGTCGTCGGGTGGGCGCAGCAGCCGTTTGGGGGTGTGGTGGGTGTTGATGCGGGTTTGGCCGGTGTCGAGGTCTGGTGGTGGGGTCCATTCGACGTCGTGGTGGGCGTTCATGCCGGTGGTCCAGCTGCCGGGTCCCACGGATCGGTTGTCGGGTGGGCAGGCCAGGCCGAGGTCGTCGAT
>JBFMGT010000028.1:0-49683 GCA_040752555.1 Actinomycetota bacterium | reverse complement strand
GAGCGTCCACTGTTGGCCGTCCCAGTAGCGAAGCGCTTCATTGGTGTGCGGATCGTCGTACCATCCAGCGATCGGTTGCATTGCGTGCCCTCTCTCACGGTGAAGTGTTTTCACGCAATCGCTGACACCATTTGATCAAGACGTTCTACACCGGCGTCAACGGCTGGGCCGACGAGCAGCGTGCCGACGGCACGGTCGTCCTGACCGCGCCAACCGGTCACGTGTACACCACCGAGGCGTTCGGCGGCATCCTGTTTCCTGATCTGGCGGCTCCGACGGCCACGATCAGCACCGCCGCACCGGTCGAATCCGACGATCGGACCGCGATGATGCCGATGCGTGCCACCACCCGCGAGCAGGACCGTCGAGAACGGATCAAACAGGAACGACGACGACGCCTCGAACTCGACGCCGAACTCGAAAGGCAACGGCAGGCGAGGTTGGCCGCCACCTACGAACCGCCACCGTTCTGACGAGACGGTCTGGCATGCTGGTGCCATGACTGAGCCGCAATTCGGTGGCAGCGAGGGCGGCAACTCCTACCCGCCGCCATATCAACAATCGGGCTATCCACCGCCTGGGCAGCAGTACGGTCCGCCGCCTGGGCAGTTCCCGCCGCCTGTCGGGCAATACCCAGCCTCCTACACCGACCCCTCGGCGCCCTATGGCCGTCACCCGATGACGGGGGAGCCGCTGTCTGAGAAGTCCAAAGTGGTCGCAGGGCTCCTGCAGTTGCTCGGGCTCTTCGGTCTGGTCGGCATCGGCCGCATCTACCTGGGCTACACCGGTCTCGGCATCGCGCAGCTTGTCGTCGGTCTCATCACTTGCGGCATCGGCGCCGTCATCTGGGGCATCGTCGACGCGGTCTTGATCCTCACCGACAAGGTTCGCGATCCCGCCGGGCGTCCCCTCCGCGATGGCACCTAGTCCCACCGCAACCGGTCACAACCGCCTGCTCATCGGGCTCGGCAGCGGGGCGGCCCTGGTGGGCAGCCTGGCCTATGTCGGCCTCGGCGATCCACACAGCCCCAGCTTCGTGTTCCCGCCCTGCCCCTTCAAGGCGCTCACCGGCTGGAACTGCCCGGCCTGCGGCGGCCTACGCATGACCCACGACCTCCTGCACGGCGACCTCGCCGCGGCGTTCGTCGACAATGCCTATGCCCTCATCGGGCTGCCTCTGTTGCTCGTATTCCTGGTCACCCTGCGCGTCCGCGGCAAGCCAGTACCGGCGAAGCCCCTCCTGGCGGTCGTGGCCACGACCGCCATCGCCTGGACCGTCGCCCGAAATCTGCCCGGTTTCCCCCTCGTCCCCACGGTTCTCAGCGGGTAGCCCCCTAGCGGCGCTGATACACTCGATCGACGGGCCGCTGCAGTCCCTGACCACCAGAAATCAGGACTGCGAGGAGCATCGTCCATGCTGTTCTCGGCATTGCCCGAACCCCAAGGCCTCTACCATCCCGACCGCGAGTCGGATTCTTGCGGTGTGGCCATGGTGACCGATATCCAGGGCCGACGTTCCCACGGCATCGTCACCGACGGCCTCATCGCCCTCGAGCACCTGGAGCACCGCGGCGCCGCAGGCGCCGAAGCCAACAGTGGTGACGGCGCCGGAATCCTCATCCAGCTCCCGGTCGAAATGCTGACCGAGGTAACCGATTTCGACCTACCCGGCCCTAACGTCAACGGCGACAACACCTTTGCCGCCGGCATCTGTTACCTCCCGCAGGATCTCACTGCGCGCGCCGAAGCGCGCGCAACCATCGAGGCCATTGCCGCCGAAGAAGGCCTGGAAGTACTCGGGTGGCGCGAACTCCCCGTGGATCCGGATGGCGCCCAGATCGGTCGGACCGCGCTGGGCTGCATGCCCTACATGGCGCAGCTCTTCGTCGCCGCTCCGGAACGCGACGGCGTGCGCCTCGGCGGCATCGACCTCGACCGTCGGGTCTACCCGCTGCGCAAGCGCGCCGAGCGCGGCGAGGTGTACTTCCCGTCGCTGTCCAGCCGCACCATGGTCTACAAGGGCATGCTCACTACACTCCAACTGCCGCAGTACTTTCCCGACCTGCGGGACGAACGATGCATCAGCGCGATCGCCATCGTGCACAGCCGCTTCTCGACCAACACCTTCCCCTCCTGGCCGCTGGCGCATCCGTTCCGTTTCGTCGCCCACAACGGCGAGATCAACACCGTGCGCGGCAACCGCAACCGCATGCACGCCCGCGAGGCCATGCTCGCCAGCACCACGATTCCCGGCGACCTGGCCCGGCTCTCACCCGTCTGCACCCCCGGTGCATCCGATTCGGCGTCATTCGACGAGGTCCTCGAGCTCCTCCACCTCGGAGGTCGCAGCCTGCCCCACGCCGTGCTGATGATGATCCCCGAGGCGTGGGAGAACAGCCCCACGATGGACGACGCCGAACGTGCGTTCTGGCAGTTCCACGCCTCGCTGATGGAACCCTGGGACGGCCCGGCCTGTGTCACCTTCACCGACGGCACGTTGGTGGGAGCAGTGTTGGACCGCAACGGGTTACGGCCAGGCCGCTGGTGGCGCACCATCGACGACCGCGTGATCCTCGCCAGTGAGAGCGGCGTGCTCGACGTGCCAGCGGCCCAGATCGTCGCCAAGGGCCGCTTGAAGCCGGGCAAGATGTTCCTGATCGACACCGCCGCGGGGCGCATCGTCTCCGACGACGAGCTCAAGTGTGAACTGGCCACCGCTGAGCCGTACGGGGAGTGGCTGCACGCCGGACTTCTCGACCTGAAGGCCCTGCCCGACCGGGTGCGCGTGCAACCCAATCACGACTCGGTGGTGCGTCGCCAGATCAGCTTCGGTTACACAGAGGAAGATCTGCGCATCCTTCTCACCCCGATGGCGTCCTCAGGCGGCGAACCGCTGGGCTCCATGGGTACCGACACCCCTGCCGCGGTGTTGTCGCAGCGGTCCAAATTGCTCTACGACTACTTCGTCGAGCTGTTCGCCCAGGTCACCAACCCTCCGCTGGACGCGATCCGCGAAGAGATCGTCACGTCGATGTCGCGGGTGATGGGGCCCGAGCAGAACCTGCTCGAACCCTCGGCGGCATCCTGCCGGCAGATCACGCTGGGCTGGCCGGTGCTCGACAACGACGAGCTCAACAAGATCGTCCACATCAACGACGACGGTGAGCATCCCGGGCTGCGCACGGCCGTCCTCAAGGCCCTCTACCGCGTCGAGCGAGGCGGCGAAGGACTCGCCGACGCACTCGAAGACCTCCGCATCCGCGCCTGCGAGGCCATCGCCAAAGGCGCTCGCACGCTGGTGATCTCCGACCGCGACTCCGACCACACCAAGGCGCCGATCCCGTCGCTGCTCGCCGTCTCGGCCGTTCACCACCACCTCGTGCGCACCAAACAGCGCACCGCCGTCGCACTCGTCGTCGAGAGCGGCGACGCCCGCGAGGTGCACCACATCGCGATGCTGATCGGATTCGGCGCCGCCGCCGTCAACCCTTACCTGGCCTTCGAATCCATCGAGGACCTCATCCGCGAGGGCGAACTCACCGGCATCGAAACCGCCACCGCGGTGCGCAACTACCTCAAGGCGCTCGGCAAGGGCGTGATGAAGGTGATGAGCAAGATGGGTATCTCGACGGTGGCCTCCTACACCGGCGCGCAGGCCTTCGAGGCGGTGGGCATCGACAAGGCGGTCATCGACGAGTACTTCACCGGGACACCCACCCAGCTCGGTGGCATCGGCCTCGACGTCATCGCCGAAGAGGTCAAGCTGCGGCACCGCCGCGCCTACCCCGAGAACCCCACCGAACGGGTGCACCGTCGTCTCGAAGTCGGCGGCGAGTACGCCTTCCGTCGCGAGGGAGAGCTGCACCTGTTCACCCCCGAAGTGGTTTTCCTGCTACAACATTCGACCCGTACCGGCCGTTATGACGTGTTCGAGAAGTACTCCGAGGAAGTCAACCGGCTGGCTCGCGAGGGTGGCGCGCTGCGTGGGCTCTTCGCGTTCAAGCAGGGCCTGCGGCCGCCGGTGCCGCTCGATGAGGTCGAACCCGCCAGCGAGATCGTCAAGCGCTTCAACACCGGCGCGATGAGTTACGGCTCGATCTCCGCCGAGGCGCACGAGACGATGGCCGTCGCGATGAACCGCTTGGGCGGCCGATCCAACAGCGGCGAAGGCGGCGAGGACGTCGACCGCCTCTACGACCCTCTGCGCCGCAGCGCGGTCAAGCAGGTCGCGTCCGGGCGGTTCGGTGTGACCAGTGACTACCTGGTGAATGCCACCGACATCCAGATCAAGATGGCGCAGGGCGCCAAACCCGGTGAGGGCGGCCAACTCCCGGGCTACAAGGTCTACCCGAACATCGCCAAGACGCGGCACTCGACTCCCGGGGTCGGGCTCATCTCGCCGCCGCCGCACCACGACATCTACTCGATCGAGGATCTGGCCCAGCTGATCCACGACCTCAAGAACGCCAACAAAGACGCGCGCATCCACGTCAAGCTGGTCAGCTCGGTCGGTGTGGGAACCGTCGCCGCCGGGGTGTCCAAGGCGCACGCCGACGTCGTGCTGATCTCCGGTTATGACGGCGGCACCGGGGCCGCACCGCTCACCAGCCTCAAACACGCTGGTGCGCCGTGGGAAATCGGGCTGGCGGACACTCAGCAGACGCTCGTGCTCAACGGGCTGCGGGACCGCATCACCGTGCAATGCGACGGCGGCATGCGCACCGCGCGCGACGTGATGGTCGCGATGCTGCTGGGCGCCGAGGAGTTCGGGTTCGCCACTGCGCCGCTGGTGGTGTCGGGCTGCATCATGATGCGCGTCTGCCACCTCGATACCTGCCCTGTCGGGGTGGCGACGCAGAACCCGCAGCTGCGGGCCCGCTTCACCGGCAAGCCTGAATTCGTGGAGACCTTCTTCGAGTTCATCGCCGAGGACATCCGGCGCCACCTGGCCGAGCTCGGCTTCCGCAGCATTGACGAGGCTGTCGGGCATGCCGAGGTGCTCGACACCGATCCCGGTGTCGCACACTGGAAGAGCAAGGGCCTCGACTTGACCCCGATCTTCGCGGTGCCCGAGTCCGCGACCGCACGCCGGCGCGTCCGCGATCAGGAGCACGGACTGGATCAGGCGCTGGACCGCACCTTGATCCAACTGTGCGAGGGCGCTCTGGAGGATGCGCACCCGGTTCGGCTGGAGCTGCCGGTACGCAACGTCAACCGGACGGTGGGCACGCTGCTCGGCAGCGAGGTCACCCGCCGTTACGGCGCCGATGGCCTGCCCGACGACACCATGCACATCACGCTGACCGGCTCGGCCGGCCAGAGCATCGGCGCATTCCTCCCGCCCGGGATCACCCTCGAACTGATCGGCGATGCGAACGACTATGTGGGCAAGGGGCTTTCCGGTGGTCGAGTCATCGTCAAACCCGACGACGACGTGCTGTTCCTGCCCGAGGACAACGTGATCGCGGGCAACACCCTGCTCTACGGCGCCACCTCGGGCGAGGTGTTCCTGCGCGGACGGGTGGGGGAGAGGTTCGCCGCCCGCAACTCCGGTGCGCTCGCCGTCACCGAAGGCGTCGGCGACCATGCCTGCGAGTACATGACCGGCGGACGCGTGGTGGTGCTCGGCCCGGTGGGCCGGAACATGGCCGCCGGCATGTCGGGCGGAATCGCCTACGCGCTCGGCCTCGATCCGCGCCGAGTCAACACCGACATGGTCGAACTGCAAACACCGGACGGGGAGGATCTCGCCTGGTTGCGTGAGGTCGTCGCCTGCCACGCCCGCTACACCGGCAGTACCGTGGCCACCTCGCTGCTGTCCGACTGGCCCCGCCGCAGCACGCAGTTCACCAAGATCATGCCGCGCGACTACCAGCGCGTGCTTCAAGCCACCCGGATGGCCAAGGCCGAGGGCCGGGACGTCGACGCAGCGATCATGGAGGCAAGTCGTGGCTGATCCCTACGGATTCTTGGACGTCGCGAAGGTCGAGGCGGCCAAGCGGCCGGTCGACGAAAGGGTGGGCGACTGGCGCGAGGTGTACGAACGACAGGACCCCCACGAGCGCGCCGGTGAGGTGTCCCAGCAGGCGCGTCGCTGCATGGACTGCGGAATTCCGTTCTGCCACAGTGGAAGTGCGGGGTGCCCGCTGGGCAATCTGATTCCGGAGTGGAACGATCTTGTGCGTCGCGGGCGCTGGGACGCCGCCAGTGAGCGGCTACACGCCACCAACAATTTCCCGGAGTTCACAGGTCGGCTCTGCCCGGCCCCATGCGAAATCGCCTGCGTGCTGTCGATCGCCGAGGAGCAGACCGGTGGCAGTGTGACGATCAAGCGCATCGAGCAGACCATTGCCGACCAGGCGTGGATGGATGGCATCGTCGAACCGCAGCCCGCCGCGATCGCGACCGGTAAGCGCGTCGCGGTGGTGGGCTCCGGACCGGCCGGATTGGCCGCGGCTCAACAGCTCACCCGCGCCGGGCACGACGTGACGGTCTACGAACGCGACGACCGCATCGGCGGTTTGATGCGCTACGGCATCCCGGAGTACAAGCTCGAGAAAGCCACGCTCAATCAACGTCTGGCCCAGATGCGTGCCGAGGGAACACGTTTCGTCACCGAGTGCGAGGTGGGTGTCGACGTGACCATCGACGCGCTGCGCGCGCAGTACGACGCCGTCGTGCTGGCCGTCGGCGCATTGCGCGCACGGGACAACGACGTCGAGGGCCGACAGTTGGCCGGAGTGCACCTGGCGATGGAGCATCTTGTGCCCGCGAACAAGGAGTGCGAGGGTGACGGCCCGAGCGCGATCTCGGCCGAGGGCAAGCATGTGGTGATCATCGGCGGCGGGGACACCGGTGCGGACTGCCTGGGCACTGCCCACCGGCAGGGCGCGGCATCGGTCACCCAGCTCGACTACAACCCGGAGCCGCCCGAGTACCGCGACGACGCGAGCGCGCCCTGGCCCATGTGGCCGGTCGTGCTGCGCACCCGGCTCTCGCCGGCGCATGCCGAGGGCGGCGAACGTCGCTACCAGGTCGCGGTCCAGCGTTTCCTCGGCGACGATCAGGGCAAGCTGCGTGCCCTGGAGATCGCCGAAGTCAAGGTGGAACGCGACGAGACGGGCCGGCGCCGCATCAGCCCCGTCGGAGACAGCATCGAGATCCGCTGTGACCTCGCGCTGCTCGCGATCGGCTTCGACGGCGTCGAGCGCATGCCGCTGCTCGACGGGCTCGGCCTGACGCTGACCCCGCGGGGGACGCTTCGTTGCGGTCAGGACTGGCAGACCGACGCTCCCGGCGTGTTCGTGTGCGGGGATGCCCATCGTGGCGCGTCGCTGATCGTGTGGGCGATCGCTGAGGGGCGCAGCGCCGCGGCAGCGGTCGACACTTACCTGATGGGCGAGACCGACCTTCCCGCGCCGGTCAGGCCGGGTGCGCTCCCGCTGGCCGTCATCTGAATCGATTAACGACTATGCTCGGCATCCGTGAGTAGACGCGGAAAGATCGTCTGTACGTTGGGTCCGGCGACCGCCTCGGAAGAAGCGGTTCGCAAGCTCGTCGAGGCCGGCATGGACGTCGCCCGGTTGAATTTCAGCCACGGTGACTACCCCGATCACGAGGCCAACTACAAGCGTGTTCGGATGGCGTCGGACAGCACCGGGCACGCGGTCGGCATCCTCGCTGACCTGCAGGGACCGAAGATCCGGCTCGGCCGTTTCGCCGACGGTCCGACGGTGTGGGAGAACGGCGAGACGGTACGGATCACCGTCGAGGACTGCGAGGGCACCCATGACCGGGTGTCGACGACGTACAAGCGGCTGGCCCAGGATGCGCGGCCCGGCGACCGAGTGCTGGTCGACGACGGCAACGTCGGTCTGGTGGTCGAGCACATCGACGGTAACGACGTGGTCTGCAGCGTCACCGAGGGTGGCCGCGTCAGCAACAACAAGGGCATGTCGCTGCCCGGGATGAACGTCTCGGCGCCGCCACTGTCGGAGAAGGACATCGAGGACCTCGAGTTCGCGTTGCGCCTCGGCGTCGATCTGATCGCGCTGTCTTTCGTGCGTTCCCCCGCCGACGTCGAGCTCGTGCACGAGGTGATGGATCGCGTCGGGCGCCGGGTTCCCGTGATCGCGAAGCTGGAGAAGCCCGAGGCGATCGACAACCTCGAGGCCATCGTGCTGGCGTTCGACGCGATCATGGTCGCCCGCGGTGATCTGGGCGTGGAGCTGCCGCTCGAAGAGGTGCCTCTGGTGCAGAAGCGGGCCATCCAGATGGCACGCGAGAACGCCAAACCTGTCATCGTCGCCACGCAGATGCTGGAGTCGATGATCGAGAACTCCCGGCCCACCCGGGCCGAGGCCTCCGACGTCGCCAACGCGGTGCTCGACGGCGCCGACGCGGTGATGCTGTCGGGGGAGACGTCGGTCGGCAAGTTCCCGTTCGAGACGGTGCGCACGATGGCTCGCATCATCTCCGCGGTCGAGGAGAACTCGGTGGCTGCGCCGCCGCTGACCCACGTGCCGCGCACCAAGCGCGGGGTGATCTCCTACGCCGCCCGCGACATCGGAGAGCGCCTCGACGCCAAGGCGCTCGTCGCGTTCACCCAGTCCGGGGACACGGTGCGCCGGCTGGCCCGGCTGCACACCCCGCTGCCGGTGCTCGCGTTCACCGCGCTGCCCGAGGTGCGCAGCCAGCTGGCGTTGACCTGGGGCACCGAGACGTTCATCGTCCCGCACATCCAGACCACGGACGGCATGATCCGCCAGGTGGACAAGTCGATGCTCGACCTGGGCCGCTACAAGCGGGGTGATCTCGTGGTCATCGTCGCGGGCGCTCCGCCGGGCACAGTAGGGTCGACGAATCTCATCCACGTCCACCGCATCGGCGAGGACGACGTCTAGCCCCAGGGGGTTGCGTGTCAGCAGACTTCGAGGAACTGCTGGCAGTACTCGACCTCGATCGCGTGGGTGACGACACCTTCCGGGGACGTCATCCGAGCAAGAATCCCGTCCGCACGTTCGGCGGACAGATGATGGCGCAGGCTTTCGTGGCGGCGGGCCGCACCCTGGCGCACCAGATTCCGCCCAGCGCGTTGTCGGTGCACTTCATCGCCGGTGGCGATCCTGGGCGCGACCTGGAGTTTCACGTGGCGCGGCTACGCGATGAGCGCCGCTTCGCCAACCGGCGAGTCGACGTGATGCAGGACGGGCACCTGTTGACCACTGCGATGGTGTCCTACTTGGCCGGCGGGCGGGGGCTCGAACACGGGGTGACCGCGCCCGAGGTGGTCGACCCGCTCGAGGTGCCCGCGATCGACGATCTGCTGCAGGGCTACGAAGAGGTGGTGCCGCACTTCGTCAACGCGCTACGGCCGATCGAATGGCGCTACACCAACGATCCGGCCTGGGTCATGCGGGACAAGGGGGACCGACTGGCCCACAACCGCGTGTGGATGACGGCCCGGGGCGCCATGCCCGATGACCCGGTACTGCACGGCGCGGCACTGGTGTACTCGTCGGACACCACGGTGCTGGATTCGATCATCACCACCCACGGGCTGTCCTGGGGGCACGACCGGATCTTCGCGGTGACGACCAACCACTCGGTGTGGTTTCACCGCCCGGTGCGGTTCGACGATTGGGTGCTGTACTCGACCACGTCGCCGGTCGCCGCGGAGTCCCGGGGCATGGGTTCCGGGCACTTCTTCGACCGGTCCGGTCAGGTGCTGGCCACGGTCGTGCAGGAAGGGATCGTGAAGTACTTCCCGGCTCGCGCTAGCGGGTCGGTGTCACCGTGACCGAGAACTGGTCTTCGACCCGCCGCTGGAATTCCTCAGCGCACTGCTCGACGGCTGCGTTGTCATTGCCGGCGCGGCTCAGGCAGTCCACGTAGTCGGTTCCACCGACCTGGTCGAAGAGCCCGATGTAGATCGGGATGAACACCAGCGCGGCGATGATCGCGACGGCGCCCAGCACGATGCCGGCGATGGCGACGCCGCCGTTGGTCGCCTCACCGCGCTTCACCCTGCCGCGAGCGAGGAAGCCGATGATGACCGCGCTCAGCCCGAGCACGATGCCACCGGCGATGGACCAGCACAGCACCACGCCGATGATCGCGAGAATCAGTGCGGCGGTGCCCAATCCGTTCTTCGGCGCCGACGCAGGCGGTGGGCCGGGGTAGCCGCTGTAACCGCCGTAGTAGGGGGGCGGGTAGCTGCCCGGGGGCGGCCCGTAGGGGGACGGCCCGTATGGCGGCGGAGGCGGCGGTTCGCTCATGCCGCCGAGATTACCCGCACGCCCGCGGTTTCCGGCAGATGATGCGTGGCGACCACCACGGTGCGGTCAGCGCCGAATAGGCCTCCTCGGGTGAGGATGTCGGACATCAGTGCGTCGGCATCGCTGCGGTCGAGATGCTCGGTGGGCTCGTCGAGCAGCACGACGGGAGCGGTGCAGATCAGCGCCCGCGCCAGGAGGAGCCGACGACGCTGGCCGGCCGACACCGCGGCCGCGCCGCCGACGAGCACCGTCGACAAGCCGTCGGGCAGATCGTTCAGCCAGCGACCGAGACCGACGCGGGTCAGCGCCTCGGTCAGTTCCGCATCGCTCGCGTCGCCGCGCGCCACCAACAGGTTGTCCCGCACCGTCGTGGCGAACAGGTGGGCGTCCTCGGCGAACAACGTGCCGGGGGTGCGCATCAGCAGCGTCGTCTTCCCGCTTCCGCTCGGCCCGACGACGGCGACCCGGTCACCGCGTTCGAGGTGCAGGGGAGCCACGTCGGGGCGGCGCCGCGCGGTCTCGTCGGGCTCGGTGAGGCTCCTGAGCCGACGCGCGGCAACGCGTGCCCTGGTCAGTGCGACCGCGGCGCCGGGGAGAGCAGCAGTCGCCTCGAAAGCCGAGAGCGGCAGCAGCATCAGCACCGCCAGCGTGGTCGGTGCGACGACGTCGGCCAGCGAGATGCCCGCCGTCAACGCACCGAGCACACTGATCCCGGTGGCAGCGGTGGGTACCGCCGCGGCCAGCGCTCCCGGTGCGGCCGCCCGGTCGATCGCGCGTCCCCAGCGGCGCTGCTGGTCACCGGCGTCGGCGATGATGGCGGGGAGCCGGCCGGCTACCCGCAGTTCGGCGGCGTGCTCCAAGGCCAGCATCGCTGCCGTGTCCCGGCCTGAATGGTGTTGGGCAGCAAGTTGTTCGGCGCTGCTGGCGGCGTGCCCCGCGACAGCCGGCGCGAGGACCCCGGCGACGAGAAGGCAGACGGCGAGCACTGCGGCGGCGGCGGGGGAGATCAGCCCGACGGTCACCACGGCGCCGACCCCCAACACACCCGCCACGCACATCGGCACGACGGCGCGTACCAGGACGTCGGATACGTCATCGACGCCGGCACCGATCCGGGCGACGAGATCACCGCTGTGCCGGCGGGTCACGTCGTCGTCCGGTGCAGCGGCCAGTTGTGCGAAGAGATTCTCCCGTGCCGAGCCGGCGGCCCGCAGTGCAGTGTCGTGTGAGGCCAGCCGTTCGCAGTAGCCGAACACCCCGCGGGAGATGCCGAGTGCCCGCACGGCGACGACCGCGATCGTCAGATCGAGAACGGGCGGCATCTGCCACGCCCGGGTGATGAGCCACGCCGACACCCCTGCCAGGGCCAGCGCGCTACCGAGCGAGAGCACCCCCAGCGACACCGCCAGCAGAAGTCTTGAAAGGCGGGGCCGGAGCAGTTCATATGCCCACATGAACGGCCTCCATGTCGATGACGGTGTCGCCGACAGAAAGCACGGCATCGCGGTGACCGACCACGATGACGGTCGCGCCCGCGGCGGCACGGTCGCTGATCGCTTGCAGCACAGCGCATTCCATCGGCCCGTCGAGGTGTGCGGTCGGCTCGTCGAGCAACAGGACGCGCGCCCCCGAGCCGAGGGCCCGAGCCAGGCCGAGTCGCTGCCGCTGCCCCAGGGACAGTCCGACCCCGCCCTGCCCCAGCAGGGTATCCAGCCCGTCTGGCAGCTCGGCCAGCACCTCGTCGAAACATGCTGCGCGGCAAGCCTCGTCGACATCGGAAAGGGGTCCGAAGAGCTCCAGGTTCTCTGCCACTGTGCCGGGGATCAGCACGGGACGGTGTGCCAGCCAAGCCACCTGCTTCCACCACCACGTCAGGTCGAGGTCGACGACGTCGACGCCGTTGACCCGTACGTTTTGTCCCGGCTCGAGTCCGAGGACGGCCTGCAGCAACGTCGACTTGCCGCACCCGTTGGGCCCCGTGAGGACCGTGACCCGACCCGGCTCGGCGACCATCTCCGGCGTCTCGACGGTGATGGTCAGCTCGCCACCGTCGAGGGTGCGGCCACCCGCCCGCGACGGTCGGGCGGAGTCGAGGAACGCGAAAGCGGCCTGCACCGCGGTTTTCCCGTCCTGTGAGCTGTGGAAGGCCGCACCCACCCGGCGCAGCGGCCAGAACACCTCGGGCGCGAGCAACAGGGCGGTCAGCGCCGTCGCCAGCGGAATGTGGCCGTACACCAGCCGCATGCCCACGCTGACCGCCACCAGCGCCACCCCGAGGGTGGCCAGCAACTCGAGCACCAGCGCGGACAGGAACGCGATGCGCATCGTGGCCATCGCCGAACGTCGATGTGCGGCGCCCAGTTCGGCGATCTTGGCCGTCGATCCCTCGGCGCGCCCGAACGCCCGCAGAGTCGGTAGCCCGGCGACCAGATCGAGCAACCGGGCCTGCAGCGTGGTCATCGCGGTCAGCGCCGCCGCGGACCGGTCCTCGGTCGCCAGGCCGATCAGGATCATGAAGATCGGGATGAGGGGCAGCGCGATGAGCACGATGCCCGCGGCCTGCCAGTCGACGGCCGCGATCACCGCGACAGTGGCGGGCGTCAGGATCACCGCGAGGAACAGCGACGGCAGGTAGGCGGTGAAATAGACGCGCAAGCCGTCGAGTCCGCGCGTCACGACGGCGGCCGCGTCGTCGCGGCGGCGCGCCAGCTCACGCGGTGGAAGTGCGGTGGCGGTGCGGAGCACCTGATCGCTCAGGTCGGCGATGACCGCGCTCGCGCCGCGCTGGGCGAGCCGGCCCTGTTGCCACTGCGCCAGGACACGGACCACCCACAGCGCGACCAGCACTGCGATCGGCATCGCGAGCGCGGCCACCGTCCGCGAGCCCGGATCGGTCAGAATCCGGGCGACCAGGCCGGCGAGCACCACTGCAGAAGCGATCGTCGCGCCGGCGATCACCACACCGCACGCTGTGGTGGCGACCAGGAATCGGCGCATCGCGGCCGAGACCCGCCACAGCCGCGGATCGATCGGGGCGCGTGAACTCCCGTTCAGGGCGAGTGCCTCGTCAATCCGATGGAGGCCGGGATCGCGTCGGCGGTGATCCGTTTGCGGAACACCCAGTAGGTCCAGGCTTGGTAGCCGATGACCAGTGGCAGCAGCGTCAGCGACGCCCAGCTCATGATCTTCAGCGTGTACGGGGTCGACGAGCCGTTGTAGATGGTCACGCCCCAGTCGGGATTCAGCGTGGAGGGCAACAGGTTCGGGTACATCGACCCGAACAGCAGCACCGCTACGGCCGCGACGACGACCATGGTGGCCACGAATGCGCGGCCTTCCCCTCCACCGCTCCACATCAGGCTGACAGCACGCAGCAGTGCGAGCACCGCAATCGCCAGCGGTACCCAAGTCCACGTCTTGCCGTGGGCCAGCTGAGTCCACAGCCCGAAGCCGCCGGCGAGCACGACCACCGGCGCCGACAGTGAGCGGGCGAATCGGAACGCATCCTCACGCACCGGCCCCGCGGTCTTGAGCGCGACGAAGACAGCGCCGTAGAAAGCGAACAGCGACGCGGTGGCCAGCCCGCCGAGCAGTGTGTACACGTTGACGACGTCGACCAGCGTGGCCTGCGAGCGCCCGTCGGCGTCGATCGGCAGACCTTGCACCAGGATCGCGAAGGCGACACCCCACAGGATTGCCGGCAGCCACGAGCCTGCCGCGATGCCGATGTCCGCCCAGTTCCGCCAGCGCGGATCGTCGACCTTGCCACGCCACTCGATGCCGACGATGCGCAGGATCATTCCGAACAGGATCGCCAGCAGCGGCAGGTAGAGCGAAGAGAACACGGTCGCATACCAATTGGGGAACGCGGCGAACATCGCGGCGCCGGCGGTGATCAACCACACCTCGTTGGCGTCCCAGACCGGTCCGATGGTGTTCAGCGCGGCGCGGCGGTGTTGCTCGCGCTGTTCGGCGTCGCCCTTCCCGACCGCCCCGAACGGGATCATCAGCATGCCGACGCCGAAGTCGAACCCCTCCAGAAGCAGGAAACCGAGGAACAGCGCCGCAATCAGGAAGAACCAAAGCTCTTGCAGACCCATGGTTTCGCGTCCTCTCAGTAGGCGAACGACAGGGGAGCGACGTCGTCGTCGCTAGGCGCTGCCGGGGGTGCCGGTTCGGAATCGTGGTCCTGCGGTCCCTGGACGACGTAGCGGCGCATCAACCAGAACCAGACCACGGCCAGCGCGCCGTACAGCAGCGTGAAGGTGGCCAGTGAGAACAGCACCAGCCCGGCCGAGTGCCCGGACACGCCGTCCTGCACCGTCATTCGCACCATCTGGTCACCGGTCGGATTGGGCACCACCACCCACGGTTGGCGGCCCATCTCGGTGAACACCCAGCCGGCCGAGTTGGCCAGGAACGGGGTGGGGATGGTGAGGATGCCGAAGAGGCCGTACCAGCGTTGGTCGGGGACGCGTCCGCGTCGGGTCAGCCACAGCGTGGCGAGTGCGAACGCGACGGGGATCAGCAACAGGCCGATCATCGCGCGGAACGCCCAGTAGGTGACGAAGAGGTTGGGCCGATAGTCACCGGGCCCGAACTTGTCCTGGTACTGCTCCTGCAGATCGCCGACGCCCTGCAACGTCACTCCGCTGAACTTGCTCTCGGCCAGGAACGGCAGCACGTAGGGCACCTCGATGAGGTGGGTGACGCTGTCGCAGTTGTTGTGCGTGCCGACGGTGAGCACGGAGAACATCGGGTCGGTCTCGGTGTGGCACAACGATTCGGCCGACGCCATCTTCATCGGCTGCTGGACGAACATCAGCTTGCCCTGGATGTCGCCGGTGAAGAACAGGCCGAATGCGGCGACCAGCGCCACCACCGACCCCAGCATCGCGGCGGGCCGGTACATCGTGCGGCTGTCAGCCGAATCGTCAGAGCGGCCGGAGCGCACCATCAGCCAGGCTGAGACGCCGGCCACGAACGCGCCGGCGGTCAGGAACGCGCCGGTGACCGCGTGCAGGAACGCCCAGACCCCGGTGTTGTTGGTCAGTAGCGCGACGAAGTCGGTGAGCTCGGCCCGGCCGGTCTCAGGGTTGAACTTGGCGCCCACCGGGTGCTGCATGAACGAGTTCGCCGCGATGATGAAGAACGCCGAGGCGTTCACCCCGAACGCGACGATCCAGATGCAGGCCAGGTGGAGTGCGCGGGGAAGCCTGTTCCAGCCGAAGATCCACAGGCCGATGAACGTCGATTCGAAGAAGAAGGCGATCAGCCCTTCGAAGGCCAGGGGGGCGCCGAAGATGTCGCCGACGAACTTCGAGTACTCACTCCAGTTCATCCCGAACTGGAATTCCTGCACGATGCCGGTGGCGACGCCGATCGCGAAGTTGATCAGGAAGAGCTTGCCGAAAAAGCGGGTGAGCCGGTACCAGGCCGGGTTGTCCGTGACGTGCCAGACCGTCTGCATGACGGCGATCAGCGGCGCCAGACCGATGGTGAGCGGGACGAAGATGAAGTGATAGACGGTGGTGATTCCGAACTGCCACCGTGACACGTCCAATGCGTCCATGCGCCACTCCCTCGGTCAACCAGACTCTACGACAGAGTGTAGTAGCACAGTCGCCGCTGGTGACTAGGGGCTTTCGGCCCTCATCGCGGGGCCGTTGGTGACCGCCTTGCGCAGCCCGAACGCCGAGGCGATCTCGAAGACACCCAGAACGATCAACCAGATGGCGACCACGAGGGTGAGTGTGGCCAACGAGGCGAACGGCGACCCCAGCATGACCACTCCGGCGATCAGGCTGACCACCCCGATCACGATCGCCCAGCCGCGTCCGGGCAGCGTCGGATCGCTGATCGCCGACACCGCGGTGGCCACGCCGCGGAAGATGAACCCGATGCCGATCCAGATGGCCAGCAACAGGATCGAATTCTGGAGGCTCCGGAAGCAGAGAACGGCGAGGATCAACGCGGCGGCCCCGCTGACGAACAGCAGGACCCGGCCGCCCGCCGACACATGGAGGCTGAAGGCGAAGACGACCTGCCAGATCCCCGAGATCAACAGGTAGGCGCCGAAGAAGATCGCGGCGACGACGATGGTGATGGCCGGCCACACGAGAACGCAGACGCCCAGGACGACCGCGAGGACGCCCGACAAGAGTGCGGTTTTCCACAGATGCGCCAGCATGCTGGGGGGAGCGGGAGTTGCCATGCGCGCAGTGTGGCACAAGATCTGTCCCAGATCTGGGATAGCTTGCGTTCGCCTGCTACAGCGTTACAGCTCTACTACTGTTCCGTTACCGGCGCTGCGCGTCGGGTCATCGGTCGTTAACGTCCTTGGCTGGACATGCCGGAGAGAAAGTAGAGGCAACTGTGTTGGGTGAAAAGCAAGACCGTCGGACCAAGATCTGGCGGGCTGTGGCGGTGTTCGCCGCAACGGGTGCCCTGGCGTTGTCGGGCTGTGCCAGCGGCGGCGACTCGGGCGGCGGCAACACGTCAACGTCCAGTGCGGCTCCCGCCGAGAAGGTGGAGGAGATCGCCAACACCGTGCCCGAGGCCATCAAGTCCTCCGGCAAGCTCGTGATCGGGGTCAACATTCCCTACGCCCCGAACGAGTTCAAGGATCCCGAAGGCAAGATCGTCGGCTTCGACGTCGACCTGATGAATGCGATTGCCGGCACGCTCGGGCTCACCCCGGAGTACCGGGAAGCCGACTTCGCCAAGATCATCCCGTCGATCCAGGGCGGCACCTTCAACGTCGGCATGTCGTCGTTCACCGACAGCAAGGAACGCGAGGAGTCCGTCGACTTCGTCACTTACTTCTCGGCCGGCACCCTGTGGGCGCAAAAGCCCGGCGCCGGAATCGATCCGAACAACGCCTGTGGCAAGAGGGTGGCGGTGCAGGCCACCACGGTGCAGGAGACCGACGAGCTGCCGGCCAAGAGCAAGAAGTGCACCGACGAAGGCAAGCCGGCGATCACCATCGTCCCGTTCGACGGGCAGGACGCAGCCACCAACGCAGTCGTGCTCGGGCAGGCCGACGCGATGTCGGCGGATTCGCCGGTGACGCTGTACGCGATCAAGCAGACCAACGGCAAGCTCGAGCAGGCCGGCGAGACGTTCGACTCCGCGCCGTACGGCTGGCCGGTCGCCAAGGGTTCGCCGCTGGCCCAGTCCCTGCTGCAGGCTCTCGAGCACCTGATCGAGAACGGCAAGTACAAGGAGATTGCGTCGAACTGGGGCCTGGAGGCAGGCATGATCGACAAGCCCGTGATCAACGGTGCGGTCTCCTAGTCGGAAGCGGATTCCATGAGTGATGCCGGCGCGCCGCCACAGACCATCGACGCGGTTCCGCTGAAGCACCCGTGGCGGTGGGTGGCGGCGGCCGTCATCCTCATTCTGGCCGGCCTGTTCGTCTACGGGGCGGCCACCAATCCGGCCTACCGCTGGTCGGTCTTCGCCGAGTACCTGTTCGACCAGCGGGTCCTGACGGTCGGGCTGGTCAACACGTTGCAGCTCACCGTGTATTCGATGGTGCTGGCCGTCGCGCTGGGTGTGCTGTTGGCGGTGATGCGGCTGTCGCCGAACCCGGTGTTCCGCTGGGTCGCGTGGGTCTACCTGTGGATCTTCCGCGGCACGCCGATTTACGTGCAGCTGGTGTTCTGGGGTCTGATCCCGACGATCTACCAGCAGGTGAAGTTGGGTGTGCCGTTCGGTCCGTCGTTCGTCCAGGTGGATCTGCAGAGTCTGTCGATCCCGTTCCTGCTGGCCACCCTCGGTCTGGCGCTGAACGAGGCGGCCTACATGGCCGAGATCATCCGCGCAGGGATCACCTCGGTGCCCGAGGGACAGCTCGAAGCATCGACCGCACTGGGCATGTCGTGGGGGCTGGCGATGCGGCGCACCGTTCTGCCACAGGCCATGCGGGTGATCATCCCGCCCACGGGGAACGAGGTCATCAGCATGCTGAAGACCACGTCGCTGGTGACCGCGGTGCCCTTCACGCTCGACCTGTTCGGGATCACCGCCCGTGAGATCGCCGCGCGTACCTTCGAACCCGTGCCGTTGCTGATGGTGGCCGCGTTCTGGTACCTCGTGGTGACCAGCATCCTGATGGTCGGCCAGTACTACCTGGAGCGGTACTTCTCCCGGGGCGCGTCACGCAAACTGACGACCAAGCAACTCGAGGCGCTGGCCAAGGCGCAGGCAAGCACAGGTGGGATGTGACGCAAGCAGCAGAGACGGCAGCGGAGTCGGTCAAGCCGATGGTGAAGGCCGAGCTGGTGTGCAAGGACTTCGGGGCACTCAAGGTTCTCAAGGGCATCACGTTGGAGGTGCGCAGGGGCCAGGTGCTGGTGCTGGTCGGGCCGTCGGGCTCGGGGAAGTCGACGTTCCTGCGGTGCATCAACCACCTCGAGACGGTGACTGCCGGCCGGCTCTACGTCGACGGCGAACTGGTCGGCTACCGGGAGCGCGGCGGCAAGCTGCACGAGATGAAACCCAGCGAGGTGGCCAGGCAGCGCCGCGAGGTCGGCATGGTGTTCCAGCACTTCAACCTCTTCCCGCACCGCACCGCGCTGGGCAACGTCATCGAAGCGCCCATCCAGGTCAAAGGCGTGAACAAGGCCAAGGCCACCGAACGCGGTAAGGAGCTGCTCGATCGCGTCGGGTTGGCGGACAAGGCCGGCGCCTATCCGGCGCAGCTGTCCGGTGGGCAGCAGCAGCGTGTCGCGATCGCCCGGGCGCTGGCGATGGACCCGAAGCTGATGTTGTTCGACGAGCCCACCTCGGCCCTGGACCCCGAGCTGGTCGGCGAGGTCCTCACGGTGATGAAGACCTTGGCGTCGGAGGGCATGACGATGGTGGTGGTGACCCACGAAATGGGCTTCGCGCGTGAGGTCGCCGACGAACTCGCGTTCATGGACGGCGGCGTCGTCGTCGAGCGGGGCGACCCGCGCACGATCATGGCCAACCCCCAACACGAACGGACCAAAGCGTTTCTCTCCAAGGTGATGTGACGCCCGATCCCGCCACTCCGCTGTGGCGGGCCGCCCAGGTGTTCCGTCTGCTCAGTTGCCTCTACGCGCTGGGCTTCGGGCTCGCGGTCAACGCCGAGCTGGCTCGGCCGCTTGCCGGGTGGGTGGTGTTCGCGGCGCTGATCGCGTGGAGCCTGGTCTGCGCGGTCGCCTACCTGCAGGGGTTCGGCCGTCGACCGGTATGGGTGCTGGCCGAGCTGGCGGTGGTGGTGGCGTTGGTGATGTCCACCGAACTGGTTGCTTCGGACCAGTGGATCGCCGACAACCAGTCGTTGCCCACCACGCTGTGGGCCACCAACGCCACGATTTCGGCGGCCATCCTGTTCGGTCCGGTGGGCGGCATGCTGACCGGTGTGGTGGTGATGTCGCTGGGCGCGGTGCTCAAGGGGCACGTCAACGTGGACCTGAGCCGCAACGCCACGATCGTCATCGAGCTCGCGGTGGGGCTGGCGGTCGGGATGGCCGCCCAGACGGCACGGCGCGCCCATGCCGAATTGGAGCGGGCGGCCCGGCTGTCGGCGTCGGTCGAAGAACGGGAACGGCTGTCTCGGCACGTGCACGACGGGGTGCTGCAGGTGCTGGCGTTGGTCGCTCGGCGTGGCCAGGAAATCGGCGGTGAGACAACACAATTGGCCGAACTGGCCGGTGAGCAGGAACGGGCGCTGCGCCGCCTGGTGGTAGCGGGGGAGGAAACCGGCCCCGGGGGCAGGCAGGCCGATCTGGGGGCGTTGCTGCGCCGTCGCGCCGCCGACCGGGTGTCGGTGAGCGTGCCCGCACATCCGGTGCTGCTCGATGCCGCGGTCGCCGACGAGATCTGCGCCGCGGTGGGCAACGCACTCGACAATGTCGAGGCACACGCCGGCGATGGCGCCCGCGCGTATGTTCTGCTCGAGGACCTCGACGACGTCGTGACGGTGAGCGTGCGCGACGACGGCATCGGGATTCCCGACGGACGGCTCGCCGAGGCGGTCGCTGAGGGTCGCATCGGCGTCGCGAAATCGATTGTCGGACGGCTAGATTGGCTGGGCGGCCGGGCAGTGTTGCATACCGGCCCGGGGATGGGGGTGGAGTGGGAGCTGACGGTTCCGCGGTCACGGTGATGGTGGTCGACGACCATCCGATCTGGCGCGATGCGGTGGCGCGCGATCTCGCCGACGACGGGTTCGACGTCGTCGCGACGGCCGACGGCGTCGGTGCGGCGGCGCGCCGTGCCGCCGTGGTGCGCCCCGCCGTGGTGGTGATGGACATGCGGCTGTCGGACGGCGACGGGGCCCAGGCCACCGCACAGGTGTTGGCGGTGTCACCGTCGTCCCGCGTGCTGGTGCTCTCGGCATCCGACGAGCGCGACGACGTGCTCGAGGCCGTCAAGGCGGGCGCGACCGGTTATCTGGTCAAGAGCGCCTCCAAACAGGAGCTCGCCGACGCGGTGCGCGCGACGGCGCAGGGTCGCGCGGTGTTCACGCCCGGCCTCGCGGGTCTGGTGTTGGGGGAGTACCGGCGGATCGCCCGAGACGAACCGGGCCCGGCGCAGCCGACCCTGACCGAGCGGGAGACCGAGATCCTGCGGTACGTCGCCAAGGGTTTGACCGCCAAGCAGATCGCCGCGCGGCTGTCCCTGAGTCACCGCACCGTCGAGAACCACGTGCAGGCGACGTTCCGCAAGCTCCAGGTGGGCAACCGCGTCGAGCTCGCGCGCTACGCGATCGAACACGGCTTGGACGAGTAGTTGTACTCATCCGCGGGGCGGGGTCGAGTTGCCACCCTGAACTCATGACCGAACCGCACGCATCTGTCGTCGCCCGGCTGTCCGCCGAGTTCTCGGCGCTCTCGCAGCAGTTGGCCCGGGTCTCGGCCGACATGGCCGAGCTCGACCGGATTCTCGCTCCGCGGCCGGCGCCGCCTCCTTACGTGCCTCCCACGCCGGCGCCGCCCCCTTACGTGCCTCCCGCGCCGCTACCTCCTGTGCCCGCGCCTCCTCCCGTGCCGGTGCGCGAGCGTTCCGAGGGCTGGATCGGCAAGCTACTCGCGGTCGCCGGTGTGGCGGTCACGCTGATCGGTGTCGTGCTGCTGCTCGTGCTGGCCGCGCAAGCCGGCATCCTGCGCCCGGAGTTCCGGGTGGCGGGTGGCGCGGTGCTCGCCGCCGCGCTGGTGGGGGCGGGGTGGTGGCTGCACGGCCGGCCCGGTGGCCGGGTGGGTTCGATCGCGGTGACGGCCACCGGGATCGCCGCCGCCTACATGGACGTCGTTGCCGTGACGGCGATCTACGAGTGGGCTCCGCCGGTCGCGGGGCTTTTGTTGGCCTCCGCGGTTGGCGGCGCCGGCCTGACGCTCGCCCGCCGCTGGGACTCCGAGCAACTCGGCCTGCTGGTGCTCATCCCGCTGACCGTGCTCGCCCCGGTCGTCACCGACGGCAACACCCTGCTGTTGGTCGGCTTCATGCTGGCGCTGGCCGCCGCCTCGCTCCCGGTGCAACTGGGCAGGGACTGGGTGTGGCTCCATGCGGCGCGTACCGTCGCGGCGACGGTGCCGCTGTTGTTCGCACTCGTGGTGCGCCACATCGACGGGCGGGACGATCTGTGGCTTGCCGGCGCCTGCGCGATCGCCGCATTGCTGGCTGTCGTCGCGGCAGTGGTGCTGCTGCCCGGCTCGCGTCGCGCTACTTCCCTTGCACTCCTGACCGCGGCGGGGGTGACGCCGCTGCTGTGCGTCGGGTCGGTCGTCGACCGAGTGGTTGCTGCGCTGATGATCGCCGCGCTGGCGGGTGCACTGCTGGCGATCGTGCTGGTCGGCGATCAGCTGCCGGGCGTCGCGGGCATCGCCCGCCGGGTGTTCTCCGCGCTGTCGGCGGTGAGTGCTTTGATCGCGGTGACGGTCGCCTTCGACGGGCCGGTAGCCGGCCCGATCCTGCTCGCGATGGCTGTCGTCACGGCGGTCGCCGGGCGGCGGGACGTCGTCGCGCGCAGTGCCGCAGGACTTTTCGCTGCGATCGGGACGCTGATGCACGTCGCCTACGCCCCGGTGAGTGCCGTGCTGTCCGCGGCCGAGGCGCTGGAGTCGGCGCGCGTGTCGACGCTGGTGTCGAGCATTCTGCTCGGGATAGCCGCGGTCGCGATCGCCTGGTCGTGGTCGGGCCCGCAGCGCTCGGTGTGGGCCGCGGCCGCGGCCGCCGTCGTCGCCTATGCGGTCACGTCGTTCACCGTCACCGCCGGCGTGCTCATCGGGGGTGAGGAGCGCGGCTTCTATGCAGGCCACATGGTCGCCACCATCTGCTGGATCGCGATGGCCGCGGCGCTTCTCGGCCACGCTGTGCGGCTGCCCCGCGTCGACCGATCGGTCCCGATCGCCGGCGGCCTCGGTCTCGTGGGGGCTGCGGTGGCCAAGCTCTTCCTGTTCGACCTCGGCACTCTCGACGGCATGTTCCGTGTCGTGGTGTTCATCGTGGTCGGGTTGATCCTGCTGGGGATGGGAGCGGGTTATGCGCGACTTCTCGATCGTCAAGATCAGGTGACCGCCGACACACGCTAAGCTGGATTCAATCCAGAAAAGGAGGCGTTGACCATGAGTATGAGCACACCATCGAGGAGAAACGAGGCCGAGATCTCCGGCTTCCAGGCATCACCAGGGTTGAGCGGCGCGCTGCAGCGTGTCCTCGTCGATGTCATCGAACTGCACCTGCAGGGCAAGCAGGCGCACTGGAACGTGGTCGGCACCAACTTCCGGGACCTGCACCTGCAACTCGACGAGGTCGTCGACTTCGCGCGCGAGGCCAGCGATACGATCGCCGAACGCATGCGGGCGCTGGATGCAGTCCCCGACGGCCGGTCCGACACCGTCGCTGCGACCACGTCACTTCCGGAGTTCCCCGCGTTCGAGCACAGCACCGGTGACGTCGTCGACCTCATCACCACCCGCATCTATGCCGCTGTGGCGACACTGCGCGACGTGCACGACACCGTCGACGCCGAGGACCCCAGCACGGCCGACATCCTGCATCAGCTGATCGACGGGCTGGAAAAGCTGGCCTGGCTGATCAAGTCGGAAAACCGGAAGGTGTGACGGCCGGGGCCCGATGTCCCACCAGATACCAGGTGTGCATCGGGCCCTTGCCTTTCACGTCGACCACGCCACGCTCTTCGAGCACGAAGTGGTCCCGCAGCCGGTCGTAGACGTCGTCGGGCACCTGTATGCGCCCTTCGATGTCGGTGGTCTCCATGCGGGAGGCGATGTTGACCGCGTCGCCCCACACGTCGTAGAAGAACTTCTTGGCGCCGACGACGCCGGCGACCACCGGTCCGCACGCCATACCGATGCGCAGCGGGACAGCCCGCCCCTGGGCATCGGTCAGGCCGGAGACGGCGTCGGCCATGTCGAGGGCGAATGCCGCCAGGGCTTCCAGATGGTCGGGACGCGGGGTGGGGACGCCGCTGACCACCATGTACGAGTCGCCGCTGGTCTTGACCTTTTCCAGGCCGTGCCGGTCGACCAGCGCATCGAGGTCGGTGTACAGCCGGTCGAGGAACCGCACCAGCTCGGCGGGGGCGGTGTCACTGGCTCGTTTCGTGTAGCCCGCGATATCGGCGAACAGGATCGACGCGTCATCGTACTTGTCGGCGATCACCGAGCGAGCCGGATCCTTGAGCCGGTCGGCAATGGTCTCGGGCAGGATGTTCGCCAGCAGGCGCTCGGAGCGCTCGTACTCGGCTTCCATGGCGCGCTCGGCCCGTTCGGTCTCGCGCAGCGTGTACCACAGCGTCGCCAGGATCATCACCACCGAGGAGACCACCGAGCTGATGAACCCGACCGTCAACATCCATGGCGGTCCGAGGCCGCGGTCGTTGGGCACGCTCAGCTCCAGCGCGATGATCAGTATCACGCCGATGGCTGCGATCACCGCGGCGAGGGCAATGCGTTCGATGCCCAGCACGAGCACGACCAGCGACGCGGACACCAGGAAGTAGAACTGCAGTCCTGATCCTGTGCCCATGGTGTAGCAGAAGAACGCCACCGACAGGTAGGCGAACACGACGAACGTCACCGGGGCCACGACCTCGCCGAGCGGACACAGTCGCGGGATGCTCAGGAACGCCAACCCGCACGCCATGTTGATGACACCCAGCCACCACAGCGAATCGTCCAGGAGCAGCTGGAATGCGCCGAAGCTCAACGACACCGCCGCGGCGATCCACCCGGCGATGGTCAGCACCCGGACGCGGCGGGACACGGCTTCGGCCCGGTGCCGGCTCAGCGATGTCGCGCGCCCCTGCAGTGCCACTTCGGGCACGCAGACGGACCGCACGTTGCGCACGGTGCGGAGCCTATCGCTGATCGCAGCGATAGCCTGCTCGAATGACGAGTATCGCGTGCTGCCAGATCGATCCGCAGATCGGTGACCTAGACGGCAACGCCGAGCGCATCGAGGCGGCCATCGCCGCTGCCAAGGAGGCCGGTGCGGACATCATCGTGCTCCCCGAGTTGGTCAGCTCGGGCTACATGCTCGACGGTGACGCCGAAGCTCGCTCGGTGGCCTTGACGCCTGAGGACTCCCGTTTCACCAGATGGGCTGCAGCAGCGGAAGATTCGTTGGTCGCGCTGGGGTTCTGCGAACTGGGCGAGGACGATGTGCTCTACAACAGCGCTGCCGTTCTCGAGGACGGCGGTGTGTCGGCGGTCTATCGCAAGACCCACCTGTGGGACCGGGAGAAGTTGATCTTCACCCCTGGTCACGATCTGCCACCCGTCGTGGCGACCCGGCACGGCACAGTGGCCGTGATGCTGTGCTACGACTTGGAATTCGCCGAACTGACTCGCCGTGCCGTGGTCGACGGCGCTGATGTGATCGTCGCGCCGGTGAACTGGCCGCTGTTCCCGCGACCCGAAGGGGAGCACCCAGGAGAGGTGATCACCGCGATGTCGACGGCCCGGACCAACCATGTCGCTGTCGCGGCATGCGACCGAGCCGGTGTCGAGCGCGGGCAACGGTGGACCGAAGGCACGGCGATCGTGAATGCGGATGGCTGGGTGGTGGCCGAGGCGGGGCCAGGAGAGGCCACCGCGGTGGCCGACCTCGATCTGTCGCTGAGCCGCAACAAGATGCTCACCGAGCACGTCCATCTGCTCGACGATCGTCGGCTCGACCTCTACTGAGCAGTCGAGCGCCGCTCGCCAGCTGCCACGCGATGATCGAATAGATCGCAGCGCGTTCGCAGGCCCCGGCCGGCAGATCCGTTCCGATCAAGGCGGCGCCGGCGGCCAGGCCGAGGCCGCCGAGCCCGTAGCCGAAGGCGCGAGCCGAGCGGGACCGGTCGGGTAGTCCGATGTGGCCGGCCACGATCAGCGCGAGATTGCCCCCGGCGATCGCCGCGGCGGCCCCGCCGGCATGGAGTTGCTGGGCAGCGCCGCCCACACCGCTGGGGACCAAGCCGACGATGACTGAGCCTGCGGCGTACATGCAGGCGAACACCGTGAAGGTCAGGGCGCCACGCATGGGCCGCACAGTTGCGATCAACACCGCGCCCGTCACGACGAACGCCAGGCCCTGTATTCGGAACGCTGCGTTCATCCACCAGTCCAGTGGCGAGCGCGGTTGCCCCAAGTCGCTGACGTAGTTCCCGAGGTAGCTATATCCCGCTGTTCGCGATGCCGCTGCAGCCTCGATCACGAGATAGCTGAGGCCGGCCGCGAGGGCCAGTACGCCGACGCTTCGGCGCAGTGCCGTCGAGGCAGGAGTAGGCACCTGACCAGGGTGCCAGAGCGTGATGGCAGGGCCGGTGATGGCATCCGGATTTGCTTGCTGGCCTCGAGCCGCCGGTACCGGCTCCGCGACTGGGGCCTGCGCCCAAGCGCCCGCCCGCCAAGCGGATGACAATACGTGCGTATCTTTGCTGAAAATAAGCTCGAAAGCGCATTGTGCTGTTAAAGTCTCTTTTCGGGGGTCGGTGGTCGATTTCTAGAAGTATTAGGGAGGGATTCTCATGGGGGGAGCTACGGCGATGAAGCGCGCCCAAAAGAGCTCTGTGCGGCTGGCTGGATGTGCGGTCGTGGGCGCACTGATGTTTGCTCCGGTGGCACATGCGGCCGATGCGCCGTGTCCTGTGGAGAAGTGCACCAACGGCGTCACTGCGCTGCTGGTCGGCGGGAAAGGGTCCTACGCCACCCTGAAGCCGGAGGAGATGTTGGCGGCTTTCGGCGGCTACTTCGCCGAGTACGACGAGCGAGCCAGCGTGCCGTTCCCCGGTGACGCCGATTTCTCGAAGTCGATTCCGGAGGGCGCGACCAATCTCTACAACGCGGTGAGGGCCGAGCCCGCGGGCACGGTGCTCACCATCGGTGGGGTGTCCAAGGGGGCGCCCTCGGTCATCGAGGCGCTCAAGCGCCTGGAAGCCGACCGGGAGGCCGGACAGCCGGTTCCCGACGAGAAGCACATGAACGTGATGATCTACGGCGCGCCGAGCCGGGTCTACTACTCAGGCGTGCGCTACCGCCCGGACGTCCCGGTCACCCCGTACGACGTGTACCTGGTGGCCGCGGAGTACGACGGGGTGGCCGACATGCCGGACAACATGTTCAACATTCTCGCGGTGCTCAACGCCGCTCAGGGCGCGGACATGTTGCACGTGGAGGCGGCGTTCCACACCGACTTCGAGAACGACCCGATGCGCTACAAGGTCGAGACCAACGGGGACGGCGGAACCGTGACCACGATTCTGATCCCGTACACCGACCCGATCCTTCCGCTGCTGCATCCGATGCTCGAGGCCGGCGGCGATCCGGCCCAGCTGGCCAAGCTGAGTGCGGCCCTCAAGCCCATCATCGACTCGGCATACAAGCGCAACCGCCCGGCGGAGAAGAAGAAGTGGCAGACCGGCATCGTCACGATTCCGCTGCCGGAGGCGGCGACGCCGAAGCCCGTCGTCGAGCAGCAGACGCTGAAAATCAGTGTGCCGGTTGATGATTCGCAGGACGGCGCGACTCCGCCGGCGCGCAAGGCGTTGTCGGACTACGTGGGTAAGCACCGCGCCCCGGACGCCGGCGACAACGCGGGCACCACGACGGTCAAGAAGAACGTCCTCAAAGACCTCAGCGACAACATCAAATCCGAGGTCAAGAAGTTCAGCACCAAAAAGGACAAAACGGCGACGAAGGAGACCGCGCCGGACAAGAAGGAGACGACCGGCGCCACGTCGTCATCGGACTCCGGGAACAACAGCACCGGATCGGAGCGCTGACCGCCTCAGCTCTCCCGGGCCGCAATGGTTGGCGGGCGTCAGCCCTCTGATCCGGTGTCGCGGCCCGACTCGTTCTGCGAATGCGAGGGGGAACCCGCCGACACACTCCTGGTCTCCTGCTTCTTGGTCGTCAGCCTTTTGACCTCGTCCACCCTGTCTTTCACCACATGCCCACGCTCCGTCGACTTTTCGTCAAGGCGATGCCTACCCACGTAACCCTCCTTGGAGACCTTCTGGGCGGGGGCCTTCAGGCTGAACAGGCTGCCGAGCCACGACGGCTTGATCGGTGGATCGGCGTACACCCGGTCGGTCACGTTGTCGCCGTACTGGGTCTCCGACAGTGGCGTCTCCTTCGAGAAGTCCCGCCCCCTGTAGCCCACGGTGTGGTTGCCGTACCACTTGTTTCGCACCGCGGCCTCGTCGCTCTTGGTGCTGACGTACTCGATGGTCCCGCCGCCGACCTGCGGCACGGGACGCCCACCCTCCTCGTAGGTCGCACCGTTGTGAGGACGGGCGGGGGAGCCCAACTGGATGATCTTGCCCTGCCATTCGGGACGTAGCGCGCGCGCATCCTGGGCGCCGACAGCAGACCCGGAGTAGGTGTAGAGCACTGCATCCGGCGTGTTGTGTGCATCCATCCACGCCCCGGCCGCTGCCGCCGAGCCCGTCTTACCGGTGGTGGACATGTAGTTCCACTTCACCTCGGTGCAGCCGGCGCCGCACTTGCTGCCGTCGGGCATGGTGATGGTCCTCCAGCCGGGTCCGACGTTGAAGATGCCGTCCATGTACGCAGTCGACCCAGACACTGCGGCAAGGGTCGATATTTTCGTCTCAGGGTCCTGCGAGTCGCGCCGTTGATCGACTCGGTTGTATGCCGCGGTCCGTCCCCTCTTTTCGGAGTAGTTGTTGCGGTTGTCGGCCGCGTCGATGATCGGCTCGAGGATCGTCGACAGTTTCACCAGCTGATCGTGGTCGGAGCCGTCGGACTTCTGCATGACGGCTAGCAGCGGCAGCACGTCACCCTCGTCGGGGATCGCGACGGTGGTGGTTGTTCGGTCGGCCGTGGTGCCACCGACCGTGTGGTGCTGGCGGGCATCGCCCCCACTGTCGGAGTCGCCGACAGGCGCGGCATGCGCCACAGGTGCGAAGAGAAGTGCCGCCGCCGTTACCGACATGCCGGCAGCGCGAACTGAACCCGTAGTCACCGTGATGTCCTCCCACAAGGAGATCCCCCTGATCTCTTCGCGGGGGGACTCTACCGTTATCGGCAAACCGTGACACCTTTTCGAGTTGGTCATGATCGATTTGCTGTTCTTCCATGCTGTCGAGTTCAGCAAGTCTTCAGAACATCGCGGTGGTCATCTCGTCGACGCTGTCCGGCAACGGTGGAAAATTTGAGTTCGTCGTCGTTGTTCTACGCAGACGACAATATTGAGGGGGGAGCGACGCCTCAGCGGCTACCGGAAAGTGTTCTCCAGTCGCAGGCGCAACGACGACACTCATCGCCACGGCGCATTACGTTTGCTTTGCTCGATGTGATCGCGGAGATCGGACACGCAAACGTTCGATGCGATGTGCTGGCGATCTATGGTGCCCCCGGTGAGATTCGAACTCACACTGGACGGGTTTTGAATCCGTTTCCTCTGCCAGTTGGGATACGGGGGCGTCCCGGCACGCCGCGCCGCGTCGTGCGGCCTCTCACCTTAGAGGATGGCCCCGCGGTCGCTCATTCGGGCATCGCCGGACACAATGTTGTGCATGACTGCCTCTTCGTCAGACGCCGCCGCGCCGCACCGAGTGCTCATCGCCGAGGACGAGGCGTTGATTCGGCTCGACCTGGCCGAGATGCTGCGCGAGGAAGGCTACGAGATCGTGGGGGAGGCCGGCGACGGCCAAGAGGCGGTCGACCTGGCCGAGTCCCTGCGCCCGGACCTGGTGATCATGGACGTCAAGATGCCCCGCCGCGACGGCATCGACGCCGCCGCCGAGATCGCCACCAAGCGCATCGCCCCGATCGTCATCCTCACCGCGTTCAGCCAGCGCGAGCTCGTCGAACGCGCGCGTGACGCCGGTGCCATGGCCTACCTGGTCAAGCCGTTCAACATCACCGACCTGATCCCGGCCATCGAGGTCGCGGTCAGTCGGTTCAGCGAGATCGCCGAGCTCGAGAAGGAGGTCGCCAACCTCTCCGACCGGCTGGAGACCCGCAAGCTCGTGGAACGGGCGAAAGGTTTGCTGCAGAGCAAGCAGAACATGACCGAACCCGAGGCGTTCAAGTGGATTCAGCGGGCCGCGATGGACCGTCGCACCACGATGAAGCGCGTCGCCGAGGTGGTCCTCGAGACGCTCGACCCACCAGCCGAGGCCAGCGCCGCACCCGCGGAATGACGGCGATACAGCGCCCCGTCCGTTAAGACTGCGTTTCCGGAACCGCCGGATATCGGATCCGGCGACCGGATGCGCGCCACGCGTTCCTCAACATCGCGCACCGCAGCGGTGCGTTGGTTATGGTCGTCGGCGAAGCACCGCCGCCAACGCCGTCCGGGGGAGGCACGTCGGTGTCGATCAACACATGAACCGGAGGTGGGATGTGCGCGGTCGCGTGGCACGCAATGCATTTGCTCTTGGGGGTGCGAGCCTGATTGTGCTGGCCTTGGCCGGCTGCAGTCAGGGTGCGCCCGAGGAGCAGGCATCGCAGGCGAATCTCAAGATCGTCGAGAAGGTGCAAATCGACGAGAACGGCGCCGAGGTGAAGGCCGCCGAGGGCGCGGCGCCGGCCGACCCGGCCGGTGATGGCAAGGCCACCTGCCCGCCGGTGTCTATCGCGATGGCCGGCGCGCTCAACGGCCCCGACGCCGCGTTGGGCATCAACATCAAGAACGGCGTGCAGCTGGCCATCGACAAGCACAATGCCGCCAACCCCGGCTGCCAGGTGCAGCTCAAGCCGTTCGACACCGAGGGTGACCCGCAGAAGGCCACCGCGATCGCGCCGCAGATCGTCGACGACCAGTACACGATCGGTCTGGTCGGTCCCGCGTTCTCCGGCGAGACGAAGGCCACCGGCGGCGTGTTCGACCAGGCTGGTCTCGTCGCAGCAACCGCGTCCGCGACCAACGTGACGCTCTCGGAAAACGGCTGGAAGACCTTCTTCCGCGGCCTGGCCAACGACGGCGTGCAGGGCCCCTCGGTGGCCAATTACCTCAAGAACACGCTCGCCAACAAGAAGGTCTGCGTCGTCGACGACAGCACCGACTACGGCCTGGGCCTGGCACAGGCGGTGCGGGACACGCTGGGCCCGGTGGCCGATTCGGCGTGCAACATCTCGGTCAAGAAGGGCGACAAGGACTTCTCGGCGGCGGTGACCCAGGTCAAGGGTGCGGCGCCGGACTCGGTGTTCTACAGCGGCTACTACGCCGAGGCGGCACCGTTCATCCAGCAGCTCAAGGATGGCGGCTTCGAGGGCAAGTTCGTCAGCGCCGACGGCACCAAGGACCCGGAGTTCGTCAAGCAGGCCGGTGAATCGTCGAAGGGCGCACTGCTGTCCTGCCCGTGCGGTCCGGCCACCGGGGCATTTGCCGACGAGTACACCAAGAAGTTCAACCAGGAGCCCGGCACCTACAGCACCGAGGGCTACGACCTGGGCACGATCCTGCTCAAGGGCATCGATTCGGGTGCCATCACCCGGCCGGCGCTGCTCGACTTCGTGCGCAACTACAACGGGCAGGGTGTGGCACGCAAGTACCAGTGGACGCCCGCCGGTGAGCTCACCACCACCTTGATCTGGATGTACGAAGTTCAATAACCGTTGACGCGAAACGCGTCCGAGCTCGACGGCTCGGACGCGTTTTGCACTCGTCGAGGAGTTCGCCACGCCGATGTTCTTGGCCGCCAACATCAACTTCAACGTCGGAGCGCTGTTCGACAGCTTCTGGCAGTTGACGATCGACGGGTTGTCCTGGGGCGCCATCTATGCCCTGGTGGCGGTCGGCTACACCCTGGTGTTCGGGGTGCTGCGATTGATCAACTTCGCCCACTCGGAGATCTTCATGCTGGGCATGTTCGGCGCGTACTTCGCGCTCGACATGATCCTGGGCTTCACCCCGAGTGGCAACGCCTACAGCAAGGGCGTGGTGCTGACGATCGTCTACCTCGGCGTGGCGATGTTGTTCGCCATGCTCGTGTCGGGCGGCGCGGCGGTCGGTCTGGAATTCATCGCCTACCGGCCGCTGCGCAAACGGCATGCCCGTTCGCTGACGTTCCTCATCACCGCGATCGGCATGTCGTTTGTGCTGCAGCAGTTCGTGCTGTTCATCCTGCCCAAATTGATCCCGGGCTACGGTGGTCCGAACGCTCAGCAGCCGATTGTGTTGGTGCAGCCCAAGACTCAGTTCACGTTCTTCGGGGTGGCCGTGTCCAACGTCACCATCGTGATCATCGTGGCCGCCCTCGTGCTCGCGGTGCTGACCGACATCGCGATCAACCGCACCAAGTTCGGCCGCGGTATCCGGGCCGTCGCGCAGGATCCGACCACCGCCACGCTGATGGGGGTGTCCCGGGAACGCATCATCATGACGACGTTCCTCATCGGTGGTGTGCTGGCGGGCGCTGCCGCGCTGCTCTACACGCTCAAAGTCCCCCAGGGCATCATCTACTCGGGCGGCTTCCTGCTCGGCATCAAGGCGTTCTCCGCCGCGGTGCTCGGTGGGATCGGAAACCTCCGCGGCGCTCTGCTCGGCGGTCTGATCCTGGGCATCATGGAGAACTACGGCCAAGCGGTGTTCGGCACGCAGTGGCGTGACGTGGTCGCATTCGTGCTGCTGGTGTTGGTGCTGTTGGTGCGCCCCACGGGCATACTCGGCGAGAGCCTCGGAAAGGCACGAGCATGAGCGGCTTCATGTCGAGGGTGACGGACTGGTGGGACGGACTGTCGCGCGCTCAGAAGTGGGTGTTCGGCATCATCCTGTTCCTCGGCGTGGGGTTGTCGCCGCTGTTCACCCCGCCGTTCATCGACACCCCCGGCATCAGCTTCGGCGGCACGATGGCGCAGTTCGCGATGGTCGCGATCATCGCCATCGGCCTCAATGTCGTTGTCGGACAGGCGGGTCTGCTCGATCTCGGGTACGTCGGGTTCTACGCGGTCGGCGCCTACACGGTGGCGCTGCTCACCAGCCCGGAAAGCCCGTGGAACAGGATGGGGCCGACCGGCTTCTTCAGCGAGCCGTGGGCCTGGCTGTCCTGTGTACCGCTGGCGATGGCCGCGACCGCGCTGACCGGTCTGATCCTCGGCTTCCCGACGTTGCGGCTGCGGGGGGATTACCTGGCGATCGTGACCCTCGGGTTCGGCGAGATCATCCGCCTGATGGCTGACAACCTCGCCGACATCACCAACGGGCCACGCGGCCTCAACGAGGTTGCCTTCCCCCACATTCTGGAAAGCGACAAGAACCCGCGCGGCGTGTTCTCGGTGTCGAACTCCAGCGGTGACGCCAACTACGGCACCTGGTGGTTCTGGGTGGGGCTGCTGCTGATCGTCGTGATCCTGCTGCTGGTCGGGAATCTGGAACGCAGCCGGGTGGGGCGGGCCTGGATTGCGGTGCGTGAAGACGAGGACGCCGCAGAAGTCATGGGCGTCAACACCTTTAAGTTCAAGCTGTGGGCGTTCACGATCGGCGCGGCGATCGGCGGGCTGTCCGGGGCGCTCTATGCCGGGCAGGTGCAGTATGTCGCGCCGCCGACGTTCAACATCATCAACTCCATGCTGTTCCTGTGTGCCGTCGTACTGGGTGGGCAGGGCAACAAGCTCGGCGTGATCCTCGGTGCCTTCATCATCGTCTACCTGCCCAATCGGCTTCTCGGCGTGCACTTTCTGGGCATCGACATGGGCAACCTCAAATACCTGTTCTTCGGGTTGGCGCTCGTGGTCCTGATGATCTTCCGACCCCAGGGCTTCTTCCCAGCCCGCCAGCAGCTGCTCACCTACGGCAAGGCGGCGCGCAATCTGCTCAGAACCGGGCCGTCGGGGAAGGAGTCGGCCCAATGAGCATCGAAGACCTGGCCGGCGTGCACCGGGAGATCGCCGCGGACGAGGGCGAGGTGCTCCTGGCCACCAAGGATCTGACGGTGCAGTTCGGCGGTCTGACCGCGCTGGACTCGGTGACCTTCGACATCCGGCGCGGCGAGATCCTCGGCCTGATCGGACCGAACGGGGCGGGGAAGACGACGTGCTTCAACGCGATCACCGGTGTGTACCGGCCCAGCGCGGGTTCGGTGACGTTCGACGGCGAGACGCTCGGACGCATCAAACGGCATCAGATCACCCGTCGCGGCATCGCCCGCACCTTCCAGAACATCCGGCTGTTCGGGGAAATGACGGCGCTGGAGAACGTCATGGTCGGCACCGATGCGCGGCACCGGACGTCGGTGCCGGGTGCGCTGATCCGGTCGCCTCGGCACCGACGCGAAGAGCGGTCGGCGATCGAACGGTCCGCGGCCCTGCTCCATTTCGTCGGTATCGCACACCGAGGGGAGGAGAAGGCCAAGAACCTCTCCTACGGAGACCAACGTCGGCTCGAAATCGCCCGGGCGCTGGCCACCGAACCCAAGCTGCTGTGCCTCGACGAGCCCGCGGCCGGCTTCAACCCGAGTGAGAAGTCCGCCCTCATCGACCTGATTCGCAAGATCCGCGACGACGGCTACACCGTGCTGCTGATCGAACACGACATGCGGTTGGTGATGGGGGTCACCGACCGCATCGTGGTGCTCGAGTTCGGCCGCAAGATCGCCGACGGCCTGCCCGCCGAGATCCGCGAAGACCCCAAGGTCATCGCCGCCTACCTGGGAGTGCCCGATGACGACCTCAGCTGAGTCCCGCCCGGTGTTGCTGGAGGCGCGCGACATCGTGGTGCACTACGGCCGGATCAAGGCGCTGCACTCGGTGTCGTTGACTGTGCACGAGGGCGAGCTGGTGACGCTGCTCGGCTCAAATGGAGCAGGCAAGACCACGATGATGCGGGCGATCTCCGGTCTGCTACCGCTGACGTCGGGCTCGGTGTGGTTCGACGGGCAGGACGTCAGCCGGGTGAAAGCGCACCGCCGGGTCGCCGACGGCCTGATCCAGGCGCCGGAGGGGCGCGGCGTGTTTCCGGGCATGACGATCCTGGAGAACCTCGAAATGGGTTGCTATGGGCGCAAGTTCGCGTCCAAGGCCGAGCACGACGAGAAGCTGGACTGGATTCTCGAGACGTTCCCGCGGCTCGCCGAGCGCAAGAGTCAGGTGGGTGGCACGCTGTCCGGGGGAGAGCAGCAGATGCTGGCGATCGGGCGGGCGCTGATGGCGAGGCCGAAGGTTCTGCTGCTCGACGAGCCGTCGATGGGTCTCGCGCCGATGGTGATCTCGCAGATCTTCAAGATCATCGCCGAGATCAACTCGACCGGGACGACCGTGCTGCTCGTCGAGCAGAACGCCCAGCAGGCGCTGAGCCGCTCCGACCGGGCCTACATCCTGGAAACCGGTGAGGTCACGCGCTCAGGCAATGCCCGAGAGTTGTTGGCAGACGACAGTATTCGCGCGGCGTACCTCGGCGTCGCCTGAGCGGAAGCCTTGTTCGGCGAGCGCGCTCTACTCGACGCGGAAGCGTTTCACTCGCGAGGCGGCGCCCGAGGCAAGCGTCACCCGGCCGCGCGGAACGCCGAGATGCTCGGCAAGGGCTCGGGTGACGGCCGCGTTCGCCTTGCCGTCGACGGCTCCCTCGCGCACGTAGATCGTCAGCGTGCCGTCGGAGCCTGACTCGACCAGCGGTCCCTTCGAGCTACCGGGCTTCACCCGCACCGATATGACGTCAGCCATCCACTCGCCGAACAACTACCGGGCGACGACGACCGATGAGCCGTGGCCGAAGAGGCCCTGGTTGGCGGTGATGCCCACGGTGGCACCCTCGACCTGGCGGCCGGTGGCCTGCCCCTTGAGCTGCCAGGTGAGCTCGCAGACCTGCGCGATGGCCTGCGCGGGAATGGCCTCGCCGAAGCTGGCCAATCCGCCGGAGGCGTTCACCGGGATCCGTCCACCAATGGCGGTGGCGCCGCTGCGCAGAAGCTGTTCGGCGTCGCCTTTCTCGCACAACCCGAGGTGCTCGTACCAGTCCAGCTCGAGCGCGGTGGACAGGTCATAGACCTCGGCCAGACTGAGGTCTTCGGGCCCGATCCCGGCCTCGGCGTAAGCGGCATCGAGGATCTGGTCTTTGAACACTCGCTTGGGTCCGGGCACCACCGCGGTGGAATCCGTGGCGATGTCGGGCAACTCGGGAAGGTGCTGCGGGTACTGAGGGGACTGCAGGCTGATCGCGCGGACCGACGGGACGCCGGCGACCGAACCGAGGTGTTTCTCGGTGAACGCCTTGCTGGCCACGATCAGCGCTGCCGCACCGTCAGAGGTGGCGCAGATGTCGAGCAGCCGCAGCGGGTCCGACACCACGGGGCTCGCGAGCACGTCTTCGACGGTGGCTTCTTTGCGGTAGCGCGCATTCGGGTTGTTCAGGCCGTGGCGGGCGTTCTTGACCTTCACCTGCGCGAAGTCTTCGAGGGTGGCGCCGTAGAGGTCCATCCGCCGCCGGGCGAGCAGTGCGAAGTAGACGGTGTTGGTGGCGCCGATCAGATGGAAACGCTGCCAGTCCGGGTCGTTCTTACGCTCCCCGCCCACGGGCGCGAAGAACCCCTTGGGCGTGGTGTCAGCGCCGATCACCAGCGCCACATCGCACAAGCCGGCCAGGATCTGAGCCCGGGCGCTCTGCAGTGCCTGCGATCCGCTGGCACAGGCGGCGTAGCTCGACGTCACGGGAATGCCGTTCCAGCCCAGCTTCTGGGCGAACGTGGCACCGGCGACGAAGCCGGGGTAGCCGTTGCGGATCGTGTCGGCACCGGCGACCAGTTGGATCTGCTGCCAGTCCAGGCCGGCATCGGCCAGCGCCGCGCGGGCGGCGACCACACCGTACTCGGTGAAGTCGCGACCCCACTTGCCCCACGGGTGCATGCCCGCGCCGAGAATGTAGACGGGTTCCGGCGCCATCAGACGGTCCTCCACGCGTGCACGATGCGTTCGGTGCCGTCGTCATCGACGTAGAGCGGCATCGTGGTCAACTCCATCTCCATCCCGACCTTCAAGTCGGCGGCCAGGGTGCCCTCGACCACCTTGCCGAGCACGATCAGCCCTTCCTCGGCCAGTTCCACCGCGGCGACCGCGAACGGCTCGAAGGGATCCGGCGACGGATACGGCGGCGGTGGTGCGTACCGGTTCTCGGTGTAGCTCCACAGCGTTCCGCGCCGAGACAGCGGCACCTGCGCCAGGTCATCCCCGTCGCAGCCCGGGTTGGGGCAGTTGTTCTCGCGCGGCGGGAAGACATAGGTCCCGCACTGATGACACTTGGCACCGATGAGATAGGCCTCACCCGAACCATCGGTGGCGAACCAGCCCTCGACAGCGGGCCGCGTGGATGCAGACACGCGGTTCAGCGTACCCAGTCCGGCCAGAAAACTGAAACGTGTTCCAGTTCGGTCCCGAGGTTGGGATCGGTAGTGCAGTGACCGCGGTGCACTGATCGCACACCGCCACACCAACAGGAGACGACAATGGGATTCTTCAAGAAGGCCTTCGACGCGGCCGCGCGCGCCACCCACCAGGGCATGGATTCGGCGACCTTCGGTGGACCGTCGACCCGGCCCGTCGCCGCCGACGACCCGATCTGGGCGCCGATCAACGGGATCTCCCTCGAGGACTACGCCAGTCTGTCCCGCGATGCACAGGCCCGTGGCGTCGTCGACGAGGCCGGCATGCTCGCGCTTGCGGCTGAGCGCGGGTGGGATGCGGCCGCCACGAAGGCAGCGCTGGACGGCTGGATCGCGCGCATGGGACAGTCGATGGCTGTGGGCCGGCAGTTCCGCACGCTCCTGGGTTATTGAGGGCTCGTCGCCAGCAGGATGCGCAGCAGCTCGTCGGGAGCATCGCGCATCAGATTGTGCTTGCCGTGGAGCTCATGGGTGATCCAGCTCGGATCCCAGCGGACCCGGTCGTAGGACAGCTGCAGCGGGGACTCGCCGGGCCAGTCCAGGGCGTAGACGTACCTGCGGTGCCGGAATCTCCCCAGATCCCCGCCGAGCCGCAGCGGCTGCAGGACCGACGCCAGCGGGTGTGAGGTGGCCCGCTCGTCGAAGAACGGCAGCGGCGGGACCCCGAAGCCGGTGTCGTCCACGCCGAGGTACCAGCGCCGTTCCTCGTCGTTGACCAGGTCCCAGCACGATTCGCCGTCGCGCGGGACGACCGCGTCGACGAACACCAGAGAGTCGACCCGGTGCGGAATCCGGTCGGCGACACCGGTGATCACCATTCCGCCGTAGCTGTGGCCGACCAGCACGAGGTCGTCGTCGGGCGGGCCGGCATCGATCGCGGCGAGCACGTCGGTGAGGTGGGTGTCGAGATTGACCCCACCGGCCAGCACGTGCGCGCGCTCGGCGACGCCGCTGAGCGTGACGGCGACGACGTGATGGCCGGCCCTGCGTAGAGACGCGACGAGGTCGTCGAAACACCACGCACCGTGGCACATTCCGGGAACGAGAACGTAAGTGGTCATGACGAGCTCCTCTCCGTGATGTCGCGGTACTGTGCGGTCACGCGGGCGATGTCGTCCGGTCGTGGGCTGGTACGTCGATGCATGTCTCTGTTGGCGGCGACGACGGCGGCAGTTTCCGGCCGTCGCCGAGCCTGGTAGCTGCGCAGACCGTTGCGCGGGTCTCCGGCGAGCGCGTCGGCGAGTACGCGGGCATCGACGATCGCTTGCGACGCACCGTTGGCCCCCACCGGATACATTGGATGCGCCGCATCGCCGAGCAGTGTCACCGTTTCGTCTCCCCACCGGGGCAGGGGGTCACGGTCGACCATCGGGTACTCGAAGACCTCGTCACTGCACCGCGGCAGCGCTTCGGTGTCGAGCCAGTCCAACTGCCAGTCCTCGACGTGGGACGCCACCTCGTCGGGATCGGCAGGGTGGTTCCAGCGCGCGTCGCCGGGAAGTGGTCCGGGCTCCCCGGCGCCGACGAGCAGCACCCAGTTCACCAGGCCGTCGCCGATGGGGTAGGCCACGAGTTGACTGTTTCCGGCACCCTGCACGATCGCCATGGTGGTGCCGTCGAGAAACGGCTCAGTCCTGGCGGCGCCGCGATACATCCTGATCCCGGACCACATCAGCGGGTCCGGACCGGGATGCACGACGGTTCGGACGACGGAATTGATGCCGTCGGCGCCGACGAGAACGGACGCGGACAGATCCCCTCGGGCGGTGTGCGCGACGACGCCGGACCCTCGGCGAGTGACTCCGGTCAGTGCGGCTCCGGTACAGACGGCATCACTGCCGAGCCGTTCGCTGACCGCGGTGAGGAGCAGGTCGTGCAGCCGGCCGCGGTGCACCGACCGTTGCGGGTAGCGATAGCCGCCGGCGAGCCCGCGGGGCTCGGAGAACAGATGCCTGCCGGAGCTGTCGAAATACGAGATGCGCTGCGGTGCCACGGAAATGGACTTGAGCGCAGCGCCAAGGCCCAGTGCCTCGAGCTCACGCACGGCATGGGGGAGCAGGTTGATGCCGACGCCGAGAGGCTGCAGGCGTTGCGCGCGGTCCACGACGGTGGCGGGGATACCGCGCCGGTGCAGCGTCAACGCGGCAGTCAAGCCGCCGATTCCAGCGCCGGCGATCACGACGGGTGAGGAACTCATGGCTCAACCGTGGGGCGATATCAGCCATAAGTCCAATAGATCTTTGCTCTCATACCTATAATCATTGGTTATGGAGCTGCGTCAGCTCGAGTATCTGGTCGCTGTCGTGGAAGAGGGCAGCTTCACGCGCGCGGCGCAGCGAGAGCGAGTGGCGCAGCCGGCGGTGAGTGCCCAGATCCGTCGCCTCGAGCGGCTGGTCGGTCAGCAGTTGCTCGTTCGGTCGAGTCGCGCGGTGCGCCTGACGGAGGCGGGCGTCGCGCTGCTTCCACACGCGCGAGCAGCGCTGGCCGCCGTCCGGGCCGCTCAGGATGCCGTGGACGAGGTGGCCGACCTGGTGCGTGGCTCCGTCGCGATCGGCACGGTGACCTTGCATCCGGTGGACATCGCGGCGCTGATGGCAGCCTTCCACCGTGACCACCCCGCGGTCGAACTGAGCCTCGTCACCGACAACTCCGATGTGCTCCTCGACAAGCTCGCCGACGGACGCCTCGACGCGGCGATCGTGTCGATCGGAGTCGACCGGACACCCGAGGAGCTGGACTGCGTGGTGATCACCGACGAAGTCATCGAGCCGGCCGTCGGCATCGGCCATTCGCTGCGTCGTCGAAAGATGGTGACGCTGCCCGAATTGTGCGAGCATCCGCTGATTTCACTGCCCGTCGGCACTGGTCTGCGGTCCCGGCTCGACGAGGCCTGCGCGGCGGCCGGAATGCGGCCCCGCATCGGCTTCGAGGCGACCAATCCGTTGGAACTGGCCGAATTGGCCCGGCGCGGAATGGGAGTGGCGATCTTGCCCCGGTCGATGGCTCGCGGTGACGCCGGTCTGCATGCTCTGCGGCTGACCCCGATGTTGCGTGGACGCCTGGTGTGGGCGTGGCGCCGGGATGCTTCGGGTCCGGCCACCCGAGCCTTCTGCGCGTTGGCCCGCCGCTCGCTCAGGCCTGCAGGCCACGTATGAGGACGTCGATGGTTCGCTCGAAGGTCGTTGCGGCGTCTGGTGTTTGGCTTACGCCGGCGAGGTCCAGGGTGACTGCGCCGTGCTGACCGTTCCACATGGCCTGCGCTGCCTCCACCGGCTCGAGACCTGCCCGCAGGGTCAGCCCGGCCACCATGTCGACGAGGATGTCGAACACCTCGCGGCCGCGAGCGGTCACCGGCGACGTGGGATCCGCGGCCGGCGAACCTGCCGCGAAGATCAGGGCGTATCGGGCGGGATGTGTGAGAGCGAACCGTCGATAGCCCTGCGACGCGCGGCGCAGACGCTCGGCCGGTGTGCCTTCGGAACCGTCGACTTCGATGGCCGCGGCCAGGTCGTCGAACGCGCGCAGGGCGAGCGCGGAGAGCAGCCCGTCCTTGTTGGTGAATCGGTTGTAGACGCCCATCGGGGCCACCCCGGCCTCGGCGGCGACGGAGCGCACCGTGACACCGGCGGCCCCGTCGCGGTCGAGGACCGTCTCGGCCGCGCTCAGCAGCGCGGCCGAGACCTGCTCGCTTGCGGTCCTGCGTCGGGGCACCGTCAGTGCGCCTCGGTCACGCCCTGACGAGCAAGCCAGGCCAGCGCGTCATCGGCGACATCGCGCCAACCGTGGTCGAGGGTCAGCGAGTGCCCACGCCCGTCGAACTCGTGGAAGTCGGTGACCGCGCCGCTGCGATACAGGCTGTGGGCGGCTTTCGCAGTCACGCGCGGCACCGTGTGATCCGCCGACCCGGCGGTGATCAGCAGCGGCCCGCGGGTGGCGTTGGTGAGATCGACTGCGGCCGCGGATCGCGTGCTGAAGTTGGCAGTCGCTGCCTCGAACAGTGGTTTGCCCGGGGACGGGATCGACCATTGCTCCCACAGCGCGTCGGATTCCTCCTGGCTCAGCGCGTTGCCGAAGCCGTACCGCCACTGTGCCCGGGTGAGGCCCTTGGCGCGGCCGCGGTTGAGCGGGTTACCCAGCACCGGGAAGGCCGACCGCAGTTGGGCGAACGGCAGCGGCGTGACGCCCTTGATGGGCGCTGGATCGATGGCAACCGCTGCGGCGGCCCTGTTCTCACCCAGCAGCTTCTGGGCGATCAGCCCGCCGAAGGAGTGGCCGATCACCACAGGTGGGGTGTCGAACTGGTCGAGGATTCGGGCGTAGTGGGCGGTCAGCTCGTCGATACCGAACCCGGCTTGGGCGGCGGCGTTCTGCCGGGTCTCCTCGACGGTCGGTAGCTCACCCGGCCAGGCCGGTGCGATGGCGTGGTGGCCCTGCTCGGCGACGTAGTCGATCCAGGGCTCCCATGCGGTGTGGGCGACCCACAGGCCGTGGATGAAGACGATGTTCGTCATGGCGGCGCTCCTGCTCGTTATAGAACGATGTTACATAAGACGGACAGTCCGTGTAACCGCGCCGACCTGGCGTTCATTCCCGCCGGTCGCCGTGTCGGCCCTGGTGCCTAGAGTGAAGGCCGTGAGCCCAGCCAAAACCGCATCGGCGACCGATCAGAAACCCACCCTGATGCTGTTGGACGGCAACTCGCTGGCCTTCCGCGCCTTCTACGCCCTGCCTGCGGAGAACTTCAAGACCCAGGGCGGGCTCACCACCAATGCGGTGTACGGCTTCACCGCGATGCTCATCAACCTGCTGCGCGACGAACAGCCCAGCCACATCGCCGCGGCGTTCGACGTGTCCCGCCAGACGTTCCGCAAGGAGAAGTACCCGGAGTACAAGGAGGGTCGGTCAGCCACCCCGGACGAGTTCCGCGGCCAGATCGACATCACCAAGGAGGTGCTGGGTGCGCTGGGCATCACGGTGCTCGCCGAACCGGGGTTCGAGGCCGACGACATCATCGCCACGCTGGCCACCCAGGCCGAGGGTGAGGGCTACCGCGTGCTCGTGGTCACGGGTGACCGCGACTCGCTGCAGTTGGTCAGCGACGACGTCACCGTGCTGTATCCCCGCAAAGGGGTCAGCGAACTGACGCGGTTCACCCCGGATGCGGTGGTCGAGAAGTACGGGCTGACGCCCGCCCAGTACCCCGACTTCGCGGCGCTGCGCGGCGATCCCAGTGACAACCTGCCGGGCATCCCCGGGGTGGGGGAGAAGACCGCGACCAAGTGGATCGCCGAGTACGGGTCGCTGCAGGCCCTGGTCGACAACGTGGACAAGGTCAAGGGCAAGGTCGGCGACGCGCTGCGCGCGCACCTGTCCAGCGTCGTGCTCAACCGTGAGCTGACCGACCTCGTCAAGGAGGTGCCGCTGGCCCAGACTCCCGACACGCTGCGGATGCAGCCCTGGAACCGCGACCAGATCCACCGCCTGTTCGACGACCTGGAGTTCCGGGTGCTGCGCGACCGGTTGTTCGACACGCTGGCCTCGGCCGATCCGGAAGTCGACGAAGGTTTCGAGGTGCGCGGCGAGGCCTTGGCACCCGGCACACTGGCGGGCTGGCTCGCCGAGCACGGCGACGGCCGGCGCTTCGGCGTCGCGGTGGTGGGCAATCACCTGGCCTTCGACAGCGACGCCACGGCGCTCGCGCTGGTCGCCCCGGACGGCGACGGCCGCTACATCGACACCGCGACGCTGAGTCCCGAGGACGAACCCGCGCTGGCCGCCTGGCTCGCCGACCCCGCACAGCCAAAGGCCCTGCACGAGGCCAAGCTCGCAATCCACGATCTCGAGGGCAGAGGTTGGATGCTCGCCGGCGTCACCTCAGACACCGCGCTGGCGGCTTATCTGGTGCGGCCAGGACAGCGCAGCTTCACCCTCGACGATCTCTCGCTGCGCTATCTGAAGCGAGAGCTGCGCGCGGATAACCCTGAGCAGCAACAACTCTCGCTGCTCGATGACAGCGACGGCGTCGACGATCAGGCGGTGCAGACGTTGCTGCTGCGCGCCAGCGCGGTGATGGACCTCGCCGACGCGCTCGACGAGGAACTGGCCCGCATCGATTCCTCGGCGCTGCTGGGCAATATGGAGCTGCCCGTGCAGCGGGTGCTGGCCGATCTCGAGACCGCAGGCATCGCCGTCGATCTGGGCAAGCTCGGCGAACTGCAGAGCGAGTTCGCCGGCCAGATCCGCGACGCGGCCGAGGCGGCCTACGCGGTGATCGGCAAGCAGATCAACCTCGGCTCGCCCAAGCAGCTGCAAGTGGTGCTGTTCGACGAGTTGGAGATGCCGAAGACCAAGCGCACCAAGACCGGGTACACCACGGACGCCGATGCGCTGCAGTCCCTGTTCGACAAGACCGGCCATCCGTTCCTGCAGCATCTGCTGGCCCACCGGGACGCCACGCGGCTGAAGGTCACCGTCGACGGCCTGCTCAATTCGGTGGCCGGCGACGGCCGGATCCACACCACGTTCAACCAGACCATCGCGGCCACCGGCCGGCTGTCCTCGACCGAGCCGAACCTGCAGAACATCCCGATCCGCACCGAGGCGGGCCGCCGCATCCGCGACGCCTTTGTCGTCGGTAAGGGCTACAGCGAACTGATGACGGCCGACTACAGCCAGATCGAGATGCGCATCATGGCGCATCTGTCCCGCGACGAGGGCCTCATCGAAGCGTTCAACACCGGCGAGGACCTGCACTCGTTCGTGGCGTCACGCGCGTTCGACGTCCCGATCGACGAGGTGACGGCAGACCTGCGCCGTCGAGTGAAGGCGATGTCGTACGGGCTGGCCTATGGGCTGAGCGCCTACGGCCTGGCCGCCCAGCTCAAGATCTCCACCGAGGAGGCGAAGGTCCAGATGGACCAGTACTTCGCCCGCTTCGGTGGTATCCGCGACTATCTGCGCGACGTCGTCGACCAAGCCCGCAAGGACGGCTACACCTCGACGGTGTTCGGGCGTCGGCGCTACCTCCCGGAACTGGACAGCAGCAACCGCAATGTCCGCGAAGCGGCCGAGCGGGCCGCGCTCAACGCCCCGATCCAGGGCAGCGCCGCCGACATCATCAAAGTCGCGATGATCAACGTCGACCGCGCGATCACCGACGCCGGGCTGTCGTCTCGCATGCTGCTGCAAGTCCACGACGAATTGCTCTTCGAGGTCGCCGACGGTGAGCGAGATCGGTTGGAGGCGGTGGTGCGCGAGCACATGGGTAACGCGTACGCGCTCGATGTGCCGTTGGAAGTATCCGTGGGCTACGGCCGCAGTTGGGACGCCGCAGCGCACTAGGCGCACTGACGCCGTCAGCGATCCGGGTGCGGGCGCGCCCGCATGATCAGGTCCCGCGGACCCGTCGGCAACCGCCAGTGGAAGGTGATCGCCGCCAGCCGCAGCAGCGTGGCCACCAGCGTGCCGACGGCGACGCCGATCCACTGCGGTCCGTAGTAGTCGATGATGACGTAGATCACCGAGCCCAGCATCGCCGGAACGGCGTACATGTCGTCGGGCCCCATCACGACGGGGACGTCACGCGCGGTGACGTCGCGGATGATGGTGCCCGCCAACGCCGAGACCATGCCGAGCAGGGCTGCGGCGAACCAGCTGGCGCCGTGATCGACGGCCAGCGCGGCACCCGAGGTGGCGAAGAAACCCATCCCGACCGCGTCGAGCATGGCCACCGGGTGTTGCAGTCGGATCACCGTGCGCGCGAACAGTGTGGCCAGCGCAGCGGCGGCGAGGCACACGGTGACGTCGGGCCAGCGCTGCAGCGACTGCGGCGGGTCGATGGCGAGAAGGACGTCACGCAGCACCCCGCCGCCGACCCCGGTGAGCACCGCCATGGCCGCGATGCCGAACACGTCGAACCCTTTGCGGACGCCGAGGACCGCTCCCGACGCGGCGGCCGCCGCGATGCCGAGGTAGTTGAGGATGTGCTGGATCACCAGCCGAGTATCGCGCTCAGAATGCCCGGAAACCGGCCATGTGCGCCAGCGCGGGCGACGTGGCGCGCGCCGCGTACAGCGCGTGGGTCTCCTCGTGCAGGAGTGCGATGACGCGCGGGTCGGCGAAGCCCCGATCGATCCGGTCGCGCACGAAGGCCAGCTCGACGACCCGATGGGCGAAATGCCGAACGTCGGTCCCGGCTGGCTTGCCGCCGAAGCGGGTCGCGGTGTCGACGGCGAGCTTGCGGGCGCGAAGCGACCCCAGCCAGGTCGCCTCGTTCGGGCTCACCAGGCCGGCGGCCACCATGCCAGGCAGCTTGCCGGCCACCACCTGCTGCTCGCGGCGCCGACTGCGCACCGCCAGCGTGATCGCCAACGCGAACACCGGCACCATCCAGAACGCGTACACCGCGAAGTAGGCGCCGGCGCCGAGCAGCGACGAGCCGTTCCACATGGCATGCAGGACGACCGCGGCTGCGTAGCCGAGCAGCAGCGCACCGGCCTTGCCGGCAGCCGAGCGGCGGTGCAGCGCGTACCAGACGCCGATCGCGGTCATCGTGGTGAACAGGGAGTGCGCGAACGGTGACATGATCAGGCGCAGCGCCGCGGTGAGCAGGGACTGGGCCACCGACTCCCCGTTGGCGATGTAGAGGATGTCTTCCAACCAGGCGAATCCGGCGCCGACCAGGCCGGCGTACACCAGGCAATCGGTCAGTGAGTTCAGCTCGTTGCGGCGGACCCCTGTCATCATCACCAGCAGGAACAGCCCCTTGGCGGCCTCCTCGGTCACCGGAGCGCCCACCACCAGGGTCAGCGGGCTGATGTCGCCGGCACCTGCCGGGTGGACCCAGGCTTCGAGCAGGATCTGCAGGATCGCGGAGATGACGACTGCCGCAGACGTGCCCCAGATGAATGCGAACACGAGCAACCGGGGCGGCTCGGGTTCCCACCGGTCCAGCCACAGATAGGACAGCACCACCACCGTCATCGCGACGCTGGACAGCACGAAACCGATCGAGGTGCCGACGGGATTGACGGCGGTGAGCAGGATGACGATCAGGCCGGCGACGGTGCCGAGCGCGATGAGCAGACCCAGGGGTGCGCCGACTCGGCGAACACGCGTCACGCCCAGCAGAGTAGCCGCTGTACGGGGCGGGTTTGTCCTGCGTGGACCACGTCGAGTAGCCTTGCGATGTACCTGTGTGTGCTATTCGCGGGTGCGATCAACAAAACACCATTCTGTCCCTACGATTGAACCTGTCCGGAGCAACCCACCACATGCCAAGTCCCTCCGTCACGTCTCCGCAAGTAGCCCTCAACGACATCGGCTCCGCGGAGGATTTCCTCGCCGCCATCGACAAGACCATCAAATACTTCAACGATGGCGACATCGTCGAAGGGACCATCGTCAAGGTGGACCGCGACGAGGTCCTGCTCGACATCGGCTACAAGACCGAAGGTGTCATCCCTTCCCGCGAACTCTCGATCAAGCACGACGTCGACCCCAATGAGGTTGTGTCCGTCGGCGACGAGGTCGAAGCGCTGGTCCTCACCAAAGAGGACAAAGAAGGCCGCCTGATCCTGTCCAAGAAGCGCGCCCAGTACGAGCGCGCCTGGGGCACCATCGAAGAGCTCAAGGAGAAGGACGAGGCCGTCAAGGGCACCGTCATCGAGGTCGTCAAGGGCGGCCTGATCCTCGACATCGGCCTGCGTGGCTTCCTGCCCGCGTCGCTGGTGGAGATGCGTCGCGTCCGCGATCTGCAGCCGTACATCGGCAAGGAGATCGAGGCCAAGATCATCGAGCTCGACAAGAACCGCAACAATGTGGTGCTCTCGCGTCGCGCCTGGCTCGAGCAGACGCAGTCCGAGGTGCGCAGCGAGTTCCTCAACCAGCTCACCAAGGGCGCCATCCGCAAGGGTGTCGTGTCCTCGATCGTCAACTTCGGCGCCTTCGTCGATCTCGGCGGTGTCGACGGCCTGGTGCACGTGTCGGAGCTCTCCTGGAAGCACATCGACCATCCGTCCGAGGTGGTTCAGGTGGGCGACGAGGTCACCGTCGAGGTGCTCGACGTCGACATGGACCGCGAGCGGGTGTCGCTGTCGCTCAAGGCGACTCAGGAAGATCCGTGGCGCCACTTCGCCCGGACCCACGCGATCGGCCAGATCGTGCCGGGCAAGGTCACCAAGCTGGTGCCCTTCGGCGCGTTCGTCCGAGTCGAAGAGGGCATCGAGGGCCTGGTGCACATCTCGGAGCTCTCCGAGCGGCACGTCGAGGTCCCCGACCAGGTCGTGCAGGTCGGCGACGACGCGATGGTCAAGGTCATCGACATCGACCTCGAGCGTCGTCGTATCTCGCTGAGCCTCAAGCAGGCCAACGAGGACTACAACAGCGAAGAGTTCGAGGCCTGGAAGTACGGCATGGCCGACAGCTACGACGACCAGGGCAACTACATCTTCCCCGAGGGCTTCGACGCCGAGACCAACGAATGGCTCGAAGGCTTCGAGAAGCAGCGGGATGAGTGGGAGGCCCGCTACGCCGAGGCCGAGCGTCGCTACAAGATGCACACCGCGCAGATGGAGAAGTTCGCCGCGGCCGAGGCCGAAGAGGCTGCCCGCCCGGCGTCGTCCTCGTCGAACGGTCGCCCGGAGGAGTCGACCGGCGGATCGCTGGCCAGCGATGCGCAGCTCGCCGCGCTGCGTGAGAAGTTGGCAGGCAACGCGTAAGTCAGTTCACGATCGAAGGCCCCGGCTCCCCGAGTCGGGGCCTTCGTCGTCTGCGCCGCATTCGGTGAGGCGGCGTTGTAGGAACCGGCGTGCGGGTTCGGAGCCGTTGCGGCGCAACGCCTCCCGGTAGAACACCGCGGCCTCGGCCGATCGATCCGCCCGGCGCAGCAGGTCCGCGCGGATCGTGGCCGGCAGCGCGGACCGCGCCAACCGTGGATCGTCGGCGACCGTGTCCAGTGCGGCCAGCCCGGCCGCCGGGCCATCGCGCAGGCCGATTGCCAGCGCGCGGTTGGCGCGAACCACCGGCGAGTCGGCGAGAGCGAGCAACCGGTCATAAGCCAGGCAGATCGTCTGCCAATCGGTGTCGTGCCAGGACGGTGCGGTCGCGTGTGCGGCGGCGATCACCGCCTGCGGTAGGTACGTGCCGGTGGAGCCCGCGGCGCGGCCCAGCAACTGCAGGCCGCGGGCGATCTTGCCGCGATCCCACCGGCGGCGGTCCTGCTCCTCGAGCGGGATCAGCGCACCCTGTCCATCCACGCGGGTACCGCGGCGCGAATCGTGCAGCAGGACAAGGGCGGTCAATGCGGCGGCCTCGGTGTCGCCGGGCAGCAGTGCGCTGAGCTCACCGGCGAGGCGCACCCCCTCGTCGCACAGTTCGTCGCGCACCGCCGAGGGGCCCGCCGTCGACCAGTACCCCTCGGTGAACACCGAGTAGACGCAGGCCAGCACGTGCGGCGTCCGGCCGGGCAGCATGTCGGCCGGCGGCACGCGCAACGGGATGTTCGCGTGCCGGATCTTGGCCTTGGCCCGGGTGATCCGCGCGCCGACAGCGGTGTCAGTCTGCAACAGCGCCCGGGCGATCTCGGGGACCGTCAGACCCGACACCAGCCGCAGCGTCAGCGAGAGCTGAGAGGACCGGTCCAGAGCCGGATGCGCGCAGGTGAACATCATCCGCAATTCGTCATCGCGGATGCGATGAGGTGCTCCGGACCGATCGGTGCGGGCGATGATGTCGTCGACCACCGCGGCCAATTCCTTTCCCGGACGCTGCGATTCGCGTCGGAGACGGTCACGCGCGCGGTTGCGCGCCGTGGTGATCAGCCACGCCCCCGGCGCGTCGGGAATCCCGTCCCGGGGCCAGGTGCGCACGGCGTCGGCGCAGGCGTCCTGGACGGCGTCCTCAGCGACCGTGAGGTCACCACACCACCGCGCGATCGCGGCAACGGCGCCGCCCCACTCCCGCCGGAAGACGCCGTCCAGGGGCTGCATCGTGGCTAGAGCCCGGACACACCCGCGAGACGGCGCAACTGCACCGCCGCTGCCGGGATCATCGCGGCGACCTTCGCGGCGTCGTCACGGTCGTCCGCACGCAACAGGTAGAAGCCGCTCGCCACCTCGGCGCTCTCCGCGAAGGGGCCGTCGGTCAACAGCACCTCGGAGCCGCGGACCCGCACCGTCGTCGCGGTGGACGGCAGGTGCAGTGGCGCCCCGCCCAGCACGTGCTCGCCGGCCGCAGCACCGAAACCCACATGCCGTTGCGCGCTCTCGTCCCACTCGGGGGTGCCGGGGGCGGCGAGCTGATCGGCCGGGTTCAGGAGCAGTGCCAGCCAGTCCGAGCCCGTCGTCGGCGTCTCCGGTGCGCTCCAGTACACCATCGGCCAGACCTCGACCGCGCCGTGGGCAGCGGCCGGGATCTGCCGGGCCAGCTCGAGTGCTTCATCGAGGTCGTCGGCCTCGAACACGTAGAAGCCGCCGGCCACTTCGGCACCCTCCGGGAAGGGCCCGTCGGTGATCACCGGACGGTCGGGCCCGCCGTCGATGCGCACCGCCTCGACCGCTGCGGCCAGCGCATCGCCGGCCCGGATCG
>JBFMGT010000027.1:0-50793 GCA_040752555.1 Actinomycetota bacterium | reverse complement strand
ACCGGAGCGTCGATCGCGCCGTACAACCACCTGGAACTGGGCCAGCCGCTGCTCACCGAGTACGTCTGGGGCCGCCAAGTCGGGGAGCACACGATCAACCCATGAAAATCACCGGAACCGCGATCAAACTGGGGGCCTTCTCCCTGGTGCTGCTGCTGTTCACCGCGATCATCATCGTGGTGTTCGGTCAGATGCGCTTCGACCGCACGACCAGCTACTCGGCGGTCTTCACCAACACCAGTGGCCTGCGTTCCGGGCAGTTCGTCCGTGCCTCGGGCGTGGAGGTCGGCAAGGTCAAGGACGTCAAGATCATCGACGGCGGCACCAAGGCCCAGGTCGACTTCGACGTGGACCGCTCGCTGGAGCTGTTCGACGAGACCACCGCATCGGTGCGCTACCTCAACCTGATCGGCGACCGTTACCTGGAGCTCAAGCGCGGCGACAGCAACACGCGGCTGCAGCCCGGCGGCACCATCCCTGTCGAGCGCACCGAGCCGGCACTCGATCTCGATGCACTGATCGGTGGCTTCCGCCCGGTGTTCCAGTCGCTCGATCCCGACAAGGTCAACACGATCGCGCAGTCGATCGTCACGGTGTTCCAGGGCCAGGGCGGCACCATCAGCGACATCTTGGACCAGACCGCGTCGCTGACCTCCGCGTTGGCCGACCGCGACCAGGCCATCGGGGAAGTGATCAACAACCTCAACACCGTGCTGGCCACCACCGTCAAGCACCAGCAGCAGTTCGACGACACGGTCAAGAACTTCGAGACCCTGATCACCGGGTTGAAGAACCGGGCCGATCCGATCGCCAAGTCGGTGGCCGACATCAGCGACGCCGCGAGCACGATCGCCGATCTGCTGGCCGACAACCGGCCGCTGCTGCAGCAGACCACCAGCAAGCTCGAGATCCTCCAGCAGCCGCTGGTCGATCAGAAGGATCAGCTCAACGACCTGCTGGTCCGGGTACCGACCGCGCTGAAGATCATCGGTCGCGCCGGTGGCATCTACGGTGACTTCTTCAACTTCTATGCCTGCGACGTGACGCTGAAGCTCAACGGGTTGCAGCCCGGCGGGCCGGTGCGCACGGTCAAGGTGTGGAGCCAGCCCTCGGGTAGGTGCACGCCACAATGAGAGTTCTCGAGGGTTCCAACCGCGTCCGCAGCGGGTTGATGGGCGTCATCCTGCTGGTCATCGTCATCGGTGTCGGGCAGAGCTTCACCAATGTGCCGATGCTGTTCGCGCAGCCGACGTACTACGCCGAGTTCTCCGACACCGGCGGCATCAACGCCGGCGACAAGGTGCGGATCGCCGGTGTCGACGTCGGACTCGTGGAGTCGACGGAGATCTCCGGCGACAAGGTCGTGATCGGCTACTCGCTCGGTGGCACCGAGATCGGCACCAAGAGCCGTGCCGCGATCCGCACCGACACCATCCTGGGCCGGCGCAACATCGAGATCGAGCCGCGCGGTGACGAGCCACTACGCGCCAACGGCACGCTTCCGCTGGGCCAGACCTCGACGCCGTACCAGATCTACGACGCGTTCTTCGACCTGAGCAACTCGGCGTCGAACTGGGACACCAAGACGGTGCGCGACTCGCTCAACGTGCTGTCGGAGACCATCGACCAGACCTATCCCCACCTGAGCGCCGCGCTGGACGGGGTGGCCCGGTTCTCCGACACCATCGGCAAGCGCGACGACCAGGTCAAGCAGTTGCTGAACAACGCCAATCGGGTCGCCGGCGTGCTCGGCAACCGCAGCGAGCAGATCAACGCGCTGTTCGTGAACGCGCAGACGCTTCTCGCGGCGGTCAACGAGCGCAACTACGCGGTCAGCCAGCTGCTGGAGCGGGTGGGCAAGTTCTCCACCCAGGTCAAGGGCTTCATCGACGACAACCCGAACCTCAACCACGTGCTCGAGCAGCTGCGCACCATCAGCGACGTGCTCAACGAGCGCAAGTTCGACCTCGTCGACGTCTTGACCACGCTGTCGAAGTTCACCGCGTCGCTCGGTGAGGCTGTCGCGTCGGGCCCCTACTTCAAGGTGATGCTGTCGAACCTGGCCCCGTACTGGATTCTCCAGCCGTACGTCGACGCCGCGTTCAAGAAGCGTGGCATCGATCCCGAGCAGTTCTGGCGCAACGCCGGCCTGCCCGCGTTCCGATTCCCCGACCCGAACGGAACCGGCTTCACCAACGGCGCGCCACCGCCCGCGCCGACGCCGCTGGAAGGCACCCCGGAGAACCCGGGACCGGCCGTCGTGCCCGGCTCGCCGTGCTCGTACACCCCGCCCGCCGACGGATTGCCCCGGCCGGGGAACCCGTTGCCGTGCGCCGGCCTGACCGTCGGTCCGTTCGGGGACAACCCGTACGGCCCGAACTACGCAGGCCAGGGCCCCAACGTCGCGACATCGGCGCCGAACCCGAACGGACCGCAGCCCACACCCGGGATGCCGGCCGCCGCAATCCCGGGTCAGCTGTCGCCGAACGTGCCCGGGGCGAGGCCGCCGCTGCCGCCGGCCCCACCCGGCGCTCGCACGGTGCCGTTGGCGCCGCAGCCGTCGCCGCCGGACTTCACGCCCGGCATCGCGCCGCTGCCGCCGGCGCTGAACGGTCCGCCGCCGCCACCCGGCCCGGGTCCGCAGCCGGCCCCGGCGGGCCAGCCGGTGTTGCCGGGCAATCCACCGTTCCTGCCGCCGGGCTCGCAAGGTTGAGGGGGTGCAGAGCTAGATGTCGACGATCTTCAATGTGCGAAACCTGAAGGTGCCAGGCGTGTCCCGAACGGCGCTGGTGATCGGCACCGTGGTGCTGATCGCCGCGATCGTGGCCGCGTTCTTCGGCTGGAAGGCCTATCAGCGGCTGACCAAGAACACGGTGACGGCCTACTTCACCCAGACCCTCGCGCTGTATCCGGGGGACAAGGTGCAGATCATGGGTGTCCAGGTCGGCAAGATCGAATCGATCGAGCCCGACGGCGACAAGATGAAGGTGACCTTCAACTACGAGAAGAAGTACAAGGTCCCCGCTAATGCCACCGCCTCGATCCTGAACCCGAGCCTGGTCGCCTCGCGCACCATCCAGCTCGCCCCGCCGTACACGGGCGGCCCGGTGCTGGAGAACGGCGCTGTTATCAACCTGGACCGCACCCAGGTGCCGGTCGAGTACGACGACCTGCGCGACTCCCTGGACAAGTTGCTCACCGATCTGGGGCCCACGCCTGCGCAGCCCAAGGGTCCGTTCGGCGACATCATCGAATCGGCCGCCGATGGTTTCGCCGGTAAGGGCGAACAACTGAACAAGACACTCAAGGGCCTGTCGGAGGCGCTGTATGCGCTCAACGAGGGTCGTGGCGACCTGTTCAGCGTGGTCAAGAGCCTGGCGTTGTTCGTCAACGCGCTCTACAAGAGCGATCAGCAGTTCGTGGCGCTCAACAACGACCTTGCGAAGTTCACCAACGCGTTCACCAACACCGACCGCGAGGTGGCCGACGCCCTGCAGGACCTCAATCAATTGCTCGCGACCACACGGGATTTCATTGGCAAGAACGGCGAGGTGCTGGCCCACGACGTCGACAACCTGGCCGACGTGACCAACGCGATCCTGCAGCCTGAGCCCCGTGACGGTCTGGAGACGGGACTGCACGTGTTACCGAACCTGGGCGCCAACGTCGTGAACATCTCGGCGCCGAACGCAGGCGGCATAATGAGCGTGCCGGTGATCAACAATTTCGCGAACCCGATGCAGTTCATCTGCAGCGCGATCCAGGCCGGTAGCCGGCTGGGTTACCAGGAGTCCTCGGAGTTGTGCGCCCAGTACCTAGGCCCGATCCTGGACGCGATCAAGTTCAACTACCTGCCGTTCGGTGCGAACCAGCTGCAGGCGGCGATGACGCTGCCCAAGCAGATCGCGTACTCCGAGCCGCGGCTGCAGCCGCCGCCGGGATACAAGGACACCACCGTGCCCGGCATCTTCTCCAGGGACACGCTGTTCTCCCACGGCAACCACGAGCCCGGCTGGGTCGTCGCGCCCGGCATGCAGGGCGTCGAGGTGCAGCCGTTCACCCAGAACATGCTGACCCCGGAATCGCTGTCCGAGCTGATGGGTGGCCCGGACATCGTGGCCCCGCCGGCTCCGCCCGCCTTCGGCGTGAACAACGGCCGGCTGCCAGGCCCGCCGAATGCGTACAACGAGAACAACCCGCTGCCCCCGCCGTGGTACCCGCAGCCGGGTCCCCCGCCGGCACCCGCACCGGGTGTCATTCCGGGCGATCCGCTGGGGGCCATCACGCCGGCGGCACCGGCGGCCGGCCCTGCGCCCGCCGCTCCGTCGGGTCCATTGCTGCCGGCTGAGACGGGAGGCTGACCGTGGGACGCTTGGCGACTTTGGGCCGTCGCGCGGTCGCGCTCGGCGCGGCGGCCGTGGTGCTGAGCTCGTGTGGTTCGTGGAAGGGCATCGCGAATGTGCCGCTGCCCGGCGGTCCCGGGACCGGGTCCGACCACACGACGATCTACGTGCAGATGCCGGACACGTTGGCGCTCAACGTCAACAGCCGAGTGCGGGTGGCCGACGTGTACGTCGGCCGGGTGCGCTCGATCGAGCTGAAGAACTGGGTGGCCACCCTGACGCTCGATCTCGATTCGACGGTGCAGCTGCCGAAGAACACGTTGGCGAAGATCGGTCAGACGAGCCTGCTGGGTTCGCAGCACGTGCAGCTCGACGCGCCGCCGGACCCGTCGCCGGAGAAGCTGAAGACCGGGGACACCATCCCGCTGAAGAACGCGTCAGCGTTCCCGACCACCGAGCGCGTGTTGGCGAGCATCGCCTCGATCCTCACCGGCGGCGGGGTGTCGAACCTGGAGACGATCCAGAGCGAGATCTTCAATGTCCTCAACGGTCGGTCCGATCAGATCCGCGACTTCCTGGGCAAGCTCGACACGTTCACCGACGAGCTGAATCAGCAGCGCGGCGACATCACCCGGGCCATCGATTCGACGAACCGGTTGCTCTCGATCGTCGAGCAGCGCAACGACACGCTCGACCAGGTGTTGACCGAGTTTCCGCCGCTGATCAAGCACTTCGCCGACACCCGCGATCTGTTCGCCGACGCGGTCGAGGCGCTGGGCCGGATCAGCAACGCCGCCGATGATGCGCTGTCACCGGCCAGCGGTGACCTGAACACGAACCTGGCCAATCTGCAGCGTCCGCTGCGGGAGTTGGGCAAGGCATCGCCGTACCTGATCGGCGCGCTGAAGCTGATGTTCACCGCACCATTCAGCATCGAGAATGTGCCGAAGGCGATCCGCGGCGACTACCTCAACGTGTCGCTGGGGCTTGATCTGACGCTGTCGGCCATCGACAACGGCTTCCTGAGCGGCACGGGTGTCTCTGGCATGCTGCGCGCCCTCGAGCAGTCGTGGGGCCGCGATCCGGCCACGATGATTCCGGATGTCCGATTCACGCCGAACCCACACGACGCACCCGGCGGACCGCTGGTGGAAAGGGGTGAGTGAGCGATGTTGACCCGCTTCATCAAGATCCAGTTGGTCCTCTTCACGGTGCTCACCGTGGCGGCCGTCGCGGTGTTGGGGCTGTACTACCTGCGCCTGCCGAGCCTGGCCGGCGTCGGTCAGTACACGCTCTACACGGAGCTGCCGCGCTCGGGCGGTCTGTACGCCACGGGCAACGTTACCTACCGAGGCACGCAGATCGGCAAGGTGACCGAGGTCGAGCCCACCGAGAACGGCGCCCGCGCCACACTGAGCATCAGCGACGACTACAAGATCCCGGTCGACGTGACGGCCGAGGTGCACTCGGTGTCGGCGATCGGTGAGCAGTACCTCGATCTGGTGCCTGCCGCCGACACCAAGCAGTACCTCAGCCCGGGGCAGACCATCACGAAGACCACGGTCCCGGCCGAGGTGGGTCCGGCGCTCGACGCGGCCAACCGCGGACTGGCCGTGCTGCCCAAGGAGAAGATCGATTCGCTGCTGACGGAGACGTCGGCGGCGGTCGGTGGCCTGGGTCCGTCCCTGCAGCGGCTAGTCGAGTCGACGACCAATCTCGCCGAAGGGTTCCGCGACAACCTGCCGCAGGTCAACGACATCATCGCCAACTCCGCGCCGATCCTGAACAGCCAGGTGCAGTCGGGCGACGCGATCGGCCAGTGGGCGCGCAACCTGAACGTCATCGCCAGCCAGACCGCCGAGCAGGACGGCGCGCTGCGCAGCGGTCTGCAGCAGGCGGCGCCGACGCTGGATCAGGTGAACGCGCTGTTCTCGGATGTCCGCGACTCGCTGCCGCAGACGCTGGCGAACCTGTCGGTGGTCATCGACATGCTCAAGCGCTACAACAAGGGTCTCGAGCAGGCGCTGGTGATCCTGCCGCAGGGCGCGTCACTGACGCAGGCGGGCACGATATTCGAGAACGAGGGCCTGGTGCACCTCTCCCTCTCGGTCAATTCGCCGCCCCCCTGTTTGACCGGGTTCCTGCCGGCGTCGGAGTGGCGCTCGCCCGCTGACACCAGCATGGCGCCGCTACCGACCGGCACCTACTGCAAGATCCCGAAGGACTACCAGGGCAACGTCGTCCGTGGCGCGCGCAACTACCCCTGCGCGGACGTGCCGGGCAAGCGCGCGGCGTCGCCCAAGGAGTGCCACAGCAACGAGCCCTACGTCCCGCTGGGCACCAACCCGTGGTACGGCGATCCGAACCAGGTGCTGTCCTGCCCCGCCCCCGGCGCGCGCTGCGACCAGGGCGTCGACCCGGGCCGGGTGATCCCCGCGCCTTCGGTCAACAACGGCACCAACCCGCTGCCGGCCGACAAGCTGCCGCCGGTGCAGAGCACCGCACCGGTCAGTGACCCGATCAGCCCACCGGGCTCGGGTACCGTCAGCTGCAGCGGGCAACAGCCCAACCCGTGTATCTACACTCCCGCCCAGGGGCCGCCGGGCTCCACCGCCGCCTACAGTCCGCAGAGCGGCGAGGTGGTCGGGCCCGACGGGGTCAGATACAACGTGAAGAACTCGAGTAACCCAGGAGACGACGGATGGAAGGAGATGCTGGCACCAGCCGGCTGAACCCCCCCATCGACACCCCCGAGGACGGCGCCGCCGACGAGGAGACGACGGTCGCCGAGGACTCCCTCGGCGCACCATCAGCGGAAGAACCGTCGGATTCCCGCAGGCCGTCGCGGCTGGGTACCGGTTGGGTCGCCGGTCTGACCGCGGTGCTGCTCCTGCTGGCGGGCGGCGCGGGAGCCGGCGGCTATTACGCGCTCAAAGCGAACCAACGCGCTGCGGCGATCGCCCGCAGCGACGACGCCGCGCTGGCCGCCGCCAAGGACTGCGTCGCGGCCACCAACGCCCCCGACACCGCGGCGATGACCGTCGCGCAGTCCAAGATCCTGGAGTGCTCGACCGGCGACTTCGGCGTGCAGGCCGGTCTCTTCGGCAGCGTGATCGCCGAGGCGTACCAGGCCGCCAACGCCAAGGTGGCGGTCGACGATCTGCGTGCCGCGGTCGAGCGGCACAATCCCGACGGGTCGATCAACGTGCTCGTCGCCGTCCGGGTGAAGATCACCAACTCCCAGGCCGCCAACCAGCAGGTCGGCTACCGGTTGCGCGCCACGATGGCGTTCGACGAGGGTCGCTACCGCATCGCCCGGCTCGACCAGGTCACCTCGTGACCGCGGTGCTGCCGGTCACCGCCGAGACCGCTGACACCCCGGAGGTCACGCGGGCCTCGTGGCCTGCGCGCGCCGCAGCGATCCTGGTCGACGTGCTGCCCGGCGCTGCGGTGATCGCGACGACGGCGCTACTCGCGCTGGCCTCCCCGGCCGACGGCTGGGAGCGCTGGATGTTCACCGGTGTGGCGGCGGCCGCTGTGTTCGCGACGGCAGTCAACCGGTTGGTTCTCCCGGTCGCGACGGGCTGGACGCTGGGCCGGGCGCTGTGCGGCATCGCGGTGCGTGACCGCGACGGCCACGCGATCGGCGTCGGCCGGCTGGCCTTGCGGGAGCTCGCTCACCTGCTCGACACGCTGGCAGTCTGCGTGGGCTGGCTGTGGCCGCTGTGGGACAGCAGGCGGCGCACGTTCGCCGACATGCTGACCCGCACCGAAGTGCTCGTCGTCGAGCGACCGCGGCGGAACATGCGGCGGGTGGTCGCCGTGGTGCTGATCGCGGTCGCGTTCCTGTGCGCCGGGGCGACCGGCCTGGGCTATCTGACGGTGTACCGGTACGAGCGTGCGGTCGACGCGGCGCGCGCCCAGATCGACGAGCAGGGGCCGCGCATCGTCGAGCAGATGCTCAGCTACAGCGCCGACACCATCGCCGCCGACTTCAGCCGCGCGCAAGGCCTGACCACCGAGGGCTACCGGTCGCAGCTGATCGCCCAGCAGCAGGCGGCGCAGAAGGCCGGGATCAAGTCCAACGAGTACTGGGCGGTCAGCCACGCGGTGCTCACCGATCCGCCGGTGACGCCGGACCAGGCCTCGATGCTGCTCGCCATGCAGGGGCAACGCGGCGACGATCCCAAGGACCTCAAGTTCATCACGGCCTCGGTGCGCGTGGACTTCGACCGCGCACCCGACGGGCAGTGGCAGGTGGCGAACCTGACCGTGCTGAAGAAGCCGCAGATGAATCCGGCGGGCCAGTGAGCCCGCGGCGCAAGGTCGACGACACCGCGGCCGACTACTTCGGCCGCCGGCCCCGCGGGCCGCTGCGCTGGGGGCTGCCCGTGGTGGCGTCGCTGGTGGCGCTGGTGGTCGCCGCGGCCATCACCGCGAGCACGCTGATGCTGATCCGGCATGAGCAGGACCGGCAGAAGGCGGTCCGCGAGGCCTCGGCGCTCGGGTACACGCGAGAGTTCATGACCGAGTACATGAGCCTGGACCCGTTCCACGCCAACGACTACGCCGACCGGATCGCCGCGCAGGCCACCGGTGAGTTCGCCAAGACCTTCAAGGAGAAGCAGAACGAGATCCTGCTGCAGGTGGCCCGCGGCGAGCCGACCACCGGCACCGTCCTCGCCGCCGGCGTGCAGCGCTGGAACGACGACGGCAGCGCCGACGTGCTGATCGCGACCAAGGTGACCTCGACGTCGCCGGACGGCAAGACGACGATCGAAAGTGGCAGCCGCTGGATCGCCACGACGATCAAGGAAGGACAGCAGTGGAAGATCAGCAACCTGATTCAGGTGATCTGACCACCGACGCCTCGGCAGCCGCTCCCAGCGATACCGAGACCCCACCGCGTCGTCGTCGCTTCTTCCGGCGCAGCCGCGCAGAAGCGGAGCAGCCCGAGGACACCGCCGACAGGCTCGAGCCCGAGCCGTCGGCGGTGGAGGAAGCGCTGGACGCGCCGAAGAGGCCGGTCGGGAAGGCGGCGCGGACTCCCAAGCCGGACGCCGGCGTCGAGGACACGGCCACCGAATCCGAGCCGGTGACCACCGATGACGACGACACGGCAGACGACGCCGCAGACAACGCTGCAGACGAGGCGGCAGACAACGCTGCAGACGAGGAACCTGCCGTCGAGATCCGGATGGTCGAGCACCGCCCGGCCGGACGTGGATTGGTCGCGGCCGCAGTGGTCGCCTCGGTGCTGTTCGTCGGCGGCGGCGCATTCGCCGGCGCGATGGTGCAGCCTTACCTGGCGCAGCGCGCGTTGAACACCACCAAGCTCGAGATCGCCCGGACCGCGACCGCCGCGATCACCGCGTTGTGGACCTACACCCCCGACGACATGCCCGCGCTCGCCGACCGCGCGTCGAAGTTCCTCGGCGGCGACTTCGCCAACGACTACCGCAAGTACATCGACGCGATCATCGAGCCGAACAAGCAGGCGCAGGTCACCAACACCACCGAGGTGGTGGGCGCGGCCGTCGAGAGCGTGTCGCCTGCGCTCACCCCGACCGACGCGACCGCGATCGTCTACACGAACTCGGTGTCGACGAGCCCGGTCACCAAGAACATCCCGTCGCTGCGGTACCTGTCCTACCGCCTGACGATGAAGCGCGACGGCGGGGAGTGGCTGATCACCCGGATGTCCACGGTCACGTCGTTCGACCTCACCCCGCAGCTGTAGGTCCACCCTGACCGGCGTGTTCCACGTGAAACGTCACCCGCATGCGCCTGCCGGGTTCTTTCGGTGCGAAGCCGTTGGGCTGCAATGGCTTTCGGATGCCAGCGGGGGTGTGCCGGCGGTACGGGTGGTCGCGGTGGACGAGCGATCGCTCACGCTGGAGCGGCTGGGATCGGCGGCACCCGACCGCGCGGCCGCGCTGACGTTCGGCGCCCGACTGGCGCACACTCATGCCGCCGGCGCCGACGGCTTCGGTGCGCCGCCGCCGGAGTGGACGGCCCCGAGCGGGTTCTTCGGACCGTTGGAGCGTCCGTTGCCGATGAGCTACAGCCGCGAGGAGTCCTGGGGGCGTTTCTACTCCGAGCACCGGCTGGCGCCGATGCTCGAGCGCGCGAGGCTGGGAACGGAGACCCGCGAGGCGGTCGACGCGGTCGTGTCCCGTTGTGCCGCCGGCACATTCGACGATCCTGACGAAGAACCGTGCCGCCTGCACGGCGACCTGTGGAGCGGCAACGTGATGTGGACCCCTGACGGCGTGGTGCTCATCGACCCGGCGGCGCACGGCGGGCACCGGGAGACCGACCTGGCGATGCTCGCACTGTTCGGCTGCCCGCACCTGGAAGCGGTGCGCGAAGGATACCAGCAGGTCCGTCCGCTGGCGCAGGGCTGGCGCGACAGGATCGGCCTGCATCAGCTCTACCCGCTGCTGGCCCACGTCGTGCTGTTCGGCGCGGGCTACGAACGCCAGACGTTGGCGGCGGCACGCAGCGCGCTGGCGGCTAGTTGAACGCCAGCCAGGCCGGCTGCGCCCGTTCGTGCGAATCGCACAGCACCGCCATCGTGTCGCAGGAGCCCTGCGGCGAGCCCGCCCCTGCCCACATGCCGCCGGTGTCACGGCGCAACACGATCGCCGAGGAGCCGCCGCCGTCGAGCAGCACCGCCGTGTCACTGCCCAACCCGCGGAACAGATCCTGGATCTGGTCAGGGGTGTACCTGCCGCCGGAGAACACGTACATCTCGTCGCGGTCGCGCACGTAGGCGATCGCGGTCCGCGCGGCGCTCGGCCCCGGGTCGTTCATCTGGCCGGTGTCACCGGGGGCGAGCAGGTGCATGCCGGCCACGGCGACGAATCGGGTGCCCTTGTCGAGCAGATCGGCGATCACCGGCGAGGCTGCATCGAAGTCGGTCTCACTCTTCGGCGCCACCACGAACGGTGCGCCCTGCACCGGCAGGATCATCGTCGAGAGCGCCATCCAGTTCTCGTCACCGCCCGACAGCCCCTGCTTGCCGGCGTATGCCAGCGTTCCGGTGACTGCGGCGTTGGTCCGGCCCAAGTTGCGGGTGTTGTCGACGTAGGCACCCAGCGGCGAGCTGCAGCCGGTCGATTTCCACGATCCGCCCCGCTGCCCACGCACGTCGAAGAAGTTCGCGTTGATCGCAATCGTCGGCTGGCCGAGGACCTGCCATGCCTGCAGCGGCGAGTACGTCTCCGAGGCCTGCAGCAGTCCCTCGCCGGTGCGGGCCCGCGGATCGCGCTCGCAGCGAGCCTGGAATCCGGTGTGGGAGTCGGCCAGCAGCCGCGGGGCCAGCCGGGTCGAGGCGGCCTTGATGATCATCAGCCGGCCGCCGTTGCCCATCTCGTACCAGCGGCCCGCCGCGTCCAGCATCGGTGCGGGGAATCCGGGCCCGAAGTTGTACACCAGATACGAGCCCTTGGTGGTGGCGATCGCGGTCGCGAGCAACTCGCGTGCGCTGGCCGCGGCTGCGCCCGGCGCGCTCACCCCGGCGGCCACCAGGGCGCACACCACCGCCGCCGCGGCACCGGACAGCCGTCGCCGAATGTTTGCGACAGGAGTCGGCATCGGCGGCTCCTTCTGCGCGGGGGAAGACTTGGCTGGTCAGAATGCTCACAATAACCCCAGTAGACACGGTGTCAACTTTCGTCACAGCCGCATCACAGGATGATTCCGCCGAGATTGCCGAGCGGTTTGCTGCAGAGTCCCTTGCGCCAGCGGGTACCCGGTCAGCATGCCCACCGTGTCCCGAACCTTCACCGTCAGTCCGCCGCCCACGGTCGTCGTCGACTACCTCAAGGACTTCGCACACGCCGAGCAGTGGGACCCCGGCACGCAGCGCTGCGAACGCATCGACAGCGGCCCGGTCACCGAGGGCGCCTACTGGCACCACGTGTCGAAGATCCTCGGCGTCACCGCCGAGCTCACCTACACGCTCGACCAACTCAGCGACAACAAAGTCGTGTTCGTCGGGGAGAACAGCTCGTCGACCTCGGTCGAGGAGATCACCATCGACGCCGAGGGCGCCGGGTCGGTGATCACCTACGAGGCGCAACTCCACATGCACGGCACCGCGCGGCTGCTCAACCCGGTGATGAAGCTGGCGTTCGAGAAGATGGCCGGCGAGACCGAGAAGCAGATGGCGGCCGTGCTCAACAGCCTGGATCAGCGCGACGGGGCCAACCGGTAGATGGCGTCGGCGGCGTCGTCGGTGATGTAGACCGCGCCGTCCGGACCGACCACCGCGGCCACCGGCCTACCCCAGCGCCCGCCGTCCGCGCCCTGGAAGCCGCCGACGAGCGTCTGCTGGTTCTCGAGGCGGCCGTCGCGCCAGGGATAGAACGACACCTCCGGTTCGCGCGGCGGCTGGCGGTTCCACGATCCGTGCACGCCGATCATCGCGCCCCGCGCATAGGGCTCGGGCAGGGCCCCGTCGACGAAGCTCATCCCCAGCGGGGCAGAGTGCGCACCCATGCTCTGCTCGACAGGTGGCAGCGCCGCACAGTTGAGCATGTTCCCGTCGGGGTTGGTCTGGACGTCGCGAATGAACGGGAGATCGGCCGGCCCGCCCTCGGGATTGCAATAGGGCCAACCCAATTCGCGCCCCGGCGTCAGGCGGGCGATCTGTTCGCGGGGGTGCTCGCCGACATAGGCCGGGTCGACGTTGCCCGTGCTGGGGTCGGCGACGTTGTCGCGGCCGTTGTTGGCCGTCCACAGCGCGCCGTCGGGGGCGACGGCCAGCCCGGTGCCGTTGCGCACACCGGTCGCGAACGGCGCGGCGGGCCCGCCACCGGGCGGGACCCGCATGATCGTGGCCCGGGGCGGGCTGGCGGTGCGGTCGCCGGCCGAGATGTTGCCGGTGGAGCCGATCGAGAAGTACACCGCACCGTCGGGCCCGACCGCCACGCTCTTCAGCGCGTGGGCGTACGCACCGCGCAGATCGGGGCTCTTGGCGTCAGGCAAGTCGCCTGCGACGACGCGCGGGTTCGTCGCCGCTCCCGCGGCGTAGTCGTAGGCGTCGATCTGGTCGCTCTGCGCGACGTACAGCGTCGGCCCGGCGAATGCCAGGCCGTGCGGCTGGTCCAGGCCGTCGAGCAGTACCGACTCCGTCGCACCGTCAGCGCGGGGAGTGAACCGCAGCACCGTGCCCGCGCTGGGTACCGACACCAGCAGGGTGCCGTCGGGCGCCCACGCCGCCAACCGGGGCCTCGGCGTGCGCGCCCACACCGACAGCTGCCAGCCGGTGGGCACCTGAACCTGCCGCGGCTGGTCGAACGGTGCCTGGGCCATGCCCGCCGGCACGGCGACGGCCACGGTGCTCACGCCGGTGGCCGGCGGTGCCGAGGTCGCCGACGCTGTCGCCGACGAGGACGCCGTTGGTGTGGTGGGTTCGGGCGCCGTGCTGCAGCCGGCGACCAGAGCGGCCGCGGCGAGCAGCACGCCGATGTGGCTAGGCCGCGGCGAGACCGGCATGCATCTCCCAGACGAGGATCTCGGCGGCCTTGGTTGCGGTCACGCGTTGACCGCCGGATGCGGTGAACCGCACGGCGTCGCCCTCGTGCAGCGGTCCTGCGCCTTCGAGCACCACCTCGCCGCGGGGCACGAACAGGTGCAGGTACGGGGCGTCGGGCAGTTCGACGCTCTGGCCGGGCTGCAACCGGGCGCCGTGCAGTGCGGCGTAGCGGTTGGCGATCGTGATGGCCGCGGCGTCGCTGTGCTCGGGCATGCCCGACGCGATCGTGACGAGGCCGCCGCGCAGCAGTTCGTCGTCGATCTCGAGTTGTTGATAGCCCGGGGTGATGCCGGATTCGTCGGGTACCACCCACATCTGCACGAAATGAACTGGCTCAGAATGAGATTCGTCGCCGGTCAACGTCCAGGAGTCGTTCTTCTCGGAGTGCAGAATGCCGCGGCCGGCGGACATCCGCTGCGCCAGACCGGGGTAGATCACGCCGGAATGGCCGGTGGAGTCCTGGTGCACCAGCGAGCCGCGCAGCACCCACGTGACGATTTCCATGTCGCGGTGCGGATGGGTGTCAAAACCGGTGCCGGGCTTGACGATGTCGTCGTTGTTGACCAGCAGCAGCCCGTGGTGGGTGTTGTCGGGTTCGTAATGGCCGCCGAACGAGAACGAGTGCTTGGAGTCCAACCAGGCGATCTTGGTGGCGGCGCGGTCGGCGGCGCGCCGGATGTCGACGACGCTGTGGGTGGTGCTCATGGGAATCACTCCTCGGCAGTCCTGGCCAGCCTAGGTGGCGGCTCTGCGTCCGACAACATGTATGACACGTCATGTATTCCGTACAGTGGGGAGATGGAATGGCTCACCCCTGAGCAGCAGCGCATCTGGCGCGACTATCTCGCGATGGCCAGCCGGCTGCACACCGCGATGCACCGGCAGCTGCAGCAGGACTGCGAGCTCTCGCTGTCGGACTACGACGTCCTGGTCGCGCTGTCTGAGCGGGGTCCGCTGCGGATCACCGAACTGGGGGAGCTGATCGGTTGGGAGCAGAGCCGGCTCTCCCACCAGCTGCGGCGCATGCGGGGGCGCGGGCTCATCGAACGGCAGGGCGACGACGACGACCGCCGCGCGGCCACCGTCGGGATCACCGCCGAGGGGAGATCCGCCTTGGAGACCGCCGCGCCCGGGCACGTCGACCTGGTTCGCTCCGTCGTGTTCGACGGTCTCTCACCCGCCCAGCAGCGTGCGTTCGGTGCCGCGATCGGCAAAGTGCTCGAGCGGCTTCAGCGCTGACCTACTCTTCGACGACGGCACGCAACCGGTCGATGCGCCGGTCCCACCGCTGCGACAGCGTCGCCAGGTAGTCCTGGGCGGCCACCAGCGTGGTGGTCTGCACCGTCCAGATCCGCTCGCGCCCGCGTTTTTCGCTGTGCACCACCCCTGCTGATTCGAGCAGCGCGAGGTGTTTCGTGGCGGCCTGCCGGGTCACCGGAACCGATTGCGTCACCGCCGACGTCGAGCACGGTCCGGCGTCGCACAGCCAGATCACCATGCGCAGCCGATGGGGATCGCCCAGCGCATCGAACAGCGGCGCCACGCTCGCCGGGCTCACGCCCACTGCGGCGCCCCCAGGTACTGGCCGATGAGGCGCAGCTGCGTGGCCCACCCGCCGCTGTTGTCGGCGAAGGCCGCGGCGCGGTGGGACTCGGGAAGCGCGTCGAAACCGGACTCGACGATCTCGAGCAGTACGCCGCCGTCGGCGTCGGACAGCGTGAACTCCACCAGCGTGGTCAGGTCCGCGAATTCGGGCTCCTGCAGCGGATTCCAGCGGAACGCGAAATAGCGTGGCGGGTCCACCGCCACCACGTGCAGCGGAAACGACACCCCGGCGAACTCTTCCTGCTGCGCGGCGACCTCGTCGTCGACCGCGGTCGGTGTCATCACACCGGTCACGGTGGTCCCCGCGACGAACGGGCCGTCCACGGTCATGCCGAACCAGGCGCCGAATTGTTCGGATTCGCTGATCGCCCGCCATACCCGCTCCAGCGGGGCGCGCAGCAGAGCACTCTTTTCGATGCGATCGGTCATGTTATGCAACCTCCTAGTTGCCTATAACCGTAGAGTAGCGGCACGCAACACGCAACCTTTTGTTTGCGTTTTACAGCGTCGCCGGCAACCCGAACTTCTCGAACAGCGACGTCTCCATGAACGCCACGACGTGCGCGATGCCGGTGGTGCGCATGTCGAGCACATGCAGCTGGAACGCCTCGTGCACATCGGTCTGGGGGTTACGCATGTACAGCGCCGCGACGGGCTGGCCGTTGGCCGTCGTCTGCAGGAACCGCATGTCGCCCGGACCGTCGGCGGGACAGTGGTGTTTCGACAGCGCGATGATGTCTGCCGGGCCGTCGTACCAGCCGTCGAAGGGCGGCATCTCCCAAATGGCGTCGGCGGTGAACAGCTCCACCAGCTGATCGATGTCGTAGGTCTCGAATGCGGTGATGTAGCGGTCCAGCAGGTCGGCCGCCTGCGGCGAGTCGGGGGGCAGGGCCGCGTCGTCGCGGGCGGGCGCCACCTCGTCGAGTTGTGCCCGGGCCCGCTGCAGCAGGCTGTTCACTGCGGCGGGCGACACCCCGGTCACCTCGGCGACCTCGGCCGCGCGCCACTGCAGCACCTCGCGCAAAACCAGGACCGCGCGCTGGCGCGGCGGTAGGTGCTGCAGCGCCGCGATGAACGCCAACCGCACCGATTCACGCGACTCGGCGATCACCGACGGGTCGGACGGATCGGAACCGGGCGCGTCGGGCAGCGGCTCCAGCCAGGCGATCTCGCGGCGCTCGTGCAGCTCACCGAGGGGATCGGAGGCGGGCTGACCCAACCCGCTGGGCAGCGGGCGCCGATTGCGGCTCTCCAGGGCGGTCAGGCAGGTGTTCGTCGCGATCCGGTAGAGCCAGGTGCGCACGGAGGACTTGCCTTCGAACCCGCGATAGGCCTTCCACGCCCGCAGGTACGTCTCCTGGACCAGGTCCTCGGCATCGTGCAGGGAACCGGTCATCCGGTAGCAGTGCGCGAGGAGCTCCCGCCGGTACCGCTGGGCATCGGCGAGAAAAGCGTTCTCGGCGCTGCTGTCATCGACAGCCAACACGGTCACGTCGCCGACTCTACGCAGCGGCACCGACAGGGTCAGCCCGTTGCGGCGTTAGTCTGCCGACCATGCCCGTGACGCGAACCGAACGCAGCTTCGACGGAGTCGGCGGCGTGCGCATCGTCTATGACACGTGGATCCCGGATGGCCAGCCCCGCGGCGTGGTGATCCTCGCCCACGGTTACGGCGAGCACGCCGGCCGCTACGCCCATGTGGCGGCCCGCTTCGGCGCCGCCGGCCTGCTGACCTACGCGCTGGACCACCGCGGCCACGGCCGCTCCGGCGGCAAGCGGGTGCTGCTGCGCGACATGTCGGAATTCACCGGTGACTTCCACACTCTGGTGGAGCTCGCCGGCGCAGAACATCCCGGGTTGCCGCGCATCGTGGTCGGCCACAGCATGGGTGGCGCCATCGTGTTCACCTACGGCGTCGAACATCCCGACGACTACACCGCGATGGTGCTGTCGGGGCCGGCCGTCGCCGCCCAGTCCTCGGTTCCCGCGGTGAAGGTGGCCGCGGCCAAGGTGCTCGGCCGGATCGCCCCCGGTCTGCCGGTGGAGAACCTGCCCGCCGACGCGGTCTCCCGCGACCCCGAGGTGGTGGCCGCCTACGAGGCCGACCCGCTGGTGCACCACGGCAGGCTGCCGGCAGGGATCGGCCGGGCGCTGATCGAGGTCGGCGAGACGATGCCGCGCCGCGCCGCCGCGATCACCGCGCCGCTGCTCGTGGTGCACGGGGACGCCGACCGGCTGATCCCGGTGCAGGGCAGCAGGACGCTCGTCGAGTGCGTCGGCTCCACGGACGTGCACCTCAAGGTGTATCCGGGGCTGTATCACGAGGTGTTCAACGAGCCGGAGAAGGCGCTGGTGCTCGACGACGTGACGTCGTGGATGGAGTCGCAGCTGTGAGGCGCCTCGTCGCACTCCTACTCGGGATGATGCTGCTGTGCGCGCCGGCGTGCTCGTCGAAGTCGGCCGCTCCGGCGCCATCGTGGGTCGACGAGGACGTGTCGTTCGACGCCGACGGACTGACGATCTACGGCACGTACCGGCACCGCAGCGGTGACGAGCGGGGCCCCGCAGCGCTGCTGATCTCCGAGAGCGGCAACACCGACCGCAACGGCGACAACCAGGTGGCCGGCCCCATCGGGAACATGCGGCAGCTGGCCGAGCTGCTCTCCGAGCGCGGGGTGGCGACGCTGCGATACGACAAGGTCGGCACCGGCAGGACCGGGATCGGGCCGTACAAGGATCACCCGGACGACGTCGTCAGCGCGGTCTACACCACCGGCGCCAAGGCGGCGCTGCGGTTCCTGGCCGGGCGGCCCGACGCGGACCCCGCGCGGCTGTCGGTGTACGCGTTGGGAGAGGGCACGATTCACGCGTTGACGTTGGCGGGGGACACCGCGCCGGGCGCGCCGAAGGTGCATTCACTCGCCCTGTTGCAGCCGCTGCCGGGCCGCTACCTCGACATCATCACCGACCGCGTGAAGGCCGGCGGCACACCGGAGACCGTCGCGGCCTGGACGGCCGCGGTGGCGCAGATCCGTACCCAGGGCACCGTGCCCGACAAGCTGCCCGACGGGCTGAACGCGATCGTGAACCCGGGCAACATCAAGGCGGTCGTCGACGCCGACCGGATCGATCCGCTGGCGCTGGCCGCAGCGGTCCCGGCCGGCACCCCGGTACTGCTCACCTGCTCGGACTCCGACAACCAGGCCAAGTGTTCCAACGCCCGCCCGTTGATCGACGCGCTGAGCCGCACCGCGCTGACCGTCACCGAACTCAAGGGTGTCAGCCACGTGCTGCGCGACGACCCGACCGACAACATCGCCAACTACGCCAAGCAGGATCCGCTCTCGCCGCAGCTGGTGTCCGCGCTCGACACCTTCGCCACGCGCTAGCTGTGGATGAAACCGGTTGTGGGGATGGGCGATACTGGTCGGTGATGACATGTCTGCCGCCCTGCCTAGGTTTCCTGGCATGAGTACCGACGAGAAGATGCTGGCCCGGATCGCCGCACTGCTGCGCCAAGCCGAAGGCACCGACAACACCCACGAGGCGGACGCGTTCATGGCCGCCGCCCAGCGGCTGGCCACTGCCACATCGATCGACCTGGCGGTGGCGCGCTCGCACGCCGACCAACGCACCAAGGCGCAGACGCCGGTGCAGCGCACCATCACGATCGGGGAGCCCGGCGCCCGGGGGCTGCGCACCTACGTGCAGCTGTTCGTGGTGATCGCCGCCGCCAACGACGTCAAGTGCGACATCGCGTCGAACTCGACGTTCGTCTATGCCTACGGGTTCGCCGAGGACATCGACGCCACCCATACCCTGTACACCAGCCTGGTGATGCAGATGGTCCGCGCGTCGAAGGATTACATCGCCTCGGGTGCCCACCGCCCGACCCCCACCATCACCGCGCGCATCAACTTCCAACTGGCGTTCGGAGCGCGGGTGGGGCAGCGGCTGGCCGAGGCCCGGGAGCAGGCGCAGCAGGAGGCCACCCGCGGGCCGTCGAGCGACCCGGGCACCGCGATTGCGCTGCGCGACAAGGATCTCGAGCTCAAGGATTACTACCGGGAGACATCGCGGGCGCGCGGCACCTGGCGCGCCACCAGTGCGACGGCGGGGTATTCGTCGGCCGCGCGGCGCGCCGGGGATCGAGCCGGTCGCCGGGCCCGGCTCGGTGGGGAGACGGAGTTGGCGGGGGCGCGCGCGGCGCTGGACCGGTGAGTCGGGACACCCAGCGCGCCAAAGTGTATGCGGCAGAACAGTTCGTGCGCACGATGTTCGATCGCGCCGCCGAGCGCAACAACCGGGTGGTGGACTTCTTCGGTACGCAGCTGACCTTGCCGCCAGAGGCGCGCTTCGCCTCGGTGGAATCGGTGCAGACCTATGTCGACGACGTGCTGGTGCTGCCTGCGGTCCGTGCGGCGTGGCCGGGCGCGGGGGCGCTGCGGGTGCGGTCACGCCGGGGCGCTACGGCCGCTCATTTCGAGCGTGACACGGACACGATCGCGGTGCCGGAGGACGGGACCCGTTGGGCCCTGCGAGAATTGGTCGTGCTGCACGAGATCGCCCACCACCTCTGCGACGCCGAGCCCGCGCACGGGCCGGAGTTCGTCGCGACGCTGCGCGAGCTGACCGCCGCGGTGATGGGGCCGGAGGTGGCCCACGTGCTGCGCGTGGTCGGCGCCAACGAGGGCGTCAGAGGCTGACGGGGGCAGACCGGGGGCGCGGTACCGTCGCAGGCATGACTGATCCGGACTGGGAGTCTCTCGACCAACTGTTCACCGAGGTGCTGCACAGCGAGGACGACGCGCTGCGGTCCGCCCGCGAGGCCGGGGTCGCGGCGGGCATGCCGGCCATCGAAGTCTCCCCTCAGCACGCCACGCTGCTTGCGCTGTGGGCACGGGTGGCCCAGGCGCGGCGGGTTCTGGAGATCGGCACGCTGGCCGGCTACAGCACGATCGCGCTGGCCCGGGCGGTCGGCGCAGAGGGCTCGGTCATCAGCCTGGAATTCGAGCCCGCTCACGCCGAGGTAGCGCGCGAGAACCTCGCGCGCGCCGCGGTGGCCGACCGCGTGGAGGTGATCGTCGGCGCCGCGCTGGACACCCTGCCGACGCTGACCGACCGGGCGCCGTTCGATCTGGTGTTCATCGACGCCGACAAGGAGAACAACGTCGCCTACGTCGAGTGGGCGATCCGGCTCGGCCGCCCGGGCACCGTGATCATCGTCGACAACATCGCCCGCTCCGGCCGGGTGCTCGACCCCCGTCCCGACGACCTGCAGGCCCGCGCCGTACGGGACATGCTGACGATGATGGGTGAGCACCCGCGACTGCAGACCGCCGCGATCCAGACGGTCGGCACCAAGGGCTGGGACGGTTTCGCTGTCGCGGTGGTGGAGGGACCAGCCGGTTAGCCCGGGCGTGCTGGAACGCCGCCCCGCGTCTCGTCGGGAGCGCTCGATACCGCCTCGATGAGTTGGCTCTTGATCCGAATCGGGGACGTCTGTACGTCAGCGTCGAAGGCGGCGCGGATCGTCCAGGCGGTGTCGTCGTGACCGACTTGTCGAGCCGAAAGGTTCTGGGCCGCATCGGCACCGGCGCTCCCGGACCGCGCTGGTTCGTGATCGACGCAGCCGGCGAGGTTTGGCGGTCTCCGCGGATGGCAGCGAACCCGGCACGGTCACCCTACTCGTCGGCGAACTACGCATGTCAGCCGATGAGTCGTCTGCCCTCGGGGCGTCATGCCCCGGGCCGCGTGAGCGGGTTCTCGACGCGAACCCGGCAACTCGTCGCATCAGTGGAACTAACGGGCGGGTTCCCCTGACGATCACCGCCTCGCCCGATGGACGACTCGGCTACGTTGTCGCGGTCAAATCCTCGACGGTCGACATCGTCGGTCTGGACAGCTGAGATCGGCTCAACAGCCTGACCATCGCCGAGCGAGGTGAACCCGGCGCGCATGGGCTGGCCCACATCCCGCGGCAGGGCTGAACGCGACGATGAGCGAGCCAGCCCCGCACACTCGGTCCATCGAACGGGAGCCATGGATCTCGCACGGACTGCCGTGATGCTCGGCGGTCCCGGTCCACCGGGCTCGTGGAAGCACCGTCCAAAACCTGAAGCACGACGCGATATCGGGGCATGGTCACCCGATCCCGGCACGATTCGAAAGCCCGTCGATCACAAGATCTTGATCGCACCAGGAGCCGGCTACCTCTTCACAGGCCGTGAATCCCTTTGTAGAGCACCATGATCCCGATCACGACGAGAACTCCCGCTACCAGAGGGGCATTGCGCCGTTGCATCCAGTCTTTCATCCGGGCCAGTGTGGGATCCAGTTTTGATCCCGATGCGGCATACGCGAGGACAGGTAGCGCAACCGTGGACGCAGCCAGCGCGACGAAGGCGACGACTGCGCCGGGCGCCGCGGTTCGGAGGCCGGAGGTGCCGATCGCCAGGCCTGCGGCGATACAGATGAAGAGCACCTTGGGGTTGGCGATAGTGAGCAAGACGCCGATCAGCAGCGCCTTGGCTGGTCCGGCCTCGGCGATGTGACGGAGGCCCAGCATCTCGTGGGGTCTGCTGTGTCGTGTCACCCAACGGAAGATGCCGAACACGATCAGTGCGGCGCCGAGCACGATGCGGAGCCACGACGTCCACCCCGGCGGCTGACCGTCCATTCCGCCCAGCACGCCGGAGATCGCGACGAATACCGATGTCAACATCGCCAGGCCGGCCACCCACCCGCTGAGAAACGCCAGCCCGGTTCGCTTCGGTCGTGCGGTGTGCAGCACCAGCACTGCTGGAATGATTGACAGGGGCGACAGTGCGACGACCATCGACAGTGGGATCAGTTCCGCCAAGGTCGACATCCAGATGTTGTTCACGCCAGCATATTTCACAGTGTTGACGACGCGTCTGTATGTATTGACAGTAAAACTCGCATAACTTCATACTAGTGCACGCCACCCCCTTCCGACTTCTCGATCTGGTAAGAACCAAGGAGAGCGCGTGACCCGACCCCGCTACGGAGAGATCGACTTCGATTACGCCGCCCGACTGAGCGGCTCCACATTTGAGTCGCAGAGGCCGGTCTGGATGGTCAATTTGATGAAGTACCGAGCGGTTGCCGACTACAGCGACGGACGGCCGGGCGCCGTCAGCGGGCCTGAGGCCGATGATGTGTACGCGCCCATGGGCATCCTCGCCGAGATCGGGGCCGAGCTGTGCCTTCTCGCGAATGTCGACACTCAGCTCCTGGGAGACAGGCCGCAATGGGATCGAATCGCCGTCGTGCGCTACCCGACCGGACGATCGTTCATCGATCTGCAGTCGCGACCGGCATTCCAGACTGCGCACCTGCACAAGGACGCCGGGATGGATCAGACCATAGTGCTGGGCTGCGAACCGCTCCCCTACCCGCGGCTACCCGAGGGCCTCTCGCATCGTGACTGGGTCGATGTACCAGAACCGCCCACCGCACAGGACGGACCGGTGATGATCGTGCACGTCATACGCTTCGCCGACCCTGAGTCTGCGCGTACTACCCCCGATGCCATGCAGGCCTATCAGAGTTCCGCTGCTGGAGTCGCTCTCGCCCACGGCGTCCGAGTGGCGGGCTGGTTTGCGGTGAACGGGACGATCATCGGTGATGGACGCACTTGGCATCAGGTTCGGTTCAATCTGTTTCCCAGTCGACGCGCTTTCATGGCGGTCGCCACCGACCCGGCCCGCCTGGAGGCGCAGCACACGCACCGTGAGGCCGCCATTGCCGACACGTACACGATGATCACCCGCCCCACCGTCGACGCCCTGGCCGAGACGCTGCAGCGGTGAGGCGATGTCGTCACTCGGCCGGTCGCAGGATCTGCAGGAGTGCCCGGGTCCACCCGCGCCGTACTTGAGTTGGTGTGCGCCGATGATCCTCGGTCAGCTCGGACCAGGCCTCGAACGAGGTCAGGGTGGCGATGGTGCCGATCAGTTCGCCCCGTAATGCCGGGCCGAGCCCCTCGAGTTCGGTGGCGAAGTGGTGCCCGATCTGCTCGGCATTCACCGTGCGATGCCGGTGCAGGATGTCGTGCAACGCGTCCACTTTCGCGGCCCGGTTGCGGACGAGTCTGGCCATCGGCGCGGTGTCGGCGTACAGCTGGTGGCGGATGTCGACGAAGCGTTTGACCCGCTCATCGAGCCTCCCTACGCCGATATCCGGAATCTCGTGCAGATGGGCGAATCGCTCAAAGTAACGGCGGATGGTCTCGTCACGTAGTTCGTCGAGGGTGTCGAAGTAACGAAACACCGACGCAGTGGAGACGCCTGCGCGCTCTGCCACCTGCTCCACCGTGGGGGGCGAAAATCCCTCCAACACAAGGTCGATAGTCGCCTCGACCACTGCCGCGCGACCGCGGGCACGCCGTGCGCGGCGCCCGTCGGCAGGCGGGGCTGACTCTGGCAACGTCATATCCATCGACTGTGAGGCTAGCATCGCATAGAAGTATTGACAGTTGGACTATCAACACATAGCTTGGCGGGTGAGAGGGGGTTGCCATGTCGCAGCCAGATGAACGCTTCGGTGGAACCATCGGGCGCACCATCGCCGAATCGGTACCGAGTTTTCACGAGCCGCCGCACCCCGGCGATGATGCACCCAACGTGGTGGTCATCGTGCTCGATGACACAGGCTTTGCTCAGCTGGGCTGCTATGGCTCCGATATCGACACCACCCACATCGACCGGCTCGCCCGCAATGGCCTGCAGTTCACCAACTTCCATGTCACGCCGTTGTGTTCGCCGACACGTGCGTCGCTGCTGACGGGGCGATCGCAGCACGCGGTCGGTATGCGCGCGGTCTCCAACTTCCGCACCGGTTTTCCGCACCAACTCGGGCATATCACTGATCGCGCGTGCACCATCGCTGAAGTGCTGGGTTCAGCCGGCTACGCCACCTTCGCGGCCGGGAAATGGCACCTGGCTCCGATGGAACAGTGCTCTGCGGCGGGACCGTTCGGCCACTGGCCACTGGCACGCGGATTCGATCGCTTCTACGGCTTCCTCGACGGTGAGACCGACCAGTTCAGTCCCGAACTCGTCTGCGACAACCACATGGTCGATCCCCCGGCGCGACCGGAAGACGGCTACCACCTCAGCGAAGACCTGGTAGATCAGCTGCTGCGGATGATCACCGACAGCATCAGCGTGCGCCCCGACCGCCCGTTCTTCGCCTACCTCCCCTTCGGTGCGGCACACGCACCGCATCAGGCCCCAGCCGACTATCTGCGCAAGTACCGCGGCGTCTTCGACGAGGGCTGGGATGTCGCGCGCGATCGGATCCACCAACGACAACTCGAGGCCGGGGTCATCCCGGCGGGAACCGCACTGGCACCCCGTAATCCTGGTGTGGCGGAATGGAATACTCTGCCGCCGGAGCAGCAGCGGCTGGCGTGCCGACTTCAAGAAGCCTTCGCCGCGTTCCTCGATCACACCGACGACCAGATCGGCCGATTCGTCGACGGACTGCAGCGGATCGGGGTGTGGGACGACACGGTGCTGATCCTGATGTCCGACAACGGGGCCTCTCAGGAAGGCGGGCCGCTCGGAGTGTTGCACGAGATGAAGTTCTTCAACGGAATCCTCGAGGATCCCGCCGAGGCGGCAGCCCGCCTCGACGAGATCGGCGGACCACACAGTCACACGAACTATCCGTGGGGCTGGGCACAATGCGGCAACACCCCGTTCAAGTGGTACAAGCAAAACACCCACGAGGGTGGTGTGCATGTACCGATGGTGGTGCACTGGCCCGTGGGGATCACCGAGGATCAACGCGGTTCGCGGCGCGACCAGTTTGTCAATGTCTCTGATATCGCACCGACGCTCTACGAGCTCGCCGGGGTCACGGCACCGGATACCTACCGCGGAGTGCCACAGCTGCCGGTCACCGGCCACTCGTTCGCGGCCCTGCTGAACCAGCCCGAGGTGCCCAGCGCCAACACCGTGCAGTACTTCGAAATGGCCGGCAGCCGAGCCGTTGTGGCAGGAACGTGGAAGGCGGTGTGCAAGCACCTGCCGGGGGCAGATTACGACACCGAACCGTGGGAGCTCTACGACCTGTCCCAGGACATGTCCGAATGCCACGATCGGGCCGAAGGCGAACCCGACAAGCTGGCCGAGCTCATCGCACTGTGGTGGCGCGAGGCCGAAAGGCACGCAGTGCTACCGCTCGACGACCGCGGGATCGAATTGTTCGCACCCCGCTTCCGGCACCACTCGCCCCATCCGGTCGACGGCCGCTACACCTATCACCCACCTTGCTCACCCATACCACCGCAAGCCTTCGCCCCGATCGGGGGCACCAGCTTCGACGTGACCGCGAGGGTCACTCGCACGGCCGGTCAGGACGGCGTGCTGTGGGCCACGGGCACGGAGAACTCCGGAATCTCGCTGTTCGTCCACAACGATCACCTGGTCGTGGACTACAACGCATTCGACAAGCACACCGTGCTCACCTCGACCAGCAAGATTCCCTCGGGCGACGCGGTACTCACCGCCAAATTCCGGCGCGGAGATCATCGCGGCGGCACCGTCGACATCGAGATCAATGCCACGCCCGAAGGACACGCCGACCTGCCGCTGTACATGCTGATGATCTCCTCGGTCGGATCCAGCATCGGCTACGACCACGGATCCGCGGTGTCCGATCGCTACCACTCTCCCTTTCCATTCCGCGGAACTCTGCATGAGATCACCGTCCACCTGGTCTCAGCACCGCCCACAGGATCCGATGCCGTCGCCTCCAGGGCGGCGATGGCGCGCCAGTAATCCCAGTCCCCGCCCCCACCCATAGGAGACACATCATGGATGTCGTTCGTACCCCCGATGAGCGCTTCGACAACCTCCCCGGCTACCCGTTCGCGCCGCACTACGCCGAGATCCCCAGCGGCACCGGACAGACACTGCGCGTGCACTATCTCGACGAAGGTCCGCGCGACGCCGACCCGATCCTGCTGATGCACGGTGAACCCTCGTGGAGCTACCTGTACCGCCACATGATCGGCCCGCTGGCAGACGCCGGACATCGTGTCGTAGCGCCGGACCTGGTCGGGTTCGGACGCAGCGACAAGCCCACGGCCACAGATGACTACACCTACACACGGCACATCGACTGGATGTCCGCCGTGGTCTTCGACACGCTCGATCTGAGGCACATCACGTTCTTCGGGCAGGACTGGGGCGGATTGATCGGGCTGCGCCTGGTGACGGCGCACCCGGAGCGGTTCGATCGGGTGATCGTTGCCAACACCGGCCTGCCCACCGGCAAGTTCCCGCTGGGAGAAGCGTTCGCCGCCTGGCAGAAGTTCTCTCAGGAGGTCCCGGACCTTCCTGTCGGTGCCATCGTCAACAGTGGTTGCACCACCGACCTGCCCCCCGAGGTGATCGCCGCCTACGATGCACCGTTTCCCGACGACTCGTTCAAAGCCGGTGCCCGCGTCTTCCCCACCCTGGTACCGACCACCACAGACGATCCCGAATCGGCCGCCAACATCGACGCGTGGTCGGTGCTGGCCACCTTCGACAAGCCGCTGCTCACCTGCTTCAGCGACGAGGACCCCATCACCCGCGGCGGCGAACAGCTCTTCCTCGCCAACGTGCCCGGTGCGCAAGGGCAACCGCACACCACCATCACCGGCGGCGGTCACTTTCTGCAGGAGGACCGCGGCACCGAACTCGCCGCGCTCATTGACGAATTCATTGTGATTTCCACACGCAACCGCTGAGTCACCACGTTCTACGGCACCGTGCCGATGGTCGTCGGGGTGCAGCTGCGCTGGCCTCAGATACGCCGCTCGGAACGAGACCCGCCGGCCTTCGCCCAAGCGCTTAGGGCTGATGCGACCCTTTGGATACGGACGCGCATCGAACTCTGTTCGGGCCGCCGACGAAACACGCTCTTACATAGCAGAAATTGCGACCTCCGGGAGGCCCAAGCTGCTGGCGACATCGGCGCCGTCGAGGGAATCGACGTGCTCTACGTTGACGTCGGAACGTTCACTTCCGCGTCATCTTGACGAATGCTGCTCGCGGTGTCAGATGCGCGGTGGTCTGTGGCTAGCCCCAGCTGGCCCGGTCCAGCACCGTGCCCCGGTGCATCACCCGGTCACCGACGACGCCGCTGTGGTCGGCCTTGTGCATCACGCACCGGTTGTCCCAGATCACCACGTCACCGGGGCGCCATGTGTGCCGAAACACGTTGTCCGGCCGCGTGGAATGCGCCAGCAATTCGTCGATCAGCTGCGCCGCCGCGTCGGGTGCCAGCCCACTGACCTCGCGGCACCGCGCGCGTGTCGACAGGTACAGCGCGGTCCGACCGGTCAGTGGGTGACGCAGCGCCAGTGGATGCCGGGCCGAGGTCTCGGCGTCGCCGTCGAGGTCCAGGCCGGTGACCACATGGGTGACCACGCGGTTGCGGATCTGCGCCTGCTGCTGCCGCGACAGCGTGGCGTAGGCGGCGTACTGGTTGGTGAACCACGTCTGCCCGCCGCGCTCGGGCACCCTGACCGCACGCAGCGCCGTGTAGGCCGGTGGGGTGCGCAGGTAGCTGGTGTCGACGTGGAACGAGGAGCGCGGCGTGCGGGTGCGCCCGACGTTGCTGATGACGTTGAGCAGCGGGGCGTCCGGCACCGGCGTCTCCCCGGTGGTGAACACCAGCGTGCCGAAGCTCTCCAGGAACTGCACGAACTCGTCGTCGTCGGCGGACTGTTCGGGCAGCACCAGCACGCCGTGCACCGCCAGCAGCGCGCGCAGGTGCCCGACCACCGGCGGAGTCAACGGGCCCACCTGAACCCCGCGCAGCTGCGCGCCGACCGGGTCGCGGGTGCTCACCTCGAACGTCATGCCGCCGCGATCCTCGCTTGGCCGCACAGCGTGTCGAACAAGTCCGCCACTGAATAGCCCTGGGCCGCAGCCATCTTGACGATCACACTGGACGGCGCGAACGAGCAGTAGGGTCCGGCCTCGAGGAACCACGGCCGTCCGTCGGGGTCGATGCGGAAGTCGAAGAGCCCGTAGTGGCGGCACCCCAGCGCCGCAAAGCAGGTGCGCGCCGCCTGGAAGACCGCCGCCTCCACCGGGTCGCCGGCATCGACGATCCAGGCCCGGCCGCCGTCGCCGGCCGTCAGCCGCAATTCGCCGGCGCCGGATCGGCCCAGCTTGTCCGCGGGGAGGCGGATCGGGCCCTCGAGTGCGTACTCCTCCAACGGCAGGCACACCAGCTGACCGTCGACGCCGAGGACACCGCAGCGCACCTCCCGCCCCAGCGGAACGTAGGTCTCGGCCAGCACGTCAGGGGAGTGCTGGGCGGCGTGTGCCACCGCGGGAGCAAACTCGGCGCGGTGGGTGACCAGCGACACGCCTGCCGAGTTGTCGGCGCGCGCCGGCTTGACCACGAGCGGCAGCGGCAGCTGAACCTCGTCGGGGTGGGTCACGAGGTGACCCGCGGGTACCGCGACACCGCGGGCCGCCACGAGCGCCCGGGCCACCGCCTTGTCGGCGGTGTTGGCCATCACCTGGGCGGTGTTGCCGAGGAACGGTAGGCCGAGCACGTCCAGCAGGGCGCGGTAGGACGTCATCCCCGGCAGGCAGAACATCTGCGGCAGAACGACATCCGGCCGCATGCCGGCCAGGCGCGTGATACCCGCTGCGGCCGGCAGCGGATCTGCGGCGGCCAGGCTCACGGCGTCGAGCGCCTCGGGAAACTGCCAGGAACCGCCGGGTGCCACGTAGGCGAATTTGACATGGTGCTGCTGCGCCAGCGCCGACGCGCTGGCGCTCGCGTACAGCCGCGACAGTTCGGCGTGGAACTCGTCGACCGGAGAGCCCACCAGTTGAACAATGTTGCGACGCATGTCAATCCCCGCCGGTCTCGACGAGTTTGCCGATGTTGAAGTCGATGCGGCGCCACCCGCGGCGATGCCGCAGACTGCTGATCAGCAGCGCGGGGATCTGCAGGTGGTACACGCCCAAATAGGGCAGCGGGTCCCAGGCGGCGAAGATCGCGTCGCGCCCCTGCGTGATCACCTTCAACCGGCGCATCCGGTCGGGTCCGCGCAGCAGCCGCCACAGTTCGTGGTAGATCCAGTAGGTCGGCGTCGAGTCGGGCAGCGGGGTGATCGTCGGATGCCCGTCGGTGAGATAGGCGTGCGCCACGTCCGGGTGGTCGTGGAACATCGTGATCGCGCTGTGCGTGCGAGGATTGCATTCGATCGCGTACCCGCGCCCGTCGGCGCCCTCGATGAAGTCGAACGAGATCTGCCCCGTCACCCCGGTCGCCTGCGCGAAACATTCGACCCACGAACGGATTGCGGGCTTGTCGACGTGGCGGTAGTTGAGCTGTACCGCCGAGGACTCGCAGCAGCCGTACACGGTGACGACGCCGTTGCGCAGCGTGGCGTGCGTGCAGTACTCCTGGCCGTCGAGGAACTCCTGCAGCAGCCACGGGTCGGCGGGGGAGATGCCGAGGGAGCGCGCGAAGGCGAGGTTGTGGCCGGGGGTGTCATGGCGTAGAGGCGTCAGGTCCGTGCGCCCGACCGGGTTGTAGGCGAGCCGCTTGAGCACATAGGAGCGGCCCGGCACGAAGGCGAATCGCTCGACCTCGACAGCATCGGTGATCAACACCGACTGTGGCACCGGCAGGTCCAGAGACGCGCACAGCCGGCTGAAGTCGCCCTTGTCGTCGAGCGCCGCGATCAGCGCGGCAGAGCCGTGCAGCACCTCGCAGCGGCCGCCGACCAGCTGGTGGACGGCCGCTTCGGGGACGCTGGCGGCAGGGCTGGACACCGGGACGAACACGTCCACGCCCTCGCGAACGATGATGTCGGCCAACACGTGTGGATAGCGCGGGTCCGTCGGCTCCGGTGTGCGGTAAAAGGCGTCGACCGCGCGGGAGAACTGGTGACCGGTGAACCGGTACTTGGCCGATTCGGCGAGCACCACCCGGTGTCCTGCCAGATGGAACGCCCGCGCCAAGTGCAGGGCCTTGGTCATCTTGCCGCCGCTGACCAGCACCGTTCTCGGTTGTGCCGCGAGGCGCGCCGCGGGCTGGGGAGCGCGGCGCAGCAACGCGCCCGCGGTGACAACGAGGTCGATGGGCAGCGTGGCGGTCAGTCCGACGAGCACGGAGAGAGTGCGGGCGGCGTCGCGTGGGCGGGAGCCCCACAGGCGACGCCGCACCGCACCCGCCGGGGCGGCCCGGTTTGCGACGTCCGCGGCCAGTGCCATCACGGCAGCGGACGAATCAGCGTGAGCCCGTCACGCACAGGGATCAGTACCTGTTCGACGCGAGGATCGGTGGCCACGGCACGGTTGAAAGCAGTGATGGCGGAGCCGTTCTCGGTGCTCGCGCCTGTCCACGGCTGTCCCTGCATCAGCGTGTTGTCGACGGCGATCACCGTGTCGGGTGCCAGCAGTGTGGAGTCGAGCAGCAAGTCGAGGTACCCCTGATATCCGCTCTTGTCCGCGTCGATGAACACGAAGTCGAACGACTCCTCACCCTCGGCGGCCAGCCGGCGCAGCGTCTCGAGTGCCGGGCCGAGCTCGATGCGGATGCGGTGTCCGAGACCGGACCGGTCGAACGCCGTCCGCGCGAGGTGTGCTGCGGTCGAATCGATTTCGCACGCCACGACGGTTCCGAAATCGGGCAGTGCCTCAGCCATGGCCAGCGCAGAGTACCCGGTGAACATGCCGATCTCGAGCACCCGCACCGCGGAGCACATGCGCACCAGGAATTTGAGCAGCTGCCCTTCGACGTGCCCGGACAGCATCTCCTGCTCCAGCCCGCCGTGCCAGGTCTGCGTGCTGGTGACGCGGGCCAGCTCGGCCAGTGCCGGGGATTCGCGAGTGGTGGCCGCGGCCACGTAGGAGTCCAGCCCGCCGGCCAGATCTCGTGCCCTCAGCAGCTTCACCCGGACGTCCCGGTCGACGGTGCCGCCCAACTGCTCGCAGAGCTCAGTGAGGTGCGCGGCGAGGATCGAGGTCGGCGTGACCGGCCGGGGGGCGGCGACCATGTCAGGCATCGACGGTGGCGTAGGTGAAGGCGTCGATGCCGTCGCCTCCGCGGTCGTACTCGGCGCACAGCTTCTTGTGCAGCGTGAGCGTGTCGACGAGTTCGTCGACGGTCACGTCGTTGAGGAAGCGGCAGCTGCCGATCGGATCGGGGACCGCGGCGCGCAAAATGCCGTCGCGGGTGCGCAGGATCGCCGCCGTGGCCCTCTCGAGCAACTCGGGTGTCAGGTGTTCCGAATCGAGCGCCAGGCCCAGTGCGCTCATCGTCGCGAGCACACGGTCGCGGCCGCCCGCGGTGAGCAGACCGCGTCGCTCGGCCAGCGTGACCGACAGCGCCATGTCGATGCTGATCGCGTGCCCGTGGAAGAACGGGGTCGGCGGGGTCAGCTCGAGTGTGGGACTCCACGTGTGCCCGAAGGCGATCACCCGGTCCAGATCGATCTCGTGCAGGTTCGGCGCCTCCAGCTCCAGCATCGTGGCGATCGCCTCGTAGGTCAGCCGGTGGGCGACCGCACGGAGCCGGTCGTCACCGCCGAGGTGGCCGAACCGGGTGGCGAGCAATTCGGGACCGAAACGCTCCAGCATGTCGAAGATCTCGGCGTTGCCGACCACGGAGATCTTGATCAGTTCGGCCATGCCGTTGCGGATCTGGTCCTCGGGCAGCGTCTTGAGGAACGAGAAGTCCAGGAATACCTGCCGCGACGCGTGGTAGGCGCCGAGTCGATTCTTGTGGTGGCCGTGGTTGACCGCGACCTTGATCGACACGCTGGCATCGATCAGGCCGATCAGCGTGGTCGGGATCCGCAGGTACGGCGTGTTGCGTCGATAGCTCGCACACGCGAACCCGGCGACGTCGGTGGTCAATCCGCCACCGACCACCAGCACGGGCTCGGTGCGCACCAGGCCGAATTCGTCGAATGCGGTGACGATCCGCTCGAACGTCTCCAGCGACTTGGCGGTCTCGTGAATGTGCACCCCGATGACCGTCAGATCGATGCCGTAATGGGCGAAGTAGGCGTCGATGCTGTCGCGGTAGAGGTCGTAGACCACCTCGTCGATCACCATCAAGGTGCGGCCGTACGGCAGGTAGGCCTCGGCGAGATCCCGGTTGGCCACGTCGAAGACACCGTCGACATAGGTGAGGTCATAGGAGATGCGCTCATAGCCTTCGACGTGAAAGTTGTTTCCGGAGGCGGTGACTCGCGCGGTGAGGTCGCTCATGGGAGGTCCGTTCGTGAGGTCAGGCGGCGGCCAGGGACACGACACGGTCCGCGTCGAGCTGGTCGGCGATGTCGGTGGCGTCGGCGAACTCCGCGCCGGCGGTGTTGGCATTGGGGAAGGCGATGCAGCGCAGACCGGCGGCGCGGGCGGCGCGCACACCGCCGATGTTGTCCTCGATCGCCACGGCGTCGCCCGGCTCGATGCCGAGCCAGTCCAGGGCCAGGATGTACGCCGCAGGTGCGGGTTTCGGTTCGTCCACGTGATCGTCGTAGACGATGACGTCGAACGTGGTCGCGTCGATCTGCGGATCCAGCGCGGCCAGTACGGCGTCGACATTGGCCTTCGACGTCGTGGTGACGAACGCCAGCTTGTGCCCGGCCTCCTTGGCGTGCGCAATCGTCTCACCGACGCCTGGGCGCAAACTCAACCCGGCCTCGGCCACGTGCTGCTGGAAGAGCTCGGATTTGGTGGCGTGCACCGCGGCGGCGTCGACATCCTCACCGCGGTCGGCAGCGTAGTCGGCGACTCGCTGGGCGCCACCGTTGCCGCCCAGCATGCTGCGGTACTGCTCCTGCGACCAGTTCCAGTCCAGACCGTGCCGGGCGAAGGCCTCGTTGAACGCCTGACGCTGAATCTCCGAGGTGTCGGCCAGGGTGCTGATCGATCCGAAAAGAATGGCAGGCACGTGAATTCCCTTCTCACTGCGATACTTTGGCGCATGGCTCCCCGGGCGCCGGGCACTCGACGCGGATCGGAGGAAGAGCTGTCGATCGACCACTAATGGATCTACAGTTCATTAGTACACAGGTAAGTCACTAATGGAAACCCCGTTCAGCGGTCCAGATTCTGACGCGTTGGTGACACACCCAGGACGAAAGGTGCCGCCGTGCCCAGCAGTGCGGACATGCCCGCAGAGGATGCCCGGGTGGCCCGGACACGCGCCGATGTCGCGCGGGCGGCGTTGACGGTGCTGCGGTCCGACGGCTTCGATGACCTCACCCATGCGCGGGTCGCCCACCGTGCCGGCTATTCGAAGACCACGCTGTATGCGCATTGGCCGTCGCGGCTCGACCTGCTGCGGCTCGCGCTCGACGCGCTCGGCCGCTTGCCTCACCCTCGGCCGAGCGGGGATCTTCGCGCCGACGTCGTCGCCGAACTCTCCGCGTTCCGGGGCGCCATGGCAGATCTGCGTCTGGACCGGGTGCTGTGCGGGCTGGCCGACGGGGCCGGCGGCGACCAGGCCGGCCAGCTGCGTCACCGGATCACCACCGAGGCTCAGCGCGGGCTGCGTGCGCTGCTCGCCCAGCAATTCACCGGGACGCAGTTGGAGGTCGCGCTGTCGATGCTCACCGGCGTGGTGGCCTGCCCGTCGCTGATGGTCGGCGCGCTGCCCGACGACGCCACCGTCGCCGCGGCGGTGGAGATGGTGCTCCCCGGCGCGCCGTGACGCTCATCCGACGGTGTCCCACAGCGGCGAGGCCGCCGCGCTGAGTAGCGCCGACACGATCGTGGCTTCCTGCGACCGAAAGCGCTCGGTCGGCGCCGGAACGGAGATCGCCAGCACGTGCCCGCCGGCTACCCGCTTGGCGATCCCGGCGGCCGAGATGCCGGCGGTGTGTTCGTCGCGGTCGTAGGCGACGCCGGCGCGACGCACCTCGCCGATCTCCTCGGACAGGGCCGCCGGGACCTGCTCGTCGTCGAGCAGTGCCAGCGCCGCTTTGCCGTTTGCCGTGTCGGACAACGGGAATCGACTTCCGACAGCCGACACCGCCCGCAGCCGGTGGAGTGACTCGATCTGATCGATGAACCACATCTGCCGGCCCCGCAGCACGGACAGGTCGACCGTCTCCCCGGTCGCCGAGGCCACCTGCTCGAGGACCGGGCGCAGCGCAGCCGCCAGGTGCGAACCGTCAGCGCTCGCCAGGCCGAGCAGCCGGTCGCCGAGGCGGTACCGGCCCGCGTCATCGACTCCCGCGAAGCCGATGTCGACGAGCGCGACGAGAAGGCGGCGGGCCGTTGATTTCGCCAGGCCGAGGTTGGCGGCGATGTCGGACGGACGCAGCTGACCGGGTGCGGTGGCGATCTCGTCGAGCGCCGCGGCCGCCCGGCGCAACGCCTGCAAGCCGTCGTCGCGGGTTCGGTGATTTCCCTCGTCGGCTGCCATGCAGAGCACTATAGTGATCCGCTGAACGAATCCCTCCGATCCGTTATTCGGATCGCGGGCGCAGGAGGACGCATGACAGATCTTCCCGGCGGACGGCATTTCTTCCGCGGCGACGACGGTTACGAGCAGGCCCGTGCACAGACGGTGTGGAACGCCCGCACTCCCGAGCGTTATCCCGACGTCGTCGTGCAAGCCGCCGACGCCGACGAGGTCGTGGCCGCGGTCCGCTATGCGGTGCGGCACGACCTGCGGATCGGTGTGCGCTCCGGCGGGCACAGCTGGGCCGGCAACCACGTACGCGATGGCGGAATGCTCCTCGACGTCAGCCGACTCGACGAGTGCACCGTCGATGTCGACGCCAGGACCGCCATCGTCGGACCGGGTATGGGCGGCAGCGTGCTCGCCGACCGACTGGACGCCATGGGGCTGTTCTTCCCCGCGGGGCACTGCAAGGGCGTGCGGATCGGCGGCTACCTGCTGCAGGGCGGCTACGGCTGGAACAGTCGTGTGCTCGGCCCGGCATGCGAGAGCGTGCTCGGCCTCGACGTGGTGACGGCCGACGGTGAACGCCTCTTCATCGACGCCGATCACCACGCCGACCTGTATTGGGCGGCGAGGGGATCCGGTCCCGGGTTCTTCGCCGTCGTGGTGGCGTTCCATCTCAAGCTCTACGTCCGTCCGGCGGTGTGCGGCAGCAGCCTCTATGTCTATCCACTCGCCTGCGCTGAGGAGATCTATCCGTGGGCGCGCGCCATCAGCGCGGAGGTCGACCGCCGCGTCGAACTGCAGATCGTGGCGTCGCGCGCGGTCCCCGGCGCCGGCATCGACACCCCGTCGATCGTGCTGGCGTCCCCGGTGTTCGCCGACTCGGAAGCCGACGCCGAGACGGCGCTGGCCCTGCTGGAGACCTGTCCGGTGCGCGACCAGGCCACCATCGCGGTGCCGTACGCGCCGTCGGACCTTCAGACCTGGTACGCGGGTGTGATGAGCAACTACCCGACCGGATACCGGTACGGCACCGACAACATGTGGACCTCGGCGAGCGCGGAGGAGCTGATGCCGGGCATTCGCCGGATTCTCGAGACGATGCCACCGCACCCCGCGCACTTCCTGTGGCTGAACTGGGGCCCGTCCCCGCAGCGGCAGAACATGGCGTACAGCCTGGAAGATGAGATCTACCTCGCCCTGTATGGGGTCTGGCAGGACGCCGCCGACGACGACGCCTACGGCGACTGGGCGCGGGCCAACCTTGCCGCGATGGAGCATCTGCAAACCGGTATCCAGCTGGCCGACGAGAACCTCGGTCGCCGCCCCGCCCCGTTCGCCACCGACGCGGCGATGGCCGAGCTGGACCGCGTCCGGTCGATCTACGACCCGGTAGGCCGGTTCCACAGCTGGATGGGGCGAGTGTGATGGCCTATCTCGGATATCGAGCCGGTGACGACGACACCGCGTGGGGTGATTTCTTCGATCCGCACATGGCGCCGCTGCCCGACCACGTCGTCGACGCGTTGCACCACGGTCCGCAGGCGGCTCCGCTGCTGCTCGACTTCAGTTGTGCAGCAGACCTTCTCGACTCGGGTTACCACCCCACGGAGACCGGTTACGCACGGTCGCGCGGCGGTGGCTTCGCGGTCTCGGTGCGCACCGAGATGCCCGGGGTGACACCGGCGATGTGGGACTGGTGGTTCGGTTGGCACGGCAGCGACGCGCGGCGCTACAAGCTGTGGCACCCGCGTGCACACGTGTCGGCGCGGTGGGCCGACGGCGGTGGCGACGGGCGCTACGTCGGACGGACCTCGCTGGTCGAGGAATACCTCGGTTCGGCGTTCACCAAAGCGGCGATCCGCTTCGTGCCGTCCGAGGAGCTGGGGCTGCCCCGGGGCCGGTTGGGTGACTCGGTGGCGGTGTGTGCGCGGCTCGGCTCCTCGGAGGTGCCGGTGGACATCGGTTGGCTGGTGCACCAGGTGCGCCCGGTCGACGACGGGGCCGAAATGCGCTCGCGGTTCTGGATGGGCGGCCCGCACGTGCAGCTGCGGGGGCCGGTCCCGTTGGCAGACAGGCTGATTCGTCCGTTCGCCGGGCCCCAACTGCCCGATCCGAGAGACCTGATGGTGCACTGCGCCCAGGAGATGAACCACCTCGCCCGCTTCCTGCCCGCGCTGCACCGGCGATTCGCCTGACGCCGCGCGGGTACTCCGACGCGGTGTGGACAGTGAGCAGACGGATTCCCGCGCCCGCCGACACGGTGTGGCAGATCCTGGTCGACCTCGACGCCTGGCCCGTGTGGGGGCCGACCGTGGCCGGCGCCGAACTCGACCGAGGTGGCTTCGAACTCGGTGCGACCGGGCGGGTGTGGACGCCGATCGGTGTTCCGTTGCCGTTCACCATCACCGAGTTCGACCAGGGCAGGTCCTGGGCATGGCGGGTGGCCGGCGTGCCCGCGACCCGGCACGGCGTCGAACCCGCAGCGGGCGGCTGCCGAGCGTGGATGGGCGCCCCCGTCTGGGCTCCCGCGTACCTGCCGGTGCTCGCGGTGGGTCTGCGCCGCATCGGCGACATGGCGGTTGATTTCGGTGCGAACGGGTAATCCCGGGCGGTCGGGTTACAGCAAACGAGGAGAACATCGTGATCGGAACAATCATCGGCGCCATCGTCGTGGGGTTGATCGTCGGCGTGCTGGCCCGGTTGGTCATGCCCGGTAAGCAGAACATCGGCGTGATCATGACCATCGTGCTGGGCGCACTCGGGTCGTTCCTGGGCTCGTGGGTGACCTACAACCTGGCGGGCTACTCGAACTCCAACGGCGGATTCGCGATCATCCCGTTCCTGGTCGGCGTCATCGTCGCAATCGTTCTGATCGCCGCCTACCTCGGCATCACCGGCAAGCGCAGCGCTCGACCCCGCGTCTAGATGGCCGTCACCGAATCGCGCGAGACCGTCATCGAGGCGTCGCCCGCGCAGATCCTGGATGTGCTGTACGACCTGGAGTCGCTGACCGAATGGTCCTCTGCGCACCAGGAGGTCGAGATCCTGGAACGCGACGACGAGGGCAGGCCGAAGCGATCCCGGCAGGTCGTCAAGATCGTCGGTATCAGCGACGAGCAGGTGTTGGACTACTTCGTGCACGACGACGGCGTGAGCTGGACACTGGTCAGTTCCTCCCAGCAGCGTGCCCAGGACGGTCGCTACACCTTGACCCCCGAGGGGGAAAAGACCCGGGTGCGGTTCGAGCTGACCGTGGACCCCACCGTGCCGCTGCCCGGCTTCATCGTCAAGAAGGGCGCGAAAGGCTTGATGGAGACGGCCACCGACGGCCTCCGGAAAAGGGTGGAGTCCCGAAAAACTCAGTGATCTTTCTGGTGCCCGCTGTCGGCAGATCAAGCGTCGCGGGAGCACTTGACGTTGTGTTCGGACGTTATCGACCGCATTGTGCCGATATTCCGTGACGTCTGCTCCTGACGTGATGAAAGAACTGTTGCAGCTGGTGAGCTCCGGCCCTACCGTGAGGCCACCGCGAACTCTGCCCAGGAAGATCCGATGGACCGCAACGGTGGCGACGTCGTCGTCGAGACGCTGACCGCGCTCGGTGCCAGCCACGTCTTCGGCATCCCGGGCCAGAATGCGCTCGGCCTGTTCGACGCGATCCGGCGCAGCGACCTGACGTTCATCAGCTCACGGGTGGAGAACAACTCCGCGTTCGGCGCGGACGGTTACGCCAGGGCGACCGGTGAGGTCGGGGTGCTGTTCCTGTCCACGGGACCCGGCGCGCTGACCGCGCTCGGTGCGCTGCAGGAGGCGCATGCGACGGGCGTGCCGGTGCTCGTCATCGCCAGCCAGGTGCCGCGTGCGGCAATGGGCTTGCGGCGCGGCGCACTGCACCAGCTCGACGACCAACAGCGCAGCGCAGTCAACGTCACGAAGAGCACCGCCGTCGCGCGCACCGGTGCCGAGCTGCCCAGTTTGCTCGCCGACGCCTGGGCGCTGGCGCAGTCCGCACCCGCGGGTCCGACGTGGGTGGAGATTCCGCAGGACGTGCTGCTGGAACCGACCGACGTGCCACCCGTCCTGTCGGTCGACGTCACGGTCACGGCGCGGGCGCCCCGCGACGAGGTGGTCGCCGAAGCAGCCGCCGTGCTCGACGCCGCGCAGCGGCCGGTCATCCTCGCAGGTGGGGGCGTGCGCCGCTCGCCCGGTGGACGCGAAGCGCTGGTCGAACTCGCGGAAGCTGTTGATGCGCCAGTGGTTTCCACCGTTGGCGGCAAGGGTGCCATCGCGTTCGACCACCCGCTGTCAGCGGCCTCGTGGATCGAGGACCGCCACACCACCGACCTGCTCGCCGATGCCGACGTGCTGCTCGCCGTCGGTACCGCGATCGGCGAGGTGACCAGCAACTACTACACCCTCACACCCCAGGGCCGGATCATCCACGTCGACGCCGAATCCCGCGTGCTGGCGGCCAACCATCCCGCGCTGGCGGTGCACGCCGACGCCGCGACGGCGCTCACCGCGATCCGGCAGCGGGTGACCCGCCGAGATCCCACCGACGGGGCGCTTCGGGCGCGGAACCTGCGGACCGCCGTCGAGGGTCGCCTGGCCGCGCAGGATGTCGCAACCGAGCTCGGCCTCATGTCGGCACTGCGGTCAGCGACTCCCGCTGCGACACAGACGTTCTGGGATATGACGATCGCGGCCTACTGGGCATGGTCGGCATGGGATCCGCGCGACGGCGCTTTCCATTCGGCCCAGGGCGCGGGCGGGCTCGGCTTCGCGTTCCCCGCCGCGGTGGCCGCGGCCATCGGCACCGGCGCTCCGACGCTCGCCGTCTCGGGCGACGGCGGCGCGATGTACTCGATCGCCGAGCTGGCCACCGCGCGGCAGCACGATGCGAACGTGACATGGCTGATCGTCGACGACGGCGGCTACGGCATCCTGCGCGAATACATGACCGACACCTTCGGACAGGCCACTGCCACCGAGCTCACTCGCCCCGACTTCGTCGCTCTGGCAACAAGTTTCGGCATCCCGGCCACCGCAGCCACCGTGGAGACCGTTGGAGCCGCTGTCGGGGCCGCGCTCCGTACGCCCGGACCTGCCGTCGTCGTCCTGTCCGCGACGCTGCGGATGTTCGCACCGACCTAGAAGGCCACCGAGAAGGAGACGGAGCAACACCATGGGCAAGCCGCTCGACATCGCGATCATCGTCGTCTACCTCCTGGCCATGCTGGCCTTCGGGTTCTGGGGGAGAACCAGGACCAAGGATTCGGCGGACTTCCTGGTCGCCGGCAGGCGGCTGGGCCCGACCCTCTACACCGGCACGATGGCGGCCGTGGTGCTCGGTGGGGCATCGACAGTCGGCGGTGTCGGGCTCGGCTACAAGTGGGGCTTGTCAGGCATGTGGCTGGTGGTGGCGATCGCCGTCGGCCTGCTCGCACTGAGCCTGTTCTTCGCAGGCCGCATCCAGCGGCTGCGCGTCTACACCGTGGCGCAGATGCTGGCGCTGCGCTACGGCGTCGACGCCACGTCGGCGTCCGGCATCGTGATGGCGGCCTATACGTTGATGCTGTCGGTGACGTCGACGATCGCCTACGCCACCGTGTTCAACGTGCTCTTCGGTACCGACCGCACCGTGTCGGTGATCATCGGCGGCGCGGTGGTGATGCTCTACTCGGCCATCGGCGGCATGTGGTCGATCACGCTGACCGACATGGTGCAGTTCATCCTCAAGACCATCGGCATCTTCGCGCTGATGCTGCCGTTCACCCTGAGCAAGGCGGGCGGCTTCGCGGGCATCCGCGAGCGTGCCGGTGATGCCGTGTTCGACCTCGGCGCAATCGGATTACCCACGATCATCACGTTTTTCGTCGTGTACAGCTTCGGCATGCTGATCGGCCAGGACATCTGGCAGCGGGTGTTCACCGCCCGCTCTCCGCAGGTGGCCAAGTGGGGCGGCACGGCCGCGGCGCTGTATTGCGTCTGCTACGGCATCGCCGGTGCGATCATCGGGATGGCCGCGGCCACGTTCCTGCCCGAGGTGGAGGCCCGCGACGACGTCTATGCCCAGATCGCGGAAACCATTCTGCCCGTGGGCATCAGCGGACTGGTGCTGGCCGCCGCCGTCGCGGCCATGATGTCGACTGCATCGGGCGCGCTGATCGCGACCGCGACCGTCACCCGCACCGACGTGAAGCCGTTGCTGCAGCGGATGTTCGGCCGGACGCCGGACACCCAGCACGAGGCGGATGATCTGCACTCCGACCGGCGCTACGTGGTGGTGCTCGGGATCGTGGTGATCGTCATCGCCGCCCTGCTCAACGACGTGGTGGCCGCGCTGACCATCGCCTACGACATCCTCGTCGGCGGGCTGCTGGTCGCGATCCTCGGCGGCTTCCTGTGGAAGCGGGCCACCGGCACGGGAGCGCTGTGGTCGATGGCGGTGGGCACCGTGGTCACCCTCGCCACGATGGTCGTCGTCGGGGACGTCCTGGCCAACGAACCGATCTACTACGGCATCGCGTCGAGCCTCGTCGTCTACGTGGTCGCAAGCCTGGTGACGCCGCGCACCGACGGCGCGGTGCTGGCCGAGTGGGACGCCCGGCTGGCCGGCCAGGAGCGGATCGACGTTCGGTAACCGATTCGGCGCGAGTTTGCGAAAGCGCATGCGCAAGCGCTTGCCTACCGCTTAGGCTCCTGCCCAACCGCGGCGCGTCGGGCGTCGCCCGGGGACAAAGGAGTCCACATGGTCGGCAAGCCGAGCAGGTCCGCGCTCACGGTCGGATCAGTTCTCATGGCGGGTTCGCTGGTGCTGGGGCTGGCCGGCTGTAGCGGCGGCTCCGGCTCGGACGAGGTGAAGGTCGGGCTGATCACCAAGACCGACTCGAACCCGTACTTCGTGAAGCTGCGCGAAGCCGCCCAGGCACAAGCCGACAAGGACGGCGCCCAGTTGGTGGCCCTTGCCGGCGCCTTCGACGGCGACAACGAAGGCCAGGTCACCGCGATCGAGAACATGGTCGGCCAGGGCGTGAAAGGCATTCTGATCACCCCGAACTCGTCGACCGGCGTGCTCGACGCGATCAAGAGAGCCCGAGACGCGGGCGTCATCGTGATCGCGCTGGACACCGCCACCGACCCCGAGGACGCGGTCGACGCCACCTACGCCACCGACAACAAGGCCGCCGGCGTCAGCCAGGGCAAGTGGGTGCGCGCGGCCCTCGGCAACGCGGCACCCCAGGTCGTCATGCTCGACGGCACGCCCGGCGGCACCGTCGACACGTTCCGGCACGACGGATTCCTCGAGGGTTTCGGCATCACCAACAACTCGCCGGAGATCGTCGGCCAGGAGAACACCAACGGCGACCAGACCAAAGCCCAGACCGCGATGGAGAACATCCTGCAGCGCGCGCCCAGGATCAACGCGCTCTACACGATCAACGAGCCCGCTGCCGCAGGCGCCTACCAGGCCATCCAGTCCGCGGGCCGCGCCAACCAGATCACCATCGGCTCGATCGACGGCAGCTGCACCGGGGTCGCCGACGTGAAGGCCGGCAAGATCGGCGCGACGGTGATGCAGTTCCCGGCGAAGATGGCCGAACTGGGTGTGCAGGCCGTGGTCAAGTTCGCCAAGGACGGCACCAAGCCCAGCGGGTTCAACGACACCGGATCCGAACTCATCACCGACAAGCCCATGCCCGGCCTGCCGTCCAAGGACACCGCCTGGGGTGAGCAGAACTGCTGGGGCGCCGCCGGATCATGACGGGCGGCGTTGCACCGCAGGCGAAGCCGCCGCTGTCGAGCCGGCTGAGCGCGTCGAACCTGCTGCGCGAACCGCTGCTGGGCCCGCTGGTCGCGCTCGTCCTGGCGATCATCGTCTTCAGCGTCATCTCCGACTCGTTCCTCGAGCCGCAGAACGTGTCGCTGATCCTGCAGCAGTCGGTGGTCGTCGGGATCCTGGCGGTCGGGCAGACGCTGATCATCCTCACCTCGGGCATCGACCTGTCGATCGGCGCGGTGGCGGTCTTCGGCACCATCGTGATGGCGCAGAGCGCCGGCGCGGGCGGGCCGCTGGTCGCGCTGGGCTCCACGCTGCTGGTGTGCGTGGTGTTCGGCGCCCTCAACGGCGGCTTGGTGACCGCCTTACGACTGCCGCCGTTCATCGTCACCCTCGGTACGTTCACGGCGATCCAGGCGGCGACCCGGTTGCTGGCCGGCTCGGAGACCTACCGGGTGTCGCCGGGACCGCTGACCTTCCTCGGCACGTCGTTTCGGATCGGTACGTTCTCGACGACGTTCGGCGTCGTCGCCATGCTGTTGGTCTACGCGGTGACGTGGTACGCGCTGTCCCAAACCGCCTGGGGCAAGCACGTCTACGCGGTCGGCGGTAACCCGCAGGCCTCCGATCTGTCGGGCATCAAGTCCGGCCGCGTGCTGCTGTCGGTCTACGTCACCACCGGCGTCATCGCCGCGATCGCGGCGTGGGCCGCACTCGGGCGCATCCCCAATGCCGACCCGAACGCCTACCAGAACGCCAACCTCGAGACCATCACCGCGGTCGTCATCGGCGGCACCAGTCTGTTCGGCGGCCGCGGCGGGGTGGGCGGCACCCTGGTCGGCACGCTGATCGTCGGCGTACTGCGCAACGGGCTCACCCAGGCCGGGGTCGACAATCTGTACCAGAACATCGCGACCGGGGTCCTGGTGATCGTCGCGGTGGCGGTGGACCAGTTCACCCGCAGGAGGTCACGATGAGCCAGCCGGTCCTCGAAGCCCGCGGCCTGGTCAAGAAGTACGGCAACGTGACCGCGATCAACGGTGCCGACTTCGAGCTGCGGGCCGGTGAGGTGCTCGCGGTCATCGGGGACAACGGCGCGGGCAAGAGCAGCCTGATCAAAGCGCTTGCCGGAGCCGTGATCCCGGATGCCGGGCAGATCCTGATGAACGGCACCCCGGTGTCGTTCAAGAACACCCGCGACGCCCGCGCCGCCGGCATCGAGACGGTGTACCAGGACTTGGCTGTGGTGCCGGCGCTCGACATCGCCTCCAACCTGTACCTCGGTCGCGAAGTCCGGCGAAAAGGCATTGCGGGCAGCGTTTTCCGTCGGCTAGACATGCCGCGGATGCGCCAGGACGCCGCCCAGCACCTGTCGGATCTGAAGATCGGCATCAAGGCGGTCAGCCAGGCCGTCGAGACACTGTCCGGCGGTCAGCGCCAGGGCGTCGCGGTCGCTCGGGCCGCGGCCTTCGGTCGCGGGGTGATCATCATGGACGAGCCGACCGCCGCGCTCGGCGTGCGCGAGTCCGGTCAGGTGATCGATCTGATCAAATCCATTCGGGATCGGGGCATTCCCGTGGTGCTCATCAGCCACGACATGCCGCATGTGTTCGAGGTGGCCGACCGCATCCACATCCACCGGCTGGGACAACGGGCCGGTGTGGTCGATCCGAAGAAGCGGTCGATGTCCGAGGTGGTGGCCCTGATGACCGGCGCGGAGGAGCCGACCGATGAGGAACGCGCCGGTCTCTGAACCGCGGGGGGTCTTCGTCGGACTGGCCACCCTGGACGTGATCCACCGCATCACCGAACCACCGGCGGCCAACCAGAAGATCACCGCGGCAGCGCAATTCGTGGCTGCCGGCGGGCCGGCCGCCAATGCCGCGGTCACCTTCGCCGCGCTCGGCGGCCAGGCGGTCCTCGTGACCGCGCTGGGCACCGAACCGGTCGCCGACCTCGTACGCAGCGACCTGGTCGCACACGGGGTCGAGGTGATCGACGCCGCGGCGGGCACGGCGCGCCCCGTCCCGGTGTCCAGTGTGTCGGTGGTGGACGCGACCGGGGACCGCTCGGTGGTCTCGCTCGACGCGGTCGCCTCCGACGTGGCCGCCCCGGCAGCCCTCGACGGCCTGGTCGCCGGCGCCGACGTGGTCCTGGTCGACGGGCACCACCCGCTGATCGGGGCAGCTGCGACCCGCTCCGCCGGTGCGCATGAGGTGCCGTGCGTCGTCGACGCCGGTCGCTGGAAACCGGCGATGGCGGAGCTGATCCCGCAGCGACCGGACATGGTGTGCTCCGGCGACTTTCGCACCCCCGGTGCCGACAGCTCAGAGGCGACCGCCGCCGCGCTCCTGGCAGACGGGGTGCCCACCGTGGTGATCACCGACGGCGGTGCGCCGATCCGGTGGTGGTCGGGCGGCGAGGCCGGCACCGTGGCCGTGCCGGCTGTCCAGGTGCGCGACACCCTGGGCGCCGGGGATGCTTTTCACGGCGCATACTGCTACTTCGGAGCGGCCGGCGTCGTCCGCCTGACCGAGCGCGTGGACGCGGCCGCACGGGTGGCCGCCCTGCGGTGCTCGGTGATCGGACCGCGGGCCTGGCTCGCCGAACTCTCCCACGACCGAAGGCGGCAGCAGTGACGATCGAGCAGGATGCCGACAGCGTCACCATCGACGAGCTGATCGGCTGGGCGCGGGCGCTGATCACTCCTGGTACCCGCCGCATTCTCGGGCTGACCGGCGCGCCCGGCGCCGGAAAGTCCACGGTGGCAGAGCAACTGGTCGATGCGCTGGGTCCGCACGATGCCGTGCTGGTGCCGATGGACGGCTTCCACCTGGCCAACGAGGTGCTGATCGATCTCGGCCGGCGGGACCGCAAGGGCGCGCACGACACGTTCGACGACGACGGGTACGCGCGGCTGCTGGCGGCACTGCGCGCCCAGCACAGCGACGACGCGGTGATCTACGCCCCGCGGTTCCGGCGCGAGATCGAGGAACCGATCGGCTCGTCGATCGCGGTGCACGCCGCCACCCCGCTGGTGGTCACCGAAGGCAACTACCTGCTGCTCGACTGTGATGCGTGGCCGGCCGCCCGGGCCTGCCTCGACGAGGTGTGGTTCCTCGCCCCCGACACCGGTGTCCGGCACGAACGGCTGGTGCGCCGGCACGAGGCGTTCGGCAAGTCGCCCGAGGAAGCGGCGTTCTGGGCGTTGGGGTCCGACGAGCGCAACGCCCAGTTGATCGAGTCGACGGCAGGCAGGGCCGACCGCATCCTGCGGCTGCCATGACCACGATGGGCGACGTCGCGCGCCTGGCCGGGGTGTCGGCGTCCACGGTGTCGCACGTGATCAACGGCACCCGCCGGGTGGACACCGGCACCCGGCTGCGGGTCGAGGCGGCGATCGCCGAGACCGGCTACCGCCGCAACGGCGTGGCACGCTCACTGGCGGCCGGCCGCACCCACACCGTCGGACTGTCGATTTCGGCGCTGACCAATCCGTACTTCGGCAGCCTGGTGCACGCGGTGGAAAGGGCGCTGTCGGAGGCGGGCTATGTGCTGATCGTCGGCGACTCCCACGACGACGCCGAGTCGGAGAAACGCGTCACCGACTCGCTGCTGGATCGGCAGGTCGACGGGATGATCGTCGCCCCGGCCGCCGGCTCGGAGCGGACGACGCTGCCCGCGATCGTGCGTACCGGAACCCCGCTGGTCCTCATCGACCGGGCCGTCGACATCGACTGCGATCAGGTCGGGCCCGAGAACGTCGAGTCGGCCCGCACACTCACCGAGCACCTGCTCGATCGCGGACATCGGCGGATCGGCGTGGTGCGCGGCATCGCCGGAATCTCCTCGACCGTCGAGCGGTTCGACGGCTATGCCGCGGCGCTGGCTGCGCGGGGGATCCCGCTCGACCCTGCCCTGGTGATCGACGGCGAGTCGAGCACCGATGTCGCCGAACGCGAGGTGCGTGCGGTCATGGCGGGCGAAAACCGGCCCAGCGCACTGGTTTCGATGAACAACGCGATGACCATCGGCACCCTCAAGGCGTTGCGCAGCCTCGACCTGGCGATCCCGTCCGACGTGGCGTTCGCCTGTTACGACGACTTCGAATGGTCGGATCTGTTCGAGCCCAAGCTCACCGCGGCGGCCCAGGACGTCGAGACCATCGGCGCCACCGCGGCACGGCTCCTGCTGCGGCGGGTGCGGGCACAGGACGGTCCGCCGCAACGGATCCAAGTGCCGACGACGTTCCACCACCGCAACTCGTGCGGGTGTGCCTCCTAGCGGGAGGCGACCGCCATCCGCGCCGCCAGGGCGACGTAGGTCGCGGCGAACGTGCGTCGCAACCCCTTGACGACGCGGGGCCGGGTGATGACGTGGCTGCGCACGGCGGCCGCGAACACCCCGTAGGCCGCGAAGACCACCAGCGTCATCGCCATGAAAACCGCTGAGAGCACGAGCATCTCGCCGACGACGGGGCCGGCGGCGGCGTCGACGAATTGGGGCAGGAACGCAAAGAAGAACAATGTCAGCTTCGGGTTCAACGTGTTCACCGCGATCGCCGTGCCGATGATGCGCCACGATCCCGGCGGGGCTGCCGGCCCGTCGCTGGTGACCAGTTCGGAGTCGTCCCGCCACGTCATCCAGGCCAGATACAGCAGATACGCCACCCCGAGGTACTTCACGGTCTGAAAGGCCACCGCGCTGCTGTGCATGATTGCGGCGAGTCCGCTCACCGCGGCCAGCATGTGCGGCACGATGCCCAGCGTGCAGCCCACCGCGGCGAGGATCGATGCCCGCGTGCCGTGGGAGAGGCCGGTGGCGACCGTGTACAGAGCGCCGGTGCCCGGGGTGGCGACCACCACCAGGCTGGTGATGAGGAAGGCCACCGTCATCTCAGTGTCACCGTCATCTAGCTGCAGACCGCGCCGACGGCCGCCGAACCGACCAGCTTGGTGTACTTGGCCAGCACGCCGGTGGTGTAGGTCGGCGGCAGCGGCGCGAAACCCGCCCTGCGCGACTCCAATTCGGCATCGTCGACCAGCAGGTCGAGCGTGCCGTTGGCGACGTCGAGGCGGATGCGGTCGCCGTCACGCACGAACGCGATGGGACCGCCGTCGACGGCTTCGGGCGCGATGTGTCCGACGCACAGTCCGGTGGTGCCGCCGGAGAAGCGGCCGTCGGTCATCAGCAGCACGTCCTTGCCGAGCCCTGCGCCCTTGATCGCCCCGGTGATCGCGAGCATCTCGCGCATACCCGGGCCGCCCTTGGGGCCCTCGTAGCGGATCACCACGACGTCTCCGTGGGTGATGGTGCCGTCCTCCAGTGCGTCCAGCGCCGCCCGCTCACGCTCGAAAACCCGTGCGGTGCCTTCGAACACGTCGGAATCAAAGCCGGCCGACTTGACCACCGCGCCCTCGGGCGCCAGCGTGCCGTGCAGAATCGTGATGCCGCCGGTGGGGTGGATCGGCTCGGACAGCGCGCGCAGCACCTTGCCGTCGGGATCGGGCGGCGCGATGTGAGCGAGGTTCTCCGCCATGGTCTTTCCGGTGACGGTGAGGCAGTCCCCGTGCAGCAGCCCGGCGTCGAGCAGGGCCTTCATCACCACCGGCACGCCGCCGATGCGGTCCACGTCGTTCATCACGTAGGCACCGAACGGCTTGACGTCGGCGAGGTGAGGCACCTTCGCGCCCACGCGGGTGAAGTCCTCGAGCGTCAGCTTCACACCCGCCTCGTACGCGATCGCGAGCAGGTGCAGCACCGCGTTGGTGGACCCACCGAACGCCATCACCACCGCGATCGCGTTCTCGAACGCCTCCTTGGTGAGGATGTCGCGGGCGGTGATGCCGCGGCGCAGCAGTTCGACGACCGCGATCCCGCTCTTGCGGGCGAAGCCGTCGCGGCGGCGGTCGGTGGCGGGGGGAGCGGCGGAGCCGGGCAGCGACATACCCAGCGCCTCGGCGGCCGAGGCCATCGTGTTGGCGGTGTACATGCCGCCGCAGGCGCCCTCGCCCGGACAGATCGCGCGTTCGATCGCATCGACGTCTTCCCGCGACATCAGCCCGCGGGCGCAGGCGCCGACGGCCTCGAACGCGTCGATGATCGTGACGTCCTTCTCGGTGCCGTCGGACAGTTTGGCGCGGCCGGGCAGGATCGAGCCGGCGTAGAGGAACACGCTGGCCAGGTCGAGGCGCGCGGCGGCCATCAACATGCCGGGCAGCGACTTGTCGCAGCCGGCGAGCAGCACCGAGCCGTCGAGCCGCTCGGCCTGCATGACGGTCTCCACGCTGTCGGCGATGATCTCACGGCTGACCAGCGAGAAGTGCATGCCCTCATGGCCCATAGAGATGCCGTCGGACACCGAGATCGTGCCGAACTCCATCGGGAAGCCACCGGCTTCGAACACGCCTTCCTTGACGGCCTTGGCGAGGCGGTCCAGCGACAGGTTGCACGGCGTGATCTCGTTCCACGACGACGCCACGCCGATCTGCGATTTGCCGAAGTCCTCGTCGCCCATGCCGACCGCGCGGAGCATGCCGCGGGCGGCAGCCTTCTCCAATCCGTCGGTGACGTCGCGCGAACGGGGCTTGATGTCGGGCGTGCGGGTGTCCGGGGACTGTGAGGGCATGCCGACGATTATGCGCCTGGCGTTTCGCCCGGCCAAACCTATATCGATACCCCCGTGGGGTACGGGTAAGGTGGCGACATGACGAGGAGTTACGGTGCGCTGGCGGCGCTGGTGGCTGCCGCCGCGCTGACCGGGTGCGGGGGACCCGCTGCGGCACCGACGACCTCGTCGACGACGGACGCCCCGGTGATCACCGGCGAGCCGGCCGGATACAACGCCGCCGACGTGACGTTCGCCGGCCAGATGGTCGACCGCCACCAGGAGTCGATCGCGCTCGCGGACGCGGTCCCCCAGCGCTCCACCAATGCCGATCTGGTCGCACTGGCCCAGCGCATCGGTGCCCAGCAGCAAAAGGAGATCAACGTCCTCAACGTCTTCCTCGTGCAGTGGGACCAGCCGCCGAAGATGGGTGTCGCGGTGAAGGAACCGGCTGTGCTGGCGCAGTTGCAACCGCTGCAGGGCAGTGCCTTCGATCGTCTGTGGCTGCAATCGATGATCGACCAGCACCGCAAATCGATCGTTGTGGCCAACGCCGAGATCGCGGGCGGGGCCAACGTGGACGCGATCTCGATGGCCAAGACGATGGTGTCCAGGCAGTCGGCCGAACTCAACCAGATGACCACGATGCTGGAGGGCACACCGTGAGCGATGTCGACCACACCGATTCGCACGGCTACACGGCGCAGAAAGAGAACTACGCCAAACGATTACGCCGCATCGAGGGTCAGGTCCGCGGGATCGCCAAGATGATCGACGAGGACAAGTACTGCATCGACATCCTCACCCAGATCAGCGCCGTCAACAGCGCCCTGCAGTCGGTGGCGCTTGGCCTGCTCGACGAACACCTGGGCCACTGCGTGTCGCATGCAGTGGCCGCCGGGGGCACGGAGGCGGATGCCAAGCTCGCCGAGGCGTCCGCCGCGATCGCGCGGCTGGTCCGGTCCTAGCCATATCAGCCGGGCGGTTCGTACGGCTGGTACCACCACCAATTCGCGCGTTCCCCGGTCGGCCCGGGACATGGTGCGACGTCGGGCGGTGGTCGTGTCGGTGTGCGGGCCAGTGACGCGGAGGTCAGGGCCCGGCCGGCGGCGTCGGTGACGACGAGCCGATCGGCCGGGCCGGTGATCGTGATCAGGCCACGGTGATGGGCCCGGTGGTGATAGGGGCACACCAGGGCCAGGTTCCACAGTTCGGTGGGGCCGCCGTCTTCCCAGTGCACCAGGTGATGGGCGTGCAGGGCGCGGGTCGCGCCGCAGCCGGGCACCACGCAGAAGCGGTCGCGATGCTCGAGCGCCCGGCGCAGCCGCCGGTTGACGGTGCGGGTCGATCGGCTAGCGCCGATCACCTGTCCGTCCCGGTGAAACCACACCTCGCACGTTGCATCACAGGTCAGATAGCGGCGATCGGCATCGCCGAGAACGGGTCCTAGGTGCAGGGCGGCGATCTTGTCGGCGGTGTCGACGTGTACGAC
>JBFMGT010000026.1:0-57632 GCA_040752555.1 Actinomycetota bacterium | reverse complement strand
ACTGGACCCAAACCGCGACTACCAACCCACCGGGGCACCCAAAGGACCCACGCGAAAACCCCCAAAACGACAACAGCCGAACCTACAAACGTAGGTCCGGCTGTCGCCGATGTCCTGAGACATCACAAAGTGCCCCCGGCAGGATTCGAACCTGCGACACCGGCTTTAGGAGAGCCTGCAAGCTCACCTAGTCAAGGTCTCGAAAGTGGTCCTGAACTGGCGATATCGTGCCATTCAGTACCACCTGAAACCATGGCATGTCGCAGATTCACCGACCAGGCACCGACCACAGATCAGCGTGCGATCCGGGCTCTTAACGAGCGAAGCCCCCGGCTGCAACCGAGGGCTTCATCACGGAGGCAAGTATGGAAACCACCGATCATGCGCGCGTGACGAGTCTATCGCGGGCGCGCGACCACAGCACCGTTCCGGCAATCCGGGGCGGTGCCCGATGACAGAGATGCCGGAGGGCTGGTCGGTCGACGTCGACGGCGCCAATATCGTCGTCTCCTTCCCGGGCGGCGACCAGGACGGGCGACGCGTGCTCAGCAGACACGACGCACGCGTGCTACGGGTCCAATTACATCTCGCGTATCTGCTGGCTGGGCGGAACCGATGGTCCACGGGAGTTGAGCTGGGTGCGACATCCGAGGAAGTGGCGGCGCTTCGAGCTGTAATGCAGGACCACCCCGATCTGCGCGGCGCTGACATCACGTACCAGGTAGCGGCAGAACTGCTCGAACGCTTGAAGGCGTACGTCGGTCACAACCTCGAACGGATTCCGCCAAGCGCAATGAGCGCAGAACCTGTCAGCACTGCTCCGGTGACGGAACCCGGCGGGGCAGCGGCGCCGGGTGAACTTCCGCGCGGATGGAGCATCCGTGCCAGAGGGCATCAGGTTGAATTTATCGTGCCGGCAAGCGCTGCAGACGGCTACTTTGACCTCCGAATAGAGGAGGCGCTAGCGGTAGGTGTCGCGATAACCCAGCAGGCGGAACGTGCGCGGCTGGCCTGGTTGGAAGCGCGTCAACGCGCCATCGAGGAAACCAGCGGCTCTCTCAGTAGCGCCTTTGAACCGGACGAACTCCGAGATGCACGGAAGGATTGGTCAGAGTGACCGGGCCACTACCTGACGGATGGTCAGTCAAGGAGACCGACGGTCTTGTTGTCCTCCGGATGCCGCACGACCGCGCAACCTTAGCTCACGCGTTGTCGCGCAACGAGTTATGGAACCTAATCTCGATTTTGGTCGGCACTATTCAAGCTGTTGAGCCACGTGCGAACGAGACGCTCCTCCATGGTTTTGGCTCTGTCGGAGTTGTGCAGTCCCTGGAGGGGTGGGCTGTCTACGTTTTATCGGATCTGCGTATCCACATTGACGTCGATCCACCAGGGCCGAGCGGCCACTACACACTGACTGCTGTGGAAGCGGCCGCGCTATGGCGGAGCTTGATGTCGGCGTATTGGCTTGCCGACGAGGACATCTCCCGAGAAATAAAAGAAGGAACCTGGCTTCGGAACGACGCACCGGAAAATGGAGATGAACGGGACGACACAGACGGGGAGAGCCCACGGTGACGTCAAGAGCGACACAGTGCGATGGCTACGCCGTCGGCGACGCGGCGGCCCGGAGCGCTTGCGCGGAGGGCCAAAGCGTCGACCGCGCGAGCGCAGCGAGCGCCCTTGGTAGTACTCAGAGTTATTGCTTCACAGACGGACTGGCTAGTAGTGACTCCGTATCGGCGGAGAAGCGACGGGACCGTTGGGGCGCCAGGGCGATGCTTTGGCAGGCGTCCTCGCTCAAGGCCGTCCGTTGTTGCGGCCGCATGCTGCATAACGACGCCGTTGGTGATCCTGACGACGGTCAGTCTGTTGCCATTAAGAAGCGAGACGTAAATGGACAGGCGATCGCGAGCTATCAAGGCTTGATGACGTGCGGGTCGGTTTGGTCATGCCCGCGGTGCTCGGCCGTCATTGCTCACACAAGGGCCGAAGAGATCGGGAGAGCGGTTCGCGAGTGCCACCAGCAGGGTGGCAAGGTCTATCTCATGACGCTCACGATGCGTCACACGTCGAGGGACCGTCTTGCGGAGCTATGGGATGGACTGAGCGTCGGATGGCGCTCGGCATTCGGTACGCGTAAATGGACCGGGCAGCGTTCCCGCATTGTTGAGCGAGCCGGCAAGACTGTTGCGGTTAGGGGGCGCCTCGGCGACGCTGAGCTGTTTGATGTTGCAGGCATGACCCGAGTCGTCGAGGCAACTTATGGCGCTCCCGGTAGCGGAGGCAACGGGTGGCATTTGCACATACATGCCCTCGTGTTCACGGCGTCTGCGATGGAATTCGCGCTACGCCCTGACTTGCCTCTCTCGTTCGCCGATGTTGACCGAGAATGGTTTGCGCGCAATGTATTTGCGGCCAGGGTTCACGATCGGTGGTCGAAAGGTCTGTACAAGGCGGGGTTCCGCTCTCCGGGCGCTGTTGCAGTGGATGTCCGTGACGTCTCGGTGGACGGCGCTGACTATGTTGGCCGGTATCTCTCGAAAGCGACGTACGACAGCGCGTCCAAGATGGGCATTGAGGTAGCAGGCGGCCAGGTCGCGAAAGTTGCCCGAACTGAACGCAACCAGACCCCATTCGAGATACTGGCTCAACTCGCATCATCGGTAGACGCGCGAGGGTTCGGCATCCGGACGCCGCGCCATTGGTCGGTTGTGGAGGCGGGACAAGGCGATTGGGCGGTAATTGACTCAGATTCCGGTGAAGTGCTTGCTGTGACACCGCCTGGCGAGTGGGCGGTGTGGCATGAATGGGAACAGGCATCCAAGGGGCGCCGACAGCTTGTGTGGTCACGACGAAAGCCCAACCCGTCGTCTGCCCGTGAAGCACTTTGGAACTCTCTGCTGGAGGCGCGGGGTGTCACGGCTAACGAATCGGACGAAAGTGTTGCGGCGGCCGATGTGGGCGGCGAGACGGTGGGTGAGATATCCCGAAGCGATTGGTATCGGGTGGTGGTCTGGCAGCCTCAGCTGATGGCGGAGTTACTGGAACTTGCGGAGCAAGGCAACCTAGATAGCCTAGCTAAACTGTTGGACGGACTGGGTGTCGGGTTAAGACGTCCTCCGCCGGTTGCAAGGCGACTAGCCACCGATGCGGCTTAGCGGATGCCTCTTCACGCGCATAACTCGTTCGAGGGTCGCTTGCGTGCACGCGTTCTACATGCGAGCTGGAATGGTATCGATTGTGGAGAGCTCGACCCCTGTGCGAGCCCGATAACTTGGGTGGGGGCGGGCCTACCCGGCCCCTGGATGAGCAGGTGAAAGAGGCTAGTCCATGACGACAAATGCAAACGATAGCAACCCGCAGATGCCTAAGACAGGTCGTAGCCTGGCAGTCCGACAAGCAGCTGCCCGCGCCGCCGTAACTGCGAGCAAGAAAACAGGTCGCCCCGTCGATGAGCGGGTGCATCGACTCGCTAACTTGCGCTGAGCCCGCAGCCCGCGCGAGACGGCTGGGGATGGACGACGACGTGTGCCCCTAAGTGCGGCATATGCTGGAGAAATGGTGCGCGAGTCGACCGCAGGCGATACGGCGACGGTTGCGTCGAACCGATATTCTCGGGTCCGGCTGATTGCGTCGTGAGGGTAGAAGTTGACGGCTTGCGCGCCGCTGAAGTGCCGGTCGACGTCAAGTTCGACGTAGAGATTGAGGATGTCGTCGCGGTCGATAAACATGATGTGACTGCGTTTGGAGGCGTCGAGGGCGTTGCCGAGCCAGTTGCGAGCGGCTTTGGTGATTTCGCCGCCGCAGGTGACACCTGCACAGGCCGGATCGCCATCGTCACAGCCTGCCCTGAGATCACGGCTTGTGCGCGCAGATGGGGGTAGCGCCCAGAGTGCGGTTAAATGCTGCGCATGGCGCGGCACAGGGCGGTCTTGGTGACCGGGATGTCTGGCGTAGGCAAGTCAACGGTGCTGGCCGACCTTGCTCGGCGCGGCTACGCGACCGTTGATACCGACGACGGTGAATGGATCGAGGTTGTCGAGGGTGAACCGTTATGGAGGGAGGCGTTGATCGAGGAGTTGTTGGATCGACCTCGTGAGACTCCACTGATCGTGCAGGGCACAGTGGCCAACCAAGGACGTTTCTACGAGCGCTTCGACGCGATCATCTTGCTCAGCGCCCCGACCCACGTCGTACTGCAGCGCATCGAAGGTCGCACCAACAACCCCTTCGGCAAATCCGCCCAAGAGCGTACGCAGATCCTGGCCGACATCGCCGAGGTGGAGCCACTGCTGCGCCAAGCCGCCACCCACGAGGTTCGCACTGACCGCCCGCTATCGGAGGTCGTCGATACCGTGAGCAGCATCGTTGGCGGGCGGCAATGAGAACTCCTCCTTGCTGATTCCGACGGTCGTCAGCTGGCCGCGATAACGTCACCAGAGTGTCTGAACGGCGATCGTTGCCCGAGCCGCAGGTGTATGACCACGGCTTACTCGATGTGGGTGACGGCAACCGCATCTATTGGGAGGCCAGGGGCAATCCCGATGGCCGGCCCGCGCTCGTCGTTCACGGCGGTCCGGGATCAGGACGACCACGCGGCGCCCACAAGGGGTTTCATCCCGACCATTTTCAGGTCGTGGTATTCGACCAGCGTGGATGCGGCGACAGCCTGCCTAATGCAGCCGACCCGACAACCGACATGGCCTACAACACCACCGAACACCTATTGGCCGACATGGAGGCACTGCGCCAGCACCTCGGTATCGAACGCTGGCTGCTTTACGGCGGGTCGTGGGCATCCACCCTCATCCTCGCCTACGCCGAACGCCACCCCGAACGGGTGATCGGCATCGTCTTGGTCGGGGTCACCATGACGCGGCCCCAAGAAATCAACTGGCTCTATCACCGACTACGCCTGCTGCTGCCGATCGAATGGGACCGCTTCCGCGCGGGCGTGCCCCACCACGACCGCGACGGCAACCTTGTCGAGGCCTATCGGCAGCTGATGGAGAACCCTGATCCTGCGATACGCGAGCAGGCAGCCCGCGATTGGTGCACGTGGGAGGACGCCGTGATCGCGCACGAACACCTCGGCAACCCGGGCCAATACAGTGCCAAACTTGACGCGGTGAAGCTGGCGTTCGTGCGAATATGCACCCACTACTTCGCCCACGGCGCCTGGCTGGAAGACGGGCAGCTGCTGCGAGACGCTCACCGCCTCAAGGGAATTCCCGGCGTACTGATCCATGGCCGCCTCGATCTGTCCGGCCCGTTGCGCACCGCATGGGAACTCGCGCAAGCCTGGCCCGAGGCTGATCTGACAATCATCGATGACTCCGGTCACACAGGAAGCCCAGCCATGGGTGCCGCTGTACTCGACGCTATCGCGAGATTCGAACCACCGGCGTCTCATTCCTAAGTGATCGAAAGGGCTCACGACCTCTCGCACGGGGGCTTTTTCCGGTGAGCGGCGCGGTAGAAACAAGGTGTGCTCGGCACAAGGCGTCAGCCACAATCGGGCGATGACATCTCAGTACACCCTGCGTCGCGCGGCCGGGCCTGCCGATGCTTCGTTCATCGTCGAGATGGCACGTCACGCCTGCGTCATCGAAGATCGGCCCCCTCCTGACCCCGATGACGACGAGGTGCTGGAGATGCTCCCGCCTGATGGAGTGCTGCCGATCATCGCCGAGGATCACAGCGGCACGCCCGTCGGTGCGGTGTGGACCTACCACGGCAAACCGCCATTGCGCTGTGATGCGGCAGGTGCGCCGATGCCCGAACTGTGCATCGCTGTGGCCCCAGAGCGCCGCGGTATCGGCATCGGCGGCATGCTCCTGGACGCGCTGTTCGCCGATCTGGCGAAGAGTCACGACACCATGTGTACCAACGTCCACGTGCGCAACCCTGCAAAGCGCCTGTACGAGCGCAAGGGGTTTCGCGTTGTCGGACAAGGCAATGGACCACTAGGCCTCGTGTTGGTCAAGAAACTTCGATGAGCTGACGGTGTTCCTGCCTTGGGCGTGCGCGCCGCCCAGGAGTCGCCGCGGGTTACACGCGCACCAGGCAAGTCGTCTGGCCCAATTCAGCTCTACATGACGAACACGATCTGAACTGCTTATACAAGACGTTCCATCGATCGAGTTACAGATAAGCGATCGAGACCAGTCACGACAAGTGGATTGACGGGTCGGGAGCAGCGTTCCGTTGCTCGGGTGGAAATTACGGTGATGCCGTTTGCAAGTTCACTGGCAGTTGCGACCGGGCCGAGTGGTCTGTGTCGACTAGGGCGTATGCGGTGGACTTAGCTTGCGACACAATGACTTCAACTCGGACCACCCCGGTGAGTTTGTGGTGCGGAGATAGTTGGGAGTTCGTCCCCGGCTCGGCTTGATGGAACTTGTCGCCTCAATGAGGCCTGTGTCGAGAAGACGGCGAATCACGGGACGTACGACGCTGTCGGCGAGGGATGTGTGGGTGGCTATCTGCCTAGTGGTGAACGGTTTTCGCCCGCGGGTCGCAATTTCATTAACGATCTCGACGAGATGACTGTTGTTGAAAAGTGCAGCCGAACGCGCCCTGTGAAGTTCAGCATTCGTGTCAGCCACCCGCGTATACTATTACATGTTTAGCTATCTACGACTTAAAGGGTGGCCGGGATGTCAGTCGTTGTGCCGGAACAGATGGCGTTCGAGCAGTTCGGGACGCCAAGCGTGAACATGTCAGCATCGGCCGCTACAGTTCCCGCCGTGAGGATTGCAGGCCGGATACTTGAGCCGACGCCCGTGTTCGACACCTACTGGAGGTTCGCCGAGCAGCGGCAAGCGATTTACGAGGCGCGAGTGGGCGGTAGGCGCGGACCGTGGACCTCTGATCCAGTGCTGAACGCCCATCGGTTCACGAATTGCTATCGCGCTGCCGATCGCGTGAGCCAATTCTTGATCCGCGAAGTCGCATACACGGGCGATCAGCGCGTTGAGGAGTTGGTGTTCCGGATCTTGCTTTTCAAGTTATTCAATAAGGTCGATACGTGGCGCCTTTTGGTGGAGGAGTTCGGCACTCCGACACTCGCCGCGTTCGACACGCGTCGGTATAGCGCGGTTCTCGACTCGGCATTCGCCCAAGGTAGGCGCCTGTACTCTGCCGCTTATGTGATGCCGTCGCCTGCATTCGGTGCCACACGTAAGCACTTGAATCATCTGCGTTTGCTTGAGCGAATGTTTGAAGACCGCCTAGTGGACAAGTTGCTCGCGGCGGATGACATGCGCCACGCCTTTGAGCACATCAAGAGCTATCCCGGCATGGGTGACTTCTTGGCATTTCAATTCTTAATCGACATAAACTACTCAAACGCGCTAGCTTTTGATGAGATGGAGTTTGTCGTTGCCGGCCCTGGTGCGCGCGATGGCATTCGCAAATGTTTCGGGCCAGGCAGCGCAGGTATCGAGCGCGAGATCATCGAGTACATGGCTGCTAGCCAGGGAGAGCATTTCGATCGGCTGGGGTTAACGTTCAGAGGACTGTTCGGTCGCCCTCTTCAGCTCATTGATTGTCAGAACTTGTTTTGCGAAGTTGACAAGTATGCGCGGATCGTCCATCCCGATGTCATGGGCTACAGCGGTCGTACGCGCATCAAACAGAAATTCCGCGCGGTACCGGAACCGGTGCCGGCCTGGTTCCCGCCGAAGTGGGGTATCTCGGCGGAAGCGGAAGTTGCGTATTCCCGCTGAATTAGTCCAGCCCGAGCCCGTATCGGGGATTCGCCAGGTGCCCGGCTCGTCAAGACCGATTGTTGGGGCGCAACGGGCGTTGTCGCACGTCCGCGTTAGTGTCCTAGGCATGAGCGAGGACGATAACAGCGAGCCCTCAAAGCTGGAGAAGATCGGCGTCAGCACCATCGTTGGCGTTGGAGCCGAAGTGGCCGGTTGGTATTCAGGGGTTCCTGGTGTGGGTGCGGCAACGGGCGCGATCGTGCTCGGAATGTATGAAACCCGGCGGGAACGCACAGTCGAGTTCTTCAAGCGAGTCGTCAGCAGGGTCGGCGGCGAAGACAAGCTGGCTGAAGCCGTCGAGAACGACCCCGTGCGTGAGCAGCTCCTCTACTCGGCTGCACAGGCGTCGATCGGCACCCCATTCGAGAAGAAACGCAGACTCCTCGCCGAGGCAGCAGCGGCGGCCATGACTGGTGACAGGAAACAGGTCGACTACGCCGCGATGATGGTGGCAGCGTTGTCGGAGCTGGAGGAGATGCACATCGAGGCGCTCGCTCGGATCTCGACAGCATACGACAGGGAATTGTCCGAGCCAGAGGTAAACGACGACAGGTACCAGGCCGTGCTGCGCGAGGAACCCGCTCCAGTTCTGGCAGCTCTGGTACGGACGGGGGTCGTCCTCGTCGGCTCTCAAGAGATGAGCGATGGTCTCCACAGCATTCCCCGCGCCGAGACCTACAGCATCACCGGCGTCAACCAGTTTGGTCGCGATCTGTTGGCGGACTTAGCCTCTGTCGATTTCGAGGAAGAGGATTAGGGACAGGCGAAGCCCGCCGCAGGGCGTGTGTCGTGTTCCCGCTGAATGAGGCCATTTGAGTCAGTATCGGGCACCCGCCAGGGTTCTCGCCCTCCGCGGGCGGGCTGTTCGTTGAGCCGGATGCGTATTGATCAAGACTCGCCGTGAGACGATGGAGCTAGGTCGGCATTAGGTGTGCCGACAGGAGGACCATGTCGTCCCAAGCTCGGGGACCAATGAGTCCAAATCCGTTCGCTCCCCATGTGTTTCCCCAAGAGTTCTGTATGCACATCAGTTGGTCGTCTGGTCGGATGATGCCGATGTCCGGGCCTGTATATCGAGCCGCACCGACCAACAAGACCGCGTGTCCGTCCATGTGTGGTCCCGGCTCGGTCAAGACGTCAGAGCGTAAACGCAGAAGTCCGGGCGTGGTCATTAGACCTACCACCGGTAGGTGGCCGCCTCGGAGCTGCTCAATCAACCTAGCGCGGTCTGGAGCGCTGTTGACGACCAGGTCGGCGTGGTGGAATGGATCGGAAAGTGGGCTCGGCGGGATCCGGCTTAATACATCCTCGTCGATGCTGGGGTCGTACGGCCAGGCCGATTCGTTGGGTTGCCCGTCGGTCGCGAGGACCGTTTGCACGGAGTCGATAGATCCACAGCCGGTCGGTTGCTTGCGCGAACCGTAGTGAAGGTACTCAATGCACTTGGCGACGCCAAGAATGTGGTGGTGAGCGGAGCTGATCGCACAGGATAGGCACGTCGGGCGACTGCCTTGGTCTATGACCGGACCAGCGTGGTGCCTGCGGTCGACTAGCCATTCGAGGGTCGGCGTCATGCACCAACCACGTGCTCGTCTACCCACACTTCGGCAGTGGGTGCAAACAGGCCCTGTCCGGCAAGCTGTTTCGGACGTACACGCAGGTCGAGCTGATAGCGGTGTTGTGGTGGAACTTCGCTATCCCACGGCCGTGACAATTCCAATAGGACGCGGCTGTGGCCTTCCTCCCGTGGCACAAAGGTGAGCGAGCGGACTCCGCCGCCAGTGCGGAACGCATCGTTTGTTTCCGGTGCGAGATCGGAGAACAGTTCGAATTGGGTCTCGGTGTCGAGAGGATGCTGGCGGCTGAGGTGTTCGTCTTGAACGATTTCGAGCGGCTCGGGGAATTCGACAGCGAGACCGTGCCCGGAATTGGAGTCGCTGTCTGATGTTTCCTCAACTCGGATGTCGTCGTCGGACCAGATCAGCTGTGTGGCGGGGGATGAGTCGAAGAGTCCGCCGGTAGCCGGTGAGCGGACAAGCCAAGCCAATCCACTGCTGGTGTCCTCTGGGAGTTGCACTCGGATCTCGTCGCCGATCCGGCACATCACACTCAAGTCGTTGTTCTCTGCGGTCAGCATCCACACGTCAGCGCGAGGATCACTGAGCGGATCTTCACCAATGAGTGCGTTTTTCGCCGCCAGTGCTCCTCTCCTTATAAAGGTTCGCGCGTCGTCGAGTGACAGACGGCGATTCCGCTGCAGCGCCCATACGCCGGCCGTGTAGCTGACTCCGAGTTGGCGGCTGAACAGGTAGGCGTCAGAAGGTTCAAGCCTGCGGCGTTGCCGGGTAGCAGGAAGGTCCCGCAGTGCTTTGTTGACTAGCGGCAATGGCATAAGAAGCGATGCAGCGAACGCCTGGGCTGCAACTTCAGGAAGGCTGTCGGGGTCGAAATGATCGAGAGTATGTTCGTCATCGGCAGACAGTTCGTGGCCCAGAACGTGGTGACCAATTTCGTGAGCCAGGGTAAATCTTTGCAAGCTCTCGGGCCGCTGGCTGTTGATCACAATCCCCGAACTCTGTTCTCCCCGTACGTAAAAGCCAAGCAGATTGTCTAGTGGCTGCATCATGAGCACCAGTCCGAGACTGCGGGCGATACCTAGGACGTCAACAGGTACGTCGAAGGTCGTGCCGAGGTCGCGATGTAGGCGTGTCGCCTCCATTGAGGCGCTGGCCCGCGTTCGTTCGGCAGCTCGTGCATCAGCCACCCCGACTCACCTCCCTTCCCAATGCGGTGTTTGTCATCGTTCCTCGACGTTGGTCGCGTTGGGTTGTGCGTTGCTCAGAAACTCAACGAAGCGCAAGACCTGATCTTTGTCGTGGTCTGACAGTTTCTTGGTCGCTCGGAATAGCTTCGTGGTGCGTTCGTCAGTCGGCACTTCGCTACCGAGCAGGCGGTTGGGCGTTGTGCCGTAAAGCTGGGCCAGCCGCGCAAGTTCAACGCTACTGACCTTGCGTCTTCCGGTCTCGAATGCACTCACAGCAGCCCTGGGTAGGTCAAGGACTCGCGCAACTTGATCTTGACTCAGTCCGAGGTACTCTCGCTCGGATCGGAGTCGTTCAGCAAGGGCTTGCTCAAGCCGATGTTCCGATGCAGTCGGTTGCCCCGACTCCCGTGTCGATCGATCGTCTGGCATATCCATGACGCATCAGTCCTTTCGTGTACAGGATTCTTGTGCAGCCATTCATGACAGTGCTATGGCCACCGCGACGGCAACGTTGCGTTCGTGAGCGGCAGAGACAACCCAGTCCCAGTTGTTCGCGCCCTCAGGCCACGTATGCCCGGCAGATGGAGCAACCTGGATAGAGCCGTGCGGTGCGGTGAGTACTTCGATTGCGCTGGGGTTCAGTCCTTCTCGGAAGCCGGTGCCGATCGCCTTGCTCACGGCTTCCTTGACCGCCCAACGTGTGGCGAATTTGGGCACTTGGTCTCGACAATCATCGATCTCGCGTGGGGTGAAGATTCTGTGTTTGAATGCGGACCCGATATCGCTGGACAGTTGGCGAGCGAGTACCTCGATGTCGACCACGTCTACCCCAAGCCGGGGCGTTCTTTTGGGCTCGTTGACGAGTGCTTTGATCGACGCGTCGCGTAGTGCGGAGTCGAGCAGGCTCTCTACGCGGTGCGTGTGAGGTGACCGCGCCGTGTTAGCGGATGCCGGATCTTCGTGCTGCTCCTCGAGCATCAGCTGTTGTCCGCAAGAGCGGGAAGTTCGAGGTCGGCCCATGACGATCCGAACGGTCGAGCTTGCCACTCGATAGGGACAGGCTCGTCTCCGAGAAGGGTTTGGCATGAATTCAACAACGAGTCGCGTTGCTGCGCGGCTGATTGTTCAATCTCTGCGTGGGAAGCAACGACCATAAGTTCGCCGACTTGCAAGTCTTTCTTTGCTTCCTGAACGAGAAAGTGCTGTAGCCGCGCGAGCCCCAGGAAGTTGCCGTACGCGCGCACCACGAATGTCTGGTGGCGGTATAGCGCGGTCATGGAGAGCCTGCCTTCGGTGACGTTGAGGCTGATGTGTGACAAGCACTGGCCGCCCCTTGTCGCGGTGTCGTAGCCAGGCACGAAGGTAGATGCCGAGGCGGACATAGCGCTATCGGCGGGATGTGTGTCGGGAGGCTCGCAAACGAGAGAGATCTCGTAGCGATCTCGGTAATTCTTGTCAGCGTCGAGATACTCGATCATCCGCTTGATTTGGTTCAGTTCACCCCTGCCATATGTCGGGTACATCACAAGCCGACCGGCGTATGTGCCGCTCTTCGCGCCCCAAGAAGTAATAGAACCCGCTCGGCGTTTCTGGCTTTCCTGGACTGCCGTGTAGAAGGCATCAGCGCGTCCCGCGCGGTAGAGCGACACTGGGAAGATCGTGTTGGCCACGGTGTGGACACTCTTGTCGAATCCAAGTTGGCCCGCAGCCTTCAGCTCCGCGACCGCGAGGTCAAGCCGCCGGCGGACGTTCAAAAGTTCGAGGCCAGGGTTTTCGATCGTGACTGTCAGATTCACGATCTCGTGATTTTTCGCTGCTGCGAGCGCGCTGAATGCCTTCACCCAGGCGTCGGAAATGTTCGAACCGCTCACATGCTGGCTCATGCTCCGCCTTTCAAAGCTGCATCAATGAGTACTCCCAAAGTGGCGATTTGGTCTCTACCGAGGTCGGCGGGGGTCGGGAGTCTGCGCCCTACAACCCGCTCGGCCGCCACCAACAAGTACTCAGCGGTCTTGCTGTCGAGCTCGCGTAAGTAGTCGTCAGGCTCGGTAGCCAGATTGGCCTCGACCTCGTCGGGATCGAAGACCTCGCACAGGGCGGCGACCATCGCCGCCCGCACTTCGTCCCGATCGGTCATGGGACCTCCCTTGCCAAACTCTCGAACTTGTATCAACATAGCTGGTTAGTGATTGATTTTCAAGACTCGATTTTTGAGAGGCCGAGATGGAACTTGATGGATATCAGCGCGAGGCGTGGCGTTTCGATCAGCAAGGCACGGATCATCCGGCAGGGCTGACTGTCAGCCTGCTTGGCCTCGGTGGAGAGGTTGGCGACCTACTTACCAGTCAGAAGAAGCGCGTTCGAGATCGGGTCACGCCCACGTCGGCGCATGAGGCCGACACCGAGGCGGTCGGCGACATCCTGTGGTACCTAGCGGTGACGGCCGCGAGGCTAGGGGTTGATCTGGGTACGGCGGCTACAACTAACCTCGACAAGATTGCGGATCGGTGGGCGGCCACTGGCGCGCCTTATCCGTCGTCTGAACTGCCGCAAGCAGAAGTCGGTGGGATCGAGCCAAATAAGGCAAGTCTGGGTGACGCCCGCGTGTTCGATGCTGGGCATGCACCTGCTTATCGCTTGCCGCGGCAATTTCGTGTGGTCATTGCACCGGACCCCTATCTCGCGGCAGGTAGGGTCCGGATGGTGCGGAATGGCCAGAAGTTCGGTGATCCACTGAGCGACAACGTCTCTGAAGCCGACTGGTACCGCTATCACGATGCTTTCCATCTGGCGTATGCGGCTGTCCTGGGATGGAGCCCGGTCTTTCGGGCTCTTGGAGACCTCAAGCGGAAAGACGATCAGGTAATCGACGAAGTCGAGGACGGGGGCCGAGCTATTGCGATAGAGGAAGGCCTTGCCGCGTTCCTCTTCGAAGAAGGGAGGCTGAACGATTGGTTCAAGCACGGGCAGACGGTTCCGGGGGATGCCCTGGCGATGTGTCGGCGACTGACGTCGCAGCTCGAAGCTCGCGCGATCACTGCCTTCGAGTGGGAGCGGGCTATCCTGACTGGCTTTGAGTGCTGGCGCGGTCTGGTGGCTCAGGGGCATGGTGTGCTCATCGGCGATTTGGACGGTCGCACTTTGGTTGTGGAGGAACCGAACGAGTCGGACCTGCGGGCGCATCACGCTGTATGCAAGCGTGAGGCTGAAAATGCTGCCAATGGCCAGGGTTGAAGGCGGAGCCAATTTTCGGGCTGGCTTTGATCGACATCACGGCTTCTGATCAAAGCCCGACTGGGTGAAAGGCGTGGTGTAGATGACGAGGGAAGGCGACGATGGCAACCCGCAGAAGCCCAAGACAGGTCGTAGCTTGGTCGTTCGCCAAGCTGCGGCCCGCGCCGCCGTAACGGCCAGCAAGAAGACTGGCCGTCCCGTCGATGAACGGGTCCAAAGACTCGCCAACTCGCGTTGAGCACGCCGCCGCATGACGGTGCCGCTCTACATGCGCCTTGCGCAGCTGAGGACGAGCAACTGCTGAGTGCTGAGAGCGGGCCTACCCTGTAGCCGTCTCCAACGACATACTTCCTCTTCCCTAGCGTGCGCGCGATTTCTGATCGTTGCGACGAGCGGTCTAGCCGAGCGCCTGGCGGGACCGGTAGCATCGAATCCGCTGGTCGAGTCGTCAAGGGGGTGTCCTGTGGAGCGCAGAACGCCGAAGAAGGTCGTGGTCTCCAAGGCTGCGGTGAAGCGTTCTGGGATGCGCGCTGTGAAGGCATCGGCCAAGTTGGAGGGTCGGGTCGTTCCGGCCAGTCATCAGCGTTCGGCCGCGGTAAAGGCCTACCTCGCGAAGCAGCAGCCGCCGAAGCGCTGATGCCACTCACCCCCGGCTACGGTGAGACCCCACTTCCGCACGACGAGCTGAGTGCACTGCTACCCCAGGCTGCCGAGGCTCTCGGCCCGGCGGTCACACGCGCGGACGTATACGACCTGGAGCAGGCGTTGCAGGTCCAGCTTGAGGGTGCACTGATGACGGCCGCGATTGACGGCTCGTTGCCGCTTGAGGAGCTGCTGACCGACCACTTCGTCCGTGACCTTCATGCGCGCATGTATGGCCCGGTCTGGGAGTGGGCAGGGAAACTGCGCAGGTTGGAGCTCAACATTGGGGTCGCACCGGAACGGATCGCCGTCGAGCTGCGCGAGTCGCTGGAAACGATCGCATACCGATGGGAGCACACCGAAGACTGGTCAGCACATGAGCTGGGCATCGCCGTGCACGCCGACCTCGTCCGGATACATCCATTCGTCGATGGAAACGGCCGCGCGACAAGGTTTCTCGCTGATCTGGTATTCGCAGCGGCCCAGAATCCGACCGTGTCGCGATACGATTGGGACCTCAACAAGCCTGCCTACATTGAGTTGCTTCGCGCGTACGACAGGCATCGCGACGTTTCTGAGCTGGCTGCTTTCGTGAACAGCAGGCCGATCGAGGCCGACGACGGCTGATTCGGGCGCCACACGGGGGGCAAGCGGCCGGTGTCCTTCTTGTAGTTCACGGTTCATAGATAGCAACTACGATCCTAGGAATGCTCGCGTTGGCGGAGGGGCCGCTCGAAGCGGTTCGCGCAGTGTGAATTTCGAGGACCCGGCAAGCGCCGAGGTTGACGGCGATCGTCGCGTCCGCGGCGCTACCGCGGGGGGACCTGCTCAACAACATGTCTTGAGCAGCTGCGGCATCTTTGGCGCACGACCGCGTACGTTCCAAGAACTGGTCGAGCAGCGAGAACGAGCGCAGGTAGTCGGCTTGCCAAGCCTCGCGTGCCCGAGCCAGCTGAGACTGTGGGCGAAGGATGTCACTCAACGGGTGATGTGATGGGATTGTTCTCCGAAACATCCTGTTGGCCTTGGCCATCGCGCGGGGGTCCCACATTCTATCGCCGTGGGACCGCCAGGTGGAGACGCATCTGCGAATTGTGCCCGAATCAAAACTGCACTCGAACTGGCTCGCTTCACTCGCGGCACAACTCGCGGTGTTAGACAGCGCCGCTAATAGGTCAGCAATCCTGTGCTTCGCAACGAACAGCTCGCGCTCGACCGGTTGGCGCGAACTCCAAGGAATCTGACCGATCTTCGCTAACTGGACATAGCGGTTTCTGGTCCGGCGATAGATATTAACCTCGGCCACAATGTAACTCGACAGTCGATCAGCCGCGATCAAATGCGGTTCTACTGCTTCTTCCCAGCTCGTCGTGGTCGCGATGTCGATTCTGCGGGTTGTCGTCCTGACATCTTGTTCGACGAGTAGAACGTATTTCATGCGCTGCAATGCATCGGCCATCTGGATCAGCTCGTTGACGAACGATTCCCGGAAGGCTGGGGGGACGACCTCAGCGGTCTTCGCGGAAGGGTGTCCGCGAATATCAAGCAAGGGAACGCAACTGGTGAGGAGCAGGGCCTGATTCAGCTTCGCGACTAGGTCGTTGAACTTTTGTCCTTTCAAGCGTGACGAGTTGGTTATGTTTAGCCCTGTTGCGTTGCGGACAAGCTCACGCGGAGCGCCCGCGGCTATGGCGAAGTGCGCGAGCGGCGCCAGTGCATTGTCGAGAGCATCGGCAGTTGACTTGAGCGCCTGGTCGTCCATCGACTGGGTATCTAGGAAACTCATGTCGGCACCATAAGTCATAGGCATGACACCATTGCCAATCACTACGCATCACTTCTCACCTAACAGCGTCAGGCCTATCCGCATGGGCCGTGACCTGCTGTTTCGCGGCATCGCGGTGTCATCGGATGCCAGGTCGGAATCTAGTAGCAGGCTTGTGTCAGGCGGGATGATCCCGCCGTCGTGCGACGAGAGGTGTTGACAGATGGCTGATTTGACAACGCTGAGGGTGCCAGTGCCCTCAGATCTGCTGCTGGTGATCGGAACTGGCGGCGGAGGACGAACGAGGGCTGTTTATCGCGACGGCGCCAAAACGGACGAGGTGGTGGAGCGCGACGGCGCGGCAGTACACCGTCTCACGGGTGTGGCGGTGTCCGTCGCCGGGGTGGGCCTGGACGGTGCGATGCTTGAGACGACAAGTCCGCTTCAGACGGTCGAGGCCGGAACAATCTACCGCGTCGAGGGAATCGCAGAGCTGACGGTACGCGCGGACGCGCGCCCTGGGTTTGGTGACCGAAGTGCGCGTGGCGTGCTCGCTGTCACGGTGTATGCCCAGACATTGACGCCGGTGGGGTCGGTTGATCAGCTGCTGCGAAGCGGCTCGCGGCGGGCGAGCGGCGAGTGATGATGGATTCGCATAGGTTCCGGCGGTCCGATCCGTTCAGGCTTTCACCGATGGGGCGCCTTCGTGCCTGTATCGCATGGTTGCGTGGACCCGCCGCTTTTAGCCGCTGGCTGCTGATACTGCTGATGATTTGTTCAGTGGTGACTATGACGGCTGCCGGTAGCGGGCTGGTGATGCAGGCTGCATCACCAGCCGTGGTGACGGTCCCCGCGATCGCAGACAACGGAAGTTTGCGGTCGGACGATCTGCAGGACTTGCTACGTGCGGGTCCATCGCGTTCAACAGTGGTGCAACGGCCTGGCTACGAGTGCCGACCAATGCCAGGCCGGAAAGTTTTCTACTTCAACCCATTCAATTCAGGTCCGACTGTGGTCGCGATCGATGCGGGCGGTGTCGTGTGGGGGCCGTCGTGCGTCGTCAGTGCCGGCATGGCGGGGGTCTGAGATGGCTGATCCCTTGGCGGCATTCCCGCCCAACCGACAAGCAGCAATTATCCGCAGGCACTTGTGTCGAGTGTTCGTAACTGGAAGCGAGCCGGAGGGTCTCGGTGAATACAGGTCGGCGGACGACATTCGCGCAATAGTAGAAGCGAACGCCTCGACTTCCTGCCCGGTCCGCGTGGGCAACGATTGGGGCCGACCTGGACCCTTCAAGAAGGCTTCGCGACGACAGCTTTACGACCTGCTCGTCGAGGAGTTCGGCCCACTGTGCATGGTCTGCCGCAGGCGACACGGCTGGGTGATCGACCACGACCATATCTCCGGAATGGTGCGCGGCTTGGTGTGCCGTGACTGTAACCACGTGGTCGAATTGTGTCTCCATGCGGCCTCAGCGGCGTGCCACAATGCGAGGTTCCTGAATGAGCCTCCCGCGGAGCGGCTTCAACTGCGGTATCCGGCTCGCCACAAGCAGAAGTCGTTGGACGTTGTGCGTGACGCTGTCCTCGGATTCGACATCTTCGACAAAGCCCAATGGCCTTCGCCGATCCTGGCGGAATGGCACTGGGTTATTCCACCTGAATCGACTCTCGTCGATGTCCGGAACGACTGGTGGCGGCGTCATCCGAACGCGGAAGGATGTCCACGCCATCTGTTTGAGGATGATGGAAAGTGAAGAGCCGGCGAACGGCAATGCTGTTATCGGTAGCGCTACTGACTTGGTGGTTCGCTGCTCTGAACGGTCTTGGGAATATGCTCATATGGGCCGCTTGCGGGGTGGTCCTGTTGTCGGGTGCGAGTTGCCTAGCGATGCGAATCCGAGATCGTCGGCGCTGGTACGCGTTTGGGCCTGACTTGCGCTATGCGGTCTCGGTGTTCTCAAGCCGTGATAAGTGGGCGAATCTTGTTGAGATACTGGGCCTATCAGTTGACGTCGACTTGCGGAGAACGAAGTTCGCGCGTGCCCGTGGGGTCTTGTCGGGCGCTTCCTGGGCGGACCGGCTGTCGGTTCGGTACATCCCGACGATCGTTGGGGTGAGGGACGCGCCGTACGGGATGGCCGTGCGGATCGCTGCTGCGCCGGGCCAAAGTCGGGACGGGTGGGGACTCCACTGCGGCCAGCTGTGTTCTGCTTTGCGAGTGCGTGAAGTGACTGTGGCAGAGCCGGTTCCGGGAATTCTTGAACTGCAATTACGTGTGCGCGATCCACTCGTTAGGCCAATTGAGCTTTCGGCGGTCCCACCGTCGCAGGGATGGGACATTCCGCTTGGGGTTGATGAGCACGGCAATGCACTCGCAGGCTCATGCCGCAATGTGAGTGGGGTCGTCGTCGGAGGTGTGCCTGGGGGAGGGAAGAGTGCATGGCTGGCGTTTGCACTTGGTTCATTGGCCCACCGCGATGACGTTCAATGGCTGCTGATCGATGGCAAGCAGGGTTACGACCTGGAGGCCTTGGCGGTGCGCGCGTATCGGTATGTGAGTGGTGACGAGGCGGGACATCTCGAAGTAGTTAGAGATTCGCTCCGAGACATCCAGACTCTGATGCGGGAGCGGCTGAGGAACGCTCCAGAATTGTATGGGCACGCGAATCTGTGGTCGGCGGGCCCGTCTCGGCTGCACCCAGTTGTTGTGGTCGTGATCGACGAGTGTCAGGCATACCTCGATGCGCGCTCGCATCCGACGAAGGACGCAAAGGCTGTCGGTGCGGAAATCGACTCTGTTGTAAGAGATCTGGTTAAACGAGGACGGTCCGCAGGCATCGTCGTTGTCCTCAGCACGCAGCGCCCGACAGCGGACAGTATTCCGACGAGCACGCGGGACAATTGTCCGCTGAGAGTGTGCTTCTCTGTTCGTACGCGTGAAGCTGCGACCTCAGTGCTGGGGGAGTTCTCGACGGACTCTGAGATCAGTCCCATTGGCGCGCCGACTGGTGTCGGCGTGAGTTCGATTGATGGGGAACAGATTCGGTTCAGAAGCCCCTTCGTCCCCGACAGCATCCTTCGACATCACATCCAGGCATCGCGCGGTCTCGTAGCCAACCCGCTCGAACTACTTGCTGATGCGCTGATGGAATCAGTCAGAAGGGATACGGAGTCCGATGCCGATTCCTGCTCCGTGGACATCCACTACTCAGACACAAGCCGGCGGATGCCGGCGCGTGAGTCCGGCCTCGAAAGGGGAGACAGTGCGAGCTAAGGCTGGTACCTCCGGCGATGAGTTGTTGAAGATCGACCAGCTTGCGAGCCGTCTGAAAGTTTCGGTCGGCTGTATCAGAGCCTGGCGGCTCCGTGGAGAGGGTCCTCCGGCGATCCGGATCGGCACGGCGCTCCGGTGGGATGCGGCCGAGGTGGATGAATGGCTCGATTCTCGTCGCGAGTCGCGGATGGAGGCGTAGACCGATGATCGAGCCGAGGACCGGTCCGAATGGAGCCCGCGTCTACCGCGCTCGCGTCTACTACCGGGGCCGCTACGTGGCCTCGCGGACCTTCTCTCGCAAGCGGGACGCTCAGGAGTGGGAACGCAAGCAGGTCGACACTCTGAAGACCGGTGCGTGGGCTGACCCTAAGGCGGGGGAGAAGCCGGTACGGGAATGGTGCGAGATCTGGTTGGCGGCGCAGCCGGCACGGGCTGCAGCCACGGAGCGGAAGATACGCGGTGTCGTTACGAAACAGATCGCCGGAACTTTCGGTAGGCGACCCCTAGTGTCTGTGCGTCCCTCCGAGGTACAGGCCTGGGCGGCCGACATTTCCCGCAAGCAATCCGCCGCGACGGCGCGTCACTCACTGGGCGTCCTGCGTAGAGTCTTCGATCACGCAATGCGTGACGGCGCGATTCACCGCAACCCGGCGGCCGGCATCCGCCTTCCGAAGGTCCAGGGCAACGACCCGCGTCCGTTAACCCACGATGAACTATGGCGACTGGCCGATCACCTCGACGAGTTGCGGGACCGCGTACTGGTGCTCGTCGCCGGATATTGCGGATTGCGGTGGGGTGAGCTGGCCGCGCTGCGGTGGAGCGACGTCGACCTTGGGAACAACGTGCTGCGTATATCCCGTGCCTATTCGGAGGAGGCACCCCGCGGTGAGATGTCGCCGGTGAAGGACCATCAGGCGCGGACGGTACCGGTGCCAAAGGTTGTGTCGGAGGAACTCGTTATGTTGTCGGCATCGCAGAAATCGGACGGTCTCGTATTTCCCTCCGCGACTCAGACACCGCTACGCAACAGAAACTTCCGTCGTGACGTCTTCGACGACGCCGTCGACGCCCTGGGCCTCGACATCACCCCGCATAACTTGCGCGATACCGCCGCTTCCCTCGCAATCCAAGCGGGTGCCTCGGTTGTAGCCGTGGCCCGTCTGCTCGGCCATGAGTCCGCTGCCACGACCCTGAACCACTACGCCGGACTCTTCCCTAGCGATCTCGATAATGTTGCCGCCAAGCTGGACGCAGCGGCGCGCCAGACCTTGGGGAGCAGAAGTCAGATGGCTGGCAAACGCGAAGCAAATGAGATGGGTAACCATGCAGTTCCGCCGGACAGCGGGAGTCACGAGCAGGCGGCTCGGCAGGATGAGGGTGCTGTCGGTGGAGATGTCGCGGCGGCGGCGAAGCTGGTCGCCGAGCGTTCGGCAGAACTCAACAAGCGACTGAGCCAGGGCGATGCTCGGGATGGCGAGGCCGTATCGGGCGCCCACGGCAACGAGTCGTCGACCGAGACTGACTATCTGTTGCAATCTCCCGAGAACGCGCGACGGCTCATTGCTGCGGTTGAACGAGACAAAGCGAGCCAGTCGGCACCACCCGACACCACAGAAGCACCGACCAAGCACCGACCAGAGGGGAGCGACGAGCAGTAGGCAACCGCCCGGAAACATGCGCTGAGCTGCGACATCACAGAGTGCCCCCGGCAGGATTCGAACCTGCGACACCGGCTTTAGGAGAGCCGTGCTCTATCCCCTGAGCTACGGGGGCGACGGGACGTCTTTGAATACCTGACTAAAACCCTAGCCGTTCGGCGTGCCGGGCGGTTTTCGGCGGTATTCTCGGCGCCCTGGTGCCGTTCCCGACGATTGGCCTGGTCGTCGGGGTGTGGCGGGTGTGAGTGTAGCGGGCACGACGATAACCACGCGACACCTTGGCGTCCGTGGCCGGCCTGGTTGAGGCTCGTCGTCGTGGCGGCCGGCGTTAGGCGGCTCGCTCTTCGGGGTGTCGTCGGCGGCGCAGGTAGGCTGCGATGGCGTTTCGGCCCAGAGCGAATCCGAGCATGACGGTCAACTGGCGAACCGCGGCATACGCGATCATGCGCCCGCCGTAAAGGGTCCGGTCGAGGGTGTTGTTCGTTGACTCGCTGTCTTCTCGCCAGCCATAGCAGCGGTCGTAGACGCTGTCGCCGTCGTCGGTCTTGACGTGCTGGCGCAGGTGCTCGGCTCGGTTGTAGCCGCCGTTGTGGTCGGCGTCGGTGGTGTCGATGCGTTGGCGATGCACCGTGCCGCACGTTGGGGCGGCGAACTCGATGTACCAGCGGTAGCTGCCGTCGGCGTTGCGGCGCGGGTAGATCTTGGCGACCGGGCAGGGCTGGAGGTGCTTGTCGCCGGTGTCGAGGATCTGGCGTTCGCAGATGCGCCCGTCGGCGGTCCATAGGTCGTGTACGTCGCCGCACGTGCACTTGAGCCGGGCGAATGCGGTAGCGATGCGGGTGCTGTCGTGCATCGGTGAGAGCACGGTCAGCCCGAGCTTCATGGCGTGGTCGATGTGCTTGCCGCGGAACGCTCCGTCGTAGCACACGCCGTCACACCGAACGTCGGCGTCGGCGACGACGCGGTCTATCATGTCGAGGGCTACGCGGGCCTCACCGCCGTAGCCCTTGCCCGCGGGTACCGCGTCGACGTCGAGGATCACCCTGTTGTTGCGGACGGTGTCGGGGCGGGTACTGAGGATGGCGAACTTGGTGCCGTAGCGGAATTCGGTGTCGTTGTCGCCGTTTTGGGCTTCGATGCCGGCGTGCACGTGGCGTCCGCCTTGTTCGGCCCAGCGGTCGGCGGTGGCTTTGCGCACCGGTGCGGCGACCACGGTGCCATCGCCTACGATGTACTGCCCGCGTGCCGGATTGGTGTGCGACACCCCAGCGCCTGGGTCGAGACAACCGAGTTCGCGCGCGAGCTGTCGTGCGAGCGGCCGGAAAGTCTCGAGCAGCTTGCCGGCGTGCTCGTCGAGTAGCCGTTGGGCGTAGTTGTGGTGCCAGCGTTGCGGTGGGCGCCGCGGCGGCTTTGGCGCATGATGGTCCGCGGCGTGGTGGCGGATGGTGCGCCAGTAGGCGGGATGGGCCATTGCCCGGGCGGCCTTGCTGTGCGAGCCGAGCACCCCGGCGAGGGCCTTGTGCAACACGTGCACCCACGGTGGGTAGTGCGGACGGCGGCCCGGGGTTCCCGGTTGGTGGACCGGCAGAACAGTGGCGAGGTGATAGATGGCGTCGTTGGACGCGACTGCCTCGATGGTGTCGATCTCCAGCAGCGTGAGGCGGTCGGGGTCGTCGCGTGGGTGCAGCTCTCGTTGCTCGATGCGATCGGCGCCGTAGGCGTCGTTGTGTTGGCGGGACCGGTCTTTGCGGCTCATGTCGGGTCGTCCCAGTCCTGCCAGGCATAGCCGATCAGCGCGGCGGTGGTGTCCAGCGAGGACGAGCCGATGAGACGCGCGGCGTCCTCGACGCGGCCGGTGCGGTCGAATTCGCGGCGCGCCGCGTGGGCGGTCAGCGACGCCGGCCGCACCCCCACGTCGTCGGATAGCCCGGCGCGGGTGAGGATTTCGCGCACGGTGACACACACCCGGGCCTGTTTCTGGGCGTCGCTGCCCGTGGCGCCGGTGCACAACACCGGCGACGGGGTGGGGGTGGGCAGCGGATGCGAGAGGTGACTCGCGCGTTCGGTGAGCACACGGATCGACCAGCGGTCCAGCGTCAGCGTGCGGGCACGATGCTTGCGCGATCCGTGCGCCCACACGGTCGAGGCCTGTGGGTCGAGGTCAGCGGCGGTGATATGCCCGAGCTCGGAGGTGTGGGCGCCGGCGAGCAGCAGCGCGGCGGTGGCGGCATGCCGGGTCGGGGTGGCGCGTTCGGAGAACAACCGCACCAGCGCGGCCTCGTCATCGCTGAGCGGACGTTGCCCCGAGGAAAGCCGGGCGGGCATGTCGATATCGGTTGTGGGGTCATCGAGGGTGAGCCGCAGCCGGCGCGCGGTGCGGAAGAACGCTCGCAGCGCCGCGCGCCGGTTGTGCATGGTTGCCACCGCCGCCTCGGATACGACACCGTGGCGGGTTCGCCCTTTGGCGGCAACGAATTTCGCGACCAGCGCCCGATCCACCGCCGAGAGGGTGGTCACATTGTGGGCGGCGGCGAACCGCGCGAACCGGCGGATCAGCAGCCCGAACTTGTCCAGGGTCTGTGCGGCCAGTGCCCCGTCGGCGATCCACGCGCCGGTCACCGCTTCCACCGTCGCGGACAGGCTGCCGTCAGCCATGGCAGGCCCCCACTGCAGCGGCAGCAGCAGCTGCGTGCCGGGCGTCAGCATGCGGCGCCGCCGTCGGCGACTGGATGAGCATGGCGGCCTCCTCCGTTGTGGTGCGTGTATGCACCATTGGAGCAGGAGGGTCCGACACGTCGGCCAGTGGCGACGGGGCCGCGGGCTATCGTGGGCCTGTGTCGCGCAGCAACGGTGACCGCCCGCCGATCGCCTACGTGACCGCGGGCGTGTGGCCGGACGCCGAATTGCATCCCGACGCACCGCCCTCCGCGCCCGCCGCCCAGTGGCTGGCGCGCGCGCTGCGTGACGCCATGACCGAGACCGCCACCGGTCAGCGGGCGCTCGCGGCGGCAAGTGGGGTTGCCCACACCACCATCGGGCGCATCCTGGCCGGCACAGTGTTGTGCGACATCGGCTCGCTGGCCCGCCTGGAACACGCGCTGGACCGACGGTTGTGGTCCGAACACGTCGACGCGGAAAGCCGCCGCGGTTCCAAGCGCCGCGCGGCTACTCGAAAGGCGACTGGCGTCTGACACGTGAGGCACGCTACAACGCTGTAATTCGATTGCAGTCGTATCGATGCGGCGTGTTGCGCTTGACTCACGTTACAAGAGGCAGAACACTTGGTGTCGCGCGAACGCACCCCACGCGCCTACGACCGAGCCGATGGGTGGCCGACTATGGGCAAGACCAGCAGATCACTGATCGATTTGATCGGCATCGCCGCGCAACGCCACGGGGGCGCGTCGGGGCGCCGGCTAGCCGAGTTGGCGCAGCACGCCGGGCATGACATTTCGCATGCCACGCTGAACCGGCTGCGGCAGGGCACCTATGCCACCCGGCCATCGGATGCGTCGATCCGGGCGATCGCCTACCTGGCCGACGTGTCGGAGAACACCGCGTTCGCTGCGGCCGGGGTGACGGCACCGGCCGCAGTGGTCTACCAGCCTCCGCGGGAGGCACAGCGTATGAGCACGCGGCAGCGCAAGGCGCTCGACGAAGTGATCCGCGCGTTCGTCGCAGAACCGGCCGTGGCCGCGCCGTCGGGCGTCGACTTCGGTGGGTTGCTGGCCGCGCGGGAGCGGCTCAGCGTGGCGCTGGCCGGCACCGGCGACGACCACGCCCAGCGGCTGGTCGACGCCGCCCGTGAGGTGGTGGCCCGCATCGACGAGGTGACCGACGCAGTGTTCGCCGCCGCCACCGACGCCGACGCGGCGGATTGCGAATCGTGTTTGGATGGCGCAACGTTCAGTAGCATCAGCGACCCTGCTCATGCCGCCGGGTAGTTCCGGCGCCTGGAGCCACGGGAGGGGGCAACCTTGTGATCCCGGACCTGGACGGATCGCATGGGCAGCTGCCGCCGGGCCGGTACCGCGCCAGCCGGGGCGAGCTGCATGACCGGTTCGTCGACGGGCGCGGCGCGCACCGGCAACAGTTATGGGCCGACTGGGAATCGGCGACGAGCCTGCTGTGCCGGCATGTGACCGTCAATGCGGCCTGGTTGTATGGGCAGTTCGTATCCGACGATCCCGACCCAGAGATCCTGTCCTGCGTGTACTGGGCCGAAGACCTCGAGCTGGCCAAGGCGCGGCTGAACCCCTCCAGCGCCACCATCTTGGCGGCGTTCGCCCAACGCGGTAAGGTCCGCCGCACTGTCGGCCTACAAGTGGACACTTACCTCATGGCGTGGCATTGCCAACCCGACACCAGCATTGAGGATCGGTACCTGGCGCCCTACCTGCAACGCCGAGGCTGGGTGGATGATCACTTGCAGCGAATGCGTTGGGGCCCAAGAGGATCACCGCCGAGTCGCGAAGACGCGTTACCCCGGCGCGGATATGTGGAGGTGATCGTCGATGACTACCAATGACAGTGACATCGACCGCATGGAAACCACCCTGCTCGCAGCGATGGACGACGCTGACGCAACCGCCTGGGCCACCCCGGATGACTTGTCGCGCATGAGTGTTGAGGCCCTGATCGCCGACGACACCCTGGGCCGCAGCCTGGCCTCGCACGGCAGTATCCGCGTCACCGGCGACGGCGTCACCGGCTCCTCGGCGCGGGTATCGGAGGTGGCCCGCGTCATGGCCGGCTTCCAACGGCTGGCCACCGCGGTCGGCGCCGCCCAACACGGCGATAAGGCGCTGGGCCGCCAACCCAACGCCGAGGTACGCCGCCGCACCGACCTGCTGCTGACCGCCTCACCCGGCCCCGGATCCATCATTCTCACCTTGACGCCGGCCAGTTCGCCGGTCACCGAAACCGGTCACGGCGCCGGGCGGGTCGGCATGTTCGCCGAACTGGAAACCGAAGACCAGTTACTCGACACTGCCATCAGCGCCGCAATCGACGTGTTCGCCGCCGGCAACGACATCGGCCCCAGCCCAGCCGAATCGGCGTTCGTGGGGACGTCCTTGAATACCTGACTAAAACCCTGGCGGGGCGCGATTTCAGCGGCTTCTTGGACATCCTGGTGCCGTGGTCGGCGTCGTGACGGTGGGCGTCGTGTTGTCGAGTCCGGCGGGTGTGAGTGTATCGGGCATGACAAAGGCCACGCGACGCGTGGGCGTCCGTGGGCAGCTTGGGGTCGCTCGTCGTGGTGGCCGGCGTTAGGCTGCTCGCTCGTCTGGGTGTCGTCGTCGGTGCAGGTAGGCCGCTATTGCGTTGCGGCCCAGGGCGAATCCGAGCATGACGGTCAGTTGGCGAACAGCCGAGTAGGCGATCATGCGCCCGCCGTAGAGGGTGCGGTCGAGAGTGTTGTTGAGACTTTCGGAGTCTTCGCGCCACCCGTAGCAGCGGTCGTAGACGCTGTCGCCGTCCTCGGTTTTGACGTGCTGGCGCAGGTGCTCTGCCCGATTGTAGCCACGCTTGCGGTCGTCGTCGGTGGTGTCAATGCGCTCTCGCTGCACGGTGCCGCACGTGGGAGTCGCGAACTCGATGTACCACCGGTGATTTCCGTCGGCGTTGCGGCGCGAGTAGATCTTGGCGGTTGGGCATGGTTGCAGATGCGTGTCGCCGGTGTCGAGGATCTGGCGTTCGCAGATGCGCCCGTCTTGAGTCCATAGGTCGTGAACCTCGCCGCAGGCACAGTCGAGGCGGGCCAGGGTGGTGGGCTTTCGGGTGCCGTCGTGGATGGGTGAGAGCACGGTCAGGCCGTGTTTCATGGCGTGGTCGATGTGTTTGCCGCGGAAGGCGCCGTCGTAGCAGAGGCCGTCACAGCGGACGTCGGGGTCGGCGACGACGCGGTCGATCATGTCGGTGGCGATGCGGGCTTCACCGCCGTAGCCTTTGCCCGCTGGGACGGCGTCGACGTCGAGGATGACTCGATTGTTACGGATGGCGTTGGGGCGGGTGGCAAGCATGGCGAACTTGATGCCGTAGCGGAATTCGCTGTCGCTTTCGCCGTTTTGCACCTCGATGCCGGCGTGGACGCGGCGTCCGCCGTCTTCGGCCCACCGGTCGGCGGTGGCCTTACGGACGGGTGCGGCCACCACAGTGCCATCGCCAACGACGTATTGCCCACGGGCGGGGTTGGTGTGCGAGACAGGGGCGGTTTGGGCCAGGCAGCCCAGTTCGGTGGACAGCCGGCGGGCGAGCGGCCGAAACGCGTTAAGCAACTCGTTTGCGTGGTCGTCGAGCAGCTGTTGGGCGTAGTTGTGGTGCCAGCGCTGTGGTGGTTTGCGCTGCGCTTTTGGCGCGTGGTGTGCGGCGGCGTGATGGCGGATCGAGCGCCAGTAGGCGGGGTGGGCCATCGCGCGGGCGGCCTTGCTGTGCGAGCCGAGAACCCCGGTCAGAGCTTTGTGCAGCACGTGCACCCACGGCGGGTAGTGCGGGCGCCGGCCCGGAGTTCCGGGCTCGTGGACGGGCAGGATCGCAGCCAGGTGGTAAATCACCTCGTGGGAGGCGACGGCTTCGAGGGTGTCGATCTCAAGCAGGGTGAGTTCATCGGGGCAGTTGCGCCTGTGAAGGTCGCGTTGCTGGATCCGCTGCGCGCCGTAGGCTTGGGTTAGCTTGCTGGAGTTCGTCGTTCGGTTCATGGCGAGTCGCCGTCGTCGTGCCAGGCGTAGCCGATCAGCGACGCTGTGGTGTCCAGCGAGGGCGAGCCGATGAGACGGGCGGCGTCCTCGATGCGGCCGGTGCGGTCGAACTCGCGGCGCGCGGCGTAGGCGGTCAGCGATGCGGGTCGTACCCCGCTGTCGTCGGATAGGCCGGCGCGAGTGAGGATGTCGCGCACGGTCAGGCACACGCGGGCTTGTTTGTGAGCGTTGCTGCCGTGGGCGCCGGTGCACAACACCGGTGGGAGGCCACCGACAGGAAGTGGATCGGCGAGGCGGGTCGCGCGTTCGCCCAGCACCCGCACCGACCAGGTGTCCAGGGGCAGGGTCCGAGGGCGATGCTTGCTCGAACCGTGCGCCCACACCGTCGCGGCGTGGTGATCGAGGTCAGCTGCGCTGATGTGGCCTAGCTCGCCGGTGTGCGCGCCGGCGAGCAGCAGTGCGGCGGTGGCGGCGTGTCTGGTTGGGGTGGCGCGTTCGGAGAACAGCCGCACGAGCGCGGCTTCGTCATCGCTGAGGGGTCGCTGAGCCGACGACGCGCGGCCCGGAATGTCGATGTCGGTGGTCGGGTCATCGAGCGTGAGCCGCAGCCGGCGGGCGGTGCGGTAGAACGCGCGCAGCGCGGCGCGACGGTTGTGCATGGTCGCCACCGCCGCCTCCGACACGGTCCCGTGTCGGGTGCGGCCTTTGGCGGCAACAAATTTCGCGACCAACACTTGATCGACGCCGGCCAGCGTGGTGACGTCGTGCGCGGCGGCGAAGCGGGCGAACCGGCGGGCGAGCAAGCCGAACTTGTCGAGGGTCTGTGTTGCCAGCACTCCGTCGGCGATCCACGCGCCGGTCACGGCCGCCACCGCGGCGCTCAAGCTGCCGTCAGCCATGGCCGGCCCCCAACCCAGCGGCAACAGCAACTGCTCCCCGATGCTCACCACGGGTCCGCGCCGTTGGTGAAACGTTGACCATGCCGCCCCCATCCACAGTGGTGCATGTATGCACCATTTGAGCAGAGGGGTACGACAGTTTGCCCGAATGCGGCGGGGTTGCGGGATAAGGTGGGCCTGTGGCGCGCAGCAACGGCGACAAACCGCCGGTGGCCTACGTGGCCAGTGGTGTCTGGCCCAATGCCGACATCAAAGCTGATGCCCCGCCGTCGGCGTCCGCCGCTCAACACCTGGCTCGTGCGCTGGGGGCGGCGATGGCCGAGACCGCTACCGGTCAGCGGGCCCTCGCCGTAACCAGCGGGGTTGCGCACACCACTATCGGGCGCATCCTGGCCGGCACAGTGCTGTGCGACATCGGCTCGCTGGCTCGCCTGGAACACGCCTTGGGCCAGCGGCTGTGGCCCGAGCATGCAGACGCCGTCACCCACCGGCGCTCCGTCGGGAAGCCAACCGCTCACAATCGCAATGCCGTCTGACACATGAGGCAGATTACAGAGCTGCTATTCGAGTGGGGCGTAACCGAGACCGCGTGTTGCGCTTGACTCGTGTTCCACGCGTCGCAACAATGGGTCTCGCGCGCACGCGCGCGCCAGCGTAGCGAGGGAGTGGGTGTGAAGCCATGGCAAAGACCAGCAAGTCGCTGATCGACCTGATCGAGATCGCCGCCACACGGCACGACGGGGCGTCCGGACGCCGCCTGGCGGAGCTGGCGCAGCGCGCCGGCCACGATATCTCGCACGCCACGCTGAACCGACTTCGGCAGGGCACCTACGCCACCCGCCCGTCGGATGCATCGATCCGGGCGATCGCCTACCTGGCCGACGTGTCGGAGAACGTCGCGTTCGCGGCAGCGGGGGTGAGCGCCCCGGCTGCTGTGGTGTATCAGCCTCCGGCGGAAGCGCAGCGGATGAGCACCCGGCAGCGCAAGGCGCTCGACGAGCTCATCCGCGCGTTCGCCGCCGACGACAAACCGACACCCGCCGCGGGGCTCGACTTTGGCCGGCTGCTGGCCGCGCGGGAGCGCCTCCATACCGCGTTGACCGCCGGTGGTGAGCACGCCTCCGCCGGGCGGCTGGTCGAGGCGGCGCGGGAGGCGGTGGCCGGTATCGACGAGGTGATCGACGCGTTGTTCGCCGCGGCCAGCGCCGAGGACCCAGCCGATCACGAATCGGTGTCGGATTTCACGGGATTCACCACCGATCACCCCGCCCGCGCGGCCGGGTAGAGCTAACAGACCGTGCGGCAGGAGGGGCAATGGTGTGATTCCGGAGTTGGACCCATCCGGCGGGCTACTGCCGCCCGGTCGCTACCGGGCGAGCCGGGCCGAGGTCTACCAGCGATTCGTCAACGGACGCGGCGAGCACCGGCAGCACCTATGGCGGGACTGGGAGTCGGCGACGAGCCTGCTGGGTCGCCACGTGCACGTCAACGCCTGCTGGCTCTACGGACGGTTCCTCTCCGAGGTGCCCGAACCCGAGGTCGTGTCGTGTGTGTATTGGGCCGAGGACCTGGAGTTGTCCAAAGCCCACCTCGACCCGGCCAGCGCCAACATCCTGCGGGCGTTCGCGCAGCGCGGTACGCTGCGTCGCGTTGTCGGAGTACGGGTGGATACTTCTGTCGTCGCCTGGCACTGCCAACCCGACAACGAGATCGAGGACCGCTACCTGCCCCAATACTTGGAGCGACGAGGCCGGGTCGATGATTACCTGCAGCGAATGCGTTCTGGCCCAATGGGTTCACCAGCCGCACGCGAGGACGCGCTGCCGCGCTGCGGATATGTGGAGGTGATCGTCGATGACTACCAGTGAGGATGACATCGACCGGATGGAAACGGCGATCCTGGCGGCGATGACCGACGACGACACGCCAGCCTGGAGTACTCCCGATGACTTATCCCGCATCAGCGTCGAGGCCCTAATAGCCGACGATAGCCTCGGGCGAACACTGCCTTCGCGTGGCAACATCCGCCTCAGCGGCGACGGCGTAACCGGGGCCTCGGCACGGGTCTCCGAGGTCGCCCGCGTGATGGCCGGATTTCAACGCCTGGCCACCGCGGTCGGGGCTGCCCAACAGGGCGACAAGGCGCTAGGACGCCAACCCAACGCCGATGTACGCCGCCGCACCGACCTCCTGCTCAGAGCATCACCCGGGCCCGGATCGATCATCCTGACCGTCACCCCGGCGACCTCACCGATCACCGAAACCGGCCACGCCGGCGGCAAAGTCGGCATGTTCGCCGAACTGGAAACCGACGATCAGTTGCTCGACACCGCAATCGGTGCGGCCATCGATGTGTTCAGCGCCGGCAACGACATCGGGCCCAGCCCCGCGCAATCGCGGTTCGTCCAACAGCTCGCCGAGATGGGGCCGCGTACCGCCTCGGCCCTACGCGACCTGTCCAAAACACTGGACCGCGCCGGATTCGACATCGAAATCGACTGGCAGCAACCATCCCACGCCACCCGCCGCGTCACCGTATCCTCAACGGCCGCCGCCTACATCGCCGCCACCGTCGAAAACGCCAACCTCGACGAACAACCCGTGCACATCATCGGCGAATACCTCACCGTCAGCGCCGTCTCCTCCTGGCTCATCCAGCAAGACGACGGGGACACCGTTACGGTCAAACTTGGCCGCATCGGCAAGGACGAAGCACATGGCCTGGCCGTCGGCGACCGCGTTCGCATCGAGGCGCTCATGAAAGTCGAAACCACCCCCGGCGGCGCCGTCAAAACCACCTACACCGCCCAAGCCGTACGCAGCCTCGACGACCAACACTGAACTACTAACCCCAAGGTCGAAAGTAACACTACGGCAACCCGTTACACCGTTAACTTGACAGAACCTCGGGGCGCGGGACTTTCAGAATTTCGGTGTAAGTGGTCCGACACGCCGGGCGTGAGCTTGGCGGGAAGGGTCCATGATGACCGAAACCATTGGGCTGTGACAGCAGCAGCCGATACCAACGATGATGTGTTGATGGCCAGCTCTCCGACACCGGAGGAGTTGGCGACCGCCCGGGAACTGGTGCGCGCTGCCCAGGCCCGCGGGGTCTCGTTCGCCGACACCGCCGATGGGGTGCTCAAGGCGTTGACCAAGACCGTGGTGGAGACCGCGCTCGAAGAAGAGCTCTCTGATCACCTGGGCTATGACAAGCACGATCCGGTCGGACGCAACGGGGGCAACTCCCGCAACGGCACCCGCACGAAAACCGTGCTCACCGATACCGTGGGTGAAATCGAAATCCAGGTGCCCCGTGATCGCGCCGGCAGCTTCGATCCGCAGATCGTGCGCAAGCATCAGCGGCGGTTGACTCGTGTCGATGAGATTGTGTTGTCGTTGTATGCCAAGGGATTAACCACCGGGGAAATCGCTGCTCACTTCGACGAGCTCTATGAGGCCAAGATCTCCGGACACGATCAGTCGGATCACCGACAAGATCATCGCCGACATGGCCGATTGGGTGTCACGCCCGTTGGAGCCGATCTATGCCGCGGTCTTCATCGATGCCTTGAGTGTGAAGGTCCGCGACGGGCAGGTGGCCAATCGGCCGTTCTATGCCGCGATAGGGGTGGATCTGGCCGGGCACAAGGATGTGCTGGGGTTGTGGGCCGGCGACGGCGCCGGGGAATCATATGGAACGAGCACATGTTCGTTTCCCCGGATTCGTGCTGCTGCCTGAGGGTTTCCGGTCTATTCGCGTGTCGCTGATCTCCAAGGTGTAGGCCAGCGAGTTAAGGTGCCGCCTAGAAACTTCCGGTGCGAGGAAGGTGTGCGGTGGGCGACCGGCGGCTGCGGGTGATCACGGGCGAGGTCGCGCCGGTCGTTGAGACCCGGGATCCGCGGCGGTTCCAGGCCGAATGCGTGGAGGCGTTCGTGGCGTCGTGGACCGCGCGGGGGTTCGCCGAATCGACGATCGCCAACGACGTCGGGGTGCTGGAGCGGATGCTGGCGGCGCTGGGACGACCGGCATGGGAGGTGAGCGCCGAGGACGTCGACCGGGTGGTGGGCGAGCTGGCCAGCTTGGGTCGCGCGGTATCGACGCGGCGGAACTACCTGCAGGTGTTCAAGGGCTTTCACCGGTTCCTTGAGGTCCGCAAGGCGGCCGAGATCGAGGCGGCGTTCGGGGTGCGGCTGGCGTGTCCGCTCGACGAGTTCAACGCCGCTCGCCACGTCAGCGATGACTCGCCGACCGCGCAGGTGCCGCCGACGCCGGAGCGGGTGGCTGCGTTCTTCGAGTTCCTCAAGGGTCGGATCGCGACCGCCCGCAAGTACGCGCCGGCCGCGCGGGACTACGCGCTGTTCCGCACGTTGTATCACGCCGGGTTGAGGTCGGAAGAGGTCGTGATGCTCGACGGCTCCGATATGCACTTGGGGCGCGGCCCGTTTGGCAAGCTGCACGTGCGGTTCGGCAAGGGCGCCAAGGGATCCGGGCCCCGACCGCGCTGGGTGCCGATGCTGGACGGGCTGGATCTGGTGGTGCGCTGGTATCTCGCCGACGTGCGCGGCCGGTTCCCAGATAGTCCGGTGCTGCTGTGTGATGAGTCCGGCGGCCGGATGGCTGCGGCCACGATCCGCAACCGGTTGCGGCATTTGATGGGCGTGGAAGGACGGCCTGAATCCGAGTGGTTCAGCCCGCATGGGATGCGCCGGGCCTGCGCGACTCACAACTATGAGCGGGGCGTGGATCTTGTTGCCATCCAACAGCTTTTAGGTCATTGGACGGTCGCTTCGACCATGCGGTACGTGCGTCCGTCGGAAACGTTCATCGAAGACGCCTACCAGCGTGCGATCTCGGCGACGCTGAGTGAGTTGACCGGAGGGGAGTGAGCATGCAGATCAGGTGGAAACTGCGGATGGCGGCCGCCCAGCGGGAGGTGTGGACCGGCGCGCAGCTGCAACGGCTGCTCGCGGCGAAGGCCGGATTGGAGCTGTCCTCGGCGTCGGTGTCGGCGTTGTTCACCAAACAGCCCAGCCAGATCAAGCTGTCCACCCTGATCGCGTTGTGCACCGCCCTGGAATGCACGCCCGATGACCTGTTCGACGTCGATACCGCCCCTGTCGCACAACCGATTTCGCTGAAGCAGGCGACGGTCGCGGTCAACGACGCGCACGGGTCGCGGCGGGGCCGGTCGATGCCGCCGATCTGAGGATGACCCGACGGATCCGGGACTGTCGGCGGTGCGGGCGAGCGGTCGGCAAACCCGACCGCGACCTGTGCGCACGGTGCCACTGGGCGCGCACACACGCGCCGGTCAAGCATCGCTGCCCGCGGTGCGGTATCGACCGGGTCCTGCAGGCCGACGCCGGCCGCTGCGTGCGCTGCTCCCGCACCTGCCGGCTCTGCGGTGCGCCGGTGCTGTTCGTCGACCGCGACCTCTGCAAGGAATGTGTCCGACGACAACGTTTGGACGCCAACCGGGTCGAGTGCCCGCGGTGCGGGCAACGCAGGATCCTGCGATCGGCGACTGGTTGGTGCGGGCCGTGTTCACGCCCGGGCCGGCCCCCGAATCCGGACGCGGCCTGCGTCGACTGCGGGCAGGTCACCCGGCTCGCCGGTGCCGGGCGGTGCCGGTCCTGCTGGGCGCGCTCGCCGCACCGGATCACGGTCTGTGCCGCCAATCTCGCTGCAACACTGGATGATCCACCCGACTGGCTCGGCGACTTCGCCGCCTACCTGGTCGGCCGCCACCATCCCAGCCGGGCCTGCGCCATGCTCACCCGACTCGGCAAGCACCTGGTCGACGATCATCCAGCGCACGCGCAGGCGCTGCTGGAGGTCGTCGCCGCCGACGTGCCGCTGGCGCGGGCTCTGGAAGACTTCCTCACCGCGAACAAGCTGGCGCTGCCGCCCGATCGCGACGAACGCCGCGCCGCCGCCCGACGCCGGTCCCGCATCGCCGCGGTGCCCGAACCGCTGCGCGACGCGGTGGCCGGATTCGCCGAGCACCTCGTCAGGAGTCGTGACCGTGCCCGCCGCGCCGGCACCCACCCCCGCGGGCATGCCACGCTCGAGGCCCGGCTCACCGCGATGCGTGACTTCACGCAGTTCCTGACCGCCCGCCGCCGCAAAACCGACTGGGCCACTGTCGATGTCGGCGATATCGAGGCGTTCCTGCACGCTCATCCCGGCCGACGCGCCTCCTACCTGGCCGGGCTACGCCAGTTCTGTCGCTACGCCCGGCGACGCCGGCTCATCCTTATCGACCCCACCGCAGCAGTGAAAGCACCGTGGCATTCCACGGCCCAACCCTGCCCGCCGACCGCCAGCGCGAGCTGTTCCGGCGATGGAGCACCGACCCCGACGTGCACCCGCACGAGGCGCTCGTCGGACTGGCCGCCCTGCTGCACGGCACCACCACCCAGGAACTGAAGCACCTCACCGACGACGACATCGACCACGAGTCACGCCGCATCCGGCTCGGGCGGCGCCCACAACCGACACCGCTGGACCCGTGGACCTGGACCGCACTGCAACGCTGCCTTGACCATCGTAAGAAACTGGGCAGCAACAACTCCCACGTGCTGATCACGATGCAGACCAAGGCCACCCGTGCAGCGGCCTCCGACAGCTACGTCAAGAACACCCTGCGCGCCGTCGGCATCCAACCGCGCATCCTGCGCTCCACTCGCCTGGTCGACCTCGTCGGCACCGTCGACCCCAAACTTGTCGCCGACATCTACGGCATGACCAACGAGGGCGTCATCGCCTACCTCGCCGACCACGTCGACACCGCCCGGCTGCCGAACCCGTGACAAATTCAGGCGCCACCTCGCACAGGTTCGCGCGAACCCGTGCGCTTTGGCGAAGATTTGGTTCGCGGTGTTGACCGACCTGCGCGACCGGGGCATCACCGTGTCCGTGACACACCGACGTGTTCTTCCTGGTCTGCGACGGGCTCAAGGGCCTACCCGACGTGGTGGGTGAGGTGTGGCCGGCCACTATTGTGCAGGCCTGCACGGTGCACCTGTTGCGCAACAGCTTTCGCTACGCGTCGGGGGGTCGGGGAGCAGATTGACGAAATCCGGCGCTAAGGGGCAATCGCCGAGCGACCTTGCGCTGTAGGTGATTTCATGTCGTCGTGACTGATGAGGGCGGCTATGGCCGGTTCGGTGCGTTGTCTCGGCAGGAGCTGGAGCGTTACTGCTACTTGGATGACGAGGACCGGCGGCTGATCGCTGCGCGGCGGCGCGACTACAACCGTCTGGGGTTCGCGGTGCAGGTGGTGACGGTGCGTCACCTGGGAATGTTCCTGGCTGATCCGCTGGATGTCCCGCCCGCGTTGATCGAGTATCTGGCCGAGCAGTTGGAGATCTCCGATCCGTCGATGGTGAAGCGGTACACCGATCGGGAGAAGACCAAGCTCGAACACGCCTGGGAAATCCAGCAGGTGTACGGACTCAAGCCGTTCGGCGAGATGGAGTCGGAGCTCACGTCGTGGATCGTCGACCAGGCGTGGATGACCGGCGACGGACCGAAGGCGATCTTCGGCGACGCAGTGACATGGCTGCGGAAGCGTCAGGCGCTGCTGCCGGGGATCACCACGTTGGAGCGGCTGATCGGCGACGGCCGCAACGCGGCGGACGCCCGGTTGTGGCGCCAGCTCGGCGAGCAGCTGACCTCGGAGTCCGCGTCTGCCTTGTTGCGGCTGCTGGAGGTTCCTGCGGAGGGCGGGCAGAAGGTCAGCGAGCTGGAGCGGCTGCGCAAGGGCGTGTTCAAGGCGTCGTCGAAGGGGATGCTCGCGGCGCTGCGCAGGGTTGTCGACCTGCAAGCGGTCGGGGTGGACAGCATCGACGTGAGGGCGATCCCGCCGCGTCGGTTGACGGGGTTGGCGACCTACGGGTTGGCGAGCAAGGCCGCCGCGCTGCGGCGGCTGCCCACGCGTGAGCAGCGCTTGGCGGTGCTGGCCGCGACGGTCGTTGTGTTGAGCGCGCGGGCGGTCGACGACGTGTTGGAGACCTTCGACATGTTGATGACGACGAAGCTTCTGTCCAAGGCCGAGCGGGAGTCTCGCGAGGAGAAGCTGCGTCGCTATCCGAGGGTGTCACGCAACGCAGGCAAGCTCGCGGCAGCGGTGAAGGTGCTGCTGGAGATGGTCGAGGTCAACCAGGACGTCGGGCTGGGCGTGGTGTTGGACATGATCGAGAAGACCGTCACCCGGGCCGAGTTGCGGCACGCGGTCCAGGCGGTCGACGAGCTGGTGCCCGCCGACGACGCGGAGCTGGATGGGCAGCGGTTGATCGAGTTGGCCGGCAAGTTCGCCACGGTCCGCCCGTTCCTGTCGATGCTGATGGACACGATCGAGTTCGGCGCGACCAGTGACGGCGCCGCCGTCCTGGCGGCAATGAAGACCCTCGCCGAGCTGCTGACATCCAGGTCGTCGGGCAAGATCCCGGCAAACCTGCTGGACGCCCGCAAGGTCGACCACGACTTGATCGTCGGCGCGTGGAAGCGCTTGATCTACACGCCGGGCCGACCGGAGGGCACCGTCGACCGGAACTCCTACACGATCTGCGTGTTGGAACAGTTCCACCGACACCTCAAGCACCGCAGCATCTTCGCGGTGCGTTCGTCGCGGTGGCGCGACCCGCGGGCGCACCTGCTGGCAGGCGAAGCCTGGGAGGCTGCGCGTGACGCCGGCATGAACGCGCTGGGCCTGCCCGCCGCGCCGACGCAGCTGCTGACCGATCACGCGACGGCGTTGGAGACCGCTTATCGGGAGTTGGCCGCACGGCTGGGCGAGGACACCCCAGCCAGCATCGACGCCGACGGCAAACTGCACGTCGCCGCGCTGGACGCCAAGGCCGAGCCCGCGTCGCTGGTCGACCTGCGCCGCCGGGTGGAGGCGATGATCCCGCGTGTGGACCTGCCGGAACTGGTCACGGAGGTGATGAGCTGGCATCCCGGTTTCACCGAGGCGTTCACCCACACCTCGGGCAACGAGGCCCGCGTCGCCGACCTCGGCTTGTCGGTGGCGGCCGTGCTCTGTTCCTATGCGATGAACGTCGGGTTCAAACCGGTGACAACGCCTGGTGTCGACGCCCTGACCAGGGATCGGCTGCTGCACGTCGACCAGTGCTACGTGCGGGCCGAGACCATCGAGGCGGCCAACGCCGTGCTGGTCGACGCCCAGGCCGACATCCCCCTGGCCCAAGCGTGGGGCGGCGGGCTGGTCGCCTCGGTGGACGGGATGCGGTTCGTGGTGCCCGTGCGCACCCATAACGCCCGCCCGAACCCGAAGTACTTCGGCCGGAAACTGGGCATCACCTGGTTGAACATGCTCAACGACCAGTCCGCCGGGCTGGCAGGCAAGGTGCTGCGCGGAACACCTCGCGATTCGCTGCACACCATCGACGTGATCGTGTCCCAGCACGGCGGGCGGATTCCGGAGGTCATCATCACCGACACCGGGTCGTATTCCGACATCGTGTTCGGACTGCTGCATCTGATCGGCCGCCAGTACCGGCCGCAGCTGGCGAACCTGCCCGATCAGCGGTTGTGGCGCATCGACGCCCGAGCCGACTACGGGCCGCTGGACAAGGCGGCGCGCGGGGTGATCGACACCGCCAAGATCGCCGCGCACTGGGAGGACATGTGCCGGATCGCGGTGTCGATCCACTCCGGTGAGGTGTCGGCGCACGAGGTCACCAGGATGATCTCCCGCGACGGGCAGCCGACCGCGTTGGGCCAGGCCATCGCCCATTTCGGGCGGATCTTCAAGACCCTGCACATCCTGCGCCTGGCCGACGACGAACCTTACCGGCGCGAGGGCAAGGCCCAGTCCAATCTCGTCGAGGGTCGTCACGACCTGGCGCGCACGATCTATCACGGCCGCAAGGGCGAGATGACCCGCGCCTACTACGAGGGCATGGAAGACCAGCTCTCGGCGCTGGGATTGGTGCTCAATTGCGTCGTCGTGTGGAACACCGTCTACGAGAACCGCGCCCTCGCCGCGCTGCGAGCCGGCGGATACCCGGTGCTCGACACCGATGTCGAGCGATTGTCGGCGTTCGTGCGCGCCCACATCGGCATCGACGGGCACTACAGCTTCCACCTGCCCGACCCCAGCGGAGTTCACCGACCGCTGCGCGACCCGGACGCCGACGACGACGAGTAGCGCGAGTCGAAGGGTGGCGGATGACCGCTCAGGACCTGACGACGCATGTCGGCGGAAGTCTCTCCTGAGCCGCGAAACAGGCCACGGCCTGCACCTCTACCTCCGACCTGACCCAACAAACTACCGCTAGATTACGGTCACGGAGAGCGTCAGTTTGTCGCTGTGCGGCACGCCCGTCCGGTCGAGGAAGTCACACATGTCATCGATCATCGGCTGCATGAGCAGCTGCCCCAGCTGACGAACCATCAGCCCGATGACCTGTGAGGACTCGGATCGCCGTGTCGAGGTCTTGCCCGAATAGCGGAGTTTGGAGATCTCTCTGCGACTCAGGTCGGTCAGCCGCTCGAGTAACTCGCTCTTTCCCTGCGGATCGAGCACAGCGCGCCGGATGTAGTTCACCACCGTCGGATGCGTCGCGAGCATGTGCCGCACCGCCTCGTCTCGAGCGGCGGCGACCTGCGCTGGGGCGCCCTCGTCCGGCACAGAGGCGATCGCCAGAGCGTAATAGTCGACGACCAGTTGCTCGACGGCGACGCGTAGCCCGTCCTTGGTCTTGAAGTGGTGCTGCACCAATCCCACGGCGACCCCGGCGGCGGCGGCGACGGCGCGCATCGAGACGCGATCCTCGCCGCGCTCGGCGTAGAGGTCGAGCGCGGCGTTGCGAATGCGGGCCTTCGCGGTGAGGTCCTCGTCACTGGCGCGGGGGTCGGTCACAGAAATTGCCTCCTATCAGGGAAAAAAGCATACACCCTTGACATTAGACAGTACATGCGCATTAATGGCTATACATCAGTATAGTCAAAAAGGGGTTGATGATGTCGCAGTCGAGTTCGCTGCAGGGCGTGCAGGTGGTGTCGCTCGCGATCAATCTGCCGGGCCCGCTCGCCGCCGCGCGGCTACGGGCGCTGGGCGCCACCGTCACCAAGATCGAACCGCCGGCCGGCGACCCGCTGCGGGCCGTGGCGCCGACGTGGTACGACGAGCTCACTGTGGGCCAGCGGGTCGTGACCCTCGACCTCAAGGACCCCGCTGATCGGGCGGTGGCGGCGCGCGAGCTGTCGCGTGCCGACCTGATGCTCACCGCCATGCGCCCCTCGGCGCTGGTCAAGCTCGGCCTGGACGAGTTGACCGCGGCGAATCCGCACCTGTCGCATATCGAGATCGTCGGGCACGACGGGATCGCGGCGGAGCAGCCCGGCCATGACCTGACGTACCAGGCCCTGCACGGCACTCTCCAGCCGCCGACGATGCCGACCGTCCCGGTGGCCGACCTGCTCGGCGCCGAGCGCGCCGTGTCCGCGGCCCTGCTCGCCCTGCGCGTGGCCGCGGAGTCCGGCGTGGGACACCGCGAGCGGGTCGTCCTCGAACAGGCGGCCGCCGACGCCGGCGCCGCAGTTCGGCACGGTCTGATGGGAGCGGGCGCGCCGCTCGGCGGGGCGCATCCCGGTTACCGGATCTACTCCAGCTCCGACGGCCACGTCGCGCTGGCCGCGCTCGAGCCGCACTTCTGGGAGCGCGCCCGCGCCGGTCTCGGTGTCGAGGGCACCCAGGAGGAGCTCGAGCAGACGTTTCTTTCCAAGCCGACGCGCGAATGGGAGGAGGTCGCGAAGCGCCTCGACATTCCCCTGATCGGAATCCGCGATTCGGCACCCCGTAATTCAGCACAAGGAGCTTTGTCATGAGTGTTCGCGAGGCCGTTATCGTCGGCGCGGTCCGGACCCCGGTCGGCCGTCGCGGAGGGATCCTCAGCGCATGGCATCCGGTGGACCTGCTCGGGCAGACGCTGCGGGAGCTTGTGGCCCGCGCCGGCGTCGACCCCGCCGCGATCGAGGACGTCATCACCGGCTGCGTCATCCAGCACGATGTCCAGTCGGGCAATCTCGGCCGCCACGCGGTGCTCGCCGCCGGGCTGCCCGAGTCGGTCCCCGCGGTGACGATCGACCGCCAGTGCGGTTCAGGGCAGCAGGCGGTCAGCTTCGCCGCCCAGGCGGTGATGGCGGGTTCCCACGACCTGGTGATCGCCTGCGGCGTCGAGTCGATGTCACGGGTGCCGATGCCTCCGGCGTTCCTGCCCGGCGCGCCGCTCGGCCCGCAGTACAGCCCGCGCGAACTCGACCGCTACGACGGTGGGCTGATGGCGCAGGGCCCGTCGTCGGAGCTGATGAACGAGAGGTTCGACCTGAGCCGAGCGGCGTTGGACGCGTTCAGCGCTCGCAGCCACGAGCGGGCGCACGCCGCGACGCGGGCCGGGAAGTTCCGCGACCAGATGGTGCCGATCACCGCCGACCCCGACGACCCGACCGGTCCGGTCATCGACTCGGACGAGGGCATCCGCGAGCACATCGACCCCGCCAAGATGGCGAGCCTGAAAGCCGTGTTCGGCGCCGACGGGCGGACCACGGCGGCCAACTCCTCGCAGATCAGCGACGGCGCGGCCGCGCTGCTGATCGCCGACCGCGAGTACGCCGAGCGCAACGGCCTCATCCCACGCGCCCGGTTCCGCGCGCTGTCGGTCGCCGCCGCCGACCCGATCATCCAGTTCACCGCGATCCTCGACGCCGCCCACAAGGCGCTCGGCCGAAGCGGGTTGGCCGTCGAGGAGATCGACCTGTTCGAGGTCAACGAGGCCTTCGCCGGTGTGCCGCTGATCTTCCAACGGGAATTCGGCGTCCCGGACGACAAGCTGAACGTCAACGGCGGCTCCGTCGCCCTCGGCCACCCGCTGGGCTCGACCGGAGCCCGGATGCTCACCGACCTGCTCTGCGAACTCGAACGCTCCGGCAAGAGGTTCGGCTTGCAGACCGTCTGCGAGGCCACCGGCACCGCGAACGCCACCATCATCGAACGCATCTGAGGACGTCATGAGCCACGAGATCGTGAGGGGCCTGCCCTCCACCCACGGCGACCACTATCAACTCAACACCACCACCATCATCCGGCACGCCGCGCGCACCTATCCCGAGCAGGAGATCGTGTACCGCACCGCGGACGGCGGCTGGGACCGGTACACCTACGCCGATGCCTACGCGCGAATCCAACGAAGTGCCAATGCACTTCGCTCGATCGGCGTCGGGCCGGGCGATGTGGTCGGGATCCTCGACTGGAACAGCAAGCGGCACTACGAGCTGTACTGGGCGATTCCCGGCCTCGCTGCCGTGATGTTGCAGATGAACCTGCGTTTGGCGCCAGAGGATCTCGCTTACGTCACCGGACACAGTGATGCATCGGTGGTCCTCATCGACGAGTCGCTGCTTCCGGTTGCCGAGGCGCTGGCACCGCATACGCCGAACGTGAAGACGTGGGTGGTGATGACCGATAAGCCGCTGGCCGACATCACCACCACGCTCCCGCACGCGGTGCACTGGGAGGACCTGCTCGCGGACGCCGGCCCGGAGATCGACTGGCCGGTCATCGACGAAACCTCCTCCTACAGCGCGTGTTACACCACCGGCACCACCGGCAGGCCCAAGGGCATCTACTACTCGCATCGCGGCATCTACCTGCACACCCTCGCCGAGGTCGCCGGACTCGGGATGAGCAGCGACGATGCCGTCATGCTCATCACGCCGATGTTCCACGGCCAGGGCTGGGGCCTACCCCAGGCGGCCGCCTACAGTGCCGCAAAAATCGTGCTGCCCGGTCGCTACATCGCCGAGGACACATCCGTCCTCGTGGACGCGATGATCGCGGAGCAAGTCACCGTCGCAAACGGTGCGCCGGCGATCTTCCAGCCCATGATGAACTACATCAAGACGCTTGCGGTCGCACCGGACTTCTCCCGCGCGCGGCTGCTGTCCGGTGCCACCGAGCCGCCGCTGTCGCTGATGCGCGACTTCCACGACATCACTGGAGCCGACGTCATCCACGCCTACGGCGCCACCGAGACCACCCCTCTGGTCGCGGTGAACCGGGGACTGAAGCCCTCGCTGCGCGGTGTGATCTCGGACGAGGAGAAGTGGGATCTCAAGCGTAAGCAGGGTTTGCCGGTCAACGGCATCGACATCCGGATCGTCGACGCGGAAGGCAACGATCTCCCGCACGACGGCACGAGTCAGGGTGAAGTGCTGCTGCGCGGACCGTGGATCATCGAGCGCTATCACAAGCTCGACGACGACGCCGACAAGTTCCTCGACGGGTATTGGCGTAGCGGCGATGTCGGGACCATCGACCCGAATGGTTACTTGAAGATCACCGACCGGATCAAGGACGTGGTCAAGTCGGGTGGCGAATGGATTTCCTCCATCGACATGGAGAACGCACTCGTTGCCCATCCGAAGATCGCCGAGGCGGCCGTCATCGGCGTCCCGCACCCGAAGTGGCAGGAGCGTCCAGTAGCACTCGTCGTGACGACCGACGGGCAGGAACTTCCACTGTCGGAGATCCACGAATTGCTCGCCGATGCATTCGCCAAATGGCAATTGCCCGAGACCGTCCTGTATCTGGACCAGCTGCCCCGCACCAGCGTCGGCAAGCTCGACAAGAAGGCCATGCGCGCCGCGCACACCAACGTCTACGAGGACGTCCGATGAACCCCGACAACGCCCCGCTACGCACGGCCCGCGACAGCCACCTCCTGATCCTGGAGATCAACCGGCCCAAGGCTCGCAACAGTCTGAACGAGGCGGTGCTCACCGCCTTGAACACCGAGCTCGTCGCGGCTCGGCACGACGACGAGATCCGTGCCATCGTGCTCACCGGCGCCGGCGGGATCTTCTGCGCCGGAGCCGACATCACCAATTTCGACGCCATTCGCGACCAGTCGCTGCTCGGCGATCGAGCCGCGCTGGGCGGCACCATCTGGGCCGACCTGGGCCGATTCCCGAAGCCGGTCCTCGCTGCGGTCGAGGGCCTCGCACTCGGCGGCGGCTGCGAGTTGGCGCTTGCCTGCGACATCGTCATCGCCGGCGAATCCGCCAAGTTCGGTGTCCCGGAGGTGAAGCTCGGCGTGATCCCGGGCGGCGGCGGAACCCAGCGCCTGATTCAGGCCGTCGGCAAGTCCAAGGCGATGGCCCTACTGCTCACCGGCGACTTCCTGTCCGCACAGCGGGCGTGCGCGGCCGGCATCGTCGCCGAGACCGTCCCGGACGGCACCGCCCTCGAAGCGGCGGTCGCCATGGCGCAGCGGATCGCCGCCAACTCACCGCTCGCGGTGGCGCTGGCCAAGGATGCCGCCCTCCAGGCCCTGGAAACCTCTCTGGCGCAAGGACTCGAGCACGAGAAGCGCAACTTTCACGTTGCCATCCATTCCGCCGACAGCCGCGAGGGCCAGGCCGCGTTCCTCGCCAAGCGCGCCCCCGAATTCACCGGAAAGTAGGACCGATCATGAGCGAGCTGTTCCCCGATTACCGCTCCCCGTGGGAGACCGACGATCAGGCGCTGCTGCGTAAGCACGCCGCCGAGTTCTTCCGCAAGGAAGCCACCCCGAACCAGGACCGTTGGGCCGCGCAGCACCAGGTCGACCGCGAGTTCTGGACCAAGGCCGGCGCCGCGGGACTGCTGTGCCTCGACATCGCCGAAGAATACGGCGGCGGGGGCGGCAACTTCGGCCACGAGGCGATCGTGCAGCAGGAGATCGCCTACGCCCACGACACCGCGTTCGGCTTCGCCGTGCACTCGACGATCGTCGCGCACTACATCGCCGCCTATGCCACCGAGGACCAGAAGAAGCGCTGGCTATCGAAATGTGCGAGCGGTGAGAGCGTCCTCGCCATTGCGATGACCGAACCCGGCACCGGCTCGGACCTGCAGGCCGTACGGACCACCGCGGTTCGCGACGGCGGCCACTACGTGATCAACGGCTCGAAGACGTTCATCTCGAACGCGTCGCACTGCGACCTGCTCGTCATCGTCGCCAAAACGGACCCGAGCCAAGGTTCCAAGGGTATCTCGCTGCTCGTCGCGGAGACGGAGAATCTTCCGGGGTTCGAGCGTGGGCGGGTGCTGGACAAGATCGGCCAGCACGGCCAGGACACCCGCGAGTTGTCGTTCACCGACATGCGGGTGCCGGCAGCGAATCTGCTCGGCGGCGTCGAGGGGCAGGGCTTCTACCAGCTGATGGGTCAGCTGCAGCGTGAGCGGCTGATCCTCGGTGTCGGCGGTGTCGCGGTGGCCGAGGCCGCGGTGGCGGAGAGCATCAGGTACGCCAAGGAACGTCACGCCTTCGGCAAGCCGATCCTGAACTTCCAGAACACGAAGTTCGTACTCGCCGAGTGCAAGACCGACGTGCTGGCCGGCAAGACCCTGATGGACCACTGCATCCAGCGTCACCTCGACGGCACCCTCGACGCGGCGACCGCGTCGATGGCCAAGCTGTGGGGCAGCGACAAGCAGTGCGAGATCGTCGACCGCTGCCTGCAGGTCTTCGGTGGCTACGGCTACATGATGGAGTACCCGATCGCGCAGATGTACGCCGCTTCCCGCGTGCAGAAGATCTACGGCGGCACCAACGAGATCATGAAGGAACTCATCGGCCGCGCCTTATGAGGTTGACCTTCGCGCAGTGACACCACTGCGTCAGTCACACCTCACTTTGTCAAAAACCCGATGTTCTCAACCTATTTCGTCAGGAGTATTCATGCATATCACCGGAACCAACGCACTCGTCACCGGCGGAGCCTCGGGCCTCGGACTGGCCACCGTCACCGCCCTCGCCAAGTCGGGCGCCCGGGTAATCGCCGTCGACCTGCCCACCGCGAACACGGATGCGCTGGCTGCTCTCGGCGACACCGTGGAATTCGCTCCGGCGGATGTCACCGACGAGGCCGCGGTCACCGAGGCGGTCGAGCGCGCCAACGCGGAGTCCTCACTGCGAATCACCGTGAACTGCGCCGGCATCGGCAACGCCGTCAAGACCGTCGGTAAGAACGGACCGTTCCCGCTGGCCGAATTCGAGAAGATCGTCAAGGTCAACCTGACCGGAACCTTCAACGTCATCCGCCTCGCCGCGCACGCGATGTCGCAGAACGAGCCCGTCGACGGCGAGCGCGGCGTGATCGTCAACACCGCCTCGGTCGCGGCCTTCGACGGGCAGATCGGACAGGCCGCGTACTCGGCATCGAAGGGCGGGATCGTCGGCGCCACCCTGCCGATCGCCCGCGACCTGGCGTCGCTGCTGATCCGGGTGAACACCATCGCGCCCGGCCTGTTCAAGACCCCGCTGCTGGGCACGCTGCCCGAGGCGGCTCAGATTTCGCTGGGACAGCAGGTGCCGCACCCGAACCGGCTCGGCGACCCCGCCGAGTACGCGCAGCTGGTCGAGGCGATCGTGACCAACCCGATGCTCAACGGCGAAACCATCCGCCTCGACGGCGCGATCCGCATGGCGCCGCGGTGAAACCCGTCGGCGTGCAGGTGGGATCGCACCATGAGCACACACGCCTTGTATACGCCGAGGACCTGGGCATCGGCCAGCGTTTCGACTTGGGCTCACACACGGTGACCGAGGCCGAACTCGTCGACTTCGCCACCCACTGGGATCCCCAGTGGTTTCACATCGACCGGGCGGCGGCGCAGGACGGCCAGTTCGGTGGCCTGATCGCCAGTGGAATCCACACGTTGGCGATCCTGCAACACCACGACGCCGTCCATATCCGATACGGCCTGACCGAAGCCGCGCTCCCGCGCGCTCATCTCCCACGGCTGTTCCAACCCCGGCGAGGTCTCGCGCGACCTCACGGCCCTACTCTCGGCCGTGCCCCCGCCGGATCCGACAAACACCACGACCACGCACGCCCGGCAGCGGCTATGAGTTCCCGGACGCGGAAGACCACACCCATCGACGGTGCCGCACTTGATTGGTCTCTTTCGGCCCCCCTCGAGCAGATGCGCTCGGGCCGAACAGTCAAGGTGCTGAACAAGATACGCAGACACGCGCCGGAACTCGTCACCGTCAGCTACTGAGAGATTCAGCGGGAGCGCCGCCGCGCAGCGGGATCGGTCTCGGCCTGCCAGCGCCCCAGCGCCTCGGCGGAGACCTTCGCGTATTTGACCAGGCTGCGCACCGAGGTGTGTCCGCTCAACGCCATCAGCATCGGCGTGGAAGCGCCCTTCTCTGCGGCGTGGGTCAGTCGCGAGTGCCGCAGCTGGTGCAGCGTGAACGGTCCGCGTCGCATCCCTTCGGTGTGCTCCTCGAGGAGCGTCGCGGCGCGGCGGTAGGAAAGTCGGGCGCGGCCGGTCGAGTTGTCGGTGTCGGTCTTGGCGACCGACGGCTTGGCTTTGCGGTCGGTCAGGAACAGCGGCCCGGACTTCCGTCCGGCGATCAGCCGGGGCAGCGGCCGTGCGGTGCCGGTCTGCCAATAGATCACCTCGCGGGCGCCGCCCTTGCGGGTGACCGTGGCGCATCGGTTCACGGTGTCCAGGTCCTCGATGTCGAGATTCAGGATCTCCTCCGCCCGCGCGGCGGACTCATACAGCATCGACCAGAACACCCGCTCGCGCAGGGCCGCGTCCATGCCCAGCAGCTCCGCAACCTCGGCGGCGGTCATCGCCTTGCTGTTGTCCGGCGCACTCGGCCGCGCCCGCAGGCGCGACACCGGATCGCCGGTCAGCCACTGTTGATCGCGTCAGTAGGCGCACGCCGCCGACACCGCGGTCAGCCGGAGGTTGTAGGTCTTGGGGGCCTTGTCGCCCCACACGTAGTCGAACCACCCCGACACCCGATCCGGGTTCAACAACCCGACATCGCCGTCCGCGCCGAAGTCGCGCACCATCCGATCCAACGCCGAGGCGTAGGCGCGGCGGGTGTTCACCGCCGCGATCGTGCCCAGAAAGGTCCGCGTCGCGTCCGCCAGCCGGATCCCGGCGGCCCGCGCCGGTAGCGAGCTCACCGATCCCACCCCGACCGCCCTTCAGCACTACGGCAGATAGTTTCCGGAGTCGCCCATCTCCGGAACGACCATCGCGGCAGGACGACTCACGAGTTACGGCAGATAGTACGCTACTATCTGCCGTAAATCCTTAGCGCCGGATTTCGAGAATCTGCTCCCCGACCCCCAAGAAGGACTGGGCGGCGATCGCCAAGGATCTCAAATTGGTCTACACCGCGGCAAGCGAGTCGGCGGCGTTGGATGCATTCGTCGCGTTCAGCGAGACCTGGGGCCAGCGCTACCCGGCGATCGTCAAGCTGTGGGACAACGCGTGGGCCGAGTTCGTGCCATTCCTGGCCTTCGACAAGGAAATCCGCGGCGTGATCTGCACGACCAACAGCATCGAAAGCCTGAACTCGCGCATCCGCAGGGCCGTCAACGCCCGAGGGCACTTCCCGACCGAGCAGGCCCGCCCTGAAGTGCGTCTACCTGGCGATCATGAGCCTCGACCCGACCGGCAAAGGCCGACAACGCTGGATCAACCGCTGGAAGGCACCCCTCAACGCGTTCGAGATCGCCTTCCCCGGACGTTTAACCCCAGAACGAAAGTAACACTACAACAACGAGTTACACCGTTAACTTGACAGTCTCGGGCGCGCTGCCGGTATACCTCGATGGCAGACCGGTTGTTGATGTGTGGATCGGGTGGGGCCGATCGTCATGGCAGCGTACCGTCGGCGGCCAACACCGGCGCGATGGCGTTTTCAGCGACAGAGGGATTGGCTTCCACGGTCATCCGTCGGCTTGTCGACCGGGGATTGCTTCCTACGACGTGCCGGTCGCCGAATACTGGCCCGAGTTCGGCGCGAACGGCAAGTCAGCCATCACAATTCGCGACATGATGCGCCACCGCGCCGGGCTGTCTAACCTACACCGCCCAAGCCGTCCATCTCCTCGATGACGAGCCCAGTCAATAAAGATCATTGTTGTCTGCATCAACCCTGCCAAGCCAGGGACGCGACGCGGGCTGCGTGTTGGGCATGCATCGGTGGATGGCTTCGCTGCCTGATGCCCCGTAAGCGCGTTGTGAAAACGGTGACGAGCGAGGGGGTCGGCGTCACTGGAGCCAACGCTCTCGGGGGAGCAGCGGCTCGTCGAGGCGGCCGTTTGTGTCGAGCATTCGCTCGAACTGGTTCAGGTGACGTTGCATTGCGCTCGACGCGCGGTCGGCGTCGCCGGCAGCCACCGCACGCGCGATGCTCTGGTGCGCCCGGCGGGTATCCTCCATGTCTAGCTCGGTGAGCGACTCACCTGGGACGTGCCACGACAACTCTTGCTCGAACATCGATATGACGAGCCGCAAGACCTCGTTGTTGCTGCAAACCGCGAGAGCCTCGTGGAACTCCACCGATGGTTCCCATGAGCCGTTTCGAGATGTGGCGTCAGCGATCGCGAGTAGCCAGCCGCGCTGCTCGTCGGTGGCCGACCGGGCTGCCATAGCGGCAATAGCGGGTTCGAGGAGTTTGCGGAACTCGTAGAACTTTCTGGTTGAGGTTTCAGCGAGGGTCAGTAGGAGCGCAACGGATCTGCTGATCTGCCGCAGGTCGGGACGAGTTACCCGAATGCCACCGCGTGGGCCTCGGCGGATTTCGATCAAACCATCGGATTCGAGCAGGCGCAGCGCCTCTCGCACGGTGCCTCTGCTAAAGCCCTCTCCGGAGATCAACTCCGCTTCCGAAGCCAGTTGGTCGCCGGGCCGCATCGCGCGGCCGAGGATTTTTGCGCGGAGCCGGTCGGCCAGAATATCTGACGCCTTGGGTACTCTTGTATAGCGGCGCGCTGCATGCGGTATCTCAGATGTGTTTGCCGCCTGGTCGATATCGCTGTCCACTCCCGCTCCTATGCCCTGCTTGGCGTGACGTGGGGCGGAGCTTCAGCTCCAGCCTGCAGCCCTCTGATATAAATCATACTGAATTGCACGAGAATTCGCTGACGTGACTCGCAAGTCATTGCCTCGCGTAGTCTCGTGGTCAACTCAAGGGAGTGTGGGGCGGCGTCACGGATAGCCCGGCGTTGTCGGTTCTGTGGTCATTCGCGCGATCGGCTATGGTCAGTCACCGGCGGACGAGGGACGTAAGCCAACTCTATAGCAGGTCAATGGGTATCCCGCTCGGCGGGATCTTGGCATGGCGGGCCCGCGGTCAACCTCTGCACCTGTTAGCGATGTCGACAAGCAACGGGACCGAGTCACGGTTCAGGATCCCGTGTAGCGGCAACCCGGGTCGGCCGTGGAGGCGATGTGATCGCGACGCCCGAAAAGTGTGGAGATCATCCCAAGCGCCAGACGGGGTGGCCGGTCGTGGCCGACGCCCGGGAATTCTTGCGAGTCACCGTTGGATATCGGGCTATGCCCAAGTTGCTCGTGGGGCCGTGGCGATATTTGGCGTGCAAATACCTCACTGATTCGGAAGCCCGGTTCCGCATGGACCGAGCGCGAAGTTTCGCGAAGTTGTCCGAACGCACCCGTCGACTTGTGGCGCTGCGAATCGATGCGGTAGGCGATGCATCGAGCAGTACGTTTGCGGTATGGCAGCTAACCACGACATCGAGGAGTTTGGTATGCTCGACGGCCTTGAGGGCCAAGCCCGCGAAGAGCGTGCCGACCTCGTCACATGGCTGATCGGAAAAGGCTACCCCCTCGACGAGATACGTAGATCGCTCGCTACGCCTCTACTGCTGCCCGCGAACACGATCTTCGGCGACGACGGGACCTATGTGTCCGCGCGTGAGATCAGCGAATCCACAGGGATCGAATTGGACCTCCTGCAGCGCCTCTACGGCGCGGTCGGAAGGCCGAGGATCGACGACCCCGACGCAGCCGTACTGCTGCGCGCCGACGGAAAAGCGATCGCGCACGCGAAATTCTTCCTCGACATGGGCGTCGAGCCGGACGAAACGGTTGCCGTGATGCGCATGCTGATCGCGGGACTGGGGTGCCGCCGCGACGATGCGCGATGCGGCCCTCAACACCCTCCTGCGGCCGGGGACAAGTGAAATCGAGCTGGCGCAGGCGGTCGAGCAGCTGGCGCGTCGATCCGCGCCTCACCTCGGACCGCTGATCGAAGACCTATTGTTTATGCAACTTCGCACTTCGTTCCAGGTTGAGGCCGTGAGCGCCGCTGAGCGGGCTGCCGGAAGATTACCCGGGGCCCACCAGGTAACGGTGGCGTTCGCTGATGTTGCCGGCTTCACCAAATTGGGGGAGGTGCTGCCACCTCTGGAGCTTGAACGCGTTGCCAGTCGGCTCGCCGAATCGGCCCAGCACGTAGCGGTCACCCCGGTGCGGCTGGTGAAGTCGGTGGGTGACGCCGTGATGCTCATGTGCTTCGATCCGGCGCCATTGCTGCGGGCAATCCTCGACTTGGCTGACGACGCGGCAGCAAATGGCTTGCCGCGCTTGCGGATCGGCGTGGCTTCCGGACTGGCGATCACACGCGGGGGCGACTGGTTCGGCAGTCCTGTCAACGTGGCCAGTCGAGTAACGGCAGCGGCGCGGCCGGGGACGGTGGCGGTCGCCGACTCCACGCGCGAGGCCGTCGGCAACGCTGCGGACTTCACCTGGTCGTCGATGGGCGCACGCCGGCTCAAAGGCGTGAGCGGCAAAGTAAAGCTCTTCAGGGTCCAGCGCGCCCGGCAGGCTGAGTAATCGCCTTCACCGACTTGCGTATGGCCTTGCGTTGCGGTCGCAGACTCCTGGTTCGGGAAGACAAACGGTCCAGGCTCCGGATAGCGACGAGGTGTCGGTGCCGTGGCACGCCGATCTGGCTGTAGCATTCACCAACGCCGCTGGTTGATTCGGCATGATTAGATGGTGTCGCGCGAGGGGACATCGAAAACCGTGCTAGCCGCGATTGTTGACCGCCTCACCGCGACCGCTTATCTGTAATGAGATGAACAATTGGCGTGTTCTTGCTGGTAGCAACGTAGATTACATGTGTAGAACGTCTGCTCTTTCAGCGACACGTGCGACACATGTTGCCGACGACTTCTCGAACTAGTTGAGCCGTAGTGCCCGGCCTTAGTCGGACTGGCGGTAGCCGTCGCGGATGATCGGGCGTTGTGTCCGGCGGCGCCACAGGAAAAGTGGGTGCTGGGTGGATTCGTTGACGAGCGTGTACTTGATGTAGCCCAGGTCGAGGAGCTCATCGTGGCGGTAGCCGCGCTCGCGGTGGTAGCCGACGAGACTGGCGCCCGGGCGCACCGTTTCACAGGGTCGGCGACTTGGGGCGCCGCAACGTGGGCATTGGACGCTGGCCCGGCCGTCGTCTATGTCACCGATGATCAGGTCGCCTTTTCACGGTTGCGGGTGCAGTCAGCGTGCATGGTGTGCACTGTGACGACGGGCGTTGCGCTGGGCCGACCGCGGCGATCGGTGCGGTGGAGGGGGCGAAGGGAGCCTGGTGGAGGAAATGTGGAAAACGGTCCACCTGTTCGTCCCTTCGGATCGGACAGCAAGCGAGGTTCTAAATTACCTCCGGGAGCAGATCAATGTGATCGCCCACGAAGCAGGCGAGTTCGTCTGTCGGATCAGAATCGGTGATGGCGTCGACCAGGCCAACGGTTGGCATAAGTGGTCGGCGTCGTACCTGCCTGGACCTCCCGGGGGCGTCGGAGGAAGAGATGACTGAGCACCGCGATCGCCGGGTTCGGCGTCGCGAGTTTGTTCTTCTGCGAGGTGGCTGTTGTTCATAGCCCGGGGGTACACAGGGTTGATCGAGATGATTCCGGCGCGGAAAGGGTGGACGAGGTGAGCCAGTTGGGCCGGGGTGCGGACCCGTCGTCACGCCGAGTGATCGATGTAGCGATCGGCGTTTTGATCGGATGGCGTGGGTGTTCTGAGCGGGACGCGTTCGACGAGATCGCCTGTGCGGTCCGAGAATCCGGGGTGGGAATCGGGAGCATCGCGCGGTGGCGCTGCGTCTGTGGGGCGATGTCATGCCGGCGCGGTTGGCGTTGGTGAACGCGTCGACGAGCTGAACGCCGCAGTTCCTGGCCCGCGGTGCAACGGGTGGCGGTGGAGCTTTTTGGCTCGTTGTTGCCCGCGCGCATGGTCTGGTGCTCGGTTACGGTGTGCCAGATGAGCACGTCCACCGTCTCAGACCACGACATCGCAGCCGCGCGAGCCGCGGATGTTCGCCAGGCCGACTACTACCGGGGTGAGCTTTCGCGCCAGCGTGAGCTGCTCATTGACCGGATGGCGGCCCACGAGGCCGCGCTGGCCAAGTATCAACTGCGCGGCGAGATGAACCAGGTCCACCGCATCAGACGGGAGATCCGGCATCGCGAGCAGGAACAGTACGCGCTGCAACGCCTGCTTGATGCGATCGAGGAGCGATTCCCCGCTGCGGCAGGGCCCGGGCCGGCACACCTCTGACCGCTACCCAACCACGGAGCTGATCGGTTTGGGTGGTCGCGATCTCGATCTGGTGCCGCTGAGCGGTGCAAAGCGGGGCGGGCCTGCGCTGACGCCTAGGACGACCAGGTAAGCAGACCGGCGCTGCGGGACAACTCGGCGCGGGCATGCCGCTCGACGAGCAGCGGCACGAACTCCCGTATCGGGCTCTGCTCGAACCGGGCGTGCGCGCTGCGCACGGCGCCGGCCACATGGTCCGGCGGCAGGTCGGCGTAGCTGGCGGTGAGCCGCGCCACGACCTGGTCGATCAACAGCGTTTCGCTGATCTGGGCCACGTCGACAGCTTGGGGCATACACGCTGACCGCGTCAACGGGATCAATCTCACGGCTGCCGCAGCGAGGTTGGGTGCAGCTGCTGGCCACCAGATACCTCAGCCCGCGTAGCTGCTGTATCAGCATGATGTTACGGGTGTAACATCTCATTGTGGCTAGGGGCGACGAACTCGATTGGCTGGTGATCAGCGTGTCGACTGCTGGCGCGGCGGGCACGCTGCGGGTGCAGGTGTGGCGCAAACTGCGCTCGCTCGGTGCCTTATATCTGCAGCAATCGGTGTGTCTGCTGCCCGCCCACGCACATGTGGTCCGCGAAGTGCGGCGGCTGGCCGATCGGATCCATCACCACGGCGGCACCGCCCGCGTCCTACCGATGAGCTTCGTCGATCCCGCCGACGAACAGGCCGTGATCGACGAGCTTAACGCCGCCCGCGACGGCGAGTACGCCGAAGTCCTGGAGCGGCTCCCGGCGCTGCGCCAGGAGCTGGCCGATGAACGCGCTCGCGGACGGCTCACCTACGCCGAGGTCGAGGAGTCCGAAGCCGACCTGGACCGGTTCCGCAGCTGGCTGGCCAAGATCGCCGCCCGTGACTACTTCACGGCCCCCGGTGGGCACGCTGCCCGCGCAGCCGTCGACGCCGCGGCTGCTGAGCTGGCAGCGTTTGAGGACGCTGCCCTGCAGGCCGAAACATCCGCGCAAACCGATGCGCGCACCTCGCAGCGGCTGCACGTGGCGCACGAATCGTGACGGGCTCATTCGGGTGGGATCTCCTCATCGGCGTTGGCGGCGCACTCCTATTCGCCTGGCTGGCATTGCTGGTCGCACTGGCAATTCTCCGGCCGCGGGGAGGGCTACTGCGCGAGGCGGTGCGCATCCTGCCCGACGTGCTGCGGCTGGTGCGTCGCCTCGCCGGCGACAGCACCCTGCCGCGCGGGATCCGCGTCCGCCTCGGGTTGCTGCTGGCCTACCTCGCGATCCCGATCGACCTGATCCCCGACTTCATCCCGGTGCTCGGATACGCCGACGACGCCATCATCGTCGCCGCCGTCCTGCGCAGCGTCGTCCGCCGCGCCGGCCTCGACACCGTTCGCGCACACTGGCCCGGAACCGACGACGGATTCACCGCACTGACCCGACTCACCGGGCTGGCCAAGCCCTCCAGCCGACAACACAGAGACGTACCACCCCAACGTGGGTGACACCGTTACAGATAACACTGTCACCTACGACGTCAAACCGCGCTGAGAACCACGTGGGGAACAGTCCTACACACCCCTCAACCGTTACAGATAAGACTCTTGCCCTTCATCACGAAGGTTGGCGCCGGGGTAGAGGCCGCTAGAGCGCCGTCTCGGTCGCCGTGCTGCGAGTGACGTTGTCCAAGCACGGAACGTGCTTCTACAGCTGACGGCCGCGAGCGCGGAGATATCGTAGCGTCGGCAACGTCGTCAGTGGGACTCTGGCAGCCCGGCCGCGCGGCTGACGTAGTTGAGCACTGCCCGCGACAACGGCCTGCTGGCCTTAGCGGCTCAGGGTCACCGCTCAGCTAGCTTCATCGGCGGATCGGCGGATCTTGGAGAAATCAGGATCGCGCTTCTCGACGAGATATTGTCAATACCTGTGGATCGGGGTGTTTCAGGCGACCTCGGTTTCGGTTGTTTCGCCCGGCTCGGGCGGTGTGATGTCGGCGGGGCGTTCGAGTAGCTTGCCTTTGTGGAAGACGGCGCCGGCACGGACGAGGGCGACCAGGTGGGGTGCGTTGACTGCCCGCCAGCGGGCTTGCGCGGCGTCGATGAGCTTGTAGGCCATGGCAATTCCGGCCGCCCGGGATCCCGGGCCCTTGGTGACCTTGGTCCGCAAGCGGACGGTGGCAAACGTTGATTCGATCGGGTTCGTGGTTCTCAAATGGATCCAGTGTTCGGCTGGGTATTTGTAGAATTCCAGGAGCACGTCGGCGTCGTCGACGATCTTGGCGACCGCTTTGGGGTACTTGGCGCCGTAGTCGATCTCGAAGGCCTTGATGGCGACCTGCGCGTGGTCGATGTCCTCGGCGTTGTAGATCTCTTTGATCGCCGCTGATGCTGCCGGGTGCGCCGATTTAGGCAGGCAGGAAAGGACATTGGCCTGTTTGTGGAACCAGCAGCGTTGCTCGCGGGTAGCCGGGAAGACCTCGCGCATCGCCTTCCAGAAGCCCAGTGCACCGTCGCCGACGGCCAGCACCGGCGCGGTCATCCCGCGGCGGCAGCCCCGCAGCAGATCGGCCCACGACTCGGTCGATTCTCGGTATCCGTCGGCCAGGGCGACGAGTTCCTTGCGGCCATCGGAGCGGACCCCGATCATCACCAGCAGGCAGAGCTTCTCCTGCTCGAGGCGGACCTTGAGGTGGATGCCGTCGACCCACAGGTAGACGTAATCGGTGCCCGAGAGGTCACGCTCGCCGAAAGTCTTCGCTTCGTCCTGCCATTGGCTGGTGAGCCGGGTGATCGTCGTGGCCGACAGTCCGGCACTCGAGCCGAGAAACTGCTCCAGCGCCGGACCGAAGTCACTCGTCGAGAGCCCGTGCAGGTACAGCAGTGGCAGCACCTCGGTCATCTGCGGGGACTTGCGTGCCCACGCCGGCAGGATCGCCGAGGAAAACCGTTGCCGCTCACCGGTAACGGCGTCGATGCGCTTGTCGTTGACCCGCGGGGCGGTCACCGTGACCGCACCCGCGGCGGTGAGGATGTCACGTTCGTGGTGATAGCCGTTGCGGACCACCAGACGCCGACCGTTGTCGTCGACCTCACCGGCATGGGCGTCGACGTAGGCGGCTACTTCAGCCTGCAGTGCCGCCGCCAACATCTGCCGCGCACCGTCGCGGACGATCTCATCCAACAACGACCGACCAGCACCGCTGCCGTTCTCGTTGGCTGATTCCGCGTCGTGAACTACCGTGAGCATGGGCGTACCTTCCCAACCAGCGCGCCAACGCCGGTCTTGATCGAGATCCTGTTTCCGTGATGATCATCCTCGGGAAGGTGCGCCCACTTTCACGCCACCTCGCCGAGGCTCATCCACAGGTTCTGATCATTGCTCGGTGGCGACTGCGCATGCTGCCCAACGTGACTGGGCACTCCGGACGCCGCGGCAGCGCGGCACCATGCTGCGAGCTTTGGCGACACTCATGCGAGAGCATACCGAAGAACTCGCGCTGCTCGACGTGGAGTTCACGAGCGCGTTTCGCATGATCGAGACCGTTAAGCCGATGACCCAACCGCCCGCGAGCCCGCTATCAAGGGGAGGCGTCCTGGGTGGCCAGGTAGCCTTCGCCGAACGCGAATGCACCCGAGGCTGAGCGGAACGATCCGGGCGGCGCTGACGATACTTGACTCCAGGTACCCGGGCTTCCGATCGCGCAAGAGTCACCAATTGCGCGGCAGGCCTCACTCGTTCCTCAGGGGAGGTACCCTTTCTGCCATGCAGAGACCGGCGCAAACGCGACAAATGGATCAACTCGGTACCGCTAAACCGCCTCAGTATCCGATCAAGGCTGTCGACAACGCTCTTCGCCTACTTCTACTCCTGGGTGAACGATCAGAGGTCCGTCTTACCGAGGCAAGCGTCTATCTAGACGTGGCATCGTCGACTGCGCATCGGCTGTTATCGATGCTTCAGTATCGCGGTTTCGTCCGCCAGGATCCGATCAGCAAGGCTTATCTGCCCGGACCGGCCTTGACCGGGGTGGCGTTCGCTGTTTTCGCCAGAATGGATATACCGCGCATCGCAGCTCCGATTCTGCGCCAGCTCAGCGATGCGCTGCAGGAAACAGTGCATATCGGGATGCTGGATGGCACGTCGGTCCGCTTCATCGCGGCGCTCGAGAGCCCGTCCGCCGTGCGGGTGGTATCGCGCCTGGGTAGGACCATGCCTGCACACTGCACGTCGACCGGTAAGGCCATGCTTGCCAACTTCTCCGATGAAGAGCTTCACAAACTGTACCCTGACCCAAATTTGGAACAACTCACCCAGAATTCAGTGAGCACCCTCACCCAGTTGTGCGCCGAGTTGGTAGAGGTCAGAAAGAGCGGAGCAATGATCAGAACCTGTGGATCCCGGGCGGGCGTGCCTTCCCGGAAGATGATCTGCAAGGAATCCGAATTCTGATCAAGACCAGCGTTGGCGCGCTGGCGGGAAGGCACGCCCGTGCTCACGG
>JBFMGT010000025.1:64954-66753 GCA_040752555.1 Actinomycetota bacterium | reverse complement strand
TGGGCGCCGAGGCCCTCTGCGCCGTCCTGGTGATCGGCGGTGCCTACCCCACGGCTCCCGGGCCGCCTGCCCTGGCGGCGGCACCCCAGCCGACCCGCAGCCAGGCGTCGGTCGGCCCGCCCGCACTGCGCACCGTCACCACGCCGGACGGTCGCAGAGCCCAGCTGATCGACCTCGGCGCCAGCGCCGCGCCGCTGCTCGACCGCATCGAGACCGAACTCCCCGGTGCCGAGCAGGCCGTCACGTCGTTCTGGGGTCCGCAGTGGCCCAGGGACATCCCGATCGTGGTGGCCGGATCGCCCGAGCAGTTCGCCGCGCTCGCCGGAGCGGGGCCCGACACCGCCGCGACCACCACCGCAGAGCGCATCACGTTCTCTCCCGCGGCCGCCGCCATGGACGCGAAAGATCTGCGAATCGTGCTGCGCCACGAGCTTTTCCACTTCGCTGCGCGCGCCGCCACAGCGGCTGATGCGCCGGTCTGGCTGACCGAGGGGGTCGCCGACTACGTCGGTCGGCCGGCGCCGAGCGGCCGTGTCGACGCACCCCCGAGGCCACCCACCGACGCTGAGCTGAGCACCCCGGGCCCCGGCCGGTCGCAGGCGTACGACCGCGCCTGGTCGTTCGCCACGTTCGTCGCGCAGACCTACGGGCCGCACCGGCTGCGGGAGCTCTACGTCGCGGCATGCGGTCCCGGCCATCCGGACGCCGCCACCGCGGTGCGCACGGTGCTCGGGATCGACCTCCCCGCATGAGCCGGGTACTGCTCGTCACCAACGACTACCCGCCGCGCCGCGGTGGCATCCAGTCCTACCTGGAGGCGCTCGTCGACCACCTCGTCGGCTCGCCCGACTCCAGCGTCGAGGCACTGACGGTGTACGCCCCGACGTGGAAAGGCGCCGAGGACTACGACGCGGTGGCTGCCGCAACCGGCTATCGGGTCGTGCGTCATCCGACGACGCTGATGCTGCCCGAGCCCAGCGTCGCCTGGCGGATGCGGCGGTTGATCTCCGAACACGACATCGACACCGTCTGGTTCGGCGCGGCGGCGCCGCTCGCGCTGCTGGCACCGCTGGCGCGGGCGGCCGGGGCGCGCCGCGTCATCGCCAGTACCCACGGCCACGAGGTCGGCTGGTCGATGCTGCCCGTGGCGCGAACGGCGTTGCGCCGCATTGGAAACGGCACCGATGTGGTCACCTACATCAGCGCCTACACACGACGCAGGTTCGCCTCGGCGTTCGGACCCGACGCCGCACTCGAGCACGTACCGCCCGGCGTCGACGTCGACCGGTTCGCCCCCAACGAGGTGGCGCGGGCCGAACTGCGCGCCCGATACCACCTCGGCGATCGTCCTGTGGTCGTGTGTGTCTCGCGGCTGGTGCCGCGCAAGGGTCAGGACATGCTGATCCGGGCCTTGCCGACGATTCGCGATCGGGTGCCCGGCGCCGCGCTGGTGATCGTCGGCGGTGGCCCCTATCGCACCTCGCTGCAGCGGTTGGCCCACAGTTTCGGGGTGGCCGAGCACGTGGTGTTCACCGGCGGGGTGCCCGGGGAGGAACTGCCCGACCACCACGCGATGGCCGACGTGTTCGCGATGCCGTGCCGCACGCGCGGCGCCGGCCTCGACGTCGAGGGCCTGGGCATCGTCTACCTGGAAGCGTCCGCGACCGGCGTGCCGGTGGTGGCCGGCCGCTCGGGCGGGGCACCGGAGACCGTCGTCGACGGCGAGACCGGGCTCGTCGTCGACGGTTGGGACGTCGGGGCGATCGCCGCGGCGGGGGGGGGCCGGCGCGCCGCCCCGA
>JBFMGT010000025.1:0-64944 GCA_040752555.1 Actinomycetota bacterium | reverse complement strand
AACCCGGGCCGCAGCGATGGGCGCCGCCGGCCGCACCTGGGCCGTCGAGAACTGGCAGTGGCAGATGCAGGCCGCGAGACTGGCGCGGCTGCTGTAGCCCAAGCGGCTAATCCTTGGCGTAGAGCCCTTCGATCTCGGCGGCGAACTTGTCCGCGACGACCTTGCGCTTGACCTTCAGTGTCGGGGTGAGTTCACCGGTCTCGACGGTGAAGTCCACCGGCAGGATCGTGAACTTGCGGATCGCCTCGGCCTTCGACACCGCCTTGTTGGCGTTCTTCACCGCGGCGTCGATCTCGGCGGTCAGGTCGGGGTCGTGCGCCAGCTCGCCCACCGAGGCCCCCGCCGGCTTGCCGTGATGCTGCTTCCACCCCTCGAACGCCTCGGGGTCGATCGCGATCAGCGCCGCGATGAACGGCTTCGCGTCGCCGACGGCCATCGCCTGACTGATCAGCGGGTGTGCTCGGAGCTGATCCTCCAGCACCGCGGGCGCGACGTTCTTGCCGCCCGCCGTGACGATGATCTCCTTCTTGCGTCCCACGATCGAGAGGAAGCCGTCACCGTCGACGCTGCCCAGATCGCCGGTGTGGAACCAACCGTCGACGATCGCCTCCGCCGTGGCGGTCTCGTTGCGCCAGTATCCGTCGAACACGACGCCGCCTCGCACCAGCAGCTCGCCGTCCTCGGCGATCGCCATGCTGTTGCCCGGCAACAGCTTTCCGACGGTACCGACCTTCAGCTGGCCGATCCGGTTGGCAGTGATGGCCGCGCTGGTCTCGGTCAGACCGTAACCCTCGTAGATGGTCAGGCCGATTCCGCGGTAGAAGTGGCCCAGCCGCGCGCCCAGGGGTGCGCCACCGGAGATCGACGCCGTGCAGTCTCCGCCCATGGCTGCCCGCAGTTTGCCGTAGACCAGGCGGTCGAACAGCGCGTGCTTGGCGCGCAGCAGCAGACCGGCGCCACCGGTGTCCTGCGCCTTGCTCCACTCGATCGCGGTCTCGGCGGCGCGGGCGAAGATCGCGCCCTTGCCGCTGTCGCTGGCGTTGAGTTCGGCGGTGTTGTAGACCTTTTCGAACACCCGGGGGACCGACACGATCACGGTCGGCTTGAACTGGCCGAACATCGGCACCAGGTTCTTGATGTCGCTGGTGTAGCCGACGGTGACACCGTTGGCGAAGGCCGTCATCGACAGCGCCCGGGCGAGCACGTGGGCCAGCGGCAGGAACACCAGCAGCCGTCCGCCCTTGCGGAGCAGGCTGGGGAAGCAGTGCGTGGCGCCGCGCGTCTCGGAGAGCAGGTTGGCGTGGGTGAGCTGGCAGCCCTTGGGTCGGCCGGTTGTGCCCGAGGTGTAGATCAGCGTGGCGGGGTCGCTGGAGGCGATCGCGTCGCGCCGGCGGTCGACCTCGGCGGCATCGGTCGCCGCGCCGGCGTCGGCCAGCTCGTCGAGCGCGGCCGGGGTGGCGTCGATGGTGAAGACCTTGCGCAGGTCGGGGAGGCTGTCATGCAGCTCCTTCACCATCTGCGTGTGTGCGTCGGTCTCGACGAAAGCCAGCACCGCACCCGAGTCCTCGAGCACCCAGTGCACCTGATCCGCCGACGACGTCTCGTAGATCGGGACGGTCACCGCGCCGATCGACAGGATCGCGTAGTCGAGGATCACCCACTCGTAGCGGGTGGCCGACAGCACCGCCACCCGGTCTCCGGCCTGCACCCCTTCGGCGATCAAACCCCGTGCTGCCGAACGGATCTGCTCGGCCGCCTGGCGGCACGTCACATCCGTCCAGCGGCCGTCGACCAGACGTTGGAAGATCACGTGGTCGGGGTCGTTCGCCTCGTGCAGGTAGACCGGGGCAGCCACACTGTCGTGTTCGCCGATCGTGAACGACGTCGGTTCTGTGTACTCGCGCACGATGAATGCCCCTTCGCTTGACACGCCGCTATGCCGTGTACAGAGTAGTCGGCCGGCCTGGGCCGGGACGCCGAGCATGTGTGAAAGTAGGCAGTCATGAACAGCATCCAGATCGCGGACGAGACGTTCGTCGCGGCGGATCCCGCGGCGGTGGGTGCTGCGGTCGCCGATCCGGCGAGCTGGGCCCGCTGGTGGCCCGATCTCCGGCTGACCGTGGTGGAGGACCGGGGCGAGCTGGGCCAGCGCTGGACGGTGACGGGTGCCCTGACGGGCACCATGGAGATCTGGCTGGAGAAGGTGCTCGACGGGGTGGTGTTGCACTACTTCATGCACGCCGAGCCCTCCGGCGCCGCGGCCTGGGAGCTGGCCAAGATGAACCTCGCGACGATGAATCATCGCCGGCGGGTGGCGGGCAAGGCGATGGCGTTCGAAGTGAAACAGACCCTGGAGGCCGGCCGCCCTGTGGGCGTGTCGCGGTTGGCCTGAGCGATAGCGGCTATACCAGACGTCGGGAGGGTAGATTCGCCGCCAACGGCGGGGGATGTGCAGCCCGGCTCAGCACCGGAAGGACTGGAGAAGGCTTCAGTGGCGGACAAGACGGCTCAGACGATCTACATCGACGCCGACCCCTCGACGGTGATGGACGTCATCGCCGACATCGGGTCCTATCCGGACTGGGTGAACGAGTACAAGGAAGCCGAGGTCCTCGAGGCCGACGACGAGGGCTATCCGCTGACGGCGCGCCTGGTGCTCGACGCCGCGGTGCTCAAGGACGCGATGGTGCTCGCCTACCGGTGGCCGGCCGACCACGCGTCGGTGACGTGGTCGCTGGTGTCGAGCACGCTGCTCAAATCGCTCGAGGGCGCATACCGGTTGGCGCCGAAGGGATCCGGGACCGACGTCACCTATGAGCTGTCGGTCGATCTGATGATTCCGATGATCGGTCTGCTCAAGCGCAAGGCAGAGCGCCGGCTGACCGATACCGCGTTGAAAGATCTGAAGAAACGAGTCGAGGCTGACTGAGCGCACGGACGCCACCCGGGCGTCCGGGGGGACCCGGATCAGCCTGTTCGTCGGTAAGGGTGGCGTGGGGAAGTCGACGCTGGCGACCGCGACTGCTGTGCGCGCAGCGCGATCGGGGCTGCGCGTGCTGATCGTGTCGACCGATCAGGCGCACTCGACCGGTGACGTGCTCGGGGTGGCGATCGCGCCGACGGGCGAGCGGGCCCCGACTCGGGTGCTGGCCGAACTCGACCACGCCGATGGCGGCGGCGGGGTGCTGGATGCACTGGCGTTGGACACGCTCGCGCTGCTGGCGGCGCAGTGGCGGGCGACCGCCGGCCTCCTGGCGCAGCGCTTTCCCGAGTCCGATGTCAGCGATCTTGCGCCCGAGGAGCTTTCGGCGCTTCCGGGGGTGCAGGAGGTGCTCGGCCTGCACGAAGTGGCCGAGCTGGCCGAGTCCGGGCGCTGGGATCTCGTCGTCGTCGACTGCGCCTCGACCGCTGACGCGATGCGCATGCTCACCCTGCCCGCCACATTCGGGCTGTACCTCGAGCGGGCCTGGCCGCGGCACCGCCGGCTGTCCACGTTCGACGATCCACGGTCGGTCGCCGTGGTGGAGCTGGCCGAACGCATCGGGGCCGGCACCGAGCGACTCGGCGCGATGCTGACCGACTCGGCCCGGGTCGGTGCGCATCTGGTGATGACGCCGGAACGGGTGGTCGCCGCCGAGGCGGCCCGCACGCTGGGCTCGCTGGCCCTGATGGGCGTGCAGGTCGCCGAGCTGATCGTCAATCAAGTTCTGGTACAAGATGATTCGTTCGAGTATCACAACCTCCCCGATCATCCCGCGTTCGACTGGTACGCCGAACGCATCGGCGAACAGCGGGCGGTGCTCGACGAGCTGGACCGGGTGATCGGCGACGTCGCGCTGGTACTGGTGCCGCACCTGGCCGGTGAACCGATCGGACCCAAGGCGCTCGGCGAGCTCCTCGACAACGCCCGCCGGCGCGACGGCTCCCCACCCCCGGGCCCGCTGCGGCCGATCGTGGACCGGGAGTCCGGCAGCGGCGTGGAGGCGGTGTACCGGCTGCGGGTGGATCTGCCTCAGGTCGACTCATCGGCGCTGTCGTTGGGTAGGGTCGACGACGACCTGATCATCGGCGTCGGTGGAATGCGGCGCCGGGTGCGTCTGGCCTCGGTGCTCAGGAGATGCATCGTCGTCGACGCCCAGCTCCGCGGCACTGAGCTGACGGTGCGTTTCCGACCCAATCCGGAGGTGTGGCCTGCATGAGCGGCACTCACCCTGACCCGGGCCCGGAACTGCGGGCGCTCGCCCAGTCGATCCTCGACCGGCTGGAGCCGGCGATCCGGCTGGCGGCCGCGCGGGCGACCAGCGCGCCGGACGGCTCCGGTCGCTGCCAGCAGGTGTGGTGCCCGGTCTGCGCACTCGCGGCGATGGTCTCCGGGGAGCAGCATCCCCTGCTCGCGGTGGTCGCCGAGCACAGCGTCGCGCTGCTGACGGTGGTCCGCGCGATCGTCAACGATCAGGCTGATCCGGGCCCTTCGGCGCCGGCCGGGCCCGCTGCCACTACCGCCGAACCGCCCGCTGCCACGGAGCCGCCGGACGGCCCGCCGCCACCCGGGCGCTACCAGCACATCCCGGTCACGGTCGAGGAGTAGCCGCCAGCTGTGGTCGGCGGCACACGGCGTAGGTAAGGTTGGCGCAGAGCATCGCGGTCGGGTGAACTGGAGGGTCCATGTGGTACTGGCTGTTCAAGTTCGTCTTCATGGGGCCGTTGCTGACGCTGCTCGGCCGGCCCAAAGTGGAGGGCTTGGAACATGTTCCGGCCAACGGCGCGGTGATCCTGGCCAGTAACCACCTGGCAGTCGCGGACAGTTTCTATCTGCCGCTCGTGGTGAACAGGCGGATCACGTTCCTCGCCAAAGCCGAGTACTTCACCGGAACCGGGCTCAAAGGATGGTTCACCCGCTGGTTCTACACCGTGGCCGGGCAGGTGCCGATCGACCGTACCGACGCCGACAGTGCGCAGAGCGCGCTGACCACCGCCCAGCGCATCGTGAGCCAGGGCAAACTTCTCGGCATGTACCCGGAGGGCACGCGTTCGCCGGACGGCCGGCTCTACAAGGGCAAGACCGGTCTGGCGCGGCTCGCGCTCGAGACGCAGGTGCCCGTGATCCCGGTCGCGATGATCGGCACCGACGTCGTCAACCCGCCGGGCAGCAAGATGTGGCGCTTCGGCCGGGTGACGGTCCGGTTCGGTGCCCCGATGGACTTCTCCCGCTTCGAGGGCCTCGCCGGTAACCGCTTCATCGAGCGTGCGGTGATCGACGAGGTCATGTACGAGCTGATGCGACTCTCCGGCCAGGAGTACGTCGACCTCTACGCCGCCGACATCAAAGAGGGAAAAGGTGAGGCGGCCACCAAGCCGCCGACCCGTTTACCGGAGGCCGCCGCCGGCTGACCCTCGCACCCCCACCACCGCCCAAACCGACGTATGGGCGGGAAAGTGCGAGTGATCCGCGCCAATTCGTCGTGTTCGACGGCGGCGGGAGTGCCTTGTCGGACCTCACAGCCACGATGCCGTCATGACAGAGGTCTTTCTCGGCCGCGACGCACTGGGTGACGGGGTTCCCCGCCACGATCTGCGTCGCTGGTACACGCAGATGTTTCGCGGGGTCTACATGTCCAAGAATGCCGTGCCGACGCTGGACGACCGGATCTTGGGCGCCTGGTTGACGTCCGATCGGCGCGGCGTCATCGCGGGCGTCGCCGCCTCGGCGCTGCACGGGGCTCAGTGGGTCGACGCGCGCGAGCCGATCGAACTGCTGGTGTCCGAACGTCGTCGACAAGTGGGCTTGGTCATCCGGATGGACCGCTACCGTCCCGACGAGATCACGTCGGTGGCTGGTCTGCCCGTCACCAGCGCGCCGCGGACGGCTTTCGACCTCGGCCGTCATCAACCCCGTGCGTTGGCCCTGGGCAGGCTTGATGCGCTGATGCGCGCGGCACCCTTCACCCAGGCTGACGTGCAGCGGCTCATTGACCGCTACGGTCCCGTGCGCGGCGTCTGCCAACTGAGGGAGCTGCTGCCCCTCATCGACGCCGGCGCGGAGTCGCTTCGCGAGAGCAGATTGCGTCTCCTGCTCATCGACAACGGATTCGCCGCACCCGAGACGCAGATCACGGTGTCCACCGACGACGGCTTCATCGCAGTGCTGGACATGGGGTGGCGTGAGCTGGGACTGGCTGTCGAATACGACGGTGCCCAGCATCAGACCGAACGGGCCCAGTACCTGAAGGACAGGCGACGCCTTCCGATGCTCACCGAGCTCGACTGGGAGGTGGTCACCGTCGTCAATGAGGACTCGCCCCGGGAGGTGCTCGCGCGCGTGTACGAGGCCTACCTGCGACGCGGTGGGGCCGAGATCGACGCAATGGCGTGGGCTACTCGTACTCATCCGCCCAAACGTCGGTTTGGGCGCTTGGGGGACGCGGCGTGAGTGAGCCTAAGCCTGGACCGCGTCGACGGCGGGCACCGCGGCCGCCGCCCGGCTGCGCGCCGCGCCGGCGGTGACCGTCCCGGCGACGACGATCGTCGCCAGCGCCCACCACAGATACGACGCACCGGCGAGCTGTCGCCACAGCGACGCCGTGGTCTCGCGGTGTTCGGGCAGCAGCGTGATCGGCGTCCACACCATCAGCGGCAACCCGACCACGAACACCGCGGCCAGGCCCACGTGTCGCAATCGCGCCGCGAGCACGGCCGTCGTCACCATCACCGGCAGCGTCCACACCCAGTGGTGTGACCACGACACCGGCGACACCGCCAGGCCGAACATCGCCACGCACATCAGCGCCAGCACCGGCTGTTCGGCACGCAGCGCCCTACGCACCGCCCATACCGTCAGCGCCAGCACCGCGAAGCACAGCACCGTCCACAGCACGAAGCGCAGGTCTTCGCCCAGGCCCAGCCGGGCGAGTGCGCCCGCGATGTTCTGGTTGGTGTTCAGCGTGGCGGTGCCGATGCGGTCGGTGTTGCGCACGGTCTCGGTCCAGTACTCCCACGAGTCCCGCCACGCGAACGCGAAGCCGAGCAGCGTCGCCCCGGCCGCCGACGCGACCGTCACCAGCAGCGCCCTCGTGTCGCGGCGCAGCAGGAAGTACAGCAGGAACACCGCGGGGGTGAGCTTGAGCGCAATCGCCAGGCCCAGCAACAGGCCCCGGGGCCACGGCGTGCGCCGGGGCACGCAGTCGGCGATCACCAGCGTCATCAACACGACGTTGATCTGACCGAAGTCGAAGTTCGCGCGGATCGGCTCCAGGTAGACGACCGCGGGCGCGACGATCGCCGCGGCGAGCCAACTGCGGCGCAGCCACGTCGGCTCGCCGGTGATCTGCGTGGTCGGCCACACGTCCAGCCGCGTCAGCAGGATCACCGTCGACACCAGCAGCAGGATCAGCGTGGTCACCGTGATCGCGACGCTGGCCGCCTCCAGGCTGAGCAGTGCGAACGGGGAGAACACCACCGCGGCCAACGGCGGATAGGTGAACGGCAGATCGATGCCGCCGCGGGTGTGGAACATCGCGCCGTCGGCGTAGAGGGGCCGGCCGTCCAGCCAGGCCCGGCCGCCCATCCGGTACACGTCGATGTCGATCCGGTAGGGGACGTGTCCGAGCAGCCGCCAGCCGACCCCGACCAGCGCCATCGCCGCCAGCAGGCAGAACAGCCGCCAGGCCAGCGTCGGCATCCAACCCGCCCGCAACGCCCTCATATCGCCGACCAGACTATCGGTGCGCACCGCAGCACAGGCGTGCGCCCGGGTCGCGACACGCGCAGGTCGACGGGACTTTTGGCGTACGTTCTCCTCGTGCACCCGTCCCTGGACTTCGACTTCGGGCTACCCGACGGCATTCCGTACTCCCGGCTGCCGCTGGTGTGCTGCCTGGTCGCGTTCATCCTGACGTTCTTCGTGACCCGCACGATCGTGCGGTACATCCGCAGCCACGCCGACAGCGATGCACCCCGCAAATGGTGGCAACCGCGCAACATCTCCGGTGGTGGCGGGCTGCACATCCACCACGTCGTTATCGGTGTGATTCTGGTCATGGTCTCCGGGGTCGCGATGGTCACGCTGGCGGTCGACGGGGGAGTACCCGAGTTCACGGCCGCCTCGATCGTGTTCGGAATCGGCGCCGCGCTGGTACTCGACGAGTTCGCGCTCATCCTGCACCTGTCCGACGTGTACTGGTCCGAGGACGGCCGGGCCTCGGTCGATGCGGTGTTCGTCGCGGTCGCGGTCGCGGGCCTGCTCATCCTCGGCTTCAACCCGCTGTCGTTCTTCGACGTCACGATCTGGCGCGACGACGACTCCGCGGCGGCACGGGTGTTGGTGATCGGTACGGCCGTGTTCACGTTGGCGCTGGCGGTGATCGTGCTGCTCAAAGGGAAGGTGTGGACGGGGTTGGTCGGCATGTTCATCACCCCGCTGCTGGTCGTCGGTGCGATCCGACTGTCCCGTCCGCACGCGCCGTGGGCCCGGTGGCGCTACACGAACCGGCCACGCAAGATGCATCGCGCCCTGGAGCGGGAACGCTGGCTGCGTCGCCCCGTGATCCAGGCCAAACTCTGGCTGCAGGATGCGATCTCCGGGATGCCGAAGTTCCCCGACGACAAGCTGGTCGATCAGGAACTCGATCGCGAGATCCACGCGGCGCCGGCACCCAGCAGGGACGTCGCCTAGTGCGCTTCTTCTATGACACGGAGTTCATCGACAACGGTCGCACGATCGAGCTGATCTCGATCGGCGTCGCCGCCGAGGACGGCCGCGAGTACTACGCCATCTCCACCGAGTTCGACCCCGAGCGCGCCGGCCGATGGGTGCGCAAGAACGTGCTGCCCAAGCTGCCGTCCCCGGCGTCGAAGCTGTGGCGGTCCCGGCGCCAGATCCGTTCGGAACTGGAGGACTTCTTCGGCGTCGACGGGGACGAGCCGATCGAGCTGTGGGCCTGGGTGGGCGCTTACGACCACGTGGTGCTGTGCCAGCTGTGGGGGCCGATGACGGACCTGCCGCCGGCGATGCCGCGGTTCACCCGTGAGTTGCGCCAGTACTGGGAGGACGCGGGTAGCCCGCGGATGCCGCCGCGGCCGCGCGACGCCCACGACGCGCTGGTCGACGCCAAGCACAACCTGGTCCGGTACCGGCTGATCACCGACGAAAAGCGGTTTTGACCCGCCGTTACCATGGATGGGTGAACTGGACCGTCGACGTACCCATCGACCAGCTGCCTGCGCTGCCGCCGCTGCCCGAGGATCTTCGTGCGCGCTTGGACGCCGCCTTGGCCCGCGAGGCACTGCAGCAGCCGAGCTGGGACGCCGGGCAGGCCGCCGCGATGCGCACCGTGCTGGAGAGCGTGCCGCCGGTGACCGTGCCGTCGGAGGTGGAGAAGCTCAAGGTCCAACTGGCCGATGTGGCGCAGGGCAAGGCGTTTTTGCTGCAGGGCGGCGACTGCGCCGAGACGTTCGTCGACAACACCGAACCGCACATCCGGGCCAACATCCGCACGCTGCTGCAGATGGCGGTGGTGCTGACCTACGGCGCGAGCATGCCGGTGGTCAAGGTGGCCCGCATCGCCGGCCAATACGCCAAGCCGCGGTCGTCGGACACCGATGCGCTGGGTCTGAAGTCCTACCGCGGTGACATGGTCAACGGCTTCGCCCCCGACGCCGCGGTCCGCCAGCACGATCCGTCGCGGCTGGTGCGTGCCTACGCCAACGCCAGCGCCGCGATGAACCTGGTACGGGCGCTGACGACGTCGGGAATGGCCTCGCTGCACCACGTCCACGAGTGGAACCGCGAGTTCGTCCGGACCTCGCCCGCCGGTGCGCGCTACGAGGCGCTGGCCGGGGAGATCGACCGCGGGATGCGGTTCATGAGTGCCTGCGGCGTCGACGACCGCAACCTCGACACCGCCGAGATCTACGCGAGCCACGAGGCGCTGGTGCTGGATTACGAGCGCGCGATGCTGCGGATGGACACCGAGTCGGCGACGGGTCCGAAGCTCTACGACCTGTCCGCGCACTACCTGTGGATCGGCGAGCGCACTCGCCAGCTCGACGGCGCGCACGTCGCGTTCGCCGAGGTGATCGCCAACCCGATCGGCATCAAGATCGGGCCGACGACGTCGCCGGAGCTGGCGGTCGAGTACGTCGAGCGCCTGGACCCCAACAACGAGCCGGGCCGGCTGACGTTGGTCAGCCGCATGGGCAACAACAAGGTGCGCGACACGCTGCCGGCGATCATCGAGAAGGTCGAGGCGTCGGGGCATCGGGTGATCTGGCAGTGCGACCCGATGCACGGCAACACCCACGAGTCGTCGACGGGTTACAAGACCCGGCACTTCGATCGCATCGTCGACGAGGTGCAGGGTTTCTTCGAGGTGCACCACGCGTTGGGCACGCATCCGGGCGGCATCCACGTCGAGATCACCGGCGAGAACGTCACCGAGTGTCTCGGTGGGGCGCAGGACATCTCGGACACGGATCTGGCGGGCCGCTACGAGACGGCGTGCGATCCGCGACTGAACACGCAGCAATCGCTCGAGTTGGCGTTCTTGGTCGCGGAGATGCTTCGCGACTAGACGCGACTAGAGCAGGTTGGGCAGGTTGGTGCCGAGCGTCCATGCGCCGGCGGCAGCCAGCGCGGTCAGCGTGAGCACCGCGATGACCCAGAAGAGCAGCGCACGCCGGGCGCGCTGGCGGGCCCAGTAGAACTCCTCGAGGTCGATCCCGGCAAATCGCCCTGTGCGCGGCCACTGTTCGTCGTCGTCGTCGTCGTCGTCCGGCCCGGGGTCGGGCGTCTCGTCTCGTTCCATCACCCGGGTGTGCCGCGGGCCGGCGAGGTTCGACGTGGGGGCGTCGACGACGGACGCGGCCTGGTGCATCGCGGAGTTGCGCGGCGCCGGCACCGTGAAGCGGGGCAGTCCCAGTTCGGTGGCGATCGTGTCGAGTTCGTCGCCCATCTCGGCCGCGTCGGCGAAGCGGCCCGCCGGGTCACGGTTCGTCGCGCACGCCACGAGTTCGTCGAATTGGCGTGGCACACCGGCGATCCGGGTGCTCGGCGGGGGCACGTCGTGATCCAGTCGCTGGTACGCCACCGCGAGCGGATTGTCTCCGGTGAAAGGCGTGCTGCCGGTGAGCAATTCGAAGACCAGCACGCCCACTGCATATACGTCGCCGCGGGCATCGGTGTCGCCGGCGGCCACCTGCTCGGGCGCCAGATACGCGGCGGTGCCCAGGATCACACTGGTCGCGGTGATCTTGGCCTCGGCCAGCGCCCGCACCAGGCCGAAGTCCGCGATCTTGACCTCGCCGTCGTCGCTGATGAGCACGTTCTCCGGTTTGACGTCGCGGTGCACCAGCCCGGCGCGGTGGGCCGCGGCGAGGCCGGACAGCACCGGGCGGAGCACCGCGGCCACCGCGTGCGGCGGCATCGGTCCGCGCTCCCGCAGCAGCTCGCGCAGCGTGCCGCCTTCCACCAGTTCCATGGCCAGGTACGGGGGTTCACCGCCGAGGATGCCGCCGCCCTGGTCGTAGACCGCGACGAGGCCGGGGTCCTTGAGTCGCGCGACGGCCCGCGCCTCGCGTTGGAAGCGGGTGAGGAAGTGTTCGTCGCCGGCGTAACGGCTGTCCATGACCTTCAACGCGACGGGGCGGTCCAACCGCACATCGACCCCGCGGTACACCGCAGACATTCCGCCGGTGGCGATCAGCGGGCCGACCCGGTAGCGGCCGTCCAGCACTGCGCCGGTCAGCCCGCCGGTCGGCTGGAAGGTCTCCACCGGACTCATGGTACGAGCCGTGACACCGTCGACCCGCCAAGCGCGGTCGTGCATGCGCCCCGAAACCGCGGGACGGTGCGCTTAGACTCTGTGCGATGAGCAGCATTCCGACTGCCGAGGACGTGTTGTCTCCCGACGAGGACGTCTACGACCTGCCCACGGTCGCACGGCTGTTGAAGGTTCCGGTGAGCAAGGTGCATCAGCAGCTCCGCGAGGGCCACCTGGTGGCCGTCCGTCGTGGTCGTGACGTGGTGATCCCGACGGCCTTCTTCGACGGCAAGGGCCAGGTGGTCAAGCCGCTGCCGGGGCTGCTCATCGTGCTGCGCGACGGCGGTTACCACGCAACCGAGATCGTGCGGTGGCTGTTCACCCCGGATCCGTCGCTGACGATCCGGCGTGACGGGTCGACCGAGGGGCTGACTAATGCCCGCCCGGTGGACGCGCTGCATTCGCATCAGGCTCGAGAGGTGGTTCGCCGAGCGCAGGCGATGGCGTACTAGACCCGGTCGGTCCCGAGGCCTCCGTCGGCGTGCGGTGCAGCCAGTACCACGCACCCGCCGCACAGGCGGTCGCGAGCGCGACGTGGAACCACGAGTACATGCCGTGGGCTCCGTCGGGCCGCCAGATCACCGTGATCCATGTCGAGAAGCCGGCAATCAGTGCGATCGCCCGCGGCGACTGGGCGAGCGCGGCCATCACCGCGAGCGGCCAGGTGTAGTACCACGGCAGCGCCGCCGGGACGAACAGGACCACGATCACCATCAGTGTCGCGATCCCCATCAGGGCGTCACGGTCGGTGTGCCGGTAGCGCCACCACAGCACCGGCGCCGAGACGGCGATGATCCCGATCCCGATGATGCGCAGGATGTCCAGCACCGCATAGAAGTTGACGGGGATGACCAGGCCGATCACCGCGTTGGTGAAGTTGGCGATCGCGGTGGGGATGGTCAGCCAGTTGATGATCTTCACCGAGCCGGCCAGCGCGGTCAGCCAACCCAGTCCCACACCGGCGGCCAGCGAGAGCACGGCGAACACGGCCGCGAACACCACGACGCACGAGGCGGTGGCGACCAGGAACGCCTTGACTCCGGAGAAGCCGCGCCGCCGGCGCAGCGCACGCGCCCATACCCACACCATGAACGGAAGCGCCAGGCCCGCGGTGGCTTTCACCGCGACGGCGACGCCGATCAGCGTCACACCGGCCACGCACCGGTCACCGAAGCACAGCGCGATGCCGGCCATCATCAGGCCGACCATCAGCATCTCGTTGTGGACGCCGCCCATCAGCTGGATGATCACCAGCGGGTTGAGCACGCAGATCCACAGCGCGGCGGCCGTGTTCGCGCCGACGTGCCGCGCCACCCGGGGGACCGCCCAGATGAGAAGAGCAAGGCCGGGCAGCATGCACAGCCGCAGCAGCATGGTGCCGGCGACGACGTCGTTGCCGACGAGCATCGTGACGAACTTGGCGATCAGGATGAACGCCGGTCCGTACGGTGCCGTCGTCGTGGTCCAGATGGGACTCACGTTGTCCAGCAGGGAGTTCGGATTGTCGATCGGGCCGACGAGATAGGGGTCGAACCCGTCGCGCAGCAGGGCGCCCTGGGCGAGGTAGGAGTAGGTGTCGCGGCTGAAGAGCGGCACGCTGAGCAGGAGGGGGGCCAGCCAGAAGCCGGTGGTGACCACCATGGTGTAGTGCGTTGCGGTGCGGGCGATCACGTGCCGGCCGAGCCAGAACCACGCGAGCAGCATCAACGCCACCCCGCTCCACAGCAGCAGTGACGAGAGCACCAGGCCGTGGCCGAATCGCAGCCACGACAGATGCATCGACTCGAGGACCGGGTCGTGCAGGCGGGTGCTGCCGGCGCCGAGGCCGCCGGCGGTGACCAGCACTGCCCCCAACGCCCCGACCCATGCGGGCTTGGCCGCCGGTGACGCCGCGAAGCTGCGGAACCGCGGCAGTGGCGGTGCGGGGGAGAGCGCGGGTGTCGTCATGCCTACGCCGTGCGGTTCGCGGCCAATCTGGCGAGCTCGGTCAACCCGGCCCGCGCCTGCGCATCGATGGGCGCCGAATCGAGGATGCCGATCGCGGTGGCCGTCATCGTCTCGATGCGGTTCTCGACGGCGGCCAGCGCCCCGACGGATTCGATGAGGGCGCGCAGCTCGGTGACCGCGTCGTCGGACAGATCGGTGCCGATGGAGGTGCGCAGCAGCTTGGCCGCGACCGGATCGCGTTCCTCGGCCAGGGCGATGGCCTCGGCCAGCAGCACGGTGCGCTTACCGGAGCGCAGGTCGTCCCCGGACGGTTTTCCGGTGACGGCCGGGTCGCCGAACACGCCGAGCACGTCGTCGCGCAGCTGGAACGCGATCCCGAGGCCGGTGCCGGCTTCGTGGAAGGCGTCCTGGATCTCCGGACGGTCCGCAGCTGCGGCCGCGCCGAACTGCAGCGGACGGGAAATGGTGTAGGAGGCCGTCTTGTAGGTGTTGACGGTCAGCGCCGCGGCCACGGTGTCGGCACCGCTGGCCTCGTTGACGATGTCGAGGTACTGCCCGCCCAGGACCTCGGTCCTGATCGCCGCCCACACCCGCTGCACCCGGCGCAGTGCGTCGGCTCCGATCGGTGCCGTGGCGACGATGTCGTCTGCCCACACCAGGGACAGATCGCCGAGCAGGATGGCCGCCGACAGCCCGAACTGGTCGGGGGAGCCGTGCCAGCGCTGCTCGCGGTGCCGGTCGGAGAAGATGCGATGCACGGTGGGCAGGCCGCGCCGGGTCGCCGACGCATCGATCACGTCGTCATGCACCAGCGCGCACGCATGCAGCATTTCCAGTGCCGAGAACAGGCGCAGCACCGCAGCGTCGGGCTCGGTGCCCGCGACGGCGCGCCAGCCCCAGTACGCGAACGCCGGGCGCAGTCGTTTACCGCCGCGCAGCACGAATTCTTCGAGGGCCTCGGTCAGCACCGCGTAGTCGGCACCGATGTAGGCGGCGTCGCGGCGCCGTTCCTGCAGATAGCTCCGAAGCTGTTCGGTGACGGCCGCGGCCAGCTCGGCGGCTGACGGAGCCGAAGTGGCGTTAGCATCCACGCTCAGCGGGCGCCCCTTTCTTGCGTTCGTCTGAGTGCTCAGCGTAGAGCCTGCGGCGAGTCGATGATCGCCGCAGCGCCTAGCGAGGTTGTTCTTCGAGCTGCCCGGGCTTGGGTGAGCGGTCCCGGTTGTTGTAGGCGAGTGCGCCGATGATCCCGGCAACGACCAGCGACGCGACGCCGAGCCAGATCGCTGCGCCGGTGAGCGAGCGGGCACTGGGGTCGGTGTAGCGGGCCTGGGCGTTCATCGTGCTCACGACGCCGGGGCGCAGTTTCCACTCGACCACCTCCGAGGACACCCGATCGCCGTTGGTGGAGGTGACCTCACCGGGGAACGACACCGACAGCGACACGTCGGCTTCCGGGTCGCTCAGTGAGGTCAGATCCGCCCGGCCCTCGAGGATGACCAGGTCACCCGCCCGTCGCAACGAGATGTCGACGCCGGCGGCGTCGCGGTTCATCCCTGCCAGCTGGGGCAGTTCGGAGAACGTCAGGTCGGAGAAGACAGCCTGAGAGCCCACGTAGTCGTCGCGGTCGTAGTCCGACACCGCGACCTTCTGCGCGAACGGCAGGTTGTTGAGCAGTTGCGGGCCCCGGTCGCTGTCGTCGCGCGGTTTGGCCGCCGCGACGATCTGGCCGGACACCCGGTCGTCGGGGGAGACCGTCAGCGAGGTACGCACCCGGACACATCCGATCAGCGACGGAGCCAGCACCAGCAGCACGAGCATCATCGCCAGGACACGCCTGGAGGTCCGGTGGCGGTTGCGCACCGGGTCATCGTGCCAGACTCCGGCGCGCGCCAGTGCCCAGAGCGGCAGTCTCAGAGCGGTAGGGCGCGTCCGAGGATCGCGAAGGCTCTCGGATCCCCGGAGAAGTGGTAGCCGCGGATGACGTCGGCGAAGCCGAGTCGACGGTAGAGCCGCCAGGCTCGATTGGCCTCGCCGTTGATCTCGGGTGTGGACAGCAGGACGTGGTCTTCGTCGCGGTCGTCCAGCAAGTGGCGGATCAGCGCCTCGCCCAGACCGCGGCCCTGGGCCGACGGCAGGATGTGCAGTTCGGTGAGCTCGAAGTAGCTGGTCATCAGCGTCGAGATGTGCGCGGCGTCGGCGCCACTGCGGCGCAGTCCGGCCACCACCTGCTGCTGCCACCACTGGTCGGGCGCACCGCAGTAGCCGTAGGCGATGCCGAGCATGGGCGCCTCGGTCAGATCTCGGCCGGCGGGACCCGTCCCGTGGGGATCATCGTTCGTCTGGACCGCGGCCACCGCCTTCCACCCGCGCCTGCGGGTGTGCTCGACCCACATCGAGGCACGCTGTTCCTCGGTGCCGCGGGGGTAGTGCATGGCGTCGACGTAGATGGACAGAGCATCGCGGAGGCGGCGTTGCATATCGGCGGGCGACAGCTCGATCAGATGCGTCGCCAAGTGTCTGCCTTTCCCTCCAGGGACCCGATGGCCGCCACCATTATCGACTGATCGAAGCCAACCGCGACGCGCGGCATCAGACGACAGGGCCTCGTCATAGAATCAGGGACCGAAGTAGGTGGTACGGCTCAGATTCTGCTCGTATCATTGACGTTGCGTGCCCGTCCATGCGGGCACACCCTGATGTTTGAACGACTGAGACGCCCCCACGGCAAGAGGGAGGGACGAATGCCACTCTCCGATCATGAGCAGCGCATGCTCGATCAGATCGAGAGCGCGCTCTATGCCGAGGATCCCAAGTTCGCGTCCAGCGTTCGTGGCGGGACCCTGAGGGCGCCCTCGACGCGGCGCCGCCTTCAGGGCGCCGCACTGTTCGTGCTCGGTCTGGCGATGCTGGTGTCGGGTGTGGCGTTCAAGGCGACGATGATCGGCAGCTTCCCGATCCTGTCGGTGATCGGCTTCATCGTGATGTTCGGCGGCGTCGTGTTCGCGATCACCGGTCCGCGGGTCGGCGCGCCGGGAGCGCGCCCGGCGGGCGACGGCGGACTGAACCGGCAGAAGCGCGCCAAGGGTGGCGGCGGTTCCTTCACCAGTCGGATGGAAGACCGCTTCCGGCGTCGTTTCGACGAGTAGCGCGTCACTCACGCAGGGGCAGCCCGCCAGGGCTGCCCCTCTTTTTTTGCCCCACCATCCCCCACACGCCTCCGCATCCTGCAGCGCATATGGGTTGAGCTGCGGTTTCCGCTGGCGATGGGGGTGGCTGCCGTGAGCAGTGGGGGACCTCTCGGCGACCGTGACCTGGCATGAGTGGGGGCGCGCGCGAATTGCCACCCGCGGTTCGGCGCAAAGTGGGGGATTGTGGGGTAAAGTGGCGGACAACGGAGCGACCGGGGTTCCGTATTGGGCATGGTCTAGCGAGGTGGCGAGATGTTCTTCGGCACCTACACGCCCAAGCTCGACGACAAGGGGCGGCTGACGCTGCCCGCCAAGTTCCGCGACGCACTGGCAGGAGGGTTGATGGTCACCAAGAGCCAAGATCACAGCCTGGCTGTCTATCCGCGGGCGGAGTTCGAGGAGATGGTCACCGAGATCTCCGGGCGGGCCAAGAGGGGTAACCCGCAGGCGCGTGCCTACTTGCGCAACCTGGCCGCAAGCACCGATGAGCAGTATCCGGACGCCCAGGGCCGGATCACGCTGTCGGCCGAGCACCGCCGCTACGCAAACCTCAGCAAGGAGTGCGTGGTGACGGGCTCGATCGAATTCCTCGAGATCTGGGATGCCCAGGCATGGCAGGACTACCAGGAGCTCCACGAAGAGAACTTCTCCGCGGCCAGCGATGAAGCACTCGGCGACATCATTTGACCTGGCCCCGCAGGCCCGTGCGGCGCGGCCTCTGCCCGAACCGGCCCTGACGTACTTCCCCGACGTCAGGTCCGTGCTCTCGGACAGGGACCTCGCCGCAGGGGCCGCCCCGATCGCTGAGGGTGCTGCGATGACCGATGAGCCCCACGTTCCGGTTCTGCTGGATCGCTGCGTCGAGCTTCTCTCTCCGGCGCTGACCCGGCGCGGTGCCGACGGTGCCGGCGCGACGCTCGTCGACGCAACGCTGGGCGCTGGCGGTCACACCGAACGCTTCCTCACCGAATTCCCGCAACTCCACGTCATCGGGCTGGACCGTGACCCCACGGCGCTGCGGATCGCCGGCGAGCGGCTCGCACGGTTCGGTGATCGGTTCACCGCGATCCGCACCCGCTACGACGGGTTCGAGCTGACCGGCATCGATGCGTTCCTGTTCGACCTCGGGGTGTCCTCGATGCAACTCGACCAGCCCGAGCGCGGGTTCTCCTATGCCACCGACGCACCGCTGGACATGCGGATGGACACCGACTCCGCGTTGACCGCCGCCGACATCCTCAACACCTACGAGGAGAAGCAGATCGCCCGGATACTTCGCGAATACGGTGAGGAGCGCTTCGCCGGACGCATCGCCGCCCACATCGTGCGCCGTCGCGCGGTCACGCCCTTCACCACGACCGGTGAACTGGTCGAGCTGCTCTATCAGGCCATCCCGGCCCCGGCCCGGCGCACCGGGGGCCACCCCGGCAAGCGGACCTTCCAGGCGCTGCGCATCGCGGTCAACGCCGAGCTCGACGCGCTGCGGCTGGCGATCCCGAAGGCGTTGCGCGCCTTGCGTTCCGGTGGACGTATCGCCGTGATGGCCTACCAGTCGCTGGAGGACCGCATCGTCAAGACCGAGTTCGCCGCGGCGACGGCGTCGCGGACCCCCGCCGGCCTGCCGGTCGAATTACCCGGCCACGGACCGGAATTCGTTGCGCTGACCCGGGGCGCCGAGCGCGCGAGCGCGCAGGAGATCGATCGCAATCCCAGAAGCGCTCCGGTTCGGTTGCGCGCGTTGGAGAAAGTTGGGGGGCAGTAGCGGCCATGAAGACCCAGAAGACTCAGAGAACGCCCAAGGACAAGGCGGACAAGGCGGAGAAGGCGGCCAAGGCTCGCACGTCTGACCGCGTGCGCACGGCGCGCAAGCCCTCTCGGCAAGCGGCGGGCAAAGCGGCGAAGTCCGGTCGTCGTCCGACGCGTGACGCCGGACGCGCCCCGGTCGACGCGTCGGCCCGAGGGCGCGCAGCCGAGCGGGATTCGCGCCGGCAGCGGCCCGCGCCGCGCACCACGCCGATCCAGCGCCTCACCGACACCCCCGCCCGCCCCAAGTCCGCGAGCCAGGCCAAGGCGCGCGCCAAGGCGCGCAAAGCCAAGGCGCCCAAAGTCGTTCGTCCGCCGCTGCGACAGCGCCTGCTCGTCCGCATCGCCTCGATCGACCTCAATCCGCGCCGGCTCGTCGCACGCGTGCCGTTCGTCGTCCTGGTCATCGGCTGCCTGGGCCTGGGGCTGGGCGTCACGCTGTGGCTGTCCACCGACGCCGCGGAACGGTCCTATCAGCTCGGACACGCCCGCCAGGTCAACCAGGCCCTGATGCAGCAGAAGGAGGCGCTGGAACGCGACGTGCTGCAGGCGCAGGCGGCCCCCGCCCTGGCCGAGGCGGCGCGCAATCTCGGGATGATCCCGTCGCGCGACACCGCCCATCTGGTGCAGGACCCCTCGGGTAACTGGGTTGTCGTCGGCACGCCCAAGCCTGCCGAGGGCGTGCCGCCGCCCCCGCTGAACGCGCCGCTGCCCGAGCCGGCTCCGCCCGCCCCACCAGCCCCGCGCGTCGTAACACCGTCTGAGGTCCCGGTCCGGCTACCGTCGCAGGTCATGCCTTTGAACGCGCCGCTGCCGGGCCAGGTGCCGCTGCTTCCCGGCCAGGCGCCTCTGGTGCCCGGAGCCGAGGTGCCGCATGCGGTCTCCGGTGCACTGCCCGGCCCGCTCCCGACCATCGGTGATCCGGCTGTCCCCGGCGCGCAGCCCGGCCCCGCGCCCGGCCAGCTCGCAGCACCGGTGCCGGGCCCGCCGGCATGAGTCGCAAGGCGCAGCCCGCGCGACGAACGGTGCGCGCGGCCGCTGCCGAACGCTCGGCGCGCTCGCGCCGGGTGCGCCAGCCCAGCAAACCCACCGCCGGCAGCGGGCTGCGCAGCGCGTCTTTTGTGTTCCGGCACCGCACCGGCAACGCGGTGATCTTCCTGCTGCTCGTCCTCGCGGCCGCGCAGCTGTTCACTCTGCAGGTACCGCGCGCGGACGGTCTGCGTGCCGAGGCTGCCGGCCAGCTCAAGGTCACCGACATCGACGCCGCGCTACGCGGCTCGATCGTCGACCGCAACAGCGACAAGCTGGCGTTCACCATCGAAGCCCGCGCGTTGACGTTCCAGCCCGTGCGGGTGCGTAAGCAGCTGCAGGAAACATTCGACAAGGCCAAGGCGGCCGGCGACGAAGACACGTCCGGCACGGCGGTGCCGGAACCCGACGTCCGCCTGCGGCAGATCGCAGACGGGGTCGCGTCGAGGCTGAACAACAAGCCCGACAGCGCGACGGTGCTCAAGAAACTGCGCAGCAACGAGACGTTCGTGTACCTGGCCCGGGCGGTCGATCCCGCGATCGCCGACGCCATCACCACCGATTTCCCGGAAGTCGGCGCCGAACGTCAGGATCTGCGGCAGTACCCCGGTGGGGCGCTGGCGGCCAACGTGGTCGGCGGAATCGACTGGGACGGCCACGGTCTGCTCGGGCTGGAGGACTCCCTGGACTCGGTGCTGGCAGGCACCGACGGCTCGGTCACCTACGACCGCGGCTCCGACGGCGTGGTGATCCCGGGCAGCTACCGCAACCGCCACGACGCGGTGAACGGCTCGACGGTGATGCTCACCCTCGACGACGACATCCAGTTCTACGTCCAGCAGCAGGTCCAGCTGGCCAAGGACGCCTCGGGCGCCAAGAACGTCTCCGCCGTCGTCCTCGACGCCAAAACCGGTGAGGTGCTGGCGATGTCGAACGACAACACGTTCAATCCCGCCCAGGACATCAGCAAGCAGTCGATGCGCGAACTGGGCAACCTCTCGGTGTCCTCGCCGTTCGAGCCCGGGTCGGTCAACAAGATCATCACTGCGGCATCGGTGATCGAGAACCACCTGTCGACTCCCGACGAGGTTCTGCAGGTTCCCGGCTCGATCGACATGGGTGGAGTCAACGTCCGCGATGCGTGGAACCACGGCACGATGCCGTACACCACCACGGGGGTGTTCGGGAAGTCCTCCAATGTCGGCACGCTCATGCTCGCTCAGCGCGTCGGGCCGCAGAAGTACGCGGAGATGCTGCGCAAGTTCGGACTCGGCCAGCGCACCGGGGTCGGGTTGCCCGGTGAGAGCGCGGGGCTGGTCCCGCCGATCGATCAGTGGTCGGGCAGCACGTTTTCGAACTTGCCGATCGGACAGGGCCTTTCGATGACCTTGCTGCAGATGGCGGGGATCTACCAGACCATCGCCAACGACGGTGTGCGCATCCCCCCGCGCATCCTCAAGGCGACGATCGCCGCCGACGGCACCCGCACCGACGAGCCCCGCCCCGAGGGGGTGCGGGTGGTGTCGCCGGAGACCGCGCGCACGGTGCGCGACATGTTCCGGGCCGTGGTGCAGCGCGATCCGATGGGTGTGCAACAGGGCACGGGTCCAGCGGCGGCCGTCGAGGGCTATCAGATCGCGGGGAAGACGGGGACCGCGCAGCAGATCAATCCCGCCTGCGGTTGCTACTACGACGACGTCTACTGGATCACCTTCGCGGGCATGGCTCCCGCGGACGATCCCCGCTACGTGGTTGGCGTGATGATGGACGCCCCCCACCGCGCCGCCGACGGCTCGCCGGGGTCGTCTGCCGCGCCGCTGTTCCACAACATCGCCTCGTGGCTCCTGCAGCGGGAGAACGTGCCGCTGTCCAAGGATCCCGGTGCGCCGCTGACTCTTCAGGCGGGGTGACGCTCGCGGGCGGCGGCCACGGGCCGGGTACGGGGCTGGGTACTGTGGCATGGCCATGAATCTGCGCCCCAACCATCCCGTCGGCCTGCCGCTCGGGGAAGTGGCCCGCCTGATCTCCGCGGTGCACGCCGACGTCGCGCCGCTGCCGCAGGTGCACCTGACCGGGGTGACCCTGCGAGGCCAGGACGCCCGCCCGGGTGATTTGTTCGCTGCGTTGCCGGGTGCGCGGTCGCACGGGGCTCGCTATGCGGTGGACGCGGTGTCGCGCGGTGCCGTCGCGGTGCTGACCGATCAGGACGGGCTGGCCGAGCTTTCTGCAGGCGGCGGCGTCGGGGTGCCGGTGCTGCTGCACGCCGCGCCGCGCACCGTACTCGGTGCCGCAGCGGCGGCCGTCTACGGCCATCCGTCGGAACGACTGCGCGTCGTCGGCGTCACCGGAACCTCGGGCAAGACCACCACCACCTACCTGGTGGAGGCGGGCCTGCGCGCGGCCGATCGGGTGGCGGGGCTCATCGGCACCGTCGGGGTGCGCATCGACGGTCGCGACGAGGCGGGGAGCCTGACCACCCCCGAGGCGCCCGACCTGCAGGCGTTGTTCGCCGTCATGCTCGAGCGCGGCGTCGACACCGTGGTGATGGAGGTGTCCAGCCACGCGCTGAGCCTCGGTCGTGTGGACGGAACGAGATTCGCCGTCGGCGGTTTCACGAACCTGTCGCGCGACCACCTGGACTTCCACCCCACGATGGAGGACTACTTCGAGGCCAAGGCCAAGCTGTTCGATCCCTCGGCACCGACGCACGCCGCCGAGTCCGTGATCTGCGTCGACGACGAGTGGGGCCGTGCGATGGCGCGGCGCGCGGACACCGCGGTCACCGTCGCCATTCAAGCGTCGCCAGCCGGCAGCGCCGACTGGACCGTCGAGCAGATCCGTTCGCTCGGTGACGGCGTCCAGGACTTCGTCGTGGTGGATCCTGCCGGCGTGCACCACGGCATCGAGATCGGCTTGCCGGGCCGGTACAACATCGCCAACGCGGTGCTGGCGCTGGCGCTGCTGGACGCGGTGGGAGTGTCGCCCGAACAGGCGGGGCCCGGTCTGCGGGCGGCGACGGTGCCAGGACGGTTGGAGAAGGTGGACCGCGGCCAGTCGTTCCTTGCGGTCGTCGACTACGCACACAAACCGGGTGCGCTCTCCGCGGTGCTCGACACGCTGCGCAGTCAGTGCGCGGGCCGGCTCGCGGTGGTGTTCGGCGCCGGCGGCAACCGCGACGCGGGCAAGCGCACGCCGATGGGCGAGGTCGCCGCGGAGCGGGCCGATCTGGTGGTGGTCACCGACGACAACCCCCGCGACGAGGAGCCTGCGCAGATTCGCGCCGCGATCCTGGCCGGCGCGCGGGGCGGGCGTGCCGAGGTCGTCGAGATCGGGGACCGCCGCGCCGCCATCGACCACGCCGTGGCCTGGGCGCGCCCCGGCGACGTGGTCCTGATCGCCGGCAAAGGACACGAGGCGGGCCAGACCAGCCAGGGCGTCACGCGCCCGTTCGACGACCGCACCGAACTGGGTGCCGCGCTGGACGCGCTCGGCGCAGGGACGGAGACCCGATGATCGAGCTGTCGCTGGCCCAGATCGCCGACATCGTGGGTGGGCGGCTCGCCGATGTCACCGCCGAGGAGGCAGCCGCCGTCCGGGTCACCGGAACGGTGGAATTCGACAGCCGCAACGTCGGTCCCGGGTGTCTGTTCCTGGCGCTTCCGGGTGCGCGGTCCGACGGGCATGACTTCGCCGCCGCTGCGGTCGCCGCGGGTGCGGTCGGGGTGCTCGCCGCGCGCCCGGTCGGTGTCCCGGCCATCGTGGTGGACCCGGTGACGGCCGAGGACGGCGCCGCGGGTGTGCTCGAACACGACGCCGACGGGTCAGGGGCGGCGGTCCTGGCTGCGCTGGCGAAGTTGGCTGCGGCGGTGGCCACCGAGCTGGCCGCCGGCGGTCTGACGATCATCGGGATCACCGGATCGTCGGGCAAGACCTCGACCAAGGATCTGATCGCGGCCGTCCTTGCGCCGCTGGGGCAGGTGATCGCTCCCCCCGGGTCGTTCAACAACGAACTCGGCCATCCCTGGACGGTGTTGCGGGCCACCGCTGACACCGACTACCTCGTGCTGGAGATGTCGGCGCGCCACCGGGGCAACATCGCCGCGCTCGCCCGGATCGCACGGCCGTCGATCGCGGTCGTGCTGAACGTCGGCACCGCCCACCTCGGTGAGTTCGGCTCCCGGGAGGCCATTGCGGAAACGAAATCCGAACTGCCGCAATCGGTTCCATCGTCAGGGGTGGTGATACTCAACGCCGACGACCCGGTGGTGGCGAAGATGGCGGAGGTGACCGAGGCGCGCGTCGTACGCGTCGGTCGGTCCGGCCCGGCCGACCATGTCGACGTGTGGGCCGATCGCGTCAGGCTCGACCCGCTCGCGCGGCCGCAGTTCACCCTGCACACCGCCGACGGGCAGGTCGACATCGCGCTCGCGGTGCACGGCGACCACCAGGTGTCCAACGCGATGAGCGCGGCCGCGGTGGCGCTGGAGTGCGGTGCCTCGCTGGAGCAGATCGCGACCGCGCTGTCGGCCGCCGGCCCGGCGTCGCGACAGCGGATGGCCGTCAGCACCCGTAGCGACGGCGTGACGGTGATCAACGACGCCTACAACGCCAACCCGGACTCGATGAGCGCTGGCCTCAAGGCGCTCGCCTGGATGGGTCGGGAGGGCTCCGGGGAGGGCCGAACCTGGGCGGTGCTCGGCGAGATGGCCGAACTCGGGGATGACTCGATTACCGAGCACGACCGCATCGGTCGGCTGGCCGTGCGCTTAGATGTCTCTCGACTCGTCGTCGTCGGAACCGGGAGGCCTATGAGCGCCATGCTGAACGGGGCCGTGATGGAGGGCTCCTGGGGGTCGGAGGCCACCTCGGTGGCCGACGCCGATGCAGCCCTCGACCTGTTGAGGGCCGAGCTGCAGCCCGGCGATGTCGTGCTGGTCAAGGCATCCAATGCCGCCGGGCTGGGCGTCGTGGCCGACGCGCTGGTCGCCGAGGACGGCCGATGAGGCAAATTCTGATCGCGGTCGCGATCGCGCTGGCGGTGTCGATCCTGCTCACCCCGGTGCTGATCCGGCTGTTCACCCGACAGGGCTTCGGCCACGAGATCCGGGAAGACGGCCCGCCCAGCCACGCCAAGAAGCGCGGCACGCCGTCGATGGGCGGGGTGGCGATCGTCGCCGGCATCTGGGCCAGCTACTTCGGCACCCATCTGGTCGGTGTGCTGATCGACGGCAAAGGGCCGTCGGCGTCGGGGTTGTTGGTGCTGGGTCTGGCCACCGCGCTGGGCGTCGTCGGGTTCGTCGACGACCTGATCAAGCTGCGCCGCGCCCGCAACCTGGGGCTGAACAAGACCGCCAAGACCGTCGGCATCCTGGTCGCCGCGGTGCTGTTCGGGGTGCTGGCCCTGCAGTTCCGCAATGCCGACGGGCTCACCCCGGGCAGCGCGGAGCTCTCCTACGTGCGCGAGATCGCGACGGTCACACTGGCGCCGGCGATCTTCGTGCTGTTCTGCGTCGTGGTGGTCAGCGCCTGGTCGAACGCGGTCAACTTCACCGACGGTCTGGACGGACTGGCCGCCGGCGCGATGGCGATGGTGTGCGCGGCGTACGTGCTGATCACCTTCTGGCAGTTCCGCAACGCGTGCGCCACCAGCCCGGGCCTGGGCTGCTACAACGTGCGGGATCCGCTGGATCTCGCGATCATCGCCGCCGCGACCGCCGGCGCCTGCATCGGCTTCCTGTGGTGGAACGCCGCCCCGGCCAAGATCTTCATGGGCGACACCGGGTCGCTGGCGCTGGGCGGCATCATCGCCGGCCTGTCGGTGACCAGCCGCACCGAGATGCTCGCCGTGGTGCTGGGTGCGCTGTTCGTCGCCGAGGTCACCTCGGTGGTCGTGCAGATCATGGCGTTCCGTACCACCGGCCGCCGGGTGTTCCGGATGGCGCCGTTCCATCATCACTTCGAGCTGGTCGGCTGGGCCGAGACCACGGTCATCATCCGGTTCTGGCTGTTGACCGCGATCGCCTGCGGGCTGGGGGTGGCCCTGTTCTACAGCGAGTGGCTGACCACCGTCGGGGCCTGAGGTGAGTGACGTCCTTCGGCCGGGCGCGGCCGTGCTGGTCGTCGGCGCCGGCATCACCGGTCGCGCGGTGCTCGCCGCGCTGACGCCGCTGGGTGCGCGGGCCACGCTCACCGACGACAGCCCCTCGGCGCTCACCGCGTATGCCCAGCAGGGCGGCGCGGTGATCGACCCGGCCGGTGCCGCCGCCACGGTCGCCGGGTTCGACCTCGTCGTCGTCAGTCCAGGAATCCCGCCGGACGCTGCAGTTCCCACCGCGGCCGTCGCGGCCGGCGTGCCGGTGTGGGGCGACGTGGAGCTGGCCTGGCGATTGGACCGGGCGGGGCTCTACGGCCCGCCCAAGACGTGGCTGGTGGTGACCGGGACCAACGGCAAGACCACGACGACGTCGATGCTGCACGCGATGCTGTGCGCCGCCGGGCGGCGCTCGGCGCTGTGCGGCAACATCGGCGAGCCGGTGCTGGCCGTGCTGGACCAGCCGGTCGACGTGCTGGCCGTGGAGCTGTCGAGTTTTCAGCTGCACTGGGCGCCGTCGGTACAGCCCGACGCGGGCGCCGTGCTCAACGTGGCCGAGGATCATCTGGACTGGCACGGCTCGCTGGAGGCGTATGCGCAGGACAAGGCCCGCGCGCTGACCGGGCCGGTGGCGATTGCGGGGCTGGACGATCCGATCGCGACCCGCCTGCTGGCCGACTGCGGGGCGCCGCGCACGGTCGGGTTCCGGCTGGGGGAGCCGGGGCCGGGGGAACTCGGCGTCGTCGACGGTCGCCTGGTCGACAATGCGTTCGCCGACGGTCAGGTGCTGGCCCAGGCGACGGCGGTGCCGGTGGCCGGCCCGGTAGGGGTGCTGAACGCGCTGGCCGCCGCGGCGCTGGCGCGCGCGGTCGGTGTGCCCGCCGACGCGGTGGCCAAGGCGCTGACGACGTTCGCGGTCGGCCGCCATCGCGCCGAGGTGGTGGCAGTCCACGACAGCGTGACCTATGTCGACGATTCGAAGGCGACCAATCCGCACGCCGCCCGTGCCTCGATCAGCGCCTATCCCCGGGTGGTGTGGGTGGCCGGCGGCCTGCTCAAAGGTGCGTCCGTCGACGAGCTGCTGGTGGCGGAGGCGAACCGCCTGGTCGGCGTTGTTCTGCTGGGCCGCGATCGCGGGATCGTGGCCGACGCGCTGGCACGACACGCACCGGATGTCCCCGTCGTCGAGGTGCTGACGGGGGAGGATTCTGGGGTGGTTGAGAAAGCTGTGACAGGTGTGACTCAGGCTCGGGCGGGGGACGGTCCGGTGGCCGAAGCCGTCATGACCGCTGTCGTCGACGCCGCCCGCAGTCTCGCCCGGCCCGGTGACACGGTGTTGCTGGCACCGGCAGGCGCCTCCTTCGACCAGTTCCGCAGCTACGGGCACCGGGGTGACACGTTCGCCGCGGCCGTGCGCGCAGCGATTCAGTAGCGAGGCGACATGAGCGCGATTCTCGCCCGGCTGCGTCACCGGCGCGCCAATCCGGCCGCCGATGACGCGGGCACCGCACTGCCCGCGCTGACCTCCTCGCACAACGGGGCGGGTGGGGCTCCTGCGCCACGCACCCGGGTCGGGGCGTGGCTGGACCGGCCGATGACCTCGTTCCACCTGATCATCGCCGTCACCGCGCTGCTCATCACGATGGGGCTGACCATGGTGCTGTCGGCCTCGGGCGTGTACTCCTACGACATGGACGGCTCGCCGTGGGCCGTCTTCGGCAAGCAGCTGCTGTGGACGGCGATCGGCCTGTTCGCGTTCTACGTCGCGATGCGCATGCCGGTGGCGGTGATGCGGCGCTTCTCGTTCAGCGGCTTCGCGTTCACGATCGTGCTGTTGGTTCTGGTGCTGATCCCCGGTATCGGCAAGGTGGCCAACGGCTCCCGTGGCTGGTTCGTGATCGCCGGGTTCTCGATGCAGCCCTCGGAGTTGGCGAAGATCGCGCTGGCGATCTGGGGCGCGCACCTGCTGGCCGCCCGGCGCATGGAGCAGGCCTCGCTGAAAGAAATGCTCGTGCCGCTGGTGCCGGCCGCGGTCATCGCGCTGGCCCTGGTGGTGTCCCAGCCCGATCTCGGGCAGACGATGTCGATGGGTGTGATCCTGCTCGGTCTGCTGTGGTACGCCGGGCTGCCGCTGCGCGTGTTCCTGACCTCGCTGGGCGCGGTGGCGGTTTCGGGAGCGGTACTGGCCATGACGGCGGGGTACCGCTCGGCGCGGGTGCAGGCCTGGCTCAACCCCGGCGCCGACGCGCAGGGTTCCGGTTATCAAGCTCGGCAGGCCCGCTTCGCGCTGGCCAACGGCGGGGTCTTCGGCGACGGTCTCGGGCAGGGCACCGCGAAGTGGAACTACCTGCCCAACGCCCACAACGACTTCATCTTCGCGATCATCGGCGAAGAACTCGGCTTCATCGGCGCCGCCGGGCTGCTGTGCCTGTTCGGTCTGTTCGCCTACACCGGCATGCGCATCGCCCGGCGCTCGGCCGATCCGTTCCTGCGGCTGCTCACCGCAACGGCCACGCTGTGGGTGCTGTCGCAGGTGTTCATCAACGTGGGCTATGTCGTCGGGCTGCTGCCCGTCACCGGGCTGCAGCTGCCGCTGATCTCCGCCGGCGGCACGTCGACGGCCACCACGCTGCTGATGATCGGCATCATGGCCAACGCCGCGCGCCACGAACCACAGGCCGTCGCCGCACTGCGGGCCGGCCGCGACGACCGGGTCAACCGGCTACTGCGGCTGCCGCTGCCCACCCCCTACGTGCCCACTCGCACCGAAGCGCTGCGCGATCGGTTGAAGTCCCGCTCGGGCCGCACCGCGAAATCGGCTCCCAAGCCGGCTGCCACGTCGTCGCGGACGCGCTCGGCACAGCGCCCGGGGCGCTCGGCGACCCCGCCCGTCGGATATGGTGCTGGCCAGCGCAAGCAGGGCCGACGGGCCCGCACACTGGAAGGTCAACGTCACGGGTGAGTGGTATCTCCGTGGTTCTCGCCGGCGGAGGCACCGCCGGGCACGTCGAACCGGCGATGGCCGTCGCCGACGCGCTGACCGCGCTCGACCCCGAGGTGCGGATCACCGCGCTCGGCACCGCCCGCGGGCTGGAAACCCGGCTGGTCCCCGAACGCGGCTACCACCTCGAGTTGATCACCCCGGTGCCGCTGCCGCGCAAACCATCGGCCGATCTGGCGCGGCTGCCGCTGCGGGTGCGCCAGGCGGTGCGGCAGACCCGTGCCATCCTCGACGGCGTCGGAGCCGACGTCGTGATCGGCTTCGGCGGCTACGTCGCCGTGCCCGCCTACCTGGCCGCGCGCAGCATGCGCCCCGCTCGCCGCGTCCCGGTCGTCGTCCACGAGGCGAACGCCAGCGCCGGGTGGGCGAACCGGGTCGGCGCCCGCTCGGCGGCCCGCGTGCTCGCCGCGGTGCCCGATCCAGGACTCGGACGACCCGTCGAAGTCGTCGGGGTACCCGTCCGCGACACCATCACCTCGCTGGATCGCGGCGCGCTGCGCGCGCAGGCGCGCGCGTTCTTCGGTTTCTCCGACGACGACACCGTGCTGCTGGTCTTCGGCGGTTCGCAGGGTGCCCAGTCGCTCAACCGCGCGGTGTCGGGGGCGGCGGACGCCCTGGCCCGGCAGCACATCGCGGTGCTGCACGCGCACGGACCTAAGAACACCCTCGACCTGCGCACCCCGGCGCCCGGCGACCCGCCCTACGTCGCGGTGCCGTACCTGGACCGGATGGATCTGGCCTACGCGGCAGCCGATCTGGCGATCTGCCGATCGGGCGCGATGACGGTGGCCGAGGTGAGTGCCGTCGGTCTGCCCGCGGTGTACGTGCCGCTGCCGATCGGCAACGGCGAACAGCGGCTCAACGCCCTGCCCGTGGTGACGGCAGGCGGCGGGTTGCTGGTCGACGATCGCGACCTCACCCCCGAGTTGGTCGCCACCACCGTCGCCGGGCTGCTCACCGACAAGGCCCGGCTGGCGGCGATGACCGCGGCGGCGAAAATGGCGGGTCACCCGGATGCGGCTCGGCGCGTCGCCGAGGTGGCGCTCGAGCTGGCCCGGGCGGCGCGCGGCGGGCGGACCCGCCGATGAGCAACAAGGAGCTGCCGGCTGACCTGCAGCGGGTGCACATGGTGGGCATCGGCGGGGCGGGGATGTCGGGCATCGCGCGCATCCTGCTCGACCGCGGCGGCCTGGTGTCCGGGTCGGACGCCAAGGAGTCGCGCGCCGTGCTGGCGCTGCAGGCGCGTGGTGCGCAGGTGCGCATCGGCCACGACGCGTCGGCGCTGGACATGCTGCCCGGCGGGCCCACCGCGGTGGTCACCACGCACGCCGCGATCCCGAAGACCAACCCCGAGCTGGTCGAGGCCCGCAGGCGTGGGATCCCGGTGATCCTGCGGCCCGCTGTGCTGGCCGAGCTGATGGCCGATGACACCACGCTGATGGTGACCGGCACCGCGGGCAAGACCACCACGACGTCGATGCTCATCGTGGCGTTGCAGCACTGCGGTTTCGACCCGTCGTTCGCGGTCGGCGGTGACCTCGGCGAGCCGGGCACCAACGCCCACCACGGCAGCGGCGCCTACTTCGTCGCCGAGGCCGACGAGAGTGACGGGTCGTTGGTGCAGTATCGCCCAGATGTCGAGGTGGTCACCAACATCGAGGCCGACCACCTCGACTTCTTCGGCAGCGAAGAGGCCTACGTCGCCGTGTTCGACGCGTTCGCCGAGCGGCTGCGCCCCGGTGGGGTGGTCGTGGTGTGCACCGATGATCCGGGTGCGGCCGCGTTCGCCGAACGCACTGCGGCACTGGGCATCCGGGTGCTGCCCTACGGCAGTCGGCATGGCTCTGGTGATGCTCACGAGCTCGCCGGGGAGCTGCTGGACTGGCAGCAGCGCGGCACCGGCGCGGTGGCCACGGTGGCGCTAGCGGGGGAGAGCCGGCCCAGGACCATGCGATTGGCCGTCCCCGGCAGGCACATGGCGCTCAACGCGCTGGCCGCGCTGCTGGCGGCCACGCACGTCGGCGCTGCGGCCGACGACGTCCTCGACGCGCTCGCCGACTTCGAGGGCGTCCGGCGCCGTTTCGAGTTCATCGGAACCGCCGCCGGAGTGCGGGTCTTCGACGACTACGCCCACCACCCGACCAAGGTCACCGCCGCGCTCACCGCGGTGCGGGCGCTGGTGGACGAGACCGGCGGCCGGTCCGTCGTCGTCTTCCAGCCTCATTTGTATTCGCGCACAGCAACTTTCGCGCGTGAGTTCGGAGAAGCGCTGAGCCTGGCCGACGAGGTGTTCGTACTCGACGTGTACGCCGCTCGCGAGCAACCCCTGGCAGGTGTCAGCGGCGCCACGATCGCCGAGCAGGTCAGTGTGCCCGTGACGTATCTGCCCGACTTCTCCACGGTGGCGGCGACGGTGGCTGCGGCCGCGCAGGCCGGGGACGTGGTGGTGACCATGGGCGCCGGCGATGTGACGTTGCTGGGCAGTGAGATTTTGGCCGCGCTGCGATGACCGAGCCGACCGACGACGAGCCCGCCACGCAAGAACCGACGCCCGAGCAGGCGCCGACGCCCGAGCAGGATGCGCCTCCCGAGCCCGTCGATGTGGAGGGGCCGCGTCGGCGCGCGCGCCGCGAACGGGAGGAGCGCCGCGCCGCGCAGGCGCGGGCCACCGCCATCGAGGCGGCCCGCCGGGAGGCCAAGCGGCGCACACTCGGTGCGCCGCCGGCCGATGCGGCGACGCTGGGGCGCGGCGCGGTGCGCGGTTTGAAGATGCTGATGTGGACCGCGGTGATCGCGGTGCTGGTCGTCGGCATCGGCCTGCTGCTGTACTTCACGCCGATCATGTCGGCGCGCAGCATCGTCGTCATCGGATTGGGCGCGGTGCCCCAGGACGAGGTGGTGGCAGTGGCCGGGGTGTCGCCCGGCACGCCCCTGCTGCAGGTCGACACCGACGCGGTCGCCGAAAAGGTGGCCGGAATCCGCCGGGTCGCCAGCGCGCGGGTGCAACGCGAATATCCGTCGACGCTGCGGATCACCGTGGTCGAGCGGGTGCCGGTCGTCATTCGTGACTACCCCGACGGCGTGCACCTGTTCGACAAGGACGGCGTCGACTTCGCGACCGGACCGCCACCGCCGGGCATTCCGTACCTCGACGTCGAGAATCCCGGGCCCGACGATCCGGCCACCAAGGCCGCCCTCGAGGTGGTGACGTCGCTGCGGCCGGAGGTGGCTGCGCAGGTGGGCCGGGTGTCGGCGCCGTCGGTGGCGGCGATCACGCTGACGTTGATCGACGGCCGCACCGTGGTGTGGGGGACGACCGATCGCACCGAGGAGAAGGCGCTCAAGCTCGGCGCGCTGCTCACGCAGCCCGGCAAGACCTACGACGTGTCCAGTCCGGACCTGCCCACCGTCAAATAATTCGTGCCGACACGTCGGCGCGCCTGCAGGGCTTCGACGCGCGGTCACCCTACCGTTCTGCATGTACGGAACAACTTGACATAACTCTAAGCCTCTAGTTGAGATTGAGGGTTGGTCGTAGCGGTTATCCGTGACATGACAGGCAACCAGGGCAGGAAGGGCGATGCGATGACCCCCCCGCATAACTACCTCGCAGTGATCAAGGTGGTCGGCATCGGCGGTGGCGGCGTCAACGCCGTCAACCGGATGATCGAGCAGGGTCTCAAAGGCGTCGAGTTCATTGCGATCAACACCGACGCGCAAGCGCTGTTGATGAGCGATGCCGACGTCAAACTCGACGTCGGGCGCGATTCGACGCGCGGACTCGGGGCGGGGGCGGACCCCGAGGTCGGCCGCAAGGCCGCCGAGGACGCCAAGGACGACATCGAGGAGCTGCTGCGCGGCGCCGACATGGTGTTCGTCACCGCAGGCGAGGGCGGTGGCACCGGCACCGGCGGGGCGCCCGTCGTGGCGTCGATCGCTCGCAAGTTGGGAGCGTTGACCGTCGGCGTGGTGACGCGACCGTTCTCCTTCGAGGGCAAGCGGCGCAGCAACCAGGCCGAGAACGGCATCCAGTCGCTGCGCGAGAGCTGCGACACGCTCATCGTGATCCCGAACGACCGGCTGTTGCAGATGGGTGACGCCGCGGTCTCGCTGATGGACGCGTTCCGCAGCGCCGACGAGGTGCTGCTCAACGGTGTCCAGGGCATCACCGACCTGATCACCACCCCGGGCCTGATCAACGTCGACTTCGCCGACGTCAAGGGTGTGATGAGCTCGGCGGGCACCGCGCTGATGGGCATCGGCTCGGCTCGCGGTGACGGCCGGGCGCTCAAGGCCGCGGAGATCGCGATCAACTCCCCGCTGCTCGAGGCGTCGATGGAAGGTGCCCAGGGTGTGCTGCTGTCGGTCGCCGGCGGCAGCGACCTGGGTCTGTTCGAGATCAACGAGGCCGCATCGCTGGTGCAGGACGCCGCGCATCCCGACGCCAACATCATCTTCGGCACCGTGATCGACGACTCGCTCGGTGACGAGGTGCGGGTGACGGTCATCGCCGCCGGCTTCGACGCGGCCGGTCCGGGCCGCAAGCCCGTGACGGGTGAGCCCGCCGCCGCGGCGTCGGCCCAGTCGATCGCGCCGGGCAAGGCGGGCCGGGTCGGTTCGTCGCTGTTCGAGTCGGCCGATCCCGCCAGTGTCCCGGCAGCGCACACCAACGGCGCCACGGTTCGCATCGGCGGCGGTGATGACGGCATCTCCGACGACGATGTCGACGTGCCGCCGTTCATGCGCCACTGACGCGACGCACGCCTCGCACGTGATGTTCCGTGTGCGCCGCGTCACCACCACCCGCGCCGGTGGGGTGTCCAAGCCCCCCTTCGCGACGTTCAATCTGGGTGACCACGTCGGCGATGATCCCGCCGCGGTCGCGGCCAACCGTCGTCGGCTCGCCACGGCTACCGGCCTGGGGGTTGACGGGATCGTGTGGATGAACCAGACCCACAGCACCCGGGTGGCGGTGGTCGATCACGGCGGCATCACCGTCGACGACACTGACGGTGTGGTGACGACGACGCCGTCTCTCGGGCTGGCGGTGGTGACCGCCGATTGCGTCCCGGTGCTGATGGCCGATGCCCGCCGCGGGGTGATCGCCGCCCTGCACGCCGGCCGAGTCGGCGCCGCGGGCGGCATCGTCCCGCGCGCCGTGGAAGCCATGGTCGATGCCGGTGCGCGGGTCGAGGATCTCTCGGTGCTGCTGGGCCCGGCGGTCAGCGGACTCAACTACGAGGTCCCCGCCGAGATGGCCGACGAGGTGGAACGCCTGCTGCCCGGGAGCAGGGTCACCACCGGGCGCGGCACGCCGGGGCTGGATCTGCGCGCGGGGATCGCGGCGCAACTGCGCTCACTCGGGGTCACCGCGATCGACGTCGACCCGCGCTGCACGTACGCCGATCCCAACCTGTTCAGCCATCGCCGGGGTGCACCGACGGGTCGGTTGGTGTCGCTGATCTGGTTCGAGCCGCAGCCGTGACCGCCGACCGCGAGCAGGAATTACGCGACAATCTCGAGCACCTGCGTGCCCGTGTTGCGCGTGCGGCCGAGGCGGCGGGCCGCGCCGCACAAGAGATCGAGTTGCTGCCGGTCACCAAGTTCTTCCCGGCCTCCGACGTCGCGATGCTGTACCGGCTGGGGTGCCGGTCCTTCGGGGAGTCCCGCGATCAGGAGGCCACGCGCAAGATCGCCGAACTGTCCGACCTGGGCAGCGACGTCCGCTGGCACATGATCGGCCGCATCCAACGCAACAAGGCGCGCTCCATCGGCATGTGGGCGTACGCCGCGCATTCCGTCGACAACCCCAAAGTCGTTGCCGCACTGGCCCGCTCGGCGGCCGATGCGCTGGACGGCGCGGCGCGCGACGAGCCGTTGCGGGTGTTCGTGCAGGTCAGCCTCGACGGTGACGAGAGCCGCGGCGGAATCGACGTCGCGGCCGCCCAACGGCTCGACGACCTGTGCGCCGCCGTCGAGGACGCACCCGCGCTGACATTCGTGGGGTTGATGGCGATCCCGCCGCTGGACGCCGACGCCGACGCGGCGTTCGCGCGGCTGGCCGACGAGCGCCAGCGGGTCCAGGACCGGTACGGGCGACCACTCGAGCTGTCGGCGGGCATGTCCGGAGACCTCGAAGCTGCCGTGCGACACGGATCGACGTGTGTGCGTGTCGGTACCGCGCTGTTGGGCGCACGACCGCTAACGTCACCTCCAGAAGTCACACGAGTCACACCTTCATCACAGACAACAGAGTCTTCCGACTCTCAGCACATCGGCCACAGGTCATCACCGCACGAGGGGTCCTCACAATGAGCACACTGCACAAGGTCAAGGCCTACTTCGGTATGGCCCCGATGGACGACTACGAGGACGACTACTACGAGGACGACGAGCGCGGTCCCGCCCGTAGCTACCGCCGTCCCCGCGAGGATCGCTTCGAGGACGACGGCTACGCGCGCGGCTACGACGACCTACCGGAGGCGCGGCGCCGCGACTACGACGAGCCGGCCCCCTACCGGGGTGGTATGCCCGGTGGTTTTGATGACGGCCGGTTCGAGCCGCGGATGCGGTCGCCGCGTGAATTCGACCGCACGCCACCGCGATTCGGTGCCATGCGAGGGTCGACTCGCGGTGCGCTGGCGATGGACCCGCGGGGAATGGCCGAGTTGTTCGAAGCGGGCAGCCCGCTGGCGAAGATCACCACGCTGCGGCCCAAGGACTACAGCGAGGCCCGCACGATCGGTGAGCGCTTTCGCGACGGCACCCCGGTGATCATGGATCTGGTCTCGATGGACAACGCAGACGCCAAGCGGTTGGTCGACTTCGCGGCCGGACTGGCATTCGCGCTGCGTGGCTCCTTCGACAAGGTGGCCACCAAGGTCTTCCTACTTTCCCCGGCCGATGTCGACGTCACCGCCGAGCAGCGCCGCCGGATCGCCGAAGCCGGCTTCTACGCCTACCAGTAGCGCGGACACCAGCGGTCGCTCACCCTCGCTGCCCGGGTAGGCTGGCGAGGCCGGCGCATCCGTGACGCCGGCTTTCCCCGTCACATCTGTTGCGAGTGAGGTCACCTTCCGTTGGGGCTCTTCTTCGAGATCCTGGGTTTCGCGCTGTTCGTGTTCTGGCTGCTGCTGATCGCCCGGGTCGTTGTCGAGTTCATCCGCTCGTTCAGCCGGGACTGGCACCCCCGCGGGGCGACCGTGGTGGTGCTCGAGGTGATCATGACGTTGACGGATCCCCCGGTGAAACTGCTGCGGCGCATCATCCCGCAACTGACCATCGGGGCGGTGCGCTTCGATCTGTCGATCATGGTGCTGTTGCTGGTTGCGTTCATCGGAATGCAACTCGCGTTCGGCGCGGCGGTCTGACGCAGTCGGGAGCTGGACGTTTCCCGGCGTCAACCGGGATGTCCCGGGCGCCCTCAGGTGCAGGTGAAGGTGGAGATTCGATGTATTTATCGCCCTCGACTGCAACCGTAGGGTCTGGTGTGACAGGATGGACGCCAGTTACCTTCAAGCCAGGCTTTACACTGTGAGATCGTTTTGACGGTCCAGACTCAAGGGGGCAGACGATGCCGCTCACTCCTGCCGACGTGCACAACGTTGCGTTCAGCAAGCCACCCATCGGCAAGCGCGGCTACAACGAGGACGAGGTCGACGCCTTCCTCGACCTCGTCGAAAACGAACTGTCCCGTCTGATCGAAGAGAACACCGACCTGCGGCAGCGGGTCGCTGAACTCGACTCCGAGCTCGCCTCGGCGCGCTCCGGTGGAGCGGCCGCTGCCCAGCCGACCCAGACACTGCCGGTGTACGAGCCGGAGCCCGAGCCCGAGCCGGCCCCGCAGCCGGTCTACGAGGCGCCCGCCCCGCAGCAAGCCGCGCCGGCCCCCGAGGATCAGCACCTGCGCGCGGCCAAGGTGCTCAGCCTGGCACAGGACACCGCGGATCGCCTGACCAACAGCGCCAAGGCCGAGTCGGAGAAGATGCTCTCCGACGCCCGTGCGCAGGCCGACGCCATGGTCACCGAGGCCCGGCAAACCGCCGAGACCACCGTGACCGAGGCGCGTCAGCGCGCCGATGCGATGCTCGCCGATGCGCAGAGCCGCTCGGAGGCGCAGCTGCGACAGGCTCAGGAGAAGGCCGATGCCCTGCAAGCCGACGCCGAGCGCAAGCACTCCGAGATCATGGGCACGATCAATCAGCAGCGCACCGTGCTCGAAGGCCGGTTGGAGCAGCTGCGCACGTTCGAGCGCGAATACCGCACGCGCCTGAAGACCTACCTGGAGTCGCAGCTCGAAGAGCTCGGCCAGCGCGGCTCGGCCGCCCCCGTCGATTCCGGCGCCAACAGCGACGGCGGGTTCAACCAGTTCAATCGAGGCAACAACTAGTCCCGCATCCGCATGCTCATCGTCGCGCTCGTCCTCGCCGTCATCGGGTTGGCCGCCCTGGTCCTTGCGGTTGTCACCAGTAATGAGCTGATCGCCTGGGTGTGCATCGCGGCCAGCGTGGTCGGCGTGGTGCTGCTGATCGTCGATGCGCTGCGCGACCGCTCGAAGGGCTCGGCCGACGAAGCCGCGGACGAGACCGTCGAGGACGAATCCGCCGACGAGGTCGACGCGGAGCCCTACGAGGACTATCCCGACGAGGCTCCGGTCGCCACCGACGACGACGAAGACGCTCTCGACGAACAGCCCGTTGTTGCCGCCGAACGTTCCGACGAAGACCCGCCCAAGAACTGAATCTGGTTAGTCTGTAACACTTTTGGGCGGCTCCAGGGCATTGCGTACCTCGTCGTCGGTCATCTGGTGGAAGTCGGCGTACACCTGACCCACGGCATGGAAGCCGGCGGGCATGGTCGAGCACACCACCTCGTCGGCTTCTCGCTTGAGGGTGCGTCGCACGGACGTCGGTCCCACCGGCACCGCCACGATCACGCGGGCAGCGCCGGCGCGGCGCACCGAACGGGCGGCGGCCACCATGCTGGCGCCGGTCGCAATGCCGTCGTCGACGAGAATCACTGTGCGGTCGCTGAGGTCGAGGGCCGCCCGCCCGCCACGGTAGGCGAGTTCGCGGCGGCGCAGTTCGGCGGTCTCCCGCTCCACCAGCTCGCGCACCTGGCCGTCGTCCAGTTCCAGAGTGCCGATCAGTTCGTCGTTGAGCACCACGGCGCCGCCGCTGGCCACCGCCCCCAACGCGAGCTCGGGCCACTGCGGCGCACCGACTTTGCGCACGATGCACACCTCAAGCGGCGCCCCCAAGTACGTCGCTACCTCCCTGCCGACGGGCAGCCCGCCGCGCGCGAGTCCGAGCACCACGGTGTCCGACCGATCGCGGAGGTAGCCGAGATCACGCGCGAGGATGCGGCCTGCGTCGCTGCGGTCGCGGAAAGTTCGCGCGGTTCTGGTCATGTCATCCTTCGCTGCGAGCAGTATCGCCCTGGGCGACCATGTTGCGCAGCCGAGCCGCCAATCCGGGCTGATCTCGGTGACGAATGCCTGAGCGACGACGATGGCGAGGAGGGTCATGGGCATCGAATACGACAGCGTCCTGGAGCATCCGCTGCGGGACGTGTGGGACTGGCACACCCGACCGGGCGCGATGCGGCGCCTCGTTCCGCCGTTCCAGCCGATGACCGTGGTCTCCGAAGCGCAGTCCCTGGCCGACGGCGTCGCCGTGCTCGGGCTGCCGGGTGGGTTGCGTTGGGTGGCCCGCCATCAACCCGCGGACTACGTCTCCGGACACCGGTTCGTCGACGAACTGTCCTCCGACGGCGTGACGTCGTGGCCGGCCCGCCTGGCCGGGCGCTGGCGACACGTCCACACCTTCGACGAGGCCGGGTCTGGCACCCGGATCCATGATCGCGTCGAGACGGCGGTACCTGCGGCGCTGTTGCGGCCGATGTTCGCCTACCGACACCGGCAGCTCATCGGCGATCTCGCCGCCCACCGGCGCGCCGAGGAGGCCGGCGCGCAACCCCTGGTCGTCGCGGTCACCGGAGCATCGGGGTTGGTCGGCGCTGCGCTGTCTGCGTTCCTCACCACCGGCGGGCACCGGGTGATCCGGCTGGTGCGGCATCCCGCCGAGAACGTCGACGAACGCCACTGGGACCCGGCTGCGCCTGCGCCGGATCTGCTGCACGGGGTCGACGCCGTCGTGCACCTGGCCGGTGAATCGATTGCCGGTCGCTTCACCGAGGCGCACCGAAAAGCCATCCGGGACAGTCGAATCGAACCCACTCGGCGGCTCGCCGAACTGGCTGCTGCGACGCAGGAGGGCCCGGCGACATTCGTCAGTGCGTCGGCGATCGGCTACTACGGGTATGACCGCGGCGATGTGACGCTGACCGAGGACGGGACGCGCGGTGACGGATTCCTGGCCGAGGTGGTCACCGACTGGGAGGCGGCAACCACACCTGCCGCAGATGCCGGCCTGCGAGTGGTGTTGGTGCGCACGGGAATCGTGCAGGCGGCAGCGGGTGGGACGCTGAAGCTGCTCCGCCCGCTGTTCGCGGCCGGTTTGGGCGGGCCGGTCGGTGACGGGAAGCAGTGGCTGTCGTGGATCGGGTTGGACGATCTGGTCGACGTCTACCATCGGGCGCTCTACGACAGCGCGCTGCAAGGTCCCGTCAACGCCGTGGCTCCCGAGCCGGTCCGCAATACCGAATACACCAAAGAGCTTGCGCGAGTACTGCATCGGCCCGCGATCGTACCTGTGCCGAGCGTGGGACCGCGCGTACTTCTCGGTGCGCAGGGCGCACGCGAACTCGCTGAGGCCAGCCAGCGGGTGCTGCCAGCCAAACTCCTGGCCGCAGGGCATCCGTTCCGCCACCGGCATGTCGCCGAGGCGCTCGCCCATCAACTGGGCCGGGAGCTGCCTACCACGTGAGTGAGGAACCCGGACACCAACGTCCGGATCCGTGTCGCCACGTCGGGGGCGAGTTCGCTTGTGCGCGTGAGTAATTGTTCGTGATCGAGGCCGGCGGCCGCCACGTCGCCATCGCGGTCGTCGGCCAGCCATGCCGACAGCAGGTCGGTGTCGATCTCCGGGTGGAATTGCAGCGCGAGGGCGCGGCCGAGGACGAAAGCCTGTGAGGCGTTGGGGGTCCGGGCCAGCTCGGTGGCCCCGGGTGGCAGTGTCCAGCGATCGAAGTGCCACTGGAACCACTGCCCACTGGGCACGACATCGGGCCGGTCGCTGAGAACGTCGTACCAGCCGATCTCCGGTCGGGGGGAGCGTGCGACCGACCCGCCGAACGTCTGCGCGAGCAACTGGCCGCCGAAGCACACACCCAGCAGCGCGACCCCGGCGTCGGCGGCGTCGCGCAGCAGCGCCATCTCCGCGCCGACCCACGTGTCGCGCAGCGCAGGGTCGTACACCGGCCACCGGGCTCCGAGCGGCACGATCACGTCGTATCCCGTCGGATCGGGAAACGTGACCTCGACGGCCGGCTCATCGACCCGCTCGGGCGGTACCACCTGGAAGTGGTCGATGTCGAAACCGTGGTCGGCGAACGCTTCACCGAGTAGAGCCTCGGTGGCCATGTGCTCGTTACGCAGGAACAGAACCGTGGGTGCCACGCCGGCCATTATCTCGGACCGAGTTGATCGAGCACGTACCGACCGTCATCACCGCTCCCGGCGTTCGTCGGGCCCGCGGCGCGGCGCGGCCCACGCAGCTCCGGTATCCGGCCGCTTTCCATCAAAAAGTTAGCCGATCTACAGCAAGTCAAGTACGTGGAATTTGCTAGCTCTGATGTCCGAGTGTGTTGTGTACACGAATTTGACATTGGCATGTCGATGTCTGTCCGAGTGTGTGCCACAGTCCTCGAGGTGCGCATCGGCGGTGGCATGACCGCTTTCTGCCGCCTGATGTCCAAGTTTGCGGGCGGTAGGGAAGCGGTCGAGTGCACCGCCTTGAACAGCGAATACGCGACAAAGTGGAATTTGCTTAGGAACCCGATGCATCTGATTTCGACGAGTTTGCCAACCGATCTTGACTCGGCGCTGATGCACATGCTGTAGTGCTTTTCACACTCGTTAATTTCGTTCCGTGGTGCGCTGCATTTCGCTTTACCGCTCACGCGGAATTCTTCCTACGACACCGAGGTGAGTTGCTGATGGGTTGTGCGCGGTATGTTGGTCGAGTCGGGGCGTTAGCTGTGGCGCTCGGCATCGGTGTGGCGCTGCCCGCTGCCGCTGCGGCCGATCCTGCCGACGAGGGTTCGGCCCGGGGCGTCTCGGCAGATACCGGGCCCTCCGCGTCGTCAGCGGCCCCCGAGCGGGGGCGTGACGGGAAGGCAACGTCCCCGGCCAACGACGCCGAGGAGCAATCCCCGGCCGTCGAGTCCGGCGGCGGCGGCGGCCGTTCCGTGGGCAGACCCGACCGCGCCGCCGAGGTCGATGCCGACCAAAGCGCCCAGGCCGACCAGAAGCCGCGCAATTCTCGACACAGCCGCTCGATCCACCGGAGTCGGCTCGACCGAGGGGATCGGCCAAGACAGCGGACTGCCGAACCGCTCGACCAGGCCGCCTTCGACCGCACCGACGGGGCTGCACCTGAGGTGTCCGCGCGGACTGCGACATCGCCGATCCCACCGGATCCGGGGAGGGCGGCGGGCTCACCGCCCGACGTGGTGGCGCTGTCGGTACCGGCCCGCGACACAAGGGCGGCGACCCCGGTCACCGGCGTCGTGGCGAGGTTTCTGTCGGTCCTGGGCATCGGTCCCTCCGCATCGGGCGATGACCCGACGCCGCTGCCGTCGTTCGAGCTCGTCACCGCGGTTCTGGGGACGCTGCGGCGCGAGATCGACAGGACGTCGGTCGATCACCGGCCCACCGCGGTCCCCACCATGTCAGAGCCACTCGCGCCCGGCATCGTCACCGGCTCGATGAATGCGGCCGACCCTGACGGAGATGCGCTGTCCTACCGGGTGATTCGTCAACCCTGGCGCGGGGACGTGGTCATCGACGACACCGGTCACTTCAGCTACACCGCCGGAGCGCGCCTGACTGAAGCCGGCGGCAGCGACTCGTTCGTGGTCGCTGTCCGGGACGCCGGCGCGGGGCTGTTCACCGGCCGCACACGGGTGCCGGTGACGGTGAGACTCAACGGCGCCGACGCGCAGATGACCACGATGGCCGCGGCGGGGAGCACCGCTGGTTCCGTCTACCCCGTCACGACGGCGGGACCTGACATCGTCGGGTTCGACCCGGCCAGGGACAAGCTCGATCTCGGTGACGTGTCGGTGCACAACTTCATCGTCGTCGACACCGCCGACGGAGTCGGCTTCCGCAACCCATGGTCGGGGGAGACCGCCGTCATCCGGGGCGTCTCGCTGGGCCAGCTGACCGTCGACAGCTTCACCCCGATCGTCAACGACCATCTGCGTCAGGATCTTTCAGGTGCCTTGGCGTGGGAGCACGGCGTGGCAGCCCAGCCACACACCGTCTACGCACGCTCCCACGAAATCGGCCAGATCGACCGCGTGACGTTCGATCCCGCCAGCGACGTGGTCGATTTCCGCTACTACGGCACGCGGGAACAGGTGTACATGCGCGACACCCCCGAGGGTGTGGTCATCTCCAATGCCGGCACGGGACAGGCGCTGATCCTGCAAGGCGTCACCACGAGCCAGCTCACGGCGCGCAACTTCGTCTTCCACAGCGCCCAGGTCCGGGAGGACCGCCTGCACCTCCAACTCGGCATCGGAACGGTTCCGGATGCCCAGATCCGGCCGCAGGGCGTCCCGGTGGCGGGAACCACCGTGTGGCCCACGGCCGCCGGCAACGGCCAGCCGCCGGCCGGGCAGACCGGGACCACCACGAAGATCGCGTGGAACTACGGTGCACACACCGTGCTCGAATTCGACCCCGCCGTGGACCGGCTGGACTTCGGCTGGTTCAAGGCCCCCGAGTTCGACGTGTCACAGGTCAACGGCTCCACGCGGATCGCGATCACCGCCAACAACCAGAGCTACACGCTGGCCGGTGTCGCCCTCGGCGACCTCACGCTGAGCAACATCATCGCCCTCGACAGCGGCGCACTGGCCAAGTGGCAGAACCTGATCTATCAAGCGGCACCCACGGCCCCGCGGCCGGCACTGTCGGTCAGCGACGCCGCCGCCGCCGAAGGGCAGGCAGGTACCAGCGCTCTGGCGTTCACCGTCTCGCTGTCGAAAGCCTCGACCGACACGGTGTCGGTCGGCTACACGACGAGTAACGGCACTGCGACCGCCGCGGGCAACGACTACGTCCCCGCGGTCGGCACCCTCGTCTTCGCGCCGGGAGAAACGTCCAAGACGGTGCTGGTCACCGTCAACGGTGACACGCTCGTCGAACTCGACGAGCAGTTCACGCTGATCCTCTCGGCCCCGGTCAACGCCACGATCGCCGACGGCACCGGGATCGGCACCATCGGTAACGACGACGTCGACCAGGCCCCCGCGACGCCGCCCGCGGTCTCGATCGCGGACCTGACCGTCGTGGAAGGCAACGGCGAGCACAGCCACTTCATGTTCGTGGTGACCCTGGACAAGGCCTCGACCGACACGGTGACGGTGCGCTACACCACCGGGAACGGCACCGCAACTGCCGGAACAGATTTCGTTGCGACGGCGGGCACCGTGACGTTCGCGCCGGGCGTGACGACGCAGATGGTGCACGTCGACATCGTGGGCGACAGCCTCCACGAGTCCACCGAGGCGTTCACCGTGACGTTGTCGAACCCCACCGGCGCGACGATCGGTGACGGCACAGCGGTCGGCACGATCACCGACGACGACGCGGGCGTCACGCCGGGAACCGGCGGCCTCAATTCCGGCAACCCCGGCGACGCCCTCTGGGGCGAGGCGTTTTTCGCGGCCTACGTCGACATGGGCGCCTGGCCGGTACCCAACCTGGTGGCGCTGGCCCAGCAGCGCGGCGTCTCACTGTTCACATTGGGCTTCCTGCAGGCGACGCCGGACGGCAAGCCGGGCTGGGCCGGCCTGTCGGCGCTGACCCCCGATTCGACGCTCGAGCAGGCCACCGCGATCAACCAGTCGATCGCGGCGCTGCAGGCTGCCGGCGGCGACGTGATGATCTCGCTCGGCGGGGCGTCCGGTACGAGCCTGGCGCAGTGGTACGCCGCCCGCGGACTGAGCGCTGCGGCGCTGGCCGACGCGTACGCCGGCATCGTCACCACCTATCGCCTCAACCGCATCGACTTCGACATCGAGGGCGCGGCAGTGGCCGATCCCGCGTCGATCCTGCTCAACGCCCAGGCGCTGAAGCTGCTGCAGCAACGCATGCCGGATCTCGAGATCTGGTACACCCTTCCGGTCCTGCCCACCGGACTGACCGCCGACGGCGTGAACGTCGTGCGGACCGCTCTCGCTGCGGGGGTCAAGCTCGACGGCGTGAACATCATGGCAATGGACTACGGTGAGTCGGCCGCGCCCACCAGCGGGCCGAACGCAAAGACGATGGGGGCGTGGGCCGTTGCGGCCGCGCAGTCCACCCACGCGCAGTTGACCGCGTTGTTCTCGACCTACGGGCAGACCTTCGGCTGGAACCAGCTGGGTGTCACGCCGATGATCGGTGTCAACGACGTGCTGACCGAGGTGTTCACCGTCGCCGACGCGCAGGCGTTGGAGAACTTCGCCCGCGCCAACGGCCTCGGCATGCTGTCCATGTGGTCGCTCAACCGTGACTACCCCGGCAGTCTCGGGCAGGCGACGACGAACGCCTCGGGCACGAACACGCCGGCCGGTGGCTTCAGCGCAGTGTTCAACGACTTCGGGACGGTCAACCCCATCTCCGGTCCACCGCCGGCGATCTCGATCGCCGACATGACACTGACCGAAGGCAACGGCGACCACTCGCACTTCCTGTTCGTGGTCACGTTGGACAAGCCGTCCACCCAGACGGTGACGGTGCGGTACGCGACGTCGAACGGCACCGCGGTCGCCGGTGCCGACTACACCGGCACGACGGGCGTGATCGAGTTCGCGCCGGGCGTGACGTCCCAGACCGTGCACGTCGACGTCGTCGGTGACACCTCCGCCGAATCGGCCGAGACCTTCACCGTGACGTTGTCGAACGCGACGGGGGCCACGATCGCTGACGGTACCGCGATCGGCACCATCACCGATGATGACGCCACCACCGGAACGCCCAGCGGCAACACCTCGGTGAAGTACACCGTCAACGACGACTGGGGCTCCGGTTTCACCGCCACGGTGTCGGTGACCGCCGGCTCTGCCGGATTGACCGGCTGGACAGTCGAGTTCGACTCGGCGGCGCAGATCGGCAACATCTGGAACGCGGAGATCGTCAGCCGGGTGGGCAACCACTATGTGGTGCGCAACGCCGCCTACAACGCCAAGGTCGGGGCGGGCCAGACCGTGGAATTCGGTTTTCAGGCGTCGCCGGGCGGCAGCTCGGCCACCGCAACGAATTTCGTCGTCAACGGCACCCCCATCGGTCAGAATCCGACCGCGGTACCGCCCAAGCTGTCGGTCGCCGACGCAGCTGTCGTCGAGTCCAACAGCGGCACCAAGAATCTCGTCTTCACGGTCACTCTCGACAAGCCCTCGACCACACCGGTCACCGTCTCCTACACGACGGCCCAGGGAACCGCCACCGCAGGAACGGACTTCACGGCGCGCTCCGGCACCCTGACCTTCGCCGCGGGGGTGACCAGTCAGCAGATCAGCGTCCCGGTCATCGGCGACACCACGGTCGAACAGAACGAGACGTTCACGCTCACCTTGTCGAACCCCACCGGGGCCACGATCGCCGACGGCTCGGCGATCGGCACCATCACCAATGACGATGTCGCCACACCGGGGTCGGGCAACTCGTCGGCGTCCTTCGCCGTCACCGACAACTGGGGGTCGGGGTTCACCGGGGCCGTCACGGTGACCGCGGGCCCGTCCGGCCTGGCCGGCTGGACGGTCGAGTTCGACACCCCGGCGCAGATCAGCAACATCTGGAACGCCGAGATCGTCAGCCATACCGGTGATCACTACGTGGTTCGCAACGCGACGTGGAATCCGACCGTGGCAGCGGGCAAGACGGTCAGCTTCGGCTTCCAAGCCTCCCCGGGCGGGGCCGCGGCAACCGTGGCCAACCTCGCCGTCAACGGGCAGGCCACCGCGCAGCCACCGGCCCTCTCGGTGGCCGACGCGGCGGTGACGGAAACCAACAGCGGCACAACGTCGATGACGTTCGTGGTGACTCTGTCGAAGGCATCGGCCGGTCCGGTCACCGTCGGCTATTCCACGTCGAACGGCACCGCGACCGCGGGCGCCGACTACACCGCCTCATCGGGAACGGTGACCTTCGCTCCCGGCGTGCTCACCCAACAGATTCGAGTGTCCGTCCTCGGCGACACGGCGATCGAACCGAACGAGACCTTCACCCTCACCCTGTCCAACCCGGGCGGCGCCACGATCGCCGACGGCACCGCGGTCGGCACCATCACCAATGACGACGTCGCCGCCCCGCCTCCGGTATCGCTGAGCATCTCCGACGCCGCGGTCACCGAGAGCGCCCCCGGCGGCGCCGTGGGCACCGGGTACTTCTCGACCTTTGGCAACCAGATCGTCGATGCGGCGGGCACGCCGGTGCAGATCGCCGGGGTCAACTGGTTCGGCTTCGAGAGTGACATCCGTGCGCCACACGGCCTGTGGACGCGCAACTACAAGGACATGATGGACCAGATGGCAGATCTGGGCTTCAACACCATCAGACTGCCGTACTCCAGCGCGATGCTGCACAGCACCGCGGCCCCAACGGGAATCGACCTCGCCAAGAACCCCGATCTCGCGGGGCTGACATCGATACAGGTGATGGACAAGATCGTCGCCTATGCCGGGGACATCGGGATGCGGGTGATCCTCGACCACCATCGCAGCACAGCCGGCGCGGGCACCAGTGAGAACGGGCTCTGGTACAACAGCCAGTACTCTGAGGCGTCCTGGATCGCCGACTGGCAGATGCTGGCCCAGCGCTACGCGGGCAACCCGACGGTGATCGGTGCCGATCTGCACAACGAGCCCTACAACGGCACCTGGGGTGGCGGCGGCGCCAACGACTGGGCCGCAGCCGCCGAGCGGGCGGGTAACGCGATCTTGGCCGTGAACCCGAAGTGGCTGATCTTCGTCGAGGGCGTGGCCACTTATCAAGGTCAATCCTACTGGTGGGGTGGCAATTTGATGGGCGTGAAAGACCGCCCGATCGTGCTGAACGTGGCCAACCGGGTCGTGTACTCGCCGCACGATTACCCCAACTCGGTCTACAACCAGCCGTGGTTCACGGCGCCGAACTTCGGCGCGGCACTGCCGGACAAGTTCGACCAGATGTGGGGCTACCTCTACGAGCAGAACATCGCCCCGGTGTATCTGGGCGAGTTCGGGACTCGACTCACCGACCCGAAGGACGTCATCTGGTACGAGGCCATCACCTCCTACCTGTCGGGGGACTTCGACAACGACGGCACCATCGACATCCCGGCGGGAACACAGGACCTGTCGTGGACCTTCTGGTCCTGGAACCCGAATTCCACCGACACGGGAGGCGTGCTGGCCGATGACTGGAAGACGGTCAACGAGGCCAAAATGGCCTACCTGTCGGCCATTCAGTTCGACTTCGAGGAGGGCAACCCCGGGGTGCTCGCCCGGTTCGTGGTGTCGCTCACCGCGCCGTCGACGCAGCCGGTGACGGTGCGCTACGCCACCTCGGATGGAACAGCGCGCGGCGGCGACGATTACGGGGCCGCGACGGGCATGGTGACCTTCCAGCCGGGGGAGACCAGCAAGACGGTGACCGTCGTGGTGTTCGGCGATACCCTCCTCGAAGGCACGGAGAACTTCCTGGTGACGTTGTCGAGCCCGACCGGTGCGACGATCGCTGACGGCGTCGGGATCGGCGTCGTGACCGACCGCCCGGTGCTGTGAGCTCTACCGCACCAGCCGGTACCGCCGCTCGGGCCGGCCCACGCCGTACTGCAGGCGCAGTTCGACCGTCCCGGTGCCCAGGTAGTGCTCGAGGTAGCGCCGCGCGCTGACGCGTGAAATGCCCACCAGGTCAGCACATTCCGCCGCAGAAACCTCACCGGCATCGCGCACCGCGGCGAGCACCAGTTCGCCGGTCTCGGCGCCGAGCCCCTTGGGCAGCACCTTGGGTGGCTCCTTGGGCGCCGTGGGTCCGCCGAACAGCGAATCGATCAACGACTGGTCCACTCCGCCCGCCGATTCCAGCGCATCGGCGCGCGCGGCGAACGCGAGCAGCTTCGTCTGCAGCTGGTCGAACTCGAACGGCTTGATCAGGTAGTCGGCGGCACCGCCGTCCAGCGCGCCGCTGACCGTGTCGAGTTCGCGTGCCGCCGTGATCATGATGACGCCGACGCCGTCACCGGCGGAGCGCAACTGCTTGAGCACCTCCAGGCCTGTCATGTCGGGCAGATAGACGTCAAGCAGGATCAGGTCGGGGTGCAGGTCACGTGCCGCGCGCAGCGCCTCCTCGCCGCTGCGCGCCACCCCGACCACGCGGAAGCCGTCCACCCGGTCGACGAAGCGGCGATGGATCTCGGCGACCATGAAATCGTCGTCGACGACGAGAACGTCACGCATGGGTTCGCACCGCCTGAAGGCGCACCGTGAACTGCGCACCGCCGTCGGCGACATTGCGGACATCCACGGTGCCCCCGTGTGCCGCGGTGACCAACCGCACCAGGGCCAAGCCGATCCCGCGCCCGCCCGGTACATCCGATTTGGACGTCACCCCCCGGGCGAAGATCGCCTCTCGAAGGTGTTCGGGCACACCGGGTCCGGTGTCGCGCACCGTGATCTGCAGGCCCGCACTGTCGTCGATGCGCACCGCGACAACCGGATCGGGTGAGCCCACCGACACGTCGACCGCGTTGTCGATCAGGTTGCCCAGCAGCGTGATCACGTCGGTGGCCACGGCGGGTTCCAGCGGTGCCAGGTGTGATTCGGGCGCGAGTGACAGTGCGACTCCACTCTCTGCCGCCAGCGAAGTCTTGGCGATCAGCAGGGCCGCCACCGCGGGGTCGGAGATGCGTTGTGTCACAGCGTCACTGATCTCCGCGCGCCGCCGCGTCAACGTGCCCACCAGGTCACGCACGGCATCGTACTCGCCGAGCTGGACCAGGCCCGAGATCGTGTGCAGCTGGTTGGCGAACTCGTGGGTCTGCGCGCGTAGTGTGTCCGTGACGCTCTTGTGCGAGGACAACTGGCCCTGCAGCGCCGCGAGTTCGGTGCTGTCGCGCATCGTGGTGACGGTGCCGATGTGCTCGCCGCCGCTGGTGGCGGCGCGCCGGCTCAGCGCCAGCACGCGTGTCCGGGTCGCGACCACGGTGTCGTCGTCGGAGTCCGTGGTGCGAGCGAGTTCGCCGGGGACCAGCAGCGCCGCGACCGTGGGGTCGATTCCCACCTGATCGACCCGCTTGCCGACCGCGTCGGCGCCGACGCCGAGCAACTCCTGTGCGCTGTCGTTGAGCACGGTGATCTCACCGTCGTTGTTGACCGCGATCACACCCTCGCGAATGCTGTGCAGCAGAGCTTCTCGGTGGTCGGCCAGACTGGCGATCTCCGCCACCTCCAGCCCGCGGGTGTGCCGTTTGATCCGGCGTGACAACAGGTAAGAAGCGATCAGGCCCAGCGCTGCCCCGAGGCCGAGATAGATGAGCAGTCGTTCGCCCGCACCGGAGAGCAGCGCCCACACCGAGGGATATCCCTCGCTGACCGATGCGATGGCCAGCACGTCACCGTCAGCGGACAGGACCGGCACCTCGCCGACCAAGCTGTGGGTGCCGTCGATGTCGGCGTCGCCGTACCAGGCGCGGCCCTCGTCGGCCCGGCTCGGACCGAGGTCGACCCGCGTGCCGATGCGCGACGGATCCGAGGACACCCACACCGTGCCGTCCGGGGTCAGGATCTCGGCCAGGCTCGCCCCTGAGAGCGCCACCGCACGATCCACCTCCGGGGCGAGGACTCGGCGCGCGACGGGATCCCCTGCCCCGGCCTCGACGCGCTCACGAACGATCGGAGCGGAGGCCATGTTCTCGGCCACCGCGATCATCCGCGCCCCGCGGGCTTCCCGGAACTCGCTGGTGGACTGGGCGACAGACACCGCGGCGACGGCCACGAGCACCACCGCCACCACCATCAGCTGGAACGCCAGGAACTGGGCGGCCAGGCTGCGCAGCGGCGAGATGTTCTTAATGACCAATACTTCCTTTGCGTTCTTATGGGTGACCTGAGTCACTGCCGGGGTCCAGTATTGCTGAGCATCACAATCGACTGATGGGGGACGACATGTTCGCATCGGGCCGGCGTACGCCGGTCGCCGGCATCGCCCTCGCCATGATCGCTGCACTGCTGCTCACGGCGTGCGGCGTGACTCGCGGCGAGGACACCGGGCTGCACCGACTACGCATGATGGTGCCCAACAGCCCGGGTGGCGGCTATGACCTGACGGCGCGCACCGCCGTCAAGATCATGGAGGACGAGAAGATCACGGGTCGCATCGAGGTGTTCAACGTCATCGGCGCCGGCGGCACGGTTGCCATGGCCAGGTTGATGAACGAAGAAGGCAACGGCGACCTGATGATGATGATGGGTCTCGGCGTGGTCGGCGCGACGTTCACCAACGGTTCGAAGGCCCGCGCCTCCGACGCCACCGCGCTGGCCAAGATGGTGGAGGAGCAGGAAGGCATCCTGGTTCCTGCCGACTCGCCGTTCAAGACCGTCGCCGACTTCGTGGCCGCGTGGAAGGCCGACCCGGCCAAGGTCACCGTCGGTGGCGGCTCCAACCCGGGCGGCCCTGATCACCTGTTCCCGATGGAGACCGCCAAGGCGGCCGGCGTCGACCCGACCAAGGTCAACTTTGTGTCCTACGACGGTGGCGGCGACCTTCTGACCGCGCTGCTGGGTAACAAGATCGCCGCGGGCACCTCCGGGCTCGGCGAGTACGTCGACCAGATCGAATCGGGTCAGGTGCGGGTGCTCGCGGTCTCCGGTGACGAGCGCGTCGAAGGAGTCGACGCGCCTACCCTGCGCGAGGCCGGGATCGACCTGACCTTCACCAACTGGCGCGGAGTGCTTGCCCCGCCAGGCATCTCCGACGACGACAAGGCCGCGATGGTCAAGGTCTTGGAAGAGATGCATGCGACCGACGCCTGGAAAGAGGCGCTGGTGAAGAACGGGTGGACCGACGCGTTCATGACCGGGCAGCCGTTCGAAGACTTCCTCACCGAACAGGATCAGCGCGTGGAGACGACGCTGACGGATCTGGGGCTCACATGAGTGACACCGACAAGGCCGCACAGAACACCACTGAGACCACGAAGGCGCCGGCTCGCCCGGACTACGCGCAGTATGTCGTCTGCGCGGTGATGGTGATCGTCGGGGCATTCCTGGTCTATGACGGCGTGTCCATGCCTGGCGGATACGCCGAAGTCGATCCCGTTGGCCCGCGGCTGTTTCCGATTGCGATCGGCATCGGGCTGCTGGCGATGGCGGTGGTGCTGGCCGTGGCGATACCGCGCGGCTTTCGCGGCGAGGCGGACGCGGGGGAGGACATCGACCCCGACATGCCCAGCGATTGGCGCACCGTCGGCCTGCTCGTCGCAATGTTCATCCTGCTGATCGTGCTCGTCGAGCCACTCGGCTGGGCGATCGCCGGTGCACTGTTCTTCGCCGGGTGCGCCACCGTGCTCGGCAGCAAGCATTACGTGCGCAACATCGTGATCGGGGCCGTGCTGGCCGTCGGCACCTTCTATGGGTTCTACTCCGGGCTCGGAATCCCGCTGCCCGCAGGCGTTCTGGATGGGATTCTGTAAATGGGAAACTTCGACTGGCTGCTCCAGGGCTTCGCCGAGGCTGCCACCCCGATGAACCTGCTGTACGCCGTGATCGGCGTGCTGCTGGGCACCGCGGTCGGCGTGCTACCGGGTATCGGACCTGCCATGACCGTGGCGTTGCTGCTGCCCATCACCTACAACGTCAGCCCCAGTGCGGCGTTCATCATGTTCGCCGGCATCTTCTACGGCGGCATGTACGGCGGCTCGACCACCTCGATCCTGTTGAACACCCCTGGTGAATCGTCGTCGGTGATCACCGCGATCGAGGGCAACAAGATGGCGAAAGCGGGGCGGGCGGCCCAAGCACTCGCCACAGCAGCGATCGGATCGTTCGTCGCGGGGTCAATCGGTACCGCGCTGCTGGCTGCCTTCGCGCCGACGATCTCCAGGTTCGCGGTCACTCTCGGTGCGCCGTCCTACCTGGCGATCATGCTGTTCGCGCTCGTCGCGGTGACCGCGGTGCTCGGTTCGTCGAAGATGCGCGGGATGATCTCGCTGCTGCTGGGCCTGGCGATCGGCATCGTCGGCATCGACTCGCTGACCGGTCAGCCGCGTGCCACGTTCGGCATCCCGCTGTTGGCCGACGGGATCGACATCGTCGTGATCGCGGTCGCCGTGTTCGCCGTCGGTGAGGCGCTGTGGGTGGCCGCGCATCTGCGTCGGCGCCCGGCCGATGTCATCCCGGTGGGACGACCGTGGATGAGCAAGCAGGACTGGGGCCGGTCGTGGAAGCCGTGGTTGCGCGGCACCGCGTTCGGGTTCCCGTTCGGAGCCCTGCCCGCAGGCGGCGCCGAGCTCCCGACGTTCCTCAGCTACATCACCGAGAAGAAGCTCTCGAAGCATCCCGAGGAGTTCGGCAAGGGCGCCATCGAAGGTGTCGCCGGTCCCGAGGCGGCCAACAACGCCTCGGCGGCAGGCACGCTGGTGCCCATGCTGTCGCTGGGTCTGCCGACCAACGCCACCGCGGCGGTGATCCTGACGGCGTTCGTGTCCTACGGCATCCAACCCGGTCCGACGCTGTTCGAGAAAGAGCCGCTGCTGATCTGGACGCTGATCGCGAGCCTGTTCATCGGGAACTTCCTTCTGCTGGTGCTCAACCTGCCGCTAGCGCCGCTGTGGGCCAAGCTGCTGCGCACGCCGCGTCCCTACCTGTACGCGGGCATCCTGTTCTTCGCCACGCTCGGTGCCTTCGCGGTGAACCTGCAACCGCTGGACCTGATCCTGCTGCTCGTGTTCGGCTTGATGGGTCTGATGATGCGCCGCTTCGGACTGCCGGTGCTGCCGCTCATCATCGGGGTGATCCTGGGACCGCGTATCGAACGGCAACTCCGGCAGAGCCTGCAACTCGGCGGCGGAGACTGGAGCAGCCTGTTCACCGAGCCGGTCGCCATCGTCACCTACGTCCTGATGGCCCTGCTGCTGCTGGCGCCGCTGGTGCTTCGGTTGATGCACCGCAGCGAGGAGTCACTCCTGGTGGTCGAGGACGACAAGGATCAACGAGAGAAGGCGGGCCAGCTGTGATCGTCATCGGATACACCGCAGACCCCTACGGCCACGCCGCGCTCGAACACGGCATCTCCGAGGCCAAGCTGCGCGACACCGACCTGTTCGTGATCAACGCGACATCCGGTGAGTCATATGTGGATTCGCGCTTCGCCGGGCAGGAGGAGGTGCACGACGTCGAGGCGCGGCTGCAGGAGTGCGGCGTGGCCTACCAGCTGACCCAGCCGGTGGGTGTCGACGCCGCCGACGAACTCCTCGCCGCGATGGACCGCGACGATGCGCAGCTGCTCGTGGTCGGCATCCGGCACCGCAGCCCGGTCGGCAAGCTATTGCTCGGCAGCGTGGCGCAGAAACTGATCCTGGAGTGCCCCAAGCCAGTGCTGGCGGTCAAACCCGCCGAGGAGTGATCTGCTAGAACGCCGGGAGCGACTCGCGCAGATACCGTTCCGCCCAGGGCGCGTTGCGTTTTCGCTCGGCATCGACGCGTTGTCGACGCGCCTCTGCGCGGGTGATCCGCCGCTTCGGCATGGTGAGGCCCGCGGTATGTTTCGGGGGAGGGGTGCCGCACTCGCGGACGGATGCGGTCGGTGCGGACAGCTCGGGGAACAACAATCGACTGCCCGGGTAGCTCGTCGAGGTCTGTCCGTCGGGGTCGGTGAACACGATCGTCCCGTCGGGATACTGCACGTTCGACCAGCCCGGCCCGAAGGTTTTCAGCAGGTGGTGGTGACGGCAGTAGCCAGCCATGTTCGACGCGCACGTCGGTCCCCAGGGGTAGGGAACGGTGTGGTCGAGGTCATCGATCGGCCGAGTGCAGCCGGGATGACGGCAGGTCAAGTCTCGGGACCGCACGAAGTCGGCCAGCGCTTGCGAGGGTCGGTAGCGAGGTTCCGGTGCGGCTTGGCCCGGATGGATCAGCTTCTTGGTTGTGGCATGCATCGATAGTTGCGCCACGACTGCCGCGGGGAGTACCGGACCGCCGATGACGATTCCTGGCGACGCCGGACTGAACTCGCCCCGGTCTGCGCGTAGTTCGCAGACGAGCTGCGTGAGGGTGTACTCGCGTAGCGGTTTCGACAACAGCCTCGGCGACTTGCCTGCCAGGGCGCGACGCTGCGCGATCAGTTCGCCTGTTCGTGGCGGCGGAGGGGGAGCCGGCACAGCCTCGGATTCGGGTTCAGCCTCAGCTGTAGCGCGGTCGCCCACGCTGCCGACGGCGTCCTCACGGGCGATGACGTGGATGACGACCCCGCCCACAGGCGGTCTGGCGACGGCGTCGCAATCGGGCTCCTCACACATGCAGGGCAACCGGTCCCAGCCAAAGCCCATCGCTCCCAACGCTGCTGCGCGGCGCTGATTCAGCGTGCGCGGATCACGATCGCACACCGTGCGGGCCAGCATGTCGGCGCGCCGATCGAATGCCGCACCGTCAGTCGCGGTGACGGTCGCATCCACATGAGCGACCCCGGTGGTGCCATCGGTGTGCACGGTGACTCCCGTCGTGCGCACCACATCCTCGGCCCGGCGCACCGCATACGGGTCGTGCCGCAGCACCAGGGTGTCGATGTCGGCGTCGGTCTGACTCAGTGACTTTGCCCCCCAATGGCGCAGCTGCTCCGCCAACTCAGCGTCGATCGCCCGCAGTGCAGTGGCGTCCTGCACAAGCGCAGTCCGGTGGCAGATGGTGCGCACCAGCAGATAGGTGATCAGCCCCTCGGCGAAGACCGCGGAGACCTTGGGCAGCCGATCCCGCAGGACGACCGCATTGGTCAGCAGCGCGTTGACCATTCCACTGGTCAGTGTCTGCGCCGCACCGATCTGCGCGCACACCGAGGACCAATTGTCACAGCGCCACTGCTCCCGATCGGCCGACCCTGACGCGGCGTAGGCCCGCTCCAGCAGATCGGCCATCGCCGACAACCGCGCCGCGCAGGCGGCGTTCTCCACTCGCGCGTACGCCCGCACCCGCTCACCCGGGGTGGCGGCGCTGCTGACGAGACGGTCGAACATACCGTCGAACCTATTCGCCTACCGCCGTACCCGCCACGGCGTCAGCGGTCATCTGGGGATAACAGCCACGCTGTGGATGAACCTGTCTCGCAGCGTAATTCGTGTCAGACGTATGTGGTAGCGGGCTACAGCGTGACCTGGATGGCGCCGTCGGACACCTTCACCGAATAGCTCCGGACCGCCAGATCGGTGCCGGATGTCTCACAGCCCGTGGCCAAGTCGAAGGCGTACCCGTGCAGGGGGCAGACCACCACGCAGTCGTCGGTGAGCCCGTCGGCGAGTGGCCCACCGCGGTGCGGACACACCGCGTCGAGCGCGCGCAGCGAGTCGTCGCGCAACCGGAACACCGCCACCTGGCGCCCGTCGACCGCGAACGTGCGACCCTCGCCGACCGGGATCTCGTCGAGCGCACCCACCTCGTGAGCGCTCATCGCACCGGCACCTGGGGGAGCGGCAACAGCGGCAGTGACGTGCGGAATTGCCCCTCGGTCTTGGGTTCTCGGCCATCACTCCACGGATCCCGGTACGCGGCAACCGACTTCTGCATCCGTTCGTCCAGCCCCGCGGCCAACCCGTCGGCGTCGTCGACCACCACAGCCCGGATGTGCTCGATACCCAGCCGCGGCACCCACTTGTACGTGCGCTCCAGCCAGTTCGCGCTCTCCCGGTAATACTGCAGGAACCGGCCCGTCAGCGTCATCACCTCGTCGGCGGAGCCCACCGTCGCCAGTAGGTCACCCTTGCGGATGTGCGCCCCGGCCGCCCCACCGACGTAGATCTCCCAGCGGCCGCCGTCCACAGCGACCACCCCGAGGTCCTTGCACAGCGCCTCGGCACAGTTGCGCGGGCATCCGGTCACCGCCAGCTTCATCTTCGCCGGACTGGCCAGCCCCTGATAACGTTCTTCGATCGCGATGCCCAACGCCGTTGAATCGCCCACCCCGTAGCGACAGAAGTCGCTGCCCACACAGGTTTTCACGGTTCGGAAGCTCTTGCCGTAGGCATAACCCGACGGCATGTCCAGATCCGCCCAGACCGCGGGGAGGTCCTCCTTGCGCACGCCGAGCAGGTCGATGCGCTGACCACCCGTGCACTTGATCATCGGGATCTCGTACTTCTCGGCCACGTCGGCGATCTTGCGGAGCTGGGCGGCACTGGTCACTCCGCCCTTCATCTGCGGCACCACTGAAAAGGTGCCGTCCCGTTGGATGTTGGCGTGCACGCGGTCGTTGATGAACCTGGCATCCCGCTCGTCGACGAACTCATCGGCCCACATCATGTCCAGCAGCGAGGCCAGCGCCATCTTAGAGTTGGCGTCGGGCTTGCCGTCGGGTGCCAGCGCTGCGAACACCGAAGAAACGGAATGCAACTGGAGCTCGCGGATGTGGCGCATCAGCGTCGGCTTGTCGTAAGGGATGGCAGGCACATACCAGGACGCCGACGGATCCTCGGTGACGGAACCACCGGCGGCCCACTCCACGACCTGACACACCAATTCCTTGCAGGAGCCACAGCCCTTGCCCGCCTTGGTCTTGGCCATCACACCCGAGACCGAGGTCTCTCCATCGCGCACGCACGCCACCAGCGCGCCCTTGGAGACACCGTTGCAGTTGCAGACCTGCGCGTCGTCGGCCAGTTCGCCGACCCCGACACTGACGTCGGGTGTGCCGATGTCGAACATCAGCGCCACCCGATCCTCGGGCAGCGGCAGTCCGCTGTCGAACGCCTGGGTCAGGAACGACACCTTCGACACGTCGCCGACGAGTGTCGCGCCCACCAACTTGCCGTCCCGGATCACCACGGTCTTGTACACCCCGTGCTTGGGCTCGCTGTACTGCACGAACTCGTCGTCGGGATGCTCGGGCGCCTTGACGCCCATCGCTGCGACGTCGACACCGGCGACCTTCAGCTTCGTCGCCACCCGCGACCCGTGGTAGGCGGACGTGACATCCGTGCCGGTGAGGTGGTCGGCCAGCACGCGGGCCTGCTCCCACAGCGGGGCCACCAATCCGTAGACCTGGCCGCGGTGCTGGGCGCACTCGCCGACGACGTAGACGTCGTCGTCATCGACCGAACGCATGTGGTCGTCGGTGACGATCGCCCGTTCCACGGTCAGCCCAGCCCGTTGTGCCAAGCCGACATTCGGCCGGATCCCGGCGGCGATCACCAGCATGTCGCAGTCCAGCCGCGAGCCGTCAGAGAACCGGATGCCCGTCAGCCGACCGTCGGCGACCAGGACCTCACTGGTGCGCTTCTCGGTGTGCACCCGAATGCCCAGGGATTCCACCGATGTCCGCAGAATCGCGCCGGCGGGGTCGTCGAGTTGAGCGTTCATCAGCGTGGGGCCGGCGTGCACGACGTCGACCGCGAGGCCGCGGTTCTGCAGGCCGCGGGCAGCTTCCAGGCCCAGCAGACCACCTCCGACGACGACGGCTTTGGTGCGGTGGGCCGCCTCGGCGATCATCGTGGCGGTGTCGTCGAGCGTGCGGAACCCGAACACACCGTCGGCCAGTGTCTTGTCGTCGGCCCACAGTCCGGCCATCGGCGGAAAGAACGCGCGGCTGCCGGTGGCCAGAATGAGTTTGTCGTAGTGCACGGTGGTGCCGTCATCGGCGTGCACCAGGTGCGCGAACGTGTCGAGGCGTACCACGCGCACCCCGGCGCGCAAGTCGATTTCGTTGTCGGCGTACCAGTCCAGCGTGTTGAGATAGATGTCAGCCGCATCGTCGGCCCCGGCCAGGACGTTCGACAGAAGGATGCGGTTGTAGTTGCCGTAGGGCTCGTCACCGAACACGGTGATCTCGAAGTGGTCACCACCCCCGCGGGCGAGGATCTCCTCGAGCGCGCGAATGCCTGCCATGCCGTTGCCGACGACGACGAGTCGCTGCGCCATCGCTAGACCTCGACCAGGCCGAGGTCGACGATCACCGTTCCCTGCGCCCCGGCCGGCGCGGCGACGTAGAGCTCCAGAACGGTGTCGGCGAGCAGGTCCTCGACCACCCGCAGCGCCACGTGTGTGGCGCCCTTGGCGGCGATGGGGAAGTACCGCATCGGCGCGCCGTCGCGGTACAGGACGACGCTGACCATCTCGTCGGCGGAATTGCCGCCTCGGAAGTACACGGGCTGTGCGATGGCCCCGGCGGGCACCACGTACCGCAGCGAGGTATCCAGAGGGGCAGGGCTTTCGTAGCCGCTGCCCGCGAACGCGAATGCGCCTTGCAGGAATTGCGGACTGCTTCCGTCGGACATGGTGCCGAAGGTAGGAGCCGCGTGTTTCCGGGCGGTTTCGCCGAGGCTGCGCCCGTGGATACCCCCGCTCACATCGTGAGCGCCTCACCGTGAGGCCGCCGCGGATGTGAGGGCGAGTTTTCCGTCGTGTCATCGACGCGCAACGGGTCGGGAATGACCTGGGCTTTCACTGAGGTCATGGCAATCACGACACCGGGTAAGCACGACATCGAGCACTGGGATCCCGAAGACGTCGAGGCGTGGGAGGCGGGCGGCAAGACCATCGCGCGCCGTAACCTGATCTGGTCGGTGATCGCCGAACACGTCGGCTTCTCGATCTGGTCGATCTGGTCGGTGATGGTGTTGTTCATGCCGCAGAACGTCTACGGTATCGACGCTGCCGGCAAGTTCTACCTCGTCGCGGTGCCGACACTGGTCGGCGCATTCATGCGCATTCCCTACACGATCGCGCCCGCCCGCTTCGGGGGACGGAATTGGACCATCGTGAGCGCGCTGCTGTTGCTCATCCCGACAGTGCTGACGCTCTACTTCATGAAGAATCCGGCCTCCTACACCACGTATCTGGTCGTCGCCGCGTTCGCCGGCCTCGGCGGCGGCAACTTCGCATCCTCGATGACCAACATCAACGCCTTCTATCCGCAGCGACTCAAAGGATGGGCGCTCGGACTGAACGCCGGCGGGGGCAACATCGGCGTGCCCGTCATTCAGCTCATCGGCCTGCTGGTGATCGCCACGGCGGGCAACATGCGACCCGAGATCGTCTGTGCGGTCTACCTCGTGGCGATCAGCCTGGCCGCGGTGGGCGCAGCGGTGAAGATGGACAATCTGCGCAACCAGAAGTCGAACCTCGGCGCGCTCGTCGAAGCACTGCGGTTCAAGCACTCCTGGGTGATGAGCTTCCTCTACATCGGTACGTTCGGTTCGTTCATCGGCTTCTCGTTCGCCTTCGGTCAGGTGCTGCAGATCAACTATCTCGCCGGGGGCGACACCCCGGCTCAGGCGTCGCTGCACGCCGCCCAGATCGCCTTCTTGGGGCCACTCCTCGGTTCCGTCGCGCGGCCCTTCGGCGGCAAGCTCGCCGACCGCATCGGCGGGGGCAAGATCACTCTCTACACGTTCGTCGCGATGATGCTCGCCGCCGGTGTCCTCATCGTCGCCGGCACTCTGGACGATGCGCAGACCGGTGCGGCCAGTGGCGGTCAGATGGCCGGCTACGTCATCGGATTCATCCTGCTGTTCGTGCTGTCGGGTATCGGCAACGGCTCGACCTACAAGATGATCCCGTCGATCTTCGAGGCCAAGGCGCAGGGCCGCGACGACCTCGACCGAGAGCAGAAGGCCGCCTGGTCACGCGCGATGTCCGGTGCCCTGATCGGATTCGCCGGTGCCGTCGGTGCATTGGGTGGCGTGTTCATCAACATCGTGCTGCGGGCTTCCTACGTGGGCGAAGCGAAGTCGGCGACGAATGCCTTCTGGGTGTTCGGCCTGTTCTACGTCGTGTGCGCGGTGGTGACGTGGGTGGTGTTCCTGCGGCTGAGCGAGCATCGGGCTCGCAGCGGCGAACACCTGGGGTTGTCGACCACACCGGTTCCGACCGGATAGCCATGACGCGCACCGCCTGTTCGTACTGCGGTGTCGGGTGCGGGATCTCGGTCCAGACCCGCCCCGATCCCGCGACCGGCACGCCCGTCATCGCGACGGTGTCGGGGGACAAACTGCACCCGGTCAACGCTGGTCGGTTGTGCACCAAGGGCGCGACGCATGCGGAGCTGATGGCTGCCACCGAGGGCCGGCTGACAACGGCGTTGCTGAGACCCTCACGCGGGGCTGAGCCGGTGGCGGCTGACGTCGACGACGCCCTCGCCGAGGCCGGCCGGCGGTTGCGCGCGATCGTCGACGAGCACGGTCCAGACGCGGTCGCGCTTTACGTCTCTGGACAGATGTCGATCGAATCACAATATCTGGCAACGAAACTCGCCAAGGGTTTCGTGCGAACGCTGCACTTGGAATCCAACTCGCGACTGTGTATGGCCAGCGCCGGGGTCGGGTACAAGCAGTCGCTGGGTGCTGACGGGCCACCCGGTTCCTACAGCGATTTCGACTGCACCGACCTGTTCTTCGTCATCGGGTCGAACATGGCGGACTGCCATCCGATCCTCTTCCTGCGGATGGCAGACCGCCTGAAGGCCGGCGCCAAGCTCATCGTCGTCGATCCCCGTCGCACCACCACCGCGGACAAAGCCGATCTGTATCTGCAGATCCGGCCGGGCACCGATCTCGCCCTGCTCAACGGCATCCTGCACCTGCTGGTCACCGAGGGCGCGATCGACGAGCAGTTCATCGCCGAACACACCGAGGGGTGGGAAGCGATGCCCGCCTTCCTCGCCGACTACCCGCCCGATCGCGTCGCTGAGATCACCGGCCTCGCCGAAGCCGACATCCGCGCCGCGGCAGCGATGATCGCCGACGCGGGGGAGTGGATGACCTGTTGGACGATGGGCCTCAACCAGAGCACGCACGGCACGGCCAACACCACCGCGATCTGCAATCTGCACCTGGCCACCGGTGCGATCTGCCGGCCGGGCAGCGGACCCATGTCGCTGACCGGACAACCCAACGCCATGGGCGGGCGCGAGATGGGCTACATGGGGCCAGGCCTGCCGGGACAGCGCGCTGTGCTCTCCGCCGAGGATCGGACGTTCGTCGAAGAGCAGTGGGGTCTGCCGTCCGGCACCATCCGCGACGACGTGGGCCCGGGCACCGTGGAGATGTTCCGCCGACTGGCCGACGGGCAGATCAAGGCCGTCTGGATCATCTGCACCAATCCTGTTGCCAGCGTGGCGAATCGCGACACGGTCGTGGCGGGTCTGCAGGCAGCTGAGCTGGTGATCGTCCAAGACGCGTACGCGGAGACAGCCACCACCCGCCATGCTGACATCGTTCTGCCAGCCACGCTGTGGGCCGAGGCCGACGCTGTGATGGTCAACTCGGAGCGGACGCTCACGCTACTGGCGCAGTCGATTCCGCCGCTCGGTGAGGCGCGACCGGACTGGGAGCTGATCTGCGGGGTCGCCCGCCATCTCGGCTTCGGCGACCATTTCGACTACAAATCCAGTGAAGAGGTCTTCGACGAGATCCGCCGATTCTCCAACCCGCGTACCGGCTACGACCTGCGCGGCATCACCTACGACCGGCTGCGCGACGCGCCGGTCCAGTGGCCCTGCCCGCCCGAGAACAACACCGGCGGGTCGTCGGACCGCAACCCTATTCGCTACCTCAACGACGGGGTCTCGCAGGCCTTGTTCGTCGACGCCGACGGTCACCGCCCCCGCTTGGCGTTCCCGACGCCGTCGCGTCGGGCGGTGTTCCATCCCCGGCCACACGTCGAAGCTGCCGAACGCCCCGACGAGGACTATCCCGTCGTTCTGAACACCGGCCGGCTGCAGCATCAGTGGCACACGATGACCAAGACCGGCCGGGTCGCCAAGCTCACCGAGCTCAACCCCGACCCGTTCGTGGAGATCCATCCCGACGACGCGGCTGCCGCACAGATCTCGGACGGGTCCGCAGTCGAAGTGGTGTCCCGGCGGGGCCGTGCGGTGCTGCCTGCGGTCGTCACCGACAGAGTCAGGCCGGGAAGCACCTGGGTTCCGTTCCACTGGAACGACGAACAGGGTGAGGATCTGACCATCAACGCCGTGACCAACGACGCCGTCGACCCCGACTCCCTGCAACCCGAGTTCAAGGCGTGTGCGGTGTCGCTGCGGCCGCTGCCAGCCCCGGAGCTGACCGAGCTCGAGAGCGCTTATCTGCAAGGATTTCTCGCCGGTGTCGAGCAGGGCAGACCGGGTGTGCCGGTGCTGCCTGCCGACGCTCCGCTGGGTGCACGAGCGCGACTGTTCGTCGACGGCATGCTGGCCGGCCTGTACTCCCGCGCCGTCGAAGAACCGGTGTCCGCGGGCCCGCTGGTGTTGTGGGCGTCGCAGACCGGCACCGCAGAGGAGTTCGCGGGCGAAGTGAGCCGGCGACTGGCCGGGCGGCTGTCGGCGATGGACGACGTGGATCCCGCCGAGTTGGCCACCGCGGGTGACGTCGTCGTCATCACGAGCACCTTCGGGGACGGCGGACCGCCGGACAACGGGGCGTCCTTCTGGGACCGGTTGGCCGCAGAGGACGCACCGGCTCTGGACGGTGTGCGCTACTCGGTTCTCGGGTTGGGGGACCGCGCCTACGACAACTTCTGTGGCCACGCCAAGTCTCTGGACGCGCGGCTGTCCGCGCTGGGCGCGACCAGGGTGCTGGACCGGGCCGATTGCGAAGCCCATGACGAGGCGCCGATCACCAGTTGGACGAACGCCGTCGTCGAGACGATGGCCGGTGGCCAACCTGCCACCGAGGCTGCAGCACCGCCGAATTCGGTCGTGTTCACACGCGCGCACCCGGTCTCGGCGCCACTGTGCCGCAATGTGGCGCTGACGCCGCTGGACGCGGCCAAGGAGGTGCGCCAGTTCGGCTTCGACATCAGCGCGCACGACGTCTCGTACGCGGCGGGTGATTCACTGGGCGTGTACGTGCGGAACTCCGCGAGCGCCGTCGATACCTGGTTGCAGGCAACGGGATTCGCCGGCGATGACGTCGTCGTGGTCGACGGCGTCCCGATGTCGCTGCGGGAGGCGCTGACTGGCCGCTACGACGTGTGCAAGGTCACCGCCAACCTGGTCGATTTCGTCGCCGAGCACTGTCGTGACGCGGCCGCGGCGCGACGGCTACGCAAGGATCGGCGCGAGCTGGACCGGTGGCTGGTGAACCGGAACGGCATTGACTTGGTGGCCGAGTTCGGCGCCCGAGCCGACATCGAGTTGTGGCAGGAAGTGTTGGTGCGGCTCACCCCGCGGCAGTATTCGATTTCGTCGAGCCCGCTGGTGAGTCCGCATGAGGTGCAGTTGACCGTTTCGGTGGTGCGCTACCGCAGCCCTCGCGGTGAGCTGCGGGGCGGCGTCGGCTCGACGTACCTGGCCGATCTGCCGGTTGGCACGCCGGTACCGGTGTTCTTGCAGCGGTCACCGCACTTCCGGCCTCCATCCGACGGGCAGACCCCGATGATCATGGTAGGTCCGGGTACTGGCGTTGCGCCGTTCCGAGCCTTCCTGCAGGAACGCAGGGCTCTTGGGCACACCGGCCGAAACTGGCTGTTCTTCGGTGATCGGCACCGGTCGCAGAATTTCTACTATCGAGAAGACTTGCAGGACATGGTGTCTGACGGTTTTCTCAACCGGCTCGATCTCGCGTTCTCCCGTGATCAGGCTCAGCGGGTGTATGTGCAGCACAAGATGCTCGACTACGGCGCCGACGTGTGGCGCTGGCTCGAGGACGGCGCGCATTTCTACGTATGTGGCGATGCGAGCCGGATGGCCAAAGACGTCGACGAGGCACTGACGGCGATCATCAGGAAGCACGGCGGCCTGAACGAGGAGGCCGCGCATGCCTACAAACGGGAATTGGTGGGGGACAAGCGTTACGTGCGCGACGTCTACTGATCAGCCGGTGGTGCGCTGGAAGACGATGGCGATCTTGGTTCCGTCCGGCCGGGTGAAGTTCTCCGTCATGAGGTCCCCGTTCACGACCATCCGTAGTTCGTCGGTCGTGCGGACGTCGCCGACCCAGTTCGGGAATGTCGCTCCCTCGACGCGGTTTCCGCTGAACTGGCCGTCCGCGTCGACGGTGTAGGTGCCGAACATGCCGATGCTGCCGGCCATCGCGGCGCGGTTCTCGGCGTCGGTGCCCTCGCCTCGCGCGGCGGAAGCGAAGCGCGGGACCGTCGAGTCGGTCAACACCTCGACGAAGCGCATGTCCGGGGTGAAGCTGAGCATTCCGGTGGGGCGATCTCCGTATGCAGGCTCGAGGACCCCGTTGCGGTCGATGTGCGCCGACACCATCTGCCAGGTGCCCACGACCTGGTTGCGGGGAGCGGGCGCGGAGGAGCAACTCAACAAGGTCAGGACGGCTGCGAGGGGGAGCAGGCGAGGGAGCATCACCGCCCGACGCTATTCACTTCCCCAGCGGTTGTGGTGAGACGCATATCGAATCCACATGTTGCGACGACGAGGCCCGAATTGTCGGTGTTCGAATTTATGTTCGATACATGTCGGAGGTGCAGCAGGCGGTGGCGGCGTTACGCGACGCGGTGGATGCTGTGCTGGCCGCTGATCTGTCCTTGTCGACCGCTGCGGAGGTGGTGGAGCTGCTCGACGAGCTGGAGGCCGCGGGCTGTCGGCTGCCGGCGGCCCGGCATCGGGGGTTGGCGCGGTTGCAGGTGGAGACCACCCCGCAGCAGATGGGCGCCAAGAACTGGAAAGACGTCCTCGCGATCCGCTGGCGGATCAGCGGGTCGGAGGCGCACCGAAGGTTGACCGAGGCCGCGCTGCTCGCGCCGCGGCAA
>JBFMGT010000024.1:0-71032 GCA_040752555.1 Actinomycetota bacterium | reverse complement strand
TCATCGGCCACACCTTCGCCGTCCACGACGGTCGCAAGCACGTGCCGGTGTTCGTCACCGAGTCGATGGTCGGGCACAAGCTGGGCGAGTTCGCCCCCACCCGCACGTTCAAGGGTCACATCAAGGACGACCGGAAGTCGAAGAGGCGCTAGGAATGACCACAGCCATCGAATATCCGTCCGCGAGTGCGAAGGCGCGCTTCGTGCGCGTCTCGGCCACCAAGGCCCGCCGCGTCATCGACCTGGTCCGCGGAAAGAGCGTCGAGGAAGCCCTCGACATCCTCCGCTGGGCGCCGCAGGCCGCCAGCGAGCCGGTCGCCAAGGTGATCGCCAGCGCTGCCGCCAATGCGCAGAACAACGAGGGCCTCGATCCCACCACGCTGGTGGTCGCCACCGTCTACGCCGACGAGGGCCCGACGGCCAAGCGCATCCGGCCGCGCGCACAGGGTCGCGCCTACCGGATCCGCAAGCGCACCAGCCACATCACCGTGATCGTGGAAAGTCGCCCGAGCCGGTCGACCAGGGGCGCGTCCGCGTCCGCGTCGCGTGCCAGGCGCGCGCAGGCCAGCAAGGCCGCCACCAACAAGGGAGGCTCGGAGTAGTGGGTCAGAAGATCAATCCGCACGGTTTCCGGCTCGGCATCACCACCGAGTGGAAGTCGCGGTGGTTCGCCGACAAGCAGTACGCGGACTACATCAAGGAAGATGTGGCGATCCGCAAGCTGCTGGCCACGGGCCTGGAGCGCGCCGGCATCGCCGACGTCGAGATCGAGCGCACGCGTGACCGCGTCCGGGTGGACATCCACACCGCGCGGCCCGGCATCGTGATCGGCCGCCGCGGCACGGAGGCCGACCGCATCCGCGCCGACCTGGAGAAGCTCACCAAGAAGCAGGTGCAGCTGAACATCCTCGAGGTGAAGAACCCCGAGAGCCAGGCGCAGCTGGTGGCCCAGGGCGTCGCCGAGCAGCTCAGCAACCGCGTGGCGTTCCGCCGGGCGATGCGCAAGGCGATCCAGTCCGCGATGCGCCAGCCCAACGTCAAGGGCATCCGGGTGCAGTGCTCGGGCCGCCTGGGTGGCGCCGAGATGAGCCGCTCGGAGTTCTACCGCGAAGGTCGCGTGCCGCTGCACACACTGCGCGCCGACATCGACTACGGCCTGTATGAGGCCAAGACCACCTTCGGCCGGATCGGTGTGAAGGTGTGGATCTACAAGGGCGACATCGTCGGTGGCAAGCGCGAGCTGGCCGCCGCCGCACCCGCCGCGGACCGTCCGCGTCGCGAGCGTCCGTCGGGTACCCGCCCGCGCCGGAGCGGCGCGTCGGGCACCACGGCGACGAGCACCGACGCCGGCCGGGCCGCCACCGAGAGCCCAGCAGAAGCACCCGCAGCCGCAGAGGCCACCGTTGGCACCCCTGCTGCGGGCGAAACGACGGAGAGCTAGTCATGCTGATTCCTCGCAAGGTCAAGCACCGCAAGCAGCATCACCCGAAGCAGCGCGGCATCGCCAGCGGCGGCACCACGGTGAGCTTCGGTGACTACGGCATCCAGGCTCTGGAGCACGCCTACATCACCAACCGGCAGATCGAGTCCGCGCGTATCGCGATCAACCGGCACATCAAGCGTGGCGGCAAGGTGTGGATCAACATCTTCCCCGACCGCCCGCTGACCAAGAAGCCCGCCGAGACGCGCATGGGTTCGGGTAAGGGTTCGCCGGAGTGGTGGGTGGCCAACGTCAAGCCCGGACGCGTGCTGTTCGAGCTGAGCTACCCCGATGAGAAGACCGCTCGGGACGCACTGACCCGCGCCATCCACAAGCTGCCGATCAAGGCTCGCATCGTCACCAGAGAGGAGACCTTCTGATGGCAGTAGGAGTATCGACGGGAGAGCTCCGTGAGCTCACCGACGACGAACTGACCGACAAGCTGCGCGAGTCGAAGGAAGAGCTGTTCAACCTGCGCTTCCAGATGGCGACCGGCCAGCTTGCCAACAACCGCCGGCTGCGTACTGTCCGGCAGGAGATCGCACGGGTATACACCGTGCTGCGCGAACGTGAGTTGGGTCTGGCCGCCGGACCCGGAGGTGAGGATTCGTAATGGCAGACACTCAGAAGGGCGAGAAGCACACCCCCCGGACCGAGCAGGCGCGCGGCCGTCGTAAGACCGCCATCGGTTACGTCGTGTCGGACAAGATGCAGAAGACCATCGTGGTCGAGCTCGAGGACCGCAAGATGCACCCGCTGTACGGCAAGATCATCCGGACCACGAAGAAGGTCAAGGCGCACGACGAGAACTCCGATGCCGGCGTGGGCGACCGCGTTTCGCTGATGGAGACCCGGCCGACGTCGGCAACCAAGCGTTGGCGCCTCGTCGAGGTCCTCGAAAAGGCCAAGTAGTCCGACGACTGTGCGACGCGCCGCGTCGCCTGATGCTCGTATTGCGTTTGCAGGGCGGTCACTGCCGTTACGCTGACCAGCGATGAAGCAACGCGTTGCGGTCTTTGGAAGATTGCTTGCCGTTTTGGTGTCGGTGGCTCTGCTGGCTCCGCCGTTGGCCGCTGGACAGCCCGACAACGAATCCGCGGTCCCCGCGGCGCCGGTGCTCGCGCTGTCTCAGCTCGGACGGCCTGGCGCCCTGCAGTTCTACGGTGTCCGGGCCACGGTACCGCTCAACATCGCGGTACCGCCCGGCATGGAACCCCTGGCACTCAACGCGGTCGCGCAACTACCGGTGAATGTGCGAGGCGGTACCGTCGTCGTCGCGCAAGGTGACCGGCAGATCTCCAGGATCGACGTTCCGCCGGAAGGCGGCACCGTAACCATCCCGCTCGCCGGCGCACTGGTTCGGGACGGTCTAGCCAGCTTGACGTTGAGCACCACCCTGCTACCGGTGGACGGTTACTGTCCGGACCCGCGCAGTGCGTTGCAACTGGCCGACCCCAGCGTCGTCTTCGGTGGAGCCGAACAGCAGCCGACCACCGTCGCCGACTTCCTCCCTTCGGTGTTGCGTCAGCTCACCATCTACGTCGACGGTGAGTCCTCACGAGCCGTCGCCGACGCCGCGATACGTCTCGCCACCGCTGTTGCCGCCGCCTATACCGCCCAGGTTCCCGACATCCGTGTCCTGGCTCTGCCGGCAGGGCAGACTGGACCCACCGAGCCGCCCGTCCCGTTCGGCCGCAACGTGGTGATTCGGGAAGGCGACCAAACCGGTGTGTCACTGATCGATTCGGGCGGCGTTCCCGCCCTTCTGGTAATGGGCTCCGCGCAAGACCTCGCCAACCAGAGCCGACTGCTCACAAGCGGCGTCGATCGGCTCGCGATGTCTGCCAAAGTGGTTGTGGGACCGCTGAACAACACGTCTCAGCCGCTTGGCGACGAGACGACCCTGCGACGGCTGGGCCAGCCCGCCATCACGACGACGGGGATGTCGCCGCAGGTGAACATCGCGGTGGACCAGACGCGTCTCGGTCGGTCCGCCCACGCGGTGCGCCTTCACCTCGACGGCTCCTACACTCCACTGCCCAGCACTGTCGGTGGACAGCTCGTCGCTTCCATCGGTGGTCAGGTGATAGACCGATGGCCCGCCGACCCCCAGGGTGGCATCGACCGCTGGGTCGACGTTCCCGATCGCATGCTGACGCGGTACACCGAACTGGCGCTCGAGTTGAACATCAGCGGAAACACGGGCGGGTGTTACGAATTCGAGCCGCCCACGCTGGCGATCGACGGGAACAGCGTGGTGCAGAGCCGTGCGGCAGACCCACCCATTCCCGCGGGGTTCCAATCGTTACCGCAGGCTCTGATGCCACGCACGGTGGTCGGCGTTGGAGAGGGCTTCGACGACCTTCGCCGCGCCCTTGCCATCATGGTCGGCCTTCAGCGCCTCAGCGCCTCGCCTCTCGACACCGTGGTCAAGCCGCTCGCCGACGCGATCGGTGACACGGCCCCGGCCGTGCTGGTGAGTCCGGGTGGGTGGACCGATGAGCGACTCGTGCTGCCGGTCAGCAGCGGCGCTGCAGGTGAACTCACGGTGACTCAAGCTGGAACACCAAGCGAAACAACGACGCTGACAATGGATCCCGCGATGGCCTTCGGCTCTCTACAAGCCGTTCACAGCGGAAACCGCAGCGTTCTCGTCGCCACCTCGAACAACGCGCCCGGACAGCTCGACGCTCTGCTCGACTGGCTCGCCGCGGATCCCCAACGGTGGGCGGGGCTGTCCGGCAGTGCGTTGATCGCGGCAGCAGGGCAGGAACCGGTGATGTACGACACCGCGTCGGCTGCCGGTGCGGACATGACCGACGGTGACACCTCGCCGGCGCCAGCAGGTCTGCCTCGGTGGCTGTGGGTCGGCCTGGCAGTCGCCGCGGTTCTGAGCGTGCTCACTGTCGGGGTGGTGCTGATCCGCGGTAGACGCGGTGCTGGTCGGTCCGAATAGCAGCTCACAACAGCGTCCCCGGGTGTACTCTCCGGCGCTATGGCCACGGAATTCAACGGCAAGATCGAACTCGACATCCGGGATTCCGAACCCGATTGGGGTCCCTATGCGGCTCCGGTCGCCCAACCGGAGGCGCCCAACGTCTTGTACCTGGTGTGGGACGACATCGGGATCGCGACCTGGGACTGCTTCGGCGGATTGGTGAACATGCCGGCGATGAGCCGCATCGCCGAACGGGGAGTGCGCCTCACGCAGTTCCACACCACCGCGCTGTGCAGCCCGACGCGGGCGTCGCTGCTGACCGGGCGCAACGCGACGACCGTGGGCATGGCCACGATCGAAGAGTTCACCGACGGTTTTCCCAACTGTAACGGCCGAATTCCGTTCGACACCGCGCTGCTGTCGGAGGTGCTCGCCGAGAACGGGTACAACACCTACTGCGTGGGCAAGTGGCACCTGACCCCGCTCGAGGAATCGAATCTTGCGTCGACCAAACGGCATTGGCCGCTGAGCCGCGGCTTCGAACGGTTCTACGGGTTCATGGGCGGCGAGACCGACCAGTGGTATCCCGAATTGATCTACGACAACCACCCGGTGCCGCCGCCGGCGACCCCCGAGCAGGGCTACCACCTGTCGAAAGACCTGGCGGACAAGACGATCGAGTTCATCAGGGACGCCAAGGTGATCGCCCCGGACAAGCCCTGGTTCACCTACCTGTGCCCGGGCGCAGGGCATGCGCCGCACCACGTGTTCGCCGAGTGGGCCGACCGCTACGCCGGCGCGTTCGACATGGGCTACGAGCGCTACCGGGAGATCGTGCTGGAGAACCAGAAGAGGCTGGGCATCGTGCCGGCCGGCACCGAACTGTCGCCGATGAACCCGTATTCGGACGTCACCGGTCCCCAGGGGCAGGCGTGGCCGGTCCAGGACACCGTGCGGCCGTGGGAGGAACTCGACGACGACGAGAAGCGGCTCTTCAGCCGGATGGCCGAGGTGTTCGCCGGCTTCCTGTCCTACACCGACGACCAGATCGGCCGGATACTCGACTATCTGGAGGAGTCGGGTCAGCTCGACAACACGATCATCGTGGTGATCTCCGACAACGGGGCCAGTGGCGAAGGCGGACCCAATGGATCGGTCAACGAGGTCAAGTTCTTCAACGGCTACATCGACTCGGTCGCCGAAAGCCTCAAGCATTTCGACGATCTCGGCGGACCGCAGACCTACAACCATTACCCGATCGGCTGGGCGATGGCGTTCAACACCCCGTACAAGCTCTACAAGCGCTACGCCTCGCACGAGGGCGGAATCGCCGACACCGCGATCATTTCCTGGCCGAAGGGAATTGCTGCGCACGGTGAGGTCCGGGACAACTACGTCAACGTCTCGGACATCACGCCCACCGTCTACGATCTCCTCGAGATCACCCCGCCCGCGATCGTGCGGGGGGTGCCGCAGAAGCCGCTGGACGGAGTGAGCTTCAAAGTGGCGCTGGAGAACCCGCACGCGCCCACCGGCAAGGAGACCCAGTTCTACACCATGCTGGGTACCCGCGGCATCTGGCACAAGGGCTGGTTCGCCTCCGCGGTGCACGCCGCGTCGCCGGCGGGCTGGTCGCATTTCGATGCCGACCGCTGGGAGTTGTTCCACATCGAAGCCGACCGCAGCCAATGCCACGACCTGGCAGCCGAACATCCGGACAAGCTGGCCGAACTGGTCGACCTGTGGTTCGCCGAGGCGGCCAAGTACAACGGACTCCCGCTCGGCGACCTCAACATCCTCGAGACGATGTCGCGGTGGCGGCCCTACATCGCCGGTGAAAGACAGTCCTACACCTACTATCCCGGCACCGCCGACGTGGGTATCGGCGCCGTGGTGGAGTTGCGCGGCCGCTCGTTCGCGGTACTGGCCGAGGTCACCCTGGATGCGGGGGCCGCTGGTGTCATCGTCAAACACGGTGGCGCTCATGGCGGTTACGTGATGTACATGCAGAACGACCGATTGCACTTCTGCTACAACTTCCTCGGCGAACAGCAGCAGACCCTGTCCTCGCCGGACGCGTTGGGGCCGGGACCGCACGTGCTGGGTTTCGCCTTCACCCTGACCGGCACCGCCGAGGGCAGCCACACCCCGGTCGGTGACGCCGCACTCTACGTCGGCGACGCCCAGGTGGCCGACTATCACGGGATGCGGGTGCACCCCGGCACTTTCGGTCTGGCCAGTGCGAGCCTGAGCGTCGGGGCCAACAACGGCTCCCCGGTGTCGCGCGCTTTCGCAGCGCCGTTCCCGTTCACTGGAGGCACCATCGCCCAGGTGAAGATCGACGTGTCGGGCGCACCCTATGCCGACCTCGAGCGGGATTTCGCGCGCGCGTTCGCCAAGGACTGACATGACACGCGGTGTGCTGGCCGTCCTGCTGTTGTGCGGGGTGTTGCTCGCGCCGGGCTGCACCCGCGGCAGCGACGGCAGTGCCACCGCTGTGAGTGCTGAAACCGCAACGGCAGCAACGTCGTCCGCTCCGGCCTCGTCTGCCGCGCCACCCGTGGTGACCATTGAGGACATGCCGGGGGTGGCGCCTACGCCGGCGACGTCGACGGACGAGGACTGTGCGCCGACGGCCGCGCCAGCGGTGCCCGTGGACGTCCGGATCGCCGATCCCGCCGCCCCCAACGTCGTGGTCGGCGCGCCGCAGGGATGGACGTCGGCACCGTCTCCGGACGGGGTGGCGCTGACCGGACCCGGCGGCATGTCCGGCACCGTCACGGTCAGCGCGACACCGCTGGATCCCGCCGCCGCATTCCGCGGGTATGCCGACGACCTGACCGCCCGCGCAGCGATGAGCACCCTCAGCCTGCTGCCCGCCGAAACGTGCGGCTTCAGCAGTCAGAAGCTGATGGGCCAGCTCGACGATGTCGTGTACCAGGCCCGGATCGTGCACGTGCCCGGCTACCTGATCGTCGTGTACGCCCAGGCGCCGACCGGCACCTCCGAGTTCGACACCGCGGCGCCGGTGCTGACCGGGGGAATGTCGATCGGCCTAGGCTGAACGCCATGCTGACCGAGCTAATCGCCCTCGACGGCGGGCGATTCCGGATGGGCTCGACGCAGTTCTATCCCGAAGAGGCGCCCGCACATACAGTGTCTGTCGGTCCGTTCGCGATCGAACGCCACCCCGTCACCAACGCGCAGTTCGCCGCGTTCGTCGCCGACACCGGCTACCGCACCGTCGCCGAGATCGCCCCAGATCCGGCACTGTATCTCGGTGCCACGCCGCAGGATCTGGTGCCCGGCGCGCTGGTGTTCCGGCCGACCCGCGGCCCCGTCGACCTCCGGGACTGGCGGCAGTGGTGGGAGTGGGTGCCCGGTGCGTGCTGGCGACACCCCTACGGCCCGGGCAGCACAGTCGCGGCCGATCACCCGGTGGTGCAGGTCTGCTACGCCGACGCGCTGGCCTACGCCCGCTGGGCGGGCCGGCGGCTGCCGACGGAGGCGGAGTGGGAGTTCGCCGCCCGCGGCGGCGCGGACACCACCTATCCCTGGGGTGACGAGGCCACCCCAGGGGGCGAGCTCATGGCCAACACGTGGCAGGGCGACTTCCCGTACCGGCACACCGGCCGGATCGGCACGTCACCGGTGGGCTCGTTCCCTCCCAACGGCTATGGACTGCTCGACATGATCGGCAACGTCTGGGAGTGGACCACCACCCGGTTCACCGGGCACCACGCCCTGCACGCCGACGCAGGGGACACCGGGGCCTGCTGCGGGCCGACGGGCCCGGATCCGGCAGTCAGCCAGGCCCTCAAGGGCGGGTCCCACCTGTGTGCGCCGGAGTACTGTCATCGCTACCGACCCACCGCGCGCTCACCGCAGTCCCAGGACAGCGCGACCACGCACATCGGCTTCCGGTGCGCCCTGTGAGCGTGGCGTGTACAGCCGCCGGTGGCCCACCACGACAACGGCGATCGTGGTGACTGCAGACAGCGCCAACGGCACCGCGAGATGCACGGCCAGCAGCGCCGCCCCGACGACCGCGCCGAGGAAAATCGTCACGATGGCGGCGACTCTGCGGTTGACCAGCGCGCCGGGCCACCCTCGGGTCCAGGTCTCACCCGCCAGGCTCGCCAGCGTCGAGGTGACGACCACCGTGGTCATGTCCGGTACCGCCAACGTTCGGGCCACCATCGCCTGCTGACCCATCACTGCCGCGGTCAGCATCGCCATCACGATTTGGCCGGTCGTGCCGGGGTTCGGGTCGAGCGCGGCACTCACCGCGAGCCCGGCCAGCACCAGTCCGCCGACCGTGAGCAGCGCCGTGATCCGCAGATTCCACCCCGCGCCGGCCCGGCCGCGCAGTGCCAGTCCGGCGCTCCACGCCGCGATCGTGAAGCACGCCAGTGCGATCGCCGGCCCGAGCACCGGCAGGTCGTCCGCGCCGGCCACGCCCATGCCGAGGATAACGATGTTGCCAGTCATGTTGCCGGTGAAGACGCGGTCCAGCCCTAGGTATCCGACAGCGTCGACGACGCCGGTCACAAAGGTCAACGCGACCATGGTCGTCAAAGCGGTTCGGGGCCTGTCGTATTCGTGTACCACGGGTGCTAGAACACCAGGATGGCGAACACCGTGCTGACGATCAGCCCAGCGATCACCGGCACGAAGCATTTGCGAGCCAACGTGAGCACCGGAACCCGGGCGAAGCCGGCCACTGCGATCAGTGACGACCACGCCACCAGGGTCCCTCCGCCTGACCAAATGTTGCCCATCTGGCCGATCGCGGCCAGTGTGGCGGGATCCATGTGTACCGCGGGGCCCAAGGCGCCGGCCAGCGACCCGGTCAACGGCAACCCGGAGAACCCGGACCCCTCCAGGCCGGCGATCAACCCGACCAGCAGGATGCCGAACGACGTCACCACCGGATTGGGCGACAGGTGTGATTGGCCCGCGCTGATGAGGTCGAACAAGATGGCCGGACCCGTCTGCCCGTCGCCCATGCCCAGGATCGCCGCGGAGAAGTCGCCGTTGCCGATGAAGAAGAACCCGGCGATCGGCAGCACGATACCCATTGCCTTGAAGGCGAACACCAGGCCGTCGACAACGTGCTGTGACGACGTCTCCAGGAAGTTGCGCTTGTCGTTGGTGGCCGACGCGATGAACAGGATCAGGGCCGCCAGCCCGCCGACGATCGCTGCAGCGTCACCACCTTGCAGCGGTGGGACCAGACCGGTGAACTTGCCGAGCAGCAGGTAAACGATGAAAGCGAGGTAGACCAGCGGAACCAGTACCGCGAACAGCTTGGCGTGGAACGACTTCGCGGGCAGGTGCGTCACGGTCACCGGATCGGCAGCCACCAACGTTGCGGTGACAGGGCCATCCCCGACGGGCGTGGTGGGGGACAGATGCGGTGCGGTCCCGCCCTCGTGCTCACCGTGCGGGTCAGGCTCGCCGTCGACGGATGGCTTGCGCTCGGCCTGGTCCTCCCACTCGGTCAGTAGCTCCGGCGACGGTGTGCGCCAAGTGCGGCGCTGCAGCAGATACGTCAGTACCAGCGCGGTGGCTCCGACGATCAACGACATCACCAGCGCCTTGTCGGCCACGGAGTCGGCGTCGACACCGGCAGCCTTGGCCGAAATCCCAGGCGCGACCTTGATGATGTAATCGCTGGAAAGCGCCATGCCCTGGCCGGCAATCGCGATGGTCATGCCGACCGACAACGGGGACATCCCGGCCCGGATCGCGACGGGGATCAGCACAGCACCCACGAGCGGAACCGCGGGGGTGGGCCAGAAGAACAGCGAGATCACGTACGTGACCAGCGCCAACACCACGAAACTGCTCGTACCGGCCCGCATCACTCGCCGGAACGGGGTGACCATGAGCCGATCGGCGCCCATCTCCCGCAGAGCGCCGAGCATGGCAGTCACGATCGCGATGATGAGGAAGATGTTGAAGAGCTCCTTGGCGGCCACCAGGCTGGCGTTGAAGATCGATGACAGCCCGGTGATGAAGTTGCCCGAGAACGCCCACGCCGTGAGGAAAGTGCCCGTGACGGCGGGCACGACGATGTTCTTGCGCAGTGCCATCGTGACCAAGATGACGACGATGCCGGCCAGATAGATCCAGTGGGCAGGGCCGATGTGAATGTCGGTGACTGTTTCCATGGGCGAGCCCTTCGGTTGCGACTGCTCGTGGGCTGGGCAGTGCTTTGCAGGAATGTTCGGCGCGCGACTGGACAGGGTCAACGACCACTGTGCACAGCCGCGAACGGTTCACCCTGTGCAATATGCTCGCCACTTGTCCGGCGTGTGTCCTGTGGTTTCAGCCTGGTTAAACCTGTGGCTGATCCGTTGGCCGCAGCCGATGCGTCGGCTGCGGGGTCGTGTGCACCCTGCCCATCTGGACACAGCGGCGTTGTGCACGTTGCCTACGGGCGGCGGCCCCGTGGCGCGCGTTCAGGTGGGACAGTGGGACACGATGACCGAACTGGATTCGGCCGCAACACAATCAGCGGCCGGCGGTGACGACGACGGCACGTCGCTGGGCTTGGCGGCCCTGCTGGCGGGCACGCTGGTGGGCACCGTCAGCAACAACATCGTCAACGTTCCGCTGGGCGCCATCCTGGCGGATTTCGATGCGCCGCTGGGAAACGGGGTGTTCGTCGCCGTCGGCTTCCTCGTGTGCTTCGCCGCCGCACTGCCGTTGGCGGGTTGGCTCGGCGATCGCTTCGGACGGCGTCGCGTGTACTGCGTCTCGCTGGTCGCGACCGCCGTCTGCGCGGTGGGGGCGGCGACTGCACCGTCGTTACCGGTGCTGGTGGTGTGGCGGTCGGTGGGGGGCATCGCGATCGCCGCGCTCTCTCCACCGGTCATGGGACTCATCACCTGGATGTTCAGCGGCGAACGCCGCGGACGGGCGCTGGGGGCGTGGGCCTCGGTGAACGGGCTGGGACAGGCCGTCGGGCCCACGGTGGGCGGGCTCCTGGCCGGAACCTGGGGGTGGCGGTGGATTTTCGTGCCGCTGATTCCCGTCGCCCTTGCCGGGCTGATCGGCACACTGCGGCATGTGCCGCGATACCCGGGCTCGGCCATTCCGTTCGACGTGACGGGTGCGGTGTCTCTGACCGTCGGCTCGGCGCTGCTGATGGGCGGGGTGGCGATCCTGCCGCAGCCCGATCTGCCATGGTGGACCGCCCTCGGTTGCCTGGTGGCCGCGGTAGCGGTCCTGGGTTGGTTCGTGTGGCACTGTCTGCGGACCGATCACCCTTTCGTGGAAGTCAGGCTCGTCGCGGAGTCGAGGTTCGCGCGTAGCTGCCTGGCGGCGTTCGCGCAGATGTTCTGTCTGGGGGCCACCCTGCTGGCGGTGCCGCTGTACCTGGTGGCGGGCTCGGTGTCGGTGGTGACGGCGGGCCTGGCTCTGTTCGCGCTGCCGGCCACGATGGCGGTGCTCGCGCCGTTCGTCGGCCGCTGGCTGGATCGGCTCGGCCCCCGCCGGGTACTGCGTACCGGCCTGGTGGTTCTGGCGACCGCCCAGGGCGCCCTGGTCCTCGTGCTGTGGTCGGCCACCCCGGCCCTCGGTCCGCTAATCGGCGTCCTGCTGGGATGCGGGCTGGGGGTAGCGCTGGTACAGACGCCCGCGGCGACGGGCGCGACTCGCTCGCCGGCCGGTGCGTCGGGGACCGGTCTGGGGTTGTTCAACCTCGTCCGGTTCGGCGGGGCGGCCATCGGCGCCGCGTGGGTTGCGGTGGCGCTGGAACACTCCGGGTTCACCCTCGTCTTCGCCGTTGCGGCCGGAATGGCTGTGCTCGGCCTGGCGGGTTCGTTCGTGGGTCCTGACCCGGCGTGATCAGCGGAAGCTGGTCTCGCGGTCCACGGCGGCGTGCAGTTCGCCGAGCAGGTCGAGTCGCACGGCCAGCCACGCCGTGAACTGATTGTCGGGGACTCGGATGTCCATCCCCAACGTCCGCGAAATCCGGTCCAGCTTGGCCAGCATCGTGTTGCGGTGCACGTTGAGATCCCGCGCGGTGGCGTTGATGTTGCCGCCCTGCATGAGGTACACCGACAGGGTGTCGAGGAGGTCAGGCGCGCCGCGCAGCGGGGTGATCACATCCCGGACCAGTTCGCGTCCCCCTTCGGTGTCGGCGACACCGGCGAGCACGGTGAAGCTGCGCAGCTCCTGGTAGGAGGTGGGGCCGACGCGACGCAGCCGACGGGCGATGCCGAGAGCCACGCGCGCTTCGCGGTACGCGTCGCGAACATCGCCGGCTCCGGACGCGGGACGTCCGTATGCCACGGGCGCCCTTGTGCCCCTGCGGCGTTCGAGTTCGTTGGCCATCGCCGTGGCGTACCCCGACATCTCGTCGGCCATTTCGGTGTTCCGCTCGGCACGCAGTGTGCGGACCACGACCAGAACGTCGCCGATCACGGTGACGTAGGAATGTGTGCCCGGTTGGGGCGCCACCCCAGCGGCGTAGCGCGCCAATCGCACCAGGGTGGCACCCGGATGTTCGACGGGAGACGGCAGCATGCCGGGCGCAACGAAGACCGCAAACCGTGCGTCGAGTTCGATGTCGTGGTGTTCGGCTCGGGCGCGCATGTCGTGCTCGCTGGCGAAGCTGCCGTGCACCAGTGCTTGGACGAAGTCGCCGCGTGCGCGTTCCTCGGCCTCGTCGACGCTGCGCTGTCGCAGCATCTCCGACCCGACGATCGCCGATGCCTGCTCGGTGAGCACCTGGTGGCGCGCCACGTCGTGGCTGCCGGGATCGCCGTCGGGGACGAGCACCACGACCCAGCCTTCGAACGATCTGCCCAACCGGATCGCGCTGGCGATGCAGGTCCACGCCGTGTCGGCGGGACCGGCGATTCGGGCGACCCGGGTGTCGTGGCCCCCGTCGCGGCGGCGCGCCGCAGCGGGCAGGTCGGTCGACAGCAGCGTGCTGACCGATTCGGCGAGCGGAGTAAACATATCGGCGGTCAGGCCGTGGTGGGCCACCACCACCTGGCGGGCATCCAAAGCCATCGCCGGATTGCGCGCAAGCGTGGAGACCTCGCGCATCAACGTCTGCAGGCCTGCGCCGCGATGGAACAGCCCAGCCAGTGACCCGTGCACGTGAGTGGAGTAGCGCATCACGTGCACTTCCTGGCTGAGGGCGCGTTCGGCCAGCAGTCGGTTGAGCGCGGCGAATCCGACGGGCAGACCCAATTCGACCACCACGAGTCGGGGCGGCAAGCCGGCGCGCATCACGTCGGCGGGCACTGCGCCGTCCACCACCAGAGTCGACGCACCGCGGGCCGCCAGCGCGGTGAGCACCGCGGTGCTCCCCACCAGCGCCTCGGGTCGGGTGTAGACCGCCACCGCGTCGAGTGGCTCAGGTCCGGTCATCACTTCGCCCAGTGGCAGCACCCAGGTGAGTTCGCGATCGAGATACTCCTCGCCGGCGATCACGCGCGCCTCCGCCATCAGCGCTTCGTCGAGCAGTCCGCGCACTGTCATGCGGTCGGAATGCGCCTCGTGATGGGTCATCTGGCAGTCCTGCCTGGGAGAGCTGATCGCGTGGTCGTTCCTACGGGGGTACCGGATCCTGTGTACCGGCACCATGTGCACGTTAACCGTGTCGCGCCCGAAGAGACAGTCACAGTGACCATCCCGTGCAGCGGCGATCACCGGTAGACATGGCGGGTCAGCACCCCGACGTGTTCGGCCAGGAGGAGCCACCATGCATCAGATCTACCGGATCACCCTCGACGACGCCCTTCCGCTGCTTGCAGCCGGGCGTGCCAAGGCTGAGGAGATCGGCGTCAAGCAGACGCTCTGCATCTGCGATGACGGAGGGAACGTGCTTGCGCTGCACCGGCTTCCGGGTGCGCGTCTGACCGGTGTGGACATCTCCATCGCCAAGGCGTTCACCGCCGCCGGTCACGAGCGGGCCACACACCTGTTCAACGAAGCCCCCGACGGTCCCGCGCTGCCGGGCAACGAGGCCTTCGGGATCAGCCACATGCTGCCCGGCAAGTTCGCGGTGTTCGTCGGGGGGTTCCCGCTGGTCTTCGAGGGCCAGATCGTCGGCGGTGTCGGAATCAGCGGGGGCAACGGAGCGCAGGACAAGGCCGTCGGCGCGGCCATCCTCGCCGAATTCGATGCGTTGACGGCCGCCGTCGCGCAGTGATGTGCACCATGTCCTGCCGTCGCCGCGGATCCCGGTGACTATGACCCTCGTGTGTCCCTGTTCATCTCACTAACGTCGCTGTTGCACAAGGCTTTCAAACTTCTGAGGAAGGACCTGACCATGACCGTACTGCTCGGGCGCGACGAGTTCCGTGCCGAACTCGAGAACGCCATCAAAGGCCGTGAGGCCAAGAACGCGTCGTTCTCCAAGGCGTGGGCCGAGGGCTCGCTGACGCGTGATCACTTCGCCCGATGGGCCGAGAACCACTACCACTATGTCGGACCATTCGCCGACTACCTGGCGAACATCTACGCCAACACCCCCGACGAGTACACGGGCGCAAAGGATTTCACACTTCAGAACATGTACGAGGAGGAGCTGGCCGACATTCGGCACACCGATCTGCTCATCAAGTTCGGTGAGGCGTGCGGCACCACTCGTGAGCGGATCGAGAACCCCGACAACATGAACGCCATCACCCGTGGCCTGCAGGCCTGGTGCTACGCGGTATCGGCGCGCGAACACTTCGTGGTCGCGACCGCGGCGCTGGTGGTGGGCCTGGAGTCGCAGGTGCCCAGCATCTACACCAAGCAGATCGTTCCGCTGCGGGAGACGTACGGATTCACCGAGGACGAGATCGAGTTCTTCGACCTGCACATCACCTCCGATGTGGTGCACGGGGAGCGCGGCTATCAGATCGTGCTCGACCACGCCGACACCCCACAGTTGCAGCAACGCTGCCTCAAGCTGGTGCGGTGGGGCGCCGAGATGCGGTTCTCCTACACAAAGGGTCTCTACGACACCTACGTCGCGCCGGATCTGCAGGCCGCCGGAGTCTGACATCGACGCGATTCCGGTGTGGTTCGTCCACGTGACGAACCGCACCGGAACCGAGGGGAAAGGGGAGTGACCATGACTACGCAGTGGGTGGCCGTGGCCACCACGAAGGAGCTCGCCCGCAGGCGCAAACTGCGCGTCGAGGTCGGCGGCATCGCCATTGCCCTGTTCCAGGCCGGCGGAAAGGTGTATGCGTTCGCCGATCTCTGTGTGCACCAGGATCGTTCGCTGTTCAAAGGCACCCTGCTGCACGGCAAGGTCATCTGTCCCGGGCACCAGTGGCAATTCGATCTGGACACCGGTTACGAGGCCGATCAAGACCGCTGCCAACCCACCTATGCCGTGCGGGTCGACGAGGACAGCGGCACCGTCTCCGTCGACCTCACGCCCCGCACCCAGCCGACCCCGCCCGCCTGTGAGGAGGCCCGCACATGACCCGACCGACTTTCGTCACCGTGGGAGCGGGCCAGAGTGCGGCTGTCGCCGCGCGCAATCTGCGCCGCGGTGGCTTCGACGGTCGCATCGTGCTGATCGGCGACGAGCCGCATGCGCCCTACCAGCGCCCACCGCTGAGCAAGGATTTTCTGGCCGGAGCGGACCAGGAGGAGTCCCTGTGGATTCTGCCCGAGAAGTGGCGCTCCGACAACGACATCGAACTCGTCACCGGCCGCACCGTCACCCGACTCGACACTGCGGCCGGCGCGGTCGAATTCGACGGTCACACGGCACTTTCGGCCGACTCGGTACTCATTGCCACCGGCGGTAGTCCGCGCCGGCTGCCGGTGCCCGGTCCGCGCCCGGACCTGGTGCACTACCTGCGCACCCTCGACGACGCCAGAGGCCTGGCCCCGCACCTGGCGCCGGGTCGCCGGCTGGCCGTCATCGGGGCCGGCTTCATCGGGCTGGAGATCGCGGCCACCGCGACGGCGGCCGGTGCCGCGGTGACTGTGTTGGAAGCCGCCGATGTCCCGCTCGCGCGCGTCATCGGCCACGACATGGGCGCGTTGGTGGCCGCGCTTCATCGCGACAGTGGGGTCGACCTGCGACTTGCCACCGCGGTCTCGGCGATGCGCACCACAGACTCGCACGTTGTGATCGAGATCGACCGATCGACAACACCTCTGGAGTTCGACGCGGTGGTGATCGGGATCGGCATCACGCCCAATGTCGCGGTCGCGACTGCCTCCGGCCTGGCGGTCGACGACGGCATTCTGGTGGACGAACTGGGCCGGACAGCGGTGCCCGGCGTGTATGCCGCAGGCGATGTCGCGCGGCGCTATTCACCGCGCGCCGGTCGCCGCATCCGGCTGGAGCACTTCGACAACGCGAGTCGCCAGGGCGTGGCGGTTGCCGGCGCGATCCTGGGCCGCGAGGCGGTCTCCGACGACCCGCACTGGTTCTGGTCGGATCAATTCGGCCGCAACATGCAGTTCACCGGGGCGGCCACCGGCACAGCGGTGATTCGCGGTGACCGTGCCGCCCTGGACTTCACTGCCTTCTTCTTCGACGGCCCTGTGCTGTGCGGCGCGTTCACCGTGGACCGGGGTGAGGACATCTCCGTGGCCCGTGAGTTGCTCGGACGGCGGTTCGATGCCGCCGTGCTGGGTGACGAGGACATCGATCTGTGGGACCTCGCCTACCCCGACAGCGACGACGAACTACAGACCCTGGAGGTCCGGGCATGATCGAGGGCGCGAACTTCGTCGACGGTAACTGGATGCCGGCCGGCTCCGGTGCGACGTTCACCCGCCGCAACCCGGCAGACCCCGCGGATGTCATCGGTGTCTTCCCCGCATCGGGAGCCGAGGATGTGCACGCCGCGGTCGACATGCTCGTCAAGGCGGCACCGGAGTGGGCGGCGACCGCTCCCGAGCGCCGCGCGTCGATTCTGGAAGCCGCAGCGGCGCAACTGGAATCACGCAGTGAACAGTTGATCGTGGAGCTGGTGCGCGAAGAGGGCAAGACCCGGGCCGAGGCCGCCATGGAGGTCAGCCGCACGCCGATGAACCTGAGGTTCTACGCCGCGGAGGCGGTCCGCGTCGGCGGTGCGACCTATCCGAGCGCCGGTGAAACACTGCTGTACACCATGCGAGAACCCGTCGGTGTGGTCGGCGCCATCACTCCGTGGAATTTTCCGCTCAACATTCCCTCGCGCAAGCTGGGCCCCGCGCTGGCGTTGGGAAACCCGGTGCTGTTCAAACCGTCCGAACTCACACCTCTGATGGGCCAACGCCTGGTGGAGGCTCTGCTGGCCGGGGGATTGCCGCCCAACGTGATCGCACTCATCCAGGGGGACGGGGTGGCCGGCGCTGCGGTTGCCGCCGACGAGCGGGTGGCCGCGGTGACCTTCACGGGCTCGACGCCCGTCGGCAGACTCATCCACGCCCAGACCGGGCCCCACCGCAGGGTGCAGCTCGAGATGGGCGGTAAGAACCCCGTCGTGGTCGCCGCCGATGCGGACCCGGCGCGCGCGGCGGCATTGATCGTCAAAGGCGCCTTCGGGCTGTCCGGCCAGGCCTGCACCGGGACCAGTCGGGTGATCGTGACCGATGCCCATCACGACGCGGTGGTCGCGGCGATCGTGGCCAGGACCTCGGCGCTGAACGTCGGGCCGGGTGAGCTGGCGGGCGTCGACATGGGTGCGCTGGCCAGCCGGGAACAGGTCGACAAGTTCGTCCACTACGTGCGCAGTGGCATCGACGACGGGGCGAGCCTGCTCTGCGGCGGCGACCGTGTGACGCTCCCCGACCGTCCCGGCGGTCACTTCGTGCGGCCGGCCGTGTTCGCCGACGCCGAGCCCGGGATGCGCATCGTCGACGAGGAGGTCTTCGGCCCGTTGCTGGCCGTGCAGCGGGCAGGCTCTCTCGACGAGGCGGTACACCTGGCCAACGCAACGGAGTTCGGCTTGTCAGCCTCGATCATCACCAACGATCTGGCTGCTGCGCAGATGTTCGCGCGGCGATCCCGCACTGGTCTCGTCAAGATCAACCAACCCACCACGGGCATGGCGATGAACGCGCCGTTCGGTGGCTACAAGGCCTCCTCCACCGCGACGTTCAAGGAGCAGGCGGGTGCGTCGATGCTGGAGTTCTACCTGACCGAGAAGACCGTCTACCTCAATCCCGCGATCTGATCAGCCGGAAAGGAAGTATCAGTGTGACAATGGAATTCGTCAGGGTGGCCCGATCAGGTCAAGTGCCCGAGGGCATCGTGCGGCGCTTCTACGCCGGCGAGCACGAATTCGCCGTCGCGCGGTTGCGCGGTAAGGCGTATGCGACCTCCAACTACTGCACCCACCTGGACTGTCTGCTCTCGTCGGGCAAGCTGCGTGACGACGGAATCGGTTGCTCCTGTCACGGAAGCGCTTTCGATCTCGAGACCGGCGAGCCCATCAGCCCGCCGGCGACCGAGCCGATTCAGACGTTCCCGGTGCAGGAGCGTGACGGGGAGATCTTCGTCGGTATGGAGCCCGGACAGGTTCCGGCAGGTCCCACCCGGCGTCTGCGCCGGCAGGCATGACAGTGATCGCAGTGCGGCCGCCGACCCTGTCCACGGGCGGAATGGTCAGCAGCAGCCACCCAGCCGCCAGTTTCGCCGGGGCGCGGGTCCTCGCCGACGGCGGCAATGCGATCGACGCCACGCTGGCGATGGCCGCGATGACCTGGTTGACGTTGCCGGGTCAGTGCGGCATCGGCGGGGACGCCTTCGCGGTCGTTCGCGAGCCCGACGGCCGGGTGTGGACGGTCAACGGGTCCCGATTCGGCCCCGACGGCGGCTCTGTCGACTTCTATCGCGCGCAGGGCTTTTCGGCGATCCCCCTGGACGGACCGCTGGCTGTCGCGGTACCGGGTGCCCCCGCCGCACTGGCCGTTCTGCACCGTCACGGCGCCACGCGTTCGTTGGTCGAGCTGTGGGCGCCGGCGGTACACGCGGCCGCTGCCGGGTTACCCAGCAGCGCGCGCACCGTCGGTGACGTCGCGTCCGCGCTCACCGCCATCCGCGCCGATCCGGACCTGTCAGCGGTTTTCACCTCCGGCGAGTCCCCGCGTCACATCGGCGAGCGCGCGCCGCAACCCGCTCTGGCGCGGACGATTCAACAGCTGGCTGCAGATCCGGGCGCCTTCTACACCGGAGAGTTCGCGCAGCGCGCCGTGGCGGCACTGCGAAAAGGCGGCGCACCGTTCTCCGGCGACGAATGGACCGCGACCGCACAACTGAACCCGGAGCCGGCCATCACGGGTCGGTACGCCGGCGCGGTCGTGCACCAGACACCGCTGCCGACACCGGGCTGGATGGTGCTGCAGCAGGCAGCGCTGTGCGATGCGTCGGTCGGTTTCCACGGCTGGCTGTCGGCGCCGGCCGTGGACAGGATGGTCCGCGCCGCGCGGCTGGCGTTCGCCGATCGGCTCGCCCGCTGCGGCAGTCAGAACGACGGTGCCCGCTACGTCCTCGAGCCGGAACGGATCGAGGCGCAGCGCCGGGATCTCGACGAGCGGATCGAAGGGCGCGGCCCGATCGAAGTCGGTGCGGGTGACACCACATCCACGGTCTGCGTCGACGCCGACGGTCGTGCGGTGAGCTTCATCCATTCGCTGGCTTTCACGTTCGGCGCCAAGTTCACCGTCCCCGGGACCGGGGTGGTGCTCAACAACCGGTTGGGCCGCGGCGCGTACCTGCGCTCCGATCACCCGAACGCGGTGGCGCCGCGACGCAAACCCCTGCACACCCTCAACGCGTGGATCGTCACCGACGACGCGGGCGAGCTGCTGCACGTCGGCAACACCCCCGGCGGTGACGGTCAGGTGCAGTGGAACATGCAGATACTTTCGCATCTGCTCGACCACGGACTTGACCCGTCGGAGGCGGTCACCGCCCCCCGGTTCACCGTGTTTCCCGGGTCTGATGCCGACGTCGTCGGCGCCGATCCCGAGCTGAGGGTGGAGGAGACGCTGGCGCCCGCGGTGCGAGACGAGCTGAAAGCCGCTGGCCATCAGCTGGTGATCCAACCCGCGCTGAGCGCCGGCGGCAGCGCGCAGGTCATCTCGCGCGACGAGCGCGGCATCCTGTCCGGCGCGGCCGACCCCCGCCAAGAGGGGATCGCCCTCGGTGTCGACTGACACACCCGTTCCGTCTCCCCAAGGTGACTACGTGCCCGCGGTAGCCCACGACGGTGTCGTCTACACCGCTGGCATGACGCCCAGAGTCGACGGTGTGCTGCTATGCACCGGCCGCGTCGGGGACGGGATCGACCTCGAGCTGGCTCGCCGGGCTGCCGCGGTGGCCGCGGCCAACGCCCTGGCGGCGGTCCGTTCCGTGGCGCCCGACGGGGCCGAGCTACGCTGCCTGAAGATGACCGTGTTCATCGCCTGCGGGGCCGAGTTCACTGCCCTGTCCTCGGTGGCCGATGGCGCCACGGGCGCGCTGGTCGGCCAACTGGGGGAGCGGGGGCGCCCGGCGCGCAGCGCGATCGGAGTGAGCTCGCTGCCGTCTGGCGCGCCGGTCGAGGTCGAACTCGTCTGCGCCGCCTGACCAGCGATTTGGTGCATTCGCCGAGCTCACCTAGTATGTAGGGGTTGCCTAGGGCAGACCTCGGTTATTTCTGGTCATCTGCGTCAGAGAAAACCCTGCGTGCTCTTTAGGTGACACAGACCGCGCACGTCAGGGTCGGTAATCCTGCGTGCATACGAAAACCCAGGTCGAGGAGATCGAGTGATTCAGCAGGAATCGCGGCTCAAGGTCGCCGACAACACGGGCGCCAAGGAGATCTTGTGCATCCGCGTTCTCGGTGGCTCGTCGCGGCGCTACGCCGGCATCGGTGATGTCATCGTGGCCACCGTCAAAGACGCCATCCCCGGCGGCAACGTCAAGCGCGGCGACGTCGTCAAGGCCGTCGTCGTGCGCACCGTCAAGGAGCGCCGCCGCGCCGACGGCAGCTACATCAAGTTCGACGAGAACGCCGCCGTCATCATCAAGGCCGACAACGACCCGCGCGGCACGCGCATCTTCGGGCCCGTCGGTCGCGAACTGCGCGAGAAGCGCTTCATGAAGATCGTCTCGCTCGCCCCGGAGGTGTTGTAGATGAAGGTCCGTAAGGGCGACACCGTGCTCGTCATCTCGGGCAAGGACAAGGGCGCCAAGGGCAAGGTCCTGGTGGCCTACCCCGAGCGCAACAAGGTCCTGGTCGAGGGCGTGAACCGGATCAAGAAGCACACCGCGCAGTCCGCCAACGAGCGGGGCGCCTCCTCGGGCGGCATCGTCACGCAGGAAGCCGCGATCGCGGTCTCCAACGTGATGCTGCTCGATTCCGACGGCAAGCCGACCCGCGTCGGCTACCGCATCGATGACGAGACCGGCAAGAAGGTCCGCATCGCCAAGACCAACGGCAAGGACATCTGAGATGACGACTGCTGAGAAGACCCTGCCCCGCCTGAAGCAGCGCTACCGCGAAGAGATCCGCGACTCGCTGCAGAACGAATTCGGCTACGCCAACGTCATGCAGATCCCGGGCGTGGTGAAGGTCGTGGTCAACATGGGTGTCGGTGACGCCGCCCGCGACGCCAAGCTGATCAACGGCGCGGTCAACGACCTCGCGCTGATCACCGGCCAGAAGCCCGAGATCCGCCGGGCCCGCAAGTCCATCGCCCAGTTCAAGCTGCGCGAGGGTATGCCCATCGGCGCCCGCGTCACGCTGCGTGGCGATCGCATGTGGGAGTTCCTGGACCGCCTGATCTCCATCTCGCTGCCCCGTATCCGCGACTTCCGCGGCCTCAACAGCAAGCAGTTCGACGGCACCGGCAACTACACCTTCGGGCTGACCGAGCAGTCGGTGTTCCACGAGATCGACGTGGACAGCATCGATCGCCCGCGCGGCATGGACATCACCGTCGTCACCACGGCGACCAACGACGACGAAGGTCGGGCGCTGCTGCGGGCGCTGGGCTTCCCGTTCAAGGAGAACTGAGCAATGGCAAAGAAGGCTCTGGTCAACAAGGCCAACAAGAAGCCCAAGTTCAAGGTGCGGGGCTACACGCGCTGCAACCGTTGCGGTCGTCCGCACGCCGTGTTCCGCAAGTTCGGCCTGTGCCGCATCTGCCTTCGCGAGATGGCGCACGCCGGCGAACTGCCCGGCGTCCAGAAGTCCAGCTGGTAATCCCAGACCCAACCAGAAGATGTTGCGGCAGGCCCGATTCCGATGAAATGGACCTGGGAACCGCCGCGAGAAAGGTGAACCGGCTGTCATGACCATGACGGATCCGATCGCAGACTTCCTGACACGTCTGCGCAACGCCAATTCGGCGTACCACGATGAAGTGACCCTGCCGCACAGCAAGATCAAGGCCAACATCGCCGAGATCCTCAAGTCCGAGGGGTACATCAGCGACTACCGCACCGAGGACGCCCGCGTGGGCAAGTCCCTCGTCGTGCAGCTCAAGTACGGGCCCAGCCGGGAACGCAGCATCGCCGGCCTGCGCCGGGTGAGCAAGCCCGGTCTGCGCGTGTACGCGAAGTCCACCAATCTGCCCCGCGTGCTCGGCGGGCTGGGTGTGGCGATCATTTCCACGTCGTCCGGTCTGAGGACCGACCGCCAGGCCGCCCGCGAGGGTGTCGGCGGCGAAGTCCTCGCTTACGTGTGGTAACGGGAAGGGAGGAGCAGGACTAATGTCTCGCATTGGAAAGCAGCCGGTCCCGGTTCCCGCCGGTGTCGACGTGACGATCAACGGACGCAACGTCGCGGTCAAGGGCCCCAAAGGCACGCTGACCCTCGATGTGGCCGAGCCGATCGAGGTCTCGCGCGACGACGACGGCGCGATCGTGGTCACCCGGCCCAACGACGAGCGGCGCAACCGCTCACTGCACGGGCTGTCGCGCACGCTGATCGCCAACCTGGTGGAAGGCGTGACCAAGGGCTACACCACCAAGATGGAGATCTTCGGCGTCGGCTACCGCGTCGTGGCCAAGGGCAGCGACCTCGAATTCGCGCTGGGCTACAGCCATCCGGTGCTGATCACCGCACCGGACGGCGTGAGCTTCGCCGTCGAGACGCCCACCAAGTTCTCGATCTCCGGTATCGACAAGCAGGCCGTCGGCCAGATCGCGGCGAACATCCGCCGGCTTCGGAAGAGCGACCCCTACAAGGGCAAGGGCATTCGCTACGAAGGCGAGCAGATCCGCCGCAAGGTCGGAAAGACAGGTAAGTAGTAGATGGCTACCAACACCAAAACCCCAGCGGCCACCGGTCACACCCCGGTCGGCAAGAACATCTCCGAGACCCGCCGCACCGCACGGGTGCGCCGGCATGCTCGCCTGCGCAAGAAGGTCGCCGGCACCGCGGAGCGGCCCCGCCTCGTGGTCAACCGCTCGTCGCGGCACATCCACGTGCAGCTGGTCGATGACGCTGCGGGCGTCACGCTGGCTGCGGCGTCGTCCATCGAGGCCGATGTCCGCGCGACCGACGGCGACAAGAAGGCCGCCAGCACGCGGGTGGGCCAGCTGATCGCCGAGCGCGCCAAGGCCGCCGGTATCGATGAGGTCGTGTTCGACCGCGGTGGGTACACCTACGGCGGACGGATCGCGGCGCTGGCCGACGCGGCGCGCGAAGGCGGGCTCAAATTCTGATGACGTACAACGAGAGGACTGCATGATGGCCGAGCAGGCTGGCGCCGGTTCGGCGCAGGACAATCGCGGTGGCCGCGACGATCGCGGCGGCCGGGGCCGCCGGGACGATCGCGGCGGCCGGGGCGGTCGTGACGACCGGGAGAAGAGCAACTACCTGGAGCGCGTGGTCGCGATCAACCGCGTGTCCAAGGTGGTCAAGGGCGGTCGCCGGTTCAGCTTCACCGCGCTGGTGATCGTCGGCGACGGCCACGGCATGGTGGGCGTGGGCTACGGCAAGGCCAAAGAGGTGCCCGCCGCGATCGCCAAGGGCGTCGAGGAAGCGCGCAAGAACTTCTTCCGCGTGCCGCTGATCGGCGGCACCGTGACCCACCCGGTGCAGGGTGAGGCCGCGGCCGGCGTCGTGATGCTGCGCCCGGCCAGCCCCGGTACCGGTGTCATCGCCGGTGGCGCGTGCCGTGCGGTGCTGGAATGCGCCGGTGTGCACGACGTGCTGGCCAAGTCGCTGGGCAGCGACAATGCGATCAACGTGGTGCACGCAACCGTCGCCGCGCTGAAGCTGTTGCAGCGCCCCGAAGAGGTCGCGGCACGCCGCGGCCTGCCGATCGAAGATGTGGCGCCCGCCGGCATGCTGCGGGCCCGCCGTGAGGCGGAGGCTCTGGCCGCCGGCGCCGCGCGTGAGGGAACGGCTTAACGAACATGGCAGAACTCAAGATCACCCAGGTGCGTAGCACCATCGGTGCGCGTTGGAAGCAGCGGGAATCCCTGCGCACCCTCGGGCTGCGCAAGATCCGCCAGTCCGTCGTGCGCGAGGACAACCCGCAGACGCGCGGACTCATCAAGACCGTGCACCACCTCGTCACGGTGGAGGAGGTATAACCCATGGCTCCGATCAAGCTGCACGACCTGAAGCCGGCTCCGGGCGAGAAGACGCCCAAGACCCGCGTGGGTCGTGGTGAAGGCTCCAAGGGCAAGACGGCAGGCCGCGGCACCAAGGGCACCGGCGCCCGCAAGAACGTGCCGGTGGGCTTCGAGGGCGGCCAGATGCCGATCCACATGCGCCTGCCCAAGCTCAAGGGCTTCCGCAACCGGTTCCGCACCGAGTACGGCGTGGTCAACGTCGGCGACATCGCCAAGGCGTTCCCGCAGGGCGGCACCGTCGGTGTCGACGAGCTGGTGGCCAAGGGCCTGGTGCGCAAGAACGTTCTGGTGAAGGTCCTGGGCGACGGCAAGCTCTCGGCCAAGGTCGACGTCACCGCGCACAAGTTCAGCGGCAGCGCCCGTGAGGCGATCACCGCCGCCGGCGGCAGCGCCACCGAACTGTAAGGCGATCCACAGCCACGAACCCCCGCTCCGGCGGGGGTTTTTGGTTGGTGGACGGTAACGTCGTGGCGGTCCGCGGCGATGGAGTCACCGACGGGGAGACCGAAGGAGCAGCTCGACAATGAAGCACCGGCGCGCAGTCGCGGCGATCATCGCCGGCGGGATCGCCCTCGGTATGGCAGCACCCGCGCAGGCCCAGACCACCGACGAGGCATTCACCGCCGCGGTGACCAAGCTGGGTATTCCGTTCGCGCCGAACACCGACCTACCCGCGGTGGGCAAGCAGGTGTGTGAGCTGCTGACCTCCAGCCTGGCAGCCAACAGCGTCAACCCGGTGCCCGCGGTGCGCGGGGTGGTCACCCAACTGTCCAGTCGCGGACTCGATCGCGCCCAAGCCGGCAGCCTGCTGAAGTTGTCGGTGCAGGCGTACTGCCCGCAGCAGGCCCGCTTCGTCGGACGCTGAGCACCGGGTCCGGGCGTCGGTACGCTCGGTGCCATGGTTTCTGTGCTCTCCGGTGTTCCCGGACTGGATGATTTCCGCGAGTTGGCCCGCAAGGTCGACACCGCCCGTCATCAGGGTGTGCCCGACGGTGTGATCCTGGAGATCGACCTGCAGCAGGCACCGCCCGAGACGGCTGGGTTCGATCCGATCGCCGTGGTGTCGGGAATCCTGGGTTCGAGCCGCCCCCTGTTGCTTCGGGAAACCATAGCTGCCATCCACCGCGCGGCCGAGGATCCCCGCGTCGCCGGCCTGATCGCTCGCGTTCAAATCGACGCTGCCCCACCGGGTCCGGTGCAGGAGCTGCGCGCGGCAATCGCGGCGTTCACCGAGCGCAAGCCATCGCTGGCCTGGGCGGAAACCTATCCCGGCACGCTGTCGTATTACCTGGCGTCGGCGTTCGGCGAGGTGTGGATGCAGCCGTCGGGCACCGTCGGATTGGTCGGGTTTGCGACCAGTGCGCTGTTCCTGCGGGAAGCGCTGGACAAACTCGGCGTCGAGGCACAGTTCACCGCCCGCGGCGAATACAAGTCAGCGGCAAACCTTTTCACCCAGGACGGCTACACCGAAGCCCATCGTGAGGCCGACACGGCGTTGGTCAACAGCCTGCGCATGCAGGTGTGGGAGGCGGTGGCGCAATCCCGGGGTATCGATCCCGGCGCGCTGGACGGCTTGGCCGATCAGGCCCCGCTGCTGCGCGACGACGCGGTGACCGCGAAGTTGGTCGATCGCATCGGGTTCCGGGACGAGGCGTACACGCGGATCGCGGAACTGGCCGGTGTACCAGCCGAGGACAGCGAGGCCGCGCCGCGCCTGTTCCTGTCCCGCTACGCGCGTACAAACCGGCCGTCGATGCCGACTCCGCCGCTGCCGGGGCGCAGCCGGCGCAACGTCGCCGTGGTGACGCTGGCGGGGCCGATCGTCAGCGGGAAAGGCCGGCCGGTTTCGCCGCTGGGCGGAGCCAGCGCCGGCGGAGACACCATCGCCGCGGCGCTGCGGCAGGCGGGCGCCGACGACGAAGTGGCCGCGGTCGTGCTGCGCGTCGACAGCCCCGGCGGCTCGGTCACCGGGTCGGAGACCATCTGGCGTGAGGTGGTGCGGCTGCGCGAACAGGGCAAGCCGGTGGTTGCCTCGATGGGCGCGGTGGCCGCCTCGGGCGGGTATTACGTGTCGATGGCCGCCGACGCGATCGTGGCGAATGCGGCGACGATCACCGGCTCGATCGGTGTGGTGACCGGCAAGCTCGTCGCCCGCGACCTCAAGGACCGGCTCGGCGTCGGGTCAGGGACGGTGCGCACCAACGCCAACGCCGACGCGTGGTCGGTCAACGCCCCGTTCACCGAGCAGCAGCAGGCTCAAGTGGAGGCGGAGGCAGACCTGTTCTACACCGACTTCGTCAACCGGGTCGCCGAGGGGCGCGGCATGACGCCCGAGGCCGTTGACGCGGTGGCTCGCGGCCGGGTGTGGACCGGTGCGGACGCGCTCGAGCGTGGCCTGGTCGACGAGCTGGGCGGCCTGCGCACGGCGATCACCCGGGCGAAGGCGCTGGCCGGCATCGCCGAGGACACCAAGGTGGGCATCGTCCACCTGCCCGGCTCGTCACTGCGAGACATGTTGCGGCCCAAGGCATCGTCGCAGCCGGCGGCGGCGTCGCTGCCGGAGCTGTTCAGCGCGGTGGCGGTGCGCTCGGTGACCGAGGTGGTCGAGCAGTCTCAGCGATCGCTGACCGGCGTCAACGTGCTGTGGCTGGGGGCGTCTCGCTACTGAGTTCGCCGTGCACGTAGACGATCTCGCCGAGTGGACCGTCGGGTGCTCGGTCGGCTTCGATGTCGGGGTGCACCGGCAGTCCGTGGCGGACGAACAGCTCGTCGCGCGACGTGCCGGTGACCTCCCAGCCCACCGATCGCAAGTAGTCGGGAACCGGGGTACGCGCCCCCGTGTAGACGAGGGAGGGCATGTCGATGTCGAGGCCGTGTTCTCGCAGCGGTGCCGAGGCGGCGCGGGCTTTCTCGGCGTCGAGGTCGACGATGCCGGGCACGTACTCGGTGGCGATCGTGCTGCCCGGCGCCGACAGCGCGGTGATGCGGTCGAACAACTGGTCCTGCGCCTGCGGCGGTAGGTAGATCAGCAAGCCCTCCGCCAACCACGCGGTGCGGGCATGGGGATCGAAACCGTTGTCGCGCAAGGCTTGCGGCCAGTCCTCGCGCAGGTCGACGGCGATCGCGCACCGGGCGGCGGTGGGTTCGGCGCCGAGCCCGGCCAGTGTCGAGGACTTGAACGCGATCACCTCGGGCTGGTCGAGTTCGAACACGACTGTGCGCTCGGGCCACTCGAGACGATAGGCCCGTGCATCCAGGCCGGCCGCCAGGATCACCACCTGCCGGATGCCCGCAGCCGTGGCGGTGAGCACGGAGTCGTCGAAGAAGCGAGTGCGGACCGCCATCCCGTTGATCATCGCCTCGGCCCGCGCCGGGGACATGTCACCGAACGCGGACAGGTCCAGTCGGCCCTCGACCATGGCGGTGAAGAACTCGATACCGACAGCGCGCACCAGCGGAGCGGCGAACGGGTCGTCGATCAGCGCGTCGGGAGCCGCGCTGGCCAACGCCCGCGCCGCGGCGACCATCGTCGCCGTCGTCCCCACGCTGGACGCCAGATCCCAGCTGTCCCCGTCGGTGCGGCTCACGATTTCACCGCCGTCAGCGCCAGGGAGTCCTTCAGCGCCTCGAGCGCCCCGCCGCCGTCGAACGCGCGCCCGTAGGCGGCGAACACCTCGGGGCGCGGGCGGGTGCTGACCGCCCATCCCTGGGCGGCGAGATAGTCGGCCGGGGGAGTGCGGTCCCCGGGATAGAACAGCTCGCCCAGATCGGGAATGGTGCCGTCGGCGTCGTGAGCCTTCCATTGCTCCCGCAGCGCGCGGGACCGCTCCCCGAGGGACGCGCCGGCGTCGGGGTGGTACTCGGTGGCCAGCCGGCTGCCCGGCGCCGACAGCGCGGTGATGGCGTCGAACAGCCGGTCCTGCGCGTCCGGCGGCAGATAAACCAGCAGACCTTCGGCGCTCCAGGCCGTCGGCGCGGCGGCGTCGAACCCGTGGTCGCGCAGGGCCGCGGGCCAGTCGTCGCGCAGGTCGACGGCCACGGCCCGACGGTCGGCGGCCGGGTGCGCCCCGATCCCGTCGAGCGTCGCGTCCTTGAAGGCGAGCACCTGCGGCTGGTCGATCTCGAACACCACCGTGCCGTCCGGCCAGCCCAGACGGTAGGCACGCGAATCCAGGCCCGAGGCCAGGATCACCGCCTGCCGGATGCCGGCCGCCGCTGCATCGGTGAAGAAGTCGTCGAAGAACCGGGTCCGGACCGCCATCACGTCGGTCATCACGCGTGCGGTCCCGGATCCGTCGGCGTCGGCGAGCGAGAGCTCACCGTCGACGATCTTGGTGAAGAAGTCGATCCCCACCGCCCGCACCAGCGGCGCGGCGAACGGGTCGTCGATCAGCGCATCGGGTTCCCGGCTGGCGACCGCCCGCGCGGCCGCGACCATCGTCGCGGTCGACCCCACGCTGGACGCCAGATCCCACTGGTCTCCGTCGGTGCGTGCGCCGCTTGGCATGCCCGCCGCCCTACTTCGCGGCGCTCACGTAGGAGACGTTGACGAAGCCCTGGTCCTCGTCGATCGGCGTCAGCCCGTAGCGGGCCAGCAGGTCGTTCGACGGGGTGCCCTGCGCGGTCCAGCCGCGGCCGCGCAAATATTCGGTCACGTCGGCCCGCTCACCGAAGAACACCAAATCCGAGAACTCGAGATCGAAGCCGTGTTCGCGCCACTGGTCGGTGGAGGCCTGCATCCGCTCGCGCATCTCCTCCTGCTCGTCCTCGTGCTGCGAGGGCACCGCCTCGACGGCCAACCGGCTGCCCGGGACGCTGAGCTCACCGATCTGATCGAGCAGCCGGTCCTGCGCATCGGGCGGTAGGTAGCCCAGCAGCCCCTCGGCGATCCACGCGGTCGGCCGGCTTGCGTCGAACCCGGCCTCGGCCAGCGCCGCAGGCCAGTCCTGACGCAGGTCGATCGCGACGGTCCGCAGCTCGGCGGTGGGCGCGGCGCCCAGCCCGGCCAGCGTCTGCTTCTTGAACGCGATGACCTCGGGCTGGTCGATCTCGTAGACCACCATGTCGGCGGGCCAGTCCAGGCGGTAACCGCGCGCATCCAGGCCCGAGGCGAGGATGACGGCCTGGCGGACGCCGTGAGCGGCCGCGTCGGCGAAGAAGTCGTCGAAGAACCTCGTACGGGCGGCCATCACGTCGGCGAAGTTGGTCACGCCCACCGGATTCTGTCCGCTGTCGTTGACGTCGAGATCATCTGCGGTGAGCTCACCGGTGGCGAGCTTGGTGAAGAAGTCGACGCCCACTGCCCGTACCAGCGGCTCGGCGAACGGGTCGTTGATGACGGGCTCCTCGGCGCGGGAGGCCACCGCCCGAGCAGCCGCGACCATCGTCGCGGTCGCCCCGACGCTGGAGGCGAGGTCCCAGGTGTCGTTGTCGGTCCGTGCCATCGTGAACTCCTCGATGTGTCGGAATTTAGCTAGTTCGGTTAACCAACTTCTTTCGGCACTGTATTCCCCGAAACTGAGAGCGACCTGCGGCAGTCGCCCGCCGCCGTCGGATTCGGGGCAACGAAGATGCAACTGTTAGTCTCGTAGACTGTTCCAACGCGTGACCTGCGCAGGCCGTTCGCCTGCCCGGGGCCGTCGCGTAAAAGACTTAACCGACGCTGGTCACGCCAGCCACATGAGCACGCCGCGAACGACAGCTGGCCGTGCAGGAGGAAAGAGTGCTCTCGGCTTTCATCTCATCACTGCGGACAGCGGATCTGAGGCGAAAGATCCTGTTCACGCTGGGCGTCGTGATCCTCTACCGGGTGGGTGCCACGGTCCCGTCTCCCGGGGTCAACTACCCGAACGTGCAGCAGTGCATCGCCCAGGTCAGTGGCGGCGACTCCGCGCAGATCTACTCGCTGATCAACCTGTTCTCCGGCGGCGCGCTGCTGCAGCTGTCGGTGTTCGCGGTCGGCGTCATGCCGTACATCACCGCGAGCATCATCGTCCAGCTGCTCGGCGTGGTGATCCCGCGGTTCGAACAGCTGCGTAAAGAAGGACAAGCGGGGCAGGCCAAACTCACGCAGTACACCCGCTACCTCGCGATCGCGTTGGCCATCCTGCAATCCACCTCGATCGTCGCGCTGGCCGCCAACGGCGGGCTGCTGCAGGGCTGCACCCTCGACATCATCCAGGGCCAGAGCGAGGGCATGAACCTGTTCCGCCTGATCATCATCGTGCTGGTGATGACGGCCGGTTCCGCGCTGGTGATGTGGATGGGCGAGCTGGTCACCGAGCGCGGCGTCGGCAACGGTATGTCGCTGCTGATCTTCGCCGGCATCGCGGCCCGCATCCCCAGCGAGGGCAAGACCATCCTGGACAGCCGCGGCGGCATGGTGTTCACGCTGGTCTGCGTTGCAGCGCTGATCATCATCGTCGGCGTCGTGTTCGTCGAGCAGGGACAGCGCCGCATCCCGGTGCAGTACGCCAAGCGCATGGTGGGGCGGCGGATGTACGGCGGTACGTCGACCTACCTGCCGCTGAAGGTGAACCAGGCGGGCGTCATCCCGGTGATCTTCGCGTCGTCGCTGATCTACATCCCGCACCTGATCACCCAGCTGATCGCCAGCGCCAGCGACAACCCCAGTACCGGCTGGTGGCAGACCTTCGTCGCGGACTACCTGACCAACCCGGCCGATCCGGTGTACATCGCCCTGTACTTCGGCCTGATCGTGTTCTTCACCTACTTCTACGTGTCGGTGACGTTCAACCCCGACGAACGCGCCGACGAGATGAAGAAGTACGGCGGCTTCATCCCGGGCATCCGGCCCGGCAAGCCGACCGCCGACTACCTGCGGTTCGTGCTGTCGCGTATCACCTTGCCCGGCTCGATCTACCTCGGTGTCATCGCGGTGCTGCCCAACCTGTTCCTGGAGATCGGCAACACCGGTTCGGTGCAGAACCTGCCGTTCGGTGGTACCGCCGTGCTGATCGCGATCGGCGTCGCCCTGGACACCATCAAGCAAATCGAAAGCCAGCTCATGCAGCGCAACTATGAAGGGTTCCTGAAGTGAGAATCGTGTTGTTGGGTCCCCCCGGCGCGGGCAAGGGAACCCAGGCCCAGAAGCTGGCGGACAAGCTCGGTGTGCCGCACGTCTCCACCGGCGACCTGTTCCGGTACAACATCAGCAACAACACCGAGCTCGGTGTGGAAGCCAAGAAGTACCTCGACGCCGGCGACCTGGTCCCGGCGTCGCTGACCAACGCGCTGGTCGACGACCGGCTCGACGACGACGACGCCAAGGCCGGCTTCATCCTCGACGGCTACCCGCGCTCGGTCGAGCAGGCCGAGGCGCTGGACCAGATGCTCGCCAAGCGCAACTTGTCGCTCGACGCGGTGCTCGAGTTCCGTGTGCCCGAGGACGAGCTGGTGTCCCGGCTCAAGGGCCGCGGGCGCGCCGACGACACCGAGGACGTCATCCGCAACCGCTTCAAGGTGTACCGGGAAGAGACCGCACCGCTGCTCGACCACTACCGCGACACGCTGACCACCGTCGATGCGGTCGGTGAGCTCGACGAGGTCTTCGACCGCGCACTGAAGGCACTCGGCCGCTAGATGGTCTCCCTGCCAGGCCTGCGCAGCCGCAAAGTCGTTCCCCAGCGCACCGCGGGGGAACTCGACGCGATGGCCGCCGCCGGTGCGCTGGTCGCCGCGGCGCTGCGGGCGGTGCGGGAAGCCGCCGCGCCCGGAGTGTCGACGCTGGACCTGGACCGAGTGGCCGAGGCGGTGATCCGCGACGGTGGCGGCGTGCCGTCCTTCCTGGGCTACCACGGCTTTCCGGCCACGATCTGCTCATCGGTGAACGATCGGGTCGTGCACGGCATCCCGTCGTCCGCCGAGACGCTGGCCGCCGGTGACCTGGTGTCGATCGACTGCGGCGCGATCCTCGACGGCTGGCACGGTGACTCGGCGTTCACGTTCGGGGTCGGCGAGCTGATCGAGGCCGACGCCAACCTGTCGGCGGCGACCCGCGAATCGATGGAGGCCGGGATCGCGGCGATGGTGCCGGGCAACCGCCTCACCGACGTCTCCCACGCCATCGAGTCCGGCACCCGCGCCGCCGAGAAGCGCTACGCCCGCAGCTTCGGCATCGTCGCCGGCTACGGCGGCCACGGCATCGGCCGCGAGATGCACATGGACCCTTTCCTGCCCAACGAGGGCTCGCCCGGGCGCGGTCCGCACCTGGCGGCGGGCTCGGTGCTGGCCATCGAGCCGATGCTGACGCTGGGCACGGCCAAGACACGCGTCCTCGACGACGAGTGGACAGTTGTCACCACGGACGGCTCCCGGGCCGCACACTGGGAGCACACTGTTGCGGTCACCGACGACGGACCGAGAATTCTCACGCTCTAGTTTGCGCTGGCGGGTGAACCGGACCGTCGCTGACACCGTGTCCTACACGGAGGTTGGGAATGGACGATCCGGAGGCCGCCATGATGCGGATGCTCTACGAAGAGCATGGCGCCGCGCTGTGGCGCTATGCGCTGCGACTGACCGGTGACCGGGCGCGGGCCGAAGACGTGGTGCAGGAGACCCTGCTGAAGGCGTGGCAACACCCCGCGGTCACCGCTGATGCGGAGCGCTCCGCGCGGGCCTGGCTGTTCACCGTGGCGCGCAACATGATCATCGACGAGCGGCGCAGCGCCCGGTTCCGCAACGAGGCCGCTGAACCGGTGTCCGACGACATGGGGAATGTGCGCGACCGGGCGTCGTCGGACGAGGTGGACAGCGCACTGAACCGCATCCTGCTCAGCACGGCGCTGGCCCAACTCTCCGACGAGCACCGCGCGGTCGTCCGTCGGGCCTACTACCAGGGCTGGACCACAGCGCAGATCGCCGCCGATCTCGGCATCGCGGAGGGCACGGTGAAGTCTCGGCTGCACTACGCCATGCGGGCGCTGCGACTGGGACTTCAGGAAATGGGGGTGACTCGATGACTGTCGACGATCGGTACGACACCTGGGACGCCGCGTATGTGCTCGGTGCCCTGAGCAGCGACGAACGCCTCGAGTACGAGAGCCACCTGGCGCGCTGCACGCAGTGCCGCGACGCCGTGGCCGAGCTGTCCGGGATGCCGGGTCTGCTCGGTCTGCTCGACCTCGATGACGTCACGGCGCTCGACGAGGAGCAGACCGACCCGCCGCTGCGTCCCGAGGTGCTCGAGTCCGTGCTGGCCAAGGTGCGCTGGCGCCGGCGGCGCAGCCGGTGGGTCACGTCGGCCGTGGTCGGGTTGGCCGCCGCGGTGCTGGCCGTGGGCATCCTGCTGGTCGCGCGCCCAGCGATCGTCGGGCTGGACGACCGCTCGACGACGCAGAACACCGCGCAGATGCTCGACATGACCAAGATGGCCCCGACACCGATCAACGCCAGCATCGCGCTGACCGATTTCGGGTGGGGCACCCGCATCGACATGGCGTGCTCCTACGGCCAATGGGGCAACAACGACGCGCCGCCCAAGGAGCTCGGCATGGTCGTCGTCGCGCGCGACGGCAGCCAGCAGCAGATCGCGACGTGGCTGGGCGTGTCGGGGGCAACGGCGCTGCCGAGTGGGACCACCCCGATGCAGCGTGACGACATCGCGGCGGTGCAGATGGTTTCGGTGAGCGACGGAAAGGTGCTGCTGGAGAAGCAGCTGTGATGCGGTAAGAAGAGGCGTGCCCAGCGAACCCAAGGACGACCGGCGCGACCCGATCGCCGCCGCCCGCGCCAACTGGGAGGCCGCCGGGTGGGGCGAGGTGGCTGACGGCATGGTCGCGGTGACCTCGGTGATGCGCGCACACCAGATCCTGCTCGCCCGCGTCGAAGCCGCGCTGCGGCCCTATGACCTGAGCTTCTCCCGTTTCGAGCTGCTGCGGTTGCTGGCCTTCAGTCGCACCGGCGCGCTGCCCATCACCAAGGCGTCCGACCGGCTGCAGGTCCACGTCACCAGCGTCACGCACGCCATCCGGCGGCTGGAAGCCGACGGCCTCGTCGAGCGGATTCCGCACCCCACCGACGGGCGCACCACGCTGGTGGCGCTCACCGAGCTCGGAAGGGCCACCGTCGAAGACGCCACTGTCACGCTGAACACCGCCGTCTTCGCCGACATCGGCATCACCGACGAGCAGTCCCGTGCGTTGGCATCGGCCATCGAAACCTTGCGGCGCGCCGCGGGCGACTTCTAGTCGAGCTCTAACGCCCCGGTAGGGGGATCGTCGCGGTCACCGTGGTGCCCGCGCCGGGCCGGGACCGGATGTTGAGCCGGCCGCCGACGATCTCGGCCCGTTCGGCCATCGACAGCAGGCCGTAGCCGCCCATCTCGTCGCTGCCGAGCGGGCGTTCCAAGGTGTCGAAACCGACCCCGTCGTCGGCGATCTCGAGCCGGGCCGTCTGATCGTCGACGTGGAACGCCAGCCGCGCCAGCGTCGCGTCCGCGTGCTTGACGACGTTCTGCAGGCATTCCTGGGCGATCCGATAGAGCGCCAGCTCGATGTGGTCGGGGAGCCGGGTGTCGGCCAGGTCGACCTCGACGCCGATCTGGGGAATCGACCGGGCCAGGCTGGCCAACCCTCCGGAAAGGCCCAGGTCGTCGAGCACCGGCGGTCGCAGACCGCTGATCGCGGCGCGCGCTTCCTGCAGGGTCAGCTCAGCCAACTCGCGCGCACGGTCGAGCTGCTCGGTGAGCGCCGCTCGATCGTCGGGGGAGCGCGCGGCCTGCGCGGCCGCGTCGAGCCGGTAGGACAGCGTGACCAGCCGTTGCGAGATGCCGTCGTGGATGTCGCCGGCCAGCCTGCGCCGCTCGAGTTCCTGAGCCTCGATGACCTGCTCGACGAAGTTCTCGTGGGCGCGTTCACGCGCGACCAGCTGCCGGTGCAGCCGGGCCTGGTGCATGGCCCCGGCGATGAGCCGGCCGATCACCAGCAGCAGCTCCACGTCGCGGTCCCCGAAGTCCCGTTCGGCGACGGTGTGCACGTTGAGTACGCCGACCAGCCCGCCCGGGGTCGACTCCATGGGCACCGAGACCATCGAGGTGAAGTCACGCCCGCGTAGCGACTGGAACGGCAGATAGCGGGGATCGGACTCCTTGTCCCTCAGGATCACCACCGGCTCCAAATGGCTGGCCACCCACCCCGAAATGCCTTGTCCCAGAGGCAATCTGATCTTGCCGACCTCGGCATCGAACGGCGGCGTCGCGCCGGCCAGCGTCAACGATCGTTCGGTGTCGTCGAGCACGTGGACGAAGCAGACGTCGCTGTCGGTGGCCGCGGTGATCATCCGCGCCGCGGCCGCCGCCAAGGGCTCCACCCCGGGTCCACGGGAGGCGGCCTGGATCAGCTCACGCAGCAGTGCCAGCTCCCGGTCGGCGGTCAGTACCGGTCGCGCGCTCATTGGTAGATGCCTTCGCGCAGCGCCAGCGCCACCGCGCCCGTGCGGTCGCTGACACCGAGTTTGCGGTACAGCGAGCTCAGATGGCTCTTCACGGTCTCGTCACCGATCACCAGCTTGGCGGCGATGGCCCGGTTGGACAGGCCGTTGACCACCAGCGCCAAGATCTCGCTCTCCCGCTGGGTGAGGCCCTGGCGCGCGCCCGGCCAGAATTCGTCGCGTTGCAGGCGGGCCGCGGTGTCCACCGCGCGGGCCGCCATCACCGGATCGATCGCCGTCGCGCCGGTCTGCACGAACTCCAACTGGCGCACCAGCTCCTCACTGGAGATGCTCTTGAGCAGGTAGCCCGCGGCCCCGACGCGCAGCGCCTGGAACAGGTACTGCTCGTCGTCGTAGACCGAGAGCATCACGACGCGCCGACCCGGATCGCGCTCGCGCAGCCGCTGACACAGGTCGAGGCCGCTGGACCCCTGCATCCGCACGTCACACAGCACGATGTCGGGGTCGAGGTCGGCGACCACGCCCATCGCCTTCTCCGCCCCGACCGCCTGACCGACCACGGTGACCCTGCTGGCGAACGCCGCGAGCATCGCCTTGAGCCCCTCGATCACCATCTCGTGGTCGTCGACCAGCACGATCCGCACCGGGTCGCTGTGATCCCGCGGGGTGGTCATGGCCCTCACCTTAGAGGCGCACCCGGCGCCCACCGATGAACATCGCGTGGCTGAACCCGGGAAATCCCCGTCGAATCCCCCTAATGGGGGAGGCGGGCACGGTGTGACCTGGGCCACGATTCTCGTCGTGCAGCCCACACAGCAGAAAGCATGGCGAGCCGGTCGATTCTGGTGGGATTGGCCTCGTCCCACTGACGCCTCGGCGGCAACCCTGCGCGCGGTCGTGTTCGACCTCGACGCGATCGCCGACATCGACTGCGCCGGCCATCGACTCGCGTTCAACGCGGCGTTCGCCGAGCTCGGTCTCGGCATCGTCTGGTCGCAGGCGCGCTACCGACAGCTGCTGGCGCTCAGCGACGAGCGCAGGCGGGTGGCCGCGGAACTGCGCAAACGGGGTATCAGCTCAGAATGCGACGTGCTCGCCGAACTGCTGGTCGACGACATCTGTGCGCGGAAGAACCGGATTCTCGCCGAGACGATCCTCGACGCGGACATCACCGCGCGCGCCGGCCTGGTGGACCTGATCACCGAGGCCTACGCCGCGGGCATCAGCGTCGGCGTGGTGAGCTCCGGCAGCCATTCCTGGGTGGCGCCGCTGGTGCGTCAGCTCGTCGGGGAAGGCGTGGTCGCCGCGCTCGTCACCGCCGACGACGCGCCGCGTGCCGACATGTTCCGGGTGGCGCTGACCGAACTGGGCGTCCCCGCCCGATGTTCGCTCGCGTTCGCGGGGTCCCAGGCGAGCTGCAGGGCGGCTACCGCCACCGGGATGGCCACGATCGCGGTCACTCCGGAGGGCGCCGGCACGCTGCGTCGGGTGGCCGACTGCCGGCAGGTCCACGATTCCTGGCGCGACACCCATCCCACCCCCACGGCCGCCTAGCACTCCTGCGGCGCGCCGCCACCTATCCTGGCGCGGATGAGCACGAGCCGATCGCGCAACGCTTCGAAGACGCGCGCCGAGATCCTGGCCGCGGCCCGTGCGCGTTTCGGTTCCGAGGGGTACCAGGCCACCACGATGCGCGCAGTGGCCGCCGACGTCGGCGTCGACCCGGCGTTGATCAACCGCTACTTCGGTAGCAAGCAGGAACTGTTCGCCGAGGCCGCCGACTTCACCCTCGATCTGCCCGATCTCACCGCGGTGGCGCCCGACGACATCCCCGATGTGCTGCTGTCCCGGTTCTTCGCCATCTGGGAACACGACAGCACCTTCGTCGCTCTGCTACGGGCCGCGATGACGAGTGAATCCGCCGTCGAGACGATGCGGCGGGTGTTCGCCACGCAGGTCGGTCCGGCGCTGGCGGTCATCACCCCCGACCATCCCGCCCAACGCGCCGGCCTGATGGGCGCGTTCGTCATCGGCCTGGCCACCACCCGCTACGTGATGGTGAACCCCGCCGTCGCCGACCTGAGCCCCGACGAGCTGATTCGCTTCGCCCGCCCGGTGATCCGGCAGATTCTGCTCGGGCCTGTCTAGCCGCGCAGCATCTCGATCACCGCGCTGAAGTCCTTGTCGGCGTGCGCTTCGTTGAACTGCGCGTAGATCTGGGCGGCGTGTGTCCCGAGTGGAGCCGATGCACCGGTCGACGTGACCGCTGCCATCGCCAGTCCGAGGTCCTTGTTCATCAGCGCGGTGGCAAAGCCCGGCGTGAAGTCGTTGTTCGCCGGTGACGTCGGAACAGGCCCGGGCACTGGGCAATTGGTGTGCACCGCCCAGCAGTTCCCGGTGGCGCCGGTGATCACGTCGAACAGCGACTGGGCGGGCAGACCGAGCTTCTCGGCGAGGACGAACGCCTCGCCGATCGCGATCTGCTGCACCGCGAGCACCATGTTGTTGCACAGCTTCGCGGCCTGCCCGGCGCCGGAGGCTCCGCAGTGAATGATCTTGCCCGCCATGGGTTCCAGCACTGGTCGGGCGCGCTCGACGGCCTCGGTGTCGCCGCCGAGCATGAAGGCCAGCGTGCCTGCCGTCGCGCCCTTGATGCCCCCGGAAACCGGCGCATCGATCTGAGCGAGGCCGCGGTCGGAGGCTTGGGTGTGGATCGCCCGGGCATCGTCGACGGAGATCGTCGACGTGTCGATGAGCAGGGCTCCGTCCTCGGTGGCGGGGAGTATCTCGTCGTAGACGGCCTTGACGATGTCGCCGTTGGGCAGTGACGTGATCACGGCGTCGGCGCCTGCGACGGCCTCGGCGCCGCTGTGGAACACCGCCGCGCCCCTCTCCTCGGCGGCGTCACGCAGGCTCACCACCGGATCGAAACCTCGCACGGTGTGCCCGGCAGCCACCAGGTTCGCCGCCATCGGCCCGCCCATGTGGCCGAGCCCCAGGAATGCGATCGTCGTCATGACCCTCCTCTTACGACGCGCGGGCGCGGGCGGCGGCTGCGCGCCCGATGACCACCCGCATGATTTCGTTGGTGCCCTCCAGGATCCGATGCACCCGCAGGTCGCGGACGATCTTCTCGATCCCGTACTCGCGGAGATAGCCGTACCCGCCGTGCAGCTGCAGCGCGGAATCGGCGACGTCGAAGCACGCATCCGTGACGTACCGCTTGGCCATCGCGCACAGCTCGACCCGGTCCGGATGGTCGTCGTCGAGAGCAGTCGCCGCCCGCCACAACATCATTCGGGAGGTCTCCAAAGCGGTCGCCATGTCCGCCAACGTGAACCGGATCGTGGGCTCGTCGAGCAGGGACCCGCCGAAAGCCTGCCGGTCGGCCAGGTAGGCGGTCGCCTTGTCGTAGGCAGCCTGCGCGCCGCCCAGCGAGCACGCCGCGATGTTGATGCGACCGCCGTTGAGGCCCTTCATCGCGATGCCGAAGCCGGCGCCCTCACCGTCGACGCCGCCGAGCATCGCCTCGGCGGGCACCCGGGCGCCCTCGAGGATCACCTGTCGGGTGGGTTGGGCGTTCCAGCCCATCTTCTGTTCGTCGACTCCGAAACTCAGCCCCCTGGTGTCTTTTTCGACGACGAAGGCAGAGATGCCTTTGGGCCCCTCGGCCCCGGTGCGCGCCATCACGACGTACACGTCCGAGCAGCCGGCTCCCGAAATGAACTGCTTGACGCCGTCGAGTACCCACTCGTCGCCGTCGCGAACCGCCTTGGTGCGCAAGGCGCTGGCGTCCGAGCCGGCACCCGGCTCGGTGAGGCAGTAACTGGCGATCGCGTCCATCGATGCCAGCCTGGGCACCCACGTCTTGCGCTGCTCGGCGGTGCCGAAGCTGTCGATCATCCACGCGCACATGTTGTGGATGGACAGGAAAGCAGCGACCGTGGGGTCGGCGGCGGCCAACTGTTCGAAGATGCGCACCGCGTCGATGCGTCGCAACCCGCTGCCGCCGACGTCCTCACGGCAATAGATTGCGGCCATGCCGAGGTCGGCCGCTTCGCGCAGCACGTCGGTGGGGAAGTGGTGCGTCTCGTCCCACTCCAATGCATAAGGGGCCAAACGCTTCTCGGCGAAGGCAGCGGCCGTCTCGGCGATCACCCGGTCGTCCTCGCCGAGGCTGAAGAAGTCCATGCGGATGCTATTTCATCGTGGGGATGACGAACTCCGCGCCATCCTTGATGCCGGAGGGCCACCGCTCCGTGACGGTCTTGACCTTGGTGTAGAACTGGATCGACGCCGGGCCGTGCTGGTTGAGATCGCCGAAACCAGAGCGCTTCCAGCCGCCGAAGGTGTGGTAGGCCACCGGCACCGGGATCGGCACGTTGACCCCGACCATGCCGACCTGCACCCGCGAGACGAAATCACGCGCGGCGTCGCCGTCCCGGGTGAAGATCGCCACCCCGTTGCCGTACTCGTGCTTGCTCGGAAGGCTCAGCGCCTCTTCGTAATCGTGGGCCCGGACGATGCACAACACCGGGCCGAAGATCTCGTCGGTGTAGATCGACATGTCGGTGGTCACATTGTCGAACAGCGTGGGGCCGATGAAGTAGCCGCCCTCCAGACTCTGGTCGTCAAAGGAGAGTTCGTCGGTGGTGCGTTCGCGGCCGTCGACCACCAGGTCTGCGCCGGCATCGACGCCTTGGGCGATGTAGCTCTTCACGCGCTCGAGTGCGGCAGCGGTGACCAGCGGTCCGTAGTCGGCCTTCGGGTCGAGGCTGTGCCCGACACGGAGCTGATTGACCCTCTCTACCAAGCGGTTACGAAGACGGTTCGCCGTCTCTTCGCCGACCGGGACCGCGACGCTGATCGCCATGCACCGCTCACCGGCACTGCCGTAACCGGCGCCGATCAGTGCGTCGACGGCCTGGTCGAGGTCGGCGTCGGGCATCACGATCATGTGGTTCTTGGCGCCGCCGAAGCACTGGCTGCGCTTGCCGTTCGCGGCGGCCGTGGAGTAGATGTACTGCGCGATGTCGGAGCTGCCGACGAAGCCGACGGCCTGAATGTCGGGGTGGGTGAGGATCGCGTCGACGGCCTCCTTGTCGCCCTGGACGACCTGGAAGACGCCTGCGGGCAGGCCGGCCTCGAGGAACAGTTCGGCCAGCCGCAGCGGAACCGACGGGTCACGCTCAGAAGGCTTGAGAATGAACGCGTTTCCACACGCCAGCGCGGGGCCGGCCTTCCACAACGGGATCATCGCGGGGAAGTTGAACGGGGTGATGCCGGCGACCACGCCGAGGGGCTGCCGGATCGAATAGACGTCGATGCCGCCGCCGGCGCCCTCGGTGAACTCGCCCTTGAGGAGGTGGGGGATGCCGATCGCGAACTCGATGACCTCGATACCCCGCTGGATGTCACCCTTGGAATCGGCGACGGTCTTGCCGTGCTCGATGCTCAGGAGTTCTGCCAGCTCGTCGGTGTTGGCGTTGACCAGCTCGATGAAGCGCATCATCACGCGGGCGCGACGCTGCGGGTTCCACGCCGCCCATTCCTTCTGTGCCTCGACGGCCGAGGCCACCGCGGTGTCGACGTCGGCCTTGCTGGCGAGCAGCACCTGGGCCTGCACCTCGCCGGTGCTGGGGTTCATCACGTCCGCCGTCCGCGTGGAAGCCAGCTCGCTGCGCTTGCCGTCGATGAAGTGGGGGATTCGTGTGGTCATGATGAGCCTTCCGCCTGGTCGATACTTGGATATCCTAGTAATCAGCAGCGTGCTCTGGCAAGAGGCGGATACTTGTCGGGGGTTCGAACTAGTGTTCGGAGTATGGATGTGGTTGCGGACGCGGTAGGGGTGATGCGGGCTCAGCTCGCGATCCTGGCCGACGCCTGCGACGGGTTGGCCCATCCCGAGTTGGTGGCTCTGCTGTCTGAGATGACGACGGTGGTGCGGTCGGTGCCGGCGTTGGAGCATCAGATCCTGAACCGGCTGACCGGTGAGACCGAACCGCGCCGGCTCGGGGAAGCATCGTGGAAGAAGGTGCTGACCACCGCGCTGCGCGTCTCGGATAAAGAGGCGAAACGCCGGTTGGCTGACGCTGCGGTGTTGGGGCCGCGGCAAGCCATGACCGGCGAACCGCTGCCGCCGCGCTGGGAAGCCACTGCCGCAGCGCAAGCCGCCGGGGCGTTGGATGCCGAGCACGTCGCGGTCATCGCGAAGTTTCATGACGGGCTGCCGGTGTGGGTGGATGTCGACACCCGCGCCGCTGCCGATCGCCAACTCGCCTCACTGGGTGCCGGGCTCACGCCGAGTGAGTTGAACAAAGCCGCCGACCGGTTGGCGGCGATGATCGACGCCGACGGCCCCGAACCCACCGACGCCGAAAGGGCCCGCCGACGCGGCATCACCCTGGGCGCCCAGCAGGCCGACGGGATGAGCCGACTCACCGGGTGGGTCACCTCTGAGTGGCGCGCACACTATGAGGCCATCCACGCCAAGTTGGCGGCCCCGGGCGTGTGTAACCCCGACGACCACACCCCCTGCATCGACGGCGAACCCGATCCCGCACAGGCCCGTTCCGATACCCGCACGCCCGCGCAGCGCAACCATGACGCGTGGCTGGCCGTCGGCCGGATGGCCCTGAGCTCCGGGAAGCTCGGTCAGCACAACGGATTACCGGTCACGGTGATCGTGTCGACGACACTGCAGGAGCTAGAACGGTCGGCGGGGGTGGCGGTTACCGGTGGCGGCAGCTTGTTGCCGATGGCGGACCTGATTCGGATGGCCGACCACGCCCACCACTACCTGGCAGTGTTCGACCAGGACACCAACCAACCGCTCTACCTCGGCCGCACCAAACGATTGGCGCCAGCGGCGCAGCGGATCGTGCTGCACTCCTCCGCGCGGGGCTGCACCCGTCCCGGCTGCAGCGTGCCCGGCTATTGGACCCAGGTGCATCACACCACCGACTGGGAGACCGGCGGCGCCACCGACATCACCAACCTCACTCTGGCCTGCGGGCCGGACAATCGGATGGTGGAGCAGACCGGCTGGAGCACCCGCGTCAACACCCGCGGCCAGGTCGAATGGCTCCCCCCGCCCGACCTCGACACCGGAAACCGGAGAGTGAACGGCTACCACCACCCCGAGCGCTACCTCCTACCCGAAGACGACCAGGGGCCTTAACCGCGTAGCTTTTCGGCGAACGCGACGCACTCTTCCCACGTGGGCAACACGCCGCTGGTACGGGCCTCGGCAAGGGATGGCGCGGCGCGGTCGCGGTCGGACAGGACCAGGTCCGCCGTGGGCAGCCAGGTCGACCAGTCGATGCCGATTGCCGGGTCGAGTGGGTCGATGGTGTGCTCGCGGGCGGGGTCGTAGCCGGCTGAGCACAGGTAGGTGACGATCGAATTGTCCTGCAGGGCAAGGAAAGCGTGGCCCAGGCCTTCGGACAGGTACACCGCCCGATGGGTCTGGTCGTCCAGCGTCACCGCATCCCAGCGCCCGTACGTCGGCGAGCCGACCCTGATGTCGACGACGACATCGACGACCGCGCCGCGCATGCACGTCACGTACTTCGCTTGACTGGGTGGCAGCTGCGCGAAATGCAGCCCGCGCAACACCCCCGCCGAGGACACCGAGCAGTTCGCCTGCCGAAGATCCAGCGAGTGGCCCGTCATCGCGGTGAACGACGTATCGGTGAACCACTCGAAGAACGCGCCGCGGGAATCGGCATGAACGGTCGGCGTCAGCTCCCAGGCGCCGGGAACCGCGAGCTCGCGCACCTTCATCCTTCGCGCACCAGGTAGCGCGCTTCAACCGCGTCTTTCAGCGGCGCCCACCACGATTCATTGTCGCGGTACCACGCGATCGTCTCGCGCAGCCCCTCCTCGAAATCGGTGTGCTTTGGTGCCCAACCCAATTCGTCGCGCAGCGGTCCCGGATCGATGGCATACCTCAGATCGTGGCCCGCCCGATCGGTGACATGGTCGAAATCGTCGGGGCTGCGATCCATGAGCCGCAGGATCGTGCGCAGCACCGTGAGGTTGTCGCGCTCGCCGTTCGCGCCGATCAGATAGGTGCGGCCGATGGCGCCGTCGGTCAGGATGCGCCACACCGCGCTGTTGTGGTCCTCGACGTGAATCCAGTCCCGCACATTGGCCCCGGCGCCGTACAGCCGCGGCCGCCGCCCCGTCAGGATGTTGGTGATCTGCCGCGGAATGAACTTCTCCACGTGCTGATATGGACCGTAGTTGTTCGAGCAGTTCGACAGCGTCGCGGCCACCTTGTACGACCGCACCCACGCACGCACCAGCATGTCCGAGGCGGCTTTGGTGGACGAGTACGGGCTCGACGGGTTGTACGGCGTGGCCTCGGTGAACCGCACGGGATCGCCCAGCGGCAGATCGCCGTACACCTCGTCGGTCGAGATGTGGTGCAGCCGAACATTGTTGGCGCGCACCGCTTCGAGGATCGTGAACGTGCCCAACACATTGGTGTGCACGAACGGTGCCGGATCGGCCAGCGCGTTGTCGACGTGGGTTTCCGCGGCGAAGTGCACCACCGCGTCGGCTTCGGCGACCAGCCGGCCCACCAGGTCGGCGTCGGTGATGTCACCCTCGACCAACCGGATGTCGCCGTCCACCGGCGCGAGCGACTCGCGGCTGCCCGCGTACGTCAGCGCGTCGAGCACGGTCACGCGCACGTCGTCGCGCTCCCGCACCGTGGCATGGACGAAATTCGCACCGATGAAGCCGGCGCCCCCCGTTACCAGCAATCGCATGGTTGTCGACTCTATCCGGCGTAATCGATCTTGACCGACCGGTAGTTGTGCTTCCCTGATGTGCAGCACGAAGGAGGACGGCATGCGAGCATCAGCGACGATCTGTGCAACCGCAGCGATGATGATCGGATTCACCGGCTGCGCATCCAGCGACACCTCGGACAACGTCGATCCGCCGTCGACCACTGTCGCCCCCGCCTCGTCGTCCTCGAGCTCCGCGGCGTCGAGCCCCGCACCGACTCCCGGCGCGGCCCCGACCATCGCCGAGTACCTCGAGCAGAACAACATCACCCAGACGATGGTCAAACGGGGCGAGCCCGGCGTGCCGGAACTGAACCTGCCGATGCCGCCCGGCTGGGCGGACGTCGGCGCCGACACCCCGCAGGATGCCTACGGCGCGATCTACCTGCAGGCCGCCGCGCAGGCGCCCAACCCACCGGCGATCATCGCCAGGATGGCCCGACTCGACGGCAACGCCGACCCGACCAAACTGCTCGACTACGCGCCCAACGCGGTGACACGGGCGCCCGGCTGGGACGGTCCGACGACCGGCCGGCCCAGCACGCTGGGCGGGTTCGACGCGATGCAGATCGCGGGTATCGCCACCCTCGACGGGGCGCCGACCTTTGTCGCGCGCAAAACCGTCGTGATCACGGCGCCGCAGAACCTGTATCTGCTCGCACTCGATGCGCAGGGGTCGCTGGATCAGCAGCAGGCGCTGATGGACGCGATGCGCGTCATCGACGAGCAGGCCACGATCCAGGTCTGAGTCAGGCGCTGGTCAGGCCCAGCGGGCGGGCCAGCTCCTCGAGCGTCGACATCAGCTCGTCGCCGCCGCCGAGCACCTGGATCGCCACGTGATCGGCACCGGCTTGCAGGTGTTCGTCGAGCCGGGCCGCGATCTGCTCCGGGGAGCCGTACGCGACCACCGCGTCGATGAAGCGGTCGCTGCCCGGCCGCTCCAGATCGTCGTCGGTGAAGCCGAGCCGCTTCCAGTTGTTGACGTAGTTGCTCAGCCCCAGATAGAAGTCCACGGTCTGCCGGCCGACCTCGCGTGCAGTGTCCGCGTCGTCGGTCAGCACCACCTTGTGTTCCGGCGCGAGAAGGACGGTGGGCCCCAGCAATTCCCGCGCCTGGCCGGTGTGCACCGGGGTGGTCAGATACGGGTGGGCGCCGGCACTGCGCTGCGCGGCCAGCTTCAGCACCTTCGGTCCGAGTGCGGCGAGCACCCGCCGGCTGGTCGGCACCTTCGCGGTGTCCAGGACGTCGAGGTAGTCGACGAGTGCCTGGTACGGCTTGGTGTACTCCTGCTGGTGTTCGGGATGGCCGACACCGACGCCGAGCAGGAACCGCCCCGGGAACGCTTTCTCGATGCGGTGGTAGGACTCCGCGACCTCGTTGGCGTCGGCACTCCAGATGTTGACGATGCCGGTGGCCACCTGCAGTGTCTCGGTCTTCTCCAGGATCGGCTCGACGAACTCCAAGCCGGCGGCCGGCGACGCGCCGACCCAGACCGTGCCGTAGCCGAGCTTCTCGATGTCGACGGCCTGCTCCGGGGTGACCGGCTGACCGGTCCACACCCCGTATCTGCCCAGCGCGGGCTTGAGTGACGGGCCTTCGGATTCGGTCACGGGTTCCCTTTCGTGTTCAGCGCAGTCCCAGTGGGTCCGCGAGTTCGGTGAGCGCGCCGACCAGCTTGTCGGGCGACGTCAGCACCTGCACGGGCACGTGGTCGGCTCCCGCATCGAGGTGTTCGGTCAGGCGCGCGGCGATCTGGTCGGGGGTGCCGTAAGCGACCACGGCATCCACCAGTCGGTCACTACCCGGTTTCGCCACGTCTTGATCACTGAATCCGAGCCGTTTCCAGTTGTTCAGGTAATTCGTCAGATTGAGGTAGATCTCCAGCGCCTCACGCCCGACCGCACGGGCCTGCTCGGCGTCCGTCGTCATGACCACCTTGTGCTCCGGCGCCAACAACGCCTCGGGCCCGATCAACTCGCGCGCGCGGGCGGTGTGCTCCGGCGTCGTCAGGTAGGGGTGCGCACCGGCAGAGCGGTCCGCCGACAACTGGAGCACCTTGGGTCCGAGCGCGGCGACTACACGGCGTCCCCGCGGCACGCCGTATTCGTCGAGTTTGTCGAGGTACTCGGTCAGCGCGTCGATGGGTTTGCGGTACGCCTGATGCGCTTCGGGGTGGCCGACGCCGATGCCGAGCACGAACCGATCGGGGTGCGCGGCCTGGATCCGGTGGAACGACTCCGAGACGGGACCGGGTGCTGCCGTCCAGATGTTCACGATGCCGGTCGCCACCTGCAGCGTCGTCGTCGCATCGAGCAGCGGTTCGACCCAGTCGAGTTCGGCGGGTGGGGATCCGCCGACCCAGATGGCACCGAAACCGAGCGCCTCGATCTCGGCTGCTTGGGCGGGACTGACGCCACGGCCGAACGATCCGAACCGGCCGAGGTCCGGCTTCACCACGGTCATGCCGGCGTCTCGGCGGGTGCCGGCGCCTGCAGCGGTAAACACACGATGAACCTGGTATCGCCGGGCTTGGACTGCACCGACAGGTTGCCGTGATGTTTTTCCACCACGATTCGCCAGGCCAGGTCCAGCCCCAGCCCGGTGCCCTCGCCGAACGGCTTGGTGGTGAAGAACGGCGTGAAGATCCGGTCGACGATGTCCTCGGGAATGCCGGGCCCGTCGTCGCAGATCTCCACCCGCACCGTCGACTCGTTCTCCCGCATGGTGCGAATCGTCAGATTGCCGTGCCCGTTCATCGCCTGGATCGCGTTGTCGATGATGTTGGTCCACACCTGGTTCAGGTCACCCGGATAGCACAGCAGCTCGGGCAGCGTCTTGTCCTTGTCCCAGTGCAGTGCGACGGGCTTGTCCTTGCCCAGCTTGTCGCCGAAGATCGTTTTGACCGTGCTGAACAGCAGCTCGTGGACGTTGGCGCTCTGGTACTCCGCGCGATCCATCTGCGAGTACTGCTTGGCGCCGGCCAGCAGTGCGGAGATCCGCTTGCTGGCCTCGGCGATCTGGTTCATCAACAGCTCGGTGTCGATCGTGTACTTCAGCCAGCCGATGGCGCCCGGCAGCGTGGCCGAGCAGTCCACGTCGTCGACGGACGCCTCGACCCGCTCCAACCAGTCGACATCCAGACCCGCCTCCACGAACGTCGGCGCGTAATCCCACGCGCTCGCGATGCCGTGCTCTTCGAGCCAGTCACCGATCTGGTCCTCGCGGTCGGAGGTCTCCAGCGCGGTCAGCTCCTGCGACTTCGACTTGGCGACCTGCTCGGCGACCTCGTCCTGGATGCTGACCAGGACTTTGAGCGCGGCGGGGGTGAACTTGCCGTCGGCGAGCATTGCGAGCTTGTGCCGCATCTTGCCGACACCCTCGCGCAGGTCGGCGACCGCGCGAGCGGTGGCACCGGCCGGGTTGTTGAGCTGATGGGTCAGCCCCGCGGACAGCTGACCCAGCGCGAGCAGTTTCTCCCGCTGGCCGAGAATCTGGCGCTGCCGCAGCCCGCCGACCATCTGTCCTTCGAGCAGATGGACGGCCATCGGGAATTCCTTCTGCATGAATTCCGCGAAGGCGTTCGCGTCGAGCACGAAGAACTTCGACGGCCGCGTCACCCGCACCGAGGCCTGGTAGACGTGTTCCGCGCCGGGGATGTAGGCCGACCACGCGCCGCAGTAGACGCCGCGCTGCGAGGTCCGGTTGGTCTCGATGTCCACTCCGCCGGAGCGTTTCGACATGACCAGTTCGCCCTCGATCAGGACATAGAAGCACGTCGCGGGATCCCCCTCGGTGTGGATGGGGCCCGGTTCGAAGCTGGCGATGTGGCCGTGCGCGCACAGCGTCGCGAGTTGTTCGTCGCTGAGTGCCTCGAACAGGAACAACGTGCGCAACTCGTCGGGAAGGCACTTTTCGCCCATGACAGGTCCTTCCTTATGGCCCGATCGGCAGTGAAGTAATAAAACGCGTATCGCCGGGAGTTGATTCCGCCCACAGGCTGCCGTCGTGCCGGTCGACGATCCGCGCGGCGATGTCGAGGCCCAGTCCGGTGCCCTCCCCGAACGGTTTGGTGGTGAAGAACGGATCGAAGACGCGGGCCAGCACGTCGTCGGACATCCCGGGACCGCTGTCACAGATCTCCACCCGAATCTGGTCGAGTTCGCGCGAGGTGCGCAGGGTCAGAGTGCCGGGCGCGGGACCGATCGCGTCGAGCGCGTTGTCGATCAGATGGGTCCACACCTGGTTCAGCTCGGCCGGGTAGCAGGGGAGCGCGGGCAGGCTGGTGTCGTAGTCGCGCACGACGGTGACGTGAGGACCCAGGCGGTGCGAGCGCATCGCCAGCGTCGCATCGAGCAGGCCGTGCACGTCGACGACGTCCGACGGGGCCCGGTCCAGCTGGGTGAACTGTTTGGCCTGGTCGACGAGGGTGGAGATGCGCGTGGTGGCGTCGGTGATCTCGGTCAGCAGCAACTCGGTTTCGGCGGTGGTGGCGAGCCAGCGCATGACCGGGTTCAGGGAACTGGGGGTGCTGCAGCACGGTGCCGCCGAGATCCGTTCCATCCAGTCGATGTCCAGGCCGGCCTCGGCGAAGACCGCGGCGTGCACCCAGGCGTCGGCCACGCCGTGGCGCTCGAGCCAGTCGCCGAGCGCCTCCTCCAGATCGGCTTTCTGCACGGACGTCAGGTCATGGGCCTTACCGGCCACCTCGGCGACCCGGTCCTGCAGCTCGACGAGCGACTGCATCGCTGCCGCGGGCAGCGCGTTCTCGGGCAGTTCGGCCCGACGGTGTCGCATCCCGGCGATCTGGGTGCGTAACCCGCGCGCAGCGCGCATCGCCGCGGCCGCGGGGTTGTTCAGTTCATGGGTCAGCCCCGCCGTCATCTGCATCAGCTGCACCAGCCGATCGTGCGGGCCGAGGATGCGACGCTGGTGGAACCGGCCGTGCGAGTGCCCGACGAGCAGGTGCGTGGCCATCGGGAACTGCGTGGTCAAGAACGTGCCGAGGACCGTGGCGTCGAGCTCGAACAGCCGCGATGGCCTCGTCAGAGTCGCGGTGTTCTCGTAGGTCGTCTCCTCGTCGAGGAGAAACGCCGACCACGCGCCGCAGTACGAGCCCGGTGTGCAGGCCCGCCAGATCGGGATGTCGCGCGCACCGGATCGCTTCGACAGCGCGATCTCGCCGTCGAGGAGCACGTAGAAGAAGTCGGCGGGCTCGCCCTCGCGGCACAGCACCCCGGCCGGGAACGTCGCGATCCGCCCGCCGGCACACAGCGCCCCGAGTTGCTCGTCGGTGAGGCCGTCGAAGATGAACAGATCCCGGAGTTCGCCATGCGACGAAGCAGGTTCGCAGGAGCCGGTCACGCGGTGACGCCTACGTCTCGGCCAGGTAGCGGTGCACCAGCATGACCGCCATCGACCCTTCACCGACGGCCGCGGCGACCCGCTTCGCCGACTCCGCCCGGACGTCCCCGGCGACGAACACACCAGGCACGCTGGTCTCGAGGTGGTGCGGCGGGCGGTCCAGCGTCCAGCCGCTGATGTCGCGCAGGTCCGGTCCGGCCACGATGAAGCCGTGGTCGTCGCGCACCACCACGCCGTCGAGCCAGTCGGTGCGTGGCTCGGCGCCGATGAAGATGAACATGCGGCCGCAGGCGAACTCCTCGCGCGCACCGGTGTCGCGGTGCTCGAGGCAGATGCCCTCCAGATGCCCGTCGCCCTTGACCGCGTGCACGACCGTGTTCGGCATCTCCTTGATGTTGTCCTGCGCTCTGATCTGCTGGATCAGGTAGTGCGACATCGAGTCTTCCAGCGTGCGCCGGCTGACGATGGTGACCGACTTCGCGGTGCGGGACAGGAACATCGCCGCCTGGCCTGCCGAGTTCGCGCCGCCGATGACGTACACCTCGTCGTCGTCGCATTCCGAGGCGACCGAGGTCGTCGCGCCGTAGTACACGCCCGCCCCGGTCAACGTTTCGCACCCCTCGGCGGGCAGCTGCCGGTACTCCACGCCCATCGCGAGAATGACCGCCCGGGTGCCGATGGCCCGCCCGTCGGACAGGTGCACCGTGCGGGCGTTGCCGTCCACCTCCAGGGCGACGACCTCCGCGGCGGTGATCAGCTCGGCATCGAACTTCTCGGCCTGGCGGCGGGCTCGTTCGGCGAGTTGCGCGCCGGACAAGCCGTCGGGGAAACCGAGGTAGTTCTCGATGCGTGAGCTCTGCCCGGCCTGCCCGCCGGTGGCGGTCCGTTCGATCAGCACGGTCTTGAGACCCTCGGATGCGCCGTACACCGCGGCAGCCAGCCCTGCCGGACCACCGCCGATCACCACCAGGTCGTAGAAATCGCCCGACGGGGTGGTGGTGAGCCCGAGTGTGGCGGCCAATTCGGCGTCGGTGGGATCGACGAGCGTCTCACCCTGCTCGGTGATCACCACCGGAAGCGTCATCCCGTCCTCACCGGCGGCTTCCAACAGCGCGGCGCCCTTGGGTTCGTCGGAGCGGAACCAGCTGTAGAACAGGCGGTTGCGGGCCAGGAACTCGCGCACTTCGGAGGACCGGGCGTTCCACGGGTGGCCGATGATCTTGGTGTGGGGGATGGCCCGCTCACCGGTGGCGCGCCACGCATCGATGAGTGCGTCGATCACCGGGTAGAGCTTCTCCTCGGGCGGGTCCCACGGCTTGAGCAGATAGTGGTCCAGGTCGACGACGTTGATCGCATCGATGGCGGCGTGGGTGTCGGCATAGGCGGTGAGCAGCACGCGGCGCGCCATCGGGAAGATGTCCATCGCGGCTTCGAGGAACTCGATGCCGCTCATCTGCGGCATCCGGTAGTCGGCGACGAACACTGCGACGGTCTCGCCGCGCAGCTTCAGCTCGTTGAGGGTTTCCAGTGCGTCGGGTCCGGATTCGGCCCGCACGATGCGGAACTTCTCGCCGTAGTGACGGCGAAGGTCGCGGGCCACCGCGCGGGACACCGCGGGATCGTCGTCGACTGTCAGGATCACGGGTTTACGGGGCGCAGCGGCAGGGCCTGTCATCGCCACCAATTATGCGCGTGATGTCCAGCGGATATGAGCTCAGGTCGTGACGGTCACGTCCACCGAGAGCATGTCTGCCAGCGCGTGCACGCCGGCCCAGTCACCGTCGCGCAGCGTGCGGGCGAAGTCCTCCACGAGAGGGCTGTGCACGCCGAGAGCGGCGAGCCAGTCCGAGACCGTGCCGATGACGTCGTCGGCGCCGACCCGGACGCTGCGGTGAGGGTGCAGCCGGTCGGTCAGCACGTAGCAGGGAGGGTGTCGCCGCTGGTGCCGACGTAGGCGGTTGATGGTGGTCATCGAAGGACTCCTCGCAGGATGCTCGCCTTTGATGACACCACCGGCCAGCAAACAGCGTTAAGGTCGGAGTGCGGCAGTCGGAAGGACTTTGGTCCCTTCGCCGTCAGAGGTTTGCTGGCCCCCAGGGTCGGCTATCCGCCGCGATACGCAGAAGCGACCGTCAGGAGGTCCGGTCGGGGTGGACATCGACATCGGCGCGAGTCCAGACCTGCGTGCCACCATCGAACCCGTCGTCGCCGCTGCGGTGACCCTGACCACGGCGCGCTCCGGCATGATCGCCACCTGTCAGCCGCGCGAAACGGTGGCGGCGGTCGGCGACAACCCGGGAGCCGCGGCCGCCCTCGAGCTCGTGCGCAAAGGTGTTGACGCTGTGCGTGTCGACGGCCTCCACGGCTATCCCGGCATCCGAGCCCTGCTCGGGACGCCGCTGCTGATTCGCGGCGCGCCCGTCGGCTGCCTCGTCGTGACCGACGACCGTGCCGGTCACTTCACCGAGTCGCACGAGGGCACGGTCAAGGCGTTGGCGGCGATCGCGGCGGCAGAGGTCGAGAAGGCGCGGTGGACGAGGGCCAGCCGGGAGATCACCGCGGCGCTGCTGTCCCGCCCCGCCCCGCAGGCGCGGCCGTTGCAGCTGATCGCTGACCTGGCGTGTCACCTGGCCGATGCGGAGCAGGTGATCGTGCTGGTTCCTTCCGACCCTGAGCAATCACCCGAGACGGTCGAGGAGTTGGTGGTTTCGGCTGCCTCGGGGCGCTACGCGGACGACGTCGTCGGCCAGCACGTGCCGGTCGGTCTGTCGACGACGGGCGCGGTGTTCCAACGCGGATCTCCGGTCATCACCGCCCGGTTCCGGCATCCGATCCACGGGTTCACCCAATGGGGCGAGCGGCCCGCGGTCGTCGTGCCCCTGTCCGCTGAGGACCACACGGTCGGGGTCATCGCGGTGGCGCGCAATGCAGCCGCGCCGCACTTTGATGACAGTTACCTCAGTCTGGTCCAGGACTTCGCCGATCAGGCGGCACTCGCGCTGACCATTGCGCGGGCACGCGCGTCGACCACCGAGCTCGCCATGGTGGCCGACCGGGAACGGATCGCCGCCGACCTGCACGACCAGGTGATCCAGCGGGTCTTCGCGGTCGGGATGGATCTGCAGGGCGTCATCGCGCGCACCCGCTCGCCCGAACTGGTGGGTCGGCTCACCCGATCTGTCGACGCCCTGCAGGGCGTCATCGACGACATCCGGACCACCATCTTCGACCTCGGCCGCCCCCGTCGAGGCCGCGGTGGCTTCGCCGCCCGCATGCAGAGCGCGGTGGCGCGGCTCACCGAAGACCGTGAGCTCACCGCCCGCTTGACGATGTCCGGTCCGACGAGCGTGGTCCCCGATTCGCTGGCCGAGCACGCCGAAGCCGTCGTGGTGGAGGCTCTCAGCAATGCCGTGCGACATTCCGGCGCACGGCACGTCGCCGTGGACATCTCGATCGGCGACGACGTGCGCATCCAGATCACCGACGACGGTGTGGGCATCCCGGCAGAGAATCGGCGCCGTAGTGGACTGGCCAATCTGGCGCGCCGCGCCGGGGTCGCCGGTGGCGAGTTCTCGGTACGCACCCCGCCCGGCGGCGGCACGGCCGTCACGTGGACTGCTCCTCTGGTGGAGTTCTGACACACTTCGGTGATGGCAGCCACCATGCGGACGTGGCGGGTGCGGACCCCAGGGGCGATGCGCACCCATCCGCTCGAACTGGTCACCTCTGCGGTCCCCGAGCCGGCAGCAGACGAGGTGCTGATCGCCGTGCACGCGTGCGGGGTGTGCCGCACCGACCTCCATGTCACCGAGGGCGACCTGCCCGTGCATCGCCCGCACGTGACGCCGGGCCACGAGGTGGTGGGCGAGGTCGTCGAAGCCGGCCCGGACGCCGGCGATCACTTGAGCGTCGGTGACCGCGTGGGGGTGGCCTGGCTGCGGCACACCTGCGGGCGGTGCAGATTCTGCGTGCGGGGGCAGGAGAACCTGTGTCCGGAGTCGCTGTACACGGGGTGGGACGCCGACGGTGGGTACGCCGAATACCTCACCGCCCCAGCGGCTTTCGTGCATCTGCTGCCGCACGGGTATAGCGAGCCCGAACTCGCGCCGCTGCTGTGTGCGGGGATCATCGGGTACCGGTCGCTGCTGCGAGCCGACCTGCCCGCCGGTGGGCGGCTCGGGATCTACGGATTCGGCGGCAGCGCCCACATCACCGCGCAGGTGGCCCTGGCTCGCGGGGCCGAAGTGCACGTGATGACGCGCGGCGCCGACGCCCGGGAACTCGCGCTGGCCCTCGGTGCGGCCTCGGCGCAGGGGGCGGCGGATCGCCCGCCGGTGCAACTCGACGCGGCGATCCTCTTCGCCCCGGTCGGCGAGCTGGTGTTGCCCGCCCTGGAGGCGCTCGACCGCGGCGGCACACTGGCCATCGCAGGGATCCACCTCAGCGACATCCCGGCCCTGAACTACCAGGCCCACCTGTTCCAGGAGCGGCAGATCCGCTCCGTGACCGCCAACACCAGGGCTGACGCCCGGGCGTTCCTCGAGTTCGCCGCGCAGCACCGGATCGAAGTGACCACCCCCGAGTACCCGCTGGATCGAGCGGACGTTGCGCTGGCCGATCTGAGCGCCGGCCGGATCGCCGGGGCCGCGGTGCTGCGCGTCTGAACCCCAGCCAGGACTGGAACGCCGCGAGCGGGGGAACCCCGCTGGCATGGGGAGGGGTCGTCGGCAGCTATCGCTACGTCAGCTGATCTGGCTCTGCCTCGGGGTGGTGACCGCGGTGTTCCTCGTGGTGTCGACGGCCTCCATCGCCGGCCGTTCCACGGTCGCCCAGGCAGTGGACGCGTTGAGTGGCCGCGTGGTGCCGTTGCAGGACGATGTCGAAGCCCTCCGCCGCGCTTACACCGACCAGGAGACCGGCCAGCGCGGCTTCATGTTGACCGGCAACCCGGTGTCGTTGGAACCCTACGACGCGGGCGTCGCGGCCGCCGGACCGCTGACCTCGATGCTGGCCGGCCAGCTCGGCGACGACGAGCGGGGCCGACAGCTCTTGGACGGTGTCGACGCCGCCGCGGCCCAGTGGCGGTCTACGATCGCCGAGCCGCAGATCGCCGCCCGGCGTCACGGGCCCGTCGCGCCCGAGCAGCAGGCGGCGATGGCCTTGCAGGGCAAGGGGTTGTTCGACCAGCTGCGCACACGCCTTCGCGAGATGGCCGCCCACTCGACCGCGATGGCCGATGAACAGCTACGGCGCATCGAATCGGCGCAGCGTGTCGCCAACGTGATCCAAGGCGTGGGCGTCGCGGTGCTGGCGGCCGTGGTGATCGGCGCGCTGATCACCGTGCAGCGCCGGCTCACCCGCCCCGTCGAGCAGCTGCTGGTCGAGGTCAAGGCTGTCGCCGACGGGGACTACGACCAGCCGATCCACCCCACCGGTCCGCGGGAGACCACCGAGCTCGCCGAGGCCGTCGAGCAGATGCGCCTGAGCCTGCGCGCGAGCACCGATCGGCTGGTCGACAGCGAGTTGCGTGACGAACAGGCCCGCATCGCCGCGGATCTGCATGACCGGGTGATCCAGCGTGTCTTCGGCCTTGGCTTGGGGCTGACCTCGGCGGCCGCCCGGCGCAGCACGGATCTCGAGAACTTCATCGACGAAACCGACGCGATCATCCGCGACCTGCGCGAGGTGGTGTTCAACCTCAATCAATCGATCTCCGCGCCGATGCGGTCCACCCGCGTGCGATCAGCGATCATCGACGTCGTCGAGACCAGCGTCGCCGCGCTCGGCTTCACACCGACTCTGCAGTTCGAAGGGCCGATCGACGACGCCCACATCCGTCCCGACGTGCACGCCGCCGCGCTGGCCGTGGTCCGGGAGGCGTTGAGCAACGTCGCCCGTCACGCGCGGGCCAGCGCCGCCTCGGTCACCGTCGTCGTCACCGAATTAGACCTGCGGCTCGTCGTCCGCGACAACGGTGTCGGCGTCTCCGACAGCGACCGCTCGGGCAACGGGCGGCACAACATTGCGACCCGAGCCGACAACCTCGGCGGCTCCGCGCGCATCGCCAACGCCGTCCCCGCACCCGGTGCCGTGGTCGAGTGGACGGTTCCGCTGGGTTGACGGGTCAGTCTGCGGCAGGGAACGCCTCGAGAATGACGCCCGCGCCGCGTCGCGTCCGGCGGGCACGCGCGGCAATGCCACGCATCATCTTCTGTTCCATGACGAAATGGGGGATGTCGAACCAGAAGTGGCCTACCGCGCCGCCGCTGCCACGTACCAGCAGCCGCGTCCAGTCCCGCTCGCGTCGCAGAACGAAAGACCAACAGCCCGAGGCCTTCTCGCCACGTTCCAGGCGCTCGTAGTCGTCGGGGGAGACGAGGACGAGGTGCGATCCCGGCTCGACCGCCGCGACGATCTGACGGGCCTTCGAACCGTATCGGCGGGCCAGCCAGATCGTGTCGCCGACGTCGAGGCGCTGCCATTCGGGGCGGATTTCGTCGGCATTGTGGATGTCGGCGCCGACCGCGCGTTCCAGCAGTGAGTAACTGTAGAAGCCGCCGCGTCCCTCGCCGAGCTGCACCAGCCATGCCCACACGTCGCGGGGCGGTGCGTCGATGGCCAGGGCTCTGGTGGTCCGGCACGCGTCGGAGACGACGAGTTCGTCGCCGGGCAGTACCGCCTGCACCTCGTCGGGGCGTGCACCCCAGGTGTACATCCACGGCGCGACGTGGCGGCGGTACAGCGCCGCGACACCGGCGATCGCCATCAGATCGGCCAGCAGTGGTCGCTGTTTTCCCAGGAAGTGCTCCGCTGTGTCATCGGTCGCGGGTCGACGATGGTGTGGCGCAACGGCATTCCATGTGCGGACGGTCATGTGCACTCCTCGGCGCTCATGCTGGCTCATTCCCTTGATCTGACCACCATGGCGCATGCGCGCACTAGGGGCCGAAGTCCCCTCGGAAGCGAACCAGGCGAAAGGACCACCGGCCCTAGCGGGAACGCCTCGCATTGGCCACGCTGAGGGCATGACGGGCAGATTGGCGATGACGCTCACCACGGCAGGCGTGCTCTACGCGGCGCGCCGCTACTTCCGTGACTGGGGCACCACGAAGGCCGAATCCGGGGACGCCCTGCCAGGTGACGAACTCGTGCGGCCGCCGGTACTACGGGCCACCGAGGGCGTGACGATCGACGCGCCCGCCGAGCAGGTCTGGCCTTGGCTGGTGCAGATGGGCCAAGACCGCGGCGGGTTGTACAGCTTCGAGGCGATCGAGAATCTCGTTGGGCTGCAATACCGCAACGCCGACGAGATCCACCCGCAATGGCAGCACCTGGCGGTAGGTGACACAGTGCGATTGACTCCGCGACGTTGGCTCGGCCTCACCGACGGCGTGACACTGCGCGTGGTCGACGTCGTCGAGGGGCGGGTCATCGTGTTGCGCGCCGATTCGCCCCGCCAGGCGTGGGATGTCGTGTGGTCGTTTCACCTCGCGGCGCGCGGAGATGATCAGTGCCGCCTGCTGATCAGATCCCGGTTGGCACTGCGCCATCCGGGGGAAGTGGTGTTCGCCGAATTGCTAGGGCCGGCACGCGCACTGGTGACGCGCGGCATGTTGGTGGGAATCAAGCGTCGAGTCGAACGGCAGCGGCAGGCCGAGACGTCGGCGGCGACGGCCAGCGCACACCTACGCGGAGCGATGGCCGGTCAGGGGTGACGAACCCCGCCGGCTCATGGTCGGCGCTCCCCACGTCCTTCGATGTCCGAACAACACCCACCGTCGCGTCGCGTGGTCGTCGGCGTCGACGGATCTGCATCGGCAACCGCGGCACTGCGCTGGGCCGTCGCGGAAGCACGCCTGCGCGGTGCGCCCCTGAGCGTGGTGCATGTCGCAGCCGACATCGACGACGGTTACGCGAATGCTTGCCCCGACGATGTTCTCGACGAGGCGCTTTCGGTTGCTTCGGTTGACGCAGACGTGGGCACACCGGCTGTCGCCGGGCTCCGGCTCACCGGTCAACCGGTATCGGAACTCGTCGAGCAATCGCTTGACGCAGGCCTGATGGTGGTGGGCAGACACGGCAACCCGGACCGGCTGCACCGCCGGTGACCACCGGGGTGCTGCATCACGCGCGCTCCCCGGTGGCTGTGGTGCACGCCGATCCGACGGCCACCGCGTCGTCGACGCGTGCACAGAAGCAACCGGTGCTGGTCGGCATCGACGGTTCGCGATGGTCTGATGCCGCCGCGGAGCTGGCCTCCCCAGATGACCGTGCACACGCTCATCCGGTCAGGGGTCCCTGCTCGTCGTCGGCCGGTCCTGAGCGCCCCGATACCCGCAGCATGGCCGGTTGAGCACATGCTTGTCGAACGCCCGGACCGCATCTCGGCTGGAGTGCTTGCGCTGCATCGTGGTCTTCGATGCTGCGGACCGCGGACCATACCGAGACAGGGTCGAGCGGACTCGGCGGCGCGAGACTTTGGCCAACATCGCCTCCTGCGGGACCTTGGGCCCTACCGTCGGCGGGCGGAGTGGAAAACGATCACTCGAGGGCATGCCGAAAGGAGCCGAGCATGACACCGATCGAACCCGTTGAGGCGTCCCCGGCTGCACTGGAGCAAATCGCTTGGCAGTTCCTGTCTTCGGAATTCGCCGGTCGCACCTACGCTGACTGGCCGCTCGATCGTCGCCTCGATGTATTCCTGCGCCACAACGGTTATCACGCCCTGCACGACGACGGATCGGCGTACGAGAACTTGCTCGGCCACGTCATGAACAACATCTCGATCGCCGTGCGTAAAGGCACGCTTCCTGCGAACGCGCGCCGGCCGTGACGACGGCCTCGGCGATCGTCGAGGTGTAAGGTCGACCGCACCGGGTATACCCACCTGGGTATCGAGGAAGGGGCGGCTGTGATCACCGCGCTGGCGCTGGCGATGGGCGTCGTCATCGGCGTTCTGCTGGGCTTGTTGGGTGGCGGCGGTTCCATTCTCGCCGTCCCGGCACTGGTCTACGGTCTCGGTCTGAGCATCGAGCAGGCGATTCCGATGTCGCTCATCGTCATCGGAGTGGCCTCGGCGGTGGGAGCGATCCCCAGGGTCCGGGCGGGTCAGGTGCAGTGGCGGCTGGCGGGCATCTTCGCCGTCGCGGGGATTCCCGGGACCCTGGCCGGCACCGCGATCGGCCGCCATCTGCCGCAGGCGGTGCTGATGGCCGGGTTCGCGCTGGTGATGGTGGCGGCCGGGGTGCGCATGCTGCGTGACGCCTCGTCCACCGGGACGGCCTGCGAGGTCGGCGACGCCGGGATCAACTGGCGTCGGTGCGCCCCGAGGTCCATTCCGACCGGGTTGGCGGTGGGACTGCTGACCGGACTGTTCGGGGTCGGCGGTGGATTCCTGATCATCCCGGCGCTCGTCGTGCTGCTCGGCGTCGAGATGTCGATGGCAGTCGGCACGTCGTTGCTCATCATCGTCGCCAACTCGGCGACCGGGATCGTCTCGCACCTGAGCGGAGCCACCGTCGACTGGGGTCTCACCGCGGCCTTCGTGGGTACCGCGATGCTGAGTTCGCTGCTCGCCGGCCGATTCGGCGTACGCGTCGACACCCGCCGGCTCCAGCGGTGGTTCGCCGTGCTGGTCTTCGCCGTCGCCGGGTACGCCCTGATCGACACCCTCCTCATCCATTGATCCACCACGCACAAGGAGGCACGCATGGACATCGCGATCATCGAGACCTCGGGTCTGGGAGACCGCAGCTACCTGGTCAGTCATCAGGGCGCGGCCGTAGTCGTGGACCCCCAGCGCGACATCGACAGGATCCTCGATCTCGCTGACGAGCTCGCCGTGACGATCACCCATGTGCTCGAGACCCACCTGCACAACGACTACGTCTCGGGTGGCCTGGAGCTCTCCAAGGCCGTCGGTGCCGAGTACGTGCTGCCGGCAGGTAACGACGTCGACTACCGGCACCGGGCGGTGGCCGACGGCGACCGCATCGACGTCGGGCCCTTCGGGCTCACCGCGATGCACACGCCCGGTCACACCCACCATCACATGAGCTACGCGCTGCGCGACCAGGACGACAAAGTGGTCGGAGTGTTCACCGGCGGCTCCATGCTGCACGGCACCACCGGCCGGACCGACCTGCTGGGTGCCGATCACACCGACCATCTCACACGGGCCCAGTACCACTCGGTACGGCGGTTGGCCGCCCAACTGCCCGCCGACGCCGACGTGTATCCCACCCACGGTTTCGGCAGTTTTTGTTCGGCGACCCCGGCCAGCGCAGACGCGTCGACGATCGCCGACGAGCGGCGCACCAATCCCGCCCTGACCCAGGACGAGCAGACCTATGTCGCGCAGCTCCTTGCCGGGCTGTCTGCCTATCCCGCGTATTACGCGCACATGGGGGTCATCAACGCCAGCGGACCCGCGCCGGTGGATCTGTCGATGCCCGAGCCGTGCGATCCGGACGAGGTCTCGCGCCGGATCCACCGGGGAGAGTGGGTGGTCGACCTGCGGCATCGTCGCGCTTTCGCGGCCGGACATGTGTGTGGTGCGCTGGGCTTCGAGTTGTCCGATTCGTTCGTCACATATCTGGGTTGGCTGTACCGGTGGGGCGCTCCGCTGACACTGATCGGGGACAGCTCCGATCAGATTGCCGGGGCCAGAAGGGAACTCGTGCGGATCGGCGTCGACGAGATCGCCGGTGCCGCGATCGGTGACCCGCGTGAGTGGAGCCGGATGGACGTGCGTTCCTATCGCGTCGCGGTGTTCGAGGATCTCGCCGAAGCGTTGCAGACCGCCGCGGTCGCGATTCTCGACGTGCGTCAGTCAGGCGAATTCGACGACGGCCACGTTCGTGGCGCCGTCAACATTCCACTGCACGAACTGATCGAGCGCATCGACGAGGTGCCTCGAGCCCAAGTCTGGGTGCACTGCGCATCGGGGTACCGATCGTCGATCGCCGCGTCGATCGTCGACCGCTGCGGCGACCGCTCGGTGACCCTGGTCGATGATGACTACGCCAACGCCGAGAAACTAGGGCTCACGACCTAGAGCGCGTCGATCGGGCCCGCAGTCGTCCCGGCCACCTAGGTCGCCGGGGCGGTGGTGATCTGCGGTGCGGTCAACCGCCGCAACGGACACCGCGGAGAACGCGCGCAGGCGAGGGTCACTCCGCCGGCGATGAGGACGGCAGCGGCGGCGCCCGCGCCGACCGCGGGATGGACCTCCTGCCAGAGGATGACCGACGACATGGCCAACACGAACCAGCCGAACGCTTTTCGCAGTGCATCAGGATCGACGAAGGCAGTCAGCCGGGCACCGATGAGTCCGCCGACAAGTGCGGCCGCAGTGACCGCTGCCGCCAGTGTCCAGTCGATCTGCACGCTGGACAGGTAGCCGGCCAGGCCCGCGAACGACTTCATCGCGATGACCACCAGTGACGTGCCGACCGCCACCGGCATGGGGAGTCCGCCGAGCAGCGCGAGCGCGGGCACGACGAGGAAGCCGCCGCCGGCGCCGACGAGTCCGGTGACCAGCCCGACGACGAGGCCCTCGGCGATGACCTTGGGGATTGGGATGCTCCGGGGCGCGGCGGTGGGATCGATGTTCCTGCGGCCGCGAAGCATCGCCACCGCGGTCGCGATCATGATGACGGCGAAGCCGATCAACAGCAGTCTGCCGGGGATGAAGCGGGCCAGCAGGCCGCCCGCGTACGCGCCGGCCATGCCGGCCGCGCCGAAGAGCAACCCGGTGCGCCACTGGACACGCCCCCCGCGCGCGTGCGAGATCGCGCCGACCGCGCTGGTCGCGCCGACCACGAGAAGTGACGTCGCGATCGCCTGTTTGGCGTCCATGCCCGCCACGTAGGCCAGCAGCGGAACCGTGAGAATCGATCCGCCGCCGCCGAGCAGCCCGAGGGTGACACCGACGAGCACGGCGAGAGCGATTGCCAGCGCGATCATTTCGCGTTCACCAGCTGTGCGGCGACGGTCTGCGCGTCACAGGTCGCGCTGCGGTTGTACGGCAGCTTGGCCAGTGCCATGCCCATGGCGCAGCTGTTGGTCACCGCGGCGAACGCCAGACCCGCTCCGACGGCGAACGCCACCCACTGCGCGCCCGGCACCAGGATGCCCGCGAGAACGCTGAGCGCGACACTCAACCCGGCGACCAGCCGCACCTGACGCTCGAGATCCCACTTTTGTGCTCCGCGGTTGACGGCGAAGCCGCCGGCCTCCCAGGCGGTGATTCCGCCGTTGAGAATGTGCACATTCGACAGGCCGGACTGTCGCAGTGCCTCCTCCGCCTGCGCCGTGCGCTGACCCGAGCGACACACCAGCACCACATCGTCGACGTGGGACGTGATCTCGTCGCGATGCTCGCGGAGGAGATCGAGCGGAACGTTGTACGAGCCCGGCACGTGCACCGTCTCGAACTCGCCCGGGGTGCGCACGTCCAATACGCGCGGTGGAGTGGGGGAGGCGAGTAGGCGCTGCAGATCGGCCGATTCGATCGTGGCCGGCATCGGTGTGGTCATGGCGAACTTCCTTTCAGTTGATACCCAGGGGGGTATATGCATACTCACAGTGTGCATACCCCACGGGGTATCGTCAACAAGGGAATTAAATACCCCTGGGGGTACTTATTACTCGATAGGCGACTCCCCAACGGCGGGGACCGACACGGAAGGAAGACCATGATTCTCGAGCAGTACTACATCGAGTGCCTGTCGCACGCGTCGTACCTGATCGGCGACGAGACCACCGGACGCGCGATCGTGGTGGACCCGCGCCGCGACATCTCTGACTACCTGGCTGACGCGCGGAGGTTCGGTCTGCGCATCGAAGGGGTCATCAACACCCATTTCCACGCCGACTTCGTGTCGGGCCATCTGGAACTGGTCGATGCGACCGGCGCCTGGATCGGCTTCGGGGAGGCCGCGGAAACGGATTATCCGATCCGCCGGCTGGCTGACGGGGAGCACCTCAGCCTCGGCGAGGTGGACCTGGAGATCCTCTCCACCCCCGGCCATACGTGGGAATCGATCAGTGTGCTCGTTCGCGAGCGTCCCGATGCCGAGCCGACCGCGGTGCTGACCGGCGATTCGCTGTTCATCGGAGATGTCGGCCGGCCCGACCTGGTCAACATCGGCGACAGCTCCACCAGCGACCTGGCGCGGGCGATGTATCACACCATCCACGACACGTTGATGAGACTGCCCGACGACGTGACCGTCATGCCGGCTCACGGCGCCGGTTCGTCCTGCGGCAAGAACCTGTCCACCGAACTGACTTCGACGATCGGTGAACAACGACGGAGCAATCCCTCGGTGCAGCCGATGTCCGAGGATGCCTTCGTCGCCCTCGTCACCGAGGGGCAGCCAGCCGCGCCCGCGTATTTCTCCGTCGACGCGGCAATGAACAAGCGTGTTCACCCGCTGCTGGCGCAGAACCGCCGCGTGCCGCCGATGACCGCCCAGGGAATCCGCCAGGCATTGCGCGACGGAATCCGGGTGGTGGACGCGCGCAGCGTCGAAGATTTCGCGGCGGGGCATCTGAGGGGTTCGGTCAACGTCGGCTTCGACGGGCGCTTCGCCGAGACCGGCGGAATGGTCGCCGACATCGGCGAGCCCCTCGCTCTCATCGCCTACCCGGGCGAAGAACAAGAGGCGGCGCTGCGACTGGCCCGCGTCGGTTCGGACAACGTTGTCGGCTACTTCAGCGTCGATCGCTCCGGCGTGTTCCCCGGCGAACTGTCCGACCTGGTGCGCACCGCTCCGCGGGTGCGCGTCGACCAGCTCGAGCGGCTGCTCGCCGACGACGCGGTGACCCTGGTCGACATTCGCAATCCCGGCGAAGTCGCGTCCGGCAGCATCCCCGGCGCGATTCATGTGCCGCTGGCGCAGTTGCGTTTCCGGCTGGACCACATCCCGACCGGGCGGCCGATCGTCGTGCACTGCGCGGGCGGGTGGCGCTCCAGCGTCGCCGCATCACTGCTGCGGGCCGAGGGATTCGACGACGTGTCGGACCTCGAGGGCGGTTACCACGCCTGGGCCGACGCGCACGTTCCCGCCTGATCTGACATCACAACCGTTCAACATCAAGGAGATCCGATGACCACCGTCAACCTCACGAGCGCCGATTTCGAGGCCACGATCACTGAGAAGCCGATCGTGCTGGTCGACTTCTGGGCGAGTTGGTGCGGCCCCTGTCGCGCCTTCGCGCCCGTCTACGAACGCTCTGCGGCGCAGCACCCCGACATCGTCCACGCCAAGGTGGACACGCAGGCCGAGCAGCAGCTGGCCGCCGCACTAGGGATCCGGTCGATCCCCACGGTGATGGCATTCCGCGACGGCGTGCTGGTCTACAGCCAGCCGGGCGCGATGCCACCGGCGATGCTGGCCAACCTGATCGATCAAGTCAAAGCCCTGGACATGGACATCGTGCGCGCAGACATCGCCAATCGCACGACCGCATCCGGGAAGAGGTGACCGGCATGTGTTACACGGTTGAATGCGCCCGGTGCGGCAAGACGGGATGGCAGGGATGCGGTGAGCACGTCGATGCCGTGATGCGCGGCGTGCCCGCCCCACAACGATGTACGTGCCGCCCGGACGGGCGGCCGGGTCAATCGCAACCGGCGAAGCGGGACTGGTAGTGCAGGCCCAGGCAGACTTCTGAGGCCACGTCACCTGCGTGCGACGATCACCGGAACCTCGGCGGAGTGCACGATCGCGGTGCTGACCGAACCGAGCAGCATGCCTTCGAACCCACCCCGGCCATGGCTGCCCACCACGATCAGCTGGGCCGCATCGGCCTGTTCGAGGAGCCGTGGAGCGGGCCGGTCGCTGACGACGACACTGCGCACCGTGACGTCGGGATAGCGGTCCCGCCAACCTGCCAGCCTTTCGGCGAGCACCTCTTCTTCTTCCACCTTGATGTTCGCCCACTCGATGGGCGACCAATTGATGCTGGGGAAGTCGAGCGGACCCATATCGGTCCACGCGTGCACCGCCACGAGAGCGACGCCGCGGCGGGAGGACTCGTCGAAAGCGATGGCGGTCGCCGCCTCCGAGGCGGGCGAGCCGTCGATCCCCACCACCACGGGCGCATCGGGCGAGGGTCGGCGCTCGTTGTGGATCACCGCCACCGGGCAGTGCGCGTGGTGCACGACCCCGGTGCTGATCGAGCCCAACAAGACCCGCGACAGGGTGCTCTCCCCGAGGCAGCCGACGACGACCATCTCAGCGTTGCGCGACAACCCGATCAGCGTCGGCACCACCGGTCCGTCGAGAACAGCTGTCGCGACCTGATCGGCACGCTCGGGCGACGTGGCAGACATCGCGACCGCGTAGGCGTCGTCGACAGTCTGCTGAGCTCTACGCTCGGCGTACATCGCGTAGCTCGCTGGGATAGTGGCGTCGCGCCACGGCCCCGCCGGCATGACGATCGGGGGCACGACATGCACCAGTCGTAACGGGGCCCCACGCAACTCCGCATCCCGTGCTGCCCATGCGACGGCATCGTTGCTGGACGGAGACGCGTCGACGCCCACCACGATGGGGCGTCCAGGACGGCTGGTCATCACCCGACGATAGGGCGCCGTGCCGCCCCTGCGGCGGTGCCGTTCGTCGCCAGAGAATGGGTCTTTCGCCACGTTCTGCGCAATACCCACGGGGGTATAATCGGAAATGGTCGAGTTCATGAGGAGGAACGCTGATGACCGCAATCGACACGCCCGTCGACACCGTCACGATGCCGAGAATCGGCGACACGGCGCCGTCGTTCACCGCCATGACGACTCAGGGCGACATCAACTTCCCTGCCGACTACGTCGGGAGATGGGTGATCCTGTTCTCCCATCCCGCTGACTTCACCCCTGTGTGCACCAGCGAATTCATCACATTCGCGTCGATGCAGCAGGAATTCGCCGAGTACAACACAGCATTGGTGGGGCTGTCGGTGGACGGCCTCTACAGCCACATCGCCTGGCTGCGCACGATCAAGGAGAAGATCGAGTTCCGCGGTATGCGTGACGTCGAGGTCACCTTCCCACTCATCGAAGACGTATCAATGGAGGTCGCGCGCAAGTACGGGATGATCATGCCGGGCGAGGACTCGACGAAGGCCGTGCGTGCGGTGTTCGTGATCGATCCGAAGGCCGTGGTGCGGGCGATCATCTACTACCCGTTGAGCCTGGGCCGCAACTTCGACGAACTCCTTCGGGTCGTGAAGGCCCTGCAGACCGCGGACCACTTCGACGTCGCCACCCCGGCGGACTGGCGTCCCGGGGACCCGGTGATCGTGCCGCCGGCCGGGTCGTGCGGCGTGGCACAGGACCGCATGTCAAGCCCTGCGGGTGACCTCGACTGCGAGGACTGGTTCTTCTGCACCAGAGAGCTTGCGGCCGAGGACGTGGAGGAGGCGATCCGGCACGGGGGTCGGCGCTGATCTCGAGGCGGTTCGGCAACCGCGCATCGACCGACCTCAGTAATTCTCGGGCTCGTCGGTCGGCGTACCGCCACCGGTGAGCATGCGGTGCAGCGACTCCGACGTCGTGTGAGCCGCCGCCGAGAACGGTTCGAGCACCACGTCGACTCCGGCGGCTCGTAGTTGCTGGGCGTCGTGGCGGGTGTGCGCGGTCAGCGCGACGGTGCCCACGTAACCGTGATGGCGAAGGCCGTGCAGCAGCGCAAGATTGGTCCGCACATCCGGGATCGCGCTGATCACGTATTTCGCGCGGTCCAGCGGAAGCGCTTCGAGCAGGTGCACGTCCTCCGCGCTGCCGAATGTCGTGGTGAGTCCCGCGTGCCGATGGTTCCTCACCCCATGCGGATCGAAGTCGACGCCGAGTACCCGATGGCCGGCATCGCTGAGCTTCTCGGCCAGGTGACCGCCGAACCGGCCGAGCCCGAACAAGATCACGTCGAAATCGGTTCCAGCAGTGGTTGGGTCGTGCGGTCGACGGTGCCGTCTCTCGACGACGAGGAGACCTTTGCGGAGGCGCCCGTAGATCGTGTCGGCGTAGGTCGTCAGGTAGGTGGACGCGGCGATGGTGATCAACCCCACGACGGTGATCAGGCTGACGGTGGCGTCGCTGATGTGGCCGAGCGAGGCTCCGAGGGCAGCGAGAATCAAAGAGAATTCCGATATCTGGGCCAACGGCAGCCCGACCATGAAGCCCACCCGCACCGGGTAGCGCATCGCAGCCATGATCAGGATCACGAGCACCGGTTTGGCCACCAACACGAGTGCTGACAACACCACGGCCTGCATTATCTGGTGCGCTGCGTCGGTGAAGACGAGGCCCGCACCCAGGTCGAGGAAGAAGAAGAGCAGCAGGAAATCGCGCAGACTCGCCAGTCTGGCGCCCAACGCGTCGCGAAATCGAGTGCTGGCCAGCGAAACACCGGCCAGGAATGCGCCGACTTCGGAACTGAATCCCAGCCATTCGCTGAGGGCGGCAACCGAGACGGCATAGGACACTCCGAAGAGCACCAGCAGTTCCTGTGACTTCGCGACCTCTGGCATGAGACGCGGAAGAACGAAGCGCATCATCAGCCAGATGGCTGCCAGGAGGCCGATGCCCTTGGCCACCACCGCGGCGATGCTCGGTGCGAGATCACCCCCGGCGCCCCGTCCGAATGCCGTCAGCCCGATCATCACCAGGACGACGACGAGATCCTGAACGATGAGTATTCCCAGCACGATCCGGCCGTGTAGCGTGTCGAGTTCGTGCTTGTCCGACAACAGCTTGACGACGATGATCGTCGAGGAGAAGGCGAGCGCGACCGAAAGGTACAGCGCGGTGAGGGCGTCGGCGCCCAGTGCGATCGCAACTCCGTAGCCGATGGCTGCGGTCAGGGACACCTGGCCGAGGCCGGCGATCAAGGCCACCGGGCCGGTGCTGCGGATCATGTGGAGATCGAGGCGCAGGCCGACGAGGAACAGCAGAATCGCAAGCCCGAGGCGGGCGAGCAACTGCATGGTGCCCTCCGCCGAAACCCAATCGACGCCAACGGGTCCCACTGCGATCCCGACGAGGATGAACGCCACGACGAGCGGTTGGCGTAACCGCGTCGCAAGTACTCCCGCGGCGGTGGCCGACGCCAGAATGAGCGCGATCGTGGGAAACGGATGCAGGTCCATCAATCGGTGGCGATGCAGGAGGAAGCGCTCATCGCGGACGGGCGACGATGACCGGGATCTTCGCCGCCTGCACGACCGCGCTACTGATCGAGCCGAGCAGCGCGCCGGCGACCGCGCCATGCCCGTGGCTGCCGACGACCAGCAGTTGAGCCGACTGAGCGCGCTCGACCAACCGGCGCGCGGGTTGGTCGGGGACCGCGACCGGCTCGATGGTGACCTGGGGGTAGCGCTGCCGCCATTCGACCAGCTTGTCGGCGAGTTCGCTCTCGACGCCTGCACGCACCGCCTCCCAGTCGAAGCCCGGGAAATTGAACGCGCCGGGTGACCACCATGCGTGCACGGCCACGAGCGTGACGCCACGCCGGGCGGCTTCGTCGAAGGCCAGTTCGACGGCTGCACGGCTGGCATCCGAGCCGTCGAAGCCGAGGACGACGGGCGCGTCCGCCGCAGCCGGTGAGGGATCGTGGATCACGGCCACCGGGCCGTGGGCGCGGTGTACCAGGCCGGTGCTGACGCTGCCCAGCACGGTACTGGCCAGCGCGCCGCGGCCCCTCGACCCGACCACGACCAGCCTGGCCTCGCGAGACGCCTCGATCAGGGCCGCCGTCGGCGAGACGGCCGCGAACTCGGACCTGACCGGGACGGACCCGTTCGTGAGGTCCTTGGCGATCTGCTCGGCGTCGTCGAGGATCTCCCGGCCGATCTCGCGCTGCCACTCCATCAGTCCCGTGGGCACCGGCGCGATCGGCCAGGTGCCGATCGGCGGAGTCGTGGCGTACAGGACGGCCAGCGGGGCGCCGTGCAACACGGCCTCGCGGGCCGCCCATTCCAATGCGGTCTGCGAGGACGCCGAATCGTCAACTCCGACAACAATTTCGGCGATCTCAGCTGTCTTTGCAGGAGCGTTCATCGCTCGTCCCTCCCGTCGGCGTATACATCGACCCTACGATCCTCGGCACAACGGTCCAAGAGGCCTTCGGCCCCTGGGAGAGGACCAGCGGCCCTTCTCGACAGCAGAGGGCGCGACGCCATGCTCCCCGTCAGGTGGCTCACCGAGGCCGAATCCCTCGACCCTTTGCTCGCGCCGTGCTCCCGGTTGAGCCGTCACGCCGCCATACTGGACGAATGGTCACCGTGTTCCTTGTCGACGATCACGAAGTGGTACGACGCGGACTGATCGATCTGCTCAGCGCCGACCCCGAACTCGACGTCATAGGCGAGGCCGGGTCGGTGGCCGAGGCGCTCGCCCGCATTCCCGCCCTGCAACCCGACGTGGCCGTGCTCGACGTGCGTCTGCCGGACGGCAACGGCATCGAACTGTGCCGCGACCTGCTGTCCCGTCTACCGGATCTACGGTGTCTCATGTTGACCTCGTTCACCTCCGACGAGGCCATGCTGGACGCGATCCTCGCCGGCGCCAGCGGCTACGTCATTAAGGACATCAAGGGCATGGAGCTGGCCAAAGCCGTCAAAGAAGTGGGCGCGGGTCGTTCGCTGCTGGACAACCGCGCCGCCGCCGCGCTGATGGCCAAGCTGCGCAACAACGCCGAGAGCACCGACCCGCTGTCCGGGCTCAGCGACCAGGAGAGGGTACTGCTCGATCTGCTCGGCGAGGGGCTGACCAACAAGCAGATCGCGGCGCGGATGTTCCTGGCCGAGAAGACGGTGAAGAACTACGTGTCCCGTCTGCTGGCGAAACTGGGCATGGAACGGCGGACCCAGGCGGCCGCGTTCGTCTCTCGACTGGACCGCCCTCGGCGGCCGTCCGACGAGTAGCAGGCCGGGCGATTCGAACGATTTTGGGGCTGCCTGCCGAGCGGGTAGTATAGATCGACGGTGCGGTTGCGCGCCGACTTCTTGCGTGCCCTGTCGGGAATTCCCGCGATCCGGCTCACGTTGCTAGTCGGGCCGTAGTTGTACCAAGTTGTACCAGTTGTACCAACCAGGCCAGCACGCCGACACGAAACGAAAAGCAAGGATCGCTAACCAGTATGGCCAAGAAAGACGGTGCCATCGAGGTCGAGGGTCGCGTTGTCGAACCCCTGCCCAATGCGATGTTCCGCATTGAGCTGGAGAACGGACACAAAGTCCTCGCCCACATCAGCGGCAAGATGCGGCAGCACTACATCCGCATCCTCCCTGAGGACCGCGTCGTGGTGGAGCTCTCTCCCTACGACCTGTCCCGTGGCCGCATCGTGTACCGCTACAAGTGACAACCGACGAGAAGAAGGATCGACGACAGCCGTGAAGGTGAACCCGAGCGTCAAGCCGATCTGCGACAAGTGCAGGGTGATCCGCCGGCATGGGCGGGTCATGGTGATCTGCTCCGATCCCCGCCACAAGCAG
>JBFMGT010000023.1:0-87401 GCA_040752555.1 Actinomycetota bacterium | reverse complement strand
CTGCGGGGCGGCCGGAGGGGTCGCAGGAGCTGCGGGGGCGGGCGCGGCCGGCTGCTGAGCGGCCGGCGCGGACGGCCGGGGCCCGGGCCGCGGACCGGGCTTGGCCGGTGCGGCCTGACCGTTGCTGCCGTTGCCGCCGGACCCGGCAGCGGGTTTGGAGCCGCCGAACGACTCCCTCAACCGGCGGGCGACGGGCGCCTCCACCGTTGACGACGCCGACTTGACGAACTCACCTTGTTCGCTCAGCCGGGCCAGAACTTGCTTGCTTGTGACACCGAGTTCCTTGGCCAACTCGTGCACGCGGGCCTTACCTGCCACTACATCTCCTGTCTGAGAGGCGACAGCGGTGGTGGCGCCGCGCCTCGGGTTAGCTATGACGCATGGTCATCGGGACTTCACGGTGTGCTCATGTTCTTCGCTACCTGTTCTCTTGCCCGGGTGGCTGGAGCGCGTCGAATTCCGCGAAACGCTCGACCACCGCGGTGATGTCCGGTGAACCGGCGATCCGGAGCGCTCGGCCGAAGGCTCGCCGGCGAACCGCCTCGCGCAGACACCCTGGATCGGGATGCAGCCATGCACCCCGCCCCGGAAGCCTCTTCGCCGCGTCAACGGTCACGACCCCGGCAGCATTCCCAGGGCCCTTCCCGCCGTCGACGGCGACAACCCGAAGCAGATCGACGGCCAGCTCTCGTCGTCGACACCCGATGCAGGTCCGCACCGGGCCCCCGGAGGGGTGGTCGCTGCTTTTCTGCGTCCGAGCCGACTTCTCGCGCTGGATCACAGCTGAGTCTACCGTCACGACGTCGTCGAAAAGAAAACCGGTCCGCAGCGGGTGCCGGGGGCCGGTCGCTACTGTTCGCCCGCGGCGCCGCGCGCGGCATCGGGCCGCCGCTCGGCGCGATTGTCATCAGCGGCGGCATCGTCGCTGCGGATGTCGATGCGCCACCCGGTGAGCCGGGCCGCCAGCCGCGCGTTCTGCCCCTCCTTGCCGATGGCCAGGGAGAGCTGGAAGTCCGGCACGATCACCCGCGCCGCCTTGGCGGCCTCGTCGATCACGGTCACCGACACCACCTTGGCCGGCGACAGCGCGTTGGCGACGAACTTCGCCGGGTCGTCGTCGTAGTCGATGATGTCGATCTTCTCGCCGGACAGTTCGCTCATCACGTTGCGCACCCGCTGGCCCATCGGCCCGATGCACGCACCCTTGGCGTTGAGTCCCGGTGCGCGCGAGGCGACCGCGATCTTGCTGCGGTGGCCGGCCTCCCTGGCCACCGCGACGATGTCGACCGATCCGTCGGCGATCTCGGGGACCTCGAGGGAGAACAGCTTGCGGACCAGGTTCGGGTGGGTGCGTGACAGCGTGATCAACGGTTCGCGCGCGCCGCGGGAGACACCGACCACGTAACACCGCAGCCGATCGCCGTGCTCGTAACTCTCTCCCGGCACCTGTTCGGCGGCTGGGATCACCCCTTCGGAGCCCTTGGTCTCGCTGCCGATCCGCACCACGACCAGGCCGCGGGCGTTGGCACGGGCGTCGCGCTGGATCACCCCGGCGACGATGTCGCCCTCGCGGGCGGAGAACTCGCCGTAGTTCTTCTCGTTCTCCGCGTCGCGTAGCCGCTGCAGGATCACCTGCCGCGCCGTCGTCGCCGCGATCCGTCCGAAGCCCTCCGGGGTGTCGTCCCACTCGTGCAGCACGTTGCCGTCGGCGTCGGTCTGCCTGGCGATGACCTTGACCACCCCGGTTTTGCGGTCGACGTCGATGCGGGCGTCGGCCTCATGCCCCTCGGTGTGCCGGTAGGCGGTCAGCAGGGCTGACTTGATGGTCTCGACGACCACGTCGACGGTGATTCCCTTGTCCGCCTCGATCGCGTGCAGCGCGGCCATGTCGATGTTCATGGTTGACTCTGCCTTCCGGTCTGCCCCGCCAGCTCCAGCTCGCGCGGACTCGGTGGTGAGAACTCCACTTGGACAACAGCTTTGGCGATGTCATCACGCGCGATCTCGCGCACGGACAATGCGCCGCGGGCACCGTCGCGCACCACGATGCCGACGGTCGCGCCCTGCAGTTGGCCCAGTCGGCCGGTCAGCGTGGAGCCGTCGACCAGTGTCAGTTCCACCAGCCGCCCCTGTGCCCGCCGGTAATGCGTCTCCGTGGTCAGCGGCCGGTCCACGCCCGGCGAGGTGACTTCCAGCACGTAGGCCTGAGAGTCGAGATCGTCGAGAAGCGCCGAGGCGGTCCGGGACAGTTCGGCGATCGCGTCGAGGTCGAGCCCCTCGTCGCCGTCGGCGACCACCGTCACCCGGGGCGGGCGCGCCGCCGAATCGACCATGACGTCCTCGATGTCATAGCCGGCGCGCGCGAACTCCTCGGCGAGCAAATCGATCACCTGTCGTTGCGACGGCAATCCAGCAGACCGCTCCGCCACGGTGAGCTCCTCGTCTTGAGTTGTCTCTCGAACTGGTCGAACGGGACCCTACGATACGCCAGGCGAGCGATCCGAAGAACGAAAGCGCCAGCACGCGGGCTCCATCGGCAGCGCCAGCGCAGGCGGGCACGGCGCGCAATGGCAGGATGTGGCCCGTGCCGAGCCGTCCGCCGACCCTGCGCCGCCGAGAGGTGCTGGCCGGGCTCGCGCTGCTCGCCGCCGCGGCGGCGACGGCGTGCGGCAGCCCGCCGCCCCCGGCTGACCTCGACGATCTGACCACGGCGCTGGACCGGGCGCGTGCCGACAGCCGATTGGCCGGGCAGGCGGCCGCCGCGGTGCGGGGTCGCACCGCGGCCACCCTGACCGTCATCGCGGACCAGCGCACGGCACACGCCCAGGCGCTCTCCGACGAGATCGTCCGGCTCACCGGCCAGGCAGCGCCGAGCACCGGCGTGACAGTCACGACGTCGGCGAGCCCGGCAGCCGGCGCCCCGGAACCACCGCCACCCACCGCCGATGACGTCGTGGGGGCCTTGCGCGCGTCGGCCGACAGTGCCGCGCACTCCGCTGCCACGCTGACGGGATATCGCGCCGGACTGCTCGCCTCGATCGCCGCGGCCTGCACCGCCGCCTACACCGTGGCGCTGGCCTCCACTGGAGGTGCGCGATGACGTCTCCCAGCCCGACCGCGCGTCCCACCGATCCCGCCGCGGGCGCACTGTTCGACGCGGTCGCCGTCGAGCACGCCACCATCTACGGATACGGCCTGGTGTCGGCGCATTCGACGCCCGAAGACAACAGCCTTGTCGCGGATTCGATGGCTGAACACCGGGCCCGGCGGGAAGCTGCGATCGTGCTGCTCACCGACGCCGGGGTGGCTGTTCCGCTGCCCGCAGTGGGCTATTCGATGCCCTCGGAGGTCGAGACGCCCACCCAAGCCGCGCAGCTCGCGGTGCGGATGGAAGAAGACACCGCGACCGCGTGGCGAGCGGTCGTCGAGCAGGCGACCGACGAGAAGGCGCGCGCGTTCGGCGTGGCGGCGATGCTGGAAGCCGCGGTCACCGCCGCGCGGTGGCGCGCCGTCGTCGGCACGACCCCGGTCACGGTGCCCTTTCCGGGTGGCATCGAACAGCCTTAGCGAATCGCGGCGAGGATCTCCGAGGTCGCCGACGCGACGGCGACGTCACGCTTGTCGCCGCTGAACCGGTCCCGCAGTTCCACCACGCCGTCGGCCCACCCGCGGCCCACCACGACGATCCACGGCACACCGAGCAGCTCGGCGTCCTTGAACTTCACCCCCGGTGACGCCGACCGGTCGTCGAGGAGCACGTCGACCCCGAGCCGGTCCAGATCGGCGGCCAACTCGCTGGCCCCGGCCCGCGCCTCGGCGTCCTTGTTCGCGATGACCACGTGCACGTCGAACGGCGACACCGACGACGGCCACCGCAGCCCCAGCTCGTCGTGCTGCTGCTCGGCGATCACGGCGACCAGCCGGGACACCCCGATGCCGTAGCTGCCCATGGTGAGGCGCACCGGTTTGCCGTCCTCACCGAGCACATCGGCAGAGAACGCGTCGGCGTACTTGCGGCCGAGCTGGAAGACGTGGCCGATCTCGATGCCGCGGGCGGCGACCAGCGGTCCCGCCCCGTCGGGCGACGGATCACCCTCCCGCACCTCGGCGGCCTCGATGGTGCCGTCAGCGACGAAGTCCCGCCCCGCGACGAGGTCGACGACATGCTTGCCGGCCTCGTCGGCGCCGGTGATCCACGCGGTGCCGTCCACCACGCGGGGATCGACCAGGTAGCGAACTCCGTTGGCCAGCAACCCTTTCGGACCGATATAGCCCTTCTTCAGGAACGGGTACTTCGCGAAGTCCGCGTCATCGAGCATCGCGAACTCGGCCGGCTCGAGCGCCGCACCGAGTCGCTTCTCGTCCACCTCGCGGTCCCCGGGTACGCCGACGGCCAGCAGCTCCCAATCACCGCCCGGCACACGGGTTTTCATCAGTACGTTCTTCAACGTATCGGCCGCGGTGACCGTGCGGCCCAGGTCGGCGGAGTTCGCCCAGTCGACCAGCGTCGCGATCGTCGGGGTGTCACCGGTCTCGTAGACAGTCGCCTCGGGCCGACCCTCGAAGGGGATCGACTCGGGAACGGCGGTGATGACGGCCTCGACGTTGGCGGCATAGCCGGACTCCACGCACCGCACGTAGGTGTCTTCGCCGACCTCGCTCTCGGCCAGGAACTCCTCCGATGCGCTACCACCCATCGCCCCCGAGACCGCCGACACGATCACGTAGCGCACCGCGAGGCGGGCGAAGATCCGCTGGTAAGCCTCGCGATGAGCGTGATAGGCGTTCTTGAGCCCGTCGTCGTCGATGTCGAACGAGTACGAATCCTTCATCAGGAACTCCCGGCCACGCAGGATTCCGGCACGCGGGCGGGCCTCGTCGCGGTACTTGTTCTGGATCTGGAACAGGATCAGCGGGAAGTCCTTGTACGACGAGTACTCACCCTTGACGGTCAAGGTGAACATCTCTTCGTGGGTGGGGCCGAGCAAGTAATCGTTGTCGCGCCGATCCTGCAGCCGAAACAGTGTGTCGCCGTACTCGGTCCAGCGGTTGGTGGTCTCGTAGGGCGCGCGCGGCAGCAGGGCGGGAAACAGGATCTCCTGGCCGCCGATGGCGTTCATCTCTTCGCGGACGATCGCCTCGATCTTGCGGAGCACCTTGAGCCCGAGTGGCAACCAGCTGTACAGCCCGGGCCCGACCGGCCGGACATAGCCGGCCCTGATCAGCAGCTTGTGGCTCGGCACTTCGGCGTCGGCCGGGTCGTCGCGCAGTGTGCGCAGGAACAGCTCGGACATGCGGGTGATCACAGCCGACCACCTTAATCAGTCACGACCCTGCCACGTGCACACGCACACCTCATTGCCTTCGGGGTCGGCCAGCACCCAGAACGCGGGGGCGGCGGAGTCGGACACCAGCGTGCCCCCCGCCGCCAGCGCCGCGTCGACACGCGGCCGGGCCAGCTCGGCGGGGACGTCGATGTCGAGGTGGATGCGATTGCGTTGAGTGCGTGGTCGATCCATCTGTTGGAACCAGATGGCGGGTCCGCGACGCAAGGGGTCCACCAGGTCGCTTCCTGGGATCTCGACGGCCGGCCCCGGCTGGTCGACGTACCCCGTCACCGCCTTCCAGAACGGCTTGACCGACGCGATGTCGAGCGCGTCGATCGCGACCTCGAGGGTCTGTGGCGCCGTACCGCCGCTTCCCGGTTCGGTGCGCAGCCCACGGTCGGCAAGTGCTGCGGTCACCGATGCGGCGAGCGCCACATCCTGCGCGGTGACCCATCCGGTGGCGCTCGAGTGCAGGTGCAGCACGACGCGATCGGCGTGTACGTCGGCACGCAGGTGACCGTCGCCGTCGGCACCCGCTGCGGACACGGCGACCTCGAGGGCGTCGACCGCGGCCGCCAGCGTGGGCACCGGCACATGGGTGACGACGACGCCCAGGATCAGCCGCCAGCCCAGGGGGTCGACAGCGGCAGAGATGGTCTGACGGGCCAGTACCTCGGGCATGGCGCCACGCTAGCTCCGGCCACTGACACCCCCCGCCCGGCTACAGTTCGCCGGCCTCCACCGCTTCCCGTCTCTCGCGCGCCCGGGCGATGTCGCGGGCGGAGTACCCGATGAACAGCGCGGCGACGCCCACCAGGAGCGCGATCGCCGCCACCCACAGCAGCGAATAGGTGTAGCCGTGGCCGAGCGCGTCGAGCTGGGCGGGGGTCATCGCCGTGACCGGGCCGGTGGTGCCGCCGAGGTACAGCGTCCGGGAGACCTGGACGGCCTGGATCACCACCAGGACCAGCGGTCCACCGAGGTTGAACACCATCAGCGTCACCGACGACAGCGAACCGATCTGGCGGGCGGGCACGTTGGCCAGCAGACACAGCGGCAGGATCACCGAGATCACGCCGATGCCCAGCCCGCCGACGACGACGGGCACGAACAGGTCCGGGAAATAGGGCACCGACCGGTCGAGCGTGGACCCGTAGAGCATGGCCAACAACACCAGCACGCCTCCGCCGAGGATCACCCAGCGCGGCGCGATGCGCGGCGCCACGTAGGTGGCGATCACGTTGCCGACGACGAAGGCCGCCGCGAACGGCAGGAAGCTGATCCCCGCCCGTAGCGGCGAATAGCCGAGGACGTCTTGCACCAGCAGACCGATCATCACCGACAGCGTCAGCATGACGCCGCCGGCCAGGAAATACGCCACGAACGAGGCGACCCGGTGCCGGTTGTCGAAGATCGACAGCGGTACCAGCGGGTTGTCGGCGCCGCGCTCGTCGAGCAGGAACGCGACGAAGACCACGACCGCGGCGACCGCGGCCCCGATGACCCAGGGGTCGGTCCAGCCGCGCGGCGGGCCCTGCGTGAACACCAGAACTGCCGATGTGCAGGCCAGCGTCGCCAGCAGCGCGCCCGTGATGTCCAGTTTGATGCGTTCGAGATGGGTCTCGGCGAGCCGGAACACCGTGATCGCGATGATCCCGATACCGATCGGTACGTTCACCAGGAACGCCAGCCGCCAAGAGATCCCGGTGACGGCGCCGCCCAGGACGAGCCCGAGGACCGAGCCCAGCCCCTGCATGGCCGCCGAGACGGCGAGCGCGCGGTTGCGGGGCTGCCCGACGGCATAGGTGGTCGCGATGAGCGCCAGGCCGGTCGGGGCGGCCACCGCGGCACCGATCCCCTGCACTGCCCGGGCCACGACCAAGGTGGCTTCATCGTTGGCCAGGCCGCAGATCAGCGACGCGATCGTGAACACGCCGACCCCGGACAGGAACGCCCGTTTGTGCCCGATGGCGTCACCGATACGGCCGCCCAGCAGCAACAGGCCGCCGAACGCCAGCACGTAGGCGGTGATCACCCAGCTCTTGCCCGCGTCGGAGAGGCCGAGTTCGGCTTGCATGCGCGGCAGCGCGACGATCACGATCGTGCCGTCGAGCGTGGCCATCAGCTGCATGCCGGTGATCGCGACGATCGCGATGCCCAACGAGGACGCCAGCGGGGCCCGGGAGGACATGGTTCGCCACCCTACCGGTGGGCGAGAGGCCCGATGCCGAGCTAAAGCTCTCCCCAGCCCGATGTCGAGCTAAAGCTCTCCCCAGCCCGATGTCGAGCTAAAGCTCTCCCCAGCCCGATGTCGAGCTAAAGCTCTCCGGCGTCGATCGCGTCCTTGACTTCCTGCGCGTGCGCCACCTGCTCGGCCGTGTAGCGGATGAACAGCGCCACCGCGCCGACCACCACCGCAACCGCGGCCACCCACAGCAGGCCGTAGGTGTAGCCCTGGTCGAGCGCGTGCAGCTGGGCGGGATTCATGTCCTTGACCGGACCGTTGGTGCCGCCGAGGTAGAGCGTGCGCGACGTGATGACGGCCTGGATGATCGCCAGCACGACGGGGCCGCCGAGGTTCTGCAGCATCAGCGCGATCGCCGACACCGGGCCGATCTGGTCGAAGCCCACCCCGGCGATGGCCGAGATCATCAGCGGAACCACGATCATGCCGATCCCGAAGCCGCCGACCGTGATGGGCAGCACCAGGTTCGGGAAGTACGGGATGTTGGCGTCCAGGGTGGAGCCGTAGATCATCGCGGCCAGCACAAGCACGCCGCCGCCGATCACCAGGATGCGGGGCTGGAACTTCGACACCAGCGCCGAGGACAGCCCGAGGCCGATGCCCAGTGCGATGACGAACGGGATGAAGCCGACGCCGGCGCGCAGGGCGCTATAACCCATGATGTCCTGCACGTACAGCCCGATCAGGACCGTCAGCGTGAACATCACGCCGCCGGCGAGGAACACCGCGGCGAAAGTGGCGACGCGGTTGCTGTCACGGAACAGTTCGAACGGCACGACAGGGTTCTCCGCGGTGCGTTCCACCCACAGGAACGCAAGGCCGCACGCGATCGCCGCGACACCCGAACCGATCGTGATCGGGGACACCCAACCGGCTTCGGGACCCATCGAGAACGCGAACACCGCCGCGGTGCAGCCCAACGTCGCCAGCAGCGCGCCTGCCGCGTCGAGCTTCAGCCGCTCACGGTTGGTTTCGCGCAGCGTGGTGCGCGCGAGATAGATCATCAGCAGCCCGACGGGCACGTTGACCAGGAAGGCAAGGCGCCAGGAGACCTCGGTCAGCGCTCCGCCGACCACCAGGCCCGTCACCGAGCCCACACCGGTCATCGCGGCGAACACCGCGGTCGCGGCGTTGCGCGCCGGCCCCTTCGGGAACGTGGTGGCGATCAACGCCAGTGCGGTCGGCGAGGCGATCGCGGCGCCAACGCCCTGCAGCAGGCGGGCGATCACCAGCGTCGCCTCGTCCCAGGCGATGCCGCAGAGAACCGAGGCGATCGTGAACAGCGCGACACCGACGATGAACGTGCGCTTGCGGCCGATCGTGTCGCCGAGGCGGCCACCGAGGAGCATCAGACCACCGAACGTCAGGACGTAGGCGGTGATGACCCAGCTCCGCCCGGCATCAGAGAGGCTGAGTTCGTCCTGGATCTTGGGCAGAGCGACGATTGCGACCGTGCTGTCCATCGTGGCGAGCAGCTGCATCCCGCCGATGGCGACGACCGCGGCGATGAAGCGCCGCGACGGCAACCAGGTCGGCGTCCTGGGACGCGAGCCGCCGGCCCCGTCCGCAGCGCCCCTGATACGGGCCGGCAGAGCACGATTGGCGCCCCGCTGACCCTTGCCTTCAGCATCCCGAGAGATGGCGGCACGCTCTGCGTCATTGAGAGCCGTCATAACGAGTTACCTTACAGTACTCTTAGAATCCTTTTAAGCGCCGAAGGCCGCGACAGCCCCGATCACGATGATCGCGGGGGGCCGAATACCCTCTGATCGGATCCGTTCCGGCGCGTCAGCGAGCGTCGCCCGCAAACTCCGCTGCGCCGACGTCGTACCGTGTTGTACCACCAACACCGGCGTATCTGCTGGTCGACCGCCATCGAGCAGGACTCTGGCGAAGAGCTCGATGCGTTCGACGGCCATCAGCAAAACAATCGTGCCGTGAAGAGCCGCGAGCGCATCCCAATTGACTAACGATTCGGGGTGATCCGGCGCAACATGGCCGCTGACCACCACGAACTCGTGCGTCATCGCCCGATGGGTGACCGGAACGCCGGCCAGGGCGGGCACCGCTATGGCACTGGTCACACCGGGCACCACTGTGACCGGAATGCCGGCATCCGCGCACGCGATCACCTCTTCATAGCCGCGCGCGAACACGAAGGGATCACCCCCCTTGAGGCGCACCACGAACTTGCCCTGCTTCGCCCGGTCGACGAGCACGGCGTTGATGGCGTCCTGAGCCATCGCGCGGCCGTACGGGATCTTGGCGGCGTCGATGACCTCGACATCCGGCGACAGCTCCGCGAGCAGATCCTGCGGCGCCAGCCGGTCGGCCACCACCACATCGGCATGGGCGAGCAGGCGGCGTCCGCGCACGGTGATCAACTCCGGATCGCCGGGGCCCCCGCCGACGAGCGCCACTCCGCCGGCCACCACACCCGGGGCGTCGGCCGCGATCACCCCCTGCTGAAGCGCCTCGTGGATCGCCGACCGGATCGCCGCCGAACGACGGTGCTCACCGCCGGCCAGCACACCCACGGACAGGCCCTCGTAGTCGAAGGTGGCGGGGGTGACGGCGGTGCCTTCGACCGCGATGTCGGCTCGCACGCAGAACACCCGCCGGCTCTCGGCCTCGGCCACGATGGCGGCATTCACCTCGGGATCGTCGGTTGCCGCGATCACATACCAGGCGCCTTCGAGATCTCCGTCACGAAAAGGCCGCAGCGTCAAGCTGATTCCATCGAGCGCCTCCACCGCGGGCGTGGCGTGCGTGGTGATGACGTGCACGTCGGCGCCGGAGGCCACCAGCAGGGGCAGGCGCCGCTGGGCGACCGTACCGCCGCCCACGACGACGACCTTCTTGCCGGCCAGGCGCAAGCCCACCAGATAGGCGTTGTCGGTCACCCGGCGAGCTTAGAGTGTGCCGCCGCACGGACGAAGCGGGCGATGGCCTCGGGGTGGGAAGCCGGATGGGTGTGCAGATACCCGGCATGCACACCGGCCCGCACCACCCCGTCGTCGACCATGACGCCGGCCCGGCCCCGGTAGCGCCAGGCGGGCTGTCGATCGGACACGTAATGCATTGTGGTGCGGTGGAATTCATGACCTGCGATACGGTCACCGATCCGGTGCAGTGCCGAGTCGGCCACCGCGACAGCGTTCCGGTAACCGAGGGTGAGGGACTCGGTGAACGAGGCTGACCCTGCGATCACACCGCACATCGGATGCCCGTCGAGGTCGTCGGCCAGATAGGTCAGGCCCGCGCATTCGGCGTGGATCGGGGCGCCCGAGTCGGCCAGCGCGCCGATCTGCTCGCGCACCGCGCCGTTCGCGGAGAGCTCAGGGCCGAACTCCTCGGGGAAGCCGCCGGGAAGCACCAGTGCCGCGGTGTGACGGGGTAACGGGTCGGTGAGGGGGTCGAAGGCGACGACGTCTGCGCCTGCCGCGCTGAGCAGTTCGGCATGCTCGGCGTAGCCGAAGGTGAAAGCCCGGCCCGCCGCCAAGGCCACCGTCGCGGGTGTGTGTGTCGGCTCGGACAATGCCGGCGTCCACGGCTCCTCGACGACATGGCTGCGGGCGGCCGCCACCACGGCGGCGAGGTCGACGTGACGGGCGACCAGCTCTGCCATCGCATCGACGGCGGCGCTGGCGCGCCGCCCGTGCTCGACGGCGGTCACCAGCCCGAGATGCCGTGACGGCACGCTGAGTTCATCGGTGCGCGGTACGGCGCCGAGCACGCGCACCCCGGCCCGCTCACAGCCCTGGCGAAGCACCGCCTCGTGGCGAGCCGACCCGACTCGGTTGAGGATCACTCCGACCAGGTGGACCGAGCTGTCGAACGTCGCGAACCCGTGCAGCAGCGCTCCCACGCTGTGGCTCTGTCCGCGGGCGTCCACGACGAGGATGACAGGGGCGCCGAGCAGAGCCGCCACGTGTGCAGTGGACCCTTGGGCGGCGCCGGTGGCCGGCGCGTCGCTGATGCGCCCGTCGAAGAGTCCCATCACGCCTTCGACGACGGCGATGTCGGCGTCGGCGCTGCCGTGCCGGTACAGCGGGCCGACGAGGTCGTCACCGACGAGCACCGGGTCGAGGTTGCGGCCGGGCCGGCCCGCGGCCAGCCCGTGATAGCCGGGGTCGATGAAGTCCGGGCCGACCTTGAACGGCGCGACCTCGTGCCCGGCTCGTCTCAGCGCCCCCATCAGCCCGGTCGCGATCGTGGTCTTCCCACTGCCGCTCGCCGGTGCGGCGATGACCACCCCCGGCGTGCTCACTGGGCCCTCGCGGTCACCACTCGATGCCCCGCTGGCCCTTGCGGCCGGCGTCCATCGGGTGCTTGACCTTGGCCATCTCGGTGACCAGGTCTGCGGCGTCGAGCAGCGCAGCCGGCGCATCGCGTCCGGTGATCACCACATGCTGGGTACCGGGCCGCGAGGACAGCACCTCGATCACCTCGTCGACATCGACCCAGCCCCACTTCAGCGGATAGGTGAATTCGTCGAGCACGTAGAAGTCGTGCCGCTGCTCGGCGAGCCGGCGGGCGATCTCGGCCCACCCCTCCGCGGCAGCGGCAGCGTGGTCCTCCTCGCTGCCCGCCTTGCGCGACCACGACCAGCCCGAGCCCATCTTGTGCCACTCGACCGGCCCGCCGACACCACGCTCGGCGTGCACCCGACCCAGCTCGCGCAGCGCCGTCTCCTCCCCCACCTTCCATTTCGCGCTCTTGACGAACTGGAACACCGCCACGTCGAAACCCTGGTTCCACGCGCGCAGCGCCATCCCGAACGCGGCGGTGGACTTTCCCTTGCCCGCACCGGTGTGCACCGCGAGCAGCGGGGCATGGCGCCGGGCCCGCGTGGTCAACCCGTCGCGGGGTACGGCCAGCGGCTGACCCTGAGGCATCGCGAATCCCTTCTCAGGCCGCGGCCTGTGTCTTGACCACAGCGGTCAACGCGTCCGCGCGCAGCTGGTCCAGCCGTACCGCCGGCGCCTGCAGGCGCCGCGCCAGCTCTTCGGCCAAACCCAAACGGACAAAGGATGTTTCGCAGTCGACGACAACGGCCGAGGCGCCCTCGGCCAGTAATCGGGCGGCAGCCGTGCCGGCGCGGCCCACCGGATCGGGCCCTCCGGTGGCGCGCCCGTCGGTGAGCACCACCACCAGGCTGCGGCGCGCCCGGTCGCGTGTCCGTTCCCGAACCACCATGTCGCGTGCGGCGAGCAGCCCCTGCGCCAGCGGGGTCCGCCCGCCGGTGTCGAAACGCGCCAACCGCGTGCTCGCCACGTAGACAGACGACGTCGGCGGCAGCAGCACCCGGGCGTCCTGCCCGCGGAATGTGATGACCGCGACCTTGTCGCGGCGCTGATAGGCGTCGCGCAGCAGCGACAGCGTCGCGCCACTGACCGCCGACATCCGGTCCCGCGCAGCCATCGAGCCCGACGCGTCGACGACGAAGATCACCAGGTTGCCCTCGCGGCCCTCGCGCACCGCGCGGCGCAGATCGTCGGGTCGGGGTCGCAGGCCGCCGGAACCGTCGTGGCGTCCGGCGGCAGCCAGCAGTGTGCCGAACACATGCATCCCCTGTCCGGCCTGCGCATCGCTGGTGGCGGCGACCACCATGCCGGTGCGGTTGCGGGCACGAGAACGCCGGCCGGGTGCGCCGTCACCGACGCCGGGCACGACCAGCGCCCTGGTCTGAAATGCCGCAGACGGCGCCGCACTCGGACGCGTCGGTGGCGGCGACTTCGATTGCGGCGCAGCATCATCGACGTCTTCGGGCGAAGACGGTGCGCCGCCGCCGGGCGGATCGGGATCGGGATCTGGTTCCGGCCGAGAACCGGCCGCCTCGTCCGCCTGGGCCATCGCCTCGTCGAGCCTGCCGTCGTCGAGCCCCGGGTCGTCGAACGGATCGCGCCGGCGGCGGTGCGGCAGCGCCAGTTCCGCGGCCACCCGCACGTCCTGCTCGGCGACCTCGGTCGCGCCGCGCCACGCCGCATGCGCCACGGCGGTGCGCGCCACCACCAGATCGGCGCGCATTCCGTCCACGTCGAAGGCCGCGCACAGAGCAGCGATGCGCCTCAACTCGGTGTCGGGCAACACCACATCGGCCACCCGGGCACGCGCGTCGGCGATGTGCCGGGCCAGCTCGGCATCGGCATCGGCATAACGTGCGGCGAAGGAGGCGGAGTCGGCTTCGTAGGCCAGCCGCTGGCGGATCACCTCGGCACGGACGTCGACGTCGCGGGATGCCACCACGTCCACGGTCAGCCCGAAGCGGTCCAGCAGCTGCGGGCGCAGTTCTCCCTCTTCGGGATTCATCGTCCCGATCAACACGAAGCGTGCCTCGTGGCTGTGGGAGACCCCGTCGCGTTCCACGTGTACCCGGCCCATCGCCGCCGCATCGAGCAAGACGTCGACGAGGTGATCGTGCAGCAGGTTGACCTCGTCGACGTAGAGCACGCCGCGGTGCGCCCGCGCCAGCAGGCCCGGCGAAAAGGCGTGCTCACCGTCGCGCAGCACCTTCTGCAGATCCAGCGAGCCGACCACCCGGTCTTCGGTCGCCCCGATCGGCAGCTCGACCAGATGCCCCCCGTCGCCGCCGGCGATGCGGAATGACCGGGTCAGCACCTGCGCCAGACCACGAACCGCCGTGGATTTCGCGGTGCCCTTCTCGCCACGGATCAGCACACCGCCGATGTCGGGGCGCACGGCGCACAGCACCAGCGCCAACTTGAGGCGATCGTGGCCGACCAGGGCGCTGAACGGGTAGAGCTCCTGCCCTGTCACGGCTTCACCATCGGCACGTGGGGAATGCCGTCGTCGAGGAATTCCTCACCGTCACGGACGAATCCGTGCCTGCCGTACATCTCCTCCAGATACGTCTGGGCGTTGATGTGACAGGGGTAGTCGCCCACCTCGGCCAGCGCTGCGGTCAGCAACCGGGCGGTGTGCCCGTGTCCGCGGTCCGAGCGTTTGGTGCACACGCGTCCGATTCGGAACGCCTTGTGCCCGGCGGGATGTTCCTCCATCAGACGCAGCGTCGAAATGACTTGTCCTTCAGCATTTTCCAACCAGAAGTGGCGTGTCTCGCTGAGCAGGTCACGACCGTCGAGTTCGGGGTAGGGCGTGGCCTGCTCGACGACGAACACCTCCACCCGCAGCTTGAGCAGCTCGTAGAGCGTCGCCGCGTCGAGATCCTTGGCCCAGCTGCGGCGCAACGCAGCGGTCATCGGGACGACACCGTCACACGGTCGCCGTGGTCGGAGTGTGTTCGGTACCCGCCGACGATACGTCCGGCGCGGTCTCTGGCAGGGCACCCGCTGGCTTGTCGAGCTTGAGCACCTTCGTGCCGCGCGCCCAGATCTCTTCGAACAGTTTGGGTTCCTCGGAGAGCTTGGTCCCCAGCGACGGCACCATCGCCTGGATCGTCGGCAGCCAGCTCTGGTAGCGGTCTCCGAAGCACCGCGACATCACCTCGAGCATCGCCGGCACGGCGGTGGATGCGCCCGGGGAGGCGCCGAGCAGACCCGCGATGCTGCCATCGGCTGCCGAGAGAACGGTGGTGCCGAATTCCAGCACCCCGCCTTTGCCCTTCGCCTTGCGGATCACCTGTACGCGCTGTCCGGCGATGTCGAGCTCCCAGTCCGAATTCTTGGCACTGGGCGCGAATTCGCGCAGCGCGTCCACCCGCGCCGATTCGCTGAGCAGCAGCTGACCGATCAGGTAGCGGAGCAGGCCCATCTCGGTCAGTCCGACCCCGAGCATCGACACCAGGTTGTTGGGCTTGACCGACAGCGGCAGATCGGTGATCTTGCCCTGCTTCAGGAATTTCGGCGACCAGCCGGCGAACGGACCGAACAGCAGCCACGAGCGCCCGTTGATCACCCGGGTGTCCAGGTGCGGCACCGACATCGGTGGCGCACCCAGCGGCGGCAACCCGTACACCTTGGCCTGGTGGCGGGCGGTGAGGTCGGGATTGCCGCTGCGCAGCCACTGGCCGCCCACCGGGAATCCGCCGAAGCCCTTGGCCTCCTTGATGCCCGCCTTCTGCAGCAGCGGCAGTGCGCCGCCGCCCGCCCCGACGAACACGAAGCCCGCGTTGAACTTTCGCTTCTGACCGGTGCGGCGGTTGACGACCTTGACCGTCCACCTGCCGTCGGAGCCTTGGTCGAGGTCGGTCACGTCGTGGCCGAACAGCGTCGCCATGCCCTGTTTGGCGCCGAACCCGATCAGCTGCCGCGACAGCGAGCCGAAATCGACGTCGGTGCCGTCCTGGGTCCAGTTCAGACCGACGGGCTCGGAGAAGTCGCGCCGCTCGGCCATCAGCGGAAGCCGGCGCACGAACTCGTCGCGGTCGTCGATGAACTCCATCGTCGCGAACAACGGGTTGGTCACCAGCGCGTTGTAGCGGGCTTTCAGGTACTTCACGTTGTCCTCGCCCTGCACGAAACTCACGTGCGGGATCGGGTTGAGAAAGCTGCGCACATCGGGCAGCACGCCGTTCTCCACCGCGTAGGTCCAGAACTGCCGCGACACCTGGAACTGCTCGTTGACGTTGACGGCCTTGGCGATGTCGATGCTGCCGTCAGGACGCGCCGGGGTGTAATTGAGTTCACACAGGGCCGAGTGGCCGGTGCCGGCGTTGTTCCACGGGTCGCTGCTCTCGGCCGCCGCGCCGTCGAGACGCTCGACCAGCGTCATCGACCAGTTCGGCTCCACCAACCGCAGCAGCGCGGACAGGGTCGCACTCATGATGCCCGCCCCTACCAGCAGGACGTCGGTCTTCTCCGCTTCAGACACCAACTCGATCGGCCCTTCGTGGTCGCATCCCCGTTGCTCACGGCTTACCGATGTTCAGGTTATCCCGCCGAGCGCGACCGCAACCCTCCGCCCACCTCGCCCATTAAGGTGGCTGTCGTGTCCGGATGGCAGCCCGATGTTCTGTCCGGCTACTGGCAAACCACTTTCGCGCTCGGACCCGATCCCGACGGCGAGGGCGAGCTGGAGGCCACTCTGGTGCGCCGCGGCCCCGCCGATGCGACTGCGCGGCACGCGGTGTTGATGGTGCACGGCTTCACCGACTACTTCTTCAACACCGAGTTCGCCGACCACCTGGCCGCCCGGGGGTTCGCGTTCTATGCGATAGACCTGCACAAATGCGGGCGCTCGCATCGCATCGGGCAGACCCCGCACTTCACCACCGACCTCAGTCGCTACGACACCGAACTCGAGCGCGCACTGGCGACGATCGCCGACGAGACATCGGCGCGCGTGCTGGTCTACGGCCACTCGGCGGGCGGGCTCCTGGTGTCGCTGTGGCTGGACAGGTTGCGCCGGCGCGGCGCCACCCGCGCCGACGGGGTACACGGTCTGGTGCTCAACAGCCCGTGGCTGGACCTGCAGGGTCCGGCGATCCTGCGCTCGGCGCCGACGACGGCGGCCCTGCGGGCGCTGGGGCGGTGGCGTTCCCGGACCGTGGTGCGGCGCCCGGCCGAGGGTGGTTACGGCACGACGCTGCATCGCGACTACGCCGGCGACTTCGACTACGACCTGACGTGGAAGCCCATCGGCGGCTTTCCGGTCACCTTCGGGTGGATCGACGCGATCCGGCGGGGGCAGGCGCAGCTGCATCGCGGGCTCGACGTCGGGGTGCCGAACCTGATTCTGCGGTCGGACCGCAGCGTGCTCGAGGTCTCGGACCCGGAGTCGATACAGCGCGGCGACGCTGTGCTCGACGTGTCCCAGATCGCGCGCTGGGCAGGGTGCATCGGCAACCGCACGACGGTGGTTCCGATCGTCGACGCCAAGCACGACGTGTTCTTGTCGGTGGCCGAACCCCGGCGCACGGCCTATCACGAGTTGGATCGCTGGCTCGATTGGTTTTCAGAAGAGGGAGACGACACCCGTGGCTGATTTCGACATCGCGATCATCGGTACCGGATCGGGCAACAGCATCATCGACGATCGCTACCTCGACAAGAAGGTCGCCATCTGCGAGCAGAGCATCTTCGGCGGCACGTGCCTCAACGTCGGCTGCATCCCCACCAAGATGTTCGTCTACACCGCCGGGGTGGCCGACCAGGTCAGGCAGGCATCCACGTTCGGTGTCGACGCCCACGTCGAGGCGGTGCGCTGGCCCGACATCGTCTCCCGGGTGTTCGGCCGCATCGATCCGTTGGCCAGTGGGGGCGAGCAATACCGGCGCTCCTCACCGAACGTCGAGGTGTTCGACAGCCACACCCGCTTCGCAGAACCGCGCGGCACCCGCCCCGACGGCACCGACGGCTACCGCCTGCGCACCGAGGACGGTGACGAGTTCACCGCCGAGCAGGTGGTGATCGCTGCGGGCGCGCGCGCCACCGTGCCACCGGCGATCGCCGAGTGCGGGGTGAGCTACCACACCAGCGACACCATCATGCGGATCTCCGAGCTGCCCGAGCACATCGCGATCGTCGGCGGTGGTTATGTCGCAGCCGAATTCGCGCACATCTTCTCTTCGCTCGGGTCGCGTGTCACGATCGTGCTGCGCGGCACCACGATGCTGACGCACTGCGACGACACGATCTGCGAGCGATTCACCGATATCGCGGGCAAGAAGTGGGAGATCCGCAGCCGCCGCAACATCGTGCACGGGTGTTCGGACGACTCCGGTGTGGAGTTGACGCTCGACGACGGCGCCACGGTGCGCGCCGACACCCTGCTGGTGGCCACGGGCCGGGTGCCCAACGGCGATCTGCTCGACGCCCACCATGCCGGGGTCGAGGTGGTCGACGGGCTGGTCACCGTCGACGAATACCAACGCACCACTGCCCGCAACATCTTCGCCCTGGGCGACGTCAGCTCGCCCTTCCAGCTAAAGCACGTCGCCAACCACGAGGCCCGGGTGGTCAAGCACAACCTGCTGCAAGACTGGGACGACACTGACAACCTGATGCCCGCCAACCACCGCAACGTGCCTTCGGCGGTCTTCACCGAGCCGCAGATCGCCAGCGTCGGGTTGACCGAAAACGAGGCCCGCGCAGCGGGATACCGCATTCGATCCAAGGTGCAGGACTACGGTGACGTCGCGTACGGGTGGGCCATGGAGGACTCCACCGGCTTTGCGAAGCTGATCGTCGACGACGACACCGGATTGCTTCTCGGGGCGCACATCATGGGCCATCAGGCATCCTCGATCATTCAGCCGATCATCCAGGCGATGGCGTTCGACCTGCCTGCCCAGGAGATTGCGCGCAGCCAGTACTGGATCCACCCGGCGCTGCCGGAGGTGATCGAGAACGCGCTGCTGGCCCTGTGCGGGGAACCGCCGTGGCCGCCGTCCAAACGCCATTGAGAACCTGTCAGGCCGCCCGCAGATACCCGCGGTCGGCCGCGACATCGACGAGTAACCGGCGCAGAGCGTGCCGCCCGCGGTACACCCGCGACATGACCGTGCCGAGCGGAATGTCGAGGATCTCTGCGATCTCGCGGTGCGGCAGTCCCTCGACATCGGCGTAGTAGACGGCCAGGCGCTGATCTTCGCCGATCTGACCGAGCGCGTGACGGACCTCGTCATCGCCGAGCGCAGCCAGCGCGGCGAGCTCGGCCGAGGGCAGCCCGGTCGAAGAGTGGGCCGCCTGAGCGGCGAGCTGGGCGTCGGTGACGTCCTCGGCGAGCAGCTCCGCCGGCCGGCTCTGCGCGCGGCGGTACGACTTGATCCAGGTGTTGGTGAGGATGCGGAGCAGCCAGGCGCGAATGTTGGTGCCGTCCTGGTAATGGTGAAACGCCGCATACGCTTTCAGCATGGTCTCCTGCACCAGATCCTCGGCATCGGCGGTGTTGCCGGTGTAGCGGCGGGCCGCACGATAGAGGGTGTCCAACAGGGGCAGAGCGTCGCGCTCGAAACGCTCAAGGCACGGATCTGTTCTCATCTCGAATTGCCCTCCACATCGGTTGTCGGCCAGTGCATTCCGGCCTCTGCAGTCCAATCTAGAAGCCGTGGGCAGCACCGCCAGATCTTCATAGGGGATGCACAACATGTGCATCGGATATGAAACATGGTTCGGCGTATCATCTTTCGCGGGACGATGAGGGGTGAAGGAGTGGCTGCACGGTCAGCCCGCCGGGTCCGGTGGCCACGAACAACAAGAAGGTGAAGCAGTACAGCACGGCCGTCTCGCCACCGTTGACCAACGGCCAGAAGCCGTCGGGGAAGTGCATCCAGAAGTAGGCGACAGCCATCATGCCGGAGGCGACGAAGGCTGCGGGCCGGGTGAACAGTCCGAGGGCGACCAGAGCCCCGAGTACGACTTCGAGCACCCCGGCCCACCACATGGGCCAGGTACCGAGCGGAGCGGGAACTCCCTGGGGCCAGCCGAACAGTTTCGCTGCGCCGTGCATGCTGAACAGGAGCGCGACGAGAATCCGGAAGGCTCCGAACGCCACCGCGGTCTGGGCGTTGAGACGAGCGTCGAGCGTGCTGGTGTCCATGAAACGAATGTCCTTTCGTGGGGCGTACACCAATGCGTGTCGCACCATCGTCGTTGGCGGACTGACGTGCATCGTCGGACTCATAGCCGATTCATATGCCCACCCGAAGTTATGAAGACCGTATGAAGCGTGGTGCCAATCGGCGCGCGCCCCTGACAATGGTCGGATGACGTCTGTCGAGGGCGGCGCGCCGCGCCGCGCGATCCTGGGCAAGCTGCCGCGGTTGTCGCGACCCGACGGGTCGCCGATCCGCGTGCTCCTTGTCGACGACGAACGTGCCCTGACCAATCTGGTGCGCATGGCACTGAAGTTCGAGGGATGGGACATTGAGGTGGCACACGACGCCGCAGAGGCGGTCGAGAAGTACCGCAGCTGCTCCCCCGACCTGTTGGTACTCGACATCATGCTGCCTGATCTGGACGGTGTGAGCGTGCTCGCCGAGCTGCGCAGCAGCGGCCCCTACATCCCCACACTGTTCCTGACTGCCCGGGACTCGGTGCACGATCGGGTCACCGGCCTCACCGCAGGCGGCGACGACTACATGACCAAGCCGTTCTCGCTGGAGGAACTCGTCGCCCGGTTGCGGGGTCTGCTGCGCCGGAATGCCCACCTCGCGCCACCCGACGACGAGACGCTGGTGGTCGGCGAACTCACGCTCGACGCCGCCAGTCGCGAAGTGACTCGGGCGGGCGAGCCGGTGACCTTGACCTCCACCGAGTTCGAGCTGCTCCGCCTGCTCATGCGCAATCAGCGGAAAGCCCTGTCCCGCAGTGACATCCTTCGCCAGGTGTGGAACTACGATTTCGGCGGCCGGTCCAGCATCGTCGACCTCTACGTCTCGTATCTGCGCAAGAAGATCGACGCGGGCCGGGAACCGATGATCCACACGGTGCGCGGAGTCGGCTATCTGCTGCGGCCGGCTCCGTGATCGACATCTGGCGGCGCTGGACTCTGCTGCGCCAACTCGTGGTCGGGATGTGCATCGGGGTGATGCTCGTCCTCGTCACGGTGGGCACCATGTCGGTGCTGAGCCTGCGCGCGTCGGTACTCGGGATCATCGACGCGCAACTGGCCGGAGCCGCCGACGGCGGACTCCATTCGGTCGAGAAGTTCCGCCGCACGCCGGGAACCGACGGCGCGCTGCCCCCGGCCGGTTCCATGAAGCCGCTCACCCACCTCATCGGGCAAGCCCCGGACAACGTCGTCGTCCTGCTGCGCCACGGCGCGGTCGTCGACTCCGCGCACTTCGGCGACGGCGATGCCCGAAGCGCTCCGGCCGAGGCTGCCGCAACCGTGGCGAACCTGTCGTGGACCGATCCGCAACCTCGCACCGTGGAGCTGCCCGGAATGGGTTGGTACCGCATGGTCGGCCGGCCGACTGGGCCGAACGAGGTCCTGGTGACCGGTGTCTCGCGCGCTCCGGCATGGGACGCCATGGTTCGCGAGACGGCGCTGGTATCCGCGATGACCGCGGTGGCGGTGCTCGTGACCGCGCTGGGCACCATCGCGATCGTGCGGTTCGCGCTGCGCCCCCTGCGCCGCGTCGCGGCGACCGCCGCGGCGGTCGCCGAACTGCCGCTCGACGGCGACAACCACACGATCGCTCCGCGCGTCGAGGCCGCGGACACCGATCCGCGAACCGAGGTCGGCATGGTCGGGGTCACGCTGAACCGTCTGCTCGATCACGTCGAACGTTCCCTCGGCGACGTTGCCGCGTCCAATCGGCGAATGCGCCAGTTCATCACCGACGCCAGCCACGAGTTGCGCACTCCGCTCGCGGCCATCCACGGCTACGCCGAGCTGACTCGTCAGGACAGTGCGATCCTGCCGGAGACCACCGAGTACTCGCTCGCCCGCATCGAGGCCGAGGCGCAGCGGATGAGCGCGCTGGTCGGCGATCTGCTGCTGCTGGCGCGGCTGGACGAAGGACAGGATCTGCAGATCGCCGACGTCGACCTGACCGAGCTGGTCGTCGACGCTGTCAATGACGCCGCAGTGTCTGCGCCGACGCACCGCTGGCGGACCGCGGTGCCGGACGGCCCGGTGTGGGTGCGCGCCGACCGCGCCCAGCTGCATCAGGCGTTGGCCAACCTGCTGTCCAATGCGCGCGTGCACACGCCCGCGGGCACCACCGTGACGACGTCGATAGCGACGGACGGGCCGTATGCGGAGATGACCGTGGCCGACGATGGACCCGGTATCGACACCGACCTACTCCCCCACCTGTTCGGCCGGTTCGTCCGGGCCGACAAGTCTCGGTCTCGTGAGACTGGCAGTTTCGGGCTCGGGTTGTCGATCACCGCGTCCATCGTCGAATCCCACGGCGGCACAGTGGAAGCGGAGTCACGTGCGGGCCGCACGGCGTTCTCCGTGCGGCTGCCCGCCTCGGCCGCCCCGGTACCGGCGGCACCACCGAGTGGGGTCAGAAGATGAGGCCCTGCCCCCGCGTCGTCGCCGCGGTGAATCGCTGCTGGACATCGGCCCAGTTGACCACGTTCCAGAAGGCTTTCACGTAGTCGGCTTTGACGTTGCGGTACTGCAGGTAGTAGGCGTGCTCCCACATGTCGACCTGCAGCAGCGGGATCACACCCAGCGGCACATTGCCCTGCTGGTCGAACAGCTGGAACGTCAGCAACCTGCTGCCGAGGGTGTCGTAACCCAGCACTGCCCAGCCCGAGCCCTGTAACCCGTTGGCCGCGGCGGTGAATTGCGCACGGAACGCATCGAACGACCCGAACTGGTCGTCGATCGCAGCGGCCAGTTCGCCGGTGGGCTTGTCCCCGCCCTGCGGGGACAGGTTCTTCCACCAGATCGTGTGATTGACATGCCCGCCGAGGTGGAACGCGAGGTTCTTCTCGTTGAGGAAGATCGCGCCGTGGTCGCCGGCGGCGCGTGCCTCCTCGAGTTTGGCGAGCGCGTCGTTGACACCCTTGACGTAGGTCGCGTGGTGCTTGCTGTGATGAATTTCGTTGATCTGCCCGGAGATATGGGGCTCGAGCGCTCCGTAGTCGTAGTCCAGATCGGGCAGCGTGTACTCAGCCATGCACATCCTCTCGTCGGTTCCGGTCGAGCGTGGCTGCTACCCGCCGGCGCCTCAGCCAAACGCGGGAAGCTCACCGATCGTCATCATATATGTCCACCTGTTCAGATGAGCACGGGTGTGTTACCGTTGCAGTGCGGGCTCAGCCGCGGCAGCCGTCGATGCAGCACATCACACTGCCGCCGCGGCGGGTCCGCGCCACAGCAGAAGATGATGTCTCAGAACGTGTTTGCGCGTAGACGGCTGAGTCAACGAGTCGGGACGGCGAAACCCCAGGGCAACTCCAGCCGGTGCGCTGCGAGCAGATCGGCATCGGAGAGCACCTCGCCGATCAAGCCGTCGGCCACCACGGCGCCGTGGTCCATGATGACGGCGCGGGTGCACAGCTGCGCGGCGTAGGGCAGATCGTGGGTGACGATGACCATCGTGGCCTCGAGTCCGGCCAGCGTCTCGGCCAACTCCCGGCGGGCCACCGGGTCCAGATTGGCCGACGGCTCGTCGAGAACCAAAACCTCGGGCGCGCAAGCCAATACCGTTGCCAGCGCGGCACGCCGACGTTGCCCGCCGGACATGTGGGCGGGGCTGCGGGCGGCGAGTTCGGACATCGACACCGCCTCCAGCGCCTCGGCCACCCGCTTCTCCAGCTCGGCACCGCGCAGCCCGAAGTTGGCCGGGCCGAACGCCACGTCCTGCGCCAGGGTCGGCATGAACAATTGGTCGTCGGGGTCCTGGAACACCAGCCCGACGCGACGGCGGATCTCGCGCAGGGTGCTGCGTACCACCGGTGTTCCGCCGATCTCGACGCGCCCTCGCGACGCGCTCAACACACCGTTGAGGTGCAACATCAGCGTCGTCTTGCCCGCCCCGTTGGGACCGAGCAGCGCGACCCGCTCCCCGTGTGCGATATCGAGGTCGACACCGGCGAGCGCCACGTGCCCGTCGGGATAGGTGTAGTGCAGGTCCTCGACGTGCACCGCGGCGGTGCTCACCGGAGCACCCACGCCGAAGCCGCGACCAGCACCGCGGCTGAGGCCGGCAGAAGTGCAAGGACCCACTGCCGTGATGACGCCGCTGCCGGGCAGCCGGCGCCGAGGGCCAGCTGCGGCACCCGCCCGTCGAACCCGCGGGACAGCATGGCCAGGTATACCCGTTCACCCCGTTCGTAGGACCGCAGGAACAGCGCCCCGACACCGGCGGCGGTGGCGCCGATCTGATGCAGCATGCGCGGCGAATCGCCGCGTGACACCCGCGCCAGCCGCATGCGCCGGATCTCGGCGGCGAGCACGTCGACGTACCGGATCATGAGCGTCAGCATGGACACGATGACGGCGGGGACCCGCAGCCGGCTCAGCGCCACGGGGAGTTCTCGCGCGGTGGTGGTCGCCGCCACGGTGAGCGATGCCGCCACCCCCAGCGTGCCCTTGATCACGATGCCCCACGCCGCGTAGAGACCGGCAACAGAGAGTGACATTCCGCCGACGCTGACCTGCTCACCGCCCTCGGCGAAAGGCAGCAGCACGGCCAGCACGACGAACGGCGCCTCGATGAGCATCCGGGGTAACACCCACCGCAGCGGAATCCGCGCCACCGACCAAATCACCAACACGATGACCGCATATATGCCGAATGGCCAGAACATCTCTCGCGGCGTCGCAACGACCGCGAGCACGAATGCCAGCAGCGCGACGATCTTCACCTCGGCCGGGAGCCGATGCGCCGGTGAGTCGCCGTCGCGGTAGAGCGGATGCGCGTGCCCGGCCCCCATGTCGGACGTCAGTCTTCGACGGCGGGCTCGGAAGCCCGCCGGGAGCGCGCGATCAACCAGAAGGCACCCGAGGCGATGAGCACCGTCACCGCGACGCCTGCCACGCCGGCCACGCCGCCGGTGCCGTCCCGTCCGCCGATGGAGTAGTCAGCCAGCGGGGAGTGCGCGAGCGCGTGCTCGCCGGCGTGCTGGGCGATGCAGTCGCCCTGCAGCTGCTCACCCTCGGGGGTCTCGACGAGCTCACACCCCTGCAGGGTGGCCGAGTCCAGCCCGTCGGGGCTCGAGCTGGCCAGGTAGGAGAGTCCGCCGGCGATCAGCAGCGTCGCGACGGCGAAGGCGGCCCAGAAGCGCCAGCGGCGCACCCCGCTCACGCGGCCACCGCGGCAGGGGCACGGTTCGACCGCAGCAGGTACACCAGATCCGGGCGGGCCCGGACAACGGCGACCACCGTCAGCGCGGTGATGATGCCCTCACCGATCCCGATCAGGACGTGGGTGCCGAACATGTAGGTCGCCACGGTGCCCAGCGAGGAGGAGCCCGCCCCGCCGAGCGCGTACTCCACGACGAATCCCATCGCCGCACACACCGTGCCCACGACAGCCGAGACGAAGGCGACCCCGCCGATCGCGGGCACCGACATCTCGCCGCGCAGCCGCCGGACGAGTCGCGAGGTGAGCACGGCGGTGCCGTAGCCGGCGGCGACGCCGATCAGCGCCATGTTCGTGATGTTCGTGCCCAGGGCGGTCACGCCGCCGTCGGCGAACAGCAGGCTCTGCACGACCAGCACGATCGCCACACACAGGGCCCCGGTGAACGGCCCGACCAGGATGGCCGCCAGCGCGCCCCCGAGCAGGTGTCCGCTGACGCCCGGCAGGATCGGGAAATTGACCATCTGCACCGCGAAGATGAACGCGGCGACCAGCCCGGCCAGCGGCACGGTGCGCTCGTCGAGTTCCTCGCGCGCACGCCACGCGCAGATGCCGAGCGCGACCAGGGCCATCACTGCGAAGAGCACGGAGACCGGCGCGTTGACGATGCCGTCGCTCATATGCATCGCCTGGTATTCGACGTTCACACCGGCGAGCGTATGACCCATGTGATCATCTGTCTAGCTGATCACATGAGCAGGTTTCCAGGCTCCCCTACCTGCCCGTCCGGGTAGGTGGTCACCCTCGGATGCGGTCGCCGGCGGGGTCGTAGAAGGACCGTAGCGACACCGAGATCGGATAGCGGCGGCCGCCGACGCTGATCTCGTACCGGCCGTTGCGGACCCAGTCCGCGTCGACGACGGAGCCGTCTCCGGCGCGCAGGTAGGCCAGGCCCACGCAGGCGCCGGTCGTTTCACCCCAGGCCGCCGAGGTGGCCTGTCCCGCCACCGCCCCATTGCGCAGGATCAGCTCCCCGCCCCAGAGCATCGGTTCTTTCGAGTCCACACGGAATCCCGCCAGGCGGCGCCGGGGCCCGCGGCGACGCGCCTCCTCTACCGCCTCGCGGCCCAGGAACTCGATGTCAGTGCCGAGCTTGCAGGCGAACAACAACCCGGCCTCGACAGGGTTCTCACTCGGCGAGAGCTCCCGACCGAATGCCCGGTACCCCTTCTCGATGCGCAACGACTCGATGGCGTAGTACCCGCCGCGCGCGACACCGACTTCGGCGCCGATCCGCATGAGGTCCTCGTAGACACCGACGGCGAACTCGCTCGGTACGTACAGCTCCCAGCCGAGTTCTCCGACATAGGTGATGCGGGTCGCGCGCACGGTCGCATACCCGAGCGACAGCAGGCGGCTCGTGCCGAACGGGAAGGCTTCGTCGGACAGGTCGGCATCGGTGAGCCGCGCCAGCAGCTCGCGCGAGCGCGGACCCATGACACCGAACACGGCGTAGGCCGACGTGACGTCCACGATGTGGGCGTCACAGCCGGCGGGCATGTTCCTGCGCACATGGTCCTTGTCCCGCTCGGTGCTGGCGGCGCCGCTGACGACGAGGAATTCCTCGACGCCGGTGCGGGTCACCGTGACGTCGGCTTCGTAGGTGCCGCGCGCGTTGAGCATGCCCGTGTACACCGCCTTGCCGATCGGCACGGCGACATCTGCGGTGCACAGCCACTGCAGCGCGGCCTGCGCGTCGCGGCCCACGACGAGGTACTTGGAGAACGACGTCTGGTCGAACACCGTCACCCCGGTCCTGGTGCTGCGCTGCTCGGCCGCCGACCACGGCAGCCAATTCGGTGTACCCCAGGTGTACTCGATCACCGGCGCCTGCCCGGCCGGGGCGAAGAAATTGGCCCGCTCCCACCCCATCTTGCTGCCGAAATTCGCGCCGGCGGCGTCGAGCAGATGGTGAACCGGTGACCGCCGGAACGGCCGCGCCGTGGTCATCTCCCGGTTCGGCCACGGGATTTCGTAGTGGATGCCGAGCACCTCGGCGACGCGGTCGTGCAACCAGCGGTTGTTGCCGTTGAACGGCGCGAAGCGGCGGATGTCGACTCCGGTCAGATCCGTGGTCGGGGCGCCCTCGGCGATCCATTCCGCGAGCGCCCGGCCGGCGCCGCCCGCGGTGGCGATGCCGACGGAGTTGAATCCGGCTCCGACGAAGAAGTTCCGGCATTCCGGCGCCTCGCCGAGGATGAACTGGTTGTCCGGTGTGAAGCTTTCCGGCCCGTTGTAGAACTTCTTGATCCCGGTGCTCTCGAGCGCCGGGATGCGCAGCAGCGCGCTGTTCATCAACACCTCGAAGTGTTCCCAGTCCTCGTCGAGCAGTTGGAACTCGAACGGGTACGGGATCGCGTCGGGCGACACCCAGGGTTTGGCCTCGGGTTCGAACCCGCCGATGACCAGACCGCCGACCTCCTCTTTGAAGTAGGTGTAGCCGTCGGGGTCCCGCAGGATCGGCAGATCGGGATGCACCCCGGCGATCGGTTCGGACACGACGTAGAAGTGCTCGGCCGAATGCAGGGGCACGTTGGCGCCCACCATGGCCGCGACCTGTTTGGCCCACTGCCCCGCGCAGTTGACGACGATCTCGGCCTCTACGTCACCGGCATCGGTGCGCACCCCGGTCACCACCCCGTCGGCGGTCAGGACGTCGACGACCCTGGTCTTCTCGACGATTCGGGCGCCGCGCATCCGAGCCCCCTTGGCCAGCGCGAAGGTCAGGTCGGTCGGGTTGGCCTTGCCGTCGGCGGGCAGCCAAATCGCACCGACCAGATCGTCGGTGCGCATCACCGGGTAGTACTCCTGCGCCTCTGCGGGGGTGAGCAGTCGGCAGTCCAGATCGAATGCCTCGGCGTTGGCGGCAGTGCGGCGCAGCTGCTCCATGCGATCCTCGGTGCGCGCGACCGTGACACCACCGCACTGCTTGTAGCCGGCCGACAACCCTGTCTCGGACTCCAATTCGGCGTACAGAGCCGTGGAGTACTGCACCAGCCGCGTCATGCCCTCGGAGGCGCGCAGCTGTCCCACCAGACCCGCGGCGTGCCAGGTGGTTCCGCTGGAGAGCTGGCCCTGTTCGACGAGCACGACATCGGTCAGGCCCAGGCGGGTCAGGTGGTAGGCCACACTGGTGCCGATCACTCCCCCACCGATGATCACGGCGTGAGCACGCGCGGGTAGTGGCTTGGCGGAGGTCATGTCATCCTCGTGGGTCGGGGGCCGTTACCTGGTCGAGCAGCCGGTGATAGCCGGGACTGCGGAACTCCGCGACAGCCGCCTCGTAGCGCTCCATCGCCCAGTCCCAGAAGTCGTATTCGATTGCGCTGGAGCCGCTTTGAATACATCCCCAGAGAGTCCAGCCGTACTTGGCCACGATGCCCTGCAGGTGGGCCCGTGCGGTCTTGTGTGGCCGGGGCCGCCCGTAGTACGCGGTGACGAGTTCGTCGAGCTGTTCGATGGACAGCTCGCACTCGCTCCAGATGTTGCCCAGTTCGAAGCACGGGTCGTTGTTGCCCGAGTACTCGTAGTCGATCAGGTGGATCCGCTCACCGTCTTCGATGAAGTTGCCCGCCAGCAGGTCGTTGTTGCATGGCACCAGCGAGCCGTGCGCGTCATCGGGAGCGGTGAGCACGCGCCGGGCAGCGGCGAACGCCTCGGCGTGATCGTGGTAACCCGCCGGTATCGCGAACCCGTGCCGCCGGATGGTCGCCAGGTATGCGGGCTGACGCTCGAACATGTCGAACCGGTTGACGAAGCGGGGCCCCTCGTGCAGTGTGCGCACAGCGCGGGCTGCCTTGGCGAGCACGCCGGGGCGCTGGAAATCGTTGTTGGACAGGGTCTTGCCATCGAGATAGCCGAGAAGGAGCACACCGAGGTCCGGCCGATAGTCCAGCACTGGTGCCCCCACGCCGGCCTGATGGGCCGCCACACTGTTGGCGTACTCGCAGGCCCGGTCGATCTGGAGCAGATTGCGGCTGGTGTCCACACAGCGCGCGACATAGATCCCGTCAGCCGTCGTGATCTTCACGTTGCGGTTGGTCAGGCCCCCGGAAAGATCTTCGAGCGTCCGCGCCCGCCCGGCCAGCACCGGCAGCTGCTCGAGCAGCCAGTCCAGGTGATCGTCGGTGAGCGGTGACGACATCGCTTCACTGTAAACGGCGACGCCGCAAAGGTCTAGACTTAAATGCCGTCGGCGCGTGACCGCACGCGGATGGTCGTGCGGTCCGAGCGGTGATAGTCACGCGAGTACTCCACCGCAACGCCGTTGTCGGCGAACGACGTTCGCACGATGAGCAGCAGCGGGCTGTTCACTTCCACCCCCAGGATGCGTGCCTGCTCCGCGGTTGCCGACGTCGCCTCGATTCGCTCGTCGGCCGATGACGGCCCGTGGCCGTACCCGCGCATCAGTGCATAGAGTGAGCCGCCCAGGTCTTTGGCGGGCAGGTCCGGGAACACCGCAGCGGGCAGGTACGCCTGCTCGTAGACGATCGGTTCCCCGTTGGCCGTGCGGGCACGCACGATCTGGTGAATCTGATCGGAACGGCGCAGACCCAGCGCCCGGCTCACGTCCGACTCGGGGTTGCCGGTGTGCACCCCGAGCACCCGGGCGCCGGGTTCCACCTCGATGCGCCGCATCTGCTCGGTGAAGCCGGGCAGACTCGCGTGGTCGAACTCGATGCGGGGCGCTGTCACGAAGTTGCCACCGAACCGGCCGCGGCGACGGTCGATCAGACCCTTGTTCTCGACGGCACCGAGCGCCTGGCGCAACGTCATCCGGCTGCACCCGAGTGCGGTGGCGATCTCCACCTCCGGCGGCAACTTGTCCCCTGGCACCAGCCGCCCGGACGCGATGAGCCCCTGCAGCCAAGCCGCGATACGGGCATGCACCGGCCCGTCGGAGCCCCCGCCCAGCGCCGGCCCCGGCGCCAGCGGCGGCTCGTCGATGCTCAGCACCCGGCTCACCCGTGCCTGGCTCCGATCCAGTGCAGCAGGTCGTGCACGATCTCGTCGTCGAGCCGGTACCGCACCGACCTCCCCTCCCGCGTGTTGCTCACCCAGCCCTGCTGGCGGAGCACGCGAAGCGCCTGCGACACGGCGTTCTCCGAGCGGCCGAGCGCAGCGGCCAGATCGCTGACGGAGATGCCGGGCGCGCGGTGCAGGCACAGCAGGATCTCGAGACGGTGCGGGTCGGACAACAGATCGAAGCGCTGCGCCCAGCTCGACGTGTCGACCTCGGCCAGCGCCGAGGACGCGCGTTCGACGAGCTCGGCATCCTCCACACGTGCAATCTAGCGCCCGTCGTGCGCGCCACGGCTGACATCCACGCCCTCAGCGCTTCGTTGCGGTGACGAGCAGGTACTCCGCGTCGTAGGCGGTGCTGCCGGCCTCATCGCTGCCGTTCCACGCGGTGAGGAAGTCCAGGAAGTCGCGGTCGAGCGCCGCCACCCGGTCCGGGTGCTCGCCGATGAACCGGTACGTGGCGATCGTCGGGCCGTAGTTGCGCTTCCAGTACTCCCGGAACTCCAGCGGTGAGGCGCAGTGGTCGATGCGCACACTGCGCCGCCGCATCGACAGATCGCCGACACGGTCACCGAACAGCGTGCGGACATGATCTTCGCTGCCCCACAGCGGAGGCGGGCTGGCTCCGGGCGGAGGCGGCGGTGCATACGGTTTCATGGTCGCGAACAACTGGCCGATGAAACCCTCAGGTGTCCAATTGATCAGACCGATCCTGCCGCCCGGCCGCGCCACGCGGACCAGTTCGTCGGCGGTCGCCTGATGATGCGGCGCGAACATGGCACCCACGCAGGACATCACGATGTCGAAACTGTTGTCGGCGAACGGAAGTGCCTCGGCATCGGCTTCCACCCAGTCCAGCGCCACCCCACACTCACCGGCGATGCGCCGCCCCTCGTCGAAGAGCTCCGGGGTGAGGTCGCTGGCGGTGACGACCGCTCCTGCCGCCGCCGCGGGGATGGCGGCGTTGCCCGAGCCGGCCGCGACATCGAGAACCCGGTCGCCCGCCGCGACACCGCAGGCCTGCACGAGTTCGGTACCGAGCGTGGGGATGATCTGCGCGGCGACGGCCGGATAGTCACCGGACGCCCACAGCGCGCGGTGTCTGGCCTTGAGCTCCCGGTCCGCTGTGGAATCGGAGTCCGCGTCAACGCTCATGTCACTCCCTGTCGCGAACTGATGATCCCACTTCCGAACGCTGCGGAAGCGGTTTTGGCCCAGATTCAGTCCAGGAAGCCGTGCAGCAGGGCCGCCGAACCCCACACGTGGGCGGCCATCGTCTGGGCGGCGGTCTCGACATCGCCGGCCAGAATCGCCGCGACGATGGCCTCGTGTTGCTCGTCGGAGTGGGCGATGTTGCGCGCCAGCAGCGGGATGCAGTCGAGCAACTCGTTCAGACGCATCCGGTTCTGCGCCACCAGCGGCACCAGCGACGGCACCCCGGCTGCCTCGGCGATCGCCAGGTGCAGCCGGGAGTCCAGCCGCCGGTAGTCCTGCGGGGCAGCATCGCGTACGTCGAACAGTCTGCCGCGCAACGCTTCTCGTTCGGCGGCGGGGAGCGCGCGCTGAGCGGCCATGCGCGCCGCCCCGACCTCGAGAATCTCGCGCAACCGCAGCGCGTCGTCGATGTCGGCGCGCCGCAATTCCACTTCGTCGGTTCGCGGGGTGGGCAGGGCATCGGCCAGGAACGTCCCGCCGTACCGGCCACGGCGAGACACCAGGTAGCCGGAATCGGCCAGCGACTTGATCGCCTCGCGCACGGTGTCGCGGCTGACCCCGAGCCGGGCGGCCAGCTCCCGCTCGGACGGCAAGGACTCCCCGGGCGCCAGCACGCCCAACCGGATCGTCTGCAGCAGCCGCTCCACGGTGTTCTCGAACGCGTTCAGCGGCCGCACCGGGCGCAGCAGCGCAGCGCTCGGGTCTGAGTCGTCGGATGCGTCGGGGCCGGCCGTCATCGTGTGCCTACCGAGGCGTCACAGCGGCGTGACGTAGTGGCCGCTGATGCCTCCGTCGACGAGGAACGACGACGCGGTGATGAACGAGGCGTCGTCGCTGGCCAAGAACGCCACCGCCGCGGCCAGCTCCTCGGGCTCGGCGAACCGGCCGACGGGCACGTGCACCAACCGGCGGGCCGCCCGCTCAGGGTCCTTGGCGAACAGTTCCTGCAGCAGCGGGGTGTTCACCGGACCGGGGCACAGCGCGTTGACCCGAATCCCCTGCCGGGCGTACTGCACACCCAGTTCACGCGACATGGCAAGTACCCCGCCTTTGGACGCGGTGTAGGAGATCTGCGAGGTCGCCGACCCCATCACCGCGACGAACGACGCGGTGTTGACGATCGAGCCCTTCTGCGCGGGAACCATATGGCGCAGCGCGGCTTTACAGCAGAAGAACACCGACTTGAGATTGATGTCCTGCACCCGCTGCCAGGCGTCGATGCCGGTGTTCTCGATGAGGTCGTCCTCGGGCGGGCTGATACCGGCGTTGTTGAACGCGATGTCGACGCCACCGTGCACGTCCACAGCGGTGTCGAACAGCCTGTCCACCGCCACCTGGTCGGAGACGTCGACCTGGACGAAGGTCACGTTCATGTCGTTGGCGACGCTCTGACCGGTGGCCTCGTCGAGGTCACCGATGACGACGATGGCACCCTCGGCCTGCATCCGCTTGGCCGTGGCCAGCCCGATCCCGCTGGCACCACCGGTGATCACGGCGACCTTGCCCGCCAGACGCTGGGACAGATCCATCAGTTTTCAACCTCCTGAACAGATATGAAGACATTCTTGGTCTCGGTGAACGACAGTGGGGCATCCGGTCCCAATTCGCGGCCGAGCCCGGACTGTTTGAAGCCGCCGAACGGTGTGCTGTAGCGCACCGACGAATGCGAATTGACCGACAGGTTGCCCGACTCCACGGCACGCGAGACCCGCAGTGCCCGAGACACATTGTCGGTCCAGATCGAGCCGGACAGACCGTAGGGGGTGTCGTTGGCCAACGCAACAGCGTCGGCCTCGTCGTCGAACGGCAACACCGTCACGACCGGGCCGAAGATCTCCTCGGTGACCGTTCGGTCGTCACGCTCAGGCGTGAGAACCGTTGGCGGGAACCAGTACCCCGGACCCGACGGTGCATCACCACGGAAGGCGATCGGCGCCCCGTCGGGGACATAGCCGGCGACCGACTCCCAGTGCGCCTTGGACACCAGTGGGCCCATCTCGGTGGCTTCGGCGCGGGGATCGCCCACCACCACACCCTTGACGGCCGGCTCCAGGAGCTCCATGAAGCGATCGAACACGTTGCGCTGTACCAGGATTCGGCTGCGCGCACAGCAGTCTTGGCCGGAGTTGTCGAACACGCCGTAGGGCGCGGTGGCGGCCGCACGTTCGAGGTCGCAGTCGTCGAACACGATGTTGGCGCTCTTGCCGCCGAGTTCCAGCGTGACGCGCTTGACCTGGCGGGCCGCACCGGCCATGACCCGGGTGCCCACCTCGGTCGAGCCGGTGAACACGATCTTGCGCACGTCGGGGTGGGTGACGAAGCGTTCGCCCACCACCGAGCCGCGGCCCGGCAGCACCTGGAACAGATCGGCGGGCAGCCCCGCCTCCAGCGCGAGCTCACCGAGCCGCATCGTGGTCAGCGGGGTCCACTCGGCGGGTTTGACCAGGACCGCGTTCCCCGCGGCCAGCGCGGGGGCGAACCCCCACGACGCGATCGTCATCGGGAAGTTCCACGGCGTGATCACCCCGACGACGCCCAGCGGTTCGTTGAACGTGACATTCAGACCACCGGCCACCGGAATCTGCTTGCCGGACAACCGCTCCGGGCTCGCCGAGTAATACTGCAGCACGTCACGGACGTGACCGGCCTCCCAGCGCGCGTTGCCGATGGGATGTCCGGAGTTCGCCACCTCGAGCTGCGCCAACTCCTCGACATGGGCGTCGACCACCGCGGCGAACGCCCGCAGCGCGGCAGCCCGCTCCGCCGGCGCCGATTTCGCCCAGGCGCGCTGGGCCACCGTGGCCCGGGCCACCGCGTCGTCGACCCCGGCCTCGTCGGTGTGCTCGACGGTGCGCAACACCTCCTCGGTGGCGGGGTTGATCACGTCACTGGTCTGACTCATACGCTCACTTTCTGGGATGCATGGTGTGCGGCGGCGCCGACGAGGCCGGCGAACAGGCGCAGGTCGTCGAGCCGCTCTTCGGGATGCCACTGCACGGCGACCACCCACCGGCCCGGGTGGCGCTGCGGGTCCACCTCCACCGCTTCGATCACGCCGTCGGCGTCCGACGCGCCGACGATCAGACCGTCGCCGAGCCGGTCGATGGCCTGGTGGTGATAGCACTGCGCTTCGGTGCTGGGTCCGACGAGGGCGGCCACCTGGGTGCCGGGGACGGTGGTGATCGTGGAAGTGGAGAACACCGCGTTGCCCTGCTGGTGTCGGGAGTGCCCCAGCACGTCGGGCAGGTGTTGGTGCAGCGTGCCGCCCAGCGCGACGTTGAGCACCTGGGCACCACGGCAGATGCCGAGCACAGGCAGTCCGCGGCGCAGCGCGGCCCGCAGCAGAGCCAACTCGAAGGCGTCTCGCGTGCGGCTGTCGGCGATGGGCTCATCGGTGGCCGGATGGCGGGTGCTGCCGTAGGCCGCCGGGTCGACGTCGCGGCCGCCGGTGATGATCAGTCCGTCCAGCCCGTCGACCAGCCGCTCGGCGATAGCGTCATCGACCGGCTGCGGCGGGAGCAACACCGAGATGCCGCCGGCCAGACCGACTCCCTCGAAGTAGATCGCGGGAAGGAAGCTAGCCCGCACATCCCACACGCCCGTCTGGGCCTGTTGAAGATAAGTGGTCAGCCCGATCACGGGCCGGCCCTCAGAGGCGTTCAAACCCACGCACCCTTTCCCAATCGGTCACCGCGGCGTTGAAGGCCTTGAGCTCGACGCGCGCATAGTTCAGGTAGTGGTCGACCACGTCGTCGCCGAACGCGTCCCGGGCGACCGTGGAGTTGTCGAACAACTCCACGGCCTCGGCCAGCGTCGTGGGCAGCCGCTGGGCGTCGCTGGTGTAGGCGTTGCCTTCCAACGGATCCGGCAGCTCGAGCTCGTTCTCGATGCCGTACAGGCCGCCGGCGATCAGTGCTGCAACCGCGAGGTACTGGTTGACATCACCGCCGGGTGCGCGGTTCTCCATTCGCATGCCTGCGCCATGACCGACCACGCGCAGCGCACACGTCCGATTGTCGAATCCCCAGGCGATCGCCGTCGGCGCGAAGCTGCCCTCGGCGAATCGCTTGTAAGAGTTCACATTCGGCGCATAACAGAGGCTCAGCTCCCGCATGGTGGCGAGCTGGCCGGCGATGAAGCTGCGGAACAGCGGGGTCATACCGTCCTCGGCGTCGGGGTCGGCGAACACCGGAACTTTCGGCTCGCCATCCTGGATTCCGCGCAGCGAGATGTGGATGTGGCAGCTGTTGCCCTCGCGCTCGTCGAACTTGGCCATGAACGTCAGGCTCTTGCCGTGCTGGTCGGCGATCTCCTTGGCGCCGTTGCGGTAGATCGTGTGGTTGTCGCACGTGGTGCGGGCATGGTCGTAACGGAACCCGATCTCCTGCTGACCCAGGTTGCACTCCCCCTTGACGCCCTCGCAGTACATGCCCGCGCCGTCCATGCCGAGCCGGATGTCGCGCAGCAGCGGCTCCATCCGCGTCGAGGCGAGCATCGCGTAGTCGATGTTGTAGTCCGTGGCCGGGGTGAGCCCCTTGTATCCGGCGGCCCAGGCGTCGCGGTAGGTGTCGTCGAACACCATGAACTCGAGCTCGGTGGCCGCATAGGGCACCAGGTCCCGCTCGGCCAGCCGGTCGATCTGGCGGTTGAGGATGCTGCGCGGCGCCTGGCTCACCGGCCGACCGTCGGTCCAGGACAGATCCGCCATCACCAGCGCGGTGCCCGGCTGCCACGGGATCACCCGCAGTGTGTCGAAGTCCGGCGTCATCACCATGTCGCCGTAGCCGGTCTCCCAGCTCGAGATCGAATACCCGTCGACGGTGTTGTTGTCGACGTCGACGGCCAGCAGATAGTTGCAGCATTCGGCGCCGTGTTCGGCGACGTCGTCGGCGAACAGCCGGGCCGAGATCCGTTTACCGGTCAACCTGCCCTGCATGTCACAGAACGCGACGATCACCGTGTCGATGTCCCCTGCGTCGACCAGCGCGTCCAGGTCGGATCGCGACAACATGCCTCGTGTGCCCATGGGTGTCCTCACCTTCGTCGCGCCGTTCTGCCCGCCGCGCTTCCCGCGCCCGAACACATTCGCACAAAACTGCCTCCAAAGGTAGGACACCAGACCAATAGCGATCTATTGTCCAAAGTGCTCGGCGCCGCCCGCCGCGCCGCTTCCCACACAGGAGGTTCTCCGTGCCCGAGGGTCATGAACACCTGAGCGACGACGAGATGCATCTCGCCCGGCTCGGCTACGTCCAGGAGTTGCAGCGCTCCTGGTCGGGTTTCTCCAACTTCGCGATCTCGTTCTCGATCATCTCGATCCTGGCGGGGTGCTTCACCTCGTTCGGCCTGGGCTGGAACAACGGCGGCCCCGCGTCCATCGCCTGGGGCTGGCCCATCGTTGCGGTGTTCATCCTGCTCATCGGCCTGTGCATGTCCGAGCTGGTGTCGGCGTTCCCGACCTCGGGCGGCATCTACTGGTGGGCGGCCCGGCTGGGCGGACCCAAGGCGGGGTTCTACACCGGCTGGCTCAACCTGATCGGCCTGATCGCGATCCTGGCGTCGGTGGCCTACGGCAGCGCCACGTTCCTGGATCTGACGCTGTCGACGTTCAGCGAGAGCTGGGCGGCCGGCTACAGCCTGACCCGGGTGTTCGTGATGTTCCTGATCATCCTGGTGGCCGTCGCGGTGATCAACATCTTCTCCTCGCACCTGCTCGCGGTCATCAACAACGTCTCGGTGTGGTGGCACGTCGTCGGCGCCGTCGCGGTGGTGGCGATCCTGTGGCTGCTGCCCGAACGCCACGCGAGCTTCTCCGACGTCTTCGCCACCACGGTGAACAACACCGGAATGTTCAACGGGGACAAGGGCATCGGCTGGGTCCTGTTCGTGCTGCCCATCGCCGCGATCCTGACCCAGTACACGATCACCGGGTACGACGCCTCAGCACACCTGTCCGAGGAGACGCACAGCGCCGCCGACGCCGCCGCCAAGGGCATCTGGCGGTCGATCTTCTACTCCGCGATCGGCGGCTGGATCCTGCTGCTGAGCTTCCTGTTCGCCGTGCAGGACGTCGACGAGGTGACCGCGGGAGGCGGTCTGGTTCAGGTGATCTTCGCCCAGGCGCTGGATTCCAAGTGGATGGGCATCGTCTTGCTGATCTCGTGCGCCGGCCAACTCTTCTGCACCACCGCCTGCCAGACCAGCGCCTCCCGCATGCTGTTCGCATTCAGCCGCGACCGCGCGGTGCCAGGACACCAGCTGTGGGCCAAGATCAACGCCAAGCGGGTGCCCGCCAATGCGGTACTGATCACCGCGGCGCTGGCCGCGGTGATCACGCTGCCGGCTCTGGTCCCCGTCGACGTCAACGGGGCACCGGCGCCCATCGCGTTCTATGCCGTGGTGTCCATCGGCGTGGTCGGTCTGTACCTGTGCTTCGCGGTGCCGATCTACCTGCGCTGGCGAATGGGTGACGATTTCGAGGTCGGCTCCTGGAACCTGCGCGGCCACCACCGCTGGATGGCACCGCTGGCGCTGATCGAGATCATCATCACCTCGATCATCGCGATGTTCCCGACCTCCATCGGCGGCGTCCCGTGGGGCGGCAGTTTCGAGTGGAAGTTCGTCAACTACACGCCCATCCTCGTCGGCGGTGTGCTGCTGCTGCTCTACATCTACTGGCACGCCTCGGTGAAGAACTGGTTCACCGGACCCGTCCGCCAGATCGACGAGACGGGCGGTCAACTGGAGGGCGTGTCCTGAGGCCCTACACGCTGTGACGTGAATCTCGATCTTGATGCCTGATCGGCGTTTGACCATTTGACCCGGGGGTAAACCGTGTCATCGCCGCGCTCCGGAGCGCGGCTGCAACCTTGGTCAACGATCGCCGACACGGAGTAGGGTCGAACACGTGTGTGGAGCCACCGGCGAGGTACGCCTCGACGGAACCAGCCCAGATGTCCGCGCCGTCACCGCGATGGCCGAGGTCATGGCGCCTCGGGGCCCTGACGCCGCCGGTGTCTGGGCACAGGGCCGCGTCGCGCTCGGGCACCGACGGCTGAAGATCATCGACCTCACCGAAGCCGGTGCGCAGCCCATGGTCGACGCCGATCTCGGCCTGTCGATCGCGTGGAACGGCTGCATCTACAACTACGAGGACCTGCGCGACGAGTTGGCCGGCCACGGGTACCGGTTCTTCTCGCACAGCGACACCGAGGTGCTGATCAAGGCCTACCACCACTGGGGCGACCGGTTCGTCGACCGCCTGAAGGGCATGTTCGCGTTCGCGATCACCGAACGGGACAGCGGGAGGGTGCTGCTGGGCCGCGACCGGCTCGGCATCAAGCCCCTTTACCTGTCCGACACCCCGGACCGGGTTCGCTTCGCCTCGTCGCTGCCAGCACTCCTGGCCGGGGGCGATATCGACACCCGGATCGACCCGATCGCGCTGCACCACTACATGACGTTCCACTCGGTGGTGCCCTCGCCCCGCACCATCCTGCGCGGCGTCACCAAACTCCCGCCGGCCTCGTTGATGGCGATCGAACCCGACGGCAGCCGCACCACCACGACCTACTGGGAGCCGGACTTCACGCGCCGCGCCGACCGCGCCGACTGGACCGACAAGGACTGGGAAGACGCGGTTCTGGACTCCCTGCGCCTCGCGGTGAAGCGTCGGCTGGTCGCCGACGTCCCCGTGGGCTGCCTACTCTCCGGCGGCGTGGACTCCAGCCTGATCGTCGGGTTGCTCGCCGAGGCCGGCCAACACGGGCTCAAGACTTTCTCGATCGGTTTCGAATCGGTCAACGGCGTCAAGGGCGACGAGTTCACGTACTCCGACATCGTCGCGGACCGCTTCGGCACCGACCACCATCAGATCCGCATCGACACCGCGCGCATGCTCCCCGCGCTCGACGGTGCCATCGGGGCGATGAGCGAACCGATGGTCAGCCACGACTGCGTGGCGTTCTACCTGCTCAGCCAGGAAGTGGCCAAGCACGTCAAGGTCGTGCAGTCCGGGCAGGGCGCCGACGAGGTGTTCGCCGGCTACCACTGGTATCCCCCGATGGGAGAACCCGCGGCCGCAACCCTGGAGGGGTCGGTGGCGAGTTATCGCGGCGCGTTCTTCGACCGGGACCAGTCCGGCTACGCCGACCTGGTGTCGCCGTCCTACCTGGCCGCCGACGATCCGAGCGAGCTGTTCGTCACCGAGCACTTCGCCCGCGCGGGTGCGCAGACCGGGGTGGACCGCGCGCTGCGTCTGGACACCATGGTGATGCTGGTCGACGACCCGGTCAAACGGGTGGACAACATGACGATGGCCTGGGGTCTGGAGGGCCGCGTGCCGTTCCTCGACCACGACCTCGTCGAGCTAGCGGCCACCTGCCCACCGCAGCTCAAGACTGCTCACGGCGGAAAGGGGGTGCTCAAACAGGCTGCGCGCCAGGTCATTCCGTCCGAAGTGATCGACCGGCCCAAGGGCTACTTCCCCGTGCCGGCACTGACCCACCTCGAAGGCCCCTACCTGGATCTGGTGCGCGACGCGCTGTACGCCCCGGCGGCCAAAGAGCGCGGCCTGTTCCGTCCCGAAGCGGTGGATCGGCTGCTGGCCGACCCGAACGGCAAGCTCACCCCGCTGCGCGGCAACGAGCTGTGGCAGATCGCCCTGCTGGAGCTGTGGCTGCAGAAGCACGGCATCTCCGGGCCAGCCGCATGACGAGCCTCGACAAGGCAGACCCGGCAGGGGAAAACTCCGAGGCCATCACGCTGGCGCTGCACGAAGCGTCCCCGCCCGACATGGTCGATGCGATGGCCGACGACGTGGTCCTCGAATTGGGCTGGGGCAGGCTCATTTTCGGCCAGACGTTCAGCGATCCCGCGCGGCTTGCCGATGTCCTGCGCGCCGAGGCGCACGGCAGGCGAGACATCTGCATCTACGCTCGGGAGCCGCACGTGCTGGTGTCGAAGGCACCCGCCGAGTTGTTCATCGATCCCAGCCACACCTACCGACTGCGCTTCGCCGACAGCCAGGACGATGCCCCTGCGCCACCCGGTTTTCACGTGCGCACGCTCCAGAGCCGCGAAGACGCCGATGAGATGAACCGCGTCTACGTGCGATGCGGAATGGTGCCGGCGCCCACCGACGTCATCTGGGACAACCACCAGCACCAGCAGTCGGTCGACTATCTGGTCGCCGTCACCGACGACGACGGCAGCGTTCTGGGCACCGTCACCGGCGTCGACCATGCCACCTTGTTCGCCGACCCGGAGAACGGTTCGAGTCTGTGGACGCTGGCCGTCGACCCGGCCGCGCCGCTGCCGGGCGTCGGCGCGGCGCTGACCCGCGCCCTGGCCGGGCTGTACCGGGATCGCGGCCGCGCCTACATGGACCTCTCGGTCACCCATGACAACAACGCCGCGATCGCGCTGTACGAGAAGCTCGGCTTCGCCCGCGTTCCGGTGATGGCCGTCAAGCGCAAGAACGCCATCAACGAGCCGCTGTTCACCCACCCACCGGAGACGGTCGACGATCTCAACCCGTACGCACGCATCCTCGCCGACGAGGCGATGCGCCGCGGCATCTGGGTGGAGGTACTCGACGCCGAAGCCGGTGAGATGCGGCTCTCACATGGTGGACGCAGCGTCATCACTCGAGAGTCGTTGTCGGAGTACACTTCCGCCGTCGCGATGAGCCGTTGCGACGACAAACGGCTGACCCGCCGCATCGTCTCCGAAGCCGGGATCACCGTGCCGAAAGGCCGGCTCGCGACGTTCGACGAGGCCGACCACGAGTTCCTCGCCGAGGTCGGCGACGTGGTGGTGAAACCGACGCGCGGAGAGCAAGGCAAGGGCATCACCGTCGGCGTCGACGGCCCCGAAGAACTCGACGCCGCCCTGGCCCGGGCCCGCGAGCAGCATCCCGAGGTCCTCATCGAGCAGCGCGCCGAGGGAGACGATCTGCGCCTGGTGGTCATCGACAAGAAGGTCGTCGCCGCGGCGCTGCGACTTCCCGCCGAGGTGACGGGTACCGGCAAGCACACGATCCGCGAGCTGATCGAGACGCAGAGCCGCAGGCGCGCGGCCGCAACGGGTGGCGAATCGAAGATCCCGATGGACGTCGTGACCGAGACGACGGTTCGGGAGGCGGGCTACTCGTTCGACGACGTGCTGGGAGAAGGTGAGCGGCTGCGCGTCCGGCGCACCGCGAACCTGCATCAGGGCGGCACGATCCACGACGTCACCGCCACCGTGCATCCGGAGTTGTGCCGGGTCGCCGTCGCCGCGGCCGAGGCGATCGGTATCCCGGTCACCGGTATCGACCTGCTGGTGCCCGACGTCACCCGGCCTGACTACGTGTTCATCGAAGCCAACGAGCGACCAGGGTTGGCCAACCACGAGCCGCAGCCCACCGCGCAGGCCTTCATCGATTTCCTGTTTCCCAACCAGCCGGGCCTGCCGCAGGCGTGGACACCCGACGAGGTGGAGCGCTAGTCACCAGCCGCCCACCCAGCCGTCGAAGACGGCGTCCGGTTCGGCCTCGGGGTGTTCGGATCGGCCGACGAGGAAGTCGAAGTCGCAGCCACGGTCGGCCTGCAGCACCCGGTCGACATACATCGCCGCGTAGCCGCGCGAATGCCGGCTTGGCGCCGGCGGCCGAAGCGCCGCACGGCGGTCGGCCAGTACAGCGTCGGGCACCAGCACCTCGAGGCGGCCGGCATGGGCGTCGAGGGAGATGACGTCCCCGTCGCGCACCAGCGCCAGCGGACCGCCGGCCGCCGACTCCGGGCTGACATGGAGCACGCAGGTGCCGTAGGCGGTTCCGCTCATTCGCGCATCCGAGATCCGCACCATGTCGGTGACGCCCTGGCGGAGCAGCTTGCTCGGGATGGGCAGCTGACCCCACTCGGGCATGCCCGGAGCACCACGGGGGCCCGCGCTGCGCAAGACCAGCACCGAGTCGGCGGTGACGTCGAGGTCGGGATCGTCGAAGCGCGCCAACAGATCCCGCATGTTGTCGAACACCACCGCCGGACCCCGGTGGACGAGCAGCTCAGGGCTCGCGGCGGCGCACTTGATGACGGCGCCGTTCGGAGCGAGGTTGCCGCGCACCACCGCCAGGCCCTGAGGCGGCTGGAACGGCCGGTCCAGCGAGCTGATCACCGCGGTGTCGGCGGACGGCCGGGTGGGCAGGTTGTCGGCGACGGTCTTGCCGGTGACGGTCAGCGCCTCGGTGTGCAGCAATGCCTGTACCGACTTCATCACCGCGGGGATGCCGCCGGCGTGGAACACCTGCTCGACGAGGTGCTCCCCCGCGGGCCGCACGTTCACCACCAACGGTGTGCGCGCAGACAATTCGTGAAAGCGGTCGAGGGTCAGCGGTACCCCGGCGCGCCCGGCGATGGCCAGCAGGTGCACGATCGCGTTGGTCGAGCCGCCGACGGCCAGCATCAGCGTGATGGCGTTGTCGAAGGCTTCGGCGGTGAGGATCTGCGAGGGCCGCAGTCCTTCGGTGGCCAACCCGACGGCGCGAGCACCCACCTCCTCGGCCACCTGCATGCGCCGCGAGTCCATCGCCGGGACTGCCGCGGTGCCGGGCAGGGTCATCCCCAGGCCCTCGACGATGGTGGCCATCGTCGACGCCGTGCCCATTTCCGGGCAGTGCCCCCGCGACGGACCGGCGGCCGCCTCCAATCGCTCGTAGTCGGCCATCGACATCCGCCCGCCTCGGACGTCGTCGATGTACTGCCACAGATCGGTACCCACGCCGAGCTGCCTGCCCTCGAACACCGCGGGTGCGGCGGGTCCGCCGGTGAGCACGATGGCGGGCACGTCAGCACTCGCCGCGCCCATCAGCTGCGCGGGGACGGTCTTGTCGCACCCGCCCAGCAGTACCACCGCGTCGAAGGGATAGGCCCGGATCGACTCCTCGACGTCCATCGCCATCAGGTTGCGGAACAGCATCGTGGTCGGCTTCATCAGCTGTTCGCCGAGCGACATGGTCGGGAATTCCAGCGGGAACCCGCCGGCCGCCAGCACCCCGCGCCGCACCGAATCGGCAAGACCGCGAAAGTGCATGTTGCAGTTGACGACTTCGGACCACGAATTGCAGATACCGACGATCGGCTTGCCTTCGAATGCCATCCGGGAGAACCCCGATGCCCGCATCGCCGACCGGTGGACGAAGCCGGGGACGTTCTGGCCGGCGAACCACTTCGCGCTGCGCAGATTCATCGGACGCGTGCGGCGTACGCGGTGATCCTGCGCAGCGCGGGTTGGCGAGCGGCCCGATAGCCCACCCAGCGGCCCGGCCGCGTGGACATCAACGAGCCCACCATCCGCTGCTGCCACGGCACTTTGGGGGCGCTGACCGGGGCTCGGCCACCGGCGACCGGGACACCCGCGGCGTCGGCGAGAGCCACCTTGGCGGCGTTGTGGCCGTTGGCGCCCATCACGCCCCCGCCAGGGTGCGTGCCCGAGCCGCACAGGTAGTAGTTCCGCACGGGCGTGCGGTAATTCGCGAGCTCCGGGATCGGCCGCGCGCCGAACAGCTGGTCGAGCATCATGGCACCGTGAAAGATGTTGCCGTCGGTGATCAGGTACTCGTTGTGCAGATCATCGGGGGTGATGATCACCCGATCCCTGATGTGGTCGCGCAGATTCGGCGCGTAGGTGAACAGATCCTCGAGCACGAGGTCGGCCCACTTCTCCTTCTCCGCAGCCCACGTGGTGCCGATGAGCTCGGACGGCAGCTGCTGAATACCCAGCGTCATGGTGTGCAGCCCGGCCGGCGCCAGCGAGTCATCGGTGACCGACTGGGTGACGGCCTCGATGACGAAGGTGCTCGGAAACGTGCCGCGTCGCTGCGCCTCGTAGGCTTCCTCGAACGCCTCCCGGCTCGGACCGAGAAGCTGATGGCCGTGGTGCTGTGGGCCTTCGGAGGCATCGGCGAAGGGAAGGTACTGCGGCAGTTCGTCGATCAGCAGGTGAATGCGGGCCATCGACCCACGCGTGTCGATGTTCTCGACATCCCGCACCAGCCGCGCCGGCAGCACCCCGGGTTCGATGAGCTTCAGGAGTGAGCGTTTGGGATCAGCGTTCGAGAACACCTGTGCCGCAGTGACGGTCGACCCGTCGGCCAGCCGGACCCCGGTGGCCACCCCGCGCTCGACGATGACCGTGTCGACCGGGGCGGAGGTCCGGATCGTCGCACCGTGAGCGCGTGCAGCCGCCGCGAGTGCCTCGCTGATCGCGCCCATGCCGCCTCGGGCCAAGCCGAACTGCCCGAAGTTGCCGTTGAACTCACCCCAGGAGTGGTGCCCGTAGGTGTAGGCCGTGCCTGGTGTCGACGGCCCACCGAAGATGGACACCATCCCGAAGAACGTCAGCATGCTCTTGAGCCGCTCGTCCTCGAAATACCGGTCGAGCAGGTCACGCACGGACAGCAGCGTGAACTCGTCGAAGAGCGTCTGCTCGCCGGCGGCCTCGAATGCGGCGAACACCTCGGAACGCTCCGGCGGCGGCTTGAGCAGATACGGCGTGACCAGACCGGCGAACCGCTGCAGCCGCACCCCGAAGTCCAGGAACGCCCGGGCGTCTTTCTTGTTGATCTTCTCCAGCTCGCGCAGGGTGCGGTCGGTCTCCTTCCACATCGTGAAGGAGGTGCCGTCCCGGAAGAGGCTGAACGACAGCGCATCTCCCTGGTACAGGTCCAGACCGTACTTGGCCAGTTCCAGTTCGGCGATGATCTCCGGGCGCAGCAGGCCGGCGATGAACGCGCAGGACGACCATTTGGAGCCGGGGATCAGCTCCTCGGTGACGCAGGCGCCGCCGACGAGCTCGCGGGCCTCGAGCACCAGCACCCGCTTGCCGGCACGAGCCAGGTAGTTGGCGGTGACCAGTCCGTTGTGGCCGGCGCCGATGATGACGGCGTCATAGTCGGTGGACATCTAAAGCTCCTGGGGTAGTGCGGGACGGGTCAGGACGGTGGTGATGCTGCTGGTCTCGACGAGTTCGCCGAACCGTGCCAGGACGGGTTTGAGTTCGGGGGCGTCGGCGAGCAGCTCTTGCCAAAGCGACCACGAGGTCACCGTCATGACCTCGATGACGTCGGCGCCGTCCGGCTCCGGGTCGTCGACGAGGTAGACGTCGAACGAGAGCACCACGTCGAAGGCCAGACAGACCGGCCGGTCCAGTTCGGCGGAGAATCGCTCGAAGTCGGCCAGCGCCACCCCGGGACGCAGGCGGAACATGTTGATTGCGCTGACCGCCATGTCAGGCGCTCTCGCGGTTGATCATCACGTGCTTGATCTCGGTGTACTCCTCGAGGGCGTAGACCGACATGTCCTTGCCGTTGCCGGACTGCTTGAAGCCGCCGTGCGGCATCTCCGGCGTCACCGGCAGATGGTCGTTGACCCAGACCGTGCCGAATTGCAGTTCACTCGACGCGGTCATGGCACGGCCGATGTCTTGCGTGAACACCGAAGCGGCCAGGCCGTATTCGGTGTCGTTCGCGAGTGCGATGACATCGTCGCCGTCGCGGAACCGGGTCACCGAGGTGACCGGACCGAATACCTCGGTGCGCACGATCTCGTCCCCCTGACGCGCGCCGACCACGACGGTGGGGGCGGTGTAGAAGCCGGTGCCTGGGTTGTCCCCCTGGATCAGCTCGGTGTGCCCAGTCTGCTTGGCGCGCTCGACGAACCCTTCGACGCGGTCGCGGTGCTCGGCGGTGATGACCGGCCCCATCGCGGTGTTCTCGTCGGCAAGGTCACCCAGATCAAGTGCCTTGACTGCTTTTTCGAGTCCGGAAACCAGCTCGTCGTGCACCGCGTCGTGCACGTAGAGCCGCGAGGCCGCCATACAGTCCTGGCCGGAATTACAGAACGCGCCCTCCATGATCTTGGCGACCGCCAGCGGGATGTCGGCGTCGGCGTACACCAGCACCGGCGCCTTGCCACCGAGTTCGAGGTGCAGCCGCTTGAGATTGGTGTCCGCCGAGGCCCGCATGAGCGCCCGGCCGGTGTTCACCGAACCGGTCAGCGACGACATCCGCACCAGCGGGTGGGCTACCAGACGGGCGCCGACGTCCTCGCCGTCACCGGTGACGACATTGAACACCCCGGGCGGGAACAGGTCGGCAGCCAATTCGGCCAGGCGCAGCACGGAGAACGGTGTGTGCTCAGACGGTTTGAGCACTAGAGTGTTTCCGGTCAGCAGCGCCGGAGAGATCTTCCAGATCGCCATCAGCAACGGGTAGTTCCAGGGGGCGACCGACCCGACGACGCCCAGTGGGTCGCGCCGGATGATGCTGGTCTTCCCCGGCACGAACTCCCCCGCCGCACGGCCTTCCATGGTCCGGGCGGCGCCGGCGAAGAACCGCAGGTGGTCGGGAATCATCTCCATCTCTTCGAGCGCCAGTCCGATCGGCTTGCCGACGTTGCGCGATTCGATCTCGGCGAGTGTGCGGGCGTCGTCCTCGACGCGGTCGGCCAGTTTGAGAACGGCGCGCGCCCGTTCGCCGGCCGGTGTGCGGGCCCAGTCCGCGAACGCGGCATGGGCGGCGGCGACGGCGCGGTCGACGTCGTCGACGGTCCCGTGGGCGATCTCGGCGAACGCCTCGCCGGTGGCCGGCGCGGGCACCTCGTCGACGGCGCCGCTCGACGCCTGAGTCCAAGTGCCGTCGATGAACATCGTGCTGTGGAAGGTCATGTCGTACTCCGATTCTGGTGAGGGGAAAGGGATTCAGTTGTCGGCGGCGGCGTTGGCGGCCGTGGTCAATAGCTCGCGAACCGCGTCTTTGGACATCGGTTGCGCGGCGATGGACATGTGCACCATCAGGCCCTCGATGACCACGTCGAGCAGCCGTGCGGTGGTGCGGTCGAAATGCTGCGACAGAGCGTCTTCCGCGCGCTCCATCCACCGTTGGGTGATGCGCTTGTTGTCGGACCTGCGGACCGCGTCGCCATAGAGCTCGTAGGTGACGGCGAGTTCGTTCGGGTTGGCGGCCAGGTCGTCGGTGACGGCCGAGACGATGCACTCGATGAGATCGTCGCCCGGCTGACAGGAGGCCAGTCGGTCTTCGAAACGCGTCGCCAGCTTTTCGACGTGAGTCTGGAAGGCCTGGTTGACGATGTCGTCGAGCGTGGCGAAGTGGTAGGTGATGGAGCCGAGCGGAACGTCGGCAGCTTCGCCGATCGCGCGGTGGGTGATACCGGCGACACCGTCTCGTGCCAGGACTGCCAACGCCGACTCCACGATGCGTTCCTTTCTGTCGGGGTCGTGACGGCGTGCGCGCCGAGTACCGGAGGCCATGGCTTGCCCTTCCGTTAGGAACATGCGTACGTATCGATAAGGACAAACGTACCTATCAGTTCGCAGCAGCGCGCGCCTTTGCCGAGATCGGCCTACATGGCCTCGGGGGCCGGCTCGGCCAACTCACGCTCGTTGAGCGCCTTTCCGACGAGCTCGTACTTGTCCGGCGCGAGAAACCGGAGATAGAGGCCGTACGCCATCCCGGCGAGGAGCGCGACGAACACCAGCGAGACCATGACCGCCGCCGTCGCGCCGTGCACCCCCAGCAGGACGTCGAGGCTGTCGAGCGTCAGCACGAAGAACGCGCCGAGCCCGATGACCGCCAGGATCGGCGCGATCACGGTGTTCCACCGGCGTTTGTCGACGTCGGACTTCCGGAAGAACACGAAGATCGCGACACCCGCGACCAGCTGGGAGAAGATCACGCCGATGGTGCCGATACCGGTCGCCCAGGTGAACAGGGTGGCGAACGGGTCGAGGCCGGCGACGGCGAACACGACGATCACGACGCCCACCATCACGCTCTGCACGATCGACGCGACCCACGGTGTCTGGCGGCGCGGCAGCGTCCAGCCCAGCGGTTTCCACACCAGGCCCTGGCGGCCCAGCGAGAACAGGTAGCGCGACACATTGTTGTGGAACGTCACGATCGCGGCGAATGTCGCGGTGACGATCAGGATCTGGAACAGCAGCGAGATGTTGTGGCCGATGATCGTGTCGCTGGCGGCGAAGATGAAATTTCCGCCGGTGTCGGTGGCGATCGAGACCACCTTGTCCAGACCCAGCGCGTTCATGATGAGCCAGCCGGAGACGGCGTAGAGGGTGCCCATGAACGCGATCGACAGATAGGTGGCGCGAGGGATCGTGCGAGCGGGGTCGCGGGCTTCCTCGCCGTAGATGGCCGAACCTTCGAAGCCGATGAACGAGGCGTGGGCGAACATGAGCGCCACCCCGAGCGCGCCGCCGAGCACGACACTCGGGGCGAACGGCTCGAGGGACAACTGGGACACCGGCACGTCGTCGCCGAACATGCTGAACAGGCTCAACACGGTGATCATCGTGACCTCCAGCGTCATGAACACACCCAGCACACGGGCGCCGGAATGCACACCTTGGATCCCGAGGCCGAGACACGCCAGCAGACCGATGAAGGCGTACACCCACCACGGAATCACAACGCCGAGAACAGGATTGAGCAGCTCACTGGCGTAGTAGCCGAATCCACCGTACAACCCGGCCTGGATTGCGTTGTAGGCGAAGATGGCCAGTGAGGCCGAGCCGAGTCCGGGGACTCGGCCGAGGCCGAGGGTGACGTAGGCGTAGAAGGCGCCGGCGTTGGTGACGTGCCGGCTCATCGCCACGTAACCCACGGCGAAGATCATCAGCACGACCGCCGCGATGACGAACGCGCCAGGCATGCCGATGCCGTTACCGGCGCCGATGATGATCGGGTACAGCGCGACCACGACGGTCAGCGGTGACGCGGCGGCGATGATGTAGAAGAAGATGCTCGGCACACCGAGGCTGTTCTTCTTCAGCCCGTGGTTGAGGCGTCGACTGCCGACTGGTTGCGCGGCGGCGTCGGTGGCGGACCGGCGCAGGCCGAGCCGCCGCTGAGGTGGCGAAAGCGTGGGGGTGTTCTCCATGATGGTCCGTCTCTCGTGAGTCACGATTGTTGCTGAAGAAGGCACTTCGTGTGGTGGCGCCGACCGATATCGGTCGAACGCGTCGGAAGATGACTGTTCACCTCCTCAGGTCGAGCGCGAGATCGATGAGCAGATCTTCTTGGCCGCCGACCATCGACCGGCGGCCGGCTTCGACCAGAAGCTCACGTGTTTCGACGCCGACCTCGGCGGCGACGCGCTCTGCATGGAGCAGAAAGCTCGAGTACACCCCGGCGTAGCCGAGCGTGAGCGTCTCCCTGTCGACGCGCACTGGCCGCTCCTGCAGGGGACGCACCAGCTCATCGGCGGCGTCCATCAGCGCGAAGAGGTCGCAGCCGTGCGCCCATCCGTTGAGTTCGGCAACCGCGACGAACACCTCGAGCGGGCAGTTCCCGGCGCCGGCTCCCAAACCGGTCAGGGACGCGTCGACGCGGTGCACGCCCTCCTCGACCGCCACAAGGGAATTGGCGACGCCAAGCGCGAGATTGTGGTGGGCGTGCACCCCGATCGTCGTGGTCGGCGACAGCACATCGCGGTAGGCGCGCACCCGGTTCCGCATGTCGGTCATCGTCAGCCGGCCACCGGAGTCGGTGACGTAGACGCATGTCGCCCCGGCGTCTTCCATGATCTTGGCCTGAGCCGCCAGGTGATCGGGATCGGCGAGGTGCGCCATCATCAAGAAGCCCGCCACGTCGAGTCCGAGGCTGCGCGCGGTCGAGATGTGCTGGCGCGCGATGTCGGCTTCGGTGCAGTGGGTGGCGATCCGCACCGACGTGACGCCGACGTCGACGGCGGCGCGGAGATCGTCGAGCGTGCCGATGCCGGGGATGAGCAGCGTGGTCAGCCGGGCGGTGCAGATGACATCGGCGGCAGCAGCGATCCATTCTGGGTCGCTGTGCGCCCCGGCGCCGTAGGTGAGACTGCCGCCGGCGAGGCCGTCGCCGTGCGCGATCTCGATGGCCGCCACGCCCGCCCGATCCAGCGCGCGGGCGATGCGCCGGGTGTCGGACAGACTCAGCGAGTGGCCCACCGCGTGCATGCCGTCCCGCAACGTCACGTCCTGGACGTAGATCTCGGGGGTCTCATCGGTACTCACTGCGCGGCCTCCTCGAGCTGCCCCGCGGTGACCGCCTGCTCGGCCACTCGGACCGCCGCGGCGGTCATGATGTCGAGATTGCCTGCGTAGGCAGGCAAGTAGTCGCCGGCACCCTCGACCTCGAGGAACACCGTCACCTGAGCCAGGTCCGCGGCCCCGTCGGCGGCACCGATCAACCGCCGGCGCGAATCATGTTGCAGAACAATTGAATACCGCACCTGCTGGCGCAGCCGGTAGCCGGGAACGTACTGGGCCACCTCGCCCACCATGGTTTCGACCGCGCCCGCGATCGCCGCCTCGTCGGCCGCCGACACCAGAGCACTGACCGTGTCGCGCATGATCATCGGCGGCTCCGCCGGGTTGAGGATGATGATCGCTTTGCCGCGTGCCGCGCCGCCCACCGTCTCGATCGCCGCCGCAGTGGTCTGCGTAAATTCGTCGATGTTGGCGCGCGTGCCCGGACCCGCCGAGCGCGACGAGATCGAGGCCACGATCTCCGCGTAGTGCACCGGGGTCACCGACGACAACGCCGCGACGATCGGGACCGTCGCCTGCCCCCCGCACGTCACCATGTTGAGGTTGCGCTGCCCGGCCAGGTCGGCCATGTTGACCGCAGGCACCACGAAGGGGCCGATGGCCGCCGGGGTCAGGTCAACGATCAGGCGCCCCGCCCCTCTCAGCGCGGCGTCGTTGAGGCGGTGAGCCGCAGCGCTGGTGGCATCGAAGACCACGGCGACGTCGTCGAAGGCCGGCATGGCCAGAAGGCCGTCCACCCCGGCCGCCGTCACCGGGACATCCAGCGCGGCCGCGCGGGCCAGCCCGTCACTGTCCGGATCGATGCCGACCATGGCGGCAATGTCGAGCACGGCAGATCTGCGCAGCTTGTGCATCAGATCGGTGCCGATGTTGCCCGAGCCGATGACGGCGGCGTGGTGTCTCATGATGTCTGATCGCTGCCGTCAGTTGGCGAGTGCGGGACTGGCCGTGCGGGGCCGCGGGGAGACGACGACGCCGGGGGTGCTCGAGCGGGCGAGCTCGTTGAGGATCGCGGCGTGGCGCACCTTGTGGCGGATCAGCTCCTCGTGGAACTCCGGCCGGACCCAGCCGTTGTACATGACAGCCTCCGACTCACCCGGCTCGATCTTGAAATAGACCGGACCCGCGACACGGGCGATGTCACCGGCTTCCCACAAGCGGTTCATCCCGCCGAACGACTCGAACGTCTCGGCCCACACGTCCAGCGGGACGTCGACGGTGCGCCGGATGGCGGCGAGCATCGGACGGCTCAGGTCGCCGACCGGATTCACACTGTCCGCGCCGAGGTCCTGCAGAATCCGGATGGAGGCTGGATTGGCATGTCCGGCGTAGACGGAGATCTTGAACTTGGCGTCCGCGGGGATGTGTCCGGCGTCGCGGGCCTTGTTGAGGATGTCCAGGACTCCTTCGTCCCAGACCAGGACGCCGCGGATACCGGTGGAGAAGATGCGCAGATAGTCGTCGAGTAGGTAGCGCACGTTGTCGAGCCCGCGGACGCGGCGACCGCCGGCCGTGCCCTCGGTGCTCAACGCCTGCCTGCCGAGGTCCCATCCGGTGCGCGGGCCGGGCACGGCGATCAGCTCGATGCCGTTCTCGGCGGCCAGCGCGGCGACCTCGCTGAGTTCGCCGGTGTTGAGCAGCGTGGTGCCACCACCGAAGGCGATGACGCGGTGGATGAAGACGTCCTGCTTCGCGGCCTCGTCGAGCATCACCTCCAGCGTGGAAAGCCTTTCCACACCGGAGATTTCGAGACGATACTGCCCGCCGTCGTCGAACGCCTTGGTCGAGGTGGCCAGTGAATAGTCATCGGCCGACAGGAGGCCTTGGGACGCCAGGATGGCTGCTCCATCGACCTTCGATGAGCGGCTGTCGGCTGCGGTGGGCATTGCGTCTCCTTCGGGGACCTTCGTTGATGGAAGCGCGCAACTTTTCACTCAGTGAAGTATCTATGCGCTGAATGAAATCTAACGCAGGGTTACCGCCCCGTCAACAGGACGCGGTGTGAGTCATGGCCGCACTGAGTGCTGGTAACCTTCACTGGGTGAAATCCAAGGAACGCTCCGAGAAGAGCTCGACCTTGATCGGCGTCGAACGCACCGCCCGGGTGCTCAGCGCGGTGGCCGAAGCGAATGTCGGTAATCTGACCGAGATTTCGCGTCGGACGGAGCTCAACGAGGCCACGGTGCTGCGCTATCTGAACAGCCTCGCAGCGCTGGGTTACGTCGAGCGGTTCAACGCCACGCAGTACCGCCTCGGCTGGGAGGTCGCCCGGTTGGGCCAGCGCGCGTTCGCGGGTCAGGTGCCCTCGGAAGCGGTCCTGCCGACCATGGAGCGGTTGATGCACGAATTCAACGAGACCGTGAACTTCGCCGCGCACAAGGAGCGCAGCGTGGTCATCCTCGAGGTGGTCGAGGGTCGCCGGGCCGTCAAGAAGGTCAGCGACGTCGGGCAATCCGATCCCTGGCACGCCTCGGCGCTGGGGAAAGCCTTGCTCGCGACCATGCCCGACAGCGTGTGGCACGACATCGTGGCGTCGGCGGGCCTGCCGGAACTCACGCCCCACACCATCACGACGATGAAGAAGATGGACGCCGAGATCGCAGAGGTCCGCAAGCAAGGTTTCGCGGTGGACCGGGAAGAGGCCGCCGAGGAGCTGACGTGCGTGGCCGCGGCGATCCCGACCTCCGATGGCGGCCCGTCCCGCTATGCGCTCAGCATCAGTTTCCTGACCCACCGGCTGACCGCCGAAAGCCTCGACCACGCGGGTGCTGAGGTCATCGCCGGTGCACAGGAGATCGCCAAGAAGCTCCCGTGACGGCCGCGCAGGCGCCGGGCCGGCTCGACGGCAGCGCCGCCGTGGTCACCGGCGCGACCTCAGGGATCGGGCTGGCCATCGCGCACCGGCTGCATGCGGAGGGCGCCCAGATCCTGGCCACCGGCCGCGACCACACCCGGGGCAGCCAGCTGGCCGAATCCCTGGGCGCGCGAGTGCAATTCGTTGCAGCCGACCTCACCGAGCCCGATACCGCCGACCGGCTCATCGGCGCCTGTGTCGCGTCGTTCGGCGCGCTCGACGTGCTGGTCAACAACGCGGGCCTCGACCACACCGGTGACTTTGCGACGAGTTCGATGGACTCCGTCCGACAGGTGTTCGAGGTCAACACCTTCGCCACCATCGCGATGATGCAGAGTGCGGCGCGCGTCATGCGCGACGGTGGGGCGATAGTCACCGTGACGTCCCGGCTGGCCAGGGTCGGGGTGCCGACGATGGGCATCTACGCGGCGTCCAAAGGCGCGATTCACGCACTGACGCGCTCAGTGGCAGTCGAACTCGCCCCGCGCGGGATTCGCGTCAATGACGTCGCGCCCGGAATGACGCGGACCCCTCTCTACGACGACTGGCTTGCCCGCAGCCCCCACGCTGACGGCACCGAGGCGGATGTCGTCGCCGACATCCCGCTGCGACGCTTGGCAACTCCCGAGGATGTGGCTGCCGCGGTCGCCTATCTCGCCTCCGACGATGCCCGGTACGTCACGGGGACCACGATCGCTGTGGACGGTGGCTACACCGCGAGATGATGCGCGCCGGGTGCCCAGCGCCCGTCTGAGTCACCAGGTACTGGTGCGCATGACGATCTCGGCGGCCAGCTGAGCCGTCGAATCCGCCGCCTGCCGTCGACCGAGCAGATCCACGATCCGGTACTCGCCGTAGACGAAACGCTGGCTCGCCTTGGCCACCGCTCTCGCCGCGGGGGTGCTCACCAGCGCCGTGGTGTTGAGTTCGACCGGGGGGCAGCCGTCGTCGCGCACCGCACCCGCCAGATCGGGCACCCTCGGGTGACCGCGATCGATGACCACCAGCCCGATGAAGCGGTCCAACCTGGTCGCGGCCAGCTCCCAGGCCAGCTCGCCCCCGAGCCTGTCCCCCACCAGCAGCGCCCATCGCACATCGAGCTTGTCGAGGATGTCGATCACCGACTTGGCCCTGAGCCGGGGGTCGGGCCCGATGACGACCGTGCGCAGCGACGCGGTGTGCAACCGCTGACAGACGGCCTCGTACGCGGCGGGCGCCTTCTGAGCCGCACCGAGCAACACCACGACCGAGCCGTTCTCGGGACCGGCGACCTCGACAGGCACCCCGACGCCGTCGACGGTGATCATGGGAGCGGGCATTGCGCCACGCTACCGTCCACACCCGAGTCGGCGGGCCGATTTGCCTGCTGTTGACGGAGGCGTCATGCCGCCTGGGCGCGCTGCGCCTGGCGGTTGACGGTGTCCAGGAAAGTCTGCGGCAGCGTGCCCTCCACCGGGATCGACGGATCCCGGGTGGGGAACGCGATACCGAAAACCGCTGTCGCATCCAGATTCTCGAACGAGAAGTAGACGGTGCTGTCGGCACCGGCCAGATGCATGGTCTGCTCGTAGACCAGCGCGTCGGAGCGGTCGGTCTGCAATCGGGTGGTGGTCATCGGGATGCCGGGATCGCTAGGAGCGAAAAACGTCTCGAAACTCGCGCAGCGCTCTGCGGTGGCGGCCAGCCGGCCGAGGTCCAGCGGCCACGTCAGCACCGTGATGACCATGCGGGCGCCGTTGTAGGCCGCGACGTACTCGGCGGCACTGCCGGGTCCGCGCTCCGCGGTGGCGGCGATGTCGCGGGTCAGGCCGTCGGTGCAGCCTTCGGGCTTGGACAGCATCGGCGGCGGACCACCCGCCCCATCAGCCGCGCCAGGATCCTTGTCGACCCGCTCGTAATGCACGCCGGGCGGGAAGTCGGCGGCGGTGAGCAGCGCCCGGTCCAGACGGGCGCCGGGCCAGGTGGCGGTGCCGGTGACCGTCGGCGCACACCCTACGGCCAGGAGCGCGGCGACTGCGAAGGCGGCCCGCCGGATCATGGCATCAGGCTACCGATGTCCTCACAGCGCGGTCAGGATCTCCGCGCCGGAATCGGTCACCACCAGCGTGTGCTCGAACTGCGCAGTCCACTGCTTGTCCTTGGTCGCGACGGTCCAGTCGTCATCCCAGATCTCGTAGTCCAGGGTGCCGAGGTTGATCATCGGTTCGATGGTGAACGTCATCCCCGGTTCGATCACGGTCTGCACCGACGGCTGGTCGTAATGCAGCACCACCAGACCGTTGTGGAATGTGGTGCCGATGCCGTGGCCGGTGAAATCGCGAACGACGTTGTAGCCGAACCGATTCGCATAGGCCTCGATGACCCGGCCGACCACCGAGAGCGCGCGGCCCGGCTTGACGGCCTTGATTGCGCGCATGGTCGCCTCATGGGTGCGTTCGACCAGCAGGCGATGCTCCTCGGAGACGTCGCCGGCCAGGAACGTCGCGTTCGTGTCGCCATGCACCCCGTCGATGTAGGCGGTCACGTCGATGTTGACGATGTCGCCGTCCTCGATCACGGTGGAATCCGGGATGCCGTGACAGATGATCTCGTTCAGCGAGGTGCAGCAGGACTTCGGATAGCCCTTGTAGCCCAGCGTCGAGGGATAGGCCCCGTGGTCGACCATGTACTCGTGGGCGATGCGGTCCAGGTGGTCAGTGGTCACCCCCGGGGCGACCGCCTCACCGGCGGCGGCGAGCGCGCCGGCGGCGATCCGGCCGGCCACTCGCATCTTCTCGATCACCTCGGGGGTCTGCACCCACGGTTCGTTGCCTTCCTGCGCAGTCGGCCTCCACACGTATTCGGGGCGGGGGATCGACGCGGGCACCGGCAGTGTCGGCGACACCGTGCCGGGTCGCAGGGCAGTCCGTACAGGCATGACGTCAATTCTAGTCGCCGGGCCCCGGATCAAACGTTGCCGCCGGTCAGCTGATCAGTGGCCGCGCCGGGGCAGGCCGACCCGCCACGACTTCTGCGGGCCGCGGATGTCGACCGATCCGCACACCACCTTGCCGGTCAGCACGACATGCGGATTGCCCTCTGCGGGAGCCTCTTTGCGATGATCGGTGGCGCTGCCGACGTTGACCTCCACGTCGTCGATCGAGGCGCTGGCCCCCTCGGGGAGCCGTAGATCCAGGCCGCCGAACCTCATGTCGAGTTCGATGATCACGATGGGGCCGGCGAACCGTGCGCGGGTCAGGTCCAGGTCGACCGAACCCATGCGGCGGTACAGCGCCAACCGGGTCGGCACCACCCACTCGCCCTGCCGCCGCAGCGAGCCGAACACCCCGCGCAACTCCACGCGGTCGGCAGCCGACGCCACGATCGCGCCGGGGCCGGGCAGATCGCCGACGAGCGCGTCGAGGTCGGACGGCAGCCGTGCCCGCGACACCATCGCCGAACGCTCTTCGAACTCCGCGATGTCAATCAGCCCCAGCGCGACGGCGTTGTGCAGACGGCGCAGGGTGCCGTTGCGATCGGCATCGGAGATCCGCATCTCGATATCGGTCATGACGGCTCCCACCGTACCGCCGTCAGGCCTGGTAGTCGGGCGGCAGTGCATCGAGCATGCCCTTGAGCATGCGCACCGCATACTCCGAGCTGCCCCCGCCGACGATCAGCGCCGAGAACGCCATGTCGCCGCGGTACCCGGTGAACCAGGAGTGGGAGCCGCCGGCGAACTCGGCCTCGCCGGTCTTGCCTCGGACATCGCCCGCGCCCTGCAGATCCTTGGCGGTGCCGTTGGTGACCACCAGCCGCATCATCGGCCGCAGGTTGTCGACCACCTCCGGCGGGATCGGCTGCCGGTCGCCACTGACCTCGGTGTCGCGCCCGGCGATCAGGCGCGGCACCGGCGTGTGACCCGCGGCCACGGTGGCCGCGGCCAGCGCCATCCCGAACGGGCTGACCAGCACCTTGCCCTGGCCGAAACCGTCCTCGGTGCGCTCAGTGAGATTGACCGTGGGAGGCACCGAACCGCTGACGGTCGACAAGCCGGCGATCTTGTAGTCCGGACCGATGCCGTACTGCGAGGCGGCCTGGGTGAGCCCCCGCGGCGGCATGCGGCTGGCGAGCTCGGCGAACGTGGTGTTGCACGAGCTGGCGAATGCTCGTGACATCGGGACCGTGCCCAGGTCGAAACCGCCGTAGTTGGGCACCGTGCGGTGCCCGATGTCGAGATGACCGGGACACCCCAACAGGGTGTTCGGCGTGGCCATGTCGCGTTCGATCGCCGCGCCCGCGGTGACGATCTTGAACGTCGATCCCGGCGGGTAGAGACCCATCGTCGCGAGCGGCCCCTCGCGATCGGCGGCACTGTTCTGCGCCACGGCGAGGATCTCACCCGTCGACGGCTTGATCACCACGATCATGGCCTGCTTACCGGTGACGTCGACGGCATTCTGCGCGGCGGTCTGCACGGCACGGTCCAGGCTGATGTTGATCGACGGGGCGGGCGTGCCCGGCACCTCGTTGAGGACGTCGACGTCGACCCCGTTCTGGTTGACCGTGACCACGCGCCAGCCCGGCGAGCCGTCCAGTTCGTCGGAGACGGTCTTCTTGACCTCGTCGAGCAGAGCCGGTGCGAAATGCTCGTCGGTGGGCACCATCTCGGGTTGCGGCGTGATGACGACGCCGGGCAGCGCGCCGATCGCACCGGCGACCGCGTCCCGGTCGGCCTGCCGCAGCGTCATCAGGTTCAGCGGCCCCGCGGTCGAACTGGCCTGCTCGGCGAGCCGCTGCGCGTCCAACGTGTTGTCGAAGCGGCGCAGCGCGTCGGTGACTGCCCGCGCCGTCGGCATGAGCTGCTCGCCGGCGGCTTTGGCGTCGAGGGCGAAGCCGTAGCGGTAGCCAGGGACCAGCACGGTGGTACCGCTGCGTTCGTTGACCGAGGCCCGCGGCGGCGCATCGGCGCGCAGGGCCAGGGTCTGGTTCTCCCCGAGCCGCGGGTGCAGCCCGGTGGCGGTCCAGCGGACCTGCCAGCGGCCCTCTTCGCGGATCATGTTGAGCTGGCCGTCATAGGTCCAGCTGCGGTCTTTGGGCAGGTGCCAGGTGTAGCGGTAGGTGATGGCGCCGGTGTCCTCGGCGTATTTGGCGCTCAGGATCTGGGCGTCGAGGCCCCTGGCCTGCAGACCCGCCCACGCCTCGTTGAGTGCCGCGCGTGCGGCATCGGGCCGGTCGGCCAGCGCGGCGGCGGCGCTGGTGTCACCGGTGGCCAGGGCAGCGAAGAACTCCTCGGCCGTGGGTTCGGGTCCGTCCGGCCGGGGGGTGCAGGCGCTCAGGGCCAGGACGACCGCGAGGACGGTCACGACGGCCGTCAGTCGCGCCACCATTGATACGGGAGAGACTCTTGTGACCATTGAGGCTGATGTTAAGAAATAACGATCCGATATCGCCGCAGGCGCACCGCAGCTCGTGAAATCTCGCCAAACTCACGATCGGGCGGAAGAGTGCGGAAGCGATCGACCTTGTCGACGACCTTGTCGTCGATCCCGACGCGATCCCGAGCTAGGCGCCGGCCGCGGGCGCCCGCACCACCAACGGGGCCGCCGGGAAGTACGCGGCCATTTCCGAGCGCGACGTCCGCAACGCGGCGGTGCCGTAGCCCTGCTTGCGGTGCTCGGGGTGGATCCAGATGCGCACGTCGACCTCACCGCCGCACAGTTCTCCGAACACCATGCCGACCTTGACGGCACCGACTTCGGCGACCAGCCATGCCGCTTCCTCTGCAGCCACTCTTGTCGCGGCGTCACGAATCTCGTCGGCGAGATCCCCCGCCGGTGCGTCGGTGCCATCGCCGGCGGACCGGACATCGTCGGTGCGGGCGGCGAAGATGTCGCGGTCGAGGTTCGCATCGAAGGGCCGCAGCCGCAGCCGGCGGGCCGACCCCGGCGTCTGGTCGACAGCGGACCGTACCGGCTGCTGACTGGTCAGGTTGTCCAGCTCCGCCGCGATCCGCCGCCGTGACACCCGGGTCAGCCGGTCGAACGACAACCGCAGCACCGCCTCGGCGGCCTCGGCGTTGGTGTCGAGCAGATCGGCGAGCGCTTCTATCGCCGCGTCGTAGTCCTCGGAGGCGACCACCGCGTCGAGCACGTCGTGGCGCCGCTCGAGCGCCCGCACCATCGCATCGGCGACGATCGTCCGCTGCGCCGCGTCCTGTTCGACCATCAGTCCAGCAGAACCGTCGCGAACGAGGCGACCTCGGTGAACCCGATCCGCGCATAGGTGGCGCGCGCGACGGTGTTGAAGCTGTTCACGTACAGACTGGCCACGCGCCCACTGGCGACGACCGCCGCGGCCACCGTCGCAGTCCCCCCCGTGCCCATGCCGCGGCCCCGGAAATCCGGATGCACCCACACGCCCTGGATCTGGCCGACCGCCGGCGACTGCGATCCCACCTCGGCCTTGAACACCACCTGACCGCGATCGAAGCGTGCCCAGGCCCGGCCAGCGGCGATCAGCCCTGCGACCCGGCGGCGGTAACCCCGCCCACCGTCACCGATCCGGGGATCGATACCGACCTCGCCGATGAACATGTCGATGGCCGCGACGAGGTAGGCGTCGAGTTCCTCCATGCGCACCTGGCGCACCGCGGGATCGCTCGCACAGGCGGGCGCGGTGCCCAGCGCCATCAGCGGCTGATGGGCGCGCACGTCGCGCGCCGGGCCCCAGACCGGCTCGAGCCGCTGCCACATCGGCAGCACGAGTTCCGCGCGCCCGACCAACGACGAACATCGCCGCGACGTGCTCATCGCCTTGTCTGCGAACGCATTCAGATCACCGGCGGACCCCCGCAGCGGGATCAGATTGGCCCCCGCGTAGCACAGCGATTCGCTGGCCCGCCGACGCGTCCACAGTTCGCCGCCGATGGCTGACGGCTCGATGCCGTGCTCGGCGACGCGGGAGGCAACCATGCAGGAAGCCACCGGATCGTCGTCGAGAACCTGCCGGACGGCGGTCATGTCGCGGATGTCGCGCACCACCGACACCCTTCGCTCGTCAACGAGGCGAAAAAGCGGAGGAGCCGACATCTGGACTCTTTCTGCGACGACCCTTTGGTGCAGCCCTAACGGGGCCTTGGGCTCAGCTTACGGTCACAATCGGCGAACCGCTGGCATCCTCGGAACCTCGCGCCGCGTCCATGTCTTCGGCCAGCCGCATGGCTTCCTCGATCAGCGTCTCGACGATCTGCGCCTCGGGCACGGTCTTGATCACCTCGCCCTTGACGAAGATCTGCCCCTTGCCGTTGCCGGATGCCACACCGAGGTCGGCTTCGCGGGCTTCACCCGGTCCGTTGACCACGCAGCCCATCACTGCCACCCGAAGCGGCACGTCCATGCCCTCCAGACCCGCAGTCACCTCGTTGGCCAAGGTGTAGACGTCGACCTGCGCACGCCCGCATGACGGGCACGACACGATCTCCAGGCCGCGGGGTCGCAGGTTCAGCGACTCCAGGATCTGGTTGCCGACCTTGACCTCCTCGACAGGCGGCGCGGAGAGCGATACGCGGATGGTGTCGCCGATGCCCTGGGACAGCAGTGCGCCGAAAGCGACCGCCGACTTGATGGTCCCCTGGAAGGCGGGCCCCGCCTCGGTGACCCCGAGGTGCAGCGGGTAGTCGCATTGCGCGGCGAGCTGCTGGTAGGCCTCGACCATCACGACCGGATCGTTGTGCTTGACACTGATCTTGATGTTGCCGAACCCGTGCTCCTCGAACAGCGACGCCTCCCACAGCGCGGATTCGACCAGCGCCTCCGGGGTGGCTTTGCCGTACTTCTGCAGGAACCGCTTGTCCAGCGAACCCGCGTTGACGCCGATGCGGATCGGGATGCCGGCATCGCCTGCGGCCTTGGCGACCTCGGCCACCCGGCCGTCGAATTCCTTGATGTTGCCGGGGTTCACGCGCACCGCGGCGCAACCGGCGTCGATGGCGGCGAAGATGTACTTCGGCTGGAAGTGGATGTCGGCGATCACCGGGATCTTCGACTTCTTGGCGATGGCCGGCAGCGCGTCAGCGTCTTCCTGACGGGGGCAGGCCACCCGGACGATGTCGCAGCCCGACGCGGTCAGTTCCGCGATCTGCTGCAGCGTGGCGTTGATGTCGTGGGTCTTGGTGGTGCACATGGACTGCACGGAGATCGGATGGTCGCTGCCCACGCCGACATCGCGCACCATCAACTGGCGGGTCTTGCGGCGCGGGGCCAGAACCGGCGCCGGCGCGGCCGGCATTCCTAAACCGATGGAGGTCATCAGAGCTTTCCCTTTTGGACCCGAACGGACCCTATTGGAACAACCTGATCGGGTTGACCAGGTCGGCGGTCACGGTCAGCAGCATGTAGCCGACCACCAACACCAGCACCACGTAGGTGGCCGGCATCAGCTTGAGGTAGTTGACCGGCGCGGCAGCCACTTTGCCGCGCGCCGTGCGTGCCATGTTGCGCAGTTTCTCGTACAGCGCGATCGCGATGTGGCCGCCGTCGAACGGCAGCAGCGGGACCAGGTTCACCGCACCGAGGACGAAGTTCAACTGGGCAAGGAAGAACCAGAACGCCACCCACAGGCCGGCTTCGACGGTGTCGCCGCCGATGATGCTGGCCCCCACCACACTGATCGGGGTCTCCGGATCTCGTTCACCGCCACCGATCGACTGCACCAGCGCCCCGACCTTCGTCGGGATCTTGGCCAGCGACTTGCCCAGTTCGACGGCAAGATCACCGGTGAACGCGAACGTCGCAGGGACCGCCGAGAGCGGGTTGTACTGGGTGGGCCCGAAGCTGGCCGCCGCCACGCCGATCGTGCCGACCTGCGTCGGCGTCGGCTCGGCGCCGTCCGCAGCGCCGTCCTTGGCGACGAAGCGCTGGCTCGGCGTGACGTTGACCGTCGTGACGAACTCGCGGGTCTGCCCGTTCTCGTCGCGCTGCACGGTGAGTTCGGTCGGGCCGTTGAGTTTGCGCACCGCCGTGGACATCTCGTCGAAGTTCGCCACGGGCGTGCCGCCCACCGCGACGATGACGTCCCCGGCACGGATGCCGGCCGCCGCGGCGGGACTGGCCGCCACGCACTCCCCCAGATTGCCTTGCGTCACTTCGTCTTTGACGCAGGACGTCTGCCCCACCATCGCGTTGGTGGGCTGGTGCAGGTTGGGCAGGCCCCACACGACGGCGATCGCGTAGATCAGCACGAGGCCGATGACGAAGTTCATTCCCGGACCGGCCGCGAGGACCGCGACGCGCTTCCACGTCTTCTGCCGGTACATCGCATACGGCCGGTCTTCGGGGTCCAGCTCCTCGACGGAGGTCATGCCGGCGATGTCGCAGAACCCACCCAGCGGGACGGCCTTGACGCCGTATTCGGTCGAACCCAGCCGGTTCGGCCGCCGGGTGGACCACAGCGTGGGCCCGAAGCCGACGAAGTAGCGGCGCACCTTCATGCCGGTCGCTCGGGCGACCCACATGTGTCCGCATTCGTGCAACGCCACCGACACCAGGATGGCCAGTGCGAAGAGCACGATGCCGATCGTGAACATCATTGGGTGAACATCCCTGTCTGCGCCTACTCCTACTTAATGCCTATATGTGGGCCTGCGAAATCGTGCTCGACGGCGCGGCGGGCGCGCATCCGCGCCCAGTCCTGCGCGTCGAGCACATCCTCCACGGTAGCTGGTTCGGCGGCCCACTGGTCGGCAGCGCGCAGCACGTGGTCAATGGTGCGCACGATCGCGGGGAAGCCGATCCTGCCGGCGAGGAACGCCGCGGCCGCCTCCTCGTTGGCCGCGTTGTACACCGCGGTCAGGCAACCACCCTGGCGGCCCGCCTCGCGCGCAAGCCGCACGGCGGGGAAGACGTCGTCGTCCAGCGGCTCGAACTCCCAGGTCGACGCCCTGCTGAAGTCACAAGCCGCGGCGGCTCCGGCGACGCGGGAGGGCCAGCCCAGCGCCAGCGCGATCGGCAGCTTCATGTCCGGGGGGCTGGCCTGGGCCAAAGTCGAGCCGTCGGTGAACGTCACCATCGAATGCACGATCGACTGCGGATGCACCACCACCTGGATGCGGTCGTAGTCGATCCCGAAGAGCAGATGGGTCTCGATGAGTTCCAGGCCCTTGTTCACCAGCGAGGCCGAGTTCAGCGTGTTCATCGGGCCCATCGACCAGGTGGGATGCGCCCCCGCCTGCTCGGGGGTGACCGCCTCGAGCTGACCGGCGGACCAGCCGCGGAACGGGCCACCCGAAGCGGTCAGCACCAGCGCCGCGACTTCGTCGGGTGCGCCCCCACGCAGGCACTGCGCCAGCGCGGAGTGCTCGGAATCGACCGGCACGATCTGGCCGGGAGCCGCGGCCTTGACGACCAGCGGCCCCCCGGCCACGAGGGATTCCTTGTTGGCCAGCGCCAATCGGGCGCCCGTTTCGAGCGCCGCCAGCGTCGGCTCCAGCCCCAACGCACCGACCAGCGCGTTGAGCACGACGTCGGCTTCGGTCTCACGGACCAGGCGGGTGACCGCGTCGGGACCGGCGAAGGTGACGTCGCCCACGACGTCGGCGGCCGCCGGGTCGGCGACCGCCACGTTGCGCACCCCGGTGCGGGCGCGCTGCTCGGCGAGCAATCGCGGATTGCCACCGCCCGCCGCGAGCCCGACCACTTCGAACTCGTCAGGGTTCTCAGCGATGACGTCGAGTGCCTGCGTGCCGATGGACCCGGTGCTGCCGAGGATCAGTACCCGTCGCGTCACGCGTTCATTGTGCCGTGTCCACCGCGGCGTCCGAAGCTGTGAAGTGACTGTGACGCAAGTGTGACGAGAGGTGAGCCGACCGATCCGACGTGCCGACAGCGCTGAATCACCCCTGTCAGTCAAGGACGGGCACCGACGCCCGCCCCACCGAAGGGAAGAAGTGATGATCACCGTTCACCGCAAGACCGTCACCGCCGCGAGCTTGGCCGCCGTGGCCATCTTCGGAGCAGCCGCGTGCTCCAGTGAGGAAGCCGCCAGCACTGCGTCGTCAGCGACCAGCGCCGCCTCGTCCGCCGTCGAGTCGGCGACCGGCAGCTCGACACCAACGAGCGCTTCTGCTGCAGATCCGGCTGCCAACCTGATCGGCTCGGGGTGCGCCGCCTACGCCGAGCAGGTGCCGTCGGGCCCCGGCTCGGTGGCCGGCATGGCCGCCGAACCGGTCACCGTGGCCGCGTCGAACAACCCGATGCTCAAGACGCTCACCCAGGCGCTCTCCGGCCAGCTCAACCCCAACGTCAACCTCGTCGACACCCTCAACGGCGCCGAGTTCACCGTGTTCGCCCCGACCGACGACGCGTTCGCCAAGATCGACCCCGCCACCATCGACACGCTCAAAACCGACTCTGACCTGCTGACCAGCATCCTGACCTATCACGTGGTGCCCGGCCAGGCCGCGCCTGACGCGGTCGCCGGCGAGCACAAGACCGTGCAGGGCGCGAACCTGACGGTCGCCGGCGCCGGCAACGACCTCAAGGTCAACGACGCCGGGCTGGTCTGCGGCGGGGTGAAGACCGCCAACGCGACCGTCTACATGATCGACACCGTCCTGATGCCCCCGGCCGCCTGACGCACCACACCGACACCAGAGAACAGGAGAACACCGTCATGAACACAGCACGACACCTGGCAACGCTGGGCTTCACCGCGGCCGCCGCCGCCGGCGTGATCCTGGGTACCGCCCCCTCGGCGGCCGCCCAGCCGGTCGGCCCGGGATGCGCCGCCTACGCCGCCGAGGTGCCCACCGGTCCGGGCTCGGTCCAGGGCATGGCGATGGCCCCGGTGGCCGAGGCGGCCTCGAACAACCCGATGCTCAAGACGCTGACCGCGGCCGTATCGGGGCAGCTCAACCCGCAGGTGAACCTCGTCGACACCCTCAACGGCGCGGAGTTCACCGTCTTCGCCCCGACCGACGAGGCGTTCGCCAAGGTGGACCCGGCGACGATCGAGAAGCTCAAGACCGACGCCCCGCTGCTGACCAGCATCCTGACCTACCACGTGGTGCCGGGCCAGGCCGACCCTGCGCAGGTGGTGGGCACCCACAAGACCGTGCAGGGCGCCGACCTGACGGTGACGGGCACGCCCGACCATCTGATGGTCAACAACGCCTCGGTGGTGTGTGGCGGCGTCAAGACCGCCAACGCGACCGTGTATCTCGTCGACACGGTTTTGCTGCCGCCGGCTGCCTGACCGGCCCCAGGACAGAGGATCCCCCGTCTATTCCCCCCGACCGGGCGGGGGATCCTCGTCGGCCGTCACGGTTACGTCTGATTTCTCCCGTTCTCTCCCCTCGACTTCCAGGGCAGCATCTAGTTCATGACCGCCGTGCTGTGGTTCCGCCGCGACCTGCGGCTCGCCGACTCACCCGCACTGCTCGCCGCGGCAGGCGAGGACGGTGAGGTGCTGGCCTGCTACGTGCTCGATCCGCGCCTGGAACGCTCCGCCGGCCCTCGTCGGCTGCGCTATCTGTACGACGCCCTGCAGGATCTGCAGCGCAGCCTCGACGGGCGGTTACTCGTCACGCGCGGCGCCCCGCACTCCCGAATCCCGCAGCTGGCCAAGGCCGTCGGCGCCACGACCGTGCACGTCTCCGACGACTTCACCCCGTTCGGCCGTGCCCGTGACGAGAAGGTGCGTGGTGCCCTCGGTGACATCGAGCTCGTCGCCACCGGCTCGCCCTACCTGGTCTCGCCCGGTCGCGTCACCAAGGGCGACGGCGACCCGTACAAGGTGTTCACCCCGTTCTTCACCGCCTGGCGCAAGCACGGCTGGCGCGCACCGGCCGATTCCAGCGCGAAGAGCGCGCGATGGGTCGCCCCCTCCGAGGTCAAGGGCGCGACGATCGTCGACATCCCCGACGGCCCGAAGAACGGAGCCGAGATCGACCTGCCGGCCGGGGAACAGGCCGCCCGCAGCCAGTGGCAGGACTTCGTCGCCGACGGGCTGTCCGGGTACGCCGACGACCGCAACCGGCCGGACCTGGCGGCCACCAGCCGCATGTCGGCCCACCTCAAGTTCGGCGCAATCCACCCGCGCACCATGGCCGCCGACCTCGGCCGTGGCAAGGGCGCCACGGCCTACCTGCGTGAGCTCGCCTTCCGTGACTTCTACGCCTCGGTGCTGTGGGAGTGGCCGCGCAGCGTGTGGTGGAACTTCAACTCCGCCTTCGATGCCATGGAGGTCGACGAAGGCGCAGAGGCCGAGGCCGCGTTCGAGGCGTGGAAGGCCGGGCGGACAGGTTTCCCGATCGTCGACGCCGGCATGCGCCAGCTGGCCGAGAGCGGATTCATGCACAACCGGGTGCGGATGATCGTGGCGTCGTTCCTGGTCAAGGATCTGCACCTGCCCTGGCAGTGGGGCGCCCGGTGGTTCCTCGAGCAGCTGGTCGATGGCGACATGGCCAACAATCAGCACGGCTGGCAGTGGGCGGCGGGCTGCGGCACCGATGCCGCGCCGTACTTCCGGGTCTTCAACCCGACCACGCAGGGCACGAAGTTCGATCCCGACGGCGACTACATCCGACGCTGGGTGCCCGAGCTCGCCGATGTCACCAACGTGCACAAGCTCGACGGCGACCGCCCTGCCGACTACCCGGAGCCGATCGTCGACCACAGCCAGGAGCGTGCGGAGGCGCTGCGTCGCTACAGCAACCTGGGGTGACGCGTGCTCACCGCAACTGCAGCCCGGCATCCACCGGCAGGGCCACACCGGTGATGTAGCGCCCGGAGGGTCCGCACAGGAACATGATCGCGTCGGTGACGCTGCCCGACTCCATCATCGGCAGGGTCATCAAGGGCCGCTGCGATTCGCCGAACGTCGGGTGTTCGGCGACGAACTCGGCCATCGCCTCGTTGATGACCATCGGTGTCGCGACGCCGCCGGGATGCACGGAGTTGACCCGGATGTTGCGCGCCGCCAGCGACGTGGCGAAGTGGCGCATCAATCCGACCACGCCGTGTTTGGCGGCGGTGTAGCCGGCAGCGCCATGTGTCATGGTGCCCAGGTCGGTGCTGACCGATTTCAACCCGGCCGCCGAGCTGGTGATCACGATCGCCCCGCCGTCGGCGTTGTCCAGCAGCGCCGGCAGCGCCGCGTCGACGGTGAAATAGACGCCGTTGAGCATGATGTCGACGGCATCGGTGTAGGCACTGATGGCGCGGCCCTGCGCTCCCGGCGCGGGCATGATGCCGGCGTTGGCGAGCACGAAGTCCAGCCGTCCCAGCTCGTCGACGCCGCGCGCGACGACCCCGGCGAGCCGATCGCGATCGCGGACGTCGCATCGCTCGGCGATGATGCGGCGGCCCGTCCCCTCGACCAGCGCCACGGTGTGGTCGAGGTCCGCCGGGGTGGCCATCGGGTAGGCCACGCTGTCGAGTTGCTCGCACACGTCGACCGCGATCACGTCGGCACCCGCCTCGGCGAAGCGGACGGCGTGTTCACGGCCCTGACCGCGGCCCGCGCCGGTGACGAAGACCACCGTGCCGGCGAAGGGAGACTCCAACTGCTGGCTTGCCATGACCGGCCAGCGTACGGCCTGTGTCAGAATGGCCCCAACATCGAGACCGGAGGAGCAGCCGTGGCAAGCACCGAGGTGGAACGACACACAGGTGTCGACGTCGAGGACGTGCCGTCCGCCGAGTGGGGCTGGTCGAAAGAGAATCCGCGGCTGCAGCAGATCGGTGGGCTGCTCGCGGCGGCGTTCCTGCTGCTGATGATGCACGGCAACCACCAGGGACATGTCGAGGACTTCTTCCTCATCGGCGGCGCCGTTTTGCTGCTCGGCTACGTCGGGCGCAGCTGGTACCTGCACCGCAACCGCGACACGCGCTAGCGCTCAGACCGCCACCGGTAGCGCGTCTGCCACTGGTGTCAACGTCTCCGACAACCCGGCCGCCGCGCGAATCTCGGTGAAGGCGGAGAGCAGCGCCTCGGTGGCCTCGTGTGGGTCGTCGAGCGTGCGGTCGTCGGTGAGCACCGAGATGGAGAGCTGATCGACGTAGCTCCAGACGGTGATGTTCATACCGCTGCCGGCGACGATCGGGCCCACCGAGTAGATCTCACTGACGGTCGCGCCGTGCACGAGGCCGCGTTCGCGCGGGCCCGGCACATTGGAGATCGTCAGGTTCATCACCATCGCCGACTCGAGGCGCCTGGCCTGCTGACGGAAGATGCGCGGTGTGGTCGCCGGCGGCAGATACGACAGCCAGGACGGAAGCAGGGTGGGCCCGAGCAGCCGGTGGTTCTCCTTGGCGATCGCGGTGGCCGTGGCCGTGAGACGGACCCGTTCCAGCGGGTCGGCGACATGGACCGGCAAAGACGGTGTGATGTAGGTGAATTCGTTGCCCATCAAGCGGGTCGGCGAGGTGTCCACACTGACCGGCACGCCCGCGATGAGCGGCGCGTCGGCCGCCCCGTCGTAGCGCAGCTGGAGCCGGCGCAGCGCACCCGCGGCCGTGGCGAGCACGATGTCATTGAGCGTGACGCCGAGGTGGCGGGCCGTGTCCTTGACATCAGCCAGAGCCAGAGGTGCGGTGGCGAACCGCCGCACCGGGGAGACGACGTGGTTGATGAACGTGGGCGGCGGGGCGAAGTTGCGCGCCAGATCCGGATGGGGCCCGCGCTCGCGGGAGCTGCGACGCACGCGCACGACGCCGGCAGCGGTGTCGCGCACCAGCGTAGGGAGCCTGCGCAGTCCGTGCACGTGGTCGCGGCCTGCGGCGCGCAGCAGGTTCAGCGGCGCGGTGGAATCGGGCGGCGCCTCATCGAGTGCGCCACGCACGTCCGGCTCGTCGACGCCGATCACCATCGCCATCTGGTTCGCCGAAGCCATCCCATCAGCGAGCACGTGGTGCACCTTGTGAATGACCGCGATCTTGTTGTCCGCCAAGCCTTCTGCGACGTACATCTCCCACAGCGGATGGTTGCGGTCCAGCGGGGTGCTCGCGATCTCGCCGATCAATTCGTCGAGTTCGCGACGCCCTCCCGGCGCGCGTACCCGCGCCGGGCGGATGTGGTAGTCCACGTCGATCTCGGCGTTCTGCACCCACATCGGATGGTGCAGCTTGAGCGGGATGTCCACGAGCTGGCAGCGCAGCGGCGCCAGCGCGTGCAGCCGGGGCAGCGCCAGACGGCGGAAGAGGTCGAAATCGTAGTCCGGAACCTCGGACACGTCGAGCACGCCGATCTTGAGGGTGTGCATGTGGATTTCGGGCGTCTCGCTGTACAGCATCATGGCGTCCACACCGTTGAGCCGCTTCACTGCACCCTCCCCGTCAACCCCGAGCGATTGCCGGACCTGGTACCCATTCCACCTCATTTCGGCACCTCGCGATAACGTTCAGCGTCGATGACACGTGTCAAGAAGAGCTGGATCGCCGAACTGCTGGACTTCGAGCGCCGCGACGGCGACGTCTTCGTCGTGACGACACCCGCCGAAGGCCCCAACCCGCGGTTGTTCGGTGGCATGATCGCCGCACAGGCGCTGGCCGCCGCGGGCGCCACCGTCGGTCCCGGGAAGCTGCCCCAGTCGCTGCATCTGTACTTCGTCCGGGGCGGTCAATACGGCGAGCAGGTCTACTACACCGTCGAGCGCACCCGTGACGGCCGCTCTTTCGACACCCGCCGCGTCACCGCGGTCCAACGGGGAGCGGTGATCCTCGAGATGATCACGTCGTTCCACGTCGCCGAGCCGGGCGCCGACGAACAGGCCATCGCGACCACGCCGCTGGCGCTCGCCGACGCCCGTCCGAAAATGATCGGTCTCCAGTACGCCGACCGCTTCGACATCCGCACCGCAGAGGGCGAGAACAGTCGGTTTCCCGTGCCGCCGTTGTGGATCCGTACCCGTGCACACATCGAGGACGACCCGCTGCTGCGGGCCTGCACCCTGACTTTCTTGTCCGACTTCGGCCCCGTACCGGCGGCCCGACCGCCCGGCGTCGAGCTCACCCCCGGTACCAGCTACGCGGCCAGCCTGGACCATTCGGTGTGGTTCCACCGCCCCTTCGTTCCGCACGACTGGCATCTGTACGACGTGGTGCAGCGCAACCACAACGACTCCCGGGGCCTGGTGATGGGCTCGCTCTACAACCTCGATGGGGTGCTGATCGCGTCCACCACCCAGGAAGCGCTGTGGCGTCCGTGACGCAACCGGGTCCGGCGCGCCGCCTCCTTCGGTAGGTTCACCGACGTGCCCACGCTGACGAACCGCCAGGTCGTGCTGCGCCGCCGCCCGCACGGGTTGATCGCGCGAGAAGACACCGAGCTCGTCGAGACCCCCGCACCCACGCCCGCGGACGGCGAGGCGTTGGTGCGCACCACCTACGTCGGCATCGACGCCGCGGCACGGACCTGGCTCGACGACCAGCCGAGCTATCTGCCGCCCGTGGCGATCGGCGAGGTGATCCGCGCCGCCGGTATCGGGGTCGTCGTCGAATCCCGTTGTCCGGCGTACTCGGTCGGCGATGTGGTGACCACGCTGACCGGGTTCTCCGAGTACACGATCGTGCGTGACGACCTGTTCACCACCCCGGTGCCGGGGCCGGGCGATCAGGTCGACCAGCGCGCGGTGATGTCGATCTACGGCCCCACCGGCGCGACCGCGTACTTCGGCATGACCGGCATCGGCAAGCCAGCGCCCGGGGACACCGTCGTGGTCTCGGCGGCCGGCGGGGCGACCGGCTCGGTGGCGGGTCAGATCGCGCGTATCGCCGGGGCCCGGGTGGTGGGCATCGCCGGCGGGCCGGACAAGTGCCGTGCCGTGGTCGAGGATTTCGGCTTCGACGCCTGTATCGACTACCGCGCCGACGATCTGCCCGCCGCGCTCAAGACGCACTGCCCTCGCGGCGTGGATGTGTATTTCGACAATGTCGGCGGTCCCATCCTCGACGCGGTGCTCGGCAGGCTGGCCCACAAGGCACGGGTGGTGCTGTGCGGGGTCATCTCCAGCTATCTGACCGGTGAGCATCCGGGGCCGGCCAACTACGTGAATCTGCTCGCCAAGACCGCACTGATGCAGGGCTTCAATGCGCTCGACGAATGGGGCCGCTTCGACGAGGCGTTCGCGGCGCTGCGCCGGTGGGACGCCGAGGGCCTGCTGGTGCATCGCGAGCACATCTACGAAGGCATCGAGTCGTGTGTCGACGCGCTCAACGGCCTGTTCACCGGCGCCAACATCGGCAAGACCCTGGTGCGGCTCAGCTGATTTCAGCCCTGCGCCGCCAATTGCCCACAGGCGGCGGCGATTTCACGACCTCGGGTGTCGCGCACCGTGCACGAGACCCCGCGCTCACGCACGCGGCGCACGAACTCGCGTTCGGCGGGTTTGGGGCTGGCGTCCCACTTGCTGCCCGGTGTCGGGTTCAGCGGGATGACGTTGACGTGTGCCAGCGGGCCCAGCGCGCCGTGCAGCTTCTTGCCGAGAAGATCAGCGCGCCACGGCTGGTCGTTGACGTCGCGGATGAGCGCGTACTCGATCGACACCCGGCGCCCGGTCTCGTCGGCGTAGTACCGCGCGGCGTCGAGCGCCTCGCTGACCTTCCATCGGTTGTTGACCGGCACCAGTGTGTCGCGCAGCTCGTCGTCGGGCGCGTGCAGGGACAGCGCCAGCGTGACGTTGAGCTTCTCGTCGGCGAGCTTGCGGATCGCCGGGGCCAGCCCGACGGTCGACACCGTCACCGACCGCGCGGAGATCCCGAAGCCGTGCGGAGCCGGCGCCACGATCCGTCGGACCGCGGCGACGACGCGGTTGTAGTTCGCCAGCGGCTCCCCCATGCCCATGAACACGATGTTCGACAGCCGCGAGCCGTCCCGCTCCCGCAGCTCGGCTGCCGCGGCGCGCACCTGCTCGAGGATCTCGGCCGTCGACAGGTTGCGTTTGAGCCCGCCCTGCCCCGTCGCGCAGAACGGGCAGGCCATCCCGCACCCGGCCTGCGAGGAGATGCACACCGTGTTGCGATCGGGGTAGCGCATCAGCACCGATTCGAACGTCGTCTGATCCACCGCGCGCCACAGCACCTTGCGGGTCTCCCCCGCATCACATTCGATCTCTCGCGCCGCCGCGAACAGAGTCGGGAACAGGGCCTGACCCACCTGCTCGCGCACGGCGGCCGGCAGATCGGTCATCGCCGCCGGATCGGCGGTCAACCGTCCGTAGTACTGGTTGGCCAGCTGTTTGCCCCGGAAGGCCGGCAGGCCCAACTCGGCGACCGCCGCCGCCCGCCCGGCCTCATCGAGGTCGGCGAAGTGCCGCGGCGGCAGGGCGCGGCGCGGCGCATCGAACACGAGAGGCAGCGGAGCCCCGGCAGAACCAGACATGAGTACTGCCAGTATCTCAGGCCAGCAGGGTCAACACGATCCATCCGGCCACCGCCGACGGCAGCATCGCGTCGATGCGGTCCATCAGACCGCCGTGACCAGGCAGCAGCGTTCCCATGTCCTTGATCCCGAGATCGCGCTTGACCTGGGATTCCACCAGGTCACCGAGCACGCCGGTGATCACCAGCATCAGGCCGAGCGGAACACCTACCCAGGCCGGCTTGTCGAGCAGGAACGTGACGGACAACACCGCGGCCGCGATGCCGAACACCAAGGATCCGCCCAGACCTTCCCACGATTTCTTCGGGCTGATCGCGGGCGCCATCAGATGCTTGCCGAACAGCACGCCCGCGACGTAGCCGCCGATATCGGCGAACACCACCGTCGCGATCACCGTGAAGACCCGCACCCCGCCGTGGTCGGCGAAGATCAGCAGCGCGGTGAAGGCGGCGAACATCGGCACCCAGGTGGCCAGCAGCACGCTGGCGGCGATGTCGCGCAGGTAGTTGACCGGCTGGCTGGTCAACCCCTGCCCGAGCAGGCGCCACACCATGCAGACCACGATCGTGCCGCCGTAACCGCCGAGCAGACCGGCCGCACCGAACGGCCACGTCAGCCAGATCATCGCCTGACCGCCGAGCAGCAGCGGGAACACCGGCAACACATATCCGTGCTCGCGCAGGCGACGGATCACCTCGTGGGTCGCAATCGCGATGGCCGACGCCAGCAGCGGCAGCCACCAGATCGGCGCGAACAGCAGCGTGCCGATGGCCATCGCGCCCAGCACCACGCCCACGGCGATCGCGGCGGGCAGGTTACGCCCGGCGCGGGACTTCTTCTGCGTCGGCGGTGTATCGACCGGCTTGTCTGCCACGGGAGTCGGTTGCTGATCGGTCACCTCAGACCTCCAGCAGCTCGCCTTCTTTGTGCTTGACCAGCTCGTCGATCTGGGCGGTGTACTGCGCGGTGGTCTTGTCGAGATCCTTCTCCGCCCGGGTGACCTCGTCCTCGCCGGCGTCGCCGTCCTTCTTGATGCGGCTCAATTCTTCCATCGCCTTGCGCCGGACATTGCGCACCGAGACCTTCGCGTCCTCACCCTTGGCCTTGGCCTGCTTGACCAGGTCCCGGCGCCGCTCCTCGGTGAGTTGAGGAATCGCGACGCGGATGACGTTGCCGTCGTTGGACGGGTTGACGCCCAGATCCGAGTTGCGGATCGCGTCCTCGATGTTGCGCAGCTGGTTGGCCTCGTAAGGCTTGATCACGACCAGCCGGGGTTCGGGGACGTTGATGCTCGACAGCTGGGTGATCGGGGTGGCAGCGCCGTAGTAGTCGATGCTGATGCGGTTGAACATGCCGGGGTTGGCCCGTCCGGTGCGGATGCCCGCCAGGTCGTCCCGGGCCACCGACACCGCCTTCTCCATCTTCTCCTCGGCATCGAAGAGCGTCTCGTCGATCACCTGAACCTTCTCCCGTCGCTTCGCTCGCCGATCACATCACCGATCACGATGTGGTGACCAGTGTGCCGATCTTCTCACCTGCGACGGCACGGGCGATATTCCCGTCGGTGAGCAGGTTGAACACCAGGATCGGCATTCCGTTGTCCATGCACAGGCTGAAGGCGGTCGCGTCGGCCACCTTCAGTCCGCGGTCGATGACCTCCCGGTGGGTGATCGCGGTCAGCAGCTGGGCGTCGGGATCGGTGCGCGGGTCGGCGGTGAACACCCCGTCGACGGCCTTGGCCATCAGCACGACCTCCGCGCGGATCTCCAACGCCCGTTGCGCGGCGGTGGTGTCGGTGGAGAAGTAGGGCAGCCCCATGCCGGCGCCGAAGATGACGACGCGCCCCTTCTCCAGATGCCGCTGCGCGCGCAGCGGAATGTAGGGCTCGGCGACCTGACCCATCGTGATGGCGGTCTGCACGCGGGTCTGGATCCCTTCCTTTTCCAGGAAGTCCTGCAGCGCAAGGCTGTTCATCACGGTGCCGAGCATGCCCATGTAGTCGGAGCGGGTCCGCTCCATCCCCCGCTGCTGCAGCTGGGCGCCGCGGAAGAAGTTGCCCCCGCCAATCACCACCGCCACCTGGACACCACTGCGGACCACCTCGGCGATCTGGCGGGCCACCTGTGCGACGACGTCGGGGTCCAGACCGACCTGGCCGCCGCCGAACATCTCACCGCCCAGCTTGAGCAGTACTCGGGTGTAGGCGGGCCTGATCAACGATGTCGCGCCCCCGTTGGCTGTGCCGTCCGCCATCCGACTCCTTCTCGCTCGCGCTTGGCCGCCCCGAGAGTGCCGCAGACGGCTCCCCCATCCTGCCTCATCGCAGGCCGCGGTCCTCCTTCAGGGGCGCCCGGGTGTGTCAGCCGGCGTGCGCGGTGAGCAGCCAGGCGCCCACGGACTTGCGCCCGGGCGCCTCATCGCGGATGTCGGCGCCCATGACTCCGGTGAACTGTGCAGCGAAGGACTCCGGCACGTTGGCATGGATACGGGCCGGACGGATGTCGTCGATGGTCCAGTACCGGCCCACCACCTCGCGCAACTCCGGCTCGGTGACGGCATTGACCGGCCCGCCGGCGGGCATCGCGGCCCGGTCGAAGACGAGCACCACATACGTCGCCCCGGGCGCGGCGGCGCGCACGATCGACTGTTGATAGCCCTCCCGCAGCTCCACCGGCATGGAATGGAACAGCGTCGAGTCGATGATCGTGCCGAACCGGCCGTCGTAGCCGGTGAACGCGCTGATGTCGGCGACGTCGAACGTGGCATCGAAGGTGGGGAAGCTCAGACCGCGGCGCGCGGCTTCGGCGCGCGCCAGCGCGATGGCCGTCGGCGACTGGTCCAGGCCGACGGTGGTGAAGCCCCGTTCGGCGAGATACATCGACACCGCCGCCTCGCCGCAACCGGCGTCGAGCACGTCGCCGTGACACATGCCCGCGTCGATCAGCGCACGGATCTCGGGCTGCGGCTCACCGATGCTCCACGGCGGGCGGTTGCCCGCGCCCATCTCCTCGGCCTCGCCGCGGTAGGCGGCCTCGAACACGGCGTCATTGGGTTTCGTCATGCCGTCCTTGGTATCAATGAGATTGATATGCGTCAAGATGCTTGACATGAGCGAGCGCGACAGCACCCCGCTGGGCTATCTGTTGCACCGGCTGGCGTCCGCGCTGCGCGCCGACGTCACCAGCGCGGTGCTGGAACCGCTCGAGCTGAGCTTCCCGCAGTACATCTGCATGCGGATCCTGTCGCGCCGGCCGGGTCAGTCCAACGCCGACCTGGCCCGCGAAGTGATGGTCTCGCCGCAGGCGATGAACATCGTCGTGCGCGGCCTGCAGGAGCGCGGCCTGGTCACCCGGCCGGCCACGGTCGCGTCCGGCCGCTCTCTGCCCGCCGAGTTGACCCGCGAGGGACGCGCCCTGCTGGCGCGCACCGACGACGGGATCCGGGCCGCCGAGCAACGGGTGCTCGGCACGCTGTCGGACCGCGATCAGCGCGAGTTGCGCCGCATCCTCGCCGATTTGGCCTGACCCGGCAGGCCTCAGGACTCCATCGCGCGCTCTGCCACGGGTAGCCCGCCGTGGTTCATGTGGCACGCTTTGGGCGGCGACGGCGGCAGATCCAGCGCCGGGTTGCCGTCGAAGAACCCGATGGGCTTCAGGTGGAAACCCGCGTACGCACACGGCATCACCGGCCAGTCCTCCGGCCGCACCACATGGTGAGCACCGAGGGTGTACCACAGCACCACATCGGTGTTCTCCAGCGGCGCGTCGTCGGCGATGAACTCCGGCAGGCCCTGCATGTCGGCGGACTGGTACATGTAGTCACCCGCCGCGAACATCTCCTTGGGGTCGTAGCGAGTCACCCACAGATTGTGCTGGACGAATCGCGCCCGGTCGTAGATGTAGGAGCCTTCCTGCACCATCACCGGCACGATGTCCTTGGGCACCAACTTGTAGGCCACCGGGCTGCCGAGTTCGTTGATCTTGTCGGGGTTGGCCACTTTCCAGTACCGCCCCGTCGACCAATTCCAGTCCCGCGCCCCGTCGGCTTCTGACTCCACCAACGTGTCCCGTACGATCCACGCGTTGTGGTGTGGGTTGAGCTCCGGATCAGGCTCGGGGATCGAATCCACCTCGTACACACTGTTGTTCGGACCGTCCACGCTCATGTCGAGCCGAAAGTTGAAGAAATGCTGGTGGTTCGGACCGTAGATTCCCGGCGCGACCATCTTGCCCCACCGCGGTGTTTCGCCGTCGGCGACCGCGCCGGTCGTGAGCACCCCGGACAGCTTCACCTCGACTTCGATCGAGGCGTCGTTGTACAGGTACCAGAAGAACCCGTACTCGTAGTTGCCGACGGTGCAGATCATCGAGATGACCAGTCGGCGGGACCGCCGGACCTCGACCTCCTCGGTACGGAAGTCGGTGTGCTTCCACGAGATCCCGTAATCCTCCTCGTGCATGCAGATGGCGTTCGGGATCGTCACGGCGTTGCCTGCGGAGTCGTTCACCGTGCCGTCGAAGTAGAAGATCTCCCCCAGGCAGTCGCACCCCAACGTCAGCGGGTTCGCGGAGAAGCCCATCCCCACCTCGCCCATGTCGAAGACGTTCTTGTTCCAGTGCGTCGGCGACGTGTCGCCGTAGGGAACGACCATTTCCGACAGCGATGCGCGGTAGAGGATCGGCCGCGTGACGCCGCGGTCGGTGTAGGTGACCTCGTGCAGAGTGACGCCCTCACGCGGGTTGAAGCCGATGCGCAGGGACCATTTCTGCCAGGTGACGTTCCAGCCGTCCACGGTGAAGCTCGGGCCGTCGGGCTGGGTGATCTCGATCGGTTTCACGTCGTCCCGGAACTGCGTGAACGCCGGCCTGTTGTTGGCGTCGAACATGAACTGCTCGGAGTAGTTGCCCGCTGTCGGCGGCAGCGGCACCACCCCGTGATCCTCGACGTCGAGCACCGTCATGGCGTCGAGGTCGAACGTGACGATCAGGCCCTCGACCGGGCGGGCGTAGCCGTGTTCCGAGGGCGCGGCCCGCATGAACGTCAGCGGCCGGCAGATCAGCGACGAGTTGTCGTAATGATCCTGCGCGCCGTAATAGCCTGCAGGCCATGGGTCGATCATCGCGAGACTGAAGTCGGTGACACCGCGTGCACGCATCGCCTCCTGCCATCGCGGATCCTCGCGCACCTTCTCCTCGACCCCCGTCATGTGCTCGACGAGGTAGGAGGGGAACCGGCCGGGAATCGGCGTCCACGATTCGATGATGCGCGCATCGAGATCGACGACGGCCTCGTACACCATCTTGGCCGCGGCGTCGTACATGCTCAGGAACGCCGACCGAGCCACCTGCATCCCGGTGAACGTCAGCGCCGCCGTCTTCGCCGGCTCCGCCAGATAGATCATCACGAATTTCAGTGTCGGCGTGTGGTACTCGCTGGCACGCACGATCTCGGCCGCGGCCTCGATCTCGGCTCCGGTGAGCGGGTCGAGCGGATACACCGATGCGGCTGGCGCGCTCGCGCTGCGCGCACGCGTGTCCTCCATCGTCATGAAGTGGTCTCCTCGGTCTTGGTGTCGGTGAGGTCGAAGACGGCCAGATGGGCCAGCGCATCTTCCTTGGAAACCTTGTGCGCCGACCGCCGTCCGAAGACGTAGACGACCAACCCCAGCGCGAACATGCCCAGGCTGATGCCGCCCACCCAGGTCATCCAGGTCGCCGACGGCACGTCGATCCACGGAGTGACGAACGAGTAGTAGACACCGCCGACGGTGGCCACCGTGCCCACGACGACGGTGATCCACACGCCGACCATGCCACCGGGAATGCGCCAGAATTGTTCGTTGGCATAGCGATCGGCGTACTTGCGCCGGGCGATGATCACTGGGAACAGGAAGAAGAATCCCGAGAGCAACCACACCGTGGACAACCCGCCCTGCAAGTAGATCGTCACATTGGCCATGCTGCTCTGCGAGTACAACCCGACCAGGATCAGCGACGAGATGACCCCCTGGATCAGGATCGCGGTCACCGGGTTGCGCGTACGCGGGTTGAGGTGGGTGAACAGTCGCGGCAGGTGCCGTTCCAGACCGGAGACGAAGATCAGCCGGGAGTACGCCACCTGATAGGTCATCAAGGCGACCACGATGATGAAGGCGAGCACGATCGCGCAGACCTCCATCAGCCCCGGGAAGCCGGCGACGTCGAGCATGCCGATCACACCGGTCACCGGGTCGATCTCATCGCTGGGCAGCGCCATCATGGTGCCCAGCGTGGTGAGCAGGTAGATGGCCACCAGCGCGGCCGATCCCCACAGGATCATCTTCGGCCCGCTCTTGCGCACCGAGAGGAACTCCGCGCCCATGTTGTAGGGCGTCTCCACTCCGAGCAGGTACAGCAGCACGGTGCCGTAGAGGAACCCGGCCACCGCGAAGTTCGGGACGGTGGCCTCAGCCCAGCTGAACGGGGTGCCCGAGCCGTTCTTGACCGCGAAGAGCAGTCCGCAGATGAAGATGGTCACCGTCAGCAGGCCGTACACCACGAAGACGATGTTCATGATCCGTTGGTTGGCAGCCAGTTTCGCCAGTGCGAGACCGATCACGGTCCACAGGATCACCAGCTGCAGAATGATGCTCGTGGTCAGGCCGAGTTCGGTGTGGAAGGCCAGCAGCAGGAATTGCAGCACAACGGCCGGCGAGGATGCGGCGTTGAGGATCACCGGCACCCAGGACAGATAGCCGCCGATGAAACCCCAGGTCTCCCCCATGGTGCGGGTGGCCCAGATGTACACCCCGCCCTGACCCGGCCACAAATTACCCAGTTCCACCACCGCCATGCCGGCCGGAATGAGGAAGGTCAGGATGCCCAGCACCCACATCGGTATCGCCGTCCAGCCGCCGGCGGCCATCACCGACGATCCGGTGACCCAACAGATGATGAAGACGTAGGCCGCGGTGAGGCCGAAGGTCGTCATCACCTTGGGCAGGATCTGCTCGGGGACCAGCTCGGTGGTCATGAGCGCATCCCGCTCAGCGCGCGGAGCGGGCTCTGTCTGCGTCATAGGTTGTCTCCCAACTCAGTTGACGATCTGTCCGTCTTTCATTCGGACGACACGGCTCGCTTCGTCGGCCACCGTGGGGTCATGGGTGCTGGCGACCACTGTCACGCCCAACGTCGAACACAGCTCCCGCAGCATGCGCACCACGGTCTCGCCGGTGCGGTGGTCGAGGTTGGCGGTCGGCTCGTCGGCCAGCACGAGCGCCGGGTTGCTGATCAACGAGCGGGCGATCGCCGTCCGCTGTTGTTCACCGCCCGACATCTTGGTCGGTTGATGGTGGATCCGGTGGCCGAGGCCGACGAGCTCGAGCAGCTCGGTGGCACGACGGCGCAATGCGGCCCGGTCGTAGGGTTCGAACATCAAGGGAAGCTCGACGTTCTCGACCGCGGAAAGGAACGGAATCAGGTTGTAACTCTGGAAGATGAAGCCGACTGTGTCGTGGCGTAGCGCGGCGAACTGACTCTCCGTCAGCGTGCCGGTGTCCTTACCGGCGACGGTCACAGTGCCTTTGGTCGGCCGGTCGAGCCCGCCGATGATGTTGAGCAACGTGGACTTCCCGCTCCCGCTCGGCCCCATCAGGCAGACGAATTCACCGGGCATGACGGTGAGATCGGCAGCCATGAGCGCTTTGACCACCTCGTCACCCAGCTTGTGTAGCTTCCACACGTCCGAGATCTCGATCACCGGCGCGGTCATGTCAGCCTCCTTCGGTCAACGATCGGATGGGCGGTCGCGAGGCGGCCTTCCACGTCGGCACGATGCTGGTGGCCAGCGCGGCGACGATGCTGACGCCGATCGCCACACCGGCGCCCAGGAGCAACCCGGGCACCGATACTCCGGTGCCGACCACTCCGGTCGCGGCCAGCACCAGGCCGGTGAGAATGGCCAGCAGCGCACCGGCAACGGCGCCGAGAGCCGCCGCAACCACGGGTTCGACGAGCAGCGCTGCGACCACCGGCGGGCGCGGGACGCCGTTGGCGCCCAGCACGCCGAGTTCCCGGGTGCGGTGCGCCACGGTTCTCGTGGTCGCCACCGCCACCTCGGCGACGCCGACGAGAAGAACAGTGACAGCGATCAACACGACGGCGTGCCCGATTTCCTCCGCGTGCCCCAACACCGCCGATTGCCTTCGGATCCCGTCGCTCATGCCGAAGACCAGAACGACGAGGAAGGCCCCGGTCGCGGTGGTGACGGCAGGCAACACCATCTCGCGCACGCGCCGGCGCGCGGCCAACCACCCGTAGGACAACCCACGGCCGATCATCGGGCATCCAACAGGGCGACGGGACGCTGCTGCAGCAGCCGGTGCACCGGAACGAGTGCACCGACGATGGCCATCGCGGGCAGGAACATCGCCGTCATCGCGATGCCCTGCAACCAGGCCGTCAACGTCGCGATTCCTGGGAGCACCAGCGCCACAGCGATTCCCGCTGCGGTGATGCCCACGAGGTAGGCGGCCGCGAACACGATCGCCGACTCGACGAGGAAGAAGTACAACACCTCGTCGGCCAGTCCGATACTCGACATGATGCCGAACTCGCGGCGCCGCTCGGTGACAGATGCCAAGAACGACGACACGGCGATGACGAAACCGAGCCCGAGGCCGATGGTGGAGATCAGCCCAAGGGTGGACCCGGTCACCTGGCCGGAGAACAGCGCAGAGAATTTCTGCTCGAACGTCAGCGGCCCTGATCCCCCGACGGTGTCGTAGATGAGGCCGCGCCCTTGGGGGTCGGGCCGCACCGACGGATCGGGAGTTGCCGGTAGCCCGACGTCCGCCGCGAGAGCCTGCGCCAGGTCACGGCGCTTCTCGGAGTCGGCAGGCCCCGACACGACCCACCACCCACGTTGCCCCACAATGCTTTCCGCGACATCAGACCGAACTGTGATCGACTCTCCGGTACCACTGAGGCGCACCTGGAGGGTGTGCTCGCCGACCGTGACGGTGCCACCGTCGGTCAGGCCGAGGCGCTGCACGAGCCCGGATCCCACCTGCGCCTCGCCCGGGGCGACGTCGTCGCGGCCGCGAAGGGACACCGACCGGCCGGCCACGTCCGCGACTCCCGACAGCGTCTTGGTGCCGGCCCATCCCGCCGGTATCGCGATGTCGGGCGCCGGACCGTCGGCGACGAGCGCTTCGACGTCCGGGTCGTAGTGCACGCCCGCAGCGGGTACCACCCATAGAGCCCCGCCGGCGAGCACATCGGTCACCGAATCTTGGCCTGTGATAGCGAAACTGGCGGATACCGTGCGCACCACGGTGACACAGGCGATCGCCAGGGCGATGCCCAGCACTGACAACACGAACCGCTCGGGCCGGCGACGGATGTTGGCCAGCGCGAACCGCACGAGGCACATCACCGTGTTCTGCGAGCCGACGGGAATCCGCTCCGGACGCGTCTGCGCGGATGTCTGGCCGACCTGACTGGTCTCCACGAGGAGTGATGGTGCGAGCCGCAGGTAACACCCGAGTCCGTCGGCAATATCGCCGGTGTTAACTCACTCCCGCTCTCGTTACGGCACCGTATCGCCCGCGCAACGGATTTCGTTGTGGTGCGTCAGCTGGAGACCATCGGCCACGGCCGCGCTTGCTCGAGCTCGTAGGCGAGCTCGAGCAGCCGCGCATCGTGGCCCAGGGGTGCGGAGAACATCGCTCCGACCGGCAGTCCCGACGCAGATCGGTTCAGCGGCAACGAGATCGCCGGTTCTCCGGTCACGTTCTGCAAAGGCGTGAACGCCACCCAGTCGATGAGCCTCTCGATGACCTGCTGGTAGTCGGCCGTGGGATCGAGGTGCCCGATGCGGGGAGTGACGTCGGCCAGCGTCGGCGTCAACAGCACGTCGTAGGTCGAATGCAGCCGCGCGGTGATGCGGCGGGTACGGGCCAACCTCACCAGCGCACCGGGCAGGCGCGCCAGATTGCGTGCGGCATGCCGCTCCAACCCGAGAGTGAGACTGTCCAGCCGAGTGCGGTCGAACGTCTCGCCGAACGTTCGCCGCCCACCGCGCACCAGCGCGAACGCGAGAAACGACCAATAGAGCAGGAAATCGTCGATGAACCGGCGCGGGACCGGGTTGTCCACGACGCTCACCCGGTGACCGAGTTCTTCGAGCAGCGCAGCGGTCTGCAGGGTCAGTTCGGCGACTTCGGGCGCGGAGTTACGCGCGATCGACTGTGTGCACACCGCGATGTGCAGGCGTGCGATACCAGCCGCCCGGACGTCCCCGACCGGTGGCAGCTTCGGGTGGGCGTCGATGCGTTCCATCTCTCGGTAGTAGGCCGCGGTGTCGCGGACCGAGCGGGTGAGGACGCCGTTGTGCACGATGCGCAGCGGCATCTGACGCACATTGCGGTCCAGCGGGAGCCGACCCCGCGACGGTTTGAGCCCGACCAGCCCGTTGCACGCGGCGGGGATGCGGATCGAGCCACCTCCGTCGTTGGCGTGGGCCAGCGGTACGACACCGGCAGCGACGAACGCGCCCGAACCTGACGAGGAGGCGCCCGCGGTGTAGTCGGTGTGCCACGGATTGCGCACCGCGCCGAGACGCGGATGTTCTGCCGAGGCGCTGAAGCCGAACTCGGACAGCTGTGTCTTGCCGAGCGGCACCAGACCGGTGGCCAGATAGGCGCGCGCGAAATCGCCGTTCTGCGCTTCGGTGCGCGCCGCCCACGCGTCGGTACCCTCCCGTGTGGGCATACCCGCCACCGCGACGTTGTCCTTGATGAACGTGGGTACGCCGTCGAAGAAACCCCCGTAGGGATACGCCAGGCGGGCGCGCGCCCGGGCACGGTCGAATGCCTCGTAGGCCAGACCGTTCAGGGCCGGGTTGACCGCCTCGGTGCGTGCGATGGCCGCGTCGACGAGTTCAGCGGCGGACACCGTTCCCGCGCGCATCGCCTCCACCGCACCGACCGCGTCGAGGGTGCCGAGCGCGTCGTCGGTGAAGGCATCGATGCGGGTCATGGCGCGACGGTACCAGAGCGTACCGGCGGGATCAGGCAGCGGCGCCGCCTCATTCGGCGCGCTGCAGCACCGCGCCCACTGTCATCGCCAGAATCTTGAAGTCCAACCAGAGCGACCAGTTCTCGATGTAGAAGTTGTCCCATTCGGCGCGATCGGCGATCGAGGTCTGGCCGCGCAGGCCATGCACCTGAGCCCAACCGGTCATCCCCGCCTTCACCCGATGCCGGTCGCCGTAGCGCGCGATCTGGGCGTTGAAGAGGTCGACATACTCGGGCCGCTCCGGACGGGGCCCGACCAGGCTCATCTCACCACGGATCACGTTGATCAACTGAGGCAGCTCGTCAAGGGACGTGGCCCGCATGATCTTGCCGATGCGGGTGCGCCGATCCTCGCCCTCCACTCCGCCCGGCGCGCTGTCGGCGCGGCGCTCGAACGTGGCATCGGCGTCGCTCGGTGGTCGCATGGAACGGAACTTCAGACAGTCGAAGACGCGCCCGTCGCGCCCGACCCGGGCCTGACCGAAGAAGATGGGCCCCGGTGAGCTCAATCGGACCGCGAGCATCAAGGACAGGAACACAGGCGAGATCAGCACGAGACCGATCGCCGCGACGAGCCGGTCCGACAGATGCTTCACCGCGAACTGCCAACCCCGCGGGTTGGTGCTCGGCACCGAGATCAACGGGAGCCCACCGATGTGGTCGATGCTGGCGTGCACGCCGATGGTGTCGAAGATCCGCGGCACGACCCACACCGCCATCCCCCGCCGGTGCGCGACCTTGACTGCCGCGGTCATGGCCTCGTCGCGGGTACGGGAGAAGGCCACGATCAGACACTGGGCGTCGGTCTCGTCGATCGCTCGGTCGAGATTGTCCAGCTTGCCCAGATACGGAATGCTTGCCGGCTTGTCGCGATCAAGGCCCAACGAGGGCACCTCATCGTCGATGAGACCGACGGGCCGCAGGCCGTAGTCCGGGCTCACCTCCAACCGATCCACCACCTTGGCGGCGATCCTGCCGTTGCCGACGATCAGCGTCGGCGCGACCATCTTTTCGCGGCGGAACAGCCGAGCCCGAACGATGAAGGCCAGCAGGCGCCCCAGCGGGATGAGCACCGCCGCGCACACCCACACATGCGCCACCGCAGTGCTGCGGGACCCCTCGATGTGGGTGTTGAGGACCATCCCGGTCATCAGCAACATCGCAGAGACCGCGATGAGCGCTTCGATCTTCGGCAGCTCGTCGAGGAACGAGCGGTTCAGCGACCGCTTGTACAGGCCCCGGATAGCGAACAAGGCGACGACCGTGGGGGTGAAGAACCACATCATCCACGTCGGCGGTAGCAGCAGCTGCCGGTGATTGGCGATCGTCATGCCGATGGCCACGGCCAGCGAACCGCACGTCAAGTCGATCGCGAGGATGATGGGAGTCCACACTTTGCGGCGCGGCGCGGCGACAACCGCGCGCAACAGTGGCGGGGTTGCCGCACCCGGCTCCGGGGATGCATTTGCCGCAGCCTGAACGTCGATAACACCGGTCATAGTTGACCTCAGGCTATCTCGGCTCGTACCACTCGCCGAGATTAACTCGGATAGTCACTCAACGATGGCATTTGCGGCTATTGACAGCATCACGTCAAGCCCGATAATCCTCGGGAATAGTTTGCTGTGTACGCCAGGTACTCCACTGGGCAAAGAAGACGAGCCGTGTGACTCGGACCCATGACAGTGCCCCGCCCACGCAGGAATTGTCGTCGAGGCAATTTCTGTTCCCACTGCGTGGAATCTGGCAAAGACCGCTGCCCGAAAACTTTGTTGCCATCGCGCGATGGCGCGGCTCTGGAGCGAGATTCCCCACAACGCACGCGGCCCCCGGAACCGCAGTTCCGGGGGCCGCGCGAAAAGCTGTCGTCAGGCCTGGCCTTGTCAGGCCTGACCGACCTCGAACCGGACGAACCGCGTCACGGTCACGCCGGCCTCATCGAGAAGCGCCTTGACGGTCTTCTTGTTGTCCGACACCGACGGCTGATCGAGCAGCACGACGTCCTTGTAGAAGCCGGTCACGCGACCCTCGACGATCTTGGGCAGCGCCTGCTCGGGCTTGCCCTCGGTGCGGGCCGTCTCCTCGGCGATGCGACGCTCGTTGGCGACGATGTCCTCGGGCACGTCCTCACGGGTGAGGTACTTGGCCTTCAGAGCCGCGATCTGCAGCGCGACCGCGTGCGCCGCGGACTTGTCGTCACCGGTGTACTCGACGAGCACACCGACGGCCGGCGGGAGATCGGCGGCACGCTTGTGCAGGTAGGTCTCCACCTGACCGTCGAAGTAGGCGACGCGCCGCAGCTCGAGCTTCTCGCCGATCTTCGCCGACAGATCGGCGATGACCTGCTCCACCGTGGAGTCGCCGGCTTGCGCGGCCTTCAGCGAGTCCACATCGGTGGCCTTGGCGGCGGCCGCGGCGGCCACGATCTGGTCGGCGACGGCCTGGAACTCGGCGTTCTTGGCGACGAAGTCGGTCTCGGAGTTGAGCTCGATCAGCGCGCCGTCCTTGGCGGCCACCAGTCCCTCTGCGGTGGCGCGCTCGGCGCGCTTGCCGACGTCCTTGGCGCCCTTGATGCGCAGCAGCTCCACGGCCTTGTCGAAATCGCCCTCGGCTTCGACGAGCGCGTTCTTGCTGTCCAGCATGCCGGCGCCGGTCAGCTCCCGCAGGCGCTTGACGTCGGCAGCGGTGTAGTTAGCCATTGATGTGTTCCTAGGGGTTCTGTGCGGGGGTGGGTTCGGTCTGGATGTCGGCCTCGGGCGTTCCGGGCGCGGCACCGGCCGCAGTCGGCGACGCCGTGGCACCGGCCAGCAGCTCCTGCTCCCACTCGGGGAGCGGCTCAGCGCCTGCCGCATCGGAATCGGCCTTGGCACCGGCGCCGGAGCGGGCCTGCAGGCCCTCGGCGACGGCGGAGGCGACCACCTTGGTGAGCAGCGCGGCCGAGCGGATCGCGTCGTCGTTGCCCGGGATCGGGTAGTCGACGAGGTCGGGATCGCAGTTGGTGTCCAGGATCGCGATGATCGGGATGTTCAGCTTGCGCGCCTCGGCGACCGCCAGGTGCTCCTTGTTGGTGTCGACGACCCAGATCGCCGAGGGCACCTTCTGCATGTCGCGGATACCGCCGAGCGAGCGCTCGAGCTTGTTCTTCTCCCGGGTCAGCATCAGGATTTCCTTCTTGGTGCGACCCTCGAAGCCGCCGGTCTGCTCCATCGCCTCGAGCTCCTTGAGGCGCTGCAGACGCTTGTGCACGGTGGAGAAGTTGGTGAGCATGCCGCCGAGCCAGCGCTGGTTCACATAGGGCATGCCGACGCGGGTCGCCTCTTCGGCGATCGATTCCTGCGCCTGCTTCTTGGTGCCGACGAACATGATGGAGCCACCGTGGGCCACGGTCTCCTTCACGAATTCGTAGGCCTTGTCGATGTAGGTCAGCGTCTGCTGCAGATCGATGATGTAGATGCCATTGCGGTCGGTGAAGATGAACCGCTTCATCTTGGGGTTCCAGCGCCGGGTCTGATGCCCGAAGTGGGTGC
>JBFMGT010000022.1:0-95925 GCA_040752555.1 Actinomycetota bacterium | reverse complement strand
CCTGTCCGTCCCGGTGAAACCACACCTCGCACGTTGCATCACAGGTCAGATAGCGGCGATCGGCATCGCCGAGAACGGGTCCTAGGTGCAGGGCGGCGATCTTGTCGGCGGTGTCGACGTGTACGACGACGGTGGTGCGCTGCCCGTGCGGGCGGGCCGCGGCCTCGGCGTCCCAGCTGGCCTCGACCAACCGCAGGAACGCCGCCGCAGTGTTCGGCATTGACGCCCGCCCGTCAGGGTCTCCGGCCTTCCATTCGGTGACCAGTGCGTCGCGATGCGACGCGAGCGCCGCATCGAACGCGGCGTTCTCCACATGCGGCAACGCGATGCGCCAATACGTGTACTGCTCATCCGACGTCGAGGTGATCGACACCTGCGGTCCCGGATCGACCACCTCACCCGAGTCGTCGTCCTCGTCGTCTGGTCGGGGTTGGGGCTCGGGAGTGGGTTTGGGTTGCATCTTCAACGCGGTCCGCAGCTGGCTCACGGTGGCGCAGCGCGCCATGGTGGCGAAGTGCTCGTCAGAGCCAGGCAGGCCACGCTCAGCGATCACCCCGACCTGATCGAGGGAGAACCGTCCCTCCCGCAACCCCTCGATGCACTGCGGGAATTCGTCGTAGCGATGTGCGATCCCGGCGATCGTCTGCGCCCGCGACGGTGACACCCCGGTCTTCCAGGCCAGCCACCCGGCTGTCGACCGTGCACCGGCAGCCGCCCACAACTCATCACGGTCGATCTCGGCAGCGATCTCCACGATCCGCGCATCGATGGCGTTGCGCTGCCCCGTCAGCTCCGCCAACTCCTCATGCAGCACCGACAACCGCTCATCGACAGCGAGAGAACTGACCGGGGACATGACCCCAATGTGCCCGAGCCATACGACAATTGACCGCACCGAAGCGACAGCCTGTGGATGAACTGGGTTCTGGGGACAACTAGACCGGTGGCACGTCCTCCGGCCGCTCGGCCGAGAGGTCGGCAGCCTGCTTGCGCAGCCTGCGGTGTTCGGCGTACAGCCAGCTGACGCCGGCCGTCAACGCCACCACGGCCACCACCACCGCGGCCGCCGCCAATCCGCTTCTGCCCACTGCGAATCCGCACAGCGAGAGCGCGACGGCGAGCAGCCCCACCGCGATCATCGTGTGGCCCGGCCAGTTGGCCGCGTCCTTCAGTGTTTCGCCGGCCACCGGACCCAGCGGCGCGGCCCGGTCGGGCGATGCGTGCTTGTCGTGTGTGTCCATGGTCGTGAGTCGTTGTCAGACAGCTCGATCCGAATCCCGCAGCGGTGTGGCTTTGCTCACTTCAGGCTCACTTCCGGGAAAGCCACTGGTGCAGACGGTCGTAGACCTGCGGGTGGTTGAGCAGATCGAAGTGGTGCAGGCCCGTCATCACCAGTCCGGCGTCTTCATCGAAGGGCAGTCGGCGCTTGCGGCCCCGGCCCGAGGCGCTGGCCGGCCGCACCAGGTGATCGCCCACCACGGCGCCGAGCACAGCGGGCGCGGCCGAGGTGGCCACGAAGTGGTAGCGGGCGTGGGGCAGGAACGGCACCTCCCGACAGCGGTCCCGCAGGAATTCGTCGGGGTCCGCCTCGGCCCAGTCGTCGTCGAGCAGGGCGCCGTACCGCAGGTCCTTGATGCCGTCGCTGCGCAGGTTGAGCAGCTCGGCGATCGCGCGCGTTTCCCGCAGGCGGATCATCAGCCAGCTGGCGGCGTTGACGCCCTTCTCCAGATCTGCGCCCAGATGCGGGGAGCCCAGACACACCACATGCCGGGTCGCCCGGCACCACCGGCGGTTGCGATCGTTGGCGTAGTGGCAGGCCGAGCGGGCCACCAGCCCGCCCATCGAATGGCCGATCAGTGCGATCCGGCTGACGGGGACCGGCCACACCTCCACCAGGCGGGTCAGCAGGTCGTCGAGCGCCTGGCCGTTGGTCGAGATGTGCAGCCCGGTGTTGTAGCGGATCTCGATGGGCGTGTAGCCCAGCTCGTCGTGCAGACCTTCGCCGTACCAGGCCGGCTCGGTGCCGGTCGACGGCCGGGGCGGGCGGCGCCACGACGACTCGGTCTGGCAGAGCCCGTGGACGAACACCGCGAGTTTGTCGGTGGGCGCGGGAAACGCTGCGCTGATGGCGTCGGGCGTGAGGGCCACCGCGCGTCCGCCCGAACGCACCGCCATGGGGGCGGCCCACGGGTTGCCGCGCTGGGCGAGCTCGTCGCCGTAGATGCCGTTGAGAGCGGCGATGGCCTCCGCGACCCCGTGCCGCTCGTCCAGCGGTGGGTCATCGTCGAACGCCAGGCCCGCCGCCGCGAACTGGGCGACCTTCGGCGGCACGCGCGCGCCGGTGACGTCCAGTGCGCTGTACACCGCGCCGGCGATCGCGTCGTGCACGATCTGCACCGGTCGCGCCGTCGGGCCGATGGACGTGAACACGCGGCCGGCTATCCCGGTGTGCACCCCGCGGACCAGGGTGTTCAGTACGGTCAGGCCCTCTGCGGCCACCTCGCCGAGGGACTGCATGTCCGTCGTGCGCATGCCAGCACCACCTTTGAGTGAACAGTTGTTCTTACTTCAGGGCAAGGTGTCTGCGCCGGCGAGGCAACGTGCCCGCGGGGGGTCATTCGCCGAGGGCGTCCTCGATCCGCTGCACCTTGGCCGTGAGCTGGCCGGTGTGGCCCGCCCTGATGTCGGCCTTGAGAACCAGGCTGACGCGTGGGGAGACGGCGGCCACCGCCTCGACGGCGCGTTTGACCACGGCCATCACCTCGTCCCACTCGCCCTCGATGTTGGTGAACATGGCATTGGTCTCGTTGGGCAGACCCGAGGCGCGCACCACGCGCACCGCCTCGGCGACTGCGTCGCCGACCGAACCCGAGGAATCCCCCGACAGGGGGCTGATGCTGAACGCGACGATCATCGTGAAAGCCTACGGCCCACTCTGGTAACGCCTGAGGCCGCGGCGACGATCATCAGTGCAGGTCAGAGGTGCCACGAGAGGGCTTACTCGGGGTATGTCAGCCCGCTGGCCAGGAGAATCGTTCTCGGCGCTGTGCCACACTGGGTGCAGTCGCGCGACTGGAGGTATGTGCATGCGGCAGGCAAACAAGAAGCGGTCGATCGCCGTGATGTCGGTGTTGACCGTGCTCGTCGGCATGGTGCTCAGTGCCCCGTCCGCACTCGCGCAGCCCGACGTGGCGCCGCCGCCGGCGCCCGCCGATCCGTTCGTGCCGCCGCCCCCGCCGGAGCCGCTGGCCTTCCCGAACCCGTTCGCGCCGCCGCCCGCTCCGGCAGCCGCGTCTGACGCCGCCCCGACGCCGGCCGATCCGTTCGCCGTCATCCCGGGTCAGCCGATGCCCATCCCGGAGGGCACGCCTGCCGGGCAGAACCCGACGCCGTTCGTCGGGCAGCCGCCGTTCGTGCCGCCGTCGTTCAACCCCACCAACGGATCGATCGTGGGTGCGGCCAAGCCGATCTACATCAACTTCCAGCGCCCCATCGCCAACCGGCAGATGGCGCAGGACGCCGTGCACATCTCGTCGGTGCCGCCGGTGCCGGGCCGCTTCTACTGGACCAGCGACACGCAGCTGCGCTGGCGCCCGCAGGACTTCTGGCCCGCCGGCACGGTCGTCAACATCGACGCCGCAGGCACCAAGTCCAGCTTCACGGTGCCCGAGCAGCTCGTCGCCACCGTCGACGACTCGACGCACACGATGACGATCGTGCGGAACGGCAAGGTGGAGAAGACGTTCCCGGTGTCGATGGGCAAGACCGACGGCAAGCACGAGACCAAGAACGGCACCTACTACGTGCTGGAGAAGTTCGCCGACATCGTGATGGACTCCTCCACCTACGGGGTGCCGGTCGATTCGGCCGAGGGCTACAAGCTCAAGGTGCAGGACGCGGTGCGTATCGACAACAGCGGCATCTTCGTGCACAGCGCACCGTGGTCGGTCGGTGACCAAGGCAAACGCAACGTTAGCCACGGCTGCATCAACCTCAGCCCCGCCAACGCGCAGTGGTTCTACGACAACTTCGGCAGCGGTGATCCGGTCGTCGTCAAGAATTCCAAGGGCGGTCTCTACAACCAGCCCGACGGCGCGTCCGATTGGCAGATGTTCTGAGCTAGTCACACTTGCGCGGCCATCCGCCGTGCCACGATGGTGGCAGGCGAAGGGTGGGGCGCGGATGCCCGGTGACGACAAGGCGGTGGTCCGCACCGTCGGCGTGCTCGCGCTGACGCTGTTCGCCGTCGTGGCGCTACGCGGGGTGGTGCCCGGCGCGCCACCCCCCTCGCCCGAGACGGATCCCGGTGGAACGCGCTCGCTTGTCGCCGTCGTCGTCATGCTGGTGGTGTCGGTCGCCGCGATCGCTGTGTCGGTGCTCGCGCGGGCCCGCCAGCCGCGTCCCCCGCACGCCGAAGGTGAACCGCTGCGGCGTGACGTCGGAGCAGGCGGCGCGATCCCGTGGCGGCTGTTGCTGATCGCGGGTGCCGCGCTGCTCGGTTGGCTGCTGATCGTTGCGCTGCTGATGCGGTGGACGTCGACGTTCGATCCGCCAGCCCCGGATGCCGCGCCGCCGCCGGCGCAGCCACCCGACGCGCCGGGGGATCCGCAGACCGCCGCGCCGGAGCGCGGGGGTGGCGGCAGCGTGTTCAGTCTGCTGATGGGAACGGCGCTCGCGCTGTTCCTGCTGTCGGTGGTCGCCTCGATAACCGGGCGCCGTCGTCGCGCCCCGGTCGCGCCGGCGGCCATGGACGGGCCCGCGCCGGGCGTGCCGCGACAGCAGCGGCCCGACCTGGCTCGCGCCGCCGAACGGGGACTGGCCGAGGTCGGCGACCGCAGCCGCGACCCGCGCGAGGCGATCATCGCCTGCTACCTCGCGATGGAACAGGAGCTGGGAAAGTCGCCGGGCACCGTCCCGCAGGCCTCGGACACGCCGTCGGAAGTGCTCGCCCGGGCCGTCGCGCGGCGCGTGGTGCACGCCGGCAGCGCCGCTCAGCTGGTCGACCTGTTCGAGGAGGCGCGGTTCAGCCCGCACGTGATGAACGAGGGCCACCGCGACGAGGCGGTGCGGGCACTGCAGGTGGTGCAGCACGAGCTCCAGGGCGCCTCATGACGAGGATCGTCGCGGCCGGAGTGGTGCTGATCCTGACCGTGGAGATCTGCGCCTTCGCGCTCGCGGATCGCGCGCTGGTGGTCGCCGTCACCGGTGCGGCCCTGGCCGTCGTGCTGGTCACGCTGCGCTGGTACCTCGTCCGGCGTCCCAGTGCCGAGCCGGAGCATCCCATCGATATGGCCGAGATCTCGTTGCAGCGCTGGCGTTCTCGCACCGAGACGCTGATCTCATGGGCGGACTCCTCGCGAGCGGACTGGGACCGCAGGCTGCGGCCGATGCTGGCGCGCCAGTTCGAGCTCGCCGCCGGGAACCGGAAACGTCGCGACCTCAACGGCTTCGAGTCGACAGGCCGGATGTTGTTCGGCGACCGGCTCTGGCCGTGGGTGGACCCGGAGAACATCTCCCGCACCGGGGCCACGGAGCCGGGGCCGGGCCGCGAGGTGCTCGACGAGATCCTGCATCGGCTGGCCCGGCTGTGAGTGCGCAGATCGCCACCACCGCCGCGGCGTGCGACGCGGTACTCGACGAGATCGGCCGGGCCGTCGTCGGCAAACGGGCGGCGTTGACGCTGATCCTCACCACTGTGCTCGCCCGCGGGCACATACTCATCGAGGATCTGCCCGGACTGGGAAAGACGTTGATCGCCAAGTCTTTTGCCGCCGCCCTTGGATTGCGCTTCACCCGCGTGCAGTTCACCCCCGACCTGCTGCCCGCCGATCTGCTGGGCTCGACCATCTATGACATGCAGTCGGGACGGTTCGAGTTCCGGGGCGGACCCGTGTTCACCAATCTGCTACTCGGTGACGAGATCAACCGGACTCCGCCCAAGACGCAGGCAGCGCTGCTGGAGGCGATGGCCGAACGTCAGGTGAGCATCGACGGCGTCACCCACCGACTCCCCGAGCCGTTCCTGGTGCTGGCCACCGACAACCCGATCGAATACGAGGGCACCTACCCGTTGCCCGAGGCCCAGTTGGACCGGTTCGCGCTGCGATTGGAATTGAAATACCTTTCCGCGCAGGAGGAGACGACGATGCTGCGGCGCCGCCTGCAGCGCGGATCGGTACCGCCGGAAGTGACCCAGGTGGTCACCGCGCAGGAGCTGCTCGCCATGCAGGAGTCGGTCGAGTTGGTCACCGTGCACGACGACGTGCTCGACTACGTCGTCGGCCTGGCCGCAGCGAGCCGCCACCACCCGCAGGTCGCCGTCGGTGTCAGCCCCCGCGCCGAACTGGACCTGGTGCAGCTGGCCCGGGCCCGCGCGCTGCTGCTGGGCCGTGACTACGTGATCCCCGAGGACGTCAAGGCGCTCGCCGTACCGGTGATGGCGCACCGCATCAGCCTGCGCCCGGAGATGTGGGTGCGCAAGGTGGCCGGCGCCGACGTCGTCGACGACCTGTTGCGCCGCACGCCCGTACCGCGCGGAACACCATGACAGTCGTCGAGTTGGACTGGCGCGCATCGTCGTTGACGCGTTGTCTGGCGAGCTGCGCAGCGCTGGCATTTGTCGCCGGGGTGCTGACCGGCCGGTGGGAGCTGGTCGGCTTCGCCGCCCCGCTGGTGGCGGTGCTCTGCTCACTGGGGTGGCAGCGACCCGTCCCGACGGTGTCGGTGAGCGGCGACCCGCCACAGCACCGCTGCTTCGAAGGTGAACGCGTGCAGATCACGGTCGGCGCCGCGGCCGACGACGGCAGCCCCGTGCAAGTGCGCGCCAGCGCGCCGGAGGGCATGACCGTCGAACTCGTCGAGAGGGGACCGGCGCCCACGGTGGCGGTGCAGGCCGCGCGGTGGGGCCGCTATCCGGTGGAGGCGACCGTGCGGGCGCTGGGCCGCGGCGGCTTGCTCGAGGGCATCGGTTGCGCACCCGCCGCGCAGGTCTGCGTGTTCCCCGTCGCGCCGCCCCAGTCGACAGCGATTCCCCGCACCGAACTGCTGGACCGGCTCGGCACCCACCTCACCCGCCACACCGGACCCGGCGTCGAGTACGCCGACATCCGGCCCTATGTGCCCGGCGACCAACTGCGCACCGTCAACTGGCCTGTCAGCGCGCGGCGCGGCGCTCTGCACATCACCGAGCGGCTGACCGATCGGGCCGCCGACGTGGTGGTGCTGTTCGATACCTACCCGCAACCCCCGGGGCCTGCCACGGCCGCCACCGAGCGGACGGCGCGCGGTGCGGCGCAGGTGGTGCAGAGCGCGCTGCGCTACGGCGACAGGGCCGGGTTGGTCGCCCTGGGTGGCCGCACCACCCGCTGGCTGGGCGCCGACATCGGTGCCCGGCAGTTCTACCGAATCCTCGACACCATGCTGGGCGCGACCGGCGGCTACGAGACCGGCACCGGCACGCTGGCGCCGCGTCCCGCGCTGCCCGCCGGGGCAATCGTCGTCGCGTTCTCCACGATGCTCGACACCGAGTTCGCCCTCGCGCTGATCGACCTGCGCCGGCGCGGGCACGCGGTGGTTGCCGTCGACGTGCTGCAGGGGTGCCCCGTCGACGGCGATCTCGACCCACTCGTCGAACGCGTGTGGGCGATGCAGCGCTCGTTCATGTATCGCGACATGGCGACCGTCGGCGTCGACATCGTGGCCTGGCCCGACGATGCCACCCTCGATCAGGCGATGGCGCTGCTCCCTGAGCGGCGATGATGACACCAAAGGTGCTGCTGCCGTTGGCCTTTGCGGCGGTGATGATCGCAGCGGCAGTAGGCGACGGGCATGGGTGGGCGCTGGTTGCGGCGGGGGTGGCCGCCCTCGCTGTCGGCGCGGCGATCTGGTGGCGTCCTGCGGCCACGGTCGCGGTGGCGGCCGCCGTGCTGACGATCCTGCTCGCCGGCCCCGCACCGCTGGCCGTCACGCTGTCCGGGCTCGCGGCCGCGGCCTATCTGGTCACCCGGTACCAGGCCGCCACCGTACCGACGATGACGGCGGCGGTCGGATTCGCCGCCGTCACGGCCGTCGTCGTCGCGGTGCCCGTCGAGCTGCCGTGGATTCCGCTCGCCGCGCCGCTGGTGCTGCTGGCCGGATACCTGCTGGCGCTCAAGCCCTTCTTTCGCTGAGGCCGCTCGGCGCCGGAGGTGCGGGCTCGCTTCCTGTTCTGAGCGTGCCGTGCCGTGCCGTACCGTCGTGGCGTGAGCCGCGCCCTGGACATCCCCGTTCCCGGCGGCCCGTATGCACTGGCCCAGGGGCCGGACGGCGCCATCTGGGTGACACTCGTGCACAGCGGGGAGATTGCGCGCATCACGCCGAGCGGTGAACTCGACGTCCACCCGGTGCACCCGCAGAGCAAGCCGTCGATAATCGTGGCAGCGCCGGACGGCGGCATCTGGTTCACCCGCAGCGGTGACGACCGGATCGGGCGAATCGGCATGGACGGCGCGCAGCGCGAGGTCGAATTACCCAGCGGCAGCTCTCCTTTCGGGCTCTGCGTCGGCCCCGACGGGGCACTGTGGTTCACCACGATGACGTCGGGCACGGTGGGCCGGATCGGCCCGGGCGACGAGCTGGACGTGATCGCCGTGCCCGGCGGCGCCCCGTCGATGATCACCGCGGGTCCCGACGACGCGATGTGGTTCACCCTGAACCAGTCCAGTGCCATCGGGCGGGTGGACACGGCAGGAAACCTCAGCGTCCGGCCGACGCCGACCCCGGCGGCAGGGCCGGTCGGCATCACGGCGACACACGACGATGCGGTGTGGTTCACCGAGATTCGGGCAGACAAGCTGGGCCGCATCCCGATGAACGAGGCGATACAGGAACTCGAACTGCCGGGCAAACCCCACGCGGTGGTGGCCGACCAGTCCGACGGGGTCTGGGTCAGTCTGTGGGAGAGCGACCAGATCGCCCGCGTCGGCGCCGACGGCGAGGTCGTGATGATCGACCTGCCCGCAGGCAGTGAACCGCACGGACTCGCGATGGCCTCCGACGGCGCGCTGTGGGTTGCCCTCGAAGCCGGGTACGTACTTCGCCTGCCCGTCGGCTGACCGATCAGTTCCAGATCCGCACGCGCCGTTCGGGCTCCAGGTACAGCTCGTCGTCCGCACTGACCTCGAATGCCTCGTAGAAGGCGTCCATGTTGCGCACCACGCCGTTGCAGCGGAACTCCGCCGGCGAATGCGGATCGATGGCCAGCCGCCGGATCGCTTCGGCCTCACGGGATTTGGTCCGCCACACCTGAGCCCAGCCGAAGAACACGCGCTGTTCGCCGGTCAGCCCGTCGATCACCGGCGCCGGCTTGCCGCCCAGGGACAGCCGGTAGGCCAGCAGTGCGATCGAGAGCCCGCCGAGATCGCCGATGTTCTCCCCGACGGTGAACGCGCCGTTCACGTGGTGCGACGGGTCAAGCCCCCGGGGGGTGAACGTCTCGTACTGCTCGATCAAGGCTTTTGTGCGCGAACCGAATTCGCTGCGGTCCTCGTCGGTCCACCAGTCCACCAGGTTGCCGTCGCCGTCGTACTTGGCGCCCTGATCGTCGAAGCCGTGGCCGATCTCGTGGCCGATCACTGCGCCGATGCCGCCGTAGTTCGCGGCATCGTCGGCGTCGGCGTCGAAGAACGGGGGCTGCAGAATCGCTGCCGGGAACACGATCTCGTTCATCCCGGGGTTGTAGTACGCGTTGACGGTCTGGGGCGTCATGAACCATTCGTCGCGGTCCACCGGCCCGCCGAGCTTGGCCAGATCGCGGTCGTACTCCAGCGTGTAGCCGCGACGGTAGTTGCCGTACAGGTCGTCGCGGGCGATCACCAGCGAGGAGTAGTCCCGCCACTTCGCCGGGTAGCCGATCTTCGGGGTGAACTTGTCCAGCTTGGCCAGCGCCTTCTCCCGTGTCTGCGGTGTCATCCACTCCAGGGTGTTGATCGAGACCCGGTAGGCCTCACGCAGATTGGCCACCAGTTCGTCCATCCGGGCCTTGGCCTGCGGCGGGAAGTACCGCTCGACGTAGAGCCGGCCCAGCGCGTCGCCCATCAGGGACTCCACCACCGACACGCCACGCTTCCAGCGGTCGCGGATCTGCTCGGTGCCCGAGAGCAGCCGGCCGTAGAACGCGAAGTCCTCGGCCACCAGTTCGTCGGTCAGCAGTGAGGCCCTGGCATGGATGAGCCGCCACCGCAGCCACGTCTTCCACGTCTCGAGGCTCTCGGTCGACCACAGCTCGGCGAACGCGGTGAGGTAGTCGGGCTGACGCACCACGACCTCGGCCGGAGCGGCGCCCAGGGCGCTCAACCACCCCGCCCAGTCGAAGCCGGGCGCCTCGGCGGTGACCTGCGCCAGGCTGCGCAGGTTGTAGGTCAGGTCGGCGTCGCGGCGCTTGACCACGTCCCAGTGCGCGGCCGCGAGCTTGGTCTCCAGCGCGACGATGTCGCCCGCGGTCTGGCTGTGCTCCCCGCCGTAGACGAGGGCGAACATCGCGGCGATGTGCCTCGGGTAGGCGGCCAGGATCTCTGCGTGCTGCTCGTCGCGGTAGTACGACTCGTCGGGCAGCCCGATGCCGGACTGGGTCATGTGCAGCAGGTAGCGGGTGGAGTCCTTCGAATCGGTGTCGACGTACACGCCGGTGCCGCCGCCGACGCCGGTGCGCTGCAGCGTGCCGAGTACCCGGGCCAGCGCCTCGGGAGTGTCGGCGGCGTCGACGGTGGCCAGCTCTTCGAGCAGCGGGGCGAGCCCACGCTCGCGGATGGTCTGCTCGTCCATGAAGCTTGCGTAGAGGTCTCCGATGCGCTGCTGGTCGGTCCCTTCGGACGCCCCAGCCTCGGCTGCTTCGGTGATGAGGTCGCGAATCTGTTCCTCGGCGCGGTCGTAGAGCGTGCGGAAGGCCCCGTCGGTGGCCCGGTCTGCCGGGATCTGGTATTCGGCGAGCCAGCGCCCGTTGACGTGACCGAACAGATCGTCCTGCGGCCGCGCTGAGTCGTCGACGTAGCGCAGATCGATACCTGACTTGAGAGATGTCGCTTCTACCGTCACCCCGACATCCTTCCAGAACCCCCCGGGTACCCTCACCCGCATGCCCGATGACCAGCCAGAACCCCGCAGCGGCGAGGAGGAGGTGCCGCGCCGTGCCGTCACCGGCTACGGCATCGCCTCGGCGGTCCTGGCCGTCGTCGCCGTCGTCGCCGTGGTCCTGTCGGTGATGATCTGGACCGGTCACCGGGGTGAGACCGACGAACGGGCCTACCGCACCCGCGTGCTGCAGGCTGCCGCCGAGTGGACCGGCGTGCTGGTCAACATGACCGCCGACACCGTCGACACCGACCTCACCACACTGCACGACGGCACCGTGGGGCAACTCAACGCCGACTTCGAGCAGACCGTCGAGCCCTACCGCAAGCTGGTGCGCACACTGAAGGCGCGCACCACCGGACAGATCAACGCCGTCGCGCTGGAAACGGTGCACCACCAGCAGCCCGGCGCGCCGGCCGCTCCGCCGCCGCCCGAGCTGGCCGGTTTCGCGAGCCGCACCGACACCGTGCTGGTGGTCGCGACGTCGATCAGCGAGAACGCGGGCACCGACAAGCCGCAGACCGTGCGCTGGACGCTTCGGCTCGACGTCTCCGACGTGGACGGCAAGCTGCTGATCTCGCGATTGGAGCCGATCCGATGAGGAACCTGTTGCGCGTCGCGCTCTTCGATCTGCTCGCGCCGCTGGCCGCGGTGGCTGCGCTCGTCTACATCGGGATGGCGCTGGCCTGGCCGCTGTGGTGGGTGTCGGTGTGTTCGGTGCTGTGTCTGCTGGTGGTCCAGGGCGTGATCGTCAACCTCGTGCTGGCCCGCCGTGACGCCGTCACCGTCGGCACCGACGACGACGGGCCTGGGCTGCGGTTGGCGGTGATCGGGACGGCTGCCGCCGCGCTGGTGGCCGCGGCGGTGGTCGGCTACACGCAGTGGACGGTGCCCGATCGCACGCTGAACTCCGACAGTGTCGAGGTGACCGGCATCGCCAGCAGCGTCGCCGAAGCGTCGGCGACGTTCACCCCGCAGGACCCGACCGCCTCGATCGACCGGGCGACGCAGATGATGTCGCCGGAGAGCGCGCAGCGGTTCAAGGCCGACTTCGCCACCGTCGCCAAGGATCTGGGCGGCCGCAACATCTCGGCGCAGGCCAGCACGGTATCGGCGGGCGTTGAGGCGATCGGACCGCAGGCGGCCAGTGTGGCGGTGGTGCTGCGCGGCACGCAGACCTCCCCGGGCAAGCCGACCGACAGTGCGGTGCTCGCGTTGCGGGTGTCGCTTGCCAAGACCGACGGGCGCTGGCTGGTCGAGGACGTCTCGCCGCTGCATTCCCGCTGAGGCGCCGTCACCGCCCGCCAGTGAGAAGCCACGGCTGTGGTCGACGCGCGATCACGACCAGGAATGCGCTTCCGCGGCAGAAGGATCGGGGCTAGCGGGTCGGGCGCTGCGAGCGCATCTTCGCGAAGCGCTCGGACAGCCGCCCCATCCGGATCATCAACGATGCCGGCGGGCTGACGGTCCCGCCCAGATAGCGGGCGAAATCCGCAGGCGCCACCCCGATCCGCGATGCGAATTCCTGCTCGCCGAGGCCCGAGCGGTCCAGCAGCAGCCGCACGTGGCGGGCCACCTCCGCGCATTCGTTGGCCTCGAGGTGCTCGCGGGTGCGCAGCAGAACCTCCGACATCGCCTTGGACACCCCGTACGGTTCCGCGGTCTCGAGCACTTCCTCGACCTGCCGTGCGGTGCGGCCGTACGGATCGCGTTTGATGGCGACGACGATGCGCTGCCAGACGGCGAGGTCGTCGTGCTCGAGCGCGGCGCGGATCGCGGCCGTCGGCCAGAATTCGACGGGCCGGTCGTCGGGGCGCGTGCCGGGATGCGAACCGCCGGTCTGCGAAGAACGCGGTTCCGACGACACAGTCACCTCGCCTCCTCCAACATGGCCACCGCGACGGAAAGGCACCGCTGCCTGACACCGGCCCACTCGGCCTCCGCGTCGGCTCCCGAAGACGCGATGTCGGGCCCGTCCGAAGGCCGGGGATCGGCCAGGCGGCGCACCAGCTGGGTGGCCACCCAGTGCTCGCGCGCCGGTTGACCACAGTAGTACCGGTCCATGCCGGTCAGCACTTCCGCCGCGGTCTGCGTGTCCATCGATCCGACGAGTTCGGCGAACTCGGAGTAGTCGCGGGCGCTGTTGCGCTCCATGATGAGGAAGCTCTTGAGCCGCAGCGTCTCGGCGCCGGTGGGGATCTGCAGCCGGTCCCCGGTGGGCAGCAGCACGTTGGTGGTCTCCATCGGACTGGTCCGCTCCAGCGGCGGGCGGCCCGTGTGTTCGCCGGCCCGTTCGATGGCCAGCGCGTCCAGCGCGACGTCGAGGCGGCCCCGCCACATCGTGACCGGATGCTTGGGCAGCTTCACCGCAACGGTCTTGCCGTGCGCGCGGTTGCTGATCGTCGCCGGCACGCGGCCCTCGCTCTTCAACCGCCCTGCCATCAGCTTGCCGCAGGGCTGGCACCCGCTGAACGCCAGCGGGTCGGCGACGGTGATCGCTTGTGGCGCAAGCGTTTTGAGCTTCGCGGCGGATTTGACGACGGTACGCAGGTCGGCTCCGGTCGGCGCGAGGGCGGAGATGTCGTCGGGGATGATGATCAAATCGCCGATGTCCGCCTTGGGCAGCGGCTTCTCGAAGTCGACCGACGGCAGGACCCGGTCCAGCCAGCGCGGCAGCCACCAGTTCCACTCGTCGAACATCGCCATCAGCGCAGGCACCAGCACCAGCCGCACCACGGTCGCATCCACCGCGATCGCGACCGCGCACGCCACCCCGAGCTGGGCCACCAGTGGCATGCCGGCGAACGCGAACCCGATGAACACCGCAATCATGATGAGCGCGGCACTGGTGATGGTCCGCGCGCTGGTCGACACGCCGTAGGCGACGGCGTCGCGGGTGTTGCCGGTCTGCAGGAAACGCTCTCGAATGCGGGTGAGAAGGAAGATCTCGTAGTCCATCGACAGGCCGAAGGTCAGCGCAAGCACCAGCGGGGGGATCGTGCTGTCCAGCGACGAGATCTGTTTGAAGCCCAGGTCTTCCAGCCAGCCCCACTGGAAGACCGCCACCAGGGAGCCGTAGGCGGCGGCCACCGAGAGCACGGTCATCACCACGCCTTTGAGCGCCAGGAACACCGAGCGGATCGACACCAGCAGCATGACGAACGCGATGAGCGCCACGAACGCGAACACCGCGGGCTGGATCTCGGCGACCCGGTCGTCGAAGTCCTTGATCAGGGCCGTCGGTCCGCCCACCGAGATCTGGGCGTCGCTGCCGGCCACGCCGGGTAGCTGTTCGCGCATCCAGTCGACGGTGTCGCGGGCACCCATGTCTTCGGGGTCCACCGACAGCACCGCCGAGAGCAGGGCGCTGCGGTAGTCCGTGCCGAACACCGCGGGCGAGACCGAGACCGTGTTGGGTGCCTGGGCCATCTTCTGCCGGATGGCGTCCAGCAGCGGCTGCTTGGCCGGCGCCGACGCGGCGTTGCCGTCCGGGAATGTGACCAGCACCCGGACCGGGCCGAGCGCTCCGGGCCCCAGCGCCTCCGCCGCGGCGTTGACGCCGCCGCGGATCTCGTGGGTCGGGTCGAACTGCCGCTGCATGCTGTTGCCCAGCGCCATCGAGAACGCGGGCGCGGCGAGCGCCAGCAGCAGCGCCGCCGCGGCCAGCGCCGACAGCCAGGGCCTGCGCATCACCCCGCCGGTCCAGCGGGTCCAGAACCTGGACTGGGTCGCCTCCACCCGGCGCCCCCAGTGCAGGTACGACGAGCGCCGCGCGGCCCGGCGGCCGAATGTGGCCAGCACCGCCGGGGTCAGCGTGGTCGACGTCAGCACGGCAACCGCGACGGCGAGGATGGCGCCGGTGGCCATCGAACGCAGCACGGGCGTGTTGATCAGATAGATCCCGGTGACCGACGCGATCACCGTCAGACCCGACAGCACCACCGCAAGCCCGGAGGTCGCCATCGCGGCGTCGGCGGCGTCCTCGGGTTCGCGGCCGGCGCGCAGTTCCTCGCGGAAGCGCATCAGGATGAACAGCGAGTAGTCGATGGCCACCGCGATGCCGAACATCGACACCGTCGAGGTGACGAACACCGACATCGTCGTGTACATCGAGAGCCAATAGACCAGGCCCATCGTGACGGCGACCGTGCACACTCCCAGCAGCAGCGGCATCGCGGCGGCGGCGAACGAACCGAACACCGCCAGCAGGACGATCAGCACGATCGGCAGATTCCAGCGCTCGGCCTGCGCGATGTCGTGTTTGGTCGCCAATGTGGCTGCGGCGCCGAGTGCGCCCTGCCCGATGACGTAGAGGCGGACCTTGCCGTTCTGGGTCTGGCCCGGGTCATCGCCGTCGATGCCGACCTTCTGGCGCAGCTGCTTGGCGATGTCGACCGCACCGGTGTTCTCGAACCCGAGCTGCAGCGTGATGACGTAGGGCCGATCCGGCTGTGGGGGCGGCTGGCCCGGGTTCGGCATGACCGTGACGCTGGGCACCTCGGCGGCGATCTTCTCCAGATACGCCACCGCGGCGTTCATGTCGTCGAAGGACGCGTCCGGTCGCGGGGCGGCGACCAGCGCCAACGGCGAAGCGCCCTGATCGGGGAACTGCGCTTCGAGCTGGCGCTGGACGTACAACGACTGGGAACCCTCGACCTCGAAGCCGCCGCCGGTCAGGTTGTTGGACTGGTTCATGGCCAGGTACATCGAGGGGACGAGAAGCAGCAACCACACCGCGAAGACCGCCCAGCGGAATCTGCGCAGGTTGCTGCTCACGCGCATCATGAACTGCTGGATGGGACGGCCCCACTTTCTCCCCGGCCTTTCGTAGCGAAAGGGTACAGCAGACAGGTGTGAGCAGAACGGCGCAAACGGTCCTGCCAGAGATGCCTCATGCAGCTCTAATGCAGACGGTGCCGGGCTGCTCGATTGGGCACCGCGCGCCGGTGATGGCACGATGACCTCGACGTGGGCCAGATGGTGTCCGTCGGTCGGGGATCTTTGCTGTTGACCGTAGGAAGGTTTGCGGCGTCAGCAGGCGCGCGCAGACCGTGAGGAGTTCGCCATGTTCGCATCCACGCAGTTCACCGCGCGCCGGGTCGGTGCCGCCGCAGCGGCCGTCTTCGCCATGGGTGGCGCAGCGGTGCTGATCACCGGTCCCGCGGCACCGGCGGGGGAGGCCGCGCCTGACCCATGCGCGGCAAGTGAGGTCGCCAAGACCGCGGGCGCCGTGGCCACGAACACCGGCACCTATCTGGAGACCCATCCGCAGACCAACCAGGCGCTGACCCTGATCGCCAAGCAGCAGGGCGGTGCGCAGTCCCTCGGTGCGCTCAAGTCCTACTTCGACGCCAACCCGCTGGTGCAGTCGGATCTGCAGCGCCTGCAGCGGCCGCTCACTGCTCTGGCGGCCCAGTGCGACCTTCCGGTCACCCTGCCGCAGCTGCTGGGGCTGGTGCAGGCCGCCTCTCCGGCTGTGCAGGGCGGGGCCCAGAGCATGGACACCGGCGCAGCCGAAGCCGCCCCGGCCGCGCCGCTGCGGTGAGAAGTTTTCTCATCAACCGTTAATTGCTCGGCAGGAAAGTCGGCTATCGGTCTGCTTAGCTTCCTAGGATGGTCTGCAGACCGGCCCGACAGGTGCCGGCTCTCACCTGAAGCTGAAGGAGACTCCATGTTGATCTCGGGCCCCATCCTGCGCCGCGCCGTGGCCGGCGCACTCGGCGCGGGCGCGGTCGCCAGCGCCTCGTTGTTCAGCGCGCTGCCGATGGCGTCGGCGCAGCCGGTTCCGCCCAACTGCACCGCAGCCGATTTCGCGGGGGTGGCGTCGGGGGTGTCCGCGTCGACGTCGGCGTACCTGTTCACCCACCCGCAGGTCAACGACTTCTTCACCAGCCTGCACGGGTTGCCGCGCGAGGAGCTGCGCCCCAAGGTGGTCGACTACATGAACGCCAACCCGCAGGTCAAAGCTGAATTGACTGCGATCCGGCAGCCGCTGATCGACATCAAGAACCGGTGCGGCTTCTCGGAGGGCGATCCCAACGGACCCAACGTCCCGTAGGCGCGATGCGAGACAGGGTGGACGCTTCGCCCACTCGTGGGGGGGAGCTGTCCGCCCAGGACGGCGCGGGTCGGACGGTGCTGATGGTGGACGACGACCCGGATGTCCGGACCTCGGTGGCCCGCGGTCTGCGGCATTCGGGGTTCGACGTGCGGGTCGCCGCGACGGGGAAGGAAGCGCTGCGGCTGCTGTCCAGCGAGTCCCACGACGCGCTGGTGCTCGACGTGCAGATGCCCGAACTCGATGGTGTCGCTGTGGTGACGGCGCTGCGGGCGCTCGGCAACGACATCCCGATCTGTGTGTTGTCGGCGCGTGACACCGTCAACGACCGCATCGCGGGCCTGGAGGCCGGCGCCGACGACTACCTGACCAAGCCGTTCGATCTCGGTGAGCTGGTGGCACGGCTGCACGCGCTGCTGCGCCGCGCCCACCACTCCGATCCGACCTCGGACACGATGACGGTGGGGTCGCTCACCATCGACACGTCGCGTCGGCTGGTGTTCGTCGCCGGAGAGCGCGTCGAGCTCACCAAGCGGGAGTTCGATCTGCTGGCTGCACTCGCCGAGAACGCCGGCGTGGTGCTGAGCCGCCAGCGGCTGCTGGAGCTGGTGTGGGGCTACGACTTCGACGTCGACACCAACGTCGCCGACGTGTTCGTCTCGTACCTGCGGCGCAAACTCGAGCGCGACGGCCTGCCGCGCGTCATCCACACCGTGCGCGGCATCGGCTACGTGCTGCGGGAAGAGCCGTGAGAATCCTGACCTCGGTCCGTCGGTGAGGCTTCCGCGCGCTCTCCGGTCGGCGTCGCTGCGCACCCGGGTCGCCATCGCCTCGGCGGCCGCCGCGGCGGCGGTGGTCGCCGTGTTCACGATCCTCACGTCGCTGGTGTTGGCCAACAACGACGCGGCCCAGCTCGACCGGCGCCTGGACGCGATCGTCGACGCGAGCGTGTATCCCGAGCAGCTCACCGACCAGCGGCGAGGCGTGCTGCAGACCGGGCGCTCCCGATCGTCGGGTCAGGTGGTGTACCAACGCGGCTTCCAACTCCCTGCTCTGCCGCCGGGTACCGAGACCGTCACGGTCAACGGGGTCGAGTACCGGGTGCGCACGGTGCCGGTCGACCAGAACGGCGGCGTGCTGATGTCGATCGGCATCCGAGCCGACAGCATCCTGCTCAACCGGGCGCGGGTGCCGCTCTACGCCGCGGTCGGCGTGGTGACCGTGCTGATCGCCGCCGGCCTCGGCTGGCTGCTGGCCGGGCCTGCGATCCGGCCGCTGCGCCGGCTCACCGAGCACACCAAACAGCTGGGCAAGGGGTCGGAGAACATCCCGCACGTGCGCGGGGTGCGGGAAGCGGAGGATCTGGCCGAGGCGATGAGCGCGATGCTCGACCGGCTCGCCGCGGCCCAGCGGGCCACCACGAACTCGCTGCAGGCGGCCCAGGACTTCGCCGCCAACGCCGCCCACGAGCTGCGCACCCCGCTGACCGCCATGCGCGCCGATCTGGACACCCTGCGCATCCACGACCTGCCTGCCGACGAACGCGCCGAGGTGGTGGCCGACCTGTCTCGGGCGCAGCGCCGGGTGGAAGGCATCATCACCGCGCTGGGCCAACTCGCATCGGGCGAACTCGCGCAGGCCGAGGACCGCGAAGTCGTCGACGTGACCGACATGCTCGACCGGGTGGCCCGGGAGAACATGCGCGTCAACCGCGATGTCACGATCGAGGTGCACGCGGCCGACACGCTGGGCTTCGTCCTCGGCTGGCCGGGCGGGCTGCGCCTGGCCGTCGACAACCTGGTGCGCAACGCCATCACCCACGGGCAGGCCACCCGCATCGTGTTGACCGCCTACCGGCGCGACACCGTGCTGACGATCATCGTCGACGACAACGGCCGCGGGCTGCCCGTCGACGAGCACGAAAGCGTGCTGGGCCGGTTCTCGCGCGGAAGCAACGCCGCCCCGGGCGGGTCAGGGCTTGGGCTGGCCCTCGTCGCGCAGCAGGCCGCGCTGCACGGCGGCTCGATCGCGTTGTCCGACGGCCCGCTCGGTGGCCTACGCGCGACGCTCACCGTGTCGACAGAGCCTGTGCCGCAATCTGATTCAGAAGACTGATCGGGCGATCGCCCGCCAGCCGAGCAGCAGTGCCGCGGTGGTCAGCGCGGCGACCACGATGAAGCTGACGGCCGTGCCCTGCCCGCTGAGCTTGCGCAGCAGCATCCCGGCCACCACGGTCGCCAGCCACACCGTGACGCCGGTGGGCAGCAGCGCGGCCGGGCGTCGCCACGCCCGGATGAGCACCCAGCCCAGCGCGGTACCGGTCAGGAACGGCCACGCCGTCTGCGCCACCCCGGCCAGGGTCACTCCTTCGGCGTGACTGCGGCGGCCGATCGCGCAGAACATCAGCACGCATACGACGTCGGCGGCCAGCGCCGCCGGCGCGCGGCTACCGGGCCGCATAGGTCATCAGGTCGTCCTGCAGCGGCATGACGTCACGCTGCGGCTTGGCCTCCGAGGCGGGTGGCAGCGGCACCGGCCGTCCCACGGTCAGCGCGTCCTCGGAGTCGGGCACCGCGCCCAGCAGGTCGAACGACGAGAACACGAACGGCAGGCCGTCAGACCGCAGCGGGTCTGGTGTGTTCATCACGTGGAAGTGCAGATGCGGGGCGTCGGTGTTGCCGGTGTTGCCCAGATGCGCCAGCGGTTGCCCAGTGGTGAGCCGGTCACCCGGCTTGACCGTGATGCTGCCGGTCTGCAGATGGGCATAGAGCGCGTAGTTGCCGTCGCCGAGATCCTGCACCACATGGTTGCCCGGATACTGGTCCAGCGTCAGGCCCTTCGGCGCGGCGAACGGGGTCTCCTCGGCCATCCCGTCGACGACCGCGACCACCGGGCCGTCGCCGACGGCGTGCACGTCGGTGCCGTAGTAGGGGTAGCCGGCCAGATCAGAAGGGGCGCCGCTAAACAGCTTGCCGTCGGGCATCAGCTGCAGATAGTCGATGGCGAAACGTTCTGCCGCCCAAGTGCTTCCGTTGATGGGATTGAGTGCTCCGCGGTGCCCGGAGATACCGCAGCAGCCGTCGGCATCCAGCCAGTTGGGCCCCGACAGCGGCGGGGCGATGGTGATCGCCGTGCGCTTTTGCACGGCCACCGGTGCCACCGTCTCGGTCATGCTCGCCGGGATCAGCGGCGGCTGAGGTTGTCGCACCGAGATCCCGAGCGCATGGGTGAGCCCCTCGGGTGCGGGCGCGCCCGCGGGCAGCGTGACGTCGAGCCACACGTGGGCGCTCTGGGCGGGACCGATGACCCCGGTGGCAGTGGAGGTGCCCGAGATGCGGGTGGCCGCGGTGAGCTGGTCGGCCGGCAGCGTCAGCAGGGTCTGGTCGCCGGCGCGCACGTCGAGAGAGGTGAGCGACACCTGTTGCGAGAGCGTGTTCGTCAGCGCGAGTTCGTAGACCAGGTGCGTCTTGCCGTCGGTGGCGGGTACCGGGATCGGTTCGGCCACCGCGTGCGCCAGCACGGGGGTGATGACCGACGGCTCGGTGGGGGTGGGGCTCGGGGCGGCGGTGGCCGACGTCGGTGTCGAGCTCGACGGACGTGCCGACGTCGAGCTGGCGGCATCGGGGTCGGTGGCCGACGATGTACAGCCCGACGAACTGGCCACCGTCAGCGCGGCCACGGTCAGGACGGCGAGGGTCCGGTGCAACGTCATGAGGCTTGCTGAGTCTCCTCAGGCGGGGGTGGATGCGGCGCCTCTGGGTCGGGGCTGAACTGCGGGCAGACGGGATCGACGGGCGGCGCGGCGTGGGTGTCGGTGTTGATGTCCGTGTCGAGATCCTTGTCGAGGTCCTTCTCGGTGCGGAACATGAAGAAGAACACCACCCAGCCGATCGCGGCGATGAAGATCCAGCTGATCAACCGGTAGATCAGCATCGCCGAGATCGCCGAAGCCAGCGACATGCCGCTGGACACCAGGCCGGGCACCAGCACCGCCTCCACCACCAGGAGCCCGCCGGGCATCAGCGGGATGGACCCGACCGCGCGCGCGGCGGCGTAGGCCACGGTCACGCCGGCCAGCGACGGGTGACCCCCGGTGGCGTAACAGGCGGCGAGCAGGCAGCCGACGTCGGCGATCCAGTTGAACAGCGACCAGCTGAACGCCACCGACAGATCTCTGCGGCCTAACTGCACCGATTCGAGCTGGGAGAGGATCTCGCGCCACTTGGACAGCCCGGTGTCGGTTGGCCGGCCCCGCGCGGAGTTGAACCAGCTCAACACCCGAACGCCGATCCCGTCGATCAGCTCCGGACGGGTCGCGACGGCCTGCGCCAGCAGAACCAACGCCAGGAACCCGCCCAGCGAGAAGATCAGCGACAACGGGTTCTTGCTGGCGCCGAGCAGGAAGGCGCCGCCCAGGCCGAGCAGCGCCAACCCCACCACCTGCAGCACACCCGACATGACCAGCTGCCACGACGCGACCAACGGGGAGGCGCCCCACAGCCGCTGCTGGCGGTAGATGAACGTCGCGGACAGCACCGGACCGCCCGGCATCGTGGTGGACAACGCGTTGCCCGCGTAGAACGCGGCCTCGCTGCGCCACTGGTGGACGCGCACGCCCGCCGATGCGAGCAGCGTGCGCTGGATCTGGGCGAAGCTGTGCATCGAGGCCATCGCCGCGAGGGCGGCCACGCCCACCCACCACCAGTTCGCCGAGTACAGGCTCTTCCACGCCTTGGCCAGTTGATCGCGCACCAGCACCAATTCGACGGCCAGCACGACGACCGCCACTGCGATGAGCACCCATCGCAGCCACCAGTACTTGCCCCGCGCGGGCCGCTCCGGACCGGCGCCGGCCGCCTGCGGCTGCGCCGGGGGAGCGTCGTGTGACACGCCCTACAGGGTAGGCGTTGACCCAGCTTCCACCCGCAGGACGCAGCCGCGCCGCGAAGTGCCGTTACGCTACCGGAATGTCTGCGCGTCCTTTTGTGGACCCGTCCGCCGACGAGTCGGTCAGCCCGCTGATCCGCAAGGGTGCCGCGTGGGCATGGCGGCTGCTCGTCATCCTCGGCGCCCTGTTCGCGGTGCTGTGGGTGGTGCTGAAGGTCGAGGTCATCGTCGTGCCGGTGGCCCTTGCCACGTTGGCCGCGGCACTGCTGATGCCCGCTGTCGACTTCCTGGACCGCCGGGGCGCACCGCGCGGTGGTGCCGTGGCGCTGATCCTGCTCGGCGGCCTGGCCCTCGTCGGCGGACTGATGAGCTTCGTGGTCAGCCAGTTCATCGAGGGCACCCCCGCGCTGGTCGAGCAGGTCACCCGAAGCATCGACGGGCTGCGCCGCTGGCTGATCGACGGGCCACTCGGCTTGAGCCGCGAGCAGATCGACAACGCAGGCAACTCGGCGATCGAGGCGCTGCGCGACAACCAGGAGAAGGTCACCAGCGGCGCCCTGTCGACAGCGGGCACCATCACCGAGATCGTCACCGGCGCGTTGCTGGTGCTGTTCACGCTGATCTTCCTGCTGCACGGCGGCCGCAACATCTTCGAGTTCGTCACGCGCATCTTTCCCGCCGGCACCCGGCAGCGGGTCCGCGATGCGGGCCGCGCGGGCTTCCACTCGCTCATCGGCTACGTGCGTGCCACGTTCCTGGTGGCACTCGTCGACGCACTCGGCATCGGCGTCGGGCTGGCGATCATGGGCGTCCCGCTCGCGCTGCCCCTGGCCTCACTGGTGTTCCTCGGCGCGTTCATCCCGCTGGTCGGTGCCGTGGTCACCGGCTTCCTCGCGGTGATCGTCGCGCTGCTGACCAAAGGCCTGATCTATGCACTGATCACCCTCGGCCTGATCTTGGCCGTGCAGCAGCTGGAAGGCCATGTGCTGCAGCCGCTGGTGATGGGTCGCGCGGTGTCGATCCATCCGCTGGCCGTCGTGTTGGCGATCGCCGGTGGCGGGGTGCTGGCCGGCATCGTCGGCGCGTTGCTCGCAGTGCCGGTGCTGGCGTTCCTCAACAGCGCGATCCGCGTGCTCGTCGCCGACGATCCCGACGCGGTGAAGGCCGCCGCCGAGGCCGACGACGGGCCGGTGATCAGCGCCGAACCCGACGACGTCGAGGAGAGCTAGAGCCGGCCCTCTCGGCGCAGCAGTTCCTGCGCGCTGAGCCCCGTGCCGCCACTGCCGCCGCGCCGCGGCGCGTCGTCGTCGGGCCGGGTGTTGAGCTTCTCGGTGGCCGTGTCCGCATCCGAGGGCCGCGCAGTCGGGATCGCGCGGGTGGCGTCGTCCTCGTCGCTGCGGTTCTCACCGGCCCGCTGGGCCGGGATCGCCGTGGTGGGATCGCTGCCGCCGGGGTCGGGCATCGCTCGGGTCGGCTCGCCGGACGGGCGTGGCGGAGCGGGGGGTGCGGCGGGGGAGCCACCCGAACCGCGCAGGTCACCCAGCCACGACTCGATCTCCCGTTCGTCGCGCGCGGGTGTTGTCGGCGGTGTCCCGGCCGGCCGCTGCCCGCGCTGGGTCACCGCATCGGCCGCGCTGCTGACGGCATTGCGAACGACGTTCTTGGCCACCGATAGGCGGGTGGTCTGCGGCTCGGAATCCGGGACCGGCGGACGCGCAGGGGCGCCAGGCAGCCGCGTGGTGCCGGCCCCAGACGGCCCGGTCGGCCCGCCCGGCCGCTGGCCGGTGGCGATGCGGGTCGTCACGCCCGCCCGGTCGGGGGCGGGGTGGCCGGGATCGTGCGGCGGCAGCGCCCGCGGCGGGGCGGCAATCGGTGCGCCGGCGCCGACCAGCGCCTCGGCAGGGGCGGTCTCCCGCACCAGCGGCCGTTTGCGCTCGTCGGGCAGCTCCGTCTCGCCCAGGCCCATCTTCTCCTGGACGCGCTTCATCCAGCGCGGCGCCCACCAGCAGTCGTCGCCGAGCAGCTTCATGATCGCGGGCACCAGGAACATCCGGATGATCGTCGCGTCCAACAGCAGCGCGATGAGCAGGCCGAACGCCAGGTACTTCATCATCACCAGGTCGGAGAACACGAACGCCCCGGCGACCACCGCCAGCACCAGAGCCGCACCCGTGATCAACCGGCCGGTGGTGGCCGTGCCGATGCGGATCGCCTCCGCGGTCGACATGCCACGTTCACGCGCCTCCACCATCCGGGAGACCAGGAACACCTCGTAGTCGGTGGACAGACCCCAGATCACGGCGATGATCAGACCGATCATCGGCGCCATCAGCGGCTGCGGCGTGTAGTTCATCAAGCCGGAGCCGTGACCTTCGACGAACATCCACGTCAGGATGCCCATGGTCGAACCCAGCGTCAGCGCGCTCATCAGCGCGGCCTTGATCGGCAGCACCACCGAGCCGAACGCCAGGAACATCAGGATCGTCGTGGTCAGGATCAGCACCACCACCATCAGCGGCAGCCGGTCGAACAGACTGTGGATGCTGTCCTGTTCGAGCGCCGGGGTGCCGCCCACCGAGATGTCCAGGCCACGCGGTGGCGCGATGGAGCGCAGCTCTTCGATCTTTTGAGGCGCGTCGTTGCGGCTCACCAGACCGTTCTGAATGGTCCGGACGGACGGATCCTTGGAGCCGCCCTCCTGCACGGACCGTTCCTGCCACATCTTGGTCGGGTCGTTGTCGGGGTCGGTGAACCCGCTGATCGTCATCGCCTTGGCACGCACGTCGGCCAGCTGCTGGTCGGTGACGGGCTGACCGTCTTGGCGTTCGACGACGATGGTCAGCGGTTCGGTGCGGAACCCGGGGAACGTCTTGTCGAAATCCTCCTGCGCGATGCGGACCTTGTTGTCCGGTGGCAGGTACTTCTCACTGATGCCGCCGAGCGCCAGTTGGCCCAGCGGGATGACCAGCAGGATCATCACGATCAGGATGGGTGCGGCGAATGCGATCGGACGTTTCATCACGACGTTGACCAGTCGGCCCCAGAAGCCCTTCTCGACCTCGGCGCGGGTCTTGGTCTTCTGCATCTTGGCCGACAGCCACTCGAGGTAGACGCGCATCGGCTTCCAGTTGCGGAAAAACGGGATACGCAGCAGGGTGCGCACGCCGAGCGCGTCGACGTTGCGGCCCAAGATCGCCAGTGTCGCGGGCAGCACGGTGACCGACAGGATCGCGGCCAGCATGACCGAGGCGATGATCGCGTAGGTGATCGACTTCAGGAAGCCCTGCGGGAACAACAGCAGCGGTACCGATGAGGCCACCAGGATGACGGCCGAGAACATGATCGTGCGCCCGGACGTCATCACCGCGCGTCTGACCGCGGTCTCGACGTCGTAGCCTTCGGCGATCTCCTCTCGGAATCTGCTCACCATGAACAGGCCGTAGTCGACCGCGATACCGAGCCCCATCAGCGTCACCACCGGTTGGGCGAAGAAATGCACCGGCATGAATTCAGCCGTCAGCCGCATGATGCCCAGCGCGCCGGCGATCGTCAGGCCGCCGATGATGCCGGGCAGCGCCGCGGCGACCACACCGCCGAACACGAAGAACAGCACCACGCAGACCAGCGGGATGGCCGCGACCTCGGCGCGCCGCTGGTCCTCGCCGATGGTGCCGGTGAGTTCGCTGGCCAGCGGGTTGAGGCCGGCGAGCTGGATGTTGCCGTCGTTGACCTTCTCCAGGTCGGGCTCGATGGTCTGGTAGTTCTTCAGGATCGTGTCGTCGTCGTCACCCTTGAGCGGGATGCTGACGAACGTTTTCGAGCCGTCCTCGGTTTTCATCTGCTGGACGGTTTCGGCGGTGGTGTCGGGCGCGCGCAGCCAGCCGACCCAGCTGACGACCTGGTCCTTGTGCTCGTCGACCACGTCGTTGAGCTCGGCGGTGACCTTCTTCTGCCACGCCGGGTCGGTGACCTTCTCGCCGTCCGGCGGCGTGAGGATCGCCACCACGTGGCTGGTGCGGTCGCGTCCGTAGACCTCGTCGGAGATCACCGACGCGTGTACGGACTGACTGCCCTCGTCATAGAACCCACTCTGGGTGACGTGCTGTCCCAGGCTGATGCCGTAGACCCCGCCGCCCAGGCACAGTGCGACCATGACACCGATAACGATGTATCGGTACTGGTACACCGTTCGACCCCACCAGGCGAACACTTCAGCTCCTCACCATGTGCGAATGTGTGGTCGTCGGCACACAGCCGCCCCGACCAGGCTTCAATTTTCTAGACACGCGACACCAGCAGCGAGGACAGCGGCCGGAATGGTTGCAGCCACGCGCCCTGCTCCGGTAGCGAATCAAGCCCGATTCGCGGTAGCGGCTCCCGAAAGACACCAGGGATGTCCTCCAGGTCGACGAACTCCAAGGTATCCGACGCTAACGCCCAACTAGCATGTTCGCGAAATCCGAGAACCTGAACGGCGACGCCGTCTCGGGCGATCTCTTCGAGCGGGAGCCGGAACGCCTGGCCGTCGGCCGACGCCACGATCAGCCCGGCCAGCCCCTCGCTGCGGCGCAGTGCGATGTGCGCGAGCATGTCGGAGTCGACGTCGCTGTCCTCGTCGATCTTGGGCTTGGCGAAGACCGCGAACCCGACGTTGCGCAGCGCCTCCACCCACGGCCGCACGACGTCCGCGCTGCCCGGCGCGATATTGGTGAACACCGTGGCCTCGGGCTCCAGCGACACCCCGTTGTCTGGTGCGCGCTGTGCGGACAGGTCGGCGGTGCGGGCGAGCAGCCAGCGGCCCAGCGCGTCGAAGCGGGGCCGGTGCGCCGCGGTCGGGCGCCCGCCGAGTATCGCGCCCAGCCCCATGTCCAGGTTGGGGGCATCCCACACCAGCAGCACCCGGGCGGGGCCGGGCTCGGCAGCGGCTGGATCCGCACTGGGATCGGGCACGACTTCTTCTGTGGCGACGCTCATGTGCGCTCCCAGAGCAGCTCGGTGACGTCGGGTCCGGCCAGGGCCTTGCGTTCGTATTTGGTCTCGGGCCGGGCCGTCGAGATCGGCAGGCCGGCAGCGTCCGGGCCGAGACGCCTCAGCCGGGGTTCGGCATCTCCGACCTCGGCGATCTGCTCGGCGTAGCCGGCGTGGTCAGTGGCGGCGTGGAAGACGCCGCCCGGACGCAGCCGATCGGCGATGAGCGCGACGGTGTCGGGTTGCAGCAGCCGACGCTTGTGGTGGCGGGCCTTGGGCCACGGGTCGGGGAAGAACACCCGCACTCCGGTCAGGGAGCCGGGCGCCAGCATGTGGGTGAGCACGTCGACACCGTCGCCGCGGATCAGCCGGATGTTGCCCACCTGCTCACGGTCGATCGCGGCCAGCAGTTGGGCCAGCCCGCGGCGGTAGACCTCGACGGCGATGACGTCGAGGTCGGGCTCGGCCTGGGCCATCGCGAGCGTCGACGTCCCGGTGCCGCAGCCGATCTCCAGCACCAGCGGCGCGTGCCTGCCGAACCAGGCGTCGGTGTCCAGCGCTGCAGCGGGTTCCTCAGTGTCAGAGCCGGTGCGGGCCGACAGGCCGAGCTCGGGCCAGCGAGCATCCCAGATGGCCTGCTGGCGATCGGAGATGGTGGACCGGCGGGCACGGAAGCTGGTGACCCGGCGTGGGTGATGCACCCCGGGCGCCTGGGTGCGGGCCCCGGTGACGGCCCCGGTGACGGCCCCGGTGACGTCCATGTCGACGTCGCTGGAACCTGGCAGTTGCATCGGTCCATCGTCGCTCATCGCGGAGTCACTCCCTGCATCGTGTTACAGATTGATACCCAACAGTTGCCTTCGTCTGCTAGACGCCGTCCCGACCCCGGAAATTGGTGCGCCGACCAGGCGTATTCGGATGCCACGATCGACTGGGCGGGCGGGGGCCGGCCGGACGGGGGTGGCAGTGCCGGTGCTGGCTGATTCGCTGGCCGATGTGGTGGCCGAGCTGGCCGCCGAGGGGCCCGGTCCCCGCCGTGATCCTCGCGTGGCCGCCGTCGAGCGACTGTTGCGTGCGCCTGTCAGCGTAGCCGTGCACGGACGGGAGGGGGTGGGTCGCGGCGCGGTGGCCTCATCGTTGCGAGCACTCGGTGCGGCGGTGGCCGGACCCGGCCTCGCGGCGGATATCGATGTCCTCGTCGTCGCCGAGACCATCACCGAGGAGGACCGCACGTTCGTCGCGGCACAGTCGAATCCCTCGGTGCTGGTGCTGAACAAGGCCGATCTCGGGGGCGCCGGCCCGGGCGGTCCGGTGCGGGCCGCCGCCGCGCAGGCCGGCCGGCTCGAGGCGCTGTTGCGGCTGCCCGTGGTGCCGATGGTCGCGCTGCTCACCCTGGTGCGGATCGATGACGACGACGTCGCGGCGTTGCGCACGTTGGTCGGGACACCCGCCGACGTGTCTTCGGTGGATGCGTTCGTGAGTTGCCCGCATCCGTTGCCTGCTGAGGTGCGTCGCGCACTGATCGACCGGCTGGACCGGTTCGGACTGGCGCACGCCATCCTGGCCGTGGCGGACGGCGCGGGCGCGGACGAGGTGGCCGCGCGGTTGCACATCGCCAGCGGCGCCGACGCGGTTCGCGGCGCCATCGGCCGGGCCGCCACCGTGGTCGGCTACCTGCGCTGCTGCACGGCGGTGCGCATCCTGCGGGCGCTGGCCGCTGAGCGTGACGACGAACGCCTCGCGGCATGGATCGACGGCGACGAAGTCGTGTTCGCGGTCATGACGGCGGCCGTTGCGGTCGTCGAGGCGACCGGCGCGACGGTGGATCGGGGGGATGACGCCGGCGCTCACACCCGCCGGGCGCTGCGGTGGCAGGGTCTGGTTCAGGGTCCGCTGGATGCGCTGCACCGGCGCTGCGCGGCCGACATCGCCCGCGGCAGCCTGCGGTTGCTCGAGGCGTGCGGTGGCTGAGCAGGTACGTGGCGACGGAGAGGGCACGGTGCTGGTGGCCGGCGCGACACGTGCCGGGGTGACCAGTGTTGCGGACCGCCTGCGGGAGCAGCTGCCCGAGCACCGGTTCATCGAGGCACACGAGCTGCGGTCCGGGCAGGCGCCGGTCGCCGTGGTGTGGGTGGTGTCGGCCACCGCGCCGATGCCCCCGTCGCAGCGCGCTCGGTTCGACGCCGTCACCGCCTGCACCGGCGCGGTCGTCGCCGTCGTGAACAAGATCGACGACCACCGCGGATGGCGGCAGGTGCTGGCCGCCAACCGGGCCCGTGTCCCCGCGGCCACGTGGGTGGCCGCCTCGGCGGCACCGCGGGTGGGAAAGCCGTGCGTCGACGATGTCGTGACAGCCCTGGCTCGGCAGCTGGCCGATCCCACGCTGGTGCGCCGTAACGCCGCGCGGGCAGCTCAAGCCGAGCGGGCCGGGCACGCGCAGTCACGATATCGACTGCATCAGTTGCGGCTCGAGCTGATCGCCGGGGTACGCCGGCGCTGCGCCGCGGCGCGGGCCGAGTTGCTCACCGAGGTCGCGACGATGCGCGGGCGCGCCGAGGTCGAGGACCGGGTGCGTCGCCGCTGCCACGAGATTCACGACGAGGTCTGCGCCGAGCTCGAGGCCAGAGTCACCGAACTCACCGCCCTGCCGGTGCCGCCGGCTCCCCGGCCCGCCTGCGCACCGGCGTTTCTGCCCTCCCGGCGGTTGGAGACGCAACTGATGGTCGTGTTGGGGGCAGGTTTCGGCTTCGGCGTGGCGCTGGTGGTGGCCCGGCTGGCCGCGAGTCTGACCTCGAGCCCGGGGTGGGCGCTGGGGGCCGGCGGCGTGGCCGGGGTGGCGGTCACCGTCTGGGTGGTGCGGGTGCGGGGGCTGCTGCACGACCGCGCGGTGTGGGAGCGGTGGGTGGGCGATGTCGTGGCGGCTTTGCGCACCGATATCGAGGAGGTGGTGTCGAGTCGGTTGCTCGCGGTCGAGGCGGCCGGAAGCACCGTTCTGAGGGGGCCGGTCGACGGATTTCGTGGTTACCGTTCGGTAGCTGGCCGGCCTGGACCGACCGTGAGCTCATCTGAATCGTTCCTGTGAGTGATCGGACATGATCCTGGATTTCCCCGGGTATGTCACCCGCGTTAACCTCGAAGGTCAGGAGGGTCTCGAGAGGGTACAGCCGGTTTGTCAAGACCTCGGACAGGTCGGTGACGGCGGCGTACGTTCCTCCCGAAGTTCTCTTTCGGGGTTGACCAGGCCAACGCGCAGGAACAGTGCAGGAGACGACTAGCCAATGACCGCAGCGACCATTCCGGGACTGGATTCCGCACCCACCAAGCACGAGGGGCTGCTGGCTTGGGTGCGCGAGATCGCCGAGCTGACCCAACCGGACCGTGTCGCGTGGGCGGACGGCTCCGAGGAGGAGTACCAGCGGCTGTGCGACCAGCTCGTCGAGGCCGGCACCTTTCAGAAGCTGAACCCCGACAAGAAGCCGAACTCCTACTTGGCGCTGTCGGACCCGTCGGACGTGGCCCGGGTGGAGTCGCGCACTTTCATCTGTAGCGAGCGCGAGATCGACGCAGGTCCCACCAACAACTGGATGGATCCCGCCGAGATGCGGGAACTGATGACCGGCCTGTACCGCGGCAGCATGCGCGGTCGCACCATGTGGGTGGTGCCGTTCTGCATGGGCCCGATCGACGCCGAAGACCCCAAGCTCGGCGTGGAAATCACCGACAGCGAGTACGTGGTGGTCTCGATGCGCACGATGACCCGGATGGGTGCGGCGGCGCTGGAGAAGTTGGGCGACGACGGTTTCTTCGTCAAGGCGCTGCACTCGATCGGTGCGCCGCTGGAGCCGGGCCAGAAAGATGTGCCGTGGCCGTGCAACGACACGAAGTACATCACCCACTTCCCCGAGACCCGCGAGATCTGGAGCTACGGGTCGGGCTACGGCGGCAACGCGCTGCTGGGCAAGAAGTGCTACTCGCTGCGCATCGCCTCGGCGATGGCCCACGACGAGGGCTGGCTCGCCGAGCACATGCTGATCCTCAAGCTGATCTCCCCGGAGAACAAGGCCTACTACATCGCCGCGGCGTTCCCGTCGGCCTGCGGCAAGACCAATCTCGCGATGCTGCAGCCCACCATCCCGGGCTGGCGCGCCGAGACCGTCGGCGACGACATCGCGTGGATGCGGTTCGGCAAGGACGGCCGGCTCTATGCCACCAATCCCGAGTTCGGCTTCTTCGGCGTCGCGCCCGGCACGAACTGGGACTCCAACCCGAACGCGATGAAGACCATCGCCGCGGGCAACACCGTGTTCACCAATGTCGCCAAGACGGACGACGGCGACGTGTGGTGGGAGGGCCTGGAGGGCGAGCCCGACCACCTGATCGACTGGAAGGGTAACGACTACATCCTCCGGGAGACGGAAACCAAAGCGGCGCACCCGAATTCGCGGTACTGCACGCCGATCTCGCAGTGCCCGACGCTGGCTCCCGAGTGGGACGATCCGCAGGGCGTGCCGATCTCGGCGATCCTGTTCGGTGGCCGCCGCAAGACGACGGTGCCGCTGATCACCGAGGCCCGCGATTGGCAGCACGGCGTGTTCATCGGCGCGACACTGGGTTCGGAGCAGACCGCCGCCGCGGAGGGCAAGGTCGGCACTGTGCGGCGCGACCCGATGGCGATGCTGCCGTTCCTCGGCTACAACGTCGGCGATTACTTCCAGCACTGGATCAACATCGGCAAGGAAGCCGATGAGTCGAAGCTGCCGAAGGTTTTCTTCGTCAACTGGTTCCGTCGCGGTGCCGACGGTCGCTTCCTGTGGCCGGGCTTCGGTGAGAACAGCCGCGTGCTCAAGTGGGCGATCCAGCGCATCGAACACCAGGCCGACGGCAAGAGCACGCCGATCGGCATCGTGCCCACCGCCGCAGATCTGGACCTCGAGGGTCTGGACGTGTCGGCCGCCGACGTCGACGAGGCCCTGCGGGTCAATCCCGAGGAGTGGCGTAAAGAGTTGCCGCTCATCGAGGAGTGGTTCGAGTTCGTCGGCGAGAAGCTGCCCACCGGCATCAAGGACGAGTTCGACGCGCTGAAGACGCGTCTCGCCGAAGCCGACTAGCACCACTTTTCGCGCAAGCTGAGGGAACCGCCCGCTCGCGAGCGTCATTTTGCGGTCGCTCGTCGGGCCGGCAGCACACGCTCGCCGACCCCTTGACACGTGTCAAGTCCGGCGACGTATCCTCTCCGCATGCAGATCCGCGACACCGCCGTTGCCTCGCCGGACAAGCCCGCGATCATCATGTATCCCTCCGGGACCGTGGTGACGTTCGGCGAGCTCGAAGCGCGGGCCAACCGGTTGGCGCACCTGTTCCGCGACGCGGGTCTCGTCGAGGGTGACGCCGTCGCGATCCTGATGGAGAACAACGAGCACGTGCACGCGGTCATGTGGGCCGCACGCCGCGCCGGGTTGTACTACGTCCCGATCAACACCCACCTGACCGCCGCTGAGGCGGCCTACATCATCGACAACAGCAGCGCCAAGGCGATCGTCGGCTCCGGCAAGCTCGCCGACACCCTGGCCGGGCTGGCGGCCGAATTGCCGAACGGCCTGCCGCCGGTGCGCATCATCGCCGGCGGTTCGCTGGAGGGCTGGCAGAGCTACCCGGAATGCGTTGCCGAGCAACCGGATACGCCGATCGACGACGAGATCGAGGGCGATCTCCTGCAGTACTCGTCGGGCACCACCGGGCGGCCGAAGGGCATCAAACGCGCGCTGCCGCACGTGCCGCCGTCCGAATCGCCGGGGCTGATGGCCGCGCTGGTGTCGTTCTGGATGCACCCCGACGCCGTCTATCTCAGCCCGGCCCCGCTCTATCACACCGCCCCGTCGGTGTGGTCGATGCAGACGCAGGCCGGCGGCATCACGACCGTGGTGATGGAGAAGTTCGACGCCGAGGGCGCGCTGGACGCGATCGCCAAGCACAAGGTGACGCACGGGCAGTTCGTGCCGGTGATGTTCACCCGCATGCTCAAGCTGCCCGAGGAGGTACGCACCAGCTACGACGTGTCCAGCCTGCAGCGGGTCATGCACGCTGCCGCACCGTGTCCGGTCGACATCAAGAAGCAGATGATCGACTGGTGGGGGCCGATCGTCGACGAGTACTACGCGTCCTCGGAGGCGCACGGCTCCACGCTGATCTTCGCCGAGGACTGGTTGACCCACCCCGGTTCGGTCGGCAAGCCGATGGGGGGCGCGGTGCACATCCTCGACGAGGACGGCAACGAGTTGCCGCCCGGTCAGCCCGGTGAGATCTACTTCGAGGGCGGCAACGACTTCGAGTACCTCAACGATCCGGAGAAGACGCAGAGCTCCCGCGACGCTCGCGGATGGAAGACGGTGGGCGACATCGGATATCTGGACGAAGAGGGGTTCCTGTACCTCACCGACCGCCGACACCACATGATCATCTCGGGTGGGGTGAACATCTACCCCCAGGAGGCCGAGAACCTGCTCGTCACCCATCCCAAGGTGATGGACGCCGCGGTGTTCGGGATTCCCGACGAGGAGATGGGCCAGCGCGTCGCAGCGGTCGTGCAGACCGTCGACCCGGCCGACGCCACCGACGCATTCGGCCGCGAGCTCCTCGACTGGCTGCGGGACCGGTTGGCGCACTACAAGTGTCCGCGGTCGATCTCGTTCGAGGCACAGCTGCCGCGCACCGATACGGGCAAGCTCTACAAGCAGGAGCTCATCGCCAAGTACTCCGTCAGCGCTGACGTGCCGGCCGGATGATCATCTCGTTGACGTCGACCTCGGCGGGCTCACCGACGGCGTAGGCAATCGCGCGTGCGATCGAGTCGGGCGGGATCGCCGCCGCCCGGTACTCGTGCATGGCCTGAGCCGCGGTGGAATCGGTGATGGTGCTCGCCAATTCGGACTGGATGACACCCGGAGACACGGTGGTCACCCTGATCGATGGGTCCAGCTCGAGCCGCAGGCCCTCGGTGATCGCCCATGCCGCGTACTTGGTGGCGCAGTAGACCGCCGCGATGGGCACCACCTCGTGCGCGCCGATCGAGGCGACGGTGACGAAATGCCCGGCTCCTTGGCGCTGGAAGTGGGGAAGTGCCGCGGCGATCCCGTGGAGCAGGCCGCGCACGTTGACGTCGATCATGTGGTCCCACTGGTCGACCAGCAGTGCGTCCATCCGCGACAGCGGCATCACCCCTGCGTTGTTGACGATCACGTCCAGCCGGCCGTGCGTGGCGACGGTCGCGTCGACGAACGCGGTCGTCGCGGCGCGATCGGTTACGTCGAGCGGACGCACCTCGATGCTGCCGCCGCGCGCGGCGACGCCTTCGGCCAGCGCCTCGAGCCGATCGGTGCGCCGCGCGCCGGCGACGACGTGATGGCCCTCGGCCGCAAGACGTTCGGCGACCGCTTCGCCGATCCCGCTGCTGGCTCCGGTGACGATGATGATCTTCGAGTCGGTCATCGCTTCAGCTTCACCGCTTCCCCGCCAGGCAACCAGGGTGCGGTACACCCTGTTACCCCGAGCGGCGCAGAGTGACCCGGTAGGTGTACTGCTCGGGCAGGAAATGGCTGACGGCCAATTCGACGGCGCGCCCGTCGGCGTCGCGGTAGAGCCGGTCCACCCGAAGCATCGGATGTCCCTCCGCACACCCGACCGCCGCCGCCGCGCGGGCGTCCGCGCTGCTCACCGTGATCGACTGTGCCGCTTCGGCGATAGGACTGCTCAGGTGTGGCTCCAGCAGCCCGATCACCGTGTTCGGGCTCTGCGCACCGGTGCACAGATCGGCGGAATCGACGACGACTGCCGCCACCTCCGGCGGGAGGTGAACGACCGTGTGGCCGAACGCCACTCCGTCGTGCAACCGTCGGAACACCACGGTGTGGACCACGTCGCCGTCGAGGCGCAGTCGGCTGGCCGCGTCGATGTCGACCCGTCGGCGCAGCCCGTCGAGGACCTCCATCGTCGTGTCGTCCGACAGGCTCATCAGGTCGTCGATCGAGCCGAGCCGGCGCAGGTAGCGTCGCCCGCTCTCACCGGCGTAGCTGCCCCGCCCCGGAACCCGGTACACCATCCCCTCGGCGACCAGGTCCTGAAAGGCACGGCGCACGGTCTGACGCGAGAGTCCGTGCCGGGCAGCCAATTCCGCTTCCGTCGGTAACCGGACTCCGCCGGCGTAGGCGCCCGCGCGGATCTCCTGACGAAGCTGCTCGCGCAGCACCTGATAGGCCGGGACGGTCTTCATCTACAGCCCGCCGCGCGCCACCAGCTGCGCGGCGATCACGTTGCGCTGGATCTCGTTGGTGCCTTCCCCGACGATCATCAAGGGAGCGTCGCGGAAGTAGCGTTCGACGTCGTACTCGGTGGAATAGCCGTATCCACCGTGGATCCGCACCGCATTGAGCGCGATCTCCATCGCCGCCTCCGAGGCGAACAACTTGGCCATCCCCGCCTCCATGTCCGCGCGCTCACCGCTGTCGTAGCGGTCGGCAGCGTACAGCGTCAGCTGGCGGGCGGCGGTCAGTTTGGTGGCCATATCGGCCAGGTAGTGGCCGATGGCCTGGTGCTTCCAGATCGGCACCCCGAAGCTCTGCCGATCCTGTGCGTAGGCCAGGGCGTCGTCCAGCGCGGCGGTCGCCACGCCCAGTGCGCGCGCCGCCACCTGGATGCGCCCCGTCTCGAGCCCTTTCATCATCTGCGCGAAGCCCCGGCCGGGCTCTTCGCCGAGGACCGCATCGGCAGGCACTCGGCATCCGTCGAACGCGAGTTCGCAGGATTCGACGCCCTTGTAGCCGAGCTTGGGCAGATCGCGGGAGACCGTCAGGCCCGCCGTCGGGTTCTCCACGAGGATGATGGAGATCCCTGAATGCCGTGGTCTCGCATCGGAATCGGTCTTGCACAGCAGTGCGATCAGCCCTGAGCGGCGGGCGTTGGAGATCCACGTCTTCGCGCCGCTGATCACCCAGCTGCCTCCGTCGGGGCGAGCCACAGTGGTCATGTTCTGCAGATCCGAGCCGCCGCCGGGTTCGGTCAGCGCCATCGTCGCCCGCAGCTCACCGCTGGCCATCGCGGGCAGGTAACGCTGCTTCTGCTCCTCGGTGCCGAACAGCGAGAGCAGCTTGGCGACCACGGTGTGACCACCCATCGCTCCGGCCAGGCTCATCCAGCCGCGCGCGAGTTCCTGCGTGACCAGCACGTAGCAGCGCGTCGAGACCGGTGTGCCACCGTATGCCTCCGGCACCGCGAGACCGTAGATGCCGATGTGCTTCATCTGTTCGATCCACGACTCCGGGTAGGCGTTGGCGTGTTCGACGTCGCGCACGGTCGGCTTCACGTCCCGGTCGACGAACCCTGCGACGGTGTCGACGAGCATCGCCTCGTCCGGATCGGACAAATGTACGGCCATGGAGCCGATGTTGACACAATCGCCGAGCCAGTGCCAGCATGCGCACTGTGAATTTGTACGGCCAAATCTGTGGCGGTCCCTACTTCGACGACTTGCACGTCGGTCAGGTCTTCGACGCCGCCCCGTCGATGACGCTGACTGCGGGCGTTGCGGCCGCACATCAGGCAATCCTGGGCGATCGCCTCCGTCTCGCCCTCGATGCGGAACTGTCGACGCTGGTGGCGGGTGCGCCGCTGATCCACCCCGGCCTCGTCTGCGACGTGGCGATCGGTCAGTCGACGCTGGTGACCCAGCGGGTGCTGGCCAACCTCTTCTATCGCGGACTGATGTTCCACCGGTTCCCCGTCGTCGGCGACACGCTGTTCACCCGTACCGAGGTCGTCGGGTTGAAGCAGAACTCCGCTCGGCCGGGGAGGGCGGCCACCGGCCTGGCGGCGCTGCGCATGACGACCACTGACGGCGACGGCCGGGTGGTGCTGGACTTCCACCGCTGCGCCATGCTGCCGCTCAGTGCCGACACCGTCGAGACCGGGCACAGCGACGACATGACGGCCATCGGCGCGGACGCCGCACCGATGCCGGATCTCCCACCGGATCCCATGGCGCGCTGGGATCTCGACGCGTTGCGTTCCCGGACGCCGCAGCCGGGTTTCGATCCCGCGCTGGCGGGCACAATGCTGCGCAGCACGGCCGACGTGGTCAGCAGCGCCCCCGAGTTGGCCCGTCTGACTCTTAATATTGCTGCTACACACCATGATTCGCGCGTATCAGGGCGCCGTCTGGTGTACGGCGGGCACACGATCGGCCTGGCGCTGGCCCAGGCCAGCCGCCTGCTCCCCGGCATGGTGACCGTGCTGGGCTGGCAGTCCTGCGACCACACCGCGCCGGTGCACGAGGGCGATACCCTCTACAGCGAGCTGACCATCGAGTCGGCCGAACCGCGTCCTGGCGGGTCCGGCGCCACTGTGCGACTGCGCTCGATCGTCTACGCCGTCACCGACTCCGGCGACGACCGGCCGGTGCTGGATTGGGTTTTCACCGCCGTGCTGGTCTAGGCGCTCACGCTGCCGAAGGCGGTGCGCAGCAGCGTGCACTGGCTCGCGAAAAAAGACTGCGAGACATCGGCTTTCGGGGCGATTCCGTCGAATCCGTGAAAGGCGCCCTTTACCACCGTCACCTCGCAGGGCACCCCTGCGTCGCGCAGCCGCTGTGCGTAGGCCAGGTCCTCGTCGTGGAACAGATCCAGGGTGCCCACCCCGATCCAGGCCGGCGGTAACCCGGTCAGATCGGTGCGCCGGGCGGGAACGGCGAGGTCGGGATCGGCGTCGCGCAGGTAGGCCTGCCAGCCGAAGCGATTGCTGGTCTGATTCCACAGCCGGTGACCGGGATTCTCCAGATCGGCACGCCCGACGGTGCGGTCATCGAGCATCGGGTAGACGAGAACCTGTGCCGCGAGCGGAATCTCGCCGCGGTCCCGGGCGAGTAGAGCCAGCGCGGCAGTCAGGCCGCCGCCGGCGCTGGCGCCGCCGATCGCGACCCGGTCGCGATCGACCGACGGCAGCCGGGCCAGCCAGGACAGCGCGGCGTAGCAGTCCTCGAGCGGCACGGGGTACGGATGCTCCGGTGCCAGGCGGTAGTTCACCGCTGCCACCGTCGCCCCCAGCTCTGTGGCGAAGCGGCGGCACAGCTCGTCATCCTGGGCGGCATCGCCGATGACGTAGCCGCCGCCGTGAATCCATAGCAGTGCCGGGCCGGGGGCGGAGATGCCGGCCGGCCGGTGCAGGCGCACCGACACGCCCGAACCGAGGGTGAGTACCTCGACGTCCGCGGGCGCGGAGCGCCACATGAGTCGCGACGCTGCCCTGACCAACGGCAACGTGACCGGGGTGATCATCTGTTTGGGTAGCAGACGCGCGCTGCGGCGCAGCTCAGGGTGGAATTCGACGACGGGCTTGGTGCGGGCCATCGGTTCAGTATGCGCAGTCCCGCGAGACGCGTGCCTTTGACCTGCCTTTTCGCCCGGATGGACGTCACAGAACGACCACAGGTGAAAAACAGTAGACAACCTTGTGCCGATTGTCTGTTTGGTGGCTGGAGGCGGGGGTACGGTATGCGCCATGACGGAACGGCCGGACATCCGGTATCCCGGGCCCACACTGACCACGCGTTTGCAGTGGCTGATGAAGGCCGGTCCCGGCGATTACCTCATGGCTGCCAGTCTGGCCAGTGCGTCGCTGCCGGTGATCGGGAAGCATCTCGAACCGCTCGGCGCGATGACGGCCGCGGGCATCTGGGGCGCACGCCACGCCCCGGACTTCCTCAACGCCACGGTCAAATCGCTCTTCACTCCCAACGACGCGGAACTCAAGCAGCGGGAACGGGATTGCACCAACGAGGTCACCCAGGCTGCCCTGCGGGGCGTGGTGTCCGCCAAGGACCTCGACATCGAATGGCCCGCGGCCGAGCGCACACCGCCGGTGTGGAAGATGCGGGAACACCGGCGCCATGTGCACCGGACCTCGGTGCGCTACGGCCCGCGGCCCTCCCAGTTGCTCGACGTCTGGCGCCGTGACGATCTCCCGGTCCAGCCGGCCCCGGTGCTGCTGTTCGTTCCCGGCGGGGCCTGGGTGCACGGTAGCCGGATGCTTCAGGGCTACGCGCTGATGTCGCACCTTGCCGAGAAGGGCTGGGTCTGCCTGTCCATCGACTACCGGGTGGCGCCGCACAATCCCTGGCCGGCACACCTGACCGATGTGAAGACGGCGATCGCCTGGGCGCGGGCGAACGTCGACAAATTCGGCGGGGACCGCGATTTCGTGACCATCGCCGGTACCTCGGCCGGCGGACATCTCGCGGCGCTGGCCGGGCTGACGGCCAACGATCCGGAAATGCAGTGCGAGCTGCCGGAGGGTTCGGACACCTCCGTCGACGCCGTGGTCGGCATCTACGGCCGCTACGACTGGGAAGACAAGTCGACGGTCGAGCGGGTCCGGTTCGTCGATTTCCTCGAGCGGGTGGTGGTGCGCCGCTCGATCGCCAAGCATCCCGACATCTTCCGCAAGGCCTCGCCGATAGCGCGTGTCCATCCGGAGGCACCACCGTTCCTGGTCATGCACGGCACCGGGGACAGTGTGATTCCGGTCGCCCAGGCGCGCAGCTTCGTCGACCGGTTGAAGGAGGTGTCGCGGTCGGTGGTCAGCTACGTCGAACTGCCCGGCGCCGGACACGGCTTCGACATGACCGACGGTGCCCGCACCGGTGCGGCGGCCACCGCAATTGGGTTGTTCCTCAACCACATTCACCGAAATCGCAGTCTCATCGGAGCCAAAGAGGTTATATAGACACCTCCGAGGAGAGGTGTCGGGACTGTGAAGAGGCTTCGCGGGTGGGACGCTGTCCTCCTGTACAGCGAGACGCCCAACGTGCACATGCACACGCTGAAGCTGGCGATCATCGACCTCGAGGGTCTGGGCGGCGCGCAGTTCGGAGTGGAAGAGTTGCGCACGGTCATCCACGGCCGGCTCTACAAACTCGACCCCTTCCGCTATGAGCTCATCGACATCCCGTTCAAGTTCCACCACCCGATGTGGCGGGAGAACGCCGAAGTCGATCTGGACTACCACGTCCGGTCCTGCCGGGTCGACGCACCGGGCGGTCGGCGCCAGCTCGACGAGGCGGTGGGTCGGCTGGCCAGCACCCCGCTGGATCGCAGCCGCCCGCTGTGGGAGATGTACCTGATCGAGGGCCTCGCCGGTGGCCGCATCGCGGTGCTCGGCAAGATCCATCACGCGCTCGCCGACGGGGTGGCCTCGGCGAATCTCCTGGCCCGCGGCATGGACCTGCAGGAGGGTCCCCAGGTCGACCGCGATTCCTACGCCACCGATCCCGCCCCGAGCCGCGGTGAGCTGGTCCGCTCGGCGTTCGCCGATCATCTTCGTCAGATCCGGCGGTTCCCGTCGGTGATGCGCTACACCGCGCAGGGGGTGCGCCGGGTGCGGGAGAGCCAGCACAAGCTGTCGCCCGAACTGACGCGCCCGTTCACGCCGCCGCCGACGTTCATGAACCACATGCTCGATGCCACCCGCAGGTTCGCCACGGCAACCGTGGCGCTGGCCGACGTCAAGCAGACCGCCAAGCATCTCGGCGTCACGATCAACGACATGGTGCTGGCGATGTCCGCAGGCGCTCTACGAAAACTGTTGCTGCGGTACGACGGTCACTCCGATCACCCACTGCTGGCGTCGGTGCCGGTGAGTTTCGACTTCTCCCCAGACCGCATCTCGGGTAACTATTTCACCGGCGTGCTGGTCAGCCTCCCGGTCGACATCGCCGATCCGTTGGAGCGGGTGCGTGCCGCGCACGACGCTGCGGTCGCCGGCAAGGAAAGCAACACCCTGCTGGGCCCCGAGCTGGTCAGTCAGTGGTCGGCGTACTTTCCGCCCGCACCCGCCGAGGCGATGTTCCGATGGCTGTCGGCCAAGGACGGTCAGAACAAGGTGATGAACCTGCCGATCTCCAACGTGCCCGGACCGCGGGAGCGGGCACGGGTGGGCGGCGCGCTGGTGACGGGGTTGTACTCGGTGGGCCCGCTGACTGCGGGCAGCGGGTTGAACATCACGGTGTGGAGCTATGTCGATCAGCTCAACATCTCGGTGCTCTCCGACGGCAAGACGCTCGAAGACCCGCACGAGCTGACCGACGCCATGGTCGAGGCATTCGTCGAGATCCGGCGCGCGGCAGGGCTTCCCGAGCAACTGACCGAGGTCGATTCCGCCCTGGCCCCGTAGCGGTCAGCCGGTTTTCGCCGGGGCGTTCGCCGACCGCGTGGCCTGCACCCAGGACAGGAACTCCTCGACCGCCTGCGCGGTGTAATGCGCGCGTGGCGAGCCGTAATAGAAGTCGAATGCGTGCTGCGCGTGTGGGATCTCGGCGTAGACCACCGGCGAGGTGGACACCTCACGCAGGGCGTCAGCGAACTCGCGGCCTTCACCCACCGGGATGATCGAGTCGTCTCGACCATGCAGCACGAAGAACGGCGGGGCGTCAGCCCGCAGCCGCAGAATCGGTGATGCATCGCGATAGACGGCCCGCTCTCGGCGGAACGGCCGCCTCACCACGAACTTCTGCAGGAACGCGATGAATTCCTTGCGGCCGCTGCCCTCTGCGGACACCCAGTCGTAGCGGCCATAGATCGGCACGGCGGCCACCACCGAGGTGTCGGCGTCCTCGAAGCCGGGCTGCCACGTCGGATCGTCGGCGGTCAACGCGGCCAGGGCGCAGAGATGGCCACCGGCGGAGCCACCGGAGATCGCGACGAAGTCCGGATCTCCGCCGTAGTCGGCGATGTTGTCCTTGATCCATGCCAGCGCCCGCTTGACGTCGACGATGTGATCGGGCCAGGTGTTACGCGGACTGACCCGATAGTCGATGGACACACACACCCAGCCGTGGTCGGCGAGGTGGCTCAGCATCGGGTAGGCCTGCGGACGACGCATCCCGATCGCCCATGCCCCGCCCGGAACCTGCAGCAGCACAGGCGCTTTACCGTCGCGGGGCAGGTCGGACCGGCGCCAGATGTCGGCCCGGTTGGCGCCGCCGTGCGGCCCGTACTGCACAGTGGCAGCCTTCTCGACGTAGCGACGACGCACGAAGTCGTTGGGCGGGATACCGATCAGACGGCGTCGGCGCGCCTTCGCCTTCTCGGCGATGGCCTGGTACTCCTCGCCCAGCGCCGCACGCAGCGGGTCTTCGAAGTGCGGTTGGGACGCCACGTTTCGGCGTTGGATGAGCCACAGCAGCGCCCACGCCGCGGCAGTGAGCAGCAGAGCGATCCGGCCGCGGCCGCCGCGGAAATCGCCGCGCAGGCCGCGGCGCAGCGCATCGGCCATCGAGCCGACCATGTACAGCGCCGACATCTCCGAGGTGGGCCAGCCGAACGCGAAGACACCGATGGTGAGGTAACCCTCCCGGGCCAGCGGCCGAACCCCGTTGGCGGCGTTGAGGAGTTCGGCGACGGCCCGCAGCAGGGGGCGGGGTTTAGGCATGGTCGATGCGGTCCTGCAATTCCTTACGGGAGATCTTGCCGGTGATGCTGCGGGGTAGTTCGTCGAGGATCGTGATCTGGCGCGGCACCTTGTAGTTCGCGAGGTTGTCCCGCACGTGCTGCTTCAGCGTGTCGGGGGTAGCCGCTGAGCCGGGCTGCAAAACCACGAATGCCACCAGGCGTTGGCCGAACTTCTCGTCGTCGGCGCCGAGTACGGCCGCCTCGGCGACGTCGGGATGCGCGGTCAACGTCTTCTCCACCTCGATCGGGTAGACGTTCTCCCCGCCGGAGACGATCATCTCGTCGTCGCGCCCCACCACGAACAGCCGACCCGCCTCGTCGAGGTAGCCGACGTCACCCGAGCACATGAAGCCGTCGTGGAAGTCCTTGGTCGCGCCGGAGGTGTATCCGTCGAACTGCGTGGAGTTCCGCACATAGATGGCGCCGGTCTCCCCCGGGGGCAGCTCACGGAATTCAGAGTCCAGAATCCGGATCTCGGTTCCTTCGGCCGGTCGGCCTGCGGTATCCGGTGCGGCGCGCAGATCCTTCGGCGTCGCGGTGGCGATCATGCCCGCCTCGGTGGCGTTGTAGTTGTTGTAGATGACGTCGCCGAACCGGTCCATGAACGCGACGACGACGTCGGGGCGCATGCGGGAGCCCGATGCCGCGGCGAACCGCAGCGAGCGAGCGCTGTAGCGGTCGAGCACCTCGTCGGGCAATTCCATGATGCGGTCGAACATCACCGGGACCACGCACAGACCGGTTGCCCGGTGCCGGTCGACGAGCTCCAGCGTCGCCTCCGGGTCGAACTTGCGGCGGGTGATGATCGTGCAGGCCATGGACGCGGCGAAGACCAGCTGCGAGAAACCCCAGGCGTGGAACATCGGCGCGACGACGACCACCGGTTGTTCGGCGCGCCACGGGGTGCGGTCCAGGATCGCCTTGAGCACGCCAGGGTCTCCGCCGGAATGACTGGCGCCCTTGGGAGTTCCCGTGGTGCCCGAGGTCAGCAGGATGGTGCGGCCCTTGGTCGACGCACGGCGCGGCTCTTGTCCGGCGTGGGCGTCGATCATCGACTCGACGGTGCGCTCGTGGCCCTCGGTGTCGGTCCACGCGACGATGCGGGGCGTGTCCGGCCGCTCGGCTAGCGCGCGGTCCACCGTGTCGGTGAACTCCTCGTCGTAGACGAGCGCCAGCGAGCGGCCCTCTCCTTCGCGGGCGACGACTTCGGCCAGTGCCGGTCCGGCGAACGAGGTGTTGAGCAGCAGTACGTCGGCGCCGATGCGGTTGGCCGCGATCATCGCCTCGACGAAGCCGCGGTGGTTGCGCGCCATCAGGCCCACCACGTCGGGGGCCCCTTCCGGCAGCGCCTGCAGCGCGGCGGCGAAAGCATCGGCACGTCGGTCCAGCTGGCGCCAGGTCAGCACCCCGAGTTCGTCGATGAGCCCGGCGCGGTCGCCGCAGCGCTGTGCCGCCGCGGCGAACCCAGAGGTGACCGCCATGTTCTCGCGCTGCATGGCGGCGGCGATGCGCAGGTACTTGTCGGGCCGCATCGGCGCGATCACCCCCGCGCGCAGCATCGTCGACACCAACCCGACGGTGCCGGTGATCGGATCGAGGAGGCCCATCAGCCCAGCACCGGCAGCCGCCGCTTCGCCGCGAGTTCGTCCAGGGCGCGCTGCATCACCCGCCGGACATGCGCGTCGACCTCGTCGATGTCAGGGTTCTCGCCGAACTCGGCCACGATGTCGATCGGCGGCAGCGTCTGCATGGTGATCTTGGCGGGCAACGGCACGTTGACCGGCAGCACCACCGACAGCCCGAACGGGAAGCCGAACGAGACCGGCAGAATCTTCGTGCGGAACGCACGAGCGATCGGGCCCAGCGCCTTGGCGATGTCGGTGCCGCGGGACAGGAAGAACTGGGCCTCCTGCCCGCCGATCGCGACGGTCGGCACGATGGGCACCCCGGCGTTCAGCGCGGCCTTCACGTAGCCGGTTCGTCCGCCGAAGTCGATCTTGTTGGCCGACAGGGTGGGTCGATAGACGTCGTAGTCCCCGCCGGGGAACACCACCACCACCCCGCCGGAGCGCAGGGCCTCGTCGGCGTTGTGGTGGTTGGCCGGGATGAAGCCGGTCTTCTTGAGGAAAACGCCCTGGGGACCGGTCATCAGGATGTCGTGGCTCAGCGTGTACACCGGCCGATCGAAGCCGAACTTCTCGTAGAACCCGCTGGCGAACACCGGCACGTCCATCGGCAACAACCCGCCGGAGTGGTTGGCCACCACCAGCGCGCCGCCCGCGGGGAACGTCTCGAGGCCGTGCACCTCGGCGCGGTGGTAGCCCTTGAGGAAGGGCCGCAGCAGCCCCACCACCCGCTCGGTGAGCGCGGGATCCCACTTGGTGATCTCAGACGGCGTGATCTCGGGCGGCGTGCTGTCGGTCGAGTTCACAGGACCCCCTGGAGCCGGTTCGATGACTGGAACGTGTTCTAGTTTTGCCAGTCTACCGAAGCGGTGGCCGGCGCCATGCCGACCATCCTGTCACTGCGGGGCGTCCGACAGGTGCGCCTTCACGGTGCGGGTCAGCTCGTCGCCGAGAATTTCGGGACGGCCGGCGAACAGGCCGTCAAGCGCGAGCTCGGCGACCACCGCCGGGTCCGTCTTCTGGTCGGCGGGAATGTAGGTGACCATGTCGGTGTCCATGTAGCCGACGTGCAGGGCGGCCACATGGATGCCGCGGGGCGCGAGCTCGGCGCGCACGGCATCGGTGAGGGCCCATCCGGCTGCCTTGGCCGCGGAGTAGGCACCGCTGGTCGGCGGATGCGCCCACGACAGCACTGAGAGCACGTTGAGGATCCTGCCGCCTCCGTTGCGTTCCAGGACGGGAACGAACGCGCGGATCACGCCGAGAGTGCCGAAGTAGTGCGTCTCCATCTCCAGTCGGATGTCCTCGATCGGCCCGTCGAGCAGCCCGGCCCGGGTGGACACGCCGGCGTTGTTGATGACGACATTCACGTCGCTCGCTGTTTCTGCGGCGCGGCGCACGGATTCGGGGTCGGTGATGTCGAGCTGGAGCGGAATCGCCCCCGGCAGGTCCACGGTTTCGGGGCGGCGTGCTGCCGCGTAGACGGTGGCTCCGCGTTCGAGCAGTTTCTCGGCGAAGCGCCGGCCGAGTCCTCGGTTGGCACCGGTGACGAGCGCGGTGATGTGTTCGGTGGTCATGGCGGTCTCCTCGGGTCGTACTGCTGGGTATAGCACGCTAAACGCAGGAGGGGGAGGGAAAAGTCCGGCACCGGAAAGTCAGCGGTGAGGGTAGGTGGAGCGGTAGGTTCATGACCACTATGGCGGGACCCGGTCGGGGGCTCCCGCCATAGTGTGTGTCGGCCCGAAGAGTGCGACCACAGCAGGAATCGTCATGGCGCGCGCAGCGGCGGGCACGCGATACTCACATCTCGTGACGGACCCATCCGGGCGCGATCGGCTGCGCGAACTGCTCGACGCCGTGACCGATGCCGGCAACGGCACGGCGAACACGAGCGTCGGCGCGATGGCGCGTAGCAGCCACGCCTCGGAATTCCACTTCTCACGGGAAGTGCGCCGGCTCACCGGGGAATCCCCGGCCGCGTTGCGGCGCCGCGTCATGCTCGAGCGGGCCGCCTGGCGGCTGCAGCGCGGAGAACCGGTGTCGGTCGTCGCCGCCGACGAGGGGTGGTCGTCGGCGGAGGTGTTCTCCCGCGCGTTCCGGCGCACCTACGGACGACCGCCGTCGCAGGCCGCCACGGTGCACTTCCGCCTGCCTGCACCCAACGGCCTGCACTTCCACCCGCCGCAGGCGCTGTGGATCGACAGCACGCCGAGCCCGGCCTCGGGTCCGGACGTGACCGCGCTGATGATCGACCACGACCTCGGCGACACCGGGCACCTGCTCGGCCGGGCCGCGCAGCTGAGCGCGCAGCAGTGGACCGCGCCGATCCGCCCCGGCCAGACGGTGCTCGACTGGGACGGGCCCGAGGTCAGCGTCGGAGCAGTGCTCGGGGCGATCGTGTGGACGAAACAGGTGTGGCTGGCCACCATCGCCGGCGAGGACTTCCCCGAGCGGACCTCGACGCAGCCCGACACGGTCGACGCCGCGGCCCTGGCGGAGTTTCACGACGATATCGGGACGCGTTGGCGGACAACGATTGCCGAGCACGCGGCAGCTGGCCGGCTCGGGGACACCGTGATCGATGCGCTGTGTGAACCGCCGGAGTCGTTCCCGCTGTACGGGATCGTCGCGCACGTACTGACCTATTCGGCGCACCGCCGTGAACTCGCCCGCGCCATGCTCGCCGAGCACGGTGTCGCCGTCGGACGAGGAGACCCACTGGACTGGATGAGGAGCTGACATGGCGTGCATCTACTACACCGCTTCGAGCCTCGACGGCTTCGTCGCCGACGAGCACGCGAGCCTGCAGTGGCTCACCAGCCGCGATATCGACGCCGACGGCCCGTTCGCCATCGATCCGTTCCTCGCGTCGGTGGGTGCGCTGGTGATGGGGGCCAGCACCTACGAGTGGATCGTGGCCAACCACCCCGGCGAGTGGATGTACGCGCAGCCGTCGTGGGTGATGACCCATCGGCCGGACATCATCGACCCCGCCCACCCCGTGCACACGTTCGCCGGCGAGGTCACCGAACTGTTCCCGACGCTCGTCGAGGCCGCCGGGGACCGGCATGTCTGGGTGGTGGGCGGTGGCGAGGTGGCCGCGCAGTTCGTCAGCGCCGGTCTGGTGGACGAGATGATCGTCTCGTATGCGCCGTGCACGCTGGGCGCGGGCGCACCGGTGTTACCGGTGCGCTCGGAGTGGCGGCTGGTCACGACGGCCCGCAACGCCGACTTCGTCTGCGCGCACTGGCGTAAACCCTGACGGGAACGGCTTTTCGGCATAGTCTGACCCACCATGGGTCACTACCGCAGCAACGTCCGCGACATCGAGTTCAACCTCTTCGAGACGCTGGCGCTGGAGAAGGTGCTCGCCACCGGTGAGTTCGAGGATCTCGACGGGGAATCCGTCCGGCAGATGGTGCACGAGGCCGCCAAGCTCGCGGAGGGTCCGCTGGCCGAGGCCTTCGCCGAAACCGACCGTCAGCCGCCCACCTTCGATCCCGCCACCCACGTCGTCAGCATCCCCGAACCGTTCAAGAAGACCTTCCGCGCCTGGCGCGACGGCGAGTGGTCGCGCGTCGGGATGGTGTCCGACATCGGCGGCGTGCCGGTGCCGTCGATGGTGGAGTGGGCGATCAACGAGTTCGCCCTCGGCGCTCAGCCCGCGGTGTTCCTCTACTCGGCCGGCCCCAAGATGGCCGACATCCTGTACGCGATCGGCAATGAGCAGCAACGGCATTGGGCCTCGCTGATGATCGAGCGCGACTGGGGTGCGACGATGGTGCTGACCGAACCCGACGCCGGCTCCGACGTCGGCGCCGGCCGCACCAAGGCCGTCGCGCAGCCCGACGGAACTTGGCACATCGACGGCGTCAAGCGGTTCATCACCAACGGCGACGGCGACGACCTCTTCGAGAACATCATGCACGTCGTGCTGGCCCGGCCCGAGGGTGCCGGCCCAGGAACCAAGGGCCTGAGCCTGTTCATCGTGCCCAAATTCCACTTCGACCCCGAGACCGGTGAGCTCGGTGACCGCAACGGCGTCTACGTCACCGGCCTCGAGCACAAGATGGGCCTCAAGGCCTCGGCGACGTGCGAGCTGACGTTCGGGCAGCACGGCACCCCCGCGGTCGGCTGGCTCGTCAACGACACCCACAACGGAATCGCGCAGATGTTCAAGGTCATCGAGTACGCGCGAATGATGGTGGGCACCAAAGCGATTGCGACGCTGTCCACCGGCTACCTCAATGCGCTGGAGTATGCGAAGTCCCGCGTGCAGGGCGCGGACCTGACACAGATGACGGACAAGACCGCGCCGCGGGTCACGATCATCCACCATCCCGACGTACGCCGGGCGCTGCTCACCCAGAAGGCCTATGCCGAGGGGCTGAGGGCGCTCTACCTCTACACCGCCGCGCACCAGGACCCGTCGGTGGCCGCGGTGGTGTCCGGTGCCGACGCCCAGATGGCCGACCGGGTGAACGACCTGCTGCTGCCGGTGGTCAAGGGGGTGGGGTCGGAGCGGGCCTATCAGTGTCTGACCGAATCGCTGCAGACGCTCGGCGGGTCGGGTTTCCTGCAGGACTATCCGCTCGAGCAGTACATCCGCGACGCCAAGATCGACTCCCTGTACGAGGGCACCACCGCGATCCAGGCGCAGGACTTCTTCTTCCGCAAGATCGCCCGCGATCAAGGGGGCGCGCTGCTGCACGTGGTGACGCAGATCCGGGCATTCCTCGACGACAGTGCGGCCCGCCCCGAACTGGCCGACGGCCGTGCGTTGCTGGCCACCGCGGTCGCCGACGTGCAGGCGATGGTGGCGGCGATGACGAAGTACCTGATCGACTCACAGCAGAATCCGCGTGAGCTGTACCGGGTGGGCCTGGAGTCGGTGCCGTTCCTGCTCGCGGTCGGTGACCTTCTGCTCGGCTGGCAGCTGCTGCACCAGGCCGAGATCGCGCTGGCCGCCCTCGACGGTGAGGTCAGCGCACGCGATCGCGACTTCTACACCGGCAAGGTGGCGACCGCGATGTTCTTCGCGAAGAACATGCTGCCCGGGCTGACGGCGCGGCGGGCGATCCTCGAAGCGGTCGACCTGACCGCCATGGACGTCCCCGAATCCGCCTTCTAGGGTCCCGTTTTTTCAGCGTGGGGCCCCTCGCGGGAGATGCCTCCAGCTCGCGGCGATGAGTTTTCGCCGGCGCCATGGTCTCCACCCGCATGACCGACGAAACTGCCATCCGCTACGTCATCGACCGCTGGATCGACGCGATCCGCGCGCGTGACATCGACGGCGTGCTCGCCGCGCACACCCACGACATCGTCCTGTACGACGTGCCGCCACCGCAGGAGGGCGTGTACGGCATCGACGCCTACCGGCAGACCTGGCCGGAGTTCTTCGAGTGGATCGCCGGCGGCGCGGTGCTGGAGCTGCTCAAGCTCGACGTCATCGCCGGCGACACCGTCGCGTATGCGCACGGCCTGTTCCGCGCCGGCATGCCCGAGGACATCGCGGCACATCCCGAGAACCGGCTGCGCAGCACGTTCGGCATGCGCAAGGTCGACGGCGCGTGGGTGATCGCCCACGAACACCATTCGATGCCCCACACCGGTTAGGCGACGAGACGCAAACTCGAGCGGACACGCCGAGGGACCACTCGAGTTCGCGACTGTTCGCCAAAAAACTTAGGACGGGGTGTAGCCGAACGGCAGCAGGATCGACTTCGGCTCGCAGTACGCCTCGATGCCCTCGGTGCCGTTCTCCCGGCCGATGCCCGAGTTCTTGTAGCCGCCGAACGGGGCGCCCGGGTCGAACGCGTACATGTTCACCGCGTACGTACCGGTGCGGATGCGCCGGGCGATCTTCAGCGCCTTGTCGTTGTCCGTGGTGTACACCGACCCGGCCAGCCCGTAGACCGAGTCGTTCGCGATGCGCACGGCGTCGTCTTCGTCCTCGTAGGGAATCACCGCCAGCACCGGCCCGAAGATCTCCTCCTGGGCGATCGTCATCGAGTTGTCGACGTCGGCGAACACGGTCGGCTGGACGTACCAGCCGCTGTCCAGCCCCTCGGGGCGTCCACCGCCGACGACCACGCGGGCGCCCTCGTCGACACCCTTGGCGATGTAACCCTCGACGCGTTCGCGCTGCTTCTCGCTGATCAGCGGGCCGATCATCGCGGCCGGGTCGGTGGGCAGCCCGGGCGCCATGCCCGACACCGCCGCCGACAGCTTCTCGACCACCTCGTCGTAGCGCGACCGCGGCGCCAGGATGCGGGTCTGCCCGACGCACGCCTGGCCCGAGTTCATCAGGCCGGAGAACACCAGCATCGGCAGCGTGGAATCCAGGTCGGCGTCCTCGAGGATGATCGCGGCGGACTTTCCGCCCAGCTCCAGCGTGCACGGCTTGAGCTTCTCGGCGGCGATCTTGGCGATCTCCTTGCCGACCGCCGAGGAGCCGGTGAACGTGAACTTGTCCAGCTCCGGGTTGGCGGTCAGCGCGCGGCCGGTCTCCGGGCCGCCGGGCACGATCGACAGCACACCCTCGGGCAGCCCGGCTTCGGCGAACGCCTCCGCCATCGCGAACACCGACAGCGGCGTTTCGGCGGCGGGCTTGAGCACGATCGTGCAGCCCGCCAGCAGCGCCGGGCCCAGCTTGTTGGCGGCCAGGAAGAACGGCACGTTCCACGCGGTGACCGCGCCGACGACACCGATCGGCTCGCGCACCACCAGCGTCTGGCCGTAGATGCCGTCGCGGATCTCCTGCCAGGTGAACTTGTCGGCGGCCCCGGCGAAGTACTGGAACGCCGACATCGCGGCGCCGTACTGCATCATGTCGACGATCGTCGGGGGCTGGCCGGTCTCGGCGGCGAGCAGGAACTTCAGCTCGTCGGCGCGCTCCTCCATGATCTTGACCGCGCGGGCCAGCACCTCCTGGCGTTCGGCGGGCGACATCTGGGGCCACGGGCCCTCGTCGAACGCCTTGCGGGCGGCCGCACAGGCGGCGTCGACGTCGGCGGCCGACGCCAGCGGCACCTTGCCGACCAGCTCGCCGGTGGCGGGGGAGTGCACCTCGATCACGTCCGAGGTGGCCGGCTCGACCCACTTGCCGCCGATGAACAGCTTGTCCCACTCGGTCCGGAATGCGGTGCTCTGTGTCATAGACGTCACAGTACCTACCGACAAGCCGAAGTAGAACCTGTTGCAGTTCCCCGATTCAGGACGGCGACAACACCAGCACCAGGTTGCTCACCGCGAACTCCCGCAGCCCCGGCACTTCGGTCAGACCCCAGGCCCATCGCGGGTGGTAGCGCGGAAATGCAGCGACCAGCGCTCCGGTGCCGCGCGCCCAGCGCAGGCCGTCGCGGGCGTGCACGGCGAACAACGACGAGCCGTAGTCGTTCTTCGGTCGGTGACCGTGCCGGCGCGCGTACCGGTCGGCGGCGCGACGCCCGCCCAGGTAGTGCGTCAGTCCCATCTCATGGCCGCCGAAGGGTCCCAGCCAGACCGTGTAGGACAGGATCGTCAGCCCGCCGGGCCGGGTGACGCGCAGCATCTCGTCGCCGAGGCGCCACGGCTGGGCGACGTGCTCGGCGACGTTCGACGACAGACAGACGTCGACGCTGTCGTCGGCGAGGGGTAGCGCGGTGCCCGAGGCGCGGATGAACGACCCGGCCTGCCGGTGGGTGCGCGGCGCGGCGGCGTGCATCTCCCGCGGATCGGGTTCCACCCCCCAGTAGCGCATCCCGGCGTCGGTGAACGACGACGCGAAGTAACCGGGTCCGCCGCCGACGTCGAGCACGGTCAGGCCCGTGGCCTCGGTGCCGGTGAGCCCGGTCCAGAGGTCGGTGACGAGCGTGACGGTGTCGTCGGCGAGCGCACCGTAGAACCGATCGGGGTCGCTCTGTTCGAAGCGGAACGCCGAGAGCAGGCGCAGCGAGCGCGCCAGCGTCGCCCGCCGGGCGAACAGATCCGTAGCGACCACCCGGCCACCCTAGGCGCACCGCTAGTCTGAACACCGATGTCCGCCCCTGTGAACTCCGTGTTGCTGCTGTGCTGGCGCGACACCGGGCACCCGCAGGGCGGCGGCAGCGAGACCTATCTACAGCGCATCGGCACCCAGTTGGCGCAGTCCGGGGTGCGGGTCACCCTGCGCACCGCCCGCTACCGCGGCGCGGCGCGGCGCGAAGTCGTCGACGGTGTGGAGATCCAGCGTCGGGGCGGCCCGTACTCGGTGTACATCAGGGCGGGGCTGGCGATGGTGGCCGGCCGCGTGGGGGTGGGCCCGCTGCGGCATGTGCGACCCGACGTCGTGGTCGACACGCAGAACGGGCTGCCGTTCCTGGCGCGCCTGGCCTACGGCCGCCGCGCCGTCGTGCTGGTGCACCACTGCCACCGCGAACAGTGGCCGGTGGCCGGCCCGGTGAAGAGCCGCATCGGGTGGTTCGTCGAATCCCGGTTGTCGCCGCGTCTGCATCGCCGCAACCAGTACGTGACGGTGTCCCTGCCCTCGGCGCGTGACCTGACCGATCTCGGTGTCGGCCCCGACCGTGTCGCGGTGGTGCGCAACGGCGTCGACGATGCGCCGCCGGCCTCGTTGACCGCGCCGCGCTCGGCGACGCCCCGCGTCATCGTGCTGTCCCGGCTGGTGCCGCACAAGCAGATCGAGGACGCGCTCGACGCCGTCGCGCGGCTCCGCCACCGGATTCCCGACCTGCACCTCGACGTGGTGGGCGGCGGATGGTGGGCGCAGCCACTGCTCGACCACGCGGAAGCGCTCGGTATCGCCGATGCCGTGACCTTCCACGGCCATGTCGACGACGAGACGAAACATCATCTGCTGCAGCAGAGTTGGGTGAACCTGCTGCCCTCCCGCAAGGAGGGGTGGGGGCTCGCGGTGATCGAGGCGGCCCAGCACGCGGTGCCGACGATCGGGTACCGCTCCTCCGGTGGACTGTCCGACTCCATCGTCGACGGGGTGACCGGGCTTCTGGTCGACGACGTCGACGATCTGGTCGACGGGCTGGAGCGGTTGCTGACCGACCACACGTTGCGAGACCAACTCGGCGCCAAGGCGCAGGTGCGCAGCGCCGAGTTCTCGTGGGAACAGAGTGCTGAGGCGATGAACACCGTGCTCGGTGCGGTGCGGGCCGGCCGCCGGCTCAGCGGCCTGGTGTGAGCAGGGTCAACGCGACCGCCGCGACGCCCGCACATGCGGCCATCGTGATCGCCATCGGCACGGCGGTGTGGCTGCCGGCGAGCCCGACGAGCGGTGAGACCACGGCAGCCAGGGCGTACTGGAGCACCCCGAGGGCCGCCGAGCCCGCGCCCGCGGCGCGGCGCACCTGATCGAGTGCCAGCGATGTCGCATTGGCGACCACGAGACCCAGGCTGGCCACCGTGCACCAGAGCACCAGCAGCAGCACCCACCCGGGTCGGATCGCCACGACGAGCAGAACCAACCCGGAGAACACGGCGAGCAGTGTCACCCCGGTGGCCAGCAGCCGCGTCGCCCCGAACCGCGCCACGATGCGCGCGTTCACCGCGTTCATCGCGAGCAGCCCGAATGCGTTGGCGGCGACGGCGATTCCGTTACCCACCGGCGAGAGTCCCAGCACGTTCTGCAGGACGAACGGGGACGCCGAGATGAACGCGAACATCACCGAGAAGCCGAACGCGAACGTCAACGCATAGCCGAGGAAGGACCGGTTCGCGAGCACCCCGAGGATCCCGGCGCCGGCCCGCTCGGAACGTGCTGCCTCCGGCCGGGTTTCGGACAGCACAGTCGTCGCTCCGAGAACCATCAGGACGCTCAGCGCGGTCAGGATCCAGAAGATTCCCCGCCACCCGATGATGCCTGCGACGGACCCGCCGATCAGCGGCGCCACGATGGGCGCGGCCCCGTTGATGATCATCATCAAGCTGAATGCCCGTGCCGCAGTGGCACCCTCGGCTCGATCCGCGACGATTGCCCGGCTGAGCACGACCCCGGCGGCTCCGCCGAGGCCCTGCAGGATGCGACACCCGACCAGGACCTCCAGAGACGGGGCGAGGGCGCAGGCCGCGCCGGCACCGGTGCTCAGCAATGTGCCGGCGATCAGCAGACGGTGCCGGCCCCACCGGTCCGACAGCGGACCGACGAGCTGACCGACCGCCATCCCGGCCATGAACCCGAGCAGCGTCAACTGCATCCGGGACGCGTCGGCGCCGAACTCGCCTGCCATCTCAGGCAGCATCGGCAGATACATGTCCACCGAGAGCGGACCAACCGCGGTGAGGAGCGCGAGAACCGCCAGCCACGCCCGGGGCAGCGTCGACGGCGTCGTCATGGCCCGAGCGCGGGGGCCAGCAGGACGGCCTCGTTGCCCGGCGGTGGCGCGGCGGCCGGTTGGCCCGCCGGATCTTCCAGTGCCGTGACCGGAGTGCCGGGGCCGAGGGTGCCGCCGGTGCCGACGCTGATCCCGCCCGTGCCGGCGCCCGAGGTGCGCACCCCCGGCGCTGGGCCGTACGGACCGATCCGATTCGGCGCATTGCCCAGTCGCGACCCCGGCATGCCGAGTCCGGTCTGCGCGGCGTCGGCATTGGTGGCTATTCCGACGCCGGCGGCGTCCCACGCGCCCAGCGGTCCGCCCGGCGGGATCGGGTTCCAATACGTCGGATATCCGTAGGGGCGTCCCAGAATCCCGGGCACCAGCAGCTGCGCGGGCGGAAAGCCGTAGTTCGGCGGGACGAACGGCGGTGGGTTCGGAGCAGGTTGTGCTGCGGCACCCGGCGGCGCACACAACGTCACCGCGGCGGCAGCCGTGGCCGCGAGCCGCCACATGCCTCTCACCTCAGCCCCCATCAGATCTTGATCGGATCGCCGTAGGTGGCGAACTCGGTATGTGCTGCGGCACTCGACGTTCGGAGGTAGGCATACGACCTGATCGTCACGTCACCGCCGCACGCGTCGGCCTTGATGTGGATGTTGCGGACGTCGAGCATGGCGGTGCCCTCGTTGAGGGCCATGTTGACCATCGGCACGTCGACGATCACGCCGGGTTGGATCGTCGTCTGCACGAAACCGGTCAATCCTCCGGCCGCAGCGGGCACACCCATCAGCGACGCGTTACCGCCGACCGCACCCGCCCCGCCGATGCCCAGACCGCTGGACACGTCGGATTGACAACCCAATTGGTAACCGGCGATGAACACGCTGTCGGTGATCGGCGAGCCGGCCCCCAGCGCCCGCGCCGTCGCCGAGAAGCTGACGAACGCCTCCCGGCTGTTCACCGCCCCGGCGAGATTGGGCACGGAATTGACCCGTTCATCGGCGATGTCGACCGACAGCGTCCACCCGTCACGGGTGGTCGCCTCCTCGTGCCGCGGCGCCATGTCCACGGGTGCGGCGTGCGCGGCGGGTTGCGAGCCCAGCGCGAGGGCGATCGGCACCACCAAGGACGCCACGGACGTCACCCGGCGGTGGGGGCGGCACGAGATCACCGGCCCATGGTGGCGATGTACCGGGGGCTCGGCATCGGCGAGTTCTGCCTAATCCCCGGCCATGGCATCGGTGTGTCATGCTCCTGGTTTCAGGCGTTGCGGCACTCCCAGTCACGGAGGGTTCGGTGGATTCCGCGCAGATCGACAGGGGTGCGCAGGCACAGGTGCTGCGCACCGTGGTGGACACCGCGCGCGGCGGGACCTCTGCGGTCCTGGTCGTCGTCGGCGATGCGGGGTTGGGGAAGACGTCGGTGCTCGACGAGGTGGAAAGCCTCGCCGGTGACGTCACCGTGCTGCGCGCCCACGCGGTCGACTTCGAGTCGGCGGTGCCGTTCGCGGCGCTGCAACATCTGCTGGCGCCGCGACTGCCGCTGTTGGCCGGGCTGCCCGCCCCGCTGCGGGGAGCGCTCGAGGCGGCGTTGGAGGTACGGCCAGGGCGACCCGATCCGTTCCGGACCGGCCTCGGCGTCGTCGGACTGCTCGCCGCGGTGACTCCGACGATCTGTCTGATCGACGATGCGCACCATCTGGATGCCGCCAGCGCCGAGGCGCTCGCCGTCGCGGCCCGACGGCTGGGCCGCGCACCGGTGGCCCTCGTGTTCGCCGGGCGGCCGAACCGCTCACTGGCGATGCTCGACGGGCTACCCCGACTGGAGCTGACCCCGCTGTCCCACACCGGTTCTCGGCGACTGTTGACGGCGGCGCTGCGGGCACCGATCGACGACGCGGTGCGTGACCAGCTCGTCTGCGAGGCCAGGGGCGTGCCGGCAGCCGTCACCGACGTGGTCCGCGGCCTGCGGCACACCGCCGACCTGGCAGGCGGTTTCGCCCTTCCCGGTGCACTCCGGCCCCCGGCCGCCCTGGTCGACGAGTACCGTGCGCGGCTGGCGGCCGTTCCTGCAGGGGTGCGCCGGTTCACGCTGATCGCCGCCGCTGACCCCACCGGCGATCCGGCTCTGCTGTGGCGGGCGGCCCAGATGGCCGGCGTCTACGGCGCGGGGTCGGCGGCCGCCGTCGCCGTGTCGATGAGCATCGGGCGGCGCATCCTGTTCCCCGGCCCGCTCGTCCGATCAGCGATCTACCACGCTGCCGACGCGGGGGAGAAGCGGGAGATCCATGCGGTGCTCGCGGCGGCGACGGATGCGCTGCGCGCGGCCGACCGCCGCGCGTGGCACCGGGCGCTCGCGGTGATGGCCCCCGATGCGGAGGCTTCGCATGGTCTGGAACACGCTGTGCCGGCAGCCCGCAGCACGGGCGGGGTCGCGGCGGTGGCGGCTTTCCTCGAGCGGGCGGCAGCTCTCACCGACGACGCCGGGCAGCGCTTCGCGCTGACCCTCGCGGCGGCCGCGGCCAAGCTCGACGCCGGCGACGTCGACGCCGCGGCCGAGTTGAGCGGCGCGGCACGCCTCGATGTCGCCGAGCAGACCCAGACGGCACAGTTGGCGGCCTTCGAAGCACGTGTCGCGTTCGCCAGGACCCGCCGGGCCCAGGAGGCGCAGCGGCTCGTGGAGGCGGTGACGCAGCTGAGTCGTCACGAGCCGGCCACCGACGCGTCGGTCCGGCTGCATGCGCTGGTCGCCACCTACTGGACGGGCAGCGAGGAGACCGGAGCCGCGCACCGTGAGCAACTGCTCGACTCCGATCGCGACGCCGGCGATCCGGCATCGGCCGAGCTGGCAGCACTCGTCTCGCCGGCCTTGGCCGAGGCGATGTTCGGCGACCGGGCGGCTGCCGTCCCCTTGGCCCGGCGGGCGGTCACCGCACTTCTCGAGCGCGCCGACGAACCCGAGGGCCTGGACCCGGCGTCGGCGTGGATCATGTGCAGCATCGCGTGGGACGACGAGGCACTGGCCACCATCCTCGATCGCCAGCTCGCCGCGGTGCGCGGCGCAGGCAGCGTCGGAGCCCTGCCGATCGCTTTGACGTCGCGGGCCCTGCTGCACCTGCACGCCGGTGAACTCGACCGTGCGACCCGGTGTCTGCGGGAGGCCACGCAGCTCTCCTCCGTCGTACCCGAGTTGGTCGAACTCGGTGTCGCCGCGTGGCGCGGCGACCGCGGCACGGTCGGGGAGCTGTCCGGCAGGATGACCGACGCGACGCCCGAGGGCCTGGGACCTCGGCAGGCGGCCGCGGTGAGCTACGCGCGGCTGCTTCTGCACAACGGCGCCGGGACCTATGCACAAGCTCTCGACAGCATCGACATCGCCTCGGGGACAGACGAACTCGGCTTCCACGTGTTCGTGCCCGCCGAACTCGTGGAGGCGGCCGTGTTCGGCGGGCAGCGGGAGCTGGCGGGTGAGCTGACGATGCGGCTCGACGCCCACACCGATGCCGCGGGCACGCCGTGGGCCCTGGGCCTGCGCGCTCGGTGCCGGGCGCTGATCGCCGACGGGCCCGAGGCAGAGGACCTGTTCGCCAATTCCGTCGACCACCTGCGCCGCAGTGCCACACCGATTCAGCTGGCCCGTTCCCAACTCCTGCTGGGCGAGTGGTTGCGCCGCCGCCAACGGCGCACGGAGGCGCGCGCCGCTCTTCGCGAAGCGTTCGACGTGTTCTCCTCGGCCGGGGCGACGCTGTTCGCCAAACGCGCCGCGCGGGAGTTGCGCGCCGCCGGTCAGTTGGCGCCACGCACGCGCGACCGGCTGGGACTGTCCGATCAGGAACTCGCCGTCGCCGTTCGTGTGGCAGAGGGCAAGACCTCCAAGGAGGTCGCGGCAGAGCTGGTGCTGAGCCCACGCACCGTCGATGCGCACCTGCGCAGCATCTTCGCCAAACTGGGAGTGAAGTCGCGACGGGACATCCGGTACGCCCTGCCGTCGGCGATGGCGGCCCAGCGCGGTGGTTCGGCGAAAACCACCTAAATCTTGCCTGCTGTGCAGCGTCGTCACATTGGTTGCCGCGCCCGCTTCTAGGCTCGCTTCCCGTGTCCACAGATGCATATCCGGCAGTGAAGCTCGATCGTGACCGGGCCGCCATGTTGTTCGTCGACCATCAGGCAGGCCTGCTGATGGGAGTCAAAGACCATGATCAGGAAGAGTTGCGGCGCAACCTCGTCGCGCTCGCCCGCATAGCGAAAGCCTTCGCTCTTCCGGTCGTCGTGACCAGCAGCGCCGAGGACGGCGCCAACGGGCCGATCCTCGAGGTGCTGTCGGCCGAGTTCCCCGACGTGGAAGTGGTGCGGCGCCCCGGCGAGGTCGACGCGATGGACAACGAAGAGTTCCGTGCCGCGCTCGCGGCCACCGGACGTGACCAGATGATCGTGTCCGGGATCAGCACCGACGTGTGCGTGGCGTTCACCGCCATGTCCGCGATCGCCGCGGGCTACGGCGCGTGGGCCGTACTGGACGCCTCGGGTACGTGGAGCGTCCTCGCTGCGCACGCCGCCGCGAACAGGATGGCCCGCGCCGGGGTGGTGCTGACCAGCACGGTGGCGGTCGCCGCGGAGTTGCTGCGGGACTGGCGCTCGCCAGGCGGTGAGCACATCGCCCCGACGTTCGGCCAGTACGCCATCCCGGCCTACAGTTCGATGATGGCCTTCGTGAACCGATGAGCGAGGCACGACCCCCGTATCCACCCTTCGACCTCGAGAGCGCGGCGCGCAAAGTGCAAGCCGCCGAGGATGCGCGGCGGGGAGCCGGCATCAACGACATCCGCTTCGAGGCCTCGCAACGGCGCCACTTCGGTTCCCGGCCGGCTGAGCACCGCGCTTGCGGCCGGGATCGATGAGTACTCGCGCGGAGCTCGAGGCGTTGTACAGCTCGTATCTCGATGCGTGCAACGCCCACGATCTCGCTCGGATGTCGACGTTCTACAGCCCCGACATCAAGGTCAACGACGCGCCGATGCAACATGACGCCGTGGCAGCGCAGTTCGCGCCGATCTTCGCTGCGTTCCCCGATTGGCATTGGACTGTGCGGAATCTCGCGATCGACGGCGACCTGATATCGCTGCACTTCACGGTCACCGGCACCCACCGGGGCACGTATCTGGACCTGCCTGCGACCCATCGACGCGTGGCGATCACACAGTTCACTCTCTACCGGGTCACCGACGGGCTGTTCGCCGACGTGTGGGATCTGGCCGACATGGCCGCCATTCCCGGGCAGCTCACCGATTGATCGCAGGTCCGGGGACAAGAGCGGGTATGCGCGCCATCTACTACGACAGTCAGGGGCCCGCGGAGGCCGTCCTCCGATTCGGGGAGATGCCTCGGCCGCGAGTCGGTCCGGGTGAGGTTCTTGTCCGCGTTCATGTTTCGGCCGTCAACCCGAGTGACGTCAAGAATCGGACCGGCTTCGTGGGGCCGATGCGGTACGCGCGGATCGTCCCGCACCAGGATGGCGCGGGAGTCGTCGAGGCGGTCGGCGAGGGTGTCACGCCGGACCGCATCGGTGAGCGGGTGTGGATCTACGAGGCTCAGACCGGCAGGGCGAGCGGCACGGCCGCCGAGTACGTCGCCGTTCCCGCACAGAACGCCGTGCCACTTCCCGAGGGGGTTTCGTTCGAGATCGGCGCCACCTTGGGCGTGCCGGCGATGACCGCGCACCGCTGCCTGTTCGCCGACGGTCGTCTCGAAGGTCGCCGGGTTCTGGTTCACGGTGGAGCTGGGGCGGTGGGCCTGGCGGCCATTCAACTCGCCACCTGGAGGGGCGCCACAGTGGCGGCGACGGTGCGCAGGGCCGAGCAGGCGGATTCGGCGCGTCTCGCGGGCGCCGAGTCAGTGGTCGTCGCCGGAAGTGACGACATGTCGCAGCTGCGAACAATTCTCGGCGGCCGTGGCGCGGACCGCATCGTCGACGTGGCAATCGGTGTCAACCTCGACGCCGATCTCGCCGCACTGGCCGACGGCGGCGTCATCAGCGCCTACGCGACCGAATCCCCGTCAGACGAGGTCTGTCTGCCCATCGTGCGGGCGATGGTCGCCAACGCGGCCGTGCGCTTCGTCTACGTGTACACGGTGCCCGTGGAGGGCAAGGCAGCCGCCGTCGCCGACATCGGGGACTGCCTGCGCGACGGGGGTCTTCGTCCCCGGATCGGTTTGGTGGTGCCGCTGGCGCGTACCGTCGAGGCGCACCAAGCCGTGGAGGCCGGGACCGCATCCGGCAGGGTGCTGATCCGCCTCGTCGACGACGCTGCCGACGAGTGAATGCCTCAGCGCCCCAGCCGGTCTGCGGCACGGTTCAATCGTGCTTCGAGGGTGAGGAGACTTTCCTCGATCGCCTGGCAGGATGCGGCATCCAAGCCGCCGACCGCAGCGTCTTCGAGTTCGGCCCAGATGCGCTCGACGCGGTGACGCAGAGCGACGCTCGCCGGCGTGGGTTCGATCAGCGAGGCCCGCTTGTCGGTCGGCGTCGGGACGCGGCGCACGAATCCTGCGCTCTCCAAGCGTCGGATCGTTCTCGTCATCGTGGCAGCGTCCGAGTCGAGGACGCGGACGAGATCGACTTGCCGTTGCGGGCCTGCCTGCCACAGATGCATCATCACGATCTCCTGCCCGGGATGCAGCCCCACCTCCCTGAGCAGATGTCCGGCGATCATCCGGTGCAGCCGTGCGACCCGGAAAATCGCGTGGCTGATGGGGCCACTCTCCGCGGCCGCCGGGACCGGGACGCTGGATTCGAGCTCAGCCCCCGATGGGTCACCGGCAGCCGATGAGCGCTTCATGTCCAGGCAGCTTACTCGCCCCGGTGAGCCCCGGAGTCACTCCGCAAAGAGGAGAAAACAGTTCTTTCGACGGGTTTTCGCCGGTGGGAATGAACGCCTCGATTTACCTGTTCGGACAGGTATCCGAGACATCTTGATGAAAGGGAGAATCATGACCACTGTTTTCGACCCCATTACGGTCGGCGGTATCGCACTGAAGAATCGCATCGTCATGTCGCCGATGACCCGCAGCCGTGCGTACGGCGCGGGTGCGACGCCAACACCGAGCATGGCTGAGTACTACCGGCAGCGGGCCGGCGCGGGTCTGATCATCACCGAGGGCACGCAGCCGTCGGTGATCGGTCAGGGATATCCCAACACCCCGGGCCTGCACTCGGACGAACAGGTGCGGGCATGGCGGGCAGTCACCGACGCGGTGCATGCCGATGGCGGTGTGATCTTCGCTCAGCTGATGCACACCGGTCGCGTCGGTCACCCGAGCCTGCTCCCGCACGGGATGGTTCCCGTGGGTCCCTCACCGGTCGCTGCGGCAGGCGAAGTGTTCACCCTCGAGGGCATGCAGCCCTTCGTGACTCCCGAAGAGCTCGACGAAGACCAGATCACCCAGACAGTGCTCGACTTCGCACAGGCCGCACGCAACGCCGTCGCCGCCGGATTCGACGGCGTCGAGGTGCACGGAGCCAACGGCTATCTGCTGCATCAATTCCTGTCGTCCAACGCCAACCTGCGCACCGACCGGTGGGGTGGGTCGGTCGACAATCGCATCCGCTTGACTCTGCGTGTCGTCGAGGCCGTGACAGCCGCGATCGGTGCGGACCGCGTCGGTCTGCGCATCTCCCCGGCCAATCCGCTCAACGACATTCGCGAAGACGACTACCACGAGACGTATCGCGCGCTGGTCGACGCCTTGGCGCCAAAGAAGTTGGCCTACCTGCACGTCATGGAAGTTGGTGATCGCGACTTCACCAACGAGCTGCGCAACCGCTTCGGCGGGACTTTCATCCTCAACCCGGCAACACCTGGACGCATCACCGGCCCGAGCGAATTGGGTCTCGCCGAGGACGGCACCGCCGACCTCGTGGCGTTCGGAGCCGCGTTCCTGGCCAATCCCGATCTGCCGCTGCGCCTGGCCACCGGTGCGCCGCTCAACACCCCCGACCGTGCCACCTTCTACGGCGGTGACGATCACGGGTACACCGATTACCCCACGCTGGATGCCGTACCGACCGCCTGACGTCGAGCCGGAGAAACAGAGGAGAGCGACATGAGTTCGACATTCGAAGGCCGCGTCGCGCTGGTGACCGGCGGAAGCCGGGGTATCGGTGCCGCGATCGCGTCGCGGCTAGCTGACGCCGGCGCCGCGGTTGCGGTCAACTACCGGGCCAACGCCGGCGCAGCGGAAGAACTCGTCGACGAGCTGCGTGCGCGCGGACACCGCGCGGCGTCGTTCGGCGGCGACGTCACCGACCCCGCTCAGATCGCCGATGTCGTCGCCCGCGTCGTCGAGGAGTTCGGCGCTCTGCACCTGTTGGCCAGCAACGCAGGCGTCGAGCACTTCGCCCCGCTGGCCAACATCACCGCCGCCGACTTCGAAAATGTGTTCCGCACCAACGTCGGTGGCCAGTTGTTCGCCGTACAGGCCGCGGCGGCCGTCATGCCGCCCGGAAGTCGGATCGTGTTGACCTCTTCGGTCAGCGCCCGCATCGCGGTGCATCACCACACGTTGTACGCCGCCAGCAAGGCCGCCGTCTCGGCGATGGCGCTCAACCTGGCACCGGAATTGGCCGAGGCGGGTATCGCTGTCAACGCCGTTGCCCCCGGCGGAACTGCCACCGACATGGCCGCCGAGAACGGGGCGGACTATGTCCATCCCGCGCTGGCCCACGTTGCCCCGGACGACGTGACCCGTTCGATGAATGCCCTCGGTCGGCTCGCGCGCCCTGAAGAGATCGCGGACACGGTCTGCTTCCTGTTATCCGAGCAGGCTTCCTACATCACCGGCTCCACGCTGGACGTCGCAGGCGGGTGGATGCGATGACCGACTACGGACGCGAACTGCAGTTCGGGGTGTTCGTCACCCCGAGCCCTGGCCTCCTCGACAACAGTTACGCCATCGCTGAGATCGCCGACGAACACCTGGATTTCATTGGCGTACAGGATCATCCCTATCAGAAGGACTTCCTGGAAGCGTGGGCGTTCATCGCCGCATTGCTGTCGAGGACCGACCGCGTACGGTTGGTGCCCGACGTGGCGAACCTCCCGTTGCACAACCCCGCGGTTCTGGCCAAGACGGCAGCGAGCCTGGACGTCATCTCCGGCGGTCGGGTCGAGCTGGCTCTCGGAGCGGGAGCGTTCTGGGATGCGATCGTGGCCATGGGTGGTCCGCGGCGTACGCCGGGCGAGGCGGCCCGAGCCCTGCGCGACGCGGTCGAAGTGACGAGACTGATGTGGTCGGGGCAGCGCTCGGTCAGATACGACGGAGACATCTACCGGGTGCACGGCGTGCACCCGGGGCCCCGGCCAGCCCACGACATGCAGATCTGGTTGGGAGTGGGCGGACCCAAGCTGCTCCGGTACCTCGGTGGCCACGCAGACGGCTGGCTACCGTCGAACTCCTACTTCCCGCCGGAGGCGCTCGACAGCATGAACCAGCAGATCGACCGCGGCGCAGCCGAGGCCGGCCGCGACCCGGCGTCAATCGTGCGCGCGTACAACGTCTTCGGAGAAATCAGCGACCACGAGTCCAGCGAACCGTTCCGCGGAACGGTCGCCCAATGGACCCATGACCTGACGGAGCTCGCCGTCGAGACCGGTATGGACACGTTCATCTTCGGTGCCCCAGACGATGATCTCGACCAGACGCGACGGTTTGCCCATGACATCGTGCCCGCGGTGCGTGACGCGGTCGCTGAGAGCAGGAGTTCTCGTCGATCATGAGGTGAGCACCACGACTCCTCGCGTCCGTCCATCGATGACTTCGGTGGCCTTCACCTGTCCGTACGTTTCTCAGTGTGACGACGCCCAGACGATGGCGACCAGTGCGGTGGCACTGGACATCGCGACGACATTGCCGATGAATGGATGGAAATCTGCGGGCAGTCGGCGGGCGATCGCCGCTGCGAGCGGCGGTCCGATCGCAGCGCCGAGGACCGCGCCGACCACGATCGACGGCAGTGAACCGCCGCCCATGAGCACGGTGGCGGGAGCGATGGACACCACGGGGACGAACGTCGGGTACCAGCCGTACTTCGCCCATTGTCGGTGCCACAGCGTCACCGACAGTGCCGAGGTCATGATCTGCGCGCCCAGGAGCTGCGGCAGGAGTTCTCCCGCACCGCTGGTCAGCGTGGGAGACAGCAGAAAGGAGAGGGCGGTGCCGAAAAGCAGTGCAGCGCCGGCCGTTTCATTTCCGATGAACTGCGCTTCGGTGAAGTCGGCCAACATGCGGCGGGCCAGCCACTTCGGACCCTGCGGTGCGGAGTCTCGGAACGTGTGTGGTGACGCCGCCTGACAGCGGGGCACGGCGACGAGCATCTCCGGCATCCACCGGAGATGGCGACACAGTGCGAAGGCGATCAGCGCACTGACCCACATGCCGGTGGTGGCCCCGATGACGGGGGGTAGACCCAGCGGGCGACAGCCGAAGTTCACCGCCGCGAGCGCGAGAGGTGTGGTGAGGCATGCCCCGAGTGCGGCGCCGGTGAGCAGCACCGGCGTACTGCCGCCGTAGATCAGCACTACCGCAGCGGGCACGGAGGCGAAAGGCACGAACGTGGGCTGCCAGGTCCCGGACACGCCGATGGTCCAGCCCCACGCCACGCTGCTGAGCACCAATCCCAGGGCCGCGCTGCCCAGGGCCCGAGGGAGCAACCCGGTGCCTGACGCTACGGGGAACCCGGCCCAGCGACTCTTGCGGACGGAGGCCCGGTGGGAGGCGTATCCACCGAGCACCATCAGGGCGCCGGCCAGTGCCGAGTGCGCGAAGCCCGGCTCGGTTGTGTCGCCGAGGATCCACAGGAGGAACGCTCCGACATCGCAGTAGTGGCCCGTCCAGGTTCTGGCCCCCGGCATGACCGCCGGCATCGCGGTCTGCACTCGTTGAAGACCCGCCAGCAGCACCATCGCCACAACGACGGTCGCTGTCGCGGTCAGCCACAGGATCGCCGGATGAGATCGCGACCGTGGGCTCAGCGACGTCGACGTCGAGACGGTGCCGTGGCGGTCCCGACCAGGGTGGGTCATCGGAGCCCGATTTCGCGCGAAAACGGCTCGTGTCCAATGACTCTCATTCTGCGGATGCGCTGCCTGATGACTCGGTCGCCCAGCACGCGCTCACGAAGCTCTACTACGTCTCGACTCGTCGGTCAGTCGGACCAACCCTGACGGCACCTCGCCGTCCAAGGCCAATCGCACGAATCGACCCACGGCCGGATTGGAAGCCCGACCAGGAGCCCAATGCAGCATGAAGGGGACCACCTGCTGCGGTGTGATCGGTCGGATCGCGACCGTGAAATCCGCTACTGCTACCGACGCAGTCGTGAGGATCCAGTCGACGTCGGACTGGGCCGGCCATTTCCACGCAGACAGATCAGTATCGGCGAGCTCGACGATCGCCGGGCACAGCCCTGCGCCGCGGAGAAGTTGCTTCTGGGCCACGGTCCATGCGGGAAACAGTGCCTCGCTGTGCATCCCGAGTGTTTCATCGTGGAGATCAGCCAGTGCGACAGCATCACGGCTTGCAAGTCGGTGACCGGGACGCAACCCGACCAACCACGGCTCGCCGCAGAACAACGTGCTGACCACGCCCATCGTCGCGGGCACGGGGCCGCACGTGATCGCGACATCAACGGTGTCATCGGCGACTGCCCGCTCCAGGTCGTAGGGCCACATTCGCCGAACCTGTAGTTCGACATCGGGTGCCTCGGCGCGCAGAGCGGCGGCGAGGTGAGGTGTCAGCACGGGCGCAACGGGCGGGGCGACACCGAGGCGTACGACCCCGGCGTCACCGTCGGCCCACTGGTGCATCGCCGCGACGGCGGCTCCGGCCTGCTCGAGGATCAGTGTGGCGCGGTGAAGCATCTCGGCTCCGGCGTTGGTCAACGCCACCCGCCGCGACGTGCGCGTCAGCAGTGGGGTGCCCACTTCGCGTTCCAGTCGACGAACCAGGTCGCTGAGAGTGGGTTGGCTGATGTGCAAACTCTCTGCGGCACGGCCGAAGTGCAATTCAGTGGCCACGGCAACGAACGCGTCCAGTTGGCGTAGCTCCACACGGGGTAACTTACTTGTCTGCAGTCAGGCAAGCAAGACTTGTCTGCGATCGAAGCCAGGAACTATCCTCCCACCATGGCGCTTCCTCGTGGCGGACACGGACGTCGGCGATGTTCGCCGCAGAGTGCGCTCGGGTGGGGATGCCATCGGCGAGCACCGGTACGCGTCCGGCGATGACTGAGGGTAAGCAGCGACGCACCCAGCGCGAGCGTGTCGACGAATCCTCTCGGCGCCTGGCCGCCGCGGCCATCGAGCTCATCGTCGAAAAGGGCTATGCGCATACGACGGCGAAGGACATCGGCCTGCGGGCCGGATACAGCCGGGCGATGGTGGCCGAACGCTTCGGCAGCAAGGAAGCCCTGTTGGACACCGTGCTGAGCGAGTACGAGAGTCGCATCGACGCAGGCGTTCCCGCGGAGGCAACCGGCTTCGACAAAGCCATCGCGCCGGTCGATGCGCTTTGTCAGTTCGTGGCTGACGACCCCACGTTCCTGCGGGCCATGTTCATCATCAACTTCGAAGCGGTACACGACGCCGGCACGCTGCGCGATCGGATCCGGCAGTGGCTCATCCGGGTACGCCAGGTGATCGCCGAGGGTATTCGCGCCGGTATGGCCGATGGGTCGATCACAGCGGAGCTCGACGCCGACGACTTCAGCAGAGAGATCTTGACCACCGGCATCGGATACTCCTACTGGTGGGTCGTGGTGCCCGATCAGATCGACTTCCCTTCGACTCTGTCCCGGTGGCGGGAACGCCTCGCGAAATCCCTTGTGCAACAGAGCTAGGCAGGACCCTGCTACAGCCACCGTGGTGCAACGGGTGTTGCGGTGAGCCCCGGGCCGTCCGCCCGGATTCCGATAGCACCACGGCCAGCGGCCCAGCGGACCACCGCGGGCAGCGTGCCGGTGACGGTCGTCGTGGTCGCAGCGCTGTCGTCAACGGGGACTGGGTCCCGGCCATCGACGGCGAGGGCAAGACCTGCACCTTCGCCCCGGGCGCGCCACGCAGTGACGATGTCGGTCAGCAAAGAGTCCAGTACCACGTGCGGGAAGTCGCCGAAGCGACCGCCGTCGTGGATATCGACGGCGTGGATCCACACCTCGCGGGTGCGCATCCACACCGTCTCCTCGGCCGGTACCAGGCGGCCCTGCGCGGTACGCACCGTCTCTTTCCAGGCAGGGTCGGGGAGGTGGCGCCACTTCTCGTCCAGTCGTGCGCAGCTGTGCGCGAACAGATTTCGAAGTGCGCCTACGTTGAGGGTGGACCCTTCGGCGATCTGACGACCGCGCTGCTCGGTGGAATCGTACATCGGAGTCTCCTCGCCGGTCGCCGCCCAATCGAGCAGCCGGCACAGCGCCAATGCGTTGTATGCGACGTGGGCGATGAGGTGACGTCGTGTCCATCCATCGAGCAGGGTACCGTCGTCGAAATCGGCGTCGCTCAGCTCGGCGATGCGTTGCGCCAGGTATGCGGTGCCCCGGCGGACGATGAGCAGTCGCTCCGAGAGCGCAAGCGCGCTGAACGTCATCGTCGCCCTACTTGACGATCGTCGTGTTCTTCACGGTGCCGATTCCTTCGATGCTCACCTCGACCGTCTCTCCGCTTCGGATGTAGCGCGGGGGTTTACGGGCGTGTCCGACGCCGCCTGTGGTGCCGGTGATGATGACGTCGCCGGGCTGGAGGGTGACGATGTGGCTGATGTACTCGACGAGCCTCGCCGGACCGAAGACCAGGTCGTCGGTGCGGGCGCTCTGCATGACTTCGCCCTCCAGGCGGGCCTCGATGCGGGTTCCCAGCGTGTAATCGGTCACCAGGTGCGGGCCGAATCCGCTGGTCTTCTCGAAGGTCTTGCCCTGGTCCCACTGCAGGGTGCGGTACTGGTAGTCCCGCATCGTATAGTCGTTGATCACCGAGTAGCCCGCGATGTGCGCGTCGGCCTCTGCCTCGGCCACCTGGTAGGCCCGCGACCCCATGATGACCGCCAGCTCCGCTTCCCAATCCAATTCGGCTGCCGCGTATTCGGGCACCACGACGTCGTCGTACGGGCCGGTGAGCGCTTCGGCGAACTTCGCGAACAACGTGGGGTATCGAGGAAGTTCTCGGCCCATTTCGGTGATGTGGGTCGCGTAGTTCAACCCGACGCAGACGATCTTGCCCGGCCTGGGCACGACCGGGGCGTAGTCGGCGGCGGCCAGGTCGATCGCGGCGCCCGCCGCGTCACGAGCCAGCGCCCTCCAGTTCGGATCGATCAGGAGCTCGGACAGATCGGAGAAGCCCTCGATGGTCGTCGCGGTGATGGAGTCGTCGATCCGAACAGCCGCAGTCCCGGCGGCGGTTCTCAGGGTGGCGAGTCGCATGGTCAGGCTCCTTGGCTGGTGTGGCTGCGGTCGAAGTGCAGGCTTTCGACGATGGGTGCGTCCGAGAAGGCGAACAGGTCGAAGTCCGTGTCGGCTTCGACGGACCATTCGGTCCATGACGGGACGACGACGAGGTCACCGGAGGCGACCTCGATCGTTCTGTCGGCCAGGCGAAAGAGACCGATACCGTCGAAGACCTGATAGACCGTGGAGCCGACGTCGCGCCGTGCCCTCGTACGGGTGCCGCCGCGCAGCCGATGAAATTCGGCTCTGATGGTCGCCAAGATGTCACCGCCGGTGGTGGGGTTGGTGAAACGAACCGCGGCATGGCCGGGCTCCGTGGTGGCGGGGTAGCCCTCGTCTTCGAGTGCGAGTTGTTCGCGCAGTGCGGCGTCGGTGTGTTCCCACCGGTAAGCGGTGATGGGCGTGGTGGTTCGCCGGCCGAGGCCGACGAGGGGGCGGAGCCCGGGGTGTGACCAGAGACGCTCTGCTCGCGACACGTCAGGCGTGGATTCGTCGGTGACGCCGTCGGAGCCGAACTCGAAGAACCCGGTGTCGGTGTAGTTGACGAACGGGATGTCCAGACCGTCGATCCACGCCATCGGATGATCGGTCTCGTTGTGGTGGCCGTGGAAGGCCCACCCGGGGGTGAGGAGTAGATCTCCTCGCCGCATCGCGACCGGATCTCCGTTGACCACGGTCCAGACGCCATCGCCTTCGATGACGAAGCGGAAGGCGTTCTGGCTGTGCCGGTGCTCGGGCGCGGTCTCCTTGGGCCCCAGGTACTGGATTGCCGCCCACAGTGTCGGGGTCGCGTGGGGCAGGCCACCCAGGCCGGGGTTGGCCAGCGCGATGGCCCGCCGCTCACCGCCGCGACCGACGGGCACGAGATCCCCCGCGCGCTGCGCAAGCGGGTACAGGGTCGACCACTTCCACACAAAGGGAACGGCTTTGGGAGTCGGAACCAGGGGCATCAGGTCACCGAGTTGAGTCCACAGCGGGTTCAGGTGCTCGGCGGCGAAATCCCGGTACAAGTTCTCCAGATCCGGGCTGTCGAGGTGTGTCCGAAGGCTCACCGTTCGAGCTCCGACTCGGTGACCGGGCCCCACATGTTGATGGTGGCGATATCGACCTCCCACGTCCGGGGGTACTGCGGATAACTCTCATGCCACGGGCGGGGCTCGAAGTAGCCTTTCGACTCGTCGTGGATCAGGTCGAGTTGGGTGAAGAGCTCGATCGTGTTGCCATCCGGATCCCGGTGGTAGGTGAACATGTTGTGACCCGGCCCGTGGCGGCCCGGGCCCCAGTGAAGCCGGAAGCCGTTCTTGGCCAGGTGATCCACCATCATGATCAGGTGATTGGGATCCCGCATCTCGTACGCGATGTGATGCATGCCGGTCTTGTTGATGCTGCGCAGGAAATTGGCGGCGTGGTGATCGGCGTTACAGCGCAGGAAGACGAAGAAGTCGCCGATGGTGTCGGACCACTTGAAGCCCAGTAGGTCTTGATAGAAGCCCTGCAGCCGTTCGAGTTCGGTGGTGAAGGCGGCGACGTGGCCCAGTTTGGTCGGGCGAAGAATCGCGCGGCCGTCGACACCGCTCGAGATCTGGTTCTCGAAGAGGTGCAGTTCGGCGCCGGTGGAGGGTTCGACCATAACCAAGACGTCCGGGGTGCCCGGTGCCACATCGGATCGTCGATCGACGTCGTAGCCGGCGTCCTTCAGTCGGCGGTGGGCGTCGCCCAGCGAGCCCCACACCTCGTAGCCGACCGCCGAGCGAGGCTTGGCCTCGTCGGTCTTGCGGACGACGACGCAATGGTGATCGGAACCGGTGGTGAGGTAGGCGTAGTCGTGCGACCGTTCGACCACCTCGAGGTCGAGGACCTCGGTGTAGTACCACGCCATCCGATCCACGTCGGGAGTGTCGAAGGTGACATAGCCCAGCTTCGACACGGGCGCTGCGGGTTCACCTGCGATGCCGGATGTTTCGCTCATAATCTGATCCCTTCTCGAGAGTTGCCGGAGGTCACGTCCGGTTCGGTGAGTAGCGCGACGCGGCCCACGTTCGCGCTGGCTTCCACGTATTCGTGCGCGGCCGCTGCGTCGGTGAGCGCGAAGGTGCGATCGACCACACTCCGGAAACCCGCGGCAGCCTCGGCCCACAGGCGCCGCGCAGCGGCGAGGTTCCCCGAACGAACACCGATGACTCGCTGTCCGAGCGAGTACAGCCGCTGAAGGTCGACCGCTACCGTCCTTCCCAGGAACGCACCAGAGGACACCATTGCGCCGCCGGCAGCGAGCGCGTCCATTCCGTGCGTCCAGACCAGTTGATCACCGAGGTTGTCAACGACGATGTCGGCCCCCCTGCCGTCGAACACGTCGCGGACGTCGGCGGCGAAGGTCGTCGACGATGCTTGCAGAACGGCGTCGAAGCCCAATGCCGACAGGCGTTTTCGCTTGGCCTCGTCGCGTGAGGTGACGATGACCCGCGCTCCGAGATGGCGAGCCAGCAGCGCGGTGGTGGATCCGAGCGCCGAGGATGCGCCTTGGACGATGACCCGTTGTCCGGCGACGAGTCCCGCGCGGGTGAACTGGTTCATTGCCACCACGCCGGCCAGCGCCAGCGCGACCGCGTCGGCCGGGGACATGCTGTCGGGCACCGTCGAGACATTGGTGGCCGGCACGGCGATGTAGTCGGCGTACGCGCCCGGCAGATGAGTGCCGATGATCCGGGCGGTGGGCGAGAGTTCGGCGAATCCCGCCGCCACCATGGGACAGTGGGGCTCGGTGAGGACGGGGAAGGTAGCGACCCGGTCACCGATGGCGAACCCGGCCACGTCATCGCCGACGGCCGCAACGATTCCGGTGTGCTCGGCCCCCAGAACATGGGGAAAGGTGAACGACGCGTAGGGATGACGACCGGAGCGGGCGACCAGGTCGAGCAGGCGCCCGACGCTCACGGCGGCGATGCGGATGAGGACCTCACCGGCGCCCGGCTGTGGGGTGGGTACCTCGTCCACGCGCAGAACATCGGGTCCACCGAATTCGTGGAATGCCACCGCGCGCATCGTCGGGGGAACCGGCTCTGGGGTCGGCCACCCGTGCGCGGGAATGCTCACTTCGCGACGACCTTGTTCGAGATGCGGCCGATGCCCTCGATCTCCACGGTCACGACGTCGTCGGGGCGCAGGAAATCCTTACGCGGCATGCCGACGCCGGCCGGTGTGCCGGTGAGGATGACGTCGCCGGGTTCGAGAGTGAACACGCGGCTCGCGGCAGAGACCAACCGATGCACGTCCACCACCATCTGAGAGGTGTTGGAGTCCTGCTTGACCACGCCGTTGACGTCGAGACGGATCTTCAGCGCTTGCGGATCGGGCACCAGCCAGGCCGGCACCAGTCCGGGGCCCAGTGGGCAGAACCCGTCCTGGCTCTTGTGCCCCAGCCAGTCCCATTCGAATGGCGCTGCCACCGAACCACTTCGATGGAAGACGCCGCGGTCGGACACGTCGTTGGCGACGAGATAGCCGGCGATCACGTCGGCGACGTCGTCGGGATCGAGGTTCGTGCACCTGCGACCGATCACGACTCCCAGCTCGGCTTCCCAGTCCACCTGCGAGCGGCCGTCGTCGAAGATGGGCACGTCCGAGCTGGGACCGACGACGGTCGTCGTGGGTGTCTTGAGAAAGAAGAAGGGCTCGGCCGCGGGGTCTGGTCGGTCCACTTGCATCTCGTCGGCGTGGTCGTAGTAGTTGGCCCCCGCGCAGATCACTTTGCTCGGGTAGGTGATCGGCGCCACAAGGTCGCCTTCGATGACCGGCGTCAGGGCGGTGACGTCGAGCGTGCGCAGAACCTCGGCCCAGCGACCCCATTCGGCCAGTACCTCCATCACGTTGAGCCCGTCGAGCTGGGGAGCCGCGTGAAGCCGGTCGTCGACGTAGATGCCGGTCGCGATGCCGTGGCTGGTGCGATACTGAGCCAGCGCCCAAGTGAGGTCGGTCATGGTCTGTTCTCCTGAGATCGGTGGGATAGCTGGTGCTGAGTTCTTCTGGCGGTGGTCACCCGGCCAACCAGCCACCGTCGACGGGCACGACTGCCCCGTCGACGTACGAGGAGGCCGGGGGCACAGCCAGACGACGGCCTTGCCGACCCCGTCGGGCCTGCCGTATCGGCCCGCGGCTGTGCTCCGCCGCGGGCGAGCAGCGCGGGCAGTTCGGCGCGCATGCACTGCCAGGAACCGGTCAGGTTCACGTCGATCACGCGATGCCAGACCTCGTCGATCATGTCAGCGACAGCGCAGCCGGCCGCCTCGACACCAGCGATGTTGACCGCGATGTCCAGTCCGCCGAGGGTCGCCACGCCCGCGTGAACGATCGAGGCGACCGGGGATGCATCGGCGACGCCGGTGGCCACGAAGAGCGCCGTGGAACCGGCCGGCAGGACGTCGAGCGTCGTAGCCCCCGTGGCGCCGTCGCGGTCGGCCATGACCACTGACATATCCTGCGCGACAAAGGGGTTGACGCAGGCCCGACCGATACCGTTCGCGCCGCCCGTGACCACCGCCACCTTGCCTGCGAGTTCTGGATAGTCAGGCATAGACCGGCGCGAGGTCGAAGTAGACGCGGTAGCGGTCGAACTTGCCCGAGGGATCGACGTGCCACATCGTGGCCACCGGGATGGTGACCTCGCCACCGTCGTGACGGCGGTAGGTGACGGTCAGCTCGACGATGGTGTCCGCCCCGACCGTCCACTGGGCGAGGATGGTGTGTCGCAACCCGGCGATGGTGTCATAGAAGCAGCCCACCCCCTCGCGTATTTCGTCGGCGCCGACCAACGCCGGTCGGTTGGCGAAGACCAGCGATCCGCACTCGGAGAACAAATCACCGAGGGACTGAAGGTCCATCGCGTCGACGATCCCGAAGACCGTCGCCGCCGTGGGCACCGTCATGGTGTTCATTGCCTACTTCGCAACGGAAAAGTCGGCGTTGACTATGCGGTCGCGCACGGCCTGCAGCGTCGTGTGGACGGCGTCGAGGTAATCGGACTGCATCTGCTCGCCGAACGCGGCTTCCTCCGCACTGCCCTCGGCGATCCCGTCCACCACCAGTCGGAAGCTGAATTTCAGCACGTCGTTGCCTGAATCGTCGACGCAGATCTCATTGTCGATGGTCCCTCGCGCGCTGCCGTGCGTCCGAACGAAGTGCACCAGCTTCTTCGGGTAGAACGTGACGACCTCACGCACTGGCCCGACATGTTCGATGTCGCGAATCAGGCCGCCCTCGAACCGCTCGACGACGGTGCACGCGCTGATCGCGGCGACGTAAGGCAAGGGATTCTCCGCCTTTTCGACAAGCCCGGCCCATACGTCGTCCACCGTCAGGACGGGTTCAATCCCGTCGTCGAGAGGGATGGTCCTGCTGATGTCGATCATGATGTGTCTCCTCTGTCTATCGGGACGAGCGGAACTGGGAAGCCCGAGTCATCGCTGTGATGCAGGCCACCGTAACCCAAGTCCAATCAATGTGTCTACACTTTGGTTGATCCGATTTTCGGAGGTGGGAGCAGCCCTTGCCATCGTTTGACAATGTGTATACTCTTTGAATCGGACGTGACTCGGCCCACACGGGCCGGACTCCACGAATCGGAAGGCTCAGACCATGACGACGGTCGAATCGCGCAGCTCCACCACGATCAAGACTCAGCCCGCACCCCGTAACGGGTGGTACGCCGCCGCCTGGGATCGGGAGATCGGCCGGACCCCAACCGCCGTGCGGGTCAACGGAACACCGATTGTGCTGTATCGGACCGAGGACGGCCGGCCCGTGGCGCTGGCCGATGCCTGCTGGCATCGACTCGCACCCTTGTCGATGGGCACGCTCATCGGCCGCGACGGCATCCGATGCCCTTACCACGGCATCGTGTACGACTCGGCGGGCCGGTGCACATCGATGCCCGCCCAGGAGGTGCTCAACCCCAGCGCCACCGTGCCGTCCTACCCCGTGGTGGAGCGGCACCGGTTCGTGTGGGTGTGGCTGGGAGATCCCGACCTCGCGAAGGCCGACCAGATACCCGACATGCATCAGATGGACGAGTGGGCCGGTGACGGCGAAACCATTGCGCTGCAATGTAATTTCCAGCTGGTGCTCGACAACCTGATGGACCTCACTCACGAAGAGTTCCTGCACACCAGCAGTATCGGCGGCGAGAACATCAGTACCTCGGAGTTCGATGTGGTGCATGACGGTCACAGCGTCACGCTCACCAGGTGGATGATCGACATTCCCCCTGTGCCGTTCATGCGCGCTCAGATGCGCAACAAGTTCGCTGGTTTCGAGGGCAATGTCGACCGTTGGCAGATCATCCACTACCAGTACCCGTCGACCATCTGTATCGACGTCGGCGTCGCCAAGACCGGAACAGGAGCCCCAGAGGGGGACCGCAGCCAGGGAATCAACGGTTACGTGATGAACACCATCACCCCCGAGACGGACACCACGTGTCGGTATCACTGGGCATGGATGCGCAACTACCTGATGGACAGCCAACTGTTGACCACGCAGATCCGCGATGGAATCCGGCACGTCTTCACCGAGGACACGGCGATGCTGCAGGCCCAGCAGAAGGCGATCGACGCCAACCCGGACTACGAGTTCTACAACCTCAACATCGACGCCGGCGGCATGTGGATCCGCCGGCTGCTCACTCGCCAACTGGAGGCCGAGGGACGCCTCCACCCGCAGAGCTGAGGGGCCGACCCATGGCTGCCACCAACAGGGAAGTCTGGCAATCCGGCACCATCGTCGAGACGCGCGATGTCGCCACCGACATCCGACGAATCGTCATTGAGGTGACGAATCCGGCTCCTGCTCAACCCGGTTCACACATCGACGTCACCGTTCACCTCGACGGGCGACAGGACACCCGGTCGTATTCGGTGATCGAATCCGAAGGTGGCGGCAGGCGACTGGTCATCAGCGTCTTGCGTGCGCCGAACTCGGGGGGCGGTTCCCTTTTCATGCACTCACTGAGAGTGGGTGAGTCCATCGAGTTGACCCAACCGCTGCAGAACTTTCCGCTGCGGGTCGGCGCCCCGAGCTACTTGCTTCTCGCCGGCGGCATCGGGATCACGGCAGTGGCAGAGATGGCACGAGTGCTGCAACACCTGGGTGCCGAGTACACGCTCGTATACGTCGGACGCTCGAGGCGGGCGATGGCCTATCTGCCCGCGCTCCAAGAACGCCACGGCGACAGGCTCGTCGTTCACGTCGACGACGAAGGCACCTCACTGGACACCGCAGCGCTGGTCGACACCGTCGACCATGACACCGAGTTGTACATGTGTGGCCCGATCCGGCTGATGGACGCCGTCCGGCGCTGCTGGGCCGACGCCGACCTGCCGCCTTCGAACCTGCGCTACGAGACATTCGGCAACAGTGGATGGTTCGACCCGGAGGACTTCATCGTGCGCATCCCCCGTCTGCGGGTGGAAACTCGGGTGGGGACGCACCAGTCGATGTTGCAGGCTCTCGAAGGCGCCGGCGTCGAGATGATGTCGGACTGCCGCAAGGGGGAGTGCGGCTTGTGCGAGGTGAAGGTGCTCGGGGTGGACGGCATCGTCGACCACCGCGACGTCTTCTACAGCGCCCGTCAGCGCGAGGCCAACCGCCGAATGTGCTGCTGCGTTTCACGGGTCACCCGGCCCCCGGCATCCGCGACGGCAGGCGAGACGCCCGTCCTGACGATCGACGTCTCGTGACCGCCGTCGACCAGGCCGACACGGTCACGATCCCGCTGCTCATCGACGGACACGACGTCGACGGCCCCATCACCGAGGTGCGCAATCCGGCCCGGCTCACCCAGACCGTCGGCGGCTACGCCACCGGAGACCGCACGACGGTCGACGCCGCGGTGACCGCAGCCGCCACCGCGTTCGCCGGCTGGTCTGCACGGTCGGCGCACGACCGAGCCGCCGCCCTCACGGTGACCGCCGACGCCATCGACGCCGACCTCACGGCCCTGTCCACGTTGCTCACCCGCGAGCACGGCAAGATCCTCGCCGACGCGGGCGCCGAGATCGCCAACACGGCCCGAACTCTGCGCTACTACGCCGGACTGGCCGACTACGCGTCTCGCGAGTCGATCACCGAGGACCACCGGGGCCGCATCGTCGAACGCCGGGCCGCCATGGGAGTGGTCGCCGTCATCGTGCCGTGGAACTACCCCGTGCTCCTCGCAACGCTGATGATCGCGCCGGCGTTGATGGCCGGCAACACCGTCGTGGTCAAACTGCCCGACAACTCCCCGTTGGCGCTGGCCCTGGTGCTGCGCCGGCTCGCCGCCGCCCTCGTACCCGGTGTGCTCAACGTCGTCGCCGGTTCCGGCCAGGACGTCGGAGCCGCACTGACCACCCACCCGCGCGTACGCAAGGTCAGCTTCACCGGGAGCACCGCCACTGGCCGCGCCATCATGCGCGACGCCAGCGTCAATCTCAAGAACCTGAGCCTGGAGCTGGGCGGCAACGACCCCGCCATCGTCCTCGACAGCGCCACTGTCACAGAGCAATTGGTCGGCGAGCTGGTACGCGGCGCCTTCACCAGCAGCGGACAGGTCTGCTACGCACCCAAGCGGCTCTACGTGCACCGCAACCTGTTCGACGAGTTCACCCAAGCCTTCACCGCCGCCACCGACACCCTGATCGTCGGAGACGGACTCGATCCCGCGGTCAGGATGGGACCGGTCAACAACGCCCAGCAACACCGCACCGTGACCGACCTGATCGAGGCCAGCCGCCGCGACGGTGCCCGAGTCACTGAAGTCGGGCAATACCGCGGCTGCGGCCCAGACGACGGGTACTTCATCCGGCCCACCGTCGTGACCGGTCTGCGCCAGGAATCCGCTCTGGTGCAGAGGGAGCAGTTCGGCCCCGTGGTGCCCATCCTCGCCTTCGACACCGAGGAGGAGGCCATCGTCTTGGCCAACGACAGCGAGTACGGTCTCGCGGCGTCGGTCTGGTCCGACGACGTCGACCACGCTTTCGAGCTGGGGAGGCACATCCAGGCCGGGTCGGTCTTCGTCAACATCCACCGCGTCGGCGCATCGGATCCCTCCATGCCCTTCGGTGGTTTCAAGCAGAGCGGCATCGGCCGCGGCCACGGCGAGATAGCGCTTGACGAGTCCACCGAAGTCCAGATCCTCGCCGATCGAATCGACATGCACGGCAACTCATCCCACCCGAAGAAGGCGCAGCCATGACCACCACCACAACGCCCATCACCATCATCGGAGCGGGAATCGGCGGCCTGACACTGGCCTTGGAGCTGCACGCCGCGGGCATCCCCTGCCGCGTCTACGAGGCGGCACCTGAACTGCGCCCCCTTGGAGTGGGCATCAACATCCTGCCGCACGCCACCGCGGTGCTCGCCGAACTCGGGGCGTTGGAACGCCTGGAGGCCATCGCCGTCGCAACGCGGGAGTCTGCGTTCTACAACCGATTCGGTCAACACATCTACACCGAACCCGCCGGTCGGTACGCCGGCTACCCCACACCGCAGTTGTCGATCCACCGCGGACACCTGCAGTTGACGCTGGCTGAGATCGTCAGGGAACGATTGGGCGCCGACGCCATCATGGGGGACCACCAGTGCCTCGGCATCGAGCAGGACGGCCCGGCTGTCACCGCTTGGTTCCGGTCGGTGGCAACTGGTCAACCACGTGAGTCGGTAACCGGCAGCGCCGTGATTGGTTGCGATGGAGTGCATTCGGCTATCCGCAAACAGTTCCATCCCGACGAGGGCCCGCCGCGCTACTCCGGCGTGCTGATGTGGCGCGGAACGACGATCGGTCAACCCTTCCTCTCCGGAGCGACCATGGTGCGCGCCGGCTGGTTACGCGACGGCAAGCTCGTCATCTATCCCATCCGCGACAATCCCGACGGCACCCAACTGATCAACTGGGTCGCCGAGATCGAACGTCCCTACTCCGGCGACCGCGACTGGGGCAAGCCAGGCGACCCCGCCGACTTCGCCCCCGCCTTCTCCGACTGGACGTTCGACTGGTTGGACGTGCCTGCCCTGCTGCGCGGTGCCGACACGGTACTGGAATACCCCATGGTGGATCAGGATCCGCTGGACACATGGACGGTCGGACGGGCGACGCTGCTCGGCGACGCCGCCCACCCGATGGTGCCACGAGGCTCCAACGGTGCCGGACAGGCGATCCTCGACGCCCGGGCGTTGCGCCTGGCGTTGCAGTCGGAGAGGGACATTCCCACCGCGCTGCTCGCCTATGAGTCCGATCGGCGACCCAAGACGTCTGCCGTCGTCCTGACCAACCGCACCACTCCGCCGGACGCAATTCTCAAGGAGGTCTGGGAACGAACCGGCGACAAGCCCTTCGACGACATCGGTGACGTGATCACGTCCGCGGAGCTCGAACAGATCTCGCAGCGCTACCGCTACGTGGCTGGATTCTCCCTTCCTGACGCGGCGCGGTGACTTTCGATGTCGAACCCCATCGAGGGCGAGAAGGAATCGGTTTCCGGTGCGGTGGTCATCGTCACCGGCGGGGCCCGCGGCATCGGCGCGTCGCTGACGACTCATCTGGTGAGTCGGGGTGCCAGAGTCGTGGTGGCCGACGTTCTCGCCGAGGACGGCACGGCGCTGGTCGATTCGTTGGTCGACAGCGGCGCGGAGGCTGTCTTCTGCCGCACCGATGTCGTCGATCCGGCCTCCCTCCAGCACATGGTCGATGCCACCGTGGACAGGTACGGGCGGATCGACGCTCTGGTCAACAACGCCGCCATCTACGAAAGCCTCGGCGCCAAGCGTCATTTCGCTGACATCTCCGTCGACGACTGGGATCGGGTGATGGCCGTCAACGCCAAGGGTGTGTGGCTCGCCACCGCTGCGGTGTGCCCTGCAATGACAGCGCAGGGCTACGGCCGGGTCGTCAACATCGCGTCGGCCACCGTGCACGCCGGCGTGCCGTTCTTCGCCCACTACACCGCGTCCAAGGGTGCCGTCATCGCGATGACGCGGTCCATCGCCAAGGAGGTGGGACGCGACGGAATCACTGTCAACGCCGTGGCGCCTGGACTCGTCGACAACGCATCGTCCGCAGCGCTGAACGATTCGTCGTACTTTCCTACCCTCGAACGACAGCGCGCTATTCCGCGCGCGATGATGCCCTCCGATCTCACCGGATGCGTCACGTTCCTGTGCTCTCCGGCCAGCGGTTTCATCACCGGTCAGACACTGGTGATCGACGGAGGTCTGGTTTTCTCCTGAGGGAGCGACCTCGCGGAAGCTAGAGGGAGCCGCTCACGCACATCTGCAGCGACTGGGCCACGGTCAGTGCCTCGAAATCGCTGTCCAGGTCGGCCAGTACCGTCGTGGCGGTATGCGCCAGGTGGCGGGCCATCATGGCACCCGCGGTCTCCATGTCGCCGGCGACCAGTGCGGACAAGATCTGTTCGTGCTCGGCTTCGGCGACGGCGAAGGTGTCTGCGTGCGCCTGCTGTCCGAAGCGCACATACCGCTCGGTGCGCTCGGAGTAGGACAGGATGATTCCGGCCAGCGGCGCACCGGCTCGCGCCGTACACAGGGTGTGGAACCGTCGGTGCACGCTGACCCACTCGCTCATGTCCGTGGCGCGCTGAGTCTCGTGCATCCGCCGCAGGCACTCCCTTGCTTCCTCCACTTCCGTGGCCGACAGGCGACCCGCGGTGATTCGCGCCCCGAGTGCCTCCAAGGTGATCCGCACGCCGTAGAGCTGGTCGACCTCATTGGCGTCGAGCGCTCGCACGACCGCGCGCTGGTTGAGCGCAACGTCGATCAGTCCCTCCTGCTGAAGCATGCGGAATGCTTCGCGCATGGGGATGCGGCTGACATTGAAGCGGCGGGCCAGATCGGCCTGATTCAGTTCGGTACCCGGGGGGATCGCGCCGTCGTTGATCAATCGGCGCAGATGGATGTGCAGTTGTGAGCTGGTCTCTCGGGGGTTGTCGAGCGGTGGGAACACGAGTTCGTCGAGCACTGCGTCGACCCGGACCGGCATCGATGGCTCCCCTCCCATGAGCCGTCGCCTCGTGCTGGGCGGACGGTGGCAATTGTGTATACACAGTACCAGCTTGCGCGTGCGCAGGCGTGCCGGAAGAGTCGCCTCACGGCGGCCCAACGCTGGCAAGGCGGCTCACTGCTGCTGCGGATGCTGACGAATCCGCCTGCGCTGCAACGTCATCACGACCAGCCCGACGATGAGCTGCGCCAGCCACACGCCGTGCGCGGCCAGCGCTACGCTGCGGTACGGCGACGGCTGGCCTGAGCCACCGACCCGGTACACCGTCAGATCGTCGGACCGAAACGCCACGGGTAAACCGAGATTCGCGTTCGGGCCTTCGACCACCACCCAGCCCACCCCGGCGTCGGCCAGCTTCGCCCGATCCGCACCGGCGAGCAGCATGACCTGTACATCACGGGCGTGGGCGCCCTCGCCGGGCACGGTGCGCCCGCCGATGGACAGGTCCCCGGTGTTGAGGACGTCGGCGCGCAGCCATCGCGGCAGCGGATCGAGGACCGGGGCAGAACCGGCCCAGGAGAAGCGCCGCATGCTGTCGACCGGCAGCACGGCCACCGGTGCCGGTTCGGCGTTGATGATCGCCGCAGCCTCCTGCCACGCCGTCGGATACCGCACCGGGTGCACCCGCCCGCCGACGCCCCAGGCCAGGTCCGGCAAGGTCGCGATGATCGCCGCGCAACACACTGCCGCGGTGGCGAGCGCCGGCACCCTCGGCCGCAGCGTGACCGTGGCCGCCGCCCCGGCCAGCGCGTAGGCCGGCATCGCCAGTGCCACCCACTTCTGCCCGTCCCTGATCACCCCCAGGCCGGGCACCGCGTCCAGGAGCGCCGCCACCGTGGACAGGCCGGGTGCGGTCGCCATCAAGAAGGGCACCACGACGGCGAGTCCGGCGACCACCAGCAACGGCACCGCCACCCGGCGTCGGATCAGCGTCGGCAGCCCCAGGACCACCACGGCCAGCAGCACCACGGTCGCTACCGCCGCGAACGGGGTGGTGCGGGAGGCGGGCACGGCGTCGGCATTCCAGATGCCGGCCAGCCCCGCGAGGCTCCCGAGCGTGCCCAAGCCGGGCTCGGCGCGCGCGGCGAACGCCGCGACCGCGGGCGCCTGGTCCACGCCCGGCGACCAGCCGAGCGCCGACGCCACCAGCCAGGGCAGCGCGGCCGTCGTCGCGGCAGCCAGGCTCAGCAGCGCGCAGAGCCATCGGGAACGGCCCGCGCCCGGGGCGGCAACGCACGCCAGCGCGACCGTCGCCGCCATCATCAGGCCGGTCGGTGTCAGCCCCGCCACCGCGAGCCAGAACATCAGCGCCCCCCAGCCGGCCGACCCAGCCGAACGCAAACAGAGCACCGCGGTCGCCACCCACGGCAGCGCGCCGTAGCCGACGAGCAGGCTCCAATGGCCTTGCAGGAGCCGCTCAGCGACGTAGGGATTCCACACCGCGACGGTGACCGCCACGCATTGCCCAGGCAGCCCGGCCTCGGGCAGCACCGTGGCCGCCAGCCGCGCGGCACCCCAGCCCGCGAGCCAGAGACCGAGGATGAGCAGCGCCTTGACCAGCACACCGCCGTCCAGCAGGGAAGACGCCAGCGCTATCGCGACGTCCTGCGGCAGTGCCCGCGGCGCGGCCTGCGTGAGGCCGAGGGCGGCATCGGTGAGGTAGGACCGCGGCGTCGAGACGGCGTCGCGCAGCAGCAGATAGCCGGGCCCGAGCAGCGGCGCGGTCACCGCCAGCGTGAGCACCAGCGCGTACGCCGGGGCCGCCAGCGAACGGGCGCGGGCGATCAGACCGGTCGGTCCGGGGGCAGGTCGGTGGGTCGCTGCGCGGGCAGCTTCTCGGTCTTGGCTTCCGCGCCGGGCACCGGCTCACCCTCGTCCCCACGTCCGCCGAAGAAGCGGCTGTTGGTGTCGTCGAGCCCCGGGTCGATCAGCGCGGTCTCCGAGCGCAGGCTGAACGAGCCCAGCAGCGCGCCGCCGAGCAGTGCGACGATGCCCAGCGCGGTGAACGTGATCGGCAGGATGCGGCCCCACAGCGAGACCCGGTCGCGTTCGTCGAACGCCGCGGCGACCTGGCTTTCCACCGATTCGTCGTTGGTGGTCACCGTGTAGTCGGCGAAGGTCACCTCGGGCTTGAGCGCCTCGCGGGCGTAGTAGTGGTAGGCCCGGTCGGTTTCCTTGACGATGGTGCCGGAGACCGGGTCGACCCAGAAGGTGCGCTGGGCGGCGTAGTACCGAGTCATCGTGATCGGTTCCTCGGGATCGCCTTCGAGGCCCCATAGCGCGGCGCGCGCGGTGACCTGGCTGTCGGCGTCGTCGTCGTACAGCGAGGCGTACTTCACGGGTTCGACGAGCTTGCCGTCGTTGTCGAAGCCGACGTTCTGGGTGAACTTGTAGGCGGTCAGGCCGTTGACGTCCTCTTCACCGGAGTAGTTGGCGTCGTAGGCCTTCTGCGCGATCGGGTCGAAGTACGGGTAGGTCTTCTTCTCGGTGTCGAACGGGAAGCGGTAGGCCAGGCCCTCGTGCGGCAGCGCGATGTTGGTGGGCGGGTTCTCGTCTTCGATGGCGCGCGGCTTCTGCACGGCTCCGCCGGGGTTCGACTCGCTGGAAACCGCCTCGGCGGTCGTGCGGTCCAACGTCACGGTGTCCACCATGGCCAGCAGCAGCCCGCGGTCGCCCTGCTGGTCGGAGCGCCGCAGCGAGTCGCCGACCTGCAAGGTGACGACGTCGGCGTTGGCCGGGGATTCGACGCTGATCTGCTGCTGCATCACCACCGGGACGTCCTTGTTGACGACGAACCGCTGCGAGTTCAGCGACGCGGGGTCGAATGCGTCACCCGTGCCGTCGCTGACCAGCGTGGTGTCGATGTCCAGGGGGATCTTGGAGATCTTGCCCTTGGTGTAGGTGGTCAGCAGCAGCGCCGCAATGAGCAGGGCGGCGCCGAGTCCCATGAGTCCGCACGCGGCAAACCTCAGCGCAACTGCGCGGTTCAATACCGTGTCTCCCTTCGCGCGCGGCAAAACCCGTTCGACACTAACAGCACAAATTAAGGCCGTACTGACGACGAGGGGTTACTGACGCGCAGACGCCTGCGCGCGGTCCGGCAGACTGGTCGCCGTGACGTCCACCCAGTCGGCGGAAGTCGGCGGCACGCGCAGCTTCCTGCCCGCCGTCGAAGGTCTGCGCGCCTGTGCGGCCATCGGCGTCGTCGTCACTCACGTCGCATTCCAGACCGGCCACACGACCGGCGTGACCGGCCGGCTGCTCGGCCGCTTCGACCTGGCGGTCGCGGTGTTCTTCGCGCTGTCGGGCTTCCTCCTGTGGCGCGGCCACGCCGCCGCCGCTCGCGGCTTGCGGAAGCGTCCGGCCACCGGTCACTACCTGCGGTCCCGGTTCGTGCGGATCATGCCGGGCTACCTCGTCGCGGTGGTGGTGATCCTGACCCTGCTGCCCGACGCCAAGGCCGACGCGACGGTCTGGCTGTCGAACCTGACGCTGACCCAGATCTACGTGCCGTTGACGCTGACCGCGGGATTGACGCAGATGTGGAGCCTGTCGGTGGAGGTGGCGTTCTACATCGCGCTGCCGTTCCTGGCGCTGCTGGTGCGCCGGGTGCCGGTGCGCGCCCGCATTCCGGTCATCGTCGCGGCCGCCGTCGCCAGCCTGTTCTGGGTGCGCATCCCCTTCGATCCCGGCTCCGGGCACAACCTGTGGAACTGGCCGCCGGCGTTCTTCTCCTGGTTTGCCGCGGGCATGGTGCTCGCCGAACTCACCGTCTCGCCGGTCGGCCTCGCGCACCGAGTGGCGCGCCACCGGGTGCTGACGGGCGGTATCGCGGTGGCGGCGTTCCTGGTTGCGGCCTCGCCGCTGGCCGGCAGGGAGGGACTGCAGTTCGGCACCATCGGCCAGGTCACGATGAAGACCGCGATGGGCGCGATCGTCGCGGGTGCGCTGCTGGCGCCGCTGGTGCTCGACCGCCCCGACACTCCCCACCGGCTACTCGGGAATCCGACGATGGTGACGCTGGGCCGGTGGTCCTACGGGCTGTTCGTGTGGCACCTGGCCGCGCTGGCGATGGTGTTCCCGATGCTGGGGGAGTTCGCGTTCAACGGCCACTTCGTGCCCGTGTTGCTGCTCACGGTCGGCTTCGGGTTCGCGATCGCGGCGGTGAGTTACGCGCTGATCGAGTCGCCGTGCCGCAACGCGCTGCGTCGCTGGGAGCGCCGCAACGATCCGACGCCGCTGGACAGTGCCGTCGACGACGTCACCGAGCCCGCCGTCGCGAGATGATCTCGTCGCGCACCGCCGACCGGCGCGCCTTGCCCGCGTCGTCGCGCAGCGGCCGATCGGTGAACTCGATCGTGCGCGGCCTCTTGTAGGGCGCGAGCCGGTCGGCGAGAAACGCGGTGAGGTCGTCGGCGGTGAGCCCGGGCGCCTGGACGAGAACGTGGGGCACCTGCCCGAGATCCTCGTCGGGGACGCCGACCGCGAGGCTGGACAGCACGCCGGGATGCTCGGCGAGCGCCGACTCGATCTCGGCCGGATAGACGTTGCGGCCGCCGACGGTGAACATGTCGACGCGGCGGTCGGTGAGGTACAGGAAGCCGTCGTGGTCGAAATAGCCCAAGTCTCCCAGTGAGTCCCAGCCGTCGCGCGCCTTGGCGGTGCTGCCGACGTAGCGGTAGGTGGGCCGCGATCCGGGGGCGGGACGCATGTACACCTCACCGGGGACGCCGGGCGGGCACTCGTTGCCGTCGTCGTCGAGCACCTTCATCTCGCCGGCGACCACCACTCCCACCGACCCCGGGTGAGTCAGCCACTGTTCGCCGGAGATGAACGTCAATGCCTGTAACTCGGTGCCGCCGTAGAGCTCCCAGACCGCGTCGGGACCCAGCAGATCGATCCACGCACGCTTGACTGCCGGTGGACAGGGCGCGGCGAGATGCCAGAACCGCCGGATCGACGACAGGTCATAGGCGTTGGGGTCAGCCCGGTACACCGGCAGCAGACGCTGCATGATGGTCGGCACCGTGGTCAGGAACGTCACCCGGTGCTCGGTGACCAGCCGCAGGAATTCGTGCGGTTCGAAGCGCGGCATCACCACCACGTGGTGGCCCTGCAGCAGTCCCACCGCGAAGGTCGTGAAACCGGTGTTGTGACTCAGCGGCACCGAGATCAGCGAGACGTCGCCGTGCTGGGCGCCCAGCGGCGCGCCGATCGACGCCGGGAGCCGACTGTCGGTGCCGGCTTCGATCAGCTTGGGCCTTCCCGTGCTGCCGCCCGAGGCCATCGATTTCCACACAGGCGACACCGCCTCGGGCAATGGATTGTCCGAAAACCCCTGCGCCACAGCAGTAGTGATGTCGGGTGTGACACCCGTCGGGTCAGCGCGGCCGATCAGCACGGCCGGGCGGCGCAGTTCGAGCAGCGCGGCCAGCTCGGCGTCGGGCAACCGCGCCGACAATGGTTGGGGCACTGCGCCGAGCTTCCAACAGGCCAGTACCGCGTAGACCCAGTCCAACGAGTTCGGCAGGACGATCGTGACGTAGTCGCCGACGCCCACACCCAGGGACGCCAGACCGCGCGCCAGCTGGTTGGTGAATGTGTCGAGCTCGGCCCCGGTGACGGTGACGCCGGCGCAGGTGAGAGCGGGGGCGGCCGGGTCCAGGGCGGCAAGGGCGCTGACCTGGGTGCTGATCGGGGGGACAGGGGAGTCCATGTCAGCCATCTTGCGGGTGCGACGCCTGTCCGCGGCGGGGAACCGCTGACACGGCGACGGCGACGACGGACACCAACGCCAGGAACTGCACCCACGGCGAATGCCCGACGTATCCGTCGACCGAGCGCCACGGGTTCTGGCTGAGCACCGCGCCCGCCAGGGTCAGGCCGCCGGCAGCCGCGACGACTGTGACGGTGTCGCAGAGGGCTTCTCGGCGCCGCAGCAGGTGGCGCGCGGCGAACGCCGCAACCGAGAGCGCCGCGCCGGCGGGTCCGGCGATCACCGTCGCGGCCAGCGTGGTCGCGACACCGACGGTGATCAGCCCGGCAGCCCACGGCTGCGCCGGTGGGCCGAAAGCGCGGCGTCTGCGGATCGGCGCGACAGCCAGCGCGGCCAGCAGCGGCAGGAGCGCCAGCCCACCGATCAGGCCCGCGCGGTAGACGGTGTTGGCGGCGAACTCCATCGTCACCGCGCCGCCGGCACCGGGCGGCAGTAGCCAGCCCTGCTGCCAGCCGTTGACGGTGATCGCCCGCAATGCGGTGCCGTCCGGGCTGTGGGCCGTCCAACCGGGGTTGATGCTCTCGGGCACCACGAGGACGCGTTGCCGGTCCGACGGTGCGACGGCCACCTGTCGGCGGTCGTTGCTCCACTGCTCGGTATCGACGGGTTGCGTTGCCGCCGAGCGGATGTCGTCGGCTTGCGGGGTGTTCAGCACGACCCCGTCGACGACGAGTGCCGCGCCGGGGCTGACCACCAGTTCTTGCTGTCCGGCGGGCAGCGCGATGGGTCCGGGACGGCAGGGCCGGGCCGGAATCGGGGCGTTGTCGAGCAGGGCGCCGACGGTGGTACGGACCGACGTCGGGATGAACTGGCCGGCGATGGCGATGATCGGCCCCTGGCCGCACTCCAGTGACACCGCGCGGGCGCGGTTGGCGACCGCGTCGGCAGCGCCGATGGGCCGACCGCGGGGGTCCAGGGCAACCACCTCGGCCAGCCCCGGCGGCTTGAGCTGGTCGAAACCCAATGCGGTGCGGTCGATCAGGTCGTGCCAGTCGAGCAGTGAGATCGTGATGGTGTCGGTTACCCGGCCCTTGAGCCGTAGCGTCTCGGTGCCGTCGGTGAGGCGACGCACCTGGGGGCCGTCGCCGAGATCGATGGCGATCATCTTCGGGTGCGCCGGCAGCGCCGACTCGCTCGGTGTCACCCGCAGCGCTGAAACTTGCTGCGCGGAAGGGAGTTTCAGCACCAGAGTGGCGGGAGTGCGGGGTTGCACCACTCGCTGCGGCGCGGTCCATGCGGTGGCGGGATCACCGTCGGTGGCCGCGTACGCCGAACCGAGCACGTCGATCAGGTCTGCGTCGCCTTGGGCGCGGGTGGTGTTCGGTTGCGCGAGGAGGTCGGCGAGCTTCGGTCCCTGGCGGGCCCGCACCCACACCGTCGGGGTGATCTCCGTCGGGTTCGGCACGGTGAGCGTGCGGCTCATGTTGACCGGCTCCTCGGAGGCCAGCGCCATCGCCGCGGCGCACCGCACCCCGGTCGCGCTCGCGGCGCAGCCGGGCCGGCCCAGCAGCTCGGTGCCCAGATCCCATTGCGCCACAGCCGAACCGGCCGGCGGGCCGGGCACCTCGACGGTGTGTCGCAGGTTCACCGGGTGGGCGAATCCGCTCGCGTCGTACTGGGTGACCGACAGGTCGGTGATGCCGAACTGCACCCCGGGAGAGCCATCGTCGGTGGCGACCGCGGTGATGCGCACCCACGGGGATTCGCCGTAGGGCAGTGCGACGGTGACCGGTTTGCCGGGCTCGTCGAAGCGCACGGTGCTGGTTCCGGTGACCGTCGACACCTCGACTCGACGCACCTGCGCGCCCAGCGCGGTGGGGCTGGGGGTGAGCGTCAGCGTCGCGTTGGTGACCGGATGGTCGAAATCGACCTGCAGCCACTGCCCGATCGCGCTCTGCAGCGAGTTGGACACCCAGCTGGTCGACGAGTCGGCGTCGATGGCGGCGGGCGGCGCGGATGCCGGCGAAACACTCGGCAGCGCAGTGGAATCCGACGCCGCGCTCGACACGGTGATCCTGCCTCCGCCCCAGGCGCCCGCGACGGGAGTGGCGCCCTGCGACGGGTAGTCCGGCACCCGGTTGAACGTGTTGCGCGCGTCGCCGGGGGCGCGCACCGCCGAGCTGTGATCGTCGACCCGGCCGTAGTCGGTCTCGCGCGCCATCGGGGTGTCGGTGACGGTGACCAGCGGAGCGGTCAACCCGGCGCGCAACGCATCCTGGGTGAGCAGCGCCGGGCCCAGCGGGGGCCGACCGGTCAGCCGACGGCGTTCGTCGAGGCGCAGCAGAGACTCCGGGGCGCCGTCGACGCGGGGCATGTCGTCGGCGTCGACGACGTAGGGCGCCATCGCGTTGGCCGGCCCGTCGACGCGGTAGATCTCGACGGCCGGGTACCGCGGGCGAAGCCCGCTGTCGGTGATGAAGCCCTCCAGGTTGCCCGGTCCCACCGGGGCGCCGAATTCGGCCACCTTCGTCAGACCGGGCGAACCGTCGACGGCGCGGTGCACCAGGATGGGGCGCGCTGATCTGCTGTCCTGGTCGAGGTCGTTGCGCACCACCACATACGAAATGCCCTGTCGGGCAAGGGTGTCAGCGAGCCCGGCGGAAGGCCGCCCGGCGGCGAAAAGGCGCTGCACCGCGTCGAGAGCCCGGATGGTCTCCGGCGGCGTCAGCGGGATCGAGTCCCGCACCCCCCATGCGCTGTCGCCGAGTACCTGCAGCGGCTCGTCGTGGCTGTTGCCCCACACCTGCGTCGCGAACGGCGCACCGGGGGCGACGAGGACCCGGCCACCGGAGTTGTGGTCGTCGAGCCAGGCCGCCGTGTCGTGCCAGTACTGCGGGATGGCGTCGAACGCGCCGGGCGCGGTCAGTCGGCCCGTCCATGCCAGCGACGTGGCGGCCACCAGCGAGGCCAGGACGACGACGCCGACCGCGACCCGCTTGTCGTCCTCGGGATGGGCGAACGCGCGCCGCCACACCGGTCGGGGCACGCTGCCGGGCAACGGGATCCGGCCGAGCAGGTGGGCCACCCCGAGCGCGAGCGGCAGCCGCAGCAGCGGCTCGAGTTTGTGCAGGTTACGCAGTGGCGTGCCGTCGCCGTCGAGGAAGGTCTGCACCTGTGCAGCGATCGGCGAGCCGAGACCGCCGGAGTAGCCCGCGGCCAGCAGGACCACGCCGACCAGCAGCATCGTCACCAGTCGGCCCTTGGCGGGCATGCTGCGCAAGGCCAGGCCGGCCAGCCCAGCGGCGGCCACGAGCGTCGTCGCGAGCACCGCGGCCGACCCGGTCACCAGCGATGCGCCGGCCGTCGCCGTCGGTGCCACATACGGCGTCCACGCACCGGTACCGCGCAACATCTCGGTCAGCGACATCCACTGGGTGGTGACCCCTGAGGACTCGATGAAGTCGAGGAACGGTGGGCTGATGCGACCCAGCTGCAGCAGCGCGACCACCCACCACGCCACCGCCAGCGCCACACACGGCAGCCACCACGCCACGAAGCGCCGCCACGTCGGACCCGGCCGGTGACACACCAGCCACACGACTGCGCACAGGCATGCCGTCAGCGTCGCGACCGCGTTGACCGCGCCCATCAGCGCGACGGCCACCGCCGAGCGGGCGGCCAGCAGGCGCACCCGCGGGTCCCCCTGCAACGCCAGGATCACCGGCAGCAGCACCCACGGCGCCAGCATCATCGGCAGCGTCTCCGACGAGATCGCCCCGATCGTGGTCAGCACGCGCGGCGACAGCGTGAAGGCCAGCGCACCGATCACCCGCGAGGTCGTCGTGCCGATCTGCAGCGCTTCGGCGACGCGCAGCACGCCCCAGAACCCGGCAACCAGCAGCAGCGTCCACCACAGCCGCTGCGTGATCCAGCCGGGCACGCCCAGCAGATCGCCGAAGAGGAAGAACGTGCCGTGCGGAAACAGATAGCCGTACGCCTGGTTCTGCGCCTGGCCGAAGGGCAGTTCGCTGTTCCACAGCGTGAACGCGCGCGCGAGGAAACGCAGCGGGTTGGCGGTGAGATCGAGCTTGGTGTCCGGGGAGATCTGGCCAGGGGACTGGGCGAACGTCAGGACCAGCGCCGCCGCGGCGGCCACCCACAACCAGCGCCGCGACAGCGGCTGGGTTGTCTGCTCAGCTACGGTTGCCGTACTCGACCCTGTTGAGCACCGACGACGCCGGATCGCCCGCCTGCAGAGGGGGCTTGGTGTCCTGCTGGACCATCAGCGTGACCCCGAACACGGCCGCCGCGCCCAACAGCAGGCCGACGACGACGCTGGCCGCCGCAGGTACGAGGAACCGATCCATGGGCCTCAACGTAGCACGGGTGCCTCTACAGCTCCGGGGGCACGATCAGCACCGGCCGACGCCCCCGACGCCGCACGTGATCGGCGACGCTGGACTGCACCAGGGAGCGGAAACCGGTGATCGCGCGCGTTCCGGTGACGATCAGGTCGGCGTCGACGTCGTCGGCGGCCGCGATGATCGTGGCCCACACCGTGGACGTCCGGGCGGCGAACATCGGTTCGGCGGGCAGGCCGGCCGCCACCGCCAGCGCGACCCCGTCGGCGTTGGTGCGCTGGGCCTCGGCCAGCGCCATGTCGATCTCGTCGGCGGCCGGCGGATCGGGTGGGCCGTCCAGGTCGTAGGCCGGCGGCGCCGGCCCGCGGTCGATCGGCGCCCAGACCGTCAGCACGACCGCACGATCGACCGTGAGGAACCGGCTGGCGTGGTGCACCGCCCGGCGTGCTGTGGGGGAGCCGTCGAACGCGATGAGCACGACGGTCTCCTCGCCAGGCATCGGTCCTCCTCCTCGTGCCGGTTGCCCCTCGAGACTATGGCGCAGGGCTGCGTTGCCGTTAGGGTCGAACCCCATGGTTGCCTCGCGAAACGCTTTCAGAGCTGTGACCGGAGTGCTCGCGACGTCGGTGCTGCTGGCGGGCTGTGCCTCGTCGGACGCCAACCCGCCGGCCGAATCGTCGACGGCCTCGACGATCGCCCAGGCTGCGGGGCCGCTGCCCGGGACCGTGCCGCCGCTGGCCCCGGCTCCGCCCGCGTGCGGTGATCCCGTCGCTGCGGTGGCGGCCATGTCGACCCGCGACAAGCTGGCCCAGCTGCTGATGGTCGGAGTGACCGGCGCAGCCGACGCCCGCGCCGTCGTGGACAGCCAGCACGTCGGCGGCATCATGGTCGGCAGCTGGACGGACCTGTCGATGCTCTCGGACGGCTCGCTGGCCGACATCGCGGCCAACGCCGGACCGTTGCCGCTGGCGGTCAGCGTCGACGAGGAGGGCGGCCGGGTGTCCCGGCTGGCGAAGGTGATCGGCAGCCAGCCCGCGCCGCGGACGCTCGCAGCGACCGACACACCCGAGCAGGTGTACCAGATCGCGCTCGACCGGGGCCGCCAGATGCGCAGCATGGGGTTCACGATCGACTTCGCGCCGGTCGTCGACGTCACCGACGCCCCCGACGACACGGTGATCGGCGACCGATCCTTCGGCGCCGACCCCACCACCGTCACCGACTACGCGGGTGCCTACGCCCGCGGGCTGCGGGACGCCGGACTGCTGCCCGTGCTCAAGCACTTCCCGGGCCACGGCCACGGCTCCGGTGACTCGCACGCCGGCAGCGTGGTCACCCCGCCGCTGGCCGACCTGCAGGCCAACGACCTCGTGCCCTACCGCACCCTGACGACGCAAGGCCCGGTCGGCGTGATGGTGGGCCACATGGAGGTGCCGGGACTGACGGGCAGCGAACCGGCCAGCCTCAGCCCCGCGGCCTACGCGCTGCTGCGCTCCGGCGACTACGGGGGCCCGCCGTTCGGCGGCGTGGTGTTCACCGACGACCTGTCCAGCATGAAGGCCATCTCCGACCGGTTCGGCGTCGCCGACGCGGTGCTGAGGTCTCTGCAGGCCGGTGCCGACGTGGCCCTGTGGGTGACCACCGGCGAGGTGCCCGCGACGCTCGACCGGCTGGAGAAGGCCGTCGCGGCGGGCGAACTGTCCCAGGCCGCGGTCGACGCGTCGGTCACCAAACTGGCCGCCATGAAGGGCCCCTCACCGCGCTGCGGGGGCTGATTCGTCAGCCAATGCTTACCCTGTGTTGGTAGGCAACGTCGGCTGGAACTGCTAGAAGGTGAGACGCGCATGGCAGGTGGTACCAAGCGCTTGCCCCGTGCTGTCCGTGAGCAGCAGATGCTCGACGCGGCCGTGCAGATCTTCTCGGTGAATGGCTACCACGAGACGTCGATGGACGCGATCGCCGCCGAAGCGCAGATCAGCAAGCCCATGCTGTATCTGTACTACGGCTCCAAGGAGGAGCTGTTCGCCGCCTGCCTGGATCGGGAGCTGCGCCGCTTCGTCGACGAGGTGCGCGACAAGATCGACTTCACCGACCCGCCCAAGGAGCTGCTGCGCAGCGCGGTGCTGGCGTTCCTCAAGTACATCGACGAGAACCGGTCCTCGTGGATGGTGCTCTACACGCAGGCGACCAGCTCACAGCGCTTCGCCCACACCGTGCGCGAAGGCCGCGAGCGCATCATCGAACTCGTCGGCCGGCTGCTGCGCTCGGGCACCCGTTTCCCTGGGCCGGACACCGACTTCGACATGATGGCCGTCGCGCTGGTGGGCGCGGGTGAGGCCGTTGCCTCGAGGGTCAGCACCGGCGACGCCGACGTGGACGAGGCCGCGGCGCTGATGATCGACCTGTTCTGGCTGGGTCTCAAGGGGGCCCCGGCGCCGTCGGACGCCGTGCCCGACGCCGAGGCCGTCTCCCCCTCCTGACGGTCAGGCCGGCGACACCGTGCCCGTCAGGTGCGGATGTCCCTTGGTCAGGTGCCGCAACGTCAACTCCCAGCCATCCCCGCGCCGGTCCACGTACAGCCCGGCCTTGGCCGGAAGGACGACAGGCTTGGCGAAGCGCACCGAGTATGTCACCGCATCAGGCAGCTGACCTTCGATGTTCGCCAAAACTGCTGCGGCGCTGAACATTCCGTGCGCGATGACGGTCGGGAAGCCGAACAGTTTGGCCGCCACCACGTTGGTGTGGATCGGGTTGTGGTCACCACTGACCGATGCGTAGTGCCGGATCTGGCCGGGCGTCACCGACAGCACCGCGTTCGGCGGCCCCAGCTTCGGCTGCTTGGCCGGCGGCGCCTTGGGTTCGTCGGACAGGCTGGTCCGCTGCTGGTGCAGAAAAGTGGTGACCTGATGCCAGGCCGTCTCGTTGCCGACCTTGACGTCGGTGATCACGTCGACCAGCAGGCCGCGCCGATGCTCCCGCATGTTCTCTGCGTGCACCGCCGCAGACACCGTGTCGGTCACCGCGATCGGACGGTGCTGGGTGATGTGGTTCTCCACGTGCACCGAACCCATTGCGGCGAAAGGGAAGTCGAAACCGGTGATCAGCGCCATCACCGTCGGGAACGTCAACGCGAACGGATAGGTCAGCGGCACGGCGTTGTCGAACCGCAGTCCGGTGACGTTCGCGTACGCCGCCACGTGCGCGGGGTCGATGGTGAGGTCCTCGACCGTGAGCCTGCGCTCGGGCAGGGTGTTCCCGCGCGGTACGAACGGCAGCGCGCCCGCCGCGGCCAAAACCAGGTTGCGCAGCCCTGACGGCTGCCCGCCCTCGCTCATGTCAGGCCCCCAGCAGTGCTTGGCCGCACACGCGAATCGTGTTGCCCGTCACGGCATTCGATGCCGGACTGGCGAAATAGGCGATGGCCTCGGCCACGTCGACGGGCTGACCGCCCTGGAACAGAGAGTTGAGCCTGCGGCCCACCTCGCGCGTGGCCAGCGGGATCGCGTCGGTCATCTTGGTCTCGATGAACCCGGGGGCGACCGCGTTGATCGTGATGTTCTTCTCGCCGAATTGCGGGGCCAGCGCATCGGTCAGCCCGATCATGCCGGCCTTGGTGGCGGCGTAGTTGGTCTGCCCGCGGTTGCCCGCGATGCCGGCCATCGAGGAGAGCCCGACGATGCGGCCGCCCTCGCCGATCGTGCCGTTGCCCACCAGGCCCTCGGCGAGGCGAAGGGGAGCAAGCAGATTCACCGCGATCACGGCGTCCCAGCGGCCCTCGTCCATGTTGGCCAGCAGCTTGTCCCGGGTGATACCGGCGTTGTTGACCAGGATGTCGAGCGTGCCACCGTGGTGTTCCTTGACGTGCTCGGTGATGCGGTCCACCGCGTCGGCGGCCGTCACGTCGAGCGTCAGGGCGGTGCCGCCGATCTTGGTGGCCAGCTCGGCGAGCGGCTCCGCGGCTTGCTCGACGTCCACCGCGATCACCTTGGCGCCGTCGCGCGCGAACACCTCGGCGATCGTCGCACCGATCCCGCGGGCCGCGCCGGTGACCACCGCGACCTTCCCGTCGAGCGGCTTGTCCCAGTCGGCGGGCGGCGTCGCGTCGGCCGCGCCGACGCGGAACACCTGTGCGTCCACGTAGGCCGACTTCCCGGACAGCAGGAAACGCAGCGTCGACTCGAGGCCCGTCGCCGCGGGCTTCGCGTCGGGGTGCAGATAGACCAGGCCGATGGTGGCGCCGTTGCGCAGCTCCTTGCCCAGCGATCGGGTGAACCCCTCCAGCGCGCGCTGGCAGGTGCGCTCGTGCACGTCGCTGATTTCATCGGGAGTGGTGCCGATGACGACGACCCGGCCCGAGTGGCCGAGATTGCGCAGCAACGGGGTGAAGAACTCGTAGAGGGCCTTGAGGCCTTCCGGCTGGGTGATGCCGGTGGCGTCGAAGACCAGGCCGCCGAACTTGTCGGCCCAGCGCCCGCCGAGGTTGTTCACCACCAGGTCGTAATCCTCGGCCAGTGCGGCCCGCAACGGCTCGACCACCCGGCCCTCGCCGCCGATCAGCAGCGAACCGGCCAGCGGCGGCTCGCCGGCCTTGTAGCGGCGCAGCGGTTCGGGCTGCGGCACGCCCAGCTGCTTGGCCAGGAAGGATCCGGGACCGGAGTTGACGACTTGGGAGAGAAGATCGGAAGCCACGGCGCTGCCTTTCGAGAATCCGGGTACTAGGTCTTCGGGTCATGCGACTAGGCCGGGGTTACCCAGCACTGTCGTATCCATCACGAACTTACTCCAGAGTAAGAACGGTGGGTAGTATGACCCTCGACACCTAACATCCTCGCGACGCCGGGAGGCAGACGTGGCCGACAGCAAGACAACC
>JBFMGT010000021.1:0-105788 GCA_040752555.1 Actinomycetota bacterium | reverse complement strand
CGTCCCAGCTCGGCTGCTGCAGTGCCTCGCGGGCCAAGGCGGCGTCCAAGCGCGCACGAAGATCCTCGGGCAGCGGCGGCAGCGCAGGCAGCTGGTCGATGGGTACGTCGACGGTCCAGTTCACCCACCCATGGTAACGGCGGGTCAAAACCGCTTTTCGCCGGTGATCAGCCGGTAGCGGACCAGGTTGTGTTTGGCGTCGACCAGCGCGTCGTGGGCATCGCGCGGCCGGGGTGGCATCCGCGGGCTGCCGTGGTCCTCCCAGAACTGGCGCAATTCGCGGGTGAAGCGCGGCATCGCCGGCGGCAGGTCCGTCATCGGGCCCCACAGCTGGCACAGCACCACGTGGTCATAGGCGCCCACCCAGGCCCACAGCTCGATCGGCTCGTCGCCGTCGATGCCGAAGAAATCCTCCAGCTCCGAGCGGATCTGGCGTCGTGACCGCCACAGTTTCGACGCCGGGGACGGCAACTTGGGCAGCACGTTCTTGCGCACCCAGCGGCCCGCGCGCTCGGGGTCGAACTCGGTGGAGATCGCGTAGTACTCCCGACCGTCCTCGGCGGCGACGCCGATCGAGATCAGCTCGATCGTGCGGCCGTTGTCGATGAACTCGGTGTCGTAGAAGTAGCGCACTAGGCGACATCCCTGGTGGGTGCCGGTGCGGCGTGGATTTCGCGGTCGAGTTCCTGGTCGACCAGCTTGTCGTCGGGGAACCGCGGCATCCCCGAGATCGCATCCTGCAGCCACAGTTTGGCCTGGATGACCGGCCGACGCAGCCAGCGCTCCCGCTCCAGCGCGCGATGCATCTTGCGCGGTCGATTGGTGTAGCGCCACCGGGCCCACGGCGCGTGGGGACGAGACAGCCGGACCGCGCCGACGACCAGCAGCGGGGTGATGAACATGCCGACCAGGCCGGTCCACACCTTGCCCTTGAGCAGCACGATCACGGCGAGCGCCAACGTCAGCACGGCGGTGCCGATCACCAGCACGCGCGCCGCCACGGAGTCGTCGTCGCGCCAGATCGTCACGTCGAAGAACGACAGCGGGTTGAACCCCAGGATCAGCAGGCCGGCGACCGCGACCGCGACGAACACCGCATCGACCGACGCCCGGCCGTCCTCGGACCAGTACACGTCGGACAGGTGCAGGATCAGCGCGAACTCGTCGAGCACCAGCGCCGCGCCGACCCCGAACAGGATCGAGGCGGCGGTGAACTCGGGTACTCCACCGTCGACCGCCAACGTGACCATCGCGACCCCGGAGACCATGACCAGAATCACACCGATCACCACGTGGTGGATGTGCAGACCGCCGCTGCCGGAGATGTTGCGCGGTTGCCACCATTTGCGCGGCGCATCGCTGTCGGCGTGGCTGCGGATGTACCGCACGATCGTTCGGGTGACGAAGAACGTCAGGATGAACGCGACCAGGCAACACACCAGCGGCAACCGCGAGTACGGGATGCCGTCGGGTAACCCGAAGTCGAAGTCCAGGGTCGGGTGCACGAGGAGAACGTACGCCAAAACTCCCGTCGACCTGCGCGTGTCGCGGCCCGGTCTGCCGCGGGGGCCGCGCCGGGCACCGATAGTCTGGTCGGCGATATGAGGACGTTGCGGGCGGGTTGGGTGCCGGCGCTGGCCTGGCGGCTGTTCTGCCTGCTGGCGGCTGTGGCGCTGGTGGCGGTGGCCTGGCGGCTGCTGGGCCACGTGCCCTACCGGATCGACATCGACGTCTACCGGATGGGCGGACGGGCCTGGCTGGACGGCCGGCCGTTGTATGCCGACGGCGCGATGTTCCACACCCGCGGCGGCCTGGACCTGCCGTTCACCTATCCCCCGCTGGCCGCCGTGGTGTTCTCGCCATTCGCGTTGCTGAGCCTGGAGGCGGCCAGCGTCGCGATCACCGTGACCACGCTGATCCTGCTGCTGGTGTCGACGGTGATCCTGCTGACCCGCCTGGACGTGTGGCCGACGACGAACATCACCGGGGAGCCTGCCTGGCTGCGCCGCACCTGGCTGGCCGCGGCGATCGTCGCGCCTGCGGTGATCTACCTGGAACCGATCCGGGCGAACTTCGACTTCGGCCAGATCAACGTCGTGTTGATGACGCTGGTGATCGCCGACTGCGTGCCGCGCCGCACACCGTGGCCGCGGGGCCTGCTGCTGGGCCTGGCGATCGCGCTCAAGCTCACCCCGGCGGTGTTCCTGTTGTTCTTCCTGCTCCGCCGTGACACCCGCGCGCTGCTGGTGACGGTGGCCTCGGCGGCGGGCGCGACGCTTCTCGGCTTCGCGTTCGCGTGGCGCGATTCGTGGGAGTACTGGACCGAGACCGTGCGCAACACCGACCGCATCGGTACCGCGACACTGAACACCAACCAGAACATCGCGGGCGCGCTGGCCCGGTTGGGTCTGGGCGAGGATCTGCGGTTCGTGCTGTGGACGGTCGCGTGCTTTGTGGTGCTGGGCCTGACGGTGTGGGCGGTGCGACGGGCGCTGCGTGCGGATCAACCGGTGCTGGCGCTCATGTGCGTGGCGATGTTCGGGCTGGCGGTGTCGCCGGTGTCGTGGTCACACCACTGGGTGTGGACGCTGCCGGTGATGGTGACGACGGCGGTGCTGGCGGCGCGGCTGCGGCACGCCGGCCTGGCAGCGGTGTTCCTGGTCGGGTTGCCGCTGATGGTGTGGACGCCGATCACGCTGCTGCCCGAACATAGGGAGACCACCGCATCGCTGTGGCGGCAACTGGTCGGCGCCTCGTATCTGTGGTGGGCGTTGGCGGCGATCGTGGTCGCCGGGACAGTCACCGCCAGCACGTCGCGCAGCGGTTCGGCGCCGGCAAGCCCTCGGGCCGCGGAAGCGCATTCCGGGCTGTGATCGAGCCCCGATCACAGCCACGGCTTCTCACTGGCCGAGGTCAGCAGTTCGGGGTCTAGCCTGCCGCTGCTTCGGGAAGCCGGGTCGGCGGCTTGATGGCCGCCTCACCTTTTCCCTCTTTGATGTCGGCGGCGTAGAGGTCGACGTACTCCTGGCCGGAGAGCTGCATCAGCTCGTACATGACCTCGTCGATGACGGCACGCTCGATGAACCGGTTTCCGGCCAGCCCCTCGAACCGACTGAAGTCCATCGGCGCGCCGAAGCGGACGGTGACCCGGCCGAAACGCCACATCTTGCTGCCGGGAGGGTTGACGACGTCGGTGCCGATCATCGCAACGGGAATCACGGGCACCTGCGTCTCCAGCGCGAGCCGCGCCAGCCCCGTCTTGCCCTTGTAGAGCCGGCCGTCCGGCGAGCGGGTGCCCTCCGGATACATGCCGAGCAGCTTGCCTTGGCTGAGGATGCGCTGGGCGGTGGTCAGCGCACTCTGGGCGCTGTCGGCGTCGGTGCGATCGATGGGCACCTGCCCGGCCACCGTGTAGAACCAGCGGGTGAACCAGCCCTTGAGCCCGGTACCGGTGAAGTACTCGGCCTTCGCCAGGAACGTGATACGCCTGGACACGACCAGCGGCAGATAGAAACTGTCGGCCACGGCCAGGTGGTTACTGGCCAGGATCACCGCCCCGGAGGCCGGAACATGCTCCAACCCTTCCACTTTGGGCCGGCCGAGCAGGGTCAGCAACGGTCCCATGAAGACGAACTTGAACAGCCAGTACCACATGGACCCTCCGGATCATCCGACCGCGATGCTCTGCGCCAACCTTACCCACGCCGTGTGCCGGCGACCACAGCTGCGCCTACTCCTCGACCGTGACCGGGATGTGCTGGTAACGCCCCGGCGGTGGCGGAGCGTCGGGGGGCCCGTCCGGGGGGCCGTCCGGTGCCGCCTGATCCGGCTGGTCGTTCACGATCGCCCGGATCACCGCCAACAGCGCGACGCTGTGCTCGGCGACCACCGACAGCAAGGGGTGCTGTTCTCCGGAGACGAGTGCGGCGAGGGCGCAGACAGGGCACCACACCTGCTGGCAGCGCCCGGAGCCGTCCGGCGCGCTGGCCGCCCGTGCGGCAGCCAGCCGAATCGCGGGCTCGAGCCGGTCGAGGATCGACTGGGCGAGCGCGCGCAGTTCCGGGCCCGGGTCAGGGTGAGTGCCGCTCATGCTGGCCACACCTCCGGATTCGGTCGGAAACGCACCGTCAGCTCGGTGCCGCGGAGCGCGGCGTCGACGACGACGCACCTTCTGAGCACCGAGGCCAGACGCACCCGACGCCGCATCCCCCCGACGCCGATGATCAGATCGTCATCGACCCTACCCAACGACAGCGCCGCCGAATCCACCTGAGGCAGATCCACCCGCAACCGGTACACCGCGTCGAGGCCGGTGCCCGACACCCGGTCGACGACGGGACGCAGCGGGCCCGGCGGCGGCGAGCCGTCCCGCCGGCGGGCGTTGTCGAGCAGTTCGCCGAGCGCCTTGGATCCGATCGGCTCGCCCGCCAGGTGCGGCACCAGCACCAGCGCCACGTCACCGATCACCCGATCCAGCTCGTCGAGCACCGCGCGCTGTTCGCCGATGCGTTCGGCGTACCAGTCGAACGCCGGATGCTCGGGGAGATTGCGGTACTCGAACGAATCATCCTGCACCAGAACCTGATTGACGATCAGCTCGGCCACCTGCACACCCATCAGCGCCAACGAGCCCAGCGTGCGCGCCGCTTCGGCGGCCACCACCCGCTCGGGCGTCATCACCAGGTGTGCGCTGACCCGTGCCGAGTCGGTGAGCAGCGTGCTGAGCGCCTCGGTGCTCGCGCCGATGCGTTCGGCCAGCGCCACCACCGCCGCCGAACGGGGATCGTCGAACGTGGACAGCCGGCGGTGCCGCGGCCAGGCCCGCTCGAGGTAGAGCCCGAAGGTGGCGGGCAGGGTGAGCATGCGCATCGCGTCGGCGGTCGAGGCGCAGTCCACGACCACCAGATCCCAGCGGCCGGACCCCGCCAGCTCGGCCACCTCGTGCAGACCGAGCACCTCCTGCACCCCCGGCAGCGCCGAGAGTTCCTCTGGCGCAAGGTCACTGACATCCGACTCGGGAAAGCGGCCGGCCAGCAGCCCCGAGGTGTCACGCCAGTGCGCCGCAAGCAGGGCCAGGGTGTCCAGCGCCAGGGCGTCCAGCACTCCGCCGCCGCCCTCGCCGGTGTCGAGGTCGGCCAGCACACGCGTCGGGGCCCGCTCCCCCGTCGGGCTGATCGTCACGCCGAGCACGTCACCGGTGGAGTGCGCCTGGTCGGTCGACACGATGAGCACGCGCAGCCCGGCCCGCGCTGCGCGCACGGCCGTCGCGGTCGCCAGCGTCGACTTCCCCACGCCACCCTTGCCGACGAACAAGCTGATCCGGGCGGTCCCGGTCGAGTCGGTGGCGGCTACGCGCTCAGTCAGCCTCGACTCGTTTCTTCAGGTCCTTCAACGCGGTGTCGGTCAGCCGTCGCTCGGCCTTGCGCTTGAGCAGACCGATCATCGGGATCATCAGGTCCACCGACAGCTCGTAGGTGACCTCGGTACCGGATCCCTTGGGCGCCAACCGGTATGCCCCCTCCAGTGACTTGAGCAACGTGCTCGACACCAGCGACCACGTCACCGATGCGTGGTCAGGCGGCCACCGGTAGGCGAGCACCATGGCATCCTTGAGGACCGCCGCGTCGAGCACGAGCCGCGCCACCAGCGGATAGCCTTCGTCGTCGGCCTCGAGGACCTCGGCTTCGGTGTACTCCTTCACCCAGTCCGGGTACGACCCGATGTCGGCGATGACGTCCATCACCGTCGAAGGGTCGGCGTCGATGTAGATGGTCTGAGCCGTCTTGTCCGCCACTGAAGTGTTCTCCAGTCCTTCCGGTGCTGATACGAGCCACCTGTCCCTCGCCGTTGGCGGCGAATCTACCCTCCCGACGGCAGGTATAGCCGCGATCGCTCAGGCCAACCGCGACACGCCGACCGGACGGCCCGACTCCAGTTTCTGTTTGACCTCGAACGCCATCGCTTTGCCGGCCACGCGGCGGCGGTGGTTCATCTTCGCCAAGTTCATCTTCGCCAGCTGCCAGGCCGCCGCGCCGGACGGCTCGGCGTGCATGAAGTAGTGCAGCACCACCCCGTCGAGCACCTTCTCCAGCCAGATCTCCATGGTGCCGGTGAGCGCGCCCGTCACCGTCCAGCGCTGGCCGAGTTCGCCGCGGTCCTGCACCACGGTGAGCCGCAGATCGGGCCACCAGCGCGCCCAGCTCGCCGAGTCGGCGACCGCGGCGCCGACAGCCGCAGGATCCGCCGCGACGAACGTCTCGTCTGCGATCTGGATGCTGTTCATGACTGACAAGCTTCACACATGCCCCGGCCCGGCCCCAGCGCGGCCGACTACGCTGTACACGGCATTGCGGCCTGTCAAGCGAGAGGGCATTCATCGTGCGCGAGTACACCGAACCGGCACCCTTCACCATCGGCGAACACGACAACGTGGCGGCTGCTGTCTACACGCACGAGGTTTCCGACCCCGACCACGTCATCTTCCAGCGCCTCGTCGACGGACGCTGGACCGACGTGACGTGCAGGCAGGCCGCCGAGCAGATTCGTTCGGCCGCACAGGGTTTGATTGCCGAGGGCGTGGCGCCCGGCGACCGCGTTGCCCTGCTGTCGGCCACCCGGTACGAATGGGTGCTCCTCGACTACGCGATCCTGTCGATCGGTGCGGTGACCGTTCCGATCTACGAGACCTCGTCGGCCGACCAGGTGCGCTGGGTGCTCGAGGACTCCGGGGCGGTGTTGGCGTTCGTCGAGAACGAGGCACACGCGCAGATGGTCAAGGAACTGCACGACGGGCTGCCTGCCCTGCGCACGGTTCTGGCCATCGACGCGGGGGGCCCGTCGGCGCTCGACGCACTGGCCGAGGCGGGCGCGGCCACCGACCCCGCAGAGGTGGACCGCCGCCGGGCCGCCATCGCATCCAGCGATCCGGCCACGCTGATCTACACCTCGGGGACCACCGGCCGCCCCAAGGGCTGCCAGCTGACCCACGCCAATCTGCTGTTCGAGACCCGCGGGGCGACCCACTGCTTCCCGAGCATGCTGCGCAAGGGCGAGCGGCTGCTGGTGTTCTTGCCGCTGGCCCACGTGCTGGCCCGGGCGCTGTCGATGACCGCCTTCGCCAACGGCGTCACCGTCGGCTACACCAGTGACATCAAGAACCTCGTGCCGATGTTCGGCCAGTTCAAGCCGACGGTGATCGTGTCCGTCCCCCGGGTGTTCGAAAAGGTCTACAACACCGCTGAACTCAACGCCAGCGACAGCGGCAAGGGGGCGATCTTCACCCGCGCCGCACAGACCGCGATCGACTGGAGCAAGGCCCAGGACACCGGTGGAGCGGGCCTGCTGCTGCGCGCCAAACACGCCCTGTTCGACCGGCTGGTGTACGGCAAGCTGCGGGCCGCCATGGGCGGTGACTGCCGGGCGTCGATCTCCGGCGGCGCACCGCTGGGTGCGCGGCTCGGCCACTTCTACCGCGGCATCGGTCTGACCATCTACGAGGGCTACGGCCTGACCGAGACCAGCGCGGCGATCACTGCCAATCGGATCGGCCAGCTCAAAGTCGGCACCGTCGGAAAGTTGTTGCCCGGCAACAGCATGGCGGTCGCCGAGGACGGGGAACTGCTGGTGCGCGGCGGCGTGGTGTTCAGCGGGTACTGGCGCAACGAGACTGCGACCGCCGAGGCCATCGTCGACGGCTGGTTCCACACCGGCGACCTCGGCAGCGTCGACGACGACGGGTTCCTGTCGATCGTGGGACGCAAGAAGGAGATCATCGTCACCGCGGGCGGCAAGAACGTCGCGCCCGCCGTGCTCGAGGACCAGCTGCGCGCGCACCCGTTGATCAGTCAGGCGATGGCGGTCGGCGATGCCAAGCCGTTCATCGCGGCACTGATCGCGATCGACCCCGAGGCGTTCGAGGGATGGAAGCAGCACCACGGCAAACCCGCGGGGGCCTCGGTGGGCGAGCTGGCCGACGACCCGGACCTGACGGCTGAGATCGACGCTGCGGTCAAGGACGCCAACGAAGCGGTGTCCAAGGCCGAGGCGATCCGCAAGTTCCGCATCCTGCCGGTCGATTTCACGGTCGAGACCGGCGAGCTCACCCCGACGCTGAAGGTGAAGCGCAACGTCGTCGCCGACAAATTCGCCGCGGAGATCGAAGCGCTCTACGCCAAAGACTAGGCCGTCGTCGGACTAAAGCAGCCGGGCCAGCCGCGCCGCCTGCATGTGCCACTGCCAGTGGTTCACCGCCCAGGTACGCCCGGCGGCGCCCATCGCGGCGGCCCGGGTGCGGTCGGCGAGCAGATCACCGACCGCCGCCGTGATCGCGCCGACATCCCAGCCGTCGACGACGACCCCCGTCTCGCCGTCGACGACCGTCTCCGGCGCCCCACCCGAGCGCCCCGCGACCACGGGCACCCCGGTCGCCGACGCCTCCAGGTACACGATGCCCAAGCCCTCGACGTCCAGGCCGGCACCGCGGGTGCGGCACGGCATCGCGAACACGTCGGCCATCGCGTGGTGGTCGGGCAGTTCCTCCCCCGGCACCCCGCCGGTGAACACCACGTGCTCGGCCACCCCGAAGCTGTGGGCCAGCCGCTGCAGCGAGGTGCGGTAGGGCCCGCCGCCGACGATCACCAGCGCGGCGCCGGGCACCCGTTCCCGGATCGCCGGCAGGGCGCGGATCAGCATGTCCTGCCCTTTGCGCGGCACCAGCCGCGACACGCACACCACCACCGGCCGGTCGCCGAGCCGGTATCGGGCACGCAACTCGGCGCGCGCCACCTCGTTGGGGGCGAATCGCTCGACGTCGACGCCGGGCGGCACGTGCTCGAGTGCGGCGTTGCGGCCGAACGCCGAGGCGAACCTGCGCCGGGTGTACGAGCTGATGTAGGTCACCACATCGGTGTCGTTTCCGATGCGCCGCAACGCCGTTCGTGCTAGCGGCAACATCGACCAGCCGACCTCGTGGCCGTGCGTGCTGGCGATCACCCGGCGCGCCCCGGCCCCCCGCGCCAGCGGCGCCAACAGCGCCAGGGGCGCCGCTGCGCCGAACCAGACGGTGTCTACGTCGCGCTCGGCGATCAGCCGGCGCATCCGCCACGCGACACTGGGCTCGGGCACCATCAGCGTGGTGGGGTGCCGCACGACCTGGTAGCCGGAGGCCGCCGCCACCGCGTCGTAGTCCTCGGCGCCCTTCCACGTCGGCGCGTACACCGTCAATGCCTCGACCGAGGAGTCCGCGGACCCGACGAGGTGGTCGACGAGTGCCTCCAGGTAGGACTGGATGCCGCCGCGCCGCGGCGGGTAGTCGTTGGTGACGAGCAGCACCCTGCTCATGCGGGAAGGTCGATCCCGAGCACCGCGCGCACCGCGGTGGCCGCATCCGGATGACCGGGACCGCACGCCGCGACATACAACTCCCGCAGCCGTGCGGGCCCGTAGGTCTGCGCGACGAACGTGGCGAACGCCCACGCCCGGTCGTAGGCACCCGATCGCTGCGACCCCGGCGTGGCCAACTCGGCGTCGGTGGGCAGCCGCTCGGGCGCCTCGACCGGACCCGTTGGCGCGGGCCGCCCGACGTAGTCGGCGACGCCTTCAGTGAGCCACACCGGCGCATCGGCGGCGGTCCGCGCGCGCGCTGCGTAGTGAAACAGTTCGTGCCGTAACACGAGTCGCAGATCAGCGGCGTTCATGGCAGTGGCGGCCGGGGAGAACGTGATGCGTTCGGAGGTGGTGGTCGCTGCCGTGTCGGGCCCTGCGCCGGCCAGCGCGGCGAACTGTTCGGGCGACCCGGCCACCACGATCGAGATATCGGTGGGCCACTGCGCTCCCCAGAACGCCGTGACTGCCCGCTCGGCTGCGGGCAGTTCGGCGGCCACGTGATCGAGTAGTGCGGTCGCGCCTGCACCGAGGTCGATCAATTGGGCGCTGCGACCATCCGGGGTCGTGACGGTGCGCAGGGCCGCCGGCCCAGCCAGAGGCTCCGCCGGGACCGCGGACGGTGCGGCCAGGGCTGGCGCACCGGGCGTACCAGGATGGGCACCACCGATCAGCAGGACGGCGCAGAGAGCTTCGGCGCCCAGCAGCGCGGCGATTCGGTGCCGCGAGCGGGCCCGGTCAGTAGCGGCGGACGTTGTAGATCGGCGCATTGTCCACCGGGGCGACTCGCACCGGCGTGCCGTAGGTGGACGCATGAACCATCATGCCGTCACCGATGTAGATGCCGACGTGCGAGGCGTCGGAGTAGTAGGTGACGAGATCGCCCGGCTGCATCTGGTCGCGCGACACCGGCTGCCCACCCGCGGCCAGCGCCTGGCTGGAGTGGGGCAGTGAGATACCCGCCTGCTGGAAGGACCACATCACCAGACCGGAGCAGTCGAAGGCGCCCGGACCGGCAGCGCCCCACGAGTACGGCGAGCCGATCCGGCTCAGCGCGGCCTGGATGACGGTGGTGGCGACCGGGGATCCGGGCGGAGCGACATCGCCCGGCGGGATTACTCCTGGCAACGGCGGAGCCGGCGGGGCGGCGAGCACGGCCGGGTCCTGACCAGGCGCCGGCGGGGCAGGCGCCGCAGCGGCGGGCGGCACCGGCGGCGCGGGAGGCATGGCGGCCAACGCTTCGCGCTGAGGCGGTGTCAGCGCGTCGTACCGCGACTTGACGACGGCGATCTGCACCTGCAGCTGGCTCTGCTTGGACTGCAGGTCCGCGCGCACGGCGGCGGCCTGCTCGGCGGCGGTCTTGGCTTCCGAAGCCGACGCCGCGGACGCCTGCTCGGCGGCTTCTGCCTGCTTTCCCACCTCGAGGTACCGCGACATCTGCGCCGACATCTCGTGGGCCATCACCCGCTGGATGGAGAGCTGGTCGATCAGACCCTGCGGCGAGGATGCCGTCAGCATGGCCTGAAAACCGGACGGCCGCCCACCCATGTACTGGGCGGCGGCCAGGTCGTTGACCTTGTGCTGGAAGTCGGCGAGCTGCACCTTGGCAGAGTCCACGGCGGCAACATCGTTGGCGTGCTTGACTTCTGCGGCCTGCTGGATCTCCAACTTCTTGTTGAGGTCGAGCTGAGCGGAGTGCATCGCCTCCGTGGTCTGCTCGGCTTGGCGGGACAAGTCGTTGAGCTTGGCCAGTGCATCGTCGGCGGGGTCGGCGTACCCATTCCCAGCGGCGAGGCCGACAGTGAGAGCGCCGGCAAAGGCCACAGAGGCCAGGGCACTGATCATGGGTCGCCAGAAACGGCTGATGCTCCGGTGCGCGCGGTCGAGCGTCAAGATTTTTGCGTCCTTCAACTGCCGTAACGAGCCGTCTCGAACTCTCTTAGGTCTCAGACAGGTTACGAAACGGCATCGGCCTTGTCCAACAGGAGACGCAAATTTAACAGTTGCTCCTGTGAAAGATGGGACGGCGGTGACGCCGTGCGCCGTCAAGCAACGCCGGGTGTCCCGGTGCGGTGAAGCGGCACCAGCCGCAACCGTGGTGCCAGACCCACTTCGGCGAGGACTTCCAGGGCGCGCCGCTCGTCCACCAGCAAAGTTTCGGGAATTCCGAGGAGCACGCTGACGACGCAGTCCTGACAGCCCGGTCCGCGCACCGCACAGTCGTCGCAATCGATGGTCACCGTGCCGCAATCGGCCGCCGAATCAGCGGGGTCCTCCCCTGGTCCTGGCTGGTCATGTGCCTGGTCATGTGCCATTGCCCTGTCCTCTCGGTCTCAGTCGAGGGCACGGTATCGACACCGACCGACAAGTGAGGGCCAGCAGGTTCCCGCGTGCCTGCCGCGGACTTGTCGGCCCGCCGTCCTACGGTCTCTCGCATGGGTCAGCTGAGCTTCGCCGACGTCGACCCGGCCGCCGACCTCACCCTGCGAGAGACCACCTTCGTCGTCGTCGACCTGGAGACCACGGGGGGACGGGCCAGCGGCGAACGATACGACCAGATCACCGAGATCGGCGCGGTCAAGGTGCGCGGCGGCGAGGTACTCGGCGAGTTCGCCACCCTGGTCGATCCGGGCCGGGCCATCCCGCCACAGATCGTCGCGCTGACCGGCATCACCACCGCAATGGTCTATGACGCGCCGCGCATCGACACGGTGCTGCCCGCCTTCTTGGAATTCGCGCGCGGCGCGGTGCTGGTCGCCCACAACGCCGGCTTCGATATCGGGTTCCTGCGTGCCGCCGCCGAACGCCACCACGTGCCCTGGCCGAAACCACCCGTGCTGTGCACGGTGCGCCTCGCGCGCCGGGTGCTCACGCGCGACGAGGCCCCCAGCGTGCGTCTGTCGGCACTGGCGCAACTGTTCGGCGCGGGCACCACGCCCAATCACCGCGCGCTGTCCGATGCCCGGGCCACCGTCGACGTCCTGCACGGGCTGATCGAGCGGGTGGGCAATCAGGGCGTGCAGACCTACACCGACCTGCGGTCCTACCTGCCCGACGTCACCCCGGCCCAACGGCGCAACCGCCACCTGGCCCGATCGGTGCCGCACGCCCCCGGGGTGTACCTGTTCCGCGGGCCGTCCGACGAGGTGCTCTACGTGGGCACCGCCAAGGACCTGCGGCGTCGGGTGAACCAGTACTTCACCGGTGCCGATCCCCGCACTCGCATGAAGGAGATGGCCTCGCTGGCCACCGGTGTCGACCACGTCGAGTGCGCCCATGACCTGGAAGCCGGTGTGCGCGAGCTGCGCCTGCTGGCCGCGCACGCGCCGCCGTACAACCGCCGCTCGAAGTTCCCGCACCGCTGGTGGTGGGTGGCCCTCACCGACGAGGCGTTCCCCCGGTTCTCCGCCGTGCGCACCCCGCGCACCGCGACCGCGATCGGGCCGTTCCGCGCCCGCGCGGACGCGCTCGACGCCGCCGCGCTGATCGCCCGCTTCACCGGCATCCGAACGTGCACCAAGCGGCTGTCGCGCGGTGCCCTGCACGGGCCTGCATGCCCCGACCTGGAGGTCTCCCCCTGCCCGGCAGCGCGCGGCGCGGGCACCGAGGAGTACGCAGCGGCAGTCGCCGAGGCGCGCGCGCTGATCGACGGACACAGCGGGCAGGCGCTCGACGCGATGCTCGCCCACATCGAGGATCTCGCGCAGCGGCACCGGTACGAGACAGCCGCGCGGATGCGGGACCGGGCCTCGGCGGCCATCGACGTGCTCTGGCGCGGCCAGCGGCTGCGGGCGCTGTCGGTGATCGGCGAGCTGATCGCCGCCCGGCCCGATGGGGAGCGAGGCTGGCACCTGGCCGTGATCCGGCACGGTCAGCTGGCTGCCGCGGGCGTGGCGCCTCGCGGGGTGCCGCCGATGCCTGTCGTCGACGCCCTGTGTGCGGCAGCCCAGGTCGTGCTGCCCACCACCGGTCCGCACGGCGGCGCACTGGTCGAGGAGACCGCGCTGATCGCGCGGTGGCTGGCCCATCCCGGCGTGCGGATCGTGCGTGCCGACGCCGGATACTGTTCGCCGATCGGTGCGGCCGGTCGTTGGGCGGGCTGGGCGGCGTCGGCACGATCGGCACGAGTGGCGGCCGAGCAGCTCGCCGAGCAGTTCGACCCCTCAGAGCTCCTGGGTGAACCGCGCCCAACGCGCGAGCAGCTGTTCGGCGGCGCCGGAGTCGATGGCCTCCTTGGCCCGCGCGAGCCCGGACTCCCAGGCCGGAACCCACTTGGCGTCGCTGGATAGGCCGGCGTGGGCGACAAGGGCGCCGGCCGCGTTGAGCAGCACCGCGTCGCGCACCGGCCCGGCCGCCCCGCCCAACACGGCGCGGGCTTCGGCCGCGTTGGTCTCGGCGTCGCCGCCGACCAGCTCGGAGATGTGCGCGCGGGCGAAGCCGAACGCAGCGGGGTCGAAGCGCAGCCGGTCCACGGTGCCGGCCTGCACCCGCCAGATGGTGCTCGTCGTCGTGGTGGTCAGCTCGTCGAGGCCGTCGTCGCCATGTACCACCAGCACGCTGGCGCCGCGGGTGGCGAACACCTCGGCCATCACCTCGGCCAGCTCGGCCCAGGCGCAGCCGATCAACCCGGCCCGCGGTCCCGCCGGGTTTGTCAGCGGACCCAGCAGGTTGAACACCGTCGGCACCCCGATCTCACGGCGGGCCACCCCCGCGTGCCGGTACGACGGATGGAACTGCGGCGCGAAGGCGAACCCGATGCCCACCTCGGCGACGCAGCGCGCGACCTCTTCCGGACCCAGATCGATACGCACGCCGAGCGCCTCGAGCGTGTCCGCGCCCCCCGACAGCGACGTCGCCGCCCGGTTGCCGTGCTTGACCACCTTGACCCCGGCCGCGGCGACCACGATCGAGGCCATCGTCGAGAGATTGACGGTGTTGGCGCCGTCACCGCCGGTGCCCACCACGTCGACGGTGTCGGTGCCGATCGTCTCCGTCGGTACCCGGTGGGCGTGCTTGAGCATGATGTCGGCGAGCTCGCCCACCTCGGCCGACGTGGGCCGCTTCATCTTCATCGACACGCCGAAAGCAGCGATCTGTGCGGGCGTGGCGGCACCGGTCATGATCTCGTCCATCGCCCACGCCGCCTGGCCCGGCAGAAGCGACTGATTGGTGGTCAGCCGGCCGAGGACCACCGACCACGTCGGAGGGGTCACAGACGGGTCATGCGGAGCGGAAGCAGGAGTCACGACGCGATTATGACGAATTGCTCGACCCGGGTGGAGTTAGACAACTACAAAGCGTCATACTTGCACCTGTGACGAGCGCTGTAGGGACTTCGGGAACCGCCATCACGTCGCGAGTGCATTCGCTGAACCGTCCGAACATGGTCAGTGTTGGCACGATCGTGTGGCTTTCCAGCGAGTTGATGTTCTTTGCTGGCCTGTTCGCGATGTACTTCACGGCCCGCGCCCAGGCCGGGGGTGACTGGCCCCCGCACCCGACCGAGTTGAACCTCGCACTCGCCGTGCCGGTGACGCTGGTGCTGATCGCCTCGTCGTTCACCTGCCAGATGGGGGTGTTCGCGGCCGAGCGCGGCGACGTGTTCGGCCTGCGTCGCTGGTATCTGCTGACCTTCGCGATGGGCGCTTTCTTCGTCGCCGGCCAGGGTTACGAGTACTACCACCTGGTGCACGAGGGCACGACGATTCCCGGCAGCGCGTACGGCACCGTCTTCTACCTCGCCACCGGCTTCCACGGCCTGCACGTCATCGGCGGTCTGGTCGCGTTCGTCCTGCTGCTGCTGCGCACCCGGATGAGCAAATTCACCCCGGCGCAGGCCACCGCCGCGATCGTGGTCTCGTACTACTGGCACTTCGTCGACATCGTCTGGATCGCCCTGTTCGCCGTCATCTACTTCGTGCGATGACACGGGCGATGCCGACACCTGACAGCCCGCAGATGAGAAGGGTATCGATGACAAGCAAGTCGCGACGCCGGTTCCGCCGGCGCCTCTCGGCAGCACTGTTGCTGCTGATCGGACTGGCAGTGGCCGGGGGCTTGGCGGCCACCTTCACGCCGACGCCGCAGGTTGCGGTCGCCGACGAGTCGGCTTCGGCGATGCTGCGCACCGGCCAACAGCTCTACGAGACGTCGTGCGTGTCCTGCCACGGCGCCAACCTGCAGGGTGTCGCGGACCGCGGCCCGAGCCTCATCGGTGTCGGCGAGGCGGCCGTGTACTTCCAGGTGTCGACCGGCCGCATGCCCGCGATGCGCGGCGAAGCCCAGGCTCAGCGCAAGGATCCGGCGTTCGACGAGGCGCAGATCGACGCCCTCGGCGCCTACATCCAGGCCAACGGCGGCGGGCCTGTCGTCCCGCGCGACGAGAACGGCGCGATCGCCTCGCAGTCCCTGATCGGCAACGACGTCGCCCGCGGCGGTGACCTGTTCCGCCTGAACTGCGCGTCTTGCCACAACTTCACCGGCAAGGGCGGAGCCCTGTCCTCAGGCAAGTACGCACCCGACCTCGGTGACGCGGCCAAGGTGCCCGCGCAGGTCTACACCGCGATGCTGACCGGCCCGCAGAACATGCCGAAGTTCTCCGACCGTCAGCTCTCCCCTGACGAGAAGCGCGACATCGTGGCCTACGTCAAGGAAGCGGCCGAGACGCCGACGCCCGGCGGTCTCGGACTGGGCGGCTTCGGCCCCACCTCCGAGGGCATGGTCGCGTGGATCGTCGGCATGGTGGCCATCATCGCGGCCGCCCTCTGGATCGGAGCACGAGCATGAGCGAAGCCACAGGCACCGATACGCCCAAGGGCACGGATTCACCGGGCCAGAAGGGCACCCCGGGGCAGCCCACCGACGCCGAACTGGCCGAGATGTCGCAGCAGGAGCTGCTCGAACTTGGCGGCAAGCTCGACGGCGTCGAGATCGTCTACAAGGAGCCGCGCTGGCCCGTCCCTGGCACCAAGGCCGAGAAGCGCGCGGAACGCACCGTTGCGTATTGGCTTCTGCTGGGCGGCATCTCGGGCCTTGCGCTGCTGCTGATCTTCTTGTTCTGGCCGTGGGAGTACAAACCGTTCGGCTCCGAAGGCGAGTGGCTGTACGCGCTGGCGACACCGCTGTACGGCCTGACCTTCGGCCTGTCGGTGCTCTCCATCGGCGTCGGCGCGGTGCTGTTCCAGAAGAAGTTCATCCCCGAGGAGATCTCGATCCAGGAGCGCCACGACGGCGCCTCCCCCGAGCTGCACCGGCGCACCGTCGCGGCCAACCTCGGTGACGCGCTGGACGGCTCGACGCTCAAGCGGCGCAAGCTGATCGGGCTTTCGCTGGGCATCGGGTTCGGCGCCTTCGGACTCGGCACGGCCATCGCCTTCATCGGCGGCCTGATCAAGAATCCGTGGAAGCCCGTCGTGCCCACCGCCGAGGGCATGAAGGCCGTGCTGTGGACGTCGGGCTGGACGCCCCGCTTCACCGGCGAGACCATCTACCTGGCGCGCGCCACCGGCCGGCCCGGTGAGTCGCCGTTCGTCAAGATGCGCCCCGAGGACATCGACGCGGGCGGCATGGAGACGGTGTTCCCATGGCGCGAGTCCGACGGCGACGGCACCACCGTGGAGTCCGAGCACAAGCTGTTCGACATCGCCATGGGTGTGCGCAACCCGGTCATGCTCATCCGCATCCGGCCCGGCGACATGTCGCGCGTGGTCAAGCGTCAGGGCCAGGAGAGCTTCAACTTCGGGGAGCTGTTCGCCTACACGAAGGTGTGCTCACACCTGGGCTGCCCGTCATCGCTGTACGAGCAGCAGACCTACCGGATCCTGTGCCCGTGCCATCAGTCGCAGTTCGACGCGCTGCACTTCGCACGACCCATCTTCGGACCGGCGGCCCGCGCGTTGGCGCAGCTACCGATCACCATCGATCAAGAGGGCTACCTTGTAGCCAACGGTGATTTCATCGAACCCGTCGGACCGGCATTCTGGGAGCGCAAGTCATGAGCCCACGACCCACCATGGCCGAGATCGCCGCCAAGCAGGGCGAGGCGATCGACTCGCGATACCACCCCTCGGCCGCGGTGCGCCGCCAGCTGAACAAGGTGTTCCCCACCCACTGGTCGTTCCTGCTCGGTGAGATCGCGATGTACAGCTTCATCGTGCTGCTCCTCACCGGCGTGTGGCTGACGCTCTTCTTCGATCCGTCGATGGCGCACGTCACCTACGACGGCGTCTACCAGCCGCTGCGCGGTGTCGGGATGTCGCGGGCGTACGAGACCGCGCTCGACATCAGCTTCGAGATCCGCGGTGGGCTGTTCGTCCGGCAGGTACACCACTGGGCGGCGCTACTGTTCGCCGCGTCGATCATGGTCCACCTGGCCCGCATCTTCTTCACCGGTGCGTTCCGCCGCCCCCGCGAGGCCAACTGGGTGATCGGTTCGCTGCTGCTCATCCTGGCGATGTTCGAAGGCTTCTTCGGCTACTCGCTGCCCGACGACCTGCTGTCGGGCACCGGCATCCGCGCCGCGCTGTCGGGCATCACGATGGGCATCCCGATCGTCGGCACCTGGATGCACTGGGCGCTGTTCGGCGGCGACTTCCCGGGTGAGATTCTCATCCCGCGCCTGTACGCGCTGCACATCCTGCTGATCCCCGGCATCATCCTGGCGCTGATCGGCGTGCACCTGGCGCTGGTGTGGTTCCAGAAGCACACCCAGTTCCCCGGCCCCGGCCGCACCGAGACCAACGTGGTCGGCGTGCGGGTCATGCCGGTGTTCGCGGTCAAGTCCGGCGCGTTCTTCGCGGTCACCGTCGGTGTGCTGGGGCTGATGGGCGGTCTGCTGCAGATCAACCCGATCTGGGTGCTGGGTCCCTACAAGCCCTCGCAGGTGTCGGCGGGTAGCCAGCCCGACTTCTACATGATGTGGACCGACGGGCTGATCCGCCTGTGGCCGGCATGGGAGTTCTACCCCTTCGGCCACACCATCCCGCAGGGCGTCTGGGTGGCCGTCGGCATGGGCCTGGTGTTCATCCTGCTGATCGTCTACCCCTTCCTGGAGAAGAAGTTCTCCGGCGACGACGCCCACCACAACCTGTTGCAGCGCCCCCGTGACGCACCGACGCGCACCGCGATCGGTTCGGCGGCGATCGCGCTGTACATCGTGCTGACGTTCGCGTGCATGAACGACATCATCGCGCTGAAGTTCCACATCTCGCTCAACGCGACGACGTGGATCGGCCGCATCGGCATGGTGGTGCTGCCCGCGATCGTGTACTACATCGCCTACCGCTGGGCGGTGGCGTTGCAGCGCAGCGACCGCGAGGTGCTCGAGCACGGCATCGAGACGGGCATCATCAAGCGGCTGCCGCACGGTGCCTACATCGAACTGCACCAGCCGCTGGGCCCGGTCGACGAGCACGGCCATGCCATCCCGCTCGAGTACCAGGGTGCTGCCCTGCCCAAGCGCATGAACAAGTTGGGTTCGGCCGGCGCTCCCGGTACGGGCAGCTTCCTCAGCGCGGACCCCGTGTCCGAGCACGAAGCGCTCACCGAGGCGGCCCATGCCGCCGAGCATCGGGCGATCACCGCGCTGCGTGAGCGGGTCGGCGGGAACGGCTCGAACGGTCACGGATCGTCGAACGGCCACACCGACGGGTCGTCCGACAACGGTCATCACTGACCGGCGAAACATCCTGCGCATCCGCCCCGGCTCCGGCCGGGGCGGATGTTTTTTGCGCTGGTGGGGTGCGGCCGGAGACGGCGGCGGCTCTGAGACTCCGGTAGCGGTGCGGCCCGATCAGGCGTCGGTGTGGCTGCGTAGCTCCCGCAGGAAATACACCGGGAGGCCGACCATGGCGGCGGTGACGACGCCGGCGGCGCCGTAGAACACCCAGGACGCCACGTCGTTGTCGACGGCCATCAGGTAGGTGGCCGTCCCGATCAGCAGGGTCGCGACACCCATCGCGGCGCCGATCGAGGCGGCGCACCGCAGATTCAACTGCTCGGCGACTGGCGAGACCGCAGGCGTCGGCGTGACAACCGCCCGGCTGACGGCGCGGATCTTCTCGGTCGGCGCCTCGGCCACCCGCGGGGTACTCCCCTGCGCTGCTGCGGGGGCCGTCGGACGCGGCGCCGGCTCCTGGTCCGTGCGAGCCTCGCGGCGCGCGCGCAGCAGCAGCGGTACCGCCGCGAGGATCACCACAGCCGACACACCGATGACGACGTAGAGGAACCAGGGTGTGCCGGAATCCCCACCGGAATCGGCGTGGCCCTGCGCGAGGTCGACGAGCGCCACGGTCGCGGCGACGCCTGCCCCGAGTGCGGCGAGCCACGCGGCGGCGCAGCCGCCGAGCAGGATCTGGTCGGTGCGGTCTGGCGTGTAGCGGGCAGCGGGTGTCGTCATACCGGCTAGCAGTTGGTCTGGGCCGCGTTGCCGGTGTTCGAGGACAACACCGTGCCGTCGCTGGTGGTGATCGAGCAGTTCAAGCGGCTGACCAGGAACAGGCTCGACGCCTGCACGGAGCCCACCTCGGACTGCGAGATGGGGGTAACGGTCAGCGACCACGGGATGTACACGTTGCGCTGCGTGCGGCTACGGCCGGAGGCATCGGTGTAGGTCACCGTGATGATGTCGCCGGGCGCCTTCGTGCCGGTGACGGAGTACGTCACCTGACGGGGGCCCGCACGCGTGGTGGTCGGCGGCGGGGGTGGCGCCTCCGTGGTGGTCGGCGGCGGGGGCGGTGGGGGCGCCTCGGTGGGGGCCGGTTCCGGAGGCGGCTCGGTGACCGTCACGGTCTCCGGCGGAGGCGGCGGCGGTTCCTCTGTGGTCGGCGGCGGAGGTGGAGGCGGCGGAGGCGGTGTCGTGGTGGTGATCTCGTCCTGGACCGGCGGCGGGGCGCTGGTCGTGGTCTCCGGCGTCGCGAGATTATCTGTGTCGGTGCGCGTCACCAGCACCGAGACCGACACCACCAGCGCGACGGCGGCGATGATCGCGACAACACCCACGACCCAGGGCCAGCGCGGCGGATCGGGCGTCTCGGCGGTCTCCACCGCGGCGTCGTAGCTGTCGTAGTCGTAGAGCGACGATTCGGCGGGTACGTAGGGAGGACTGACGAACTGCTCGGACTCCGGCGCGGAGTAGGCCTGCGAGTAGTGGTCGGTGGCAGCGGTTCCGGCCGTGCCGGCGTCGCTGTTGGGGTCGACGCCCGAGACCTCCTGCGTCGGTTCGTCGGCAGGAGACCGGTCGCCCGGTTCCTCTCCCCTAGGCCCGCTCATGTGCGTCAATCCTTATCAGCCAGCTTCTCGGGCTCCGTCACCGCCCCGGGGCGGCTCACGGTGCGCCGGCAACACTACCCAACCCAGACGCCGAGGTCAGTGGTGCGGCAGCCGTCGCCGGCCAACTCATGCCGGATTGTGACCTTGTCCGGTGACCGCGGCGCCGACGATGCCGCGTCAGTGCTTCTCGGGGCCGGTGTGATACTCGAAGACCAGCCCGGACACCGTGGTCAGCACGAAGCAGACACCAGCGACGATGAGCCAGGGCAGCCACAGCGCCATGCCCACCGCGGTGACAGACGCCGACAGCGCGATCATCACCGGCCACCAGCTGTGGGGGCTGTAGAAGCCGAGTTCACCAGCGCCGTCCGCGATCTCGGCGTCCTCGTAGTCCTCGGGGCGGGTGTCCAGGCGGCGTGCCACGAAGCGGAAGAACGTACCGGTGATCAGCGTCAGACCCGTGGTCAGCGCGAGCGCCGTCGTGCCGGCCCACTCCACACCACCCGGGGCGAAGAGGGCGGTCAGCACCGCGTACACGACGGTCGCCAGCGCGAAGAACGCCGTCAGGAACTCGAACAACCGGGCTTCGATGTGCATGTGCTGTCCTACCTGCTCGCCTGGGGCGCCTGCTCACCGCGGCGCGTGTCGAACGGTCTGGTCGTGGTCGCGACCGGCGACTGGTTGATCGCCTGCAGCGCTTCGGCATTGGTCTTACCGGCGATGCGCTGGTCCATGTAGGCCTTGAAGTCGTTGGGCTCCACGACGCGCAGCTCGAAGTTCATCATCGAGTGGTATGTACCGCACATCTCGGTGCAGCGACCGACGAACGCGCCCGTCTGGTTGATCTCACTGACCTGGAAGACGTTGTCGGAGTTGTTCGCCTTGGGGTCCGGTAGCACGTCGCGCTTGAACAGGAACTCCGGCACCCAGAACCCGTGGATCACGTCGGCCGAGGCGATCTGGAACTCGATGCGCTTACCGGCGGGCACCACGAGCACCGGGATCTCGGTCGACGAGCCCAGCGTCTCGACCTTGTCGAAGTTCAGGTAGCTGCGATCCTCGGGGTTCAGGCCGCGGATCGCGCCGACACGCTCTTCGCCGTTCTCGTAGGTGCCTTCCGGCTTGGACGTCATCGCCTCTTTACGGGCGTTGTCGGCACCGTCGTAGGTGAACGTGCCATCGCCGAAATCGATCTTCTGGTAGCCGAACTTCCAATTCCACTGGAAAGCGGTGACGTCGACGACGACCTCGGGGTTGGGCTCCTTGTGCAGCATCTTCTCCTGCACCACGACGGTGAAGTAGAAGAGCACCGAGATGATGAGGAACGGGGTGACCGTCAGCGCCAGCTCGAGCGGCATGTTGTAGCCGAACTGGCGGGGCAGTTCCTTCTCGCCCTTCTTCTTGCGGTGGAACACCACGGTCCAGAACAGCAGGATGTAGACGATCGCGCCGACCACCAGGGCGGCGATCATGGAACCGATCCACAGTTCGCGGTTCAGGTGAGCTTCCGGGGTGATGCCCTTGGGCCAGCCCAGGGCGAGAGCATCGGACCAGCTGCACCCACTGAGCAGGACCGTCGTCCCCCCCAGGAGCAGGGACAATGCCACCAACTTCAGGCCGCGAGCGGGCACGTTGGCGCCTCCTACCAAGTCGATCGACCGCCGGACGGTCAGACGGCTGCATTGAATACTACGCAGCGTAGACCACGCCTCCCGGCCAGTTCCATGCGACCGGGCCGATGTCACGCTTGCCCCGTACGCCACTGGTGAGACCGCGCCGCGGGATTAGGCATACTGGCGCCGTGTGCGGACTGCTGGCGTTGGTGACCGATCCTGCTCATGAGGTCTCCCCCAGCCTCGTCGAGGCTGTCTCCGGCGCCAGCCACCTGATGCGCCACCGGGGCCCCGACGAGCCTGGGACCTGGAGCGACGATCGAGTGGTGCTCGGCTTCAACCGGCTCTCGATCATCGACATCGCCCACAGCCACCAGCCGCTGCGCTGGGGACCCGCCGAGGCGCCCGACCGCTACGTGCTCGTGTTCAACGGCGAGATCTACAACTATCTCGAGCTGCGGGAGGCGCTGCGCGCCGAGCATGGCGCGGTCTTCCACACCGACGGCGACGGCGAGGCCATCGTGGCGGCCTACCACTACTGGGGCACCGAGGCGCTGCGCCGGTTGCGCGGCATGTTCGCGTTCGCGCTGTGGGACACCGTCACCAAAGAACTGTTCTGCGCGCGCGACCCGTTCGGCATCAAGCCGCTCTATCTGGCCACCGGCCCCGGCGGTACAGCCGTCGGCAGTGAGAAGAAGTGCCTGCTGGACATCGCCGAGGAGCTGGGCATCGACCTGAGCATCGACGAGCGGGCCGTCCAGCACTACACCGTGCTGCAGTACGTTCCGGAGCCCGAGACCCTGCAGCAGGGAATCCGCAGGCTGGAATCAGGCAGCTACGCGCGGCTGCGGCCCGGCGCTGCGCCCGAGGTGGCGCGGTACTTCACCCCGCGCTTCGCCGCCGTGCCGTTCACTGCCGGTGCAGAGCAGAAGCGCTACGACGAGATCACCGCGGTGCTCGAGGACTCGGTGGCCAAGCACATGCGGGCTGACGTCACAGTGGGGGCGTTCCTGTCGGGCGGCATCGACTCCACGGCGATCGCGGCGCTGGCGATGCGGCACAACCCGCGGCTCATCACTTTCACCACCGGCTTCGAGCGGGCCGGTTTCTCCGAGGTCGACGTCGCGGTCGCGTCGGCGGAGGCCATCGGCGCGCGGCACGTGACCAAGGTGGTCAGCCAGGAGGAGTTCGTCGCGGCGCTGCCCGAAATCGTCTGGTATCTCGACGAGCCGGTGGCCGATCCGGCGTTGGTGCCGCTGTTCTTCATCGCACGCGAGGCCCGCAAACACGTCAAGGTCGTGCTCTCGGGCGAGGGCGCCGACGAATTGTTCGGCGGTTACACGATTTACCGAGAACCGTTGTCGCTCAAGCCTTTCGACTATCTGCCGCGCGGCCTGCGCAAGTCGGTGGGGCGGGTGGCCGGCCCGCTGCCCGAGGGGATGCGCGGCAAGAGCCTGCTGCACCGCGGCTCGCTGACGCTGGAGGAGCGCTACTACGGCAACGCGCGCAGCTTCTCCGACGCGCAGCTGCGCGGGGTGCTGGCGCGGTTCCGCCCCGAGTGGACCCACACCGACATCACCGCGCCGGTGTATGCCCAGTCGGCCGGCTGGGACCCGGTGGCCCGCATGCAGCATGTCGACCTGTTCACCTGGTTGCGCGGCGACATCCTGGTCAAAGCCGACAAGATGACGATGGCGAACTCACTGGAACTGCGGGTGCCGTTCCTGGACCCCGAAGTGTTCGCGGTCGCCTCCCGGCTGCCGTACGACCAGAAGATCACCCGGTCGACCACCAAGTACGCGCTGCGCAAGGCGCTGGAACCGATCATTCCCGCGCACGTGCTGCACCGCCCGAAGCTCGGCTTCCCTGTCCCCATCCGGCACTGGCTGCGCGCCGGCGACCTGCTGGACTGGGCGTACGGGACGATCGCCGCCTCCGGCGCCGGTGACCTGATCGATCTGGCGGCGGTGCGGGCGATGCTCGACGAACATCGCACCGGCGTCGCCGATCACAGCCGCCGGCTGTGGACGGTCCTGATCTTAATGCTGTGGCACGCGATCTTCATCGAGCACAGCGTCACGCCCACGATCAGCGAGCCGAGCTACCCCGTCCAGCTCTAGGTGAGCGCCGAGGCGATCTCGCGGCCCGCGACGTCGCCGTACGCGTCGGTCAGCCGCGCGATCGCGTCGTCACGGTCCCACGTCCACTCCTGCGGGCCGGGCGCTTCGAGCACCAGGGTCGCCACCAGCGAGGCCAGCTGCGCGGCCCGCTCGAGCGACAGTCCGGCGTCGCGGCCGGTCAAAAAGCCCGCACGGAACGCGTCGCCGATGCCGGTCGGGTCTTCCCGACGCCGCTCCGGAACGACGTCGACGTGCACGAACGTCCCGTCCCGGCCGACCAGGTCGACGCCCTTCTCCCCCAGCGTCGTCACGCGCAGCTGGATCTGCTGCATCACCTCGGCCTCTGACCACCCGGACTTCTGCAGCAGCAGGTCCCACTCGTAGTCGTTGGTGAACAGGTAGGTGGCGCCGTCGATCAGCCGCCGGATCTCGTCGCCGGACAGCCGCGCCAGCTGCTGACTCGGATCGGCCGCGAAGGCCAGTCCCAACGCGCGGCATTCCTCGGTGTAGAGGAACATCGCCTCCGGATCGTTGGCGCCGATGATCACCAGATTCGGTGTGCCGGTGCGGGACAGGACATCAGCGAGCTTGATGTTGCGGGACTCCGACATCGCACCGGGATAGAACGACGCGATCTGGGCCATGTCTTCGTCGGTGGTGCAGACGAACCGGGCGGTGTAGGCGGACTCGGACACGAGTACCGCTTCGCAGTTGACGCCGGCCGCGGTCAGCCACTCGCGGTAGTCGTCGAAGTCCGCTCCGACGGCGCCGATCAGCGTGGGTCGGCCACCGAGTACGCCCATCGCGTAGGCCATGTTGCCGGCGACACCACCTCGGTGCATCACCAGATCGTCGACGAGGAAGCTCAGCGACACCTTCTGCAGATGGTCGGCGAGCAACTGCTCGGAGAATCGGCCCGGGAAGCGCATCAGATGATCGGTGGCGATCGATCCGGTCACGGCAATGGTCACGCAGTTCCACCCTTCATGAAGTCACCAGACACCCTAGCTGGGCCGCTTCGCCGGCCGGGGCAGCGTGCGCACGTGCGCTAACCTGCCTATGAGTGCCTGTACTGGGCCACTGTAGAGGCAACGCAATCCACCCACGAATCCACCGACCTGCCCGGGAGCTCATGTATGACTGGTCCTTACCCGCCCCACTACGGAGCTGGACCAGCAGGATCGCAGGTGTATCCGGAAGGGTTCGGCCAGCAGGGCGCCGCGCAGCCCTACCCCGACACGGGTTTTGCCGCGGCGTATCCCGGCGCCCTGCCCCCACCGGTGCCCTACCCGCCACGCAGGCGTCGCTGGGTCGCTGTTCTGGTGGCCGTGATCGCCGTGCTCGCCGTCGCCGGTGTCATCACCGCGGTTGCCCTGACGCGGGGCAGCGAGGACAGTGGCGCACACAGCGGCGCACTGACCGAGGCGTCAGCGCGCACCGCCATTCAGAATTACCTCGACGCGCTGTCGAACGGCGACGCGGAAACCGTCGCTCGGCACGCCCTGTGCGGGCTGTTCGACGCCGTCAAGGAGCGGCGCTCTGATCTGGCGTTGGCGAGCCTGTCCAGCGACGCGTTCCGCAAGCAGTACAGCAGCGCGGAAGTGACGTCGATTGACAAGATGGTGCTGGCATCGCCGACGCAGGCGCAGGTGCTGTTCACGATGAAGGTCACACCGCAGAGCCGGTCGTCGCGCAACCAGCCCGCCGAAGCCGACGAGCAGGCCGTGGCCCAGGTGCTCTCCGTCGACAACGACGTGCTGGTGTGCTCCTACCTGCCGCGTACGGCAGGTCAGTACTAGATCAGTTGAAGGAGTCGCCGCAGGCGCAGGAGCCGGTGGCGTTGGGGTTGTCGATGGTGAACCCCTGCTTCTCGATGGTGTCGACGAAGTCGATCGAAGCGCCCTGCACGTAGGGGGCACTCATCCGGTCCACCGTGAGATTGACCCCGCCGAATTCGACGGTCAGGTCGCCGTCGAGGGTGCGGTCGTCGAAGAACAGGTTGTAGCGCAGGCCGGCGCAGCCGCCGGGCTGTACCGCGATCCGCAGCGCCAGGTCGTCACGGCCTTCCTGGTCCAGCAGCGCCTTGGCCTTGCTGGCCGCGGCCTCCGTCAGGATCACGCCGTGTTGGGCGTCGGTGGCCTGTCCTGCCTGCACTGCCGACTCGTCCTGAACAGTCATGAATACTCCTGTGTGGATGTTCGTGGGTGAGGCCGCGAACGCTGTGGCCCCACGCGTTCAACGGTACCTTGTTCCGGCGCTATTCCCATCTACGTCCTCATCTGCGTCCATGTCGCGGCCACCGCGGCGGCCAGGCCGGTGAGCTGATCGGCCGCCTCGTCGATGGCCCGGCGCACCGAGCCGGCGTGCTCGGCGATCGAGTGCGCCGCTGCGATGCCCGCGGCGTGTAGCTCGGCACCGGACAGCGTGACCTGACCGGCCAGCACGAGCACCGGCACGCCCCGCCGGGCCGCGCCTGCGGCGAGGGCGCTGACCACCTTGCCGTGCAGTGATTGGTCATCGAACCGCCCCTCACCGGTGATGACGAGGTCGGCGGCGGCCAGATCGGCGGCCAGATCGGTGTGCTCGGCGATGATGGCCGCGCCGGACTCGCGCCGACCGCCCAGTGCCAGCAGCGCCGCGCCCAGCCCGCCGGCCGCCCCCGCTCCTGACTCGTGCCTGATCGGTCGGCCCGCGGCGTCTTCGAGTTGCTGCGCCCATGCCGTCAACCGCTCCTCGAGGGCGGCGACGGTGTCGGGGTCGGCGCCCTTCTGCGGCCCGAACACGGCTGCGGCACCGGCCGGGCCGAGCATCGGGTGTTCCACGTCGCTGGCGGCGATCAGGTCCACGTCGGCCAGCAGTTCGCGCGCGGCGGCCAGCCCCCCGAGCTCATCGACCATGCCGCGCCCGCCGTCGGTGCTGCCGCTGCCACCGAGCCCGACGACGATGCGCCGCGCACCGGCGGCCAGCGCCGCGGCGATCAGGGTGCCGACCCCGCGGGTGTGGGCGTCGACAGCGGTGCAGACCGTGGGTGCGCCGCCGAGCAGCGCCAGCCCGCAGGCCTGCGCGCATTCCAGGTAGGCGGTCGCCGGCGGCCCGGGGTCGAACACCCAGGTGGCGTCGACGGCGGCAGCCAGCGGTCCGCTGACCCGTTCGGTGCGCCGCTCTCCCAGCCGGCTGGCCAGGACGTCGACGAAGCCCGGCCCGCCGTCGGACTGCGGCGCCAGGAGCAGGCGGTCCTGCGGGCGCGAGGTGCCCCAGCCCGTCGCGATGCACTGGGCTGCGGCGACGGCGGTCAGACTGTCGCCGAAGGAGTCCGGCGCGATCAAGACGGTCCGGGTCATCTCGGCAGATTAAGTCGCACTCGGAGGTGCTGCACGGCGGGGTGCGTCGATTCCACAGGCGCGAAGTAACCTGGCAGGCGTGAAGCTGCTGGGCCGCAAAAAAGACGATTCCGGGGATGATCGGCCCGGTTCGACCCCCTCCGACGAGCCGATCCAGGAAGCCGCCCCCGGCGCACGGGTGAGGACGGCGCCCAAGGGCAGGCCCACCCCGAAACGCAATGAGGCGAGCCGGCGCCGCGGTCCGGTGGCACCGGCGCCGATGACCAGCGCCGAGGCTCGCCGCCGCCGCAAGGAGTTGCGCGGGCCGAAGCTCTCGCGCGAGGAGCGCAAGGCCGAGAAGCTCGAGCGCCGCTCCGACATGGCCCAGCGTCGCGAGAAGATGATGGCCGGCGAAGACACCTACCTGCTGCCGCGCGACAAGGGCCCGGTGCGCCGCTACGTGCGCGATCTGGTCGACTCGCGGCGCAACGTGCTCGGGCTGTTCATGCCCGCGGCCCTTGGTCTCATCCTGGTCATGCTCGCGGTGCCCTCGGTGCAGGTGCAGCAGCTGATCTCCCCGGCGATGCTGGTGCTGGTGCTGATCATGATCGTCGACGGCTTCTTCCTGGGGCGCCGGGCCAACCGGCTGGTGGACCAGAAGTTCCCGGGCAACACCGAATCCGGGTGGAAGCTCGGCTTCTATGCCGCCAGCCGCGCCTCGCAGCTGCGCCGGATGCGCGCGCCGCGCCCGCAGGTCGATCGCGGCGCCACCGTCGACTGACGCAATCGGTGTCCTACTTTCCCGAGATCGCCCCGCCGGATCCCGACGCAGCCACCGCCGCGCGTGCCCGGCAGGCGCAGCTGACCAAGCCCACCGGGGCGCTTGGCCGCCTCGAAGACCTGTCGGTGTGGGTTGCCTCGTGCCAAGGATTCTGTCCGCCACGGCAATTCGAGAGAGCCCGGGTGGTGGTGTTCGCCGGTGACCACGGGGTCACCGCCGCCGGTGTGTCGGCGTACCCGGCCGAGGTCACCGCGGCGATGATGGCCAATTTCGCCGCCGGCGGGGCCGCGGTCAACGTGCTCGCCGACCTCGCCGACGCAGGCGTGCGCATCGCCGACATCGCGGTGGACAGCGACGAACCCCTCACGCCGGACATCGGCGCACACAAGATCAGACGCTCGAGCGGCAACATCGCCGTCGAGGACGCGCTGAGCCCCGACGAGGTGGTCGCGGCGATCGAGGCGGGCCGGCGCATCGCCGACGAAGAGGTCGATGCCGGCGCCGACCTGCTGATCGCCGGCGACATGGGTATCGGCAACACGACCCCGGCCACCACGCTGGTGGCCGCACTGACCGGGACCGAACCGGTCGCGGCGGTGGGTCGCGGCACCGGCGTCGACGACGCAGGGTGGGCGCGCAAGACCGCCGCGATACGCGACGCCCTCTACCGCACCAAACGGCTGTCAGCGGATCCGGTTGCGCTGCTTCGTATCTGCGGTGGCGCCGATCTCGCCGCGATGACGGGGTTCTGCGCCCAGGCAGCGCTGCGACGCACCCCGGTGCTGCTGGACGGGGTCGTCGTGACCGCCGCGGCGTTGGCCGCCGAGCGGCTGGCGCCCGGCGCCCGGTTGTGGTGGCAGGCGGGGCACCGGTCCACCGAACCCGCGCACGCTCTGGCACTGGCGGAGCTGGGATTGACCCCGATTCTCGAGTTGGGGATGCGGCTGGGTGAGGGCTCCGGCGCGCTGGTGGCGCTGCCGGTGCTACGCGCCGCCGTCGCGACCCTCGCGTCGATGGCCACCTTCGATGAGGCCGGGATCACCGAGGGCTGACTCGTGATCCGTTCGCTGGCAGGCGCTTTCGCGTTCGCGACCGTTGCGCCGGTGCCGGCGTCACGCACGGCACTGGTGGGCCGGGGCGTGATCACCGCACTGCCCGTCGCCGGTGCGGCGCTGGGCGCGATGGCAGCGGCGGTGTTGGCGGCGGGGTTCTGGGCGTTCGGCCCGGCCAGCCCGTTGGCCGGCGCGCTGGCGGTGGCGACGCTGCTGGTGGCCACCCGCGGGCTGCACATCGACGGGCTCGCCGACACCACCGATGCACTGGGCTGTTATGGACCGCCCGAACGCGCGCTGGCCGTGATGCGGGAGGGCACTGCGGGCCCTTTCGGGGTGGCTGCCGTCGCGACCACGGTGCTGGTGCAGGCCCTGGCGTACGCACAGGCGGGGTGGGCAGCGGTGCTTGTCGCGGTCGTGGCCGGCCGGGCGGCGGCGGTGATCGCGTGCCGGCGCGGCGTGCCCGCCGCGCCGGGCAGCGCGTTGGGCGGCCGGGTCGCGGGCACGCAACCGTCCTGGGTGGGCTGGGCCTGGGTGGCCGTGATCGCCGCGGCCGCCGTGCCGGTGTGCGGCACGCTCTGGCAGGGTCCGCTCGTCGTGGTGCTCGCGGTGGCCGCGGCGATGGCGCTGGTGGCGCACTGCGTGCGTCGGTTCGGGGGTGTCACCGGCGACGTGCTGGGCGCCGCCGTCGAGGTGACGACGACGATCGCCGCGGTGGGCCTGGCGATCCGCTAGCCCAGTCGCGTCATCCAGCCATGGGTGTCGGCGAACGTGCCGCGTTGGATACCGGTCAGCGTGTCGCGCAGCGCCATCGTGATCTCGCCCGGCTCACCATCGGCGATGGTGAACTCCCCGTCGCTGTGCTTGACGTGGCTGACCGGGGTGATGACGGCGGCCGTCCCGCAGGCGAAGACCTCGGTGATCTCACCGGCGGCGGCCTTCTTCTGCCACTCGTCGACGTCGATCTTGCGCTCCTCGACCGCGAAGCCGGCGTCAGTGGCCAACTGCAGCAACGAGTCTCGGGTGATGCCAGGCAGCAGCGAACCGGACAGCTCCGGGGTGACCAGCCGCGCGGTACCCCCGCTGCCGAAGACGAAGAACAGGTTCATCCCGCCCATCTCTTCGACGTAGCGGCGTTCGATGGCGTCGAGCCACACCACCTGATCGCAGCCATGGTCGGCGGCCTCGGCCTGCGCCAGCAGCGAGGCCGCGTAGTTGCCGCCGAACTTGGCTGCGCCGGTGCCGCCAGGGGATGCGCGCACGTACTCGTGGGAGAGCCACACGCTGACGGGCTTGATGCCCCGCGGGAAGTACGCGCCCGCAGGCGAGGCGATCACCAGGTAGCGGTACCGGTCGGCCGGGCGCACGCCGAGCCCCGGCTCGGTGGCGATGACAAACGGCCGCAGGTACAGCGACTCCTCACCGCCCGCGGGCGGCACCCACTGACCGTCGACGGCGATCAGCTGACGCAGCGACTCGAGGAACACGTCGGCAGGCAACTCCGGGATGGCCAGCCGGCGCGCGGAGGCCTGCAGGCGGGCCGCGTTGGCCTCGGGACGGAACGACACGATGGAACCGTCGTTCCAGCGGTAGGCCTTGAGCCCTTCGAAGATCTCCTGCGCGTAGTGCAGGACGATGGCCGACGGATCCAGTTCGATCGGCCCGTAGGGCAGCACCCGCGCGTCGTGCCAGCCCCGGCCCGAGGTGTAGTCGATCGAGACCATGTGGTCGGTGAAGAACCTGCCGAAGCCGGGGTTGCCCAGCACCTCGGCCCGTACCTCGTCGCTCGCCGGAGTCGCGGTGCGATCGACGGTGAACGAGAGGCCTTCAGTCATGCAGGCGATTGTATAACCGCACGGCGAGCGATTTATCGCGTGCGGGTGTCCACGAACGGCGGTTTGACCACCTCGCACTCGACGGCACGGCCCCGCACGTCGACGGTCACGCGGGCGCCGTCGGCGATGCCGGCGGCGGTGTCGATCAGCGCCAGCGCGATACCGACTTTCAGTGTCGGAGAGAACGTTCCGGACGTGGTGACGCCGACGGGAGTGTCGCCGTCGAGCACGGTCAGCTCACCGCGCAGCACGCCGCGGCCGACGGCGCGCAGGCCGCGCAACGTCCGCCGCGGGCCGGCGGCCTTCTCGGCGAGCAGCGCGTCGCGTCCCCAGAACGCGTCCTTACCCCAGCCGACGGCCCATCCGCACCGCGCCTGCAGCGGCGTGATGTCGCGGGAGAGCTCGTGGCCGTGCAGCGGATAGCCCATCTCGGTGCGCAGCGTGTCCCGCGCGCCGAGCCCGGCCAGTTCACCCCCGACACCCCGGACCGCCTCGACCAGTGCGTCGAACACGACCCCGGCCTCATCCCAACTCGGCAGCAACTCGTAGCCGTGCTCGCCGGTGTAGCCGGTGCGGCACACCCGCACGTCGACGCCCTCGTACACCGCGTCGGCGTAGCCCATGTAGTCCATGTCGGTGGGCAGCCCGAGCCCGCCGACCACCTCGGCCGACTCGGGGCCCTGCACCGCCAGCACCGCGCGTGACCGGTGTTCGTCGGTGATCGTGATGCCGGCGGGTGCGCGCTCGATCAGCGCGGCGACGACGTCGGCGGTGTTGGCGGCGTTGGGCACCAGGAAGATCTCGTCGTCGGAGACGTAGTAGGCGATGAGGTCGTCGATCACGCCGCCGTCGTCGGTGCAGCACAGCGTGTACTGCGCCTTGCCTGGTCCGATGCGGCCCAGGTCGTTGGTGAACGCAGAGTTGACGTAGGAGGCCGCACCCGGCCCGGTGACCAGCGCCTTGCCCAGATGGCTGACGTCGAACAGCCCGACGGTGGTGCGGGTGGCGGTGTGTTCGGCGACGGTGCCGGCATAGGACACCGGCATGAGCCAGCCACCGAATTCGGCGAAGGTCGCTCCGAGCTCGCGGTGCCGGTCTTCGAGCGGGCCGGTCAACGGTGTGTCACTCACGCCGAACCACATTAGTAGGCAGTGGCTAGGGTGAATCCCCGTGAGCACCCCAGTCGGTTACCAGTCCCCTGCCGTCACCGTCGCCAGCGCGCTGCCCAAACGCAGGGTCGAGTCGTCGGTGCTGATCGTGCCGGTGGTCAGCATCGGAGACGAGCCCCGTGCGACCGTCGTGGCCGCCGATCACCTGGACGCGGGTGCGGTGGCCGACATCGAGGCGGCGCTGGCCGCGCTGGGCGCCAAGGGCGGCAGTGAGCAGGTCACCCGCGTTCCGGTGCCGTCGCTGCCGTTCGGCAGCGTGCTGGCCGTCGGGTTGGGCAAGAACCGCGACGAGTACCCGGCCGAGACGATCCGGCGCGCGGCGGGTGCGGCCGCGCGCTCGCTCAACGGAGTCGAGTCCGTGGTGACCACGCTGTCGATGCTCGACCTCGAAGCCGCCATCGAGGGGCTGATCCTCGGCTCCTACCGGTTCGCGGAGTTCCGCAGCGACAAGACAGCACCCAAGGATGCCGGTCTGCGCAAGATCACCGCGCTGACGGCGGACACGAAGTCGGCCACCAAGGAGGCCGCCGCACGCGCCGAAGCGATCGCGACGGCCGTGGCGACCGCCCGCGATTTCGTCAACACCCCGCCGAGCCACCTGTTTCCTGACGAATTCGCCAAGCGCGCAAAGGCTTTGGGCGAGGCGGCCGGCCTCGACGTGGAGGTGCTCGACGACAAGGCGCTGGCCAAGGGCGGCTACGGCGGCATCATCGGCGTGGGTAAGGGTTCGTCGCGTCCACCGCGGCTGGTCCGGCTCGCTCACCGCGGCGGCAAGGGCCGCAAGGCCAAGACCGTGGCCCTGGTGGGCAAGGGCATCACGTTCGACACGGGCGGCATCTCGATCAAGCCGGCAGCCAACATGCACCACATGACCTCCGACATGGGCGGTGCCGCGGCGGTGATCGCGACCGTGGTGCTCGCGGCCCGGCTGCGGCTGCCGATCGACGTGATCGCGACGGTGCCGATGGCCGAGAACATGCCGTCGGGCACCGCGCAGCGGCCCGGCGACGTGCTGACCCAGTACGGCGGCATCACCGTGGAGGTACTCAACACCGACGCCGAAGGTCGCCTGATCCTGGCCGATGCGATCGTGCGGGCCTGTGAGGACAACCCCGACTATCTGATCGAGACGTCCACGCTGACCGGCGCGCAGATGGTCGCGCTCGGGGCGCGAACGCCCGGGGTGATGGGCAGCGACGAGTTCCGCGACCGGGTCGCCGAGATCTCCCAGTCGGTGGGCGAAAACGGTTGGGCGATGCCGCTGCCCGAGGAACTGAAGGACGACCTGAAGTCGACGGTGGCCGATCTGGCGAACGTGAGCGCGTCGCGCAACGCCGGCATGCTGGTCGCCGGCACGTATCTGCGGGAGTTCGTCGCCGACGGGGTGGCGTGGGCGCACATCGACGTCGCGGTGCCGGCGTACAACTCGGGCGGGCCGTGGGGCTACACCCCCAAGGGCGGCACGGGCGTGCCGACGCGCACGATGTTCGCGGTCCTCGAGGACATCGCAGCCAACGGCTGAACAGTCGGCGCCGAGTGTGCGCACCCATCCGCCTCCCGCGGCGTGCCGCGGATGACACGGCACACTCGGGCGCTCAGACGATCTTTCCGCCGCGGGCGGCGCTGCGCATGGCCGCCGGGGCCGCGTGCGCGATCGCGTAGACGAGGTGGGCCTCCGGGGTGACCGGACGCACCGCCTTCTTCTTCGTCACCGCGCTGACGATGGCCCGGGCCACCTTCTCGGGACCGTAGCGGCGCACCGCGAATCCGCGCCTGACTCGCGCCCGCAGCTTCTCGGCGTCCGCGTGCCTCGACTCGGGCAGCGAGAAGCGGGTGCTGTCGACGATGTTGGTGCCGATGACGCCGGGGCAGATGGTCGTCACCGCGATGCCGGCCGAATCCACTTCGGCGCGAAGGCAATCGGAGAACATGAACACCGCCGCCTTCGACGTGCAGTAGGCGTTCATCACGTTGACCGGCGTGTAGGACGCCATCGACGCGATGTTCACGATGTGTCCGCCGGTGCCGCGCTCGACCAGCCGCCGGCCGAACGAGCGGCAGCCGTTAGCCACCCCGCCGAAGTTGATGTCGAGGACGCGGTCGAACTCCTCGGCGGGTGTGTCGAGGAAGAAGCCGGCATGCCCGACGCCGGCGTTGTTGATCACGATGTCGGGCACCCCGTGCTCGCCGCAGACCTCGTCGGCGAAGACCTCGACGGCCGCCGCGTCGGCCACGTCGACGAGGTAGCGGTGCGCGGTGGCACCCACCTCCGCGAGCAGGCGGGCCGTTTCTGCCAGCCCATCGCCGTCGACGTCGCTGATCACCAGCTCGGCACCGTCGCGCGCGAACGCCAGCGCGGTCTCGCGGCCGATGCCGCTGCCCGCGCCGGTGACCGAGACCAGCGTGTCCCCGAACGGCCGCCGCGCTCGCCCGACCTCGGCGCGCAGCAGCTCGCGTGCCGCGGGGGCGCCGCCGAGGTGCTCGACGAACTGACGCACGGCGCGAGCGAAGAGCTCGGGGTGCGTGTCCGGGGCAGGCGCACCGGTGGCGACCTCGCGCCGCCACAGCCGCGGCACCGTGGCGGCGAGGTCGTCGTTGCAGCCGGCGGGCACGAGAGCCTGGACCGGCACGTCGACGCGCCTCGCGGGGCCGACGAGTCGGCGGCGCCCGAACCTGCGAGGACCCGGTCCGGACACGGTCACCGACGCCACCGCGCCGGGCCCCGCCAGGAATTCCCACACCGCAGACGCCGCGCGGCCATGCGCGACGACGTGGGCGCCGGGGTTGGCGGCGAGGGCGGCGGCCAGGCCGTCGGGTTCACAGGGCACGACGTGTGCGCCGTCGAGCAGCGCCGTCATCTCATCCCAGATGCGGGCAGTGTCGGGATGCGCATGCACCGCCACGATGGTCGGCTCGTCGGTGATCACGAGCCGCACGCTACTAGCGGTCGAACTCCTCGCGGGCGGCGCGTTTGCGCTCGATGCGGCGGCGCGCGTCGTAGTCACGCATGCGCTGCGGGTAGCCGACCTTCTGCACGTCGTACACGGGGATCTTCAACCGGTCCGACAGCTTGCGCGCGCCGGCATAGCCCCCGGCCCGACGCCGCGTCCACTCGCCGTCGGCGGCGACCAGCACCACAGTGACGTCGGTGACCGTCGTCTTCGGTTCCACGAATGCCTCGACACCGGTGTGCTCTGCGACCCATTGGTGCAGGTAGCGCAGATCGGCTGCCGGGTCGGTGGTCGTACCACCGCCACGACGCCTGCTCCGGAGAGCGTCGAACAGTCCCACCTGGGGTCGCTCCTTCCCACTGCTGCACCCCTCGCTTTCGATAGTGCCAGAGCGGCCAGTGACCGCGTCTGCGGCGAAACGTCGTGTGGGACGTGACAGGATGGGGAAGCGACAGCTCAGTACTGCAGAAGACCGCGACCGACCGTGCAAGGGAGCCACGACACTATGGCCATCTCCGTCCAGATGCCCGCCCTCGGAGAGAGCGTCACCGAGGGGACAGTCACCCGCTGGCTGAAGCAAGAGGGAGACACGGTCGAGGAGGACGAGCCCCTGTTGGAGGTGTCGACCGACAAGGTCGACACCGAGATCCCGTCCCCCGCGTCCGGGGTGCTGAAGAAGATCGTCGCCCAGGAGGACGACACGGTCGAGGTCGGTGGCGAACTGGCCGTGATCGGTGACGCCGACGAGTCCGACGACAGCGGCAGTGATGACAGCGGCAGTGACGAGGAGCCGGCGGAGGAGCCCGCTGCGGAATCCGGTGACGCCGAGGACGAACCGGCCGAGGAGCCTGCGGACGAGCCCGAGGACAAGCCCGAACCGAAGAAATCGTCCGGCGGATCGTCCGGCAAGTCCACGCCGGTACTGATGCCCGAGCTCGGCGAGTCGGTGACCGAGGGCACCGTGACGCGCTGGCTCAAAGAGGTCGGCGACAGCGTCGAGGTCGACGAGCCGCTCGTCGAAGTGTCCACCGACAAAGTCGACACCGAGATCCCGTCGCCCGTCGCCGGCACGCTGCTGTCGATCACGGCCGAGGAGGACGACACCGTCGAGGTCGGCGGTGAGCTCGCCAAGATCGGCGATGCCGGATCTGAGGCCGACAGCGAGCCGGAACCAGAGCCCGAGCCGGAACCCGAACCCGAGCCCGAGCCCGAGCCCGAGCCCGAGCCCGAGCCCGAGCCCGAGCCCGAGCCCAAGGAGACGAAGCCGACCTCGAAGCCGTCGGAGGACTCAGAACCCAAGCAGGAGTCCAAGCCCGAACCCAAACAGGAGCCCAAGCCCTCCCCCGAGCCAGAAGCCAAGCCGGCTCCCAGCGGCTCGAGCGAATCGGGTCCGTACGTCACCCCGCTGGTGCGCAAGCTGGCCAGCGAGAACAACGTCGATCTGGCTTCGGTGAAGGGCACCGGCGTCGGCGGCCGGATTCGCAAGCAGGACGTCCTGGCCGCGGCAGAGGCCGCCAAGAAGCCCGCCGAGGAGTCGAAGCCTGCACCCGCCGCAGAGGCTCCGGGCAAGACGTCCACGCCTGCACCGGCGCCGGAGGGCGCGCTGGCTCACCTGCGCGGCACCACGCAGAAGGCCAACCGCATCCGGCAGATCACCGCGAAGAAGACCCGGGAATCGCTGCAGACCACCGCGCAGCTCACGCAGGTCCACGAGGTCGACATGACCAAGATCGTGGCGCTGCGGGCCAAGGCGAAAGCCGGGTTCGCCGAGCGCGAGGGCGTCAACCTGACCTATCTGCCGTTCATCGCGCGGGCCGTCATCGACGCACTGAAGCTGCACCCGAACGTCAACGCCAGCTACAACGAGGACTCCAAGGAGATCACCTACTACGACGCCGAGCATCTCGGCTTCGCAGTGGACACCGAGCAGGGTCTGCTCTCGCCGGTGATCAAGAACGCCGGGGATCTGTCGCTGGGCGGCCTGGCGCGGGCCATCGCCGACATCGCCGCGCGGGCCCGCTCGGGTGACCTCAAGCCCGACGAGCTGTCCGGTGGCACGTTCACGATCACCAACATCGGCAGCCAGGGCGCGTTGTTCGACACCCCGATCCTGGTGCCGCCTCAGGCGGCGATGCTGGGCACGGGCGCGATCGTCAAGCGTCCGCGGGTGATCGTCGACGAGTTCGGCAACGAGTCGATCGGCGTCCGGTCGGTGTCCTACCTGCCGCTGACCTACGACCACCGTCTGATCGACGGCGCCGACGCCGGCCGGTTCGTCACGACGATCAAGCGGCGTCTCGAAGAGGGCGCCTTCGAGGCGGACCTGGGGCTGTAGACGACGGTGTCGATGCCCCCGGATTCGGTCATCGCGGTTGCGGGTTCATCCGGTCTGATCGGGACGGCGCTGGTCTACGCGTTGCGTGCGACCGATCGCCGCGTGCTGCGCATCGTGCGGCGGGCTCCGTCGAACGCCGACGAGGTGTACTGGAACCCCGACACCGGCGAGTTCGACGCGAGCACCCTGCACGGCGTCTCGGCCGTGGTGAACCTGTGCGGGATCAACGTCGGTCAGAAGCGGTGGTCGGGGGCGTTCAAGCAGAGCCTGCGGGACAGCCGGATCGGGCCGACGGAGGTGCTCTCCCGCGCGGTCGTCGACGCCGGGGTGCCGGTACTGGTCAACGCCAGCGCGGTGGGCTACTACGGCGACACCGGTCCTCGACCCGTCGACGAGAGCGCCGCGCCCGGGCACACGTTCCTCGCCCGGCTCACGGTGGACTGGGAGGCGGCGACGGCGGTCGCCGCCCAGGCCGGGGTGCGTGTCGTGCTCCCCCGGACCGGCCTGGTGATGTCACCGTCGGGCGGCATGCTCGGCCGGATTCGGCCGCTGTTCTCGCTGGGGCTGGGTGCGCGGCTCGGCAACGGACGCCAGTACCTGTCATGGATCAGCCTGGAAGACCAGATTCGCGCGCTGCTGTTCGCGATCGCACACGACGACGCCGCGGGGCCGATGAACTTCACCGGCCCGGCGCCCGTCACCAACGCGGAGTTCACCACCGCGTTGGGCCGGACCGTGAACCGCCCGACACCGCTCGTGGTGCCCGGGTTCGCGCTGCGGGCCGTGCTCGGGGAGTTCGCCGACGAGGGAGTGCTCGGCGGCCAGCGGGCGATCCCGGCCGCGCTGGAGCACGCCGGCTTCCGCTTCCACCACCACACGATCGGTGAGGCGCTGAGGTTCGCCACCGCGGGCAGCCGTGAGTAACGTCGAAGCCATGGTCTCGTCGATCAGGTCGAGCAGTGCCCCGGTGCAGGTACGCCGACTCGGCACCGTCGACTATCAGGCGGCGTGGGATCTGCAGCGCGAGATCGCTGCGGCCCGCGTGGCCGGTGGCGCTGACGAGCTGCTCCTGCTGCAACATCCGCCCGTCTACACCGCGGGACGGCGCACGCTCCCCGAGGAGCGTCCCGTGGACGGCACGCCCGTCGTCGATACCGACCGTGGCGGCAAGATCACCTGGCACGGACCCGGTCAGCTCGTCGGTTACCCGATCGTCGGCCTCGCCGAGCCGATGGACGTGGTCAACTTCGTGCGCCGCCTCGAAGAGGCGCTGATCACCGTGTGCGCCGGCTTCGGCCTGCCCACCGGGCGGGTCGAGGGTCGATCCGGCGTCTGGGTGGCCGCCGACGAACTCCGACCCGCCCGCAAGATCGCTGCGATCGGCATCCGGGTGGCCCGCGGCGTCACCCAGCACGGCTTCGCGCTGAACTGCGACTGCGATCTCGCCGCGTACGGCTCGATCGTGCCCTGCGGAATCGCCGACGCCGGAGTCACATCGCTGACGGCAGAACTCGGTCGACGCATCGGCGTCGACGACGCTCTCGCTCCGGTGACCGACGCGGTGTGTGACGTCCTCGACGGGCGCCTGCACAGCGCCGATCAGCCAGTAGCATCAATGCAGTGAGTGTCGATCCCGGTAACCGCAAGCTTCTCCGGCTCGAGGTGCGCAACGCGCAGACGCCCATCGAGCGCAAACCACCGTGGATCAAGACGCGGGCCAAGATGGGCCCGGAATACACCGAGCTGAAATCGCTGGTGCGCCGCGAAGGCCTGCACACCGTGTGCGAGGAGGCGGGCTGCCCCAACATCTACGAATGCTGGGAGGACCGCGAGGCCACGTTCCTGATCGGCGGTGAGCAGTGCACCCGCCGCTGCGACTTCTGCCAGATCGACACCGGCAAGCCGGCCGAGTTGGACCGTGACGAGCCGCGCCGGGTCGCCGAGAGCGTGCAGGCGATGGGTCTGCGCTACTCGACGGTGACGGGGGTGGCGCGTGACGATCTGCCCGACGGCGGCGCGTGGCTCTACGCCGAGACGGTGCGCCAGATCAAGGCACTCAACCCGAACACCGGCGTGGAGTTGCTGATCCCCGACTTCAACGCCGACCCCGAGCAGCTGGCGCAGGTGTTCGAGACACGTCCGGAAGTGTTGGCGCACAACGTCGAAACGGTGCCCCGCATCTTCAAGCGCATCAGGCCGGCGTTCCGGTACGAGCGCAGCCTGTCGGTGCTGACCATGGCCCGCGCCGACGGCCTGGTGACCAAGAGCAATCTGATCCTCGGCATGGGTGAGACGCCCGAGGAGGTGCGCACCGCGCTGCGCGACCTGCACGAGGCGGGCTGCGACATCGTCACGATCACCCAGTACCTACGTCCCTCGGCGCGTCACCATCCCGTGGAGCGGTGGGTGCACCCCGACGAGTTCGTCGAACATCAGCAGTTCGCCACCGACCTCGGCTTCGCCGGGGTGCTGGCCGGCCCGCTGGTGCGCTCGTCGTACCGGGCGGGCAAGTTGTACGCGCAGACCATCGCCTCCCGGTCCGCGCAAGCAACGGCCACGTCCTAGATATCCTGAACAGATGGCGAAATCGCGTAACCCCGCTGAGGTCAAAGCCGCGAAGGCGGAGGCCAAGGCCGCCCGCAAAGCCGCATCCAAACAGCGGCGTAGTCAACTGTGGCAGGCGTTCCAGATCCAGCGCAAAGAGGACAAGCGGCTGCTGCCGTACATGATCGGCGCGTTCGTGCTGATCGTCGCGGTGTCGGTGGCTGCGGGCGTGTTCGCCGGCGGCTACACGATGTTCATGCTCATCCCGCTGGGCGTGGTGCTGGGTGCGCTGGTCGCCTTCATCATCTTCGGTCGCCGCGCGCAGAAGTCGGTGTACCGCAAGGCCGAGGGGCAGACGGGCGCCGCGGCGTGGGCGCTGGACAACATGCGCGGCAAGTGGCGGGTGACGCCCGGTGTAGCCGCGACGGGGCACTTCGACGCCGTGCACCGGGTGATCGGTCGGCCCGGCGTGATCTTCGTGGCCGAGGGCGCGCCCAGCCGGATCAAGCCGCTGCTGGCGCAGGAGAAGAAGCGCACCGCCCGGTTGGTGGGCGACGTCCCCATCTACGACGTGATCATCGGGAACGGCGAGGGCGAGGTGCCGCTGTCGAAGCTGGAGCGCCACCTGACTCGGCTGCCTGCCAACATCACGGTCAAGCAGATGGATTCGCTGGAGTCACGGCTGGCCGCGCTGGGATCCAAGATCGGCCCGGCCGCGATGCCCAAGGGCCCGCTGCCCGCGCAGGCCAAGATGCGCGGCGTGCAGCGCACAGTGCGCCGGCGCTGAGCTCCGGCGCGCCACGCTTGCCCCACCGGTTTTCGGCGGCGACAATTCGCTGCGGGCCGCCGCGCCCAAGGGGGGACGGGCCATGTGCACTGCGTGTGAGTGGGCGCCGCATTTCGCCGCGTTCGGTCGGGCCACTCCGGCCGCGCTGAGCCGTCGCTCCGTGCTGCGGGTGGCCGCCGTGACGACGGCTGCGGTCGCGACGGCGAGTGCGTGCGGGTCCGGTTCCGACGCGCCGGCCACCACGAGCACCGGCGCAGCTGATTCAGATCGCAAGGCGGACACCGTTTTCCACAATGGCCGCGTCTACACCGTGGCAAGTGCCCAGCCGTGGGCCGAAGCCGTCGCCGTCACCGGTGAGTCGATCAGCTACGTCGGCGACAGTGCAGGCGCCCTGGCGTTGGCCGGGCCTGACACCACGGTGGTCGACCTGGCGGGCACGTTCGTCATGCCGGGATTCGTCGAGGGCCACATCCACCCGTTCCTGGGCGCGTTCCTGACCACGGGTGTGGATCTGCAGGTGCCCACCGGACAGGACGCGCTGGACGCGATCGCGGCCTACGCGAAGGACCATCCCGACGGGCCGGTGCGCGGCTTCGGTTGGCGGGTGGACATGTTCGGACCCGAGGGACCGACGCGCGCTGATCTGGACCGGGTACTGCCTGACCGACCGGGGTTCTTCTTCGCCATCGACGGGCACAGCCTGTGGGCCAACAGCAAGGCACTGGAGATCGCCGGGGTGACGCGCGAAACGCAGGATCCGATCCCCGGGTTCAGCTATTACGCGCGGGACGAGAACGGCGACCCGACCGGCTACGTGCTCGAGGTGACGGCCGTGCTCGGCATCGTCAACGCCATCGAGCCGATTTCGCCGGACACCATGAAGACGCTGCTCATCGATTGGCTGCCCAAGGCGTCGGCCGCGGGCATCACCACGGTGTTCGACGCCGGGGTGCCCCCGATCGGCGACGACCAGGGTGCGCTGATCGCGCTCTACACCGAGGTCGAGAAGCAGGGCAACCTGCCGTTCCGGGTCGTCGCGTCGTACAGCGTCAAGGCGCCTCCGGTCGACGACGTCGTCGCCGAGCTGACCGGCATCCGGGACCGTATCGCCACCGACCTGGTCAACGTCGGGGTGGTGAAGGTGATCGGCGACGGTACGCAGGGCGGATACACCGCCTGGCTGATCGAGCCCTACGCCGACAAGCCAGATTCCACCGGTGGGTCACCGTTCACCGAGGCCCAGTGGCGCCAGCTGGTCGGCGAGGTCGATGCCGCCGGCTTCGACGTGCACGTCCATGCGTGTGGCGAACGCACGGTCCGCACCGCGCTGGACGCCGTCGAGGCCGCGATCGCGGCCAATCCCCCGCGCGACCGCAGGCACACGATCGCCCATCTGGTGTACGTGCAAGACCCCGACAGCGGGCGGTTCGGCCCGCTCGGCGTCATCGCGCAGTTCTCGGCGAACTGGATGTCGGCCGACCCGGACACGCTGCAGAACATGGCCGTCCGGTACGGCAAGCCTCGGGCTGAGCTGATGTATCGGACGCAGGACGTGCTGCGCTCAGGCGGCCGTATCTCGCTCGGCACCGACTGGCCGGCCGCCGGGTACTTCTCCACCTACAAGCCGCTGGACTCGATCCAGATCGGGGTGACGCGTCAGCTGATCGGCCAGGCGGATGCCCCCGTGCTCGTCCCGGTCGACCAACGGCTCACGGTGGCTGAGGCGGTGTATGCCAACACGCTCGGCGCGGCCTATCAGCTGCGCCTCGACGACAAGGTGGGCTCACTGGAGGTGGGAAAGCGCGCCGATCTGATCGTGCTGGATCGCAACCTGCTGGAGATCGACCCGCGCGAGATCCACGCGGCGACGGTGACGACGACGATGATGAACGGCAAGGTCGTCCATCAGGGTTAGCGCTTCACCACCGCGGTCTTGGTCGCCAGATCGTGGAGGCCACGCAGGTCGGAGTCGGTGAACAGCGCCGGGATCACGAGCGCGATCAGCACGCCGCGCGCCAGCGCCCGGCCGGTGCCCACGTGCATCCGACCGTCGACCGGTACCACCTTCAGGCCGAGTACCAGCTGGCCGGGTGAGAACCCGAACAACCGCACCGAGGCCACGCCGAGGACGAACCAGACCCCAAGCACGACGGTCGAGAGGTTCTCCAGCGACACCAGACCGACCGTCATCGCCAGCGCAGCCAGACCGTAGGACATCAACCAGTCGACGATCAGCGCGGCAATGCGACGACCGAAGCGGGCGATGGAACCCGGGCCGTCCTTGGGCAGGCCCAACCGCTCGCCGGGGTAGGCGCCGGATTCGGGCGTACCCGGTCCGGACAGCCACGAGCCGAGACCGGAACCGGACGTGCGTGCCATATCGCCAGGATAGTGTCGCGGCGGCAGGCACCGGCCACGGCGGCGGGGCCGGCACGCGTAACGTCCACGCAACATGTGCTTGACGGCCGTGCAACATCGCGTCCATAGCGTCACCAGCGGGTTACCAAGTGAAGGAGAGCACTCAGTGGCAGAAACGACCTCAGACGACATCTTCAAGCTGATCAAGGACGAAAACGTCGAGTACGTCGACATTCGGTTCTGCGATCTGCCCGGCGTCGTCCAGCACTTCTCGATCCCGGCCTCGGCGTTCGACGAGAGCGTGTTCGAGGACGGTCTCGCGTTCGACGGCTCGTCCGTGCGCGGCTTCCAGTCCATCCACGAGTCGGACATGATGCTGCTGCCCGATCCGGCCACCGCTCGTATCGATCCGTTCCGCGCCGCCAAGACGCTGAATCTCAACTTCTTCGTCCACGATCCGTTCACCCGTGAGGCCTACTCGCGCGACCCGCGCAACGTCGCCCGCAAGGCGGAGAACTACCTGGCCAGCACCGGCATCGCGGACACCTGCTACTTCGGCGCCGAGGCGGAGTTCTACATCTTCGACTCGGTGGCCTTCGACTCGAAGATGAACGGCACCTTCTACGAGGTGGATTCGGAATCGGGTTGGTGGAACAGCGGCGAGCCGTTCGAGGCCGACGGCTCCCCCAACCGTGGCTACAAGGTGCGCCCGAAGGGCGGGTACTTCCCCGTCGCGCCATACGACCACTACGTGGACCTGCGCGACGAGATGTCGACCAACCTGATCAACGCCGGGTTCACCCTCGAGCGTGGCCACCACGAGGTCGGCACCGCCGGCCAGGCGGAGATCAACTACAAGTTCAACACGCTGCTGCACGCGGCCGACGACGTGTTGCTGTTCAAATACATCATCAAGAACACGGCGTGGGCCAACGGCAAAACCGTGACGTTCATGCCCAAGCCGCTGTTCGGTGACAACGGTTCCGGCATGCACGCCCACCAGTCGCTGTGGAAGGACGGCAAGCCGCTGTTCCACGACGAGTCCGGGTACGCGGGGCTGTCGGACATGGCGCGGCACTACATCGGCGGCATCCTGCACCACGCGCCGTCGCTGCTGGCGTTCACCAACCCGACGGTGAACTCCTACAAGCGTCTGGTGCCGGGTTACGAGGCGCCGATCAACCTGGTGTACAGCCAGCGCAACCGCTCGGCATGTGTGCGTATCCCGATCACCGGCAACAACCCGAAGGCCAAGCGCCTCGAGTTCCGCTGCCCGGACAGCTCGGGCAACCCGTACCTGGCGTTCGCGGCGATGTTGATGGCCGGCATCGACGGCATCAAGAAGAAGATCGAGCCGCTGTCGCCGGTCGACAAGGACCTCTACGAGCTCCCGCCGGAGGAGGCCGCCAACATCCCGCAGGCGCCGACGTCGCTGGCGGCGGTGATCGACAAGCTCGAGGAGGACCACGAGTACCTCACCGAGGGCGGCGTGTTCACCGAGGATCTGATCGAGACCTGGATCTCCTACAAGCGGGAGAACGAGATCATGCCGATCCAGATCCGTCCTCACCCCTACGAGTTCTCGCTGTACTACGACGTGTAAGTCGGCTCAGCACAGCATGATTCGCCCGCCCGGCACTCGCCGGGCGGGCGTTTCTCATCTCGGCGTCCAGGACGTCGGGTCGATCCTGCCGCCGTAGACGGGCAGCTCGATCGGCCCGTCGGTCTCGGTGAACGGCGACCACGGCCGCGTCACCCCCGCCGTGCCGTACCGCCGGGTACGCGCCACCTCGTCGAGGTCGACGGTCGCGGCCAGCACGGTCGGCTCGGCGCCCACCGCCGCGGCGAGGATGCGACCCTGCGGGTCGACCAGCAGACTGCGCCCCTGCCCGCGCGGCGTCGCAGCGTTCACACTGGCGACGAACACCTGGTTGACGATCGCGTTGGCCTGGACCAGCACCACCTCCTGCGCCCGGTCCGCGGTCGGGGTGAGCACGACGTTGAGCAGCAGTTCGGCACCCATCCAGGCCAGCTGCCGCGACACCTCGGGGAACCAGGCGTCATAGCAGACGGTGAGCCCGACCGTGCCCTGCTCGACCGGCAAGATGACGAACTCCCGGCCCGGCTCAGTGGTTTCGACGGGTCGCCACGGGAAGGCTTTGCGGTAGGCGGCAGCAAGTTCCCCGGTCCGCCCGAACACCACCATCGTGTTGTGGATGCGGCCGTCGTCGGCCCGCTCGAGGATGCTGCCGGGCACCACCCAGACACCCAGCTCGGCGGCGAGCGCGCCGACGGTGCGGCACAGCGGCCCGTCGAGCGGTTCGGCGTGCCGCTCGGTGCTCGCCGGATCCCACGGATCCCACTGCCCCAGCAGATGTTGCTCGGGGAACACGAACAGCGACGTGGCCGGATATTGGCGCTTCAGCAGACGGAGCTCGCGGCCGAAGTCGTCGGTTGTGCTGGCGGCGTCGTGCTGGACCAGGGCCAGCGACAGTTCTCGGGACATGGCACCCATTCTCGTCCTGACTGCAGACCCGGTTTCGCCCCCACACAAACCGGCAATCTGGCCGGCATGGCTTTGCGTGTCGGCGTGACAGGACCCACCGGGGAAATAGGCAAGGCGGCCATCGCGGCGCTCGAGGATCACCCCGACGTCGAGGCGATCGTCGGCATGGCCCGCAGACCGTTCGACCCCGCCGCCGAGCACTGGACGAAAACCACCTACCGCCAGGGCGACATCCTCGACCGCGCCGCTGTCGACGATCTCGTCGCCGACGTCGACGTCGTCGTCCATCTGGCGTTCATCATCATGGGCACGCGCACCGAGAGCGCCCGCGTCAACCTGGCCGGCACCCGCAACGTGTTCGAAGCGACCGTCGCCGCCGCCCGCCCGCGCCGCCTCGTCTACACGTCCTCGGTCGCCGCCTACGGCTACCACGCCGACAACCCGGTACCGATCACCGAGGACGTCGCACCGCGCGGATCGTCGGAGCACTACTACTCCGAGCAGAAGGCGGCGTGTGAAGCCGCGCTGACCGAGACCACGGCGGGTTCGGATCTCGAGGTCTACGTGCTGCGTCCGTGCATCGTCGCCGGACCCCACGCCCCCGCGCTGGCCGACGCCATGCCGTGGAACCGCTTGCCCGGCCCGGTTCGGCGCATCTCGCAAGCCTTCCCCGTCCTGCGGCCGTTCCCCGACCCGGGGACACCGCTGCAGTTGGTGCATCACGACGACGTCGCAGCCGCCATCGCGCTGGCGACCACGACCGACACGGCCCCTCCCGGCGCTTACAACATCGCCGGTGACGGAGTGGTGTCGATGTCGCAGGTCGGCGACGCGCTCGGCGCGATGCCGGTCAAGGTTCCGCGCGCCGCCGCGGTGCTCACCTCAGAAGTGCTCTCGCTGCTGCCCTTCGTGCCGTCGGCGTTGGAGTGGCTGCACGCGGGGCGCACGTCGGTCGTGATGGACACCGCCAAGGCCAAGGCCGAGTTGGGCTGGCGGCCGCGCTACACCACGGCCGAGACACTGAGCGCCCTGGCCAGCACCGTGCGTTGACCATCCTCACAGCCGATACCCGTGTCGATCGGCCCCGCGGCGGGTAAGCCCGACCGGTGACAGCTGTGGCCGAAAAGATGAACCCGCCCGAGCAGATGGACGTGCGCTCGCGCAACCTCGTCTTCACCGCGGTCGTGCTCGGCATGTTGCTGGCCGCGCTCGATCAGACGATCGTCGCGACCGCACTGCCGACCGTGGTGGCCGATCTCGGCGGCGCCGGCCATCAGGCCTGGGTGGTCACCAGCTATCTGCTCGCGTCGACGATCGTGACCGCGGTCGTCGGCAAGCTGGGCGACATCTTCGGCCGCAAGAGGATCTTCCAGGTCGCGGTGTTGCTGTTCCTGCTCGGTTCGGTGCTGTGCGGGCTGGCCCAGTCGATGGGCATGTTGGTCGCCTCGCGCGCACTGCAGGGCATGGGCGGCGGCGCGATCACGGTGACGGCGGTCGCCGTCATCGGCGAGGTCATCCCGCTGCGCGAACGCGGCCGGTATCAGGGCGCGCTGGGCGCGGTGTTCGGCGTGACCACGGTCATCGGCCCGCTGCTCGGCGGCTTGTTCACCGACCATCTGACCTGGCGCTGGGCGTTCTGGATCAACGTGCCGGTGGCCGTCGTCGTCCTCGGTATCGCCGCAGTGGCCATCCCCGAACTCGCCCGCACCGCCAAGCCGGTGCTCGACTACGCCGGCATCGTCCTGGTCGGTCTGGGCGCCGCCGGACTCACCCTGGCGACCAGCTGGGGTGGCACCACCTACGCGTGGGGTTCGGTGATGATCATCGGGCTGTTCGTCGCGTCGGTGGCGGCGTTGGTGGCGTTCGTGTTCGTCGAGTTGCGCGCGGCCGAACCGGTGCTGCCGATTCGGCTGTTCGCCAACCCGGTGTTCACGGTGTGTTGCGTGCTGTCGTTCGTGGTCGGGTTCGCGATGCTGGGCGCGCTGACCTTCCTGCCGACGTTCATGCAGTTCGTCGACGGGGTGTCCGCGACGGTGTCCGGGTTGCGGACGCTGCCGATGGTGCTCGGCCTGCTGGTCACGTCGCTGGGTAGCGGCGTGATCGTCGGGCGGACCGGCCGCTACAAGATGTTTCCGATCGCGGGCACGGCGATCATGGCACTGGGTTTCGTGCTGCTGTCGCGGATGGATGCCGATACGTCGACCCTGATGCAGTCGCTGTACCTACTCGTGTTGGGCGCGGGCATCGGGTTGAGCATGCAGGTGCTGGTGCTCGTCGTGCAGAACACGGTTGACTTCACCGATCTGGGGGTCGCTACCTCAGGCGTGACGTTCTTCCGCACCATCGGCAGTTCGTTCGGCGCGGCGATCTTCGGGTCGATGTTCGCGAACTTCCTCGACGGCCGGCTGCCCCAGGCGATGGCGCGCAGCGGCGCGCCTGCCGACGCCGCCACCTCGCCGCAGGCACTGCATCGACTCCCCCACGAGGTCGCGGCCCCCATCATCGACGCGTACGCGGATTCGCTCAGCCGCGTGTTCTTGTTCGCGGCTCCGTTCGCTGTCGTGGGTCTGGTGCTGGCGCTGTTCCTCAAACAGGTGCCGCTGCGCGACGCCGCGGCCGCCGGCAGTACCGATCTGGGCGAGGGCTTCGGCATGCCGACCACCGCGTCTCCGGAAAAGCTGTTGGAGGTGGCCGTCGGCCGGCTGTTGCAGCGCAGCCACGGTGTTGATCTCGACGCGGTCGCCCGCGCGTCGCGTAGCCGCCTCGATGTCGCCCGCCTGTGGGCGACGATCCAGGTGTACCGGTACGCGGCCGCGACCGGGGTGGCCCACCTCGACGACATCGCCGACGAGCGGCGCGTTCCGCGACAGATCCTCGAGCCCACCTTCAATCGACTTGTCAGCGACGGCTTCGCCACCCGCGTCGGTGACGCGTATTCGCTGACCGCAGCCGGCGCCGCGGAGGTGAACACCGCGCGTGACGTCATCGCGACGTGGATCACCGACATGCTGGCCGAGTCGCCGGATTTCGAGGGCCGCCCCGACCGCCTACAGGTCCAGGGTGCGCTGGATCGCCTCGCGCGCAGCGTGTTGCTCGAGCGCCACTCCCCGCGGGAGGAGACGCGCCCGGTGAAGGTGGGCGCGCCGCCGCGACCGCGGGTGTCCGACATGCAGACGACGCGGATGCGAGCGTTGTCCGCGCCACCTGTGGCCGAGCCCCCGACACGCCCGTTCCGGTCGCACGCGACGATGCCCACGCATCCGCCCGTCCGCCATCCGGACCGCGGTCCGCTCCGCTAGTCTGCGTGTATGACGCAGAGACTGGACGCTCGACTTGCCGCGTACTCCTCCCCCGTTCTGAGCATCTTCCGGATCGTCACCGGCGTGGTGTTGCTACTGCACGGAACCATGAAGGTGTTCGGTTGGCCGCTGGGTACGGCTGTTCCGGCCGGCACGTGGCCGTTCTGGTTCGCCGGTGTCATCGAGATCGTCCTCGGCGCCCTGATCGCGGTCGGGTTCTTCACCCGGATCGCGGCGTTCATCGCCTCCGGCGAAATGGCGGTGGCGTATTTCTGGCAGCACTGGGCACTGTTCAGCGGCCAGCCCGCAAGCTTCTGGCCGTTCGACCCGCAGACGGGTGGCAACGGCGGTGAACTCGCGGTGCTGCTGTGCTTTGCGTTCCTTTTGTTGGCAACGACAGGCGCCGGTACCTGGTCGGTCGACGGGCGACGGCGGGGCACGCTGGCTGCGCGCCGCTGACGTCGCCTTTGCCCCCGGCGCCGCCGAGTCAGCGAACTCGGGTGGTTTTCGAGTTTGCAGACACGTGGAAAAGATTCGCTGAACGCCACGCCTTTTGGTTGCTGAGGTCCCTAGGATGACCCTGATATTGACCGTGTTGGCAATTGTCGGGGGGTAGCACTGTGGGGTCTTCTTCTAAGCACATCGGCAGGATCGGCGCGCTGGCGTTCGCGCTCGGCATCGGCATCGGGGTGGGCGCCACTCCGGGCGTTGCCTGGGCCGACGAATCGAGTGACACGGTGACGTCGACATCGTCGGTGACGACGAAGACCGACTCGACGCCGTCGGTGGCATCCAACAAGACCGACGACGACAAGCCCGCCCAGAGCACGCGGAAATCGAAGAGGGCAGCACGGGCCGACGCCGACGCCGACGCCGACGCCGACGCAAAACCGTCAGGAGACCGCCCGCATCGCAAGCTCCGGCAGACCGACACCGGCGAGGCCCAGAAGGTCGAGCGCACCCGGGTCCGGCCGAGCGAACCCGACAACGAGGCGGCCTCGTCGGACGTCGCTCCGGCGCCCCAGAAGGTCATCGCCCCGGCACCAGAACCGCAATCGGCGGCGCCCGCCGTCGTTGATGTCGTCACGGCTCCGGTCGAACCTGCCGATCCGCCTCCCGCGATCACCCGCGTCCGGTTCGCGCACCTGCTGTCGGATCTGCTGGCGCCCAAGGACGCCCCGACGGCTCCGGTGACGTCGCCGGCGATGTGGGTGCTCGCCGCAGCGGCCCGGCGGCAGCTCGGCGTCGCCGAACAGCCGATCGTCAACCCGCCCGACGACGCCGGTGTGGTCACCGGGGAGGTCGTCGTCCCCGACGCCGAGACCGCGGTGGCAAGCGGCCCGGGTAAGGGGACGGTCGTCGTTTCCGTCAGCGGCGACACGGTGTCCTTCACCTACACCCCCACCAAGCAGGCCCGCCATGCCGCTGCCGCCGTGGGCGCGGGTCCGGAGCTCACAGCCGACGGCTTCGTACTCACCATCACCGACGGCGCCGGCGAAGTGACGACGGTGCCGATCAGCGTCGTGGTGGCCCCGGCGAATGCCCAGCCCAAGGTCACGGTATCCGGGCCGCGGCTGTCGCTCACCAGCGCCGAGGTCCGGGCCTCGGTGCGGGTCCGGGACGCCGACGGGGACGCCTACACGTTCGCCCTGTCGCCGACGGCCAAGGGCGGCACGGTCACGATCGACGAGGATGGCCACCTGTCGTACCTGCCCACCGATGCGGCCCGGCACGCCGCAGCGGCTGCTGACGCGACCGCCGCGGACAAGACCGACACGTTCGACGTGACCGTGACCGACGGCTACGGCGGTGTCACCGTGGTGACGCTGACCGTGCCGATCAAGCCGGACAACGTCGACCCCGACGTCAGGGTGCGCACCCGGACCTCACCTTTCAGCGACGAGGTCACCGGCAGGGTCATCGCCAAGGACCCCAACGGCGACCCGCTGACCTACGAGGTCGGCGGCACCAACAAGGGCGGCACCGTCGTGATCGACGACCAGGGCCGGTTCGTCTACACGCCGTCCGCGCAGGCCCGCCACGAGGCGGCCGCTGACGATGCCTCCCAGCTGGACAAGCAGGACAGCTTCGTCATCACGGTCACCGATGAGCACGGCGGTATCACCAAAACCCTTGTCACCGTTGCGGTCAAGCCCGCGAACGTCGCGCCCACCTCGGCATCGACCAAGGACGTGTTTACCAATCCCAACACCGGTGTCGTCACCGGCGTGATCACCGCCGTCGACGCCGATGGGGATTCGTTCACCTACCGCTACGCCACCAACACCCGCAAGGGCACCGTCTCGATCGCTGACGACGGGACATTCGTCTACACACCGTCGGAAGCGGCGCGGGCGCAGGCGAGCAGGCCCTTCGCCCCGCGGCGCGCGAAGATCGACAGCTTCCGGGTGACCATCGACGACGGCCACGGTGGCACCACGACGTTGACGGTGCGGGTCGGGATCGCACCGGTGGGCGGCGAGAACAACGCACCGGTCGACGGGACCTTCACCGCGGGGACACCGAACGTGTTCACCGGCAAGGTCTCCGGCTCGGTGACGGCCACCGACCCTGATCAGGATCTGTTGTCCTACAGCGGGAGCGGGCTCACCCCCAAGGGCAGCGTCGTCGTCAACGCCGACGGCACGTTCAGCTACACCCCGAGCGCCGCGGCGCGCCACCAGGCCGGGGCGGACAACGCGACCGAGGCCGACAAGGTGGACACGTTCGTCGTCACTGCCTCCGACGGGTTCGGCGGCACTCTGGACATTGCGGTGACGGTGTCCGTCAAACCGTCGGCGAACCGGGCGCCGTCGCAGGTGTCCTACACCGCCGACACCGACGAGGTGACCGGCCTGGTGAGCGGGCAGGTGACGGCCAAGGATGGCGACGGTGATCTGCTCACCTACCGCGGCACCACCGTGACGGAGAAGGGCAGTGTGGTCGTCACCAGCGCCGGCGCGTTCACCTACGTGCCCACCGACGCCGCGCGGGTGGCCGCCGGGGCGCCGAAGGCCCCGCTGTCGGACAAGCGGGATTCGTTCGTGGTCACCGTCGACGACGGGCACGGCGGTACGTCGGACATCACGGTGCGGGTGACGATCGTCCCGCTGACCGTGTCGACGTCAGTCCTCTAGTCCCATGTCGGCGCGGAAGCGGCGCATGCCGTCGATCTTCTGCGCGAGCGTGGCCTCCGGACCGCTGTAGAACATCCACGGCATCGTGATGATGCCGGTGACGCCGCCCTCCTGCGCCCGGGCGTAGTGTTCGGGCAGGAAGGCGTCGCTCAGCGGGGTGATCGCCTCGAAACCGGCCATGTCCAAACCTGATTCGGCGCGGATGCGGCGCAGGGCGGCGATCCGTTCCAGGGCCTGGTCGGTCGTGATGAGGTCGCCGATCCAGCCGTCGTGACGAGCGGCGCGACGCAGCGCGATGTCCGACAGCCCGCCGACGTAGATCGGGATCGGCGGCGGCGTGGGTTCCATCTCCATGCGCGGTGCGGTGTAGAACTCGCCGGTGAATTCGGTCCAGCCGGGCGCCCACAGCGCCTTCATCAGTTCCAGCATCTCGTCGGTGCGCTTGCCACGCCGCTCGAATCGCTGGCCGAGCAGCTCGAATTCCTCACGGCACCAGCCGACTCCGATGCCGAGTTCGAGCCGGCCGCCGGCGAGGACAGCCGCAGTGCCGATCGCTTTGGCCGCCGAGTACGGGTCGCGCATGGCGGGCAGGTAGACGGTGGTGACGAACCGAAGGCGGCTGGTGATCATCGCGATGGCGCCGATCATCACCCAGGGGTCCGGCCAGTCGGTGAAAGCTTCCCAGCGGCGGCGACCGTCATCGGTGTACGGATACGGCGTCTGCAGCGTCTCCAGATTCACCACGTGGTCGGGGATGCCGATCCCGTCATAGCCCAGTTCGTCTGCCGCGCGGGCGAGTTCGATCGCCTCGCGGGTGTCCTGGAAGGCGATCGAGACGTAGATTCTCACGCGATGACCTTCACCCCGCTCAGCCGGCGTCTCGCGCCCAGGCCGGCAGGATGAACACGCCCTCTGCCTCGACGGTGGCCACCCCGTCGCCGTCCTTGAGGTAGCCGCGGGCGTAGGTCTTGGCTCCCTCGACACGCTCGACGAAGCCTTCGGCCCGCACCGGCCCGAGCGGGGTGCCGCGCAGATAGCGCAGGCTGATCGTGCCGGTGAACTTCGGCAGGCTCAATCCTTGGCTGGCCACGTCCCCGAGCAGATGGTCGAGAATCAACGCGCAGATCCCCCCGTGCACCCACCCTGGCGGCCCCTCGTACACGGGGCCGAGGGTGACCTCGCTCCAGCAGCTGCCGTCGGGTTCGCGCTCGATCTCCATCGGCGGGGCGATGGCGTTGCGAAGACCGACCACCGGGTTGGCCCAGACGACGGCGCGGCCGGTGTCGGCATGACGCAGAGTCGACCGACCGGTACGGAGGCGCTGCTCGAGCAGGGCGTGCGCCTCCTCGAGGTGTTCAAGAGCGAGCAACACCGTGGCGTCATCGACGTCGGTGTGGATGCCCACATCGATGAGTGCGCGCAACGCGTCGGTCAGCGGGTCGAATCGCCGTCGTTGCTGCTCGTAATCCTCCGCACTGATCACATCGAATGTGAAGTTCATCTACGTTTCTTAGCACTGGTCAGTGGCACGGCGACCACCGGGATGCGCGCGGTTGCCCGCTAGCCCCCGAAGACTTTGCGCACCACACTTTTTGCCCGCCGGGTCACGCGCAGGTAATGGTCCAGGAACTCACCGCCGTCGCCGTTCGGCCATCCCGCCGCGACCGCGACGGCGTTGAGCAGCTTTCCCGGCCCCGGCAGCTGATCGGTGGGCTTGCCACGTACCAGCACCAGCGCGTTGCGCGCCCGGGTGGCCGTCAGCCATGCGTCGCGCAGCAGCTCGATGTCGCCCTCGGCGATCAGCTCGGCCGCCCCGATCGCGTTCAGCGTTTCCAGCGTCGAGGTGGTGTGCAACGCAGGAATCTTGTGCGCGAACCGCAACTGCAGCAGCTGCACCGTCCACTCGATGTCGGCCAGTCCGCCGCGGCCCAGCTTGGTGTTGGTGTTCGGATCAGCGCCGCGCGGCAGCCGCTCGGCGTCCACGCGGGCCTTGATACGCCGGATCTCCTGCACCGCTTCGATGGACACGCCACCGGCGGGATAGCGCGTCTTGTCGATCATCAGCAGGAAGCGCTCGCCCAGCTCGAGATCACCAGCGACGCGGTGGGCCCGCAGCAGCGCCTGGATTTCCCACGCCTGCGCCCACTGCGAGTAGTACGCCTCGTAGGACGCCAACGTCCGCACCAGCGGGCCCTGGCGGCCTTCGGGCCGCAGATTCGCATCGACCTCCAGCGGCGGGTCGGCGCCCGGCGTGCCCAACCGCGACCGCACCTGCTCTGCCACGGTGACCGCCCACTTCACCGCAACGGACTCCTCCACACCGGCGTGCGGTTCGCACACGAACATCACGTCGGCATCGGACCCGTAGCCGAGCTCGCGGCCACCGAGGCGGCCCATCCCGATCACCGCGATGCGCGCCGGCGGGCCGCTGTCGGGGGTGTTGGCGCGGATCACCGCATCCAGGGCTGCTTGCAGCACGGCCACCCACATCGACGTCAGCTGCGCACACACCTCGGTGACGTCGAGCATGCCCAGGAGGTCGGCCGACGCGATGCGGGCCAGCTCGCGGCGCCGCAGCGAACGCGCCGCCGCGATCGCCCGATGAGGGTCACTGTGCCGGGCCGCCGAGGCCACCAGGGAGCGGGCCACCCCGTCGGTGTCGACGTCGCACAGCTTCGGGCCGTTCGGCCCGTCGGCGTAGAGCTGGATCACTTCGGGCGCGCGCATCAACAGCTCCGGCACGTAGGCCGAAGTGCCCAGCACGTGCATCAGCCGCTTCGCCACCGCGCCTTCGTCGCGCAGCGTCGCCAGATACCAGCGGTGGTCGGCCAGTTCGTCGCTGAGCCGGCGGTAGTTCAGCAGGCCCGCGTCGGGGTCGGGGGTGTCGGAGAGCCAGTCCAGCAGCGTCGGCAACAGCACCCGCTGCACCCGGCCGCGGCGGCCCCCGCTGCTCGTCAGGGCGGCCAGGTGCGTCAGCGCGCTCTGCGGCCCCTCGTAACCCAGTGCGGCCAGCTGTCTTTCGGCCGACTCGGTGCTCATGCCCTCCGAGAGCCCGAGCGCGGTCTCGCCGACCGATTCGAGCAGCGGTTGGTAGAACAGCTTCGCGTGCAGCCGCGACACCCGGTGGCTCTGCCGTTTGAGCTCTTCACGCAACACTCCGAGCGCGTCGTGCCGGCCGTCCGGCCGGATGTGCGCCGCCCGCGCCAGCCACCGCATCGCCTCGTCGTCGTCGTCCTCGGGCAGCAGATGGGTGCGCTTGAGGCGCTGCAACTGCAGACGGTGTTCGAGCAAGCGCAGGAACTCATAGGACGCCGTCATGTTGGCCGCGTCGTCACGGCCGATGTAGCCGCCCTCACCGAGGGCGGCCAGCGCGTTCACCGTGGACGCCACATGCAGCGACTCGTCGAGGCGGCCGTGCACCAATTGCAGCAGCTGCACGGCGAATTCGACGTCACGCAGGCCGCCGGTGCCCAGCTTCAGCTCCCGCGAGCGCACGTCGGCAGGCACCAGCTCCACGACGCGGCGACGCATGGCCTGCACGTCGGGCACGAAGTCCTCCCGCTCGCTGGCCGTCCACACCATCGGCATCAGCGCTTCGACGTAGCGGCGGCCGAGGTCGGCGTCGCCGGCGGCGGGCCGCGCCTTGAGCAGCGCCTGGAACTCCCAGGTCTTGGCCCAGCGCTCGTAGTAGGTGACATGCGAGTCCAGGGTGCGCACCAGCGGACCCTGTTTGCCTTCCGGCCGCAGTGCAGCGTCGACTTCGAAGAACGCATCCGACGCCAGCCGCATCATCTCCCCGGCAATGCGGGTGGCCAGCGCGAGTCGGCTGTGCGAGCCGTCGTCGGTGACGAAGATGACGTCGACGTCGCTGACGTAGTTCAGTTCCCTGGCGCCGCACTTGCCCATCGCGATCACCGCGAGCGCGGGCGGAGCCTCCTCTTTCCTCTCGCCGCACACTGAGCTCATCGCCACGGTCAGCGCCGCCTGCAGCGCCGCGTCCGCCAGGTCGGACAGGTGCTCCCCCACGACGGTGAAGGGCAGCACCGGTTCGTTCTCGACCGTCGGCGCGACGTCCAATGCGGCCAGCACCAGTAGCCGGTCCCGGTACAGCGTGCGCAGCGCGGGCGCAGCAGCCTGACTGGGATGGCTTGTGCCGGTGACGTTTTGAACGACCTCCCCGAACATCTGCCGGAGTTCGTCGACGCGGGGCAAGCTGACCCGACCCGCCAACAACCGCCACGACCCGGGGTTGGCCACCAGATGGTCCCCCAACGCCAACGAGGACCCGAGCACGGCGAACAACCGGCCCCGCAGCGCCCGGTCGGTGAGCAGCGCAGCGTCGAGTTCCGCCCAGTCCCCCTCCAGCGCCTCGGCCAGCCGCACGACCGTGCGCAGCGCGCTGTCGGCGTCGGGGGCGCGCGACAGCGACCACAGCAACTCGACGTGGGCGTCGGTGTTCCAGCCGAGCTGGTCGAGGTCGGCCTGCGCGGTCTTCTCGACGAGGCCGAGTCGGCCGACACCGGGCAGCCTGGGACGCTGCGTCGCGGGTTTGGCCATACCGGAGAATCTAGTCCGGCGCGTTCGCAGTCAGAGCGACAGGTAGTTCTTCAGCTCGAACGGCGTGACGTGGCTGCGGTAGTTCTCCCACTCGGACCGCTTGTTGCGCAGGAAGAAGTCGAACACGTGCTCGCCGAGCGCCTCGGCGACCAGCTCGGAATCCTCCATCTCGGTCAGCGCGACGCCGAGGCTGCCGGGCAGCTCTTTGTAGCCCATGGCCCGTCGTTCCTCCGGCGTCAGGCTCCACACGTTGTCCTCGGCCTGCGGACCCAGCACGTAGTTCTTCTCGATGCCCCGCAGGCCGGCAGCCAGCAGCACCGCAAAGGTCAGGTAGGGGTTGCAGGCGGAGTCGGGGCTGCGCACCTCGACGCGGCGTGAGGACGCCTTGTGCGGCGTGTACATCGGCACCCGAACCAGCGCCGAGCGGTTGGCTGCACCCCAAGAGGCCGCGGTCGGCGCCTCGCCGCCGTGCACCAGCCGCTTGTAGGAGTTCACCCACTGGTTGGTGACTGCGCTGATTTCTTGCGCGTGCTCCAGAATGCCTGCGATGAAAGACTTTCCGACCTCGGAGAGCTGCAGCGGGTCGTCGGGGCTGTGGAAGGCGTTGGTCTCGCCCTCGAACAGGCTCATGTGGGTGTGCATGGCCGAGCCGGGGTGTTCGGCGAACGGCTTGGGCATGAACGAGGCGCGCACGCCGTCGCCCAGCGCGACCTCTTTGACCACGTAGCGGAACGTCATCACGTTGTCGGCCATGGACAGGGCGTCGGCGTAGCGCAGGTCGATCTCTTGCTGGCCAGGGGCGCCCTCGTGGTGGCTGAACTCCACCGAGATGCCCATCTGCTCGAGCGCGTCGATGGCGTGGCGGCGGAAGTTGGGAGCGGCGTCGTGTACGGCCTGGTCGAAGTAGCCGCCATTGTCGGCCGGCACCGGTGGCGTGCCGTCATCGGGGCCGGGCTTGAGAAGGAAGAACTCGATCTCGGGGTGCACGTAGCAGGAGAACCCGAGATCGCTGGCCTTCGACAGCTGCCGGCGCAGCACATGCCGCGAGTCCGCCCAGGACGGCGACCCGTCGGGCATCGTGATGTCACAGAACATGCGCGCCGAGTGGTGCTCGCCGGCGCTGGAGGTCCACGGCAGCACCTGGAACGTGGAGGGGTCGGGCCGGGCCACCATGTCGGCTTCGGACACCCGCGCGAAGCCCTCGATCGACGATCCGTCGAAGCCGATGCCCTCCTCGAACGCACCCTCCAACTCGGCGGGGGCGATCGCGACCGACTTGAGGTATCCGAGCACATCGGTGAACCACAACCGGACGAAGCGGATATCGCGTTCCTCCAGCGTGCGCAGCACGAATTCCTTCTGTCGATCCATGCTCGAAGCCTAGGTTCCGCCTGTTAATTCCGTGTTACGACGCTGCTAGCACCGCAAACCAGGGGCCGGTGGAACCAACCCGGTGAGATAGTCCACGACGGTGGTGTCGATGCACTGATCGCCGTTGAAAACGACGGTGTGTTGACTGCCTTCGAAGGTGACCAGCGGGGCGCCCAACTGCCGGGCGAGGTCGACACCGGCCTGGTACGGCGTGGCGGGGTCGCCGGTCGTGGACACGACGACGACCTTGCCCGGTCCGGGCGGCGTCGCTGCGCCGACCACCGGCGTCGGCGGCACCGGCCACAACGCGCAGGTGTTGCGCGGCGCGTAGCCGGTGAACTGGCCGTAGGAGGAGAACGGCGCGGCTGCGCGGATGCGCCGGTCGGCGTCGGCCCACGCGGCCGGATCGGTGGGATAGACGGAGTCGACACAGCGGATCGCCGTGAACGCGTCCTGCCGGTTGCTGTAGTGGCCGTTGCGGTCGCGTTGCTGGTAGTCGTCGGCGAGCAGAAGCAGGTCGATGGGATCGGTGCCGCGGGCCAGGCCCAGCAACCCGCTGGTGATGTAGGGCCAGTACCGCGGCGAGTAGAGCCCCGACACCGTGCCGGTGAACGCGTCCTGGTAACTCAGTCCGCGAGGATCGGACGTGGCGGCCGGTCGCGTGGCCAGCGGGTCGATCAGCTGGTGGTACCGCGCGACCGCTTGAGCCGGGTCGGTGCCCAGCGGGCAGTCGGCGTCGGTCATGCAGTCGGCGGCGTACCGGTCGAACGCGCGCTGGAAGCCGGCCATCTGGTTGACGCTCTCGGTGATCGGATCGAGGCTGGGGTCCACCGCACCGTCGAGGACCATGGCCCGCACCCGGTCGGGATAGCGGCTGGCGTAGGTGGCGCCGAGCTCGGTGCCGTAGGAGAAGCCCAGGAAGTTGATCTGCGCCTCGCCGAGCGCTTCACGCACGGCGTCCATGTCGCGCACCGCGGCGGCGGTGCCGACGTTGGCCAGATACTCCGCGCCGAGCGCCGTCAGGCACTGGTCGGCGAAATCGCGTAGGACACCTTCGATTTGGGCGACGCCGGCGGGGCTGTAGTCGGTCATCGGCTGGGCCCGGTAGGCGTCGAACTGCGCGTCGGTACGGCAGCGCAGCTGCGGTGTGGAGTGGCCGACGCCGCGGGGGTCGACGCCGACCAGGTCGAACTGCTCGAGGATCGGCGAGCCGGCCAGGGATGCGCCCATGTCGGCGACGGTGTCGACCGCCGACGCGCCCGGCCCACCCGGGTTGACCAGCAGCACACCGATGCGCCGGCCACTGGCCGGCACTTTGATGACCGCCAATTGTGCTTGTGCCCCAGCAGGTTTCGCGTAGTCGACGGGCACCGAGACGGTGGTGCAGCGTGCGGTGGGGACGCGGGAGGCGTCCTTGATGACGTCGGCGCATGTCCCCCACGACGTCGTCGATGTCGAGGCCGGCGCCGCGAGAGCAGGCGGGCTCAGGGCAGCTGTCAGCACGCACACAGCCGCGATCATCCGTCCCACCCGCCACATGGGAGTCCATGCTGTCATGGGATGGGGCGGGCGGCTTCCCCTGGGGCCCAACGGTGACCGGGCTGTTATCAGGCGTCCAGCTCGTAGGTCAGCCAGGTGGACTTCTCGGCGCCGATACCGTCGTAGAGCCGCTGCGCGGTGACGTTGTCCGGGGCGGTCTCCCACACCAGCTTCTGCGCTCCCCGCTCTCGGCACAGCTGTAGGCACCGGTCGATCAGGGCCCGGCCCGCGCCGGTGCCGCGCGTGCGTTCGACGACGAAGAGGTCGTTGAGCACGCCGACGCGGGCGGCGTAGAGCGTCTGCCACGTCCAGAACACCGTCGCGAAACCGACGGCCGCACCGGCGTCGTCGCGAGCGATGAGTTGCACGCCTTCGCCCGGGTCGGCGATCAGGGCGCGGGCCATTGCGGTCAGGTCCGCATCGGTGGGCTCGACCCGGTAGAAGTCGCAGTACCCACGCAGCATCGGCAGGAGTTCGGCCAGGTCCGTTTCGCCGACCACGGTGATCGTCAGCACCGGGCACCGGCCGGCGGCACGGTCAGGTCGATCAGGTACCGGGTCGCGATGTCGTCGACGCAGGTGTTGCCCTGCAGGGCGACGGTGTGCTGGGTGCCCTCATAGGTGAGCAGGCTGCCGCCGAGCTGCTTGGCCAGGTCGACGCCGGCCTGGTACGGCGTGGCGGGATCGTTGGTCGTGGAGACCACCAGCACCGGCGGCAGCCCGGTGACCTTGATCTCGTGGCGCTGGCTGGTCGGCGGCACCGGCCACATCGCGCACGTCCCCAGCGGGGCGTAACCGGTGAACTTGCCGTAACTCATGAACGGCGCGACCTCGCGCATCCGTCGATCCTGATCGACCAGAGTGGCCCGGTCGGTGATCGCGGGCTTGTCGACGCAGTTGACCGCGACCCGGACGTCGGTCGAGTTGTTGTAGTGGCCCTGGGCGTCCCGACCCATGTACAGGTCGGCCAGCGAGAGCATGGTGTCGCCGCGGCCTTCCTTGATCTCGGTGAGCGCCTGGGTCAGGTGCCGCCACAGGTTCGGCGAATACAGCGGCAGGATCGTGCCCACCACGGCGTCGGAGTAGCTCAGGCCGCGGGGATCAGCGGTCGGGGCGGGTTTGTCGACCAGCGGCCAGACCAACGACTGGTACACCTCGACAGCCTTCGCCGGATCGGTCCCGAGCGGGCAGTTCTCGTCTTTGGCGCAATCGGCGGCGTAATCGTCGAAGGCCTTCTGGAACGCCGCGGCTTGGCGGATGTCGGCTTCGAGCGGGTCCGCGTTCGGGTCCACGGCACCGTCGAGGATCATCGCGCGCACCCTGTCCGGGTAGGCCTCGGCATAGCCGGCGCCGATGCGCGTGCCGTAGGAGTACCCGAGATAGGTCAGCTTCTCGTCGCCGAGGGCCTTGCGCAGCGCATCGAGATCTTTGATCACACTGGCAGTCCCGACGTTGGCCAGGAAGTCCTTGCCCATCTTGTCGACACAGCGCTGGACGAACTCCTTGGTCAACTTCTCCATGTGGGCAACCCCTTCAGGGGTGTAGGCCACCACGTTGTCGGCGCGCAGCCGGTCGTTGTCGGCGTCGCTGTTGCACCACACCGCCGGCGAGGAGTTCGCTACGCCCCGCGGGTCGAAGCCGACCAGGTCGAAACGCTCCCGCAGCGCCTCGGGCAGCGTCGCGAGCATGTTGGCCGCGGCGTTGACACCCGATTCCCCGGGGCCGCCGGGGTTGACGATCAGCGAGCCGATCTTCTGGCCGGTGGCCTTGAAGCGCACGACGGCGATCTGCGCGACCGCGCCCTCGGCGCTTTCGGGGTTGTCCCAGTTCACCGGGACCGACAGCAGGCCGCACTCGGCACCAGTCGGTATCCGCGAGCGATCCGACGGACCGACGGGCTTGCAGGCGTTCCACTGGATCGGCGAGCCGGGCCGCGGGACGGCGAGCAGCGCGCGCCCGTCGACGACCTTGCTGCACCCGGCAACGAGCAGCATGACCGCCGCGAGGACGAGGCCGGATCGCGCGATCCCGGTCATGAGCTTCATGGCAACACATGCTGCCATGAACCGGCATCGTCGCTGGCGAGGCGCAGTCGTTGCGCCTACTTGATTGCTTACTTGGTCGCGTCGAGCAGTTCGGTGAGCGCGACGTCGAAGTCGTCGGCCATGTCCCACAGATCGGGCAGCAGCTCCGGACAGGAGACGATCCCGACGTCGAGGTTGCCCGACAGCGACATCACCGTGATGTTCAGTCCGGAGCCGTGGAAGATCGGGCCGAGCGGGTACATCGCCTCCACTGCGCAGCCCAGCATGTAGAGCCGGCCCTGAGGCCCGGGGACGTTGGACACCACCAGGTTGTGCACCGGCCGGGCTCCGCTGAGCCTGCTGCTGGCGTACACCCGCATCGCCGTGCCGAACACCGCGGGCGCGGCGAACTGCGTCCAGTCCTGCAGCAAGGTGGCCGCGATCGCCGAACTATGTTGTTTGGCAACGGTGTTGGCTTCGGCAATGGCTTTGAGCCGCTCCACCGGGTCGGCGATGCTGGTCTCCAGCCGCGCGAACATCCCCGACACCTGGTTGCGGCCGGGCCGGTCGGATTTCTCGTGCACCGACACCGGCACCATGGCGATCAGCGAATTGTTCGGCAGCTCGCCCCGATTCAACAGGAAGGTGCGCAGCACACCGGAGACCAGGGCCATCACCACGTCGTTGACCTTGACCCCGAAATGGTTCTTGACGGTCTTGATGTCGTCGAGGTCGAGCTGCGCGAAGGCGACGTTGCGGTGCCCGGTCACGTTGGCGTTGAACGCCGTCTTCGGCGCGACGAACGGCGGCGCCATCGTCTGCCCGCTGCGCACCCTCCTGACGGTGTCGATCACGGTGGTCAGGGTGTTCGGCACGGCGTTGACCAGACCCAGCGGCCGGGTCACGAAGCGCACCGCACCGCTGACGGCGATTTCCAGGTCACTTCCGCCGCCCGGGCCGTCGACCGGCTCGGGCGCGGGCGCATCAGGTTCGGTGGTGCACAGCTTGGACATCAGATTGGCGCCCGTCACGCCGTCCACCGCGGCATGGTGCACCTTCGTCAGCACCGCGATGCGGTGGCCGTCATGCTCGGCGCCGAGATTCTCGATCACCCACATCTCCCACAGCGGGCGGGTGCGGTCCAGCGGCAGGGAGGCGATGTGGCCGCAGATGTCGGCCAGTTCGCGCGGCCCACCCGGGGACGGGAGGCCCATCCGGTGCAGATGGCGGTCGACGTCGAAGTCCGGGTCCTCCACCCATACCGGGTGATCGAGGTTGAATCTATTGTCGGCCAAGCGTTCTCGGAATTCCGGCATGGCGCGAATCCGCTCGGCCAGCAGATCGCGCAACCGGGTGAAGGAGTAGCCGCCGGGCATCGTGGAGGTGTCGAGTTCGAGGATCGAGCACACATGCAATGGCTGCGCCGCGGTCTCGAGGTACAGAAAACTGGCGTCGAGCCCGCTGAGCCGTTGCATCCGCCGATCGTAGGCGCGCCGCCGGTCGATGTGAGCAAATCCACTTAACGCGTTGTTCAACTTCTGGTGACGTGGTGGCAGACTTGACCGGTCAGCGAAACCCGGGGACCCAGAGCGGCCTCGAGGATTCGAAACGACCACCCATCTGGGGGACATCGATGTCTGAACAGAGTGTGTACGGCGCTGTCGGCGAGACCGCCGCTCCGCGGACCCGAATCCGCACCCACCACCTCGCCAAGTGGAAGTCCGAAGGCCACAAGTGGGCCATGTTGACGGCCTACGACTATTCGACCGCCGCGGTGTTCGACCAGGCGGAGATTCCCGTGCTTCTGGTCGGGGATTCGGCGGCCAACGTGGTCTACGGCTACGACACGACCGTGCCGGTGACCATCGACGAGCTGATCCCGCTGGTACGCGGCGTCGTGCGCGGCGCCCCGCATGCGCTGGTGGTGGCCGATCTGCCGTTCGGCAGCTACGAAGGAGGCGCTGCGCAAGCTCTCCAGACCGCCACCCGCTTCCTCAAGGAGACCGGCGCGCACGCGGTAAAGCTGGAGGGCGGTGAGCGGGTGGCCGAGCAGATCGCCGCGGTCACGTCCGCCGGCATCCCGGTGATGGCGCACATTGGCTTCACCCCGCAGAGTGTCAACGGGTTGGGCGGGTTCAAGGTGCAGGGCCGCGGTGACGGCGCCGAGCAGACGATCCACGACGCCATCGCGGTTCAGGAGGCCGGCGCGTTCGCCGTCGTGATGGAGATGGTGCCGGCCGAACTGGCCACCCAGATCACCGGCAAGCTCACCATCCCGACCGTCGGCATCGGTGCAGGCCCGAACTGCGACGGTCAGGTGCTCGTCTGGCAGGACATGGCCGGCATGACGAGTGGGCGCACCGCGAAGTTCGTCAAGCGGTTCGGCGCCGTCGGTGATGAATTGCGGCGTGCCGCAGCGCAATACGCGGCCGAGGTGGCGACCGGAGCATTCCCCGCCGAGGAACACTCCTTCTAGCCGTCAGGCGAAGTCGGGCTTGCGTTTCGCCAGGAACGCGTCCACTCCTGCACGGCCGTCGGCGGATTCGGCGCGCTGGGCGATCAACCTGCCTTCCCGCTCCATCTGTTCTTCCAGCCCGCTGCCGAAGCTCTCGAGCAGCAGTGCTTTGACACCGCCGTTCGCGCCGCCGGACGTGGTGACCAGCGCGGCCGCGAGCTCGTCGACCCGCGCGGGCAGCGCATCGTCGGCGATGACCTCGGTGACCAACCCCCACTGCAGTGCCTGCTGCGCCGACAGGGTCCGGTTGGTCAGCATGAGTTCTTTGGCCCGCGCCATGCCCACCAGGCGCGGCAGCATGTAGCTGGCGCTGCCATCCGGGGTCAGGCCCACCCGGGTGTAGGCCATGGTGAAGGACGCCGACTCGGCGGCGAGCACCAGATCACCGAGCACGGCCAGCGAGAACCCGGCGCCCGCAGCTGCACCGTTGACAGCGGTGATCACCACGGCGTCCATCCGCGCGAACGTCGAGATCGCCCGGTGCAGGTCGTCGGCGACCCCCTTGAGGTGACGGCCCCTGTTCGAGGCGGCCGCGAAGTCCTTGAGGTCGCCGCCGGCACTGAAGAACCGGCCCGCTCCGGTGAGGGTGACGACTTTGACCGCGGAATGGTCGCACTCGGCCGCGGCGTCGGCGAGTTCCCGCGCCATCTGCGCGTTGATGCCGTTGGCGGCATCGGGCCGGTCCAGCGTCAGGCGCACCAGCCCTGAGCCGCGTTGTACGTCGATGGTGTCGAAGTCACTCACACCGGCGACGGTATCGCGTCGCGTTTACAGGGTGCCGTCGAGATACCGCGCCCGGCAGGCCCGCCGCGCCAGCTTGCCGCTCGTGGTCCGCGGGATGACCCCTGCGGCAACGAGTTTGATGTCGGCGAGAGGAATCGCGTGGCGGCGCGAGACGGCGGCGCGGATGGTCTCGACGATGGGGGCGGCCTCCGCACGCCCCGCACCGGGGGCGCGTTCTGCGACGATCACCACCTCTTCGCGACCGACGCCCGGCACCGAGAACGCGGCGACGAAGCCAGAACGCACCGCTTTGGACGCCGCCGAGACCGTCGCCTCGATGTCCTGCGGATAGTGGTTGCGGCCGTCGACGATCACCAGGTCCTTGACGCGACCGGTGATGTGCAGTTGACCGTCGAGGTACACACCGAGGTCACCAGTGCGCAACCACAGCGCGCTCTCGGCCGCGCCCTCGGCGTGGCTGCGCTGGCCAAGGCGCGACTGCAGCTTGTTGCGGAACGTCAGCTCGGTCTCTTCTGCGCGGTTCCAGTACCCGCGGCCGATGTTGTCGCCGTGCAGCCAGATCTCGCCGACGCGACCGTCGGGCAGTTCGCTCTCGGTCTTCGGGTCCACGATCACCGCCCACTGGCTGCGGGCGATGTGCCCGCAGGAGACGCTGACCACGGCGTCGGGATTGTCGGCGGACACCTGGACCGCGTCTCCCCCGCCCAGCGCGTGCCGGTCCAGATGCACCGCCGCCGGCGCGGAGCCGGACTCGGTGGTGGAGACGAACAGCGTGGCTTCGGCCATCCCGTAGGACGGCTTGATCGCCGCCGGGTTCAGTCCGTACGGCGCGAAGGCGGACACGAACGCGTCGACCGAGGCCATGCTGACCGGCTCGGAGCCGTTGATCAGGCCCGCGACGTTGCTCAGGTCGAGCGGCTCGTCGGCGGGCGGGCGTCCCCGCTGGGCGGCGAGTTCGAACGCGAAGTTGGGCGCCGCGGCGAAGGTCGGCTTGTCGGAGGCGCCCAGCTCGCGGATCCAGCGGTAGGGCCGCCGGACGAAGGCCACCGGGGACATCAGCGTGATGTGGCCGCCGAGCAGCGCCGGGAACATGATCATCAGCAGACCCATGTCGTGGAACAGCGGCAGCCAGCTGACGCTGCGGGTGTTCCAGTCCAGACCCACCGATTCGATCATCTGCACCACGTTGGTGGCCGCGCCGCGATGGGTGATCTCGACGCCGGCGGGAGTGCGGGTGGACCCGGAGGTGTACTGCAGGTACGCGATGTCGTCGGTGGCCACAGGCGCAGGGGTGAAGTGCTCGCCGACGGCGTCGGGGACGGCGTCGACGGCGATCATCCTGGGACGTCGCGCGCGCGGAATGGTGCGCAGGAAGTCGCGCACCGCCGCAGCGGCGGCGGTGGTGGTGAGCACGACGCTCGGTTGGGCGTCGCCCAGCACCGCATCGAGGCGTTCGGTGTGCCCGGGCAGTTCGGGCGCGAACAGTGGCACCGCGATGCCGCCGGCCTGGATGGCGGCGAAGAACCCGACCACGTAGTCCACGCCCTGCGGGGCGAGGATCGCGATGCGGTCACCGCTGTCGGTGATCTGCTGCAGCCGCGCGGCCACGGCGCGGAGCCGGGTGCGCAGAGCCGACCAACTCAGCTCGACCGTGCAGTCCCGCTCGTAGTCGAGATAGCGGTAGGCGGGCGCCTCCCCCGAGCGCTCAGCGTGGCGATCCATGAACGACGTCAGCGTGATTCCGGCCGGAATCTCGATATTGCCTTCGGCGTCGAGATAGTCCTCGAGCCGCATCTCTGGACTCATAAGAGAATTGTAAGAGTTATGGGAAGGGACGCGCGCGGGTGTCCCGCGCGTCGGATGTCGAATCGATTGCAGTTCGATAACGGCGGACGGGTTCAGGCGTCACGACCGGTCACGTCGGTTCACGTCGATGTGGCAGGCTGGTGGCCCCCGATCACGCCGAAACGAAGGTGCTCATGCCCGCCCGATCGCCCGAAATGTCCAGGTACACGGAGACAGAGCGCAAGTTCGACGTCGACGAAGCGACGGTCAGCCCGTCGTTCGACGGGCTGGCTACGGTGTCCCGCGCCGAGCGGTCGCCGTCACAAACCCTCGACGCTGTCTACTACGACACATCTGCGCATGATCTGGCGCGTCATCGCATCACCTTGCGCCGTCGCACCGGTGGCACCGATGCCGGGTGGCACCTGAAGTTGCCGGCGGGGCAGGACAGCCGGACCGAGGTGCGGCTTCCGCTCGAGGACGGCAACCCGGCGCATCCCCAGGTGCCCGACGAGATTCGTGACGTCGTGCTCGCGATCGTGCGCGATCGCGGACTGGCGCCGGTCGCCAGGATCAGCACGGTCCGCGACGTCACGATGCTCTACGGCGCCGACGGGGGCGCGGTGGCCGAATTCTGTGATGACCGGGTCACTGCGGGCGCGGTGGGCGGTGAGGAACAGCGCTGGCGGGAGTGGGAACTGGAGCTCACCGAGGGCGCAGACCATGGGTTGTTCAAGCCGTTGACGCGCCGCCTGCTGGATGCGGGTGCCCGCCCGGCCGGGCACGGTTCGAAATTGGCTCGGGTGCTCGGCACGCCGACCGAGGAGACGCCCGCGGCGCCGGACGATCCGGTGCATCGCGCGGTGGCTGAGCAGGTTGCCGAGTTGATCGCGTGGGACCGCGCCGTGCGCTCCGATGTGTACGACTCCGTGCATCAGATGCGGGTGACCACCCGCAAGATCCGCAGCCTGCTGCAGTCGTCAGAGGGAGCGTTCGGCATCACCGACGACTCGTGGGTGCTCGGGGAGCTGCGGGAGTTGGCCGGAGTGCTCGGGGTGGCGCGCGATGCCGAGGTGCTGGCCGAGCGGTACGAGCACGCGCTCGACGGGCTGCCCGACGATCTGGTGCGGGGTCTGGTCCGGGAGCGGCTGGTGGAAGGTGCCAAGAGGCGCTATCAGACCGGCTGGAAGCGCTCGCTGGCGGCGATGCGCACCCCGCGGTACTTCCGGCTGCTGGATGCTCTGGAGGAGCTGACGACGGCGGGGCCGTCGACCGAGCCGGGTGACGAGCAGGCTGATCTGACGATTGCGTCGGCCTACAAGCGGGTGCGCAAGGCGGCGAAGAAAGCCAGCGAGGTCGAGGAGGCCGGCGAGCACGCCGACGAGGCGCTGCACAAGATCCGCAAGCGCGCCAAGCAGCTGCGCTACACCGCGGCGGCGACGGGGCAGAGCAAGGTGGCCGAGCGGGCGAAGGCGATCCAATCCCTACTGGGTGATCATCAGGACAGCGTCGTGAGCCGATCCCATCTGAGCCGGCAGGCGCAGCAGGCCCATGCTGCCGGCGAGGACACCTTCACCTACGGGCTGCTCTATCAGCAGGAGCAGGACCTGGCCGTGCGCTGCGAGGATCAGCTGGCGGACGTCCTCGAACAGCTGGAGAAGGCCGTCAAGAAGGCCTGACCCCACGAGGGGCGGATGAGCCGGCCTGTAAGCCGGATTCTGTTCCCCACCGCCATGTCTGGCGGCGAGGCGGCGACCATCCATCTGGACACACCGTCACCGGGTGCCTCGAGCGGCCTACCCGCAGACTCGGGCGAGCAGCCCTCGGGCGTCTGCGCTGCCGCGCCCCCACGCGACATTCTTGGCCTTGCTTCGGGTGGGGTTTGCCGAGCCACTCCGGTCACCCGGAGCGCTGGTGCGCTCTTACCGCACCGTTTCACCCTTACCACCCCTGGCCCGAAGACCTGGTGGTGGCGGTCTGCTTTCTGTGGCACTTTCCCGCGAGTCACCTCGGATTGCCGTTAGCAATCACCCTGCTCTGTGAAGTCCGGACTTTCCTCGAACCATCTCGGCCGTACCCCTGTTCGACCGATCGATGGTCCGCGGCCGCCCAGCCAGCTCATCCGCCCTGACAACGTACTGCCTTCAGCGCCCACAGCGGTAACGAACGCGTTGGCTGTCACGCTCAGGCGGTGCGTTTGAGCTCGGCGTTGAGTTCGACGATGTCGATGCTGAGTTGTCCTTCGATGACGCTGTAGCGGCGGCGTACTGGTGGTCCGGGCAGGGGTGGTGCGGTGGAGTGGTAGGTCGCGCCGGTGGGGGTGTGGTAGGTGGCGGTGTGCCGGCCCTCGACATCTTCGGTGGCCACGTGCCAGCCGGGGGCTTCTTTGGCGTAGTTGCAGGCTGCGCAGGTACCCAGCCCGTTGGCGGCGCTGGTTTTCCCGCCGCGGTGTGCCGGAACCGCGTGGTCGTGGTGGCGGATCGGGGCGTCGCAGTAGGGGGTGCGGCAGGTCTGGTCGCGCAGCCCGATGAACGCCGCCAACCCTTTCGGGAAGATCCGCGCCCGCGACTCCATCGCGACCAGTTGCCCGCTGGTGGGGTGGCGGTAGAGCCGCCGCAACGTCGCCTTAGCAGTCTCATCAGCCACCGCATCGGAGACCAGGTCCCGCACCACCGCGGCGGGCACGGGCCCGTAGCCCTGCACCCAGCCCGGGGCGTGGTCGTCGCCGACCAGGGTGGTGTCGGCCATCACCAGGTTCACCGCGATCGGCACCGGCTCCTCGGCCGGACGTGCGGTCACGCGCTGGTACAGGGTGTCGGTCATGATCTGCCCGCGTGGGCGCCCGTCGCCGCACAGGTCGGCCTCACGCTTCAGCGCCGCGTAGACCCCGATCCCGTGGGATAGCGGCATCAGCGCGGTCAGATACACCATGCCGTTGGGGGCGGGCCGGGTCGACACCCGCGCGGATGCGGCCGCGCGTTCTTTGCGTTGCACGACCGCGGCGGCGTCGAGGCGGGCGGCGATCGCGGCGGCCGCGGCTTCGATGCGGGCATTGCCCAACCCGATCAACGCGTCCTGATCGGCGCACAATTCTGTGTCCAGCGCCCGGCGGTCCTCGACCATCAGGCAGGCCGACTGTTTGACGATCAGCGTGGCCCGCCACTCGGTCAGTACCCCGGCGTCGAGGGCGGCCAGGGTGTGGGGCATCTCGTGCACCAAGGCCTGCGCGAAGCCGAGGTGCTGGTTGCCCCGCGCTGGGGAATCGGCGCGGGCCAGCGCCACTTCCGAGGCCAGCCCGCGCCCACGCTTCCGCGCCGGCATGCCCGCAGCCGCCTCGGCAGCACGTCGCTTCTCCGCCCACAAGGCCGTCGCCCGGGCCTGCACCGCAGCCGCGGTGGCCTTCAAGCGTTCACAGTGCGCGACGACCTCGCGCAGCTCAGCCTCCGAAGCCGAACCGTCGAAATCGAACACCTGTGCGAACATGAACCCGACGCTACATCCCTCCACCGACAACTCGCCGCCGGAGCACGATCAGGTTGTCGATGAGCACTGCCTGCTGACCGTCCGGCCCGACCGCCTCCCGCTCGACGGGCTCCGCGCGCACGGTCTCCCATTCCGTCGGCACGTTGCCGAGCTGGGACAGTACGCCGTCGATGGTCGGGAATTCGTGATCGTGCGGCACGTCCGCCCACGGCGGAGCAGCGCCGTGGTCGACGATGAGCAGCACTCCACCCGGCGCGACGGCGCGCGCGGCAAGGGTGAAGATCCTGCGCCTGTCCAGACGCACCCACGACTGCAGGAATTGCGCCGACACCAGATCGAAGGAGCCTTCGGGGAACTCGTCGGAGAGATTCATCTGCTTCAACCCGACACGATCCGCGACCTCTCGCCGCGTCGCTTCCTCTGCCGCGCGACTCAACGCAGTCTCAGAGATATCCACTCCCGTTGTCTGCCAACCTTTTTCGGCCAGCCACAGGACATCGGCGCCCTCGCCACAGCCGAGGTCGAGCGCACGGCCCGCCGGCAGGGATTCCGCGACCTGTGCGAGCCAGGGATTCACCCTGCCGCTCCACACACGCTCGCGCTCGGCGTACCGCGCCTCCCACTGCGCTTTCTCGTCCTGCGCCGTCATGCATCCTCCTCCATCAGACTCCGAACAATCGACGCCGCGGCGGCCGAACCGCCCGCGACGGCAGCCGCCACCTGTGGCATCTGCGCGCTCACATCTCCCGCGGCGAAAACACCGGGCACCGAGGTCTGCGACAACGCGTCCACCGCGATCGATTCCTCCGACACCGGCCCCGGCGGGGCGAACGCCACACCCAGCGCACGCGCCAGCTGGCTGCGTTGACGCAGTGTGCTCGCCACCAGCAGGCCGCGCCGGAGCAACGTCGTCCCGTCGTCGAACACCACGGCGTCGAGCTGCCCGTCGGAACCCGTGACACGCGTGATGACTCGCTCGTCGACGGCGATGTCGCGCCCCGCCAGTTGAGCGCGGTCGGTGTCGCTCAACTGCGCAGCACCATTGGTCAGCACCACGATGTCGTCGCTCCAGCCCGTCAACAACGTGGCCATGTGCACCGCCCGCTCCCCCTGTGCGAGCACGGCGAGGGGTTGGTCACGCATTTCCCATCCATGGCAGAACGGGCAGTGGAACACCGAACCACCCCAGAACTCTTCGAGGCCGGCGACAGGCGGCACCTGGTAGTGCATGCCGGTGGCCAGCAGCACGCGCCGGACCTCCTCCGTGCCGCCGCCGGCCAGCGAGACCGTGAAGCCACCCTCGTGCGGAGTGACCGCGGCGACCTCGCCGTCGCGCACGTGCACCGACGGGTAGCGGGTCAGCTCCTCCCGTCCCGCGGCATACAACTGCGCCGGCGGAACCCCGTCGAACCCGAGCAGTCCGCCGATGCCGTGCGCAGCGCGATTACTTTGCGCCCCCGCGTCGACCACCAACGTGCGTTTCCTGGCCCGGCCCAGCACCAGAGCAGCGCTCAACCCGGCGGCCCCACCACCGATCACCACACAGTCCCATCGCTCACTCATGCCACCACCTTGCTCGCCCGTGCATCGATCTGCCAAGCTCTCTTGCCATGCAGGCAAATGACGATGACGGCGTCGACGCCCGGGTGCGGCGTCGGCTGCGCGACCTGCGCACCCAGCGCGGTATGACACTCGACGATGTGGCGTCCCGGTCGAGCATCGACGTCTCCACTCTGAGCAGGCTGGAGTCGGGCAAGCGGCGGCTTGCGCTGGACCATCTTCCGCGGCTGGCGCGCGCCTTGTCGGTGAGCACGGACGAGCTGCTGCGCGACCCGCAGGTCGAGGATCCGCGCGTGCGCGGCAATGCCCACACGAGTCACCAGATCACGTTCTGGCCCTTGACCGGTCAGGGCCCAGCCGGTGGACTACACGCCTACAAGATCCGGATCAGCGCACGCCGACGCACCCCGCCCGCGCAGCTGCCGGTACACGAGGGCCATGACTGGATGTACGTCCTGTCCGGCCGGATGCGCCTGCTCTTGGGCGACCGCGATTTCACCATCAAACCCGGTGAAGCCGTGGAGTTCTCGACGTGGACACCGCACTGGTTCGGCACCGTCGACGGAGCCGTCGAGGCGATCGCGCTGTTCGGTCTGCATGGCGAACGGGTGCATCTGCACACCGATCACAAGTAGGCCGTCTGGTTGACCAGCCGCACCGACGCGGCCCCGTCGGGATAGAACTCGGCAATCGACAGCGACGCCAGATCCAGATGAAGCCGGTAGAGGATCGCCGGACCGGCATCCAGAGCCACCCGCAGCAGCGTCTTGATCGGCGTCACGTGAGACACGACGAGCACGGTCTGACCGGCACGTTCGGCAAGAAGTCGCTGCTGCGCCCGGGTGACGCGGCGCGCGACGGCGTCGAAGCTCTCCCCACCCGGCGGCGCCACCGCGGTATCGGTCAACCATCGTCGATGCACATCGGGGTCACGCTCGGACGCTTCGCGGAACGTCAGCCCCTCCCACGCACCGAAATCGGTTTCGATCAGGTCCGGGTCCACCTCGACGCCCAATCCGAGCGCACTCGCTGCAGCGGCGGCCGTGTCGTGCGCGCGCTGCAGCGGGGAGGACACCACCGCGTCGATTTCACCCAGGCCCGTCAGGTAGTCGGCAGCGGCAGCGGCCTGCCGTTCGCCCAGTTCGGTCAGTGCCGGGTTGCCGCGCCCGGAGTAGCGACGTTCGACCGACAGCGGGGTCTGACCGTGCCGCAGCAGCAACAACTTCGTGGGTGCACCTTTGGCGCCCGTCCAGCCGGCCGGGTTCGCCTTCACGGCCTCTGACTCCGCAGCCGCATCCATCGCCTGGTTGGCCAGGGCGTCGGCATCGCTGTTCTGCGCACGGGGCACCCACGTGTACACAACGTGGTCGAATCCAGCAGCCCGCTCGCGCGCCTGCTGGTGCAGCACAGCCAGATCGGGGTGCTTCACCCGCCAGCGCCCAGCCATCTGCTCGACGACCAGTTTCGAGTCCATCCGCACCTCGACGTCGGTGGCACCGACCTGCGCGGCAGCCTCCAAACCCGCGATCAATCCGCGGTATTCGGCGACGTTGTTGGTGGCGTGACCGATCGCCGCCTTGGTCTCCGCGAGCACCTCGGTGTGATCCGCCGACCACACGACAGCGCCGTACCCGGCCGGGCCGGGATTTCCGCGCGATCCCCCGTCGGCCTCGAGCAGCACCTTCACGCGCCGCTACCCTTGACGCGCAACAGGATTGCCGAGCACTCCGGGCAACGCAGCACGTCGTCGTCCGGGGCAGCGGCGATGCGCGCGAGCTCACCTCTGTCGATCTCGAGCCGGCACGCCCCGCACCGTCGACCCTGCAGCGCCGCCGCGCCCACTCCCCCGCGGGCGCGTTGACGTTCGTAGAGCGACACCAGCGCCTCATCGATAGTCGCGGCGAGTTCCTCACGGCGCGAACGTGATTGGTGGACGAGCTGGCCGAGGTGCGTGCGGGCCGAATCACAGTTGCGCTGTGCATCGGTCATCGCGGTCTGCAGGTCGTCGATACCGGTCAGTTCGCGGTCCTGGTCGGCGGCAAGCTCCTCGCGTCGCTCCATCACTTCCAGCAGCGAATCCTCCAGGCTGGCCTGGCGGCGCTCGAGGGTGTCGAGTTCGTGCTGGAGTTCGGTGAGCTGCTTGGCATCGACGGTGCCGCCCTCGAGCAACCGGCGATCCCGGTCTTCTCGCTGGCGCACGCCGTCGATCTCGGTTTCGAACTTGGCGATCTCGGCGTCGATGTCGGCGAGTGCGAGCTGAACCGCGGCCAGCCGGTCGTTCGCCTCGTGGTGCGCACTCTGTGCGGCCTCCAGCGCTGACTGCTCGGGCAGGTTCTTGATGCGGTGCTCGAGTCGGCTGATCTCGGCGTCCACCTCGGCCAGTTCGAGTAACGAACGTTGCTGCGCAACATCAGCTTTCATGTGACAGGTCCTCGACATTCCATGGATCGGTGCGCAGGGGGGATACGGTGACGGGCATGTCGGTAAAGTGCCGGCGCAGCAGTGCAGCCGCCTGGCCGCACCACGGGTATTCACTGGCCCAGTGCGCGACGTCGACGAGCGCCACCCCCGAGACCCGACGGTGCTCGTCGGCGGGATGGTGGCGCAGATCAGCGGTCACGTAGGCCTGCACGTCGGCACCGGCGACCTCGGACAGCAGAGAATCCCCCGCCCCACCGCACAGCGCGACCCGCGACACCACCGCGTCCGGATCGCCGGAGGCACGCACTCCCCACGACGTCGCGGGCAGGCCGCGGCGGACCCGGGTGACGAACGCGCTCAACGGTTCTGGCTCGGGCAGCGCCGCGATGCGTCCCAGCCCGGTGTTACCGCGAACCGTCTGCAGGGCGACGACGTCGAAGGCGGGTTCCTCGTAGGGGTGTGCGGCGCGCAATGCGGCCAGCACCGTCGCCCGCCGCGACCCCGGCGCCACCATCTCCACCCGGTCCTCGGCGACCTGCTCGACGGTGCCGACCGCACCGATGGCCGGGGATGCGCCGTCGAGCGGCAGGAACTGGCCGACCCCCGACACGCTCCAACTGCACTGCGCGTAGTCACCGATCTGACCGGCGCCGGCGGCGAACATCGCCGCGCGCACCGCTTCGACGCTGTCCTGCGGCACGTAGACACCCCACTTGTCCAGTGCCGGCGACGCCGGTTCGGGCGACAGGACGTCGGTGACCGTCAGGCCCAACGCATCGGCGAGGGCGTCCGACACGCCGGGGGCGGCACTGTCGGCGTTGGTGTGCGCGGTGAACAGCGCACGTCCGGTCCGGATCATCGCGTGCAGCAGCGCACCCTTGGCCGTGTCGGCGGCCACGGTGTCCACGCCGCGCAGCAGCAACGGATGGTGCGCCAGCAGCAACCCGCGGTCCGGCACCGAGGCCACCACGTCGGCCGTCGCGTCCACGGCCACCGTCACGGATTCGACCGGTTCGGCAGGGTCCCCGCACACCAGGCCGACGGAGTCCCAACTCTGCGCCAGCCCGGGCGGGTAAGCCGTATCGAGCACCTCGATGACGTCGGCGAGGAGCACCGTCATCGCATCACCAGCAGACATGCCACATCACGACAGTAGTGCGCGGGTCCAGCCACTCCTGGCATCAGGGACAATGGGCCGCGTGACCGACATGTTGGACAGCGCAGCCGAGGCGACGCGGGTGCGCCGCGGTGATCTGGTGATCTTCGACCTGGACGGCACGCTGACCGATTCCGCCGACGGCATCGTCGCCAGCTTCCGGCACGCACTGGCCGCCGTCGGGGCCGCGGTGCCCGAGGGTGACCTGGCCAGCCGTATCGTCGGACCTCCGATGCGGCACACGTTGGAGTCGATGGGCCTGGGTGAACGGGCCGGCGAGGCGATGGCCGCCTATCGCGCCGACTACACCACCCGCGGCTGGTCGATGAACCGCCCGTTCGCCGGCGTTGCTGATCTGCTCGCCGACCTGGCACGGGCGGGAGTCCGGCTGGCGGTGGCCACCTCGAAGGCAGAACCCACGGCGCAGCGAATCCTGGCCCACTTCGCCCTCGACGGTTTCTTCGAGGTGATCGCGGGCGCCAGCGTCGACGGCGCCCGGGCGAGCAAGGCCGACGTGGTGGCCCACGCGCTCGCGCAGCTCGCTCCGCTGCCCGACCGGGTGGTCATGGTCGGCGACCGGTCCCATGACGTCGAAGGTGCCGCCGCGCACGGTATCGGCACGATCGTCGTCGACTGGGGCTACGGCCGCGCCGATTTCACCGCGGCGACCAGCGGCGCCCTGGCCCATGTCGCCGACGTCGAGGCGCTGCGCGAGGTGCTGGGTGTCTGATCAGCTGCACGTGACGTTCATCTGCTCGGGCAACATCTGCCGTAGCCCGATGGCAGAAAAGATGTTCGCCCACCAGATCCGCGAGCGTGGGCTCGCCGACGCCGTCCGCGTCAGCAGTGCGGGCACCGGGCACTGGCACGAGGGCGAGCCGGCCGATCGCCGCGCCGGGCTGACGCTGCGCGGCCATGGCTACCCAACCGCGCATCGCGCCGCCCAGCTCACCGACGATCACCTCGGCGCCGACCTGGTCGTGGCGTTGGGTCGCAACCACCTGCGCATGCTCTCGCAGATGGGGGTGCCCACCGACAGGCTGCGCATGCTGCGGTCGTTCGACCCGCGCTCGGGCGCGCACGCATTGGACGTCGACGACCCGTACTACGGCTCCCAGGAGGATTTCGAGGCCGTGTTCACGGTCATCGACGCGGCTCTGCCCGGCCTGCACGACTGGGTCGACGAACAGCTCGCCGAGCGGCGGAAGGCGGGCTGAGGAGTGCGCCGGCTCGCCTTCCTCCTGCGCCCGCAATGGCTGGCGCTCTACGTGGTGGTGATCGCGTTCGCCTACTTGTGCTTCACCGTGCTGGCGCCCTGGCAGCTCCACAAGAACACCAAGACGTCCCGGGAGAACGCCCAGATCTCCGCGTCGCTGAACGCAGAGCCGGTGCCGTTGACGACGCTTCTGCCGCACCAGGATTCGTCGGCCCCGGAGCAGCAGTGGAAACGCGTCACGGCCACCGGGCGGTATGTGGCCGATGCGCAGGTGCTGGCCCGGCTGCGGGTGATCGACGGCGACCCCGCGTTCGAGGTGCTGGTGCCGTTCGCGGTCGACGGCGGGCCCGTCGTGCTGGTCGATCGCGGGTACGTGAAGCCGGTGAAGGGCTCTGAGGTGCCCGAGATCGCCGCCGCCCCCACCGAGCCGGTCACGATCACCGCCCGCCTGCGGGACGCCGAGCCGGTCGCGACAGGCAAGGAACCGTTCCGCGACGCCGGTGTACAGCAGGTCTACTCGATCAATCCCGGCCAGATCTCGGCACTGACGGGTGTGCCGCTGGCCGGCTCGTATCTGCAGCTCGTCGACGGTCAGCCCGGCGGCCTCGGCGTCGTCCCCCTGCCCCGCCTTGATGGCGGACCGTTCCTGTCGTACGGGATCCAGTGGATCGCGTTCGGCATCATCGCACCCATCGGGGTGGGCTACTTCGTCTACGCCGAGGTGCAGGCGCGCCGCCGGGAGAAGGCCGCGCCTGCCGAGCCCGTCACGCCCGAGGACAAGCTCGCCGACCGGTACGGCAGGCGACGCTGACGGCGGCCGCCGCGGCGACGATCTGCACGGCGCGCGAGAGCCACACAGCCCGCCTGAGGTCACCGGCAGCCGGTGCCCGTCCACTGCCGAGCGTCGGGCGGATCTCCAGCTCGTGGGCGTACTGGGTGGGCCCGCCCAGTTGCACACCGAGGGCACCGGCGAACGTCGCTTCGGCGACGCCGGCGTTGGGGCTGGGATGCCTGCCGGCGTCGCGACGCCACGCCCGCAGCGCACCGGCCGGCGAGCCGCCCACCACCGGTGCGCAGAACACGACGAACAGACCCGTGAACCGGGCGGCGGCGAGGTTCAGCAGGTCGTCGAATCGCGCTGCCGCCCAACCGAATCGACGGTATCGGGGGGATTTGTTGCCGACCATCGCGTCCAGGGTGTTGGCCGCGCGGTACAGCAGCACCCCGGGCGCTCCGGCCAGCGCCGCCCACAGCAGCGGCCCCACCTGCGCATCGGAGGTGTTCTCCGCAACGGACTCGAGGGCAGCGCGGGTCAGACCGGCCGCGTCGAGCACCGACGGGTCGCGGCCGCACAGTGACGGCAGTAGCCCGCGCGCCGCGCCGAGGTCGCCGGCGATCACCAGGTCGGCCATCCGGTCGCCCGTGCGGGCCAGCGACGTGCCGCCGAGCGCGGTGAACGTCGCCGCGGCGACACACGCCACCTCGGCAAGGCCAGCGGTGCGTCGACCGAGACGCTCGGCGCCTGCCGCGCCCAGTGCGACGGCGCCGAGCAGCGCGGAGGTGTACGCCACGCCCGTGCTGCGGCGATCGGCATAGCAGCGGCGCTCGAGCGCTGCCGCGCCGCTGCCGAACAGTGCCACCGGATGCCCGCGCTGGGGGTCCCCGAATGCGGCGTCGGCGAGCACACCGAGAGCGATCCCTGCGGCGCGGCCACGAACTGCTGCGAACACCACGGCAGCTTGTCACATCGGTGTCAGACTGTGCCCATGGCCGAGCTGATCGTGACCGCAGCAACCATCATCACGATGGACGAGGACGTGCCGCGTGCGCAGGCCGTCGCCGTGTCCGAGGGACGCATCGTGGCCGTCGGAAGCCTCGAGCAGTGCCGCGCGGCGCTTCCGGGCGCCGAGGAGACCGACACCGGGGCCGTGGCGCTTGCCCCGGGTTTCGTTGAGCCGCACGGACATCCCCTGATCAGCGGGATCGCGACCCAGGCCCCGGCCAGGTCGATCGCACCCTGGGTCGCTGGCAGCTGGTCAGAGGTCCGGGAGATCTTCGCCGACGCCCTGGCCAACACCGCTCCCGAGACTCCGCTGTGGTTCGCCGGATACGACGCGCTGCTGCAGGGACATCCGTCGCCGAAGGCCGGCGAACTCGACGAGATCTTCGGCGACCGGATCACCGTCGTCACGGACAACTCCGGGCACGGCGTGTATTTCAACTCCGCGGTGATCCGCGCGCACGGCTGGCACACCGATCCGCCGGCTGACCCCGTCGCGGGTCGGTTCGGCCGCAACCCCGACGGGACACTCGACGGGCAGGGTTTCGAGTTACCGGTCGTGACGGCGGTGACGATGCCGTTGTTGACACAGATGGGCGATCCGCTGGCGTCGGCGGCGAGCTATTACGCGCTGATGTCGCGCGGCGGGTACACGTCGACGTCGGACATGACCTACGACCCGAAGTTCGCGGCCGGCTATGAGGCGCTGGCGGCGGCCCCGTCGTGTCCGCTGCGGGTCAGCATGTGGGAGATGTCGGTCACCGATACCTATTCACAGCCAACGGAATTCGCCGCCGGTGAGGAATGGCTGACCAAGACCGGGGTCAAGCTGTGGACCGACGGGTCACCGTGGGTGGGCAACATCGCGATCTCGTTCCCCTATCTCGACACCGACGCCACCCGCACCGCCGGCATCGACCCCGCGGTGGCCGGCGGGGCGCACTCGATGAATTACAGCCGCGATCAGCTCGACGCGATCCTCGACCGGGCGGCGCCGGCGGGCTGGCAGATGGCCTTCCACGCCAACGGCGACCTGGCGCTCGATCTCGCGCTGGACGCCTACGAGGACGCGCTGCACCGGCACGGGCTACTGGGCACCGACCATCGGTGGCGGTTGGAGCATTGCGGGGCAGGCACCCGCGCACATTTCGATCGCGCGGCGCGGCTCGGGGTGCACGTGTCGATGGCGCCGTTCCAGTACTACTACTGGGGCGAGCTGCTCGACGGCGCGATGTTCGACCCGGCACACGGAGCCCGGTGGGCCGCGTTCGCGGACGCGGTCGATTCGGGAGCGTGCGTCTCACTGCACAACGACGGGTCGGTGTCGCCACCGACGCCAGTCGTCAACATCGCCACCGCGGTGACCCGCCGCACCCGCAAGGGCACCGTCCATTGCCCCGAGCAGGCCATCTCGCTGGACCAGGCGTGGCGCGCACAGACCATCGATGCCGCCCGCACGCTACGCCGCGATCACCTCATCGGGTCCATCAGCCCCGGCAAACTCGCCGATTTCGTTGAGCTGACCGCTGATCCGTGGCAGGTCGAGCCGACCGCGCTGATCGACACCGTGCAGGTGGCAGGCACCTGGCTGAGCGGGCAGCGCATCGACCTCGATGAGTTCCTCGCCGCGGTCCGCAGCGGCGACAACGCCGAACATGCACACCTGGCCGAGCGAAAGGCCACGGGCTGCTGCTGAGGTCATCGCGTCCCGTACGCCCCGCCGCGGATGTCGGCGACCAGCGTCGGTCCGGTCGGCGTCCAGCCCAGGAGTTGTTGCGTCGCAACGCTGCTGCCGGCCATGTCAGCACTGAAGAAGCCGCCGATCCACCCGAAGTGCTCACCGACCTCGTCCCCCGGGATGGCTTTGACGGGGAGATCGAACGCCTGCCCGATGGCCTCGGCGATCTCCCGGGTCGGGATTCCTTCTTCGGCGACGGCGTGCAGACGCGTGCCGGCAGGCGCCTTGTCGAGACCGAGCACGACCATGCGCGCAGCGTCTGCGACATGCACCGCGGCCCACCGGTTCTCGCCGTCACCGGGATAGCCCGACACCCCGCGGTCGCGGGCGATCTGACACAGGACGTTGACGAAGCCGTGATCACCGGTGCCGTGCGTGGTGGGCGAAAAACGCAGCGCCACAGAACGTACACCGCGATCGGCGAAATCAAGGCACAGATTCTCGCTGCCCCCACGCGGCGCGTCGGGACCACTGAACGGTGAGGCATCGTCCTCGGTCGCCGGCCGACCCTGGGCCAGGCTCATGAGTCCGGAGGCGAGTAGGAAGGCCTTGCCGGTGTCGGCCAGTGCGTCACCGATGGTCTGCGCCGCGGCGCGTTCGGCGGCGTTCGTGGCGGCCATGTCCGCCCAGTCGTGTTTGTTGGCCAGGTGGATGACCGCGTCGGCGGCCTGGGCGCCGGCGCGGATCGCGTCCAGATCGTCGAGGTCGCCGCGACGGACCGTCACCCCCTTCGCGTCGAGAGCGGCAGCGGAGCCGTCTGAGCGAGCCAGACCGGTGACGGGGTGGCCGGCCTCGAGCAACTTGTCGACGACTGCGGTGCCGATCCATCCCGAGGCTCCGGTGACGAAAACGTGCATGACGTGAACTCCTCATGGTGATGTCAGCTTCTGACATCCGACCGTACACCTGAAGTCAGTCACTGTCATCACTAGACTGCTTCGCATGGCGCGGTGGGAGCCGGGGACAGCAGAGCGGCTGCAAGATGCTGCCCTCGAGCTGTTCGCTGCCCGCGGCTACGAGCAGACGACCGCGACCGAGATCGCCCAGGCCGTCGGGCTCACCGAGCGCACGTTCTTCCGCCACTTCACCGACAAGCGGGAAGTGCTGTTCCACGGCCAACAGTCGTTGATCGACGCGTTCTTGGCCGGCCTCGACGACGCGCCCGCGGGTTCGTCACCGATCGAGCTGGCGGTCCGCGCGCTGCGATCGTCGGCGGGCTTTTTCGACGACGAGCGTCGCGCGCACTCCCGTAAGCGTCAGTCCGTCATCGACGACAATCCGGCACTGCAGGAACGTGAGGCGCTCAAGCTCGTCGGTGTCGGACGCGCCCTTGCCGGCGCGCTGCGCGATCGCGGCGTCGACGGCGTGGCGGCCGAGGTGGCAGCCCAGATCGCCGTGATGGCATTCGGCATCGCGTTCACGCAATGGATCGCCGAGAACGAGCAGCGCTCCTTCGGCGACATCGTCGACGACGTCATGCGGGACGTGGCCGCCGTGGCAGCCGGCGGACTGAACGCAGTGGGCGCGGACGGTATCGAACCGCCGACCGCTGGTGTGTAAATGTCGCCGCGCTGCAATTCCTGCAGTTCACGCTCGTTGCATGGATGCACATACGTCCAGCTCAGCCGTCTCATCCGTGGCAAAGCGTCCATGGCGATAGCGACTGTAGCGGCATGTCTTGGCACACTCTCGGCACAGCGGGGGTAGGGACTTTCGCCTGCGCACTGAAGTCCTCGGACGACATCCGACGACGGCGCGCACGGTAACGGAGCGAGAGCCGTGCTGCGTAAGTTCCTGTCGCCGCGTTGCTCGGGAGCTTGGCCCGGCCATCCCGCCAGCCCACACGAGCGCGGCCCTCCGGTACCTGCTGTGCAGAGCCGTCTCGCATGGCTGACCCCGAGTCGTTGTGGTGCCTGTACCACCGGCGACATTGAGGGCAAGATCCCCGAAGGGTCTGCGAGGAACCGTCACTACTGGAGTGGCCGTCGGTACAGGGCGCTGCCAACTATCAGTACACGGAGACGAGATTATGGGTGCATCCCACAAGAAAGCAGCACGCGCGTTCATGCGTGCTGTCGCGCGAATCGCCGTCCCTTCCTCAGATTCTTCAGCGCCACAGTCCATTCCGTGGCTTCGGCGCGCCGTGTCTCGGGACAATCCAGCGTCGTGCTATTTCTGCGGCGCCAACACCCTCATCCGCTCAAGCGGTGACCTGTCGGTGGACCACCGTCGCGTCCAGGTCTATTGCGACAACGACCAGTGCGACGCTCGAGCGACCGAGGTTGTAGTGGTTGACGATGGCACCAAGGACACTCCGGCACGCACCGACGTGCGCGTCCTGGCCGCCTAAGGCCCCGTCCTTGACCGCCCGACGTCGAGCTTCATCGAGGAAGTCGGGGACTGGCAGCCGTCTCCCGCCGACTCTGCGGGCGACACGGGTCGGGTCCGCCTGCGCTGCAACAACGCCGACTGCGACGTGATTGACGTCGAAGTCCTTGTCTTGGGCGATGGGACACCGTGGACGCAAGGCCGTTGCGACGTCGAAGGGCTGGAGAACATCATTCCGCGCGGAGAAGGCACAAAGTCCGGCGGCATCACGTTCTACACGTCGGCCGACTTCCGCTTCACCGACGAGGAGATTCTCGCCCGCCGGGACTCCGGGCCGATGCCCTAACGGCCTCAAGGAAGCTCGGTCGACGCTCCACAGTCGACACTCCCCTGACTACCAGCCATCGCCCTGACCGTGGCACATAGCCGCTCCGCAAAATTGAGTCCGGCGGTATACCGTCCATTTGTGCTGGTTGGCGGCGCCACCGACCGCGGTGGCGCGATCGAGCTGGTCGGGCGTCGCGAAGAACTTGCGTTGCTCGACAGATTGACGCTGGCTTTAGAAGCCGGCGAGAGTCGGGCGCTGGTTCTGCGCGGTGAGGCAGGGGTGGGTAAGACCGCGCTGTTGGACCATCTGGCGCTCTCGGCCACATGCCGTGTTGTCCGTACCTCGGGGGTGCAAGCCGAGATGGAACTCGCCTTCGCAGGTCTGCACCAGCTGTGCCGCCCTCTGATGGATCACATGGAACGACTGCCTGAACCCCAGCAAGGCGCGCTGAGTACCGCACTCGGAATGACAGCTGGACCTAAACCGGATCGCTTCCTCGCCGGCCTTGCGGTTCTGAACTTGTTCTCCTTCGCCGCCGAGGAGCGGCCGCTGCTGTGCCTGGTGGATGACGAGCAATGGCTGGATCAGGCATCGGCTCAGGTACTGGCTTTTGTGGCGCGTCGCCTGGTCGCCGAGTCGGTAGGACTGGTATTTGCCGCTCGCGTTCCCACTGATGCCTTGGCCGGTTTGCCCGCGCTTGTTGTCAACGGTCTGCGCGGTACTGATGCGCGCCTGCTGTTGGAGTCAGCGTTGGTGGGCCCGATTGACCGTCGTATTCGTGAACAGATCATTGCCGAAACGCGCGGCAACCCGCTCGCGCTGCTGGAACTGCCCAGGGGGTTGTCCGCTGAGGAGTTAGCGGGCGGTTTCGGACTGCCCGAGGCGGTCCGATTGTCCGGTGATGTCGAGGCCGCATTCCGCGCAAGAATCGAGTCACTACCTGCGGAGTCGGCGCGGCTGCTGCTGTTGGCGGCCGCCGACCCGACCGGCGATGTGCCCTTGATGTGGCGTGCGGCAGGTCTGCTCGATCTCAGCGTCGAGGCTGCCGCGGCGGTGGTCGAAGCCGAGTTGGCGTCTTTCACCAGCCGCGTGCGGTTTCGGCATCCCCTGGTGCGTTCGGCGGCCTACCGTTCGGCCGTGCTTGCCGACCGTCGGGATGTGCATCGTGCGCTTGCAACCGCAACCGATGGCGGGACGGACCCGGACCGGCGAGCATGGCATCGCGCGCTTGCTGCGGTCGGCCCAGATGAGGCCGTCGCCGCCGATTTGGAGCGTTCAGCGGCGCGGGCACAGGCCCGTGGCGGTGTTGGTGCCGCGGCGGCCTTCTTGGAGCGCGCGGCGATGCTGTCGGCGGCCCCGGAGCAGCGGGCCGAACGGGCGCTGGCCGCGGCGTCGGCGAAGATTCAGGCCGGTGCTTTCGAAGCCGCGTCGGATTTGCTGACGTTGGCTGAGAGTGGGTCGTTGACCGATGTGCAGAAGGCACGGACAGAACTCATCAGGGGGCGGATTGCGTTCGTGACCAGTCGAGGTCGTGAAGCTCCACCGCTTCTGCTGGCGGCTGCCAACAAGCTCGTGGACGCGGACGTGCGTCTGGCCCGTACCACCTATCTGGAGGCGATGGCCGCGGCGATGTTCGTCGGGCGCTTGGCTGACGGCGGCAGTGTCGTTGACATCGCCCGAAGCTTGGATGCTGATCCGCCTCCCCCAGGTGATGACAGCCCGTCAGATCTGCTGCTGGATTGGTTGGTCGTGCAGTTCAGCCTTGGCTACGTCGCGGGAGTCCCGTGGTTGCGCCGCGCGCTGAGTGCTTTCAGCGCTGACACGTCCACCGAGGAACATCGCCGATGGATCTTCCTTGCCGGAACAGCGGCCCACTTCGGTTGGGACGACGCCAGGTTGGACATTCTGACCGCCCATCACGTCGACGAGGCACGCGCAGTCGGCGCGCTCAGTGACGTCCCGCTGGCTTTGAGTGCTCGCGCCATCGCGCTCATCTTTTTCGGTGATCTGGACGGCGCAGCATCTGTGGTCGACGAACTGCATGCCGCGATGGACGCCACCGGAAGCAGTCTTGCCCCGTACGCCGAGCTGGGTGTTGCGGCCCTGCGTGGTCACCAGGACCGGGCGACAGCTCTGATCGCGGCCACGGTGGCGGAGGTGACTGCACGCGGGGAAGGCAACGGACTGACTGTGGCGCGGTGGGCGGAGGCGGTTCTGCATAACGGCCGCGGTGACTACCGCAGCGCGTTGAACGCAGCTCAGCAGGCCGCGGACTTTCCCCCGGAGCTGGGAGCGTCGAACTGGGCGCTACCCGAACTCATCGAGGCGGCGGCCCGCACCGGTGCGGCCGATCTCGCCGCGGAAGCTCTCACCCGCCTCGAACACATGGCGGCTGCGAGTGCTACACCGTGGGCGCTGGGGTTGGCTGCGCGGTCACGTGCCCTGGTCAGCGATGGTGACGCGGCCGAACAGTGCTACCGCGAAGCGATCAACTGGCTGGGCGAGACCCGGGTGCGTGCAGAGCTGGCCCGTGCACATCTGGTGTACGGGGAGTGGCTGCGCCGCGAACGCCGCCGCAGCGAGGCACGCAGGCAGCTTCGTGACGCGCACAGCATGTTCTCGGAGATGGGCATGGGCGGCTTCGCCGACCGCGCACGACGAGAACTCGACGCCGTCGGTGACGTACCACAGAAGACCGACTCGACGGTCGTCAGCCAGCAACTCACCGCTCAGGAGGCCCAGGTGGCGCGCATGGCCAGGGACGGGCTGTCCAACGCGGAGATCGGTGCGCGGTTGTTCATCAGTGCCCGCACGGTGCAATACCACCTCAGCAAAGTGTTCTCGAAGTTGGGGATCACCTCGCGTGCACACCTCGACCGCGTGCTGCCCTAAAACGGCACGCACACCATTCCAGTCCGGACTGGCCTGTCGCACTGTCGGGTGGCGGATACGCATGCAGGTGCGCCAGCGGGATGCTCTCCACGAGCACAACGAGTCCCGAGAGGCGTCACATGACCACCAAACCTGTTTCCCGATCGCAGCCAGCCGAGACTCTGGGCGCGCCGATGATGAAGGCCGTTGGGGTCACCCGCTACGGAGGCCCCGAAGCACTGGAGCTCGTCGAAGTGCCGCGGCCCCGAACCGGCCCGAAGCAGATCCGAATTCGGGTGCACGCGGCCACTGTCAATCCCGGCGACTTCGTTCTGCGCAACGGCGAACTCGATGAGGTGCTCAAAGCGGGTCCGCTGACCCCTCCGTATATCCCCGGCATGGAGGCGGCCGGAGTGGTCGACGAAATCGGGCCAGAGGCCACCACCGACCTGCAGGTCGGGGACAAGGTGATGGCCATCGTGATGCCCATCGACGCTACCGGCGGCGCGTACGCCGAGTATCTCGTCCTCGACCCGGATCAGACGACGCGTATACCGGTAGGGGCCACCTTTGCCGAAGCCGCCACATTGCCCATGAGCGGGCTCACCGCTCGACGCGCACTCGACCTGCTGGCCCTCGATGCCAGTGCGTCGATCGCCGTCATCGGGGCCGCTGGCGCGGTCGGCGGGTATGCCGTTCAGTTGGCAAAGGCGGACGGGCTCCGTGTGATCGCCGACGCGGCGGCCGCTGACGAAACGCTTGTCGCCAGTCTCGGTGCCGACCAGATCGTCGCGCGCGGACCTGAGGTGGCGCAGCGGATCCTGCAGTGGTGGCCAGCCGGGGTCGATGCCGCCATTGACACCGTCTCTCGGGGTGAGGAGATCGCGGCCGCGGTGCGCGACGGTGGTCAGGTCGCGGTGGTACCCGTTCCACACAACGGGGTTTCGGCACCGATCGATCTGGGACGGGGCATCACTGTGCCGCAGGTGTGGGTGCCCGAATACACCCACGCCCACGACAAACTCGACGCGTTGCGCGTGCTCGCCGACAACGGCCAGCTCCTTCTGAGGGTCGCCCGGACCTATCCAGCTGCTCAAGCAGCCCAGGCGCACCGGGCTCTGGCCGCCGGCGGTGTCCGCGGTCGCCTCGTCCTCGTCTTCGACTGAGCGGAAAGGTTCACATGAGACCCATTGGTGTCGGCATCATCGGGGCCAGCCCAGACGGCGGGTGGGCAGCGGCCACTCACGTGCCGGCCCTAACCGCACTCCCCGAATACGACTTACGCGCAGTCGCCACCAGCAGAGCCGAATCAGCCAAGCGCGCATCCGCGCAGTGGGGCGTCGACGGTTTCGACAGCCCACTCCCCTTGATCGAGCACCCTGGAGTCGACCTGGTGGTAGTTGCGGTGAAAGTGCCCGACCACTATGCGCTCATCGTGGAGGCGCTCGCCGCCGGAAAAATGGTGCTGAGCGAATGGCCCCTGGCCCTGAACCTGGCAGAGGCCAAAGACCTGGCCCGAAAAGCCGCCGCAGCCGGGGTTCCCACGGCAGTCGGCCTTCAGGGACGGTTCGCGCCCGCAGTCGCCGCGATGCGTGATCTGGTCAGCACGGGCTACCTCGGCCGCGTGGTCGCCACCAACCTCGTCGGCTCCGGGATGGCTTGGGCACCGGGGGCACCCAAGAGTCAGGCGTACGCGTTCGATGCCCGCAACGGCGTGACGGCTGTGCGGGTGTCCACCGGGCATGCGCTGTCCACACTGACCCATGTCCTCGGCGGTATCACCTCCGTGACGTCGGCCCTGGCTGTCGGCAGCGACACCGTCGACCTCGACGACGGCACCCGAATCCCGGTGACCTCGCCGGACCAGATCGCACTGAGCTTGCGGTTGATCAGCGGCGCCGTCGGCACAGTGTTCTATAGGGGCGGGCTCTCGCGGGCCAGCGATCTGCGATGGGAGATCAACGGCACCGAAGGCGATCTGCTGCTCACCAGCCCGGCCCGCAACGGCAACATACCGGCAACCGAACTGGTGCTCGCCGCAGCCAACGGTACTGCAACACATGTGGTTCCGATCGACACACCGGACCCGGATGCCATGATCGGACTGACCGGCCCCGCCAGCACGGTAGCCAAGCTCTACCGGGCCTTCGCCGACGACCGCGCACGCGGCACGACCGACGCGCCGTCGTTCGACGACGCCGTCGACCTGCACCGACTCCTGGACGGCATCGAACGCGGGCATCTGCCGTGATGCCGCTGCCCGCGACCAGACTCGTCAACGACGCCACCGACCACGTCCGCTCGGTGGTACATCCCGAGATCTACCGACACAGCGTGCGCACCTACCTGCTCGGGATGGAGGCGGCCCGCCGCGACGCTGTCACCGACATCGATGAAGAATCCTTGTGCCTGGCAGCGCTTTTCCACGACTGCGGTACCGCGCCGGTGTACAACGGCCCGGCCCGTTTCGAGATCGAAGGCGCCGACGCTGCGGCACGGTATCTGCGCGCATATGGGTGGGCACCGGCGAGAATAGACCCCATTTGGGAAGCCATAGCGCTGCACACCACCCCCGAGATACCGGAGCGGCGCGGGATGATTGCACGGTATGTGCGCATCGGTGTGCAGATCGAGTTCGGCTCAACCGCTCTTCGGGAATCGTTCGCCCAAGCCATCGAGGCTGCCGAGTACAAGTACCCCCGCCACCGTCTGGAGGAAGTGCTGCAGGGGCTGGTGATCGATCAGGCGCTGGCCCGACCGCAGAAGGCCCTCCAACCCTCTTGGGCCGCGGATCTGATCCGTCACCATCGACCAGGCCGGCAAGGAATCAACCCCGGCTTCTGAGTCCACGGCCCCCGGCCATCACGCGTTTAAGGAGAACAATGCCCGAATCGACTGAGTTCGACTTCGCCACCATGAACCGCGATGTCATCCGGGAGTTCCGCGCAAATCGAGGAAACGTCGGGGGCGTCTTCGCCAACCAGCCGCTGCTGATCTTGCATCATGTGGGCGCGAAGACCGGAATCGAACGTCTCTCACCGCTGGCTACCCTGGTCGACGATGGACGAATCTTCATCTTCGCCAGCAAGGGCGGCTCCGACACGCACCCGGACTGGTACCGCAACCTCTTGGCGAACCCGCAGGTCACTGTTGAACTCGGAACCGAGGTGTTCCCCGCGACTGCCACCGCCATCACCGGTGAAGAACGCGACGAGATCTATGCCGAACAGAGTTCTCTACACCCCCAATTCGAGGGCTATCAACGCAACTCGGCGCGCCGCATCCCAGTCGTGGAACTGATTCCCAACCATCGGATATGAGCCGATGCGCCGGTGGCCGGCCCACCGCGATGCGCGATTATTTCGCGCTGAGCAACGGAACTGCCCACCAGGTTCCCCCAGTGATCATCGGCCGATCGTGCAGTCGAAGACGCAGACCTTCAATCTTCTAGGTGCCATGACCGATCACGCACGCATACAGCTACGCCGCATCTACGACGTCGCTCGTCCCGACGACGGGACGCGGGTGTTGGTCGACCGACTGTGGCCCCGCGGCGTGAGTAAAGTGCGCGCACAGCTCGACGAATGGTGCAAAGACGTTGCCCCCTCCCCCGAGCTTCGCACCTGGTATCACCATGATCCCGAACTCTTCGGTGAATTCAGCCGACGGTACATCGAGGAGCTGGACAAGCCCGCGGCCGCCGCGGCGCTAGCTCACCTGAAAGAACTTTCCCGCCAGAGAAAGCCGCTGACGCTGCTGACAGCCACAACAAACCCCGAAATCAGCGAAGCAGCTGTGCTTTTGAAGTTGCTGACCCGCGAAGGAACCACCACACGAAGGCAGCCTCGCCGATCGAAGTGAACCCACAGCCACAGGGTGGGGCAGACCCAAATGAGGCCCGTGCGCAGAGCGACCAGCCGTCGGGGAAACATGAGATCTTCGATGTGACGGCGTCAGTACACGCAGACACGACAGCATCCCCCAGCAGCGGACATGCCATCATGACTGCTCGGGCCGCGACCCTGTCGCGCGCCGGCGGCGGACCAAGCACCGTCGCGATGGGCGCAAACCGGCGCACGCGTCTGTTGCGGCATTGACAGCCCAGCCGGCTGGGCTGCGCCGCGCATCGCTGGCCTCGTTTCGTCGGATGACTGGCCAGTTGCACTGTCCGACGGCGGATACCCACCATCACCGGCTTTGACGATGCTGGTTGTGCGACACCTAACCGAGGGGCACCGCGCCCGCCTCAGGATCTCGAGCCACCCGTAGGGGGTTGTCCGATGAGCACGTCAACAGTCCACTGCGCGACCAACGGCGATGCACCCGAGGACCAGCGCATGGTGCCCACCATCATCGGAGAACTGGGCGCTACCGTGTTAGGCCCCGACAACGTGCCGATCGGCCTGCAGAACCGGGGCGCTCCGCGCACCGATTCCGGGAGCATGCCGAACCTGAAATTCTCCTTTGCAGCCGCTCATAACCGGCTACTGCCCGGCGGCTGGGCCCGTGAGGTGACGGCGCGAGAGCTGCCAGTGGCGACCACCCTGGCGGGGGTCAACATGCGGTTGAAGGCGGGTGCGTACCGAGAGTTGCATTGGCACCGCGAAGCTGAATGGGCGTTCATGCTTGCCGGCAGCGCCCGCATCGCGGCCATCGATCAGCACGGAGGCAACTTCATCGACGACGTCGGACGCGGCGACCTGTGGAACTTCCGTTCCGGTTTTCCGCACTCCATTCAGGCGCTCGAAGATTGCGAATTTCTGCTGGTCTTCGACGACGGCAACTTCTCGGAGAACGAGACATTCCTGGTTACCGACTGGTTCGCGCACACCCCAAAAGACGTTCTCGCCAGGAACTTCGGCGTCCCTCAGTCGGCGTTCGACGACATCCCCACTGCCGGCGAGCTGGAGCGCAGCCGCTACATCTTCCCCGGCGAGGTCCCGGGTGCTCTGACCGCCGACATCGAAGCAGTCCAGTCCCCGGCCGGCACCGCCGAACGCATGACACATCGGATGCTGGCCCAGGACCCGATCGAGGTACCCGGCGGCAGCGTCCGCATCACCGATTCGACGAACTTCCCCTCAGCTTCGACGATCGCTGCTGCGTGGGTGGAGCTGCATCCGGGTGCACTACGCGAGATGCACTGGCATCCCAACAACGGCGAATGGCAATACTGGCTGTCCGGGCACGCCCGTATGACGGTCTTCGGCTCCAGCGGAAAGGCCCGAACCTTCGACTTCTACCCCGGCGACGTCGGCTAGGTTCCACGCGCCATGGGCCACTACTTCGAGTGTGTGGGCGACCAACCGGTACAGATGCTCGAGCTGTTCCGCAGTGACCACTTCGAAGACTTCTCGGCCCAGCAATGGCTGGGCCTGACTCCCCACTCGGTGGTCGCGGCCACGTTGAATCTCGACCCCGCCACCATCGCAGCCATGCGCAAAGACAAACCCCTACTGATGCCCGGACAAACCAAGGAGTAAAACTATGCCCACAATCACTACCAGCGACGGCGTGGAGATCTTCTACAAAGACTGGGGCACAGGACAACCCATTGTCTTCAGCCACGGCTGGCCGCTGAGTTCGGATGACTGGGACAACCAAATGCTGTTCTTCCTGCAGCACGGATACCGCGTCATCGCACACGACCGACGAGGACACGGACGGTCTGCGCAAGTCTCCGACGGCCACGACATGGACCACTACGCCGATGACCTGCTAGCAGTGGTCACGCACCTCGATCTGAACGACGTCATCCACGTCGGGCACTCCTGCGGCGGCGGGGAGGTGACCCGCTATCTGGCTCGACACGGCGAAGGCCGTGCTTTCAAAGCCGTATTGATCTCCGCCGTGCCGCCACTGATGGTGCAGACCGACGCCAACCCCGACGGCCAACCCAAAGCCGTATTCGATGATCTGCAGGCCCAACTCGCAGCCAACCGGTCGGAGTTCTTCCGCGCCGTGCCGTCAGGTCCGTTCTACAACTTCGACAAGAGCGATATCGCGTCGTCGGAAGCACTGATCGAAAACTGGTGGCGCCAAGGCATGATGGGCAGCGCGAAGGCACACTATGACGAAATTGTCGCCTGGTCACAGACCAACTTCACCGATGACCTCAAACAAATCACCATCCCGACCCTGGTCATGCACAGCAGAGACGACCAAGTCGTACCCTACGCCGCAGCAGGTCCCAAGGCCGCCGCACTGCTGAAGAACGGCACCCTGAAGACATACACCGGCTTCCCGCACGGAATGCCCACCACACACGCCGACACCATCAACGCCGACCTGCTGGCGTTCCTGAAGTCCTGACGCCGGGAGCCGACGATGGCCACATCTGCACTGACACCGCCGTTCACCGTCGAGACAGCGACCGCCAAAGTCCGCGCCGGCGAGAACCTCTGGAACACCCGCGATCCCGAGCGAGTCGCGCTGGGCTACACACCGGACAGCTGGTGGCGCAACCGATCGACCTTCGTGCACGGTCGCGACCAGATCGTGGACTTCCTCACCAACAAGTGGGCATCCGAACGCGACTATCGACTGATCAAAGAGCTCTGGGCCTACAGCGGCAACCGCATCGCCGTCCGCTTCGCCTACGAGTACCACGACGCGCAGGGGCACTGGTTCCGTGCCTACGGAAACGAGAACTGGGAGTTCGACGCCAGCGGTCTGATGAGAACTCGGCACGCCAGCATCAACGACATCGCGATCAAGGAGACCGAGCGGCTCTTTCGTTGGGACAGCGCAGGGGTGCGCCCCGACCGTCATCCCGGCCTAAGTGAGCTGGGATTATGAGCGGCTCCAAGAGGACAACGACCGGTTGGAGAGCCGACGACAACCCAACACCCGGTGCTGCGAGTGGCCGAGCCGCGCAGCCCTCCCCAATGACCGACGAACCTGTCCACCAACAGAGCTCTCCGACATCCGGGCGCACCGAAGCGCAGGGCCGGGAAATTGCCGGTTCCGCATCAGTACAGCTCGGCCACTCGGATCTGGTCGTGCGGCCGGTGGGTTTGGGCGGTATGGGCATGTCGCAGTTCTACGGCGAGGCAGACGACAATGAGTCCGTCGAGACAATCAGAGCAGCGATCGACCTCGGCGTGAACTTCCTGGACACCTCGGATGTGTACGGCGCCGCCAATATCGGTAAAGCCCAGGGTGTCCGCGGTTTCGGACACAACGAACGTTTGATCGGCGAGGCGACCAAAGGCCGGCGCGCACACATCGTGCTGGCGACGAAATTCGGCGCGAAGGTAAACGATGCCGGCAACACCATCACCTACGACGGCCGCCCCCAGTACGTCCGCGCGGCGTGCGAAGCGAGCCTGCGGCGACTCCGCACCGATGTCATCGACCTCTACTACTGCCACCGCATCGACCCGCATGTACCCATCGAAGACACCGTAGGAACGATGGCCGAACTGATCAGCGCCGGCAAGGTGCGTGCCCTCGGACTCAGCGAGGTCGGCGACGACCTGATCCGCCGAGCACATGCCGTGCATCCCATCACCGCTCTGCAGAGCGAGTACTCCCTGTGGGAACGCCGCCTCGAAAAGGGGATCATCGCCACGTGTCGCGAACTCGGAATCACCGTGGTCCCGTTCAGCCCGCTGGGTCGATCCGCACTGACAGGCACCATCAGTCCCGAGGACACCTTCGCCCGGAATGACTTTCGCGCCACCAACCCAAGATTCTCCCCAGCCAACTTGGCGACCAACCTCGAACCAGTCAGGGTGCTCAAGGAACTAGCCACCGCCAAAGGATGCCGACCAGGACAGTTGGCGCTGGCCTGGCTTCTTTCACAGCCACTCGACGTGGTCCCGATCCCGGGGACCAAACACATCGAGTACGTCCGAGAAAATCTCGCCGCTACAGCAGTAGCCATCAGCGCCGACGAGTCCGCCTACCTGAGTACGGTCTTCGCACCGGGACGCATCGTCGGGGATCGATACACAGCCGAACACGCCCGCTCCGTGGCGGACTGAACAGACCCGAGGCTGGCCGGTCGAACTGTGCACTGACGCGGAGACCACATCGGTCAAACCCATACCCAACCTGCGCGACGCCTCAGCGACAACTCCATACGAGCGACCAATTACGCGCTCAACGGCACGACCATCCGTGCCGACGGCATACACGACAACTACAGAAAGGCTGTCGGACAATGCGCTTCGCCTTCAAGACATCCCCACAGAACACCACCTGGGCCGACATGCTTGCGGTCTGGCAGGCCGCCGACCAGATCGAGATCTTCGAATCCGGATGGACATTCGACCACTTCTATCCGATTGTCGGCCCCTCCTCGGGCCCATGCCTGGAAGGCTGGACCACTCTAACTGCGCTGGCCCAAGCCACCTCCCGGCTACGCCTGGGCACTCTGGTCACCGGCGTGCACTACCGACATCCGGCCGTCCTGGCGAACATGGCTGCAGCACTGGACATCATCTCCGGCGGCCGACTCGAACTCGGCATCGGCGCCGGATGGAATCAGGAAGAATCCGGCGCATACGGAATCGAACTGGGCACCGTGAAAGAACGCCTGGACCGTTTCGAAGAGGCGACACAAGTGCTGATCGGTTTGTTGAGTCAACCGACCATCACCTTCGACGGCAAGTTCTACCAGCTCGACAACGCCCGCAACGAACCCAAAGGACCACAGCGTCCACACCCCCCCATCTGCATGGGCGGCAGCGGCGAGAAACGCACACTGCGCATCGCCGCCCGCTATGCCGATCACTGGAACTTCGTACAGGGCACCCCGGAAGAATTCGCGCACAAACGCGACGTGCTCTCGCAGCACTGCGCCGACATCGGCAGGAACTTCGCGGAAATCACCCTGTCGGCCCACATCTGGCTCAACCCCGAACATGACTACCAGAAGCTGCTTGCCGAGGTCGCGGCCTTCGGCTCGGCGGGGATGGACCTGGCGATCATCTACCTGCCACCACCCTTGCACCCCTCGATGCTCCAACCCCTCGCATCTGCAATCGATGCGTCCGGACTATCTCGAAAGGCTTTCTCATGACGCGTGTCTGGTTCGTCACCGGCTCCTCCCGCGGCTTGGGCCGCAAACTGGTCGAAGCAGCTCTAAAAGCCGGGGATACCGTGGCAGCGACAGCCCGCCGGCCCGAGCAGCTAGCCGACTTAGTGGAACACCACGGGGAGCGGATCCTGCCATTGGCGCTCGACGTCACCGACGCCGCGGCCGCCAAGATCGCCGTGATCGCCGCGAAAGAGCGATTCGGCAACCTCGACGTGATCGTCAACAATGCCGGCTACGCCAATGTCGCGCCGATCGAGACCGGCAGCGAGGAGGACTTCCGAGCCCAGTTCGAGACGAACTTCTGGGGTGTCTACCACGTCTCCAAAGCAGCGCTGCCGATTCTGCGGACACAAGGTAGCGGACTGATCATCCAGATCTCCTCGATGGGAGGACGCGTCGGCGGCTCCCCGGGCATCGCCTCATATCAGGCGGCGAAATTTGCGATCGACGGGTTCTCTCGCGTCCTGCAAGCAGAAGCAGCACCGTTCGGCATACGAGTCCTCGTCGTCGAACCCAGCGGATTCGCCACCGATTGGGCAGGACCGTCGATGCGCGTGCACGACCTGCCCGACATCTACGCCGAAACCGTCGGGGCGATGTCAGCGATCCGCCGCAGTGAATCCATCACCGCAGGAGATCCAGCACGCGCCGCCGAAATCCTCGTACGGATGACACGGCACAACGGTATTCCGTACCACCTGCCACTCGGCGTCAATGCCGTGGAAGGCTCCATCCGCCAAGACCAGGTCCTCCTCGACGAGGACCGCAAATGGGCAGCAGTCGGACGGTCTGCCGACCTTGCCGAACCCTATCCCGTCGAATTTCCTTCCGACTAATCCTCCTAAAACCCATCCCCAAAAACACCGCCGAGGGCGACCAAGCGTTGAGCGTCCACCTCACTTGTGGCCCGCCCACGCACGGCACAGTCAGACCACCGGTGAACCTGCGCCTACAAGACGTCCGGCACACCGCGGCCATTATCTTGCTGGACGGCGGCACTACGCCGTCGGCAACCGCTGAAGTGGTTGGGCCATGACCCCGCCATCACTCTGCGGATCTATGGGCACGTCTACGACGATGCGCTGGCAACCGCAGGCAATGCCCTATGGGGCGGTCACAGGCGGCAAACCGCACAGGGTGAGAAGTCGGTCAATCAGCGACTCGCCGGGTTGTACTGCCACTCTGTCCCAGTTCGCCGGCGAAGGCGCCGTAGACCTGCCACAGCCACCAGCTCGCGAAGGCAGTCGATCACTCAGCAGCTCCTAGGCGCCTGCCTCAAGCTTCGCGCCTTTGCCGCCCCCCTGGCCTGTCGCGGCCCGCGCCTTCGGTAGCTCGGCTAGCAGCTGAGTCCCGCGATCAGTCGAGATTCCTCTTTACGCGAGCCCGTCAGTTTGGCTTTCGTGTCGGTCGCCGGTTCGACGCTATCGGCGTTGGTCGCGCTTCGAGCGGGTCGACACGCGCGCCGTGCAACAAAGCATCGGGGTGCTGCGCTGGCCGTCCGGCATCCCCGCCGGCCGGCCGGTTGGCACGGTATTGGCACAGCGGGGGGTTTCTGCGCCTTGACGCCTAGCGACCCTGACAGCTCCACCTGGCAAAATCGCAGTGGGCGCGGACGGTATCGAACCGCCGACCGCTGGTGTGTAAAACCAGAGCTCTACCACTGAGCTACGCGCCCGATCCCGGCGAGCATAATCGGCAACCGCGATGAACTCGAAATCCGCGCAGCCGCCGCGTCAGTCGCGCAGTGCCGCCAGAGCCGCGCCCCACACCGCCTGATCGCGTCCCTCCCCGGGCTCCCTGCAATCGGCGAAGCGCACCACCCCGGAGCGGTCGACGGCGAAGGTGCCCCGATTCGAGAAGCCGGACGCGTCGTTGAAGACGCCGTAAGCCTGGCTCACCGCGCCGTGGGGCCAGAAATCCGACAGCACAGGAAAGGTGAACCCGCGCTGGGTGGCCCACACCTTGTGCGTCGGAGACGGCCCCACCGAGATCGCGAGCGTCGCCGTCGCCTCATTGACGAAGTCGTCGACGTTGTCGCGGATCTCGTCGAGTTCGCGCTGACAGATTCCGGTGAATGCGAGCGGAAAGAACACCAGCAGCACGTTCTTACCGCCGCGGAACGCACTCAGCGTCACCCGCTGGTTGTTCTGGTCGGCAAGCGTGAAGTCCGGCGCAGCAGCACCGACCTGAATCATCGCCGCCGTCTGCTCATCGCCGGCCGGCGGCTTTGGATTTCGGTTGCACCAGCCTGCTGGCGATCCAATCCCCCAGGTTCGCCGACGAGGTCTGCATCAGCCCCGCCGTGGGCGCGGACTCGGCGATCTCGGCGGGCTGTACGTGGCCGGGCTTACCGGTCTTCGGGGTGACCACCCAGATGACACCGTCATCGGCCAGCGGGGTGATCGCGTCCATCAACCTGTCCACCAGGTCGCCGTCGTCGTCGCGCCACCACAGCAACACGACGTCGACCACCTCGTCGGCGTCCTCGTCGAGGAGTTCACCACCGCACTCGTCTTCGATGTCGGCGCGGATGTCGTCGTCGACGTCGGAGTCCCAGCCCAGTTCCTGCACAACCTGATCTTTTTGGATGCCCAGCTTGCGGGCGTAGTTCGGGGGGTCACCCGCCGACACCACGGTCAGTCCTCCTTGCGCCTAGTCGGCACGCTGTGCGCTGTGCCACGTTTGTCCACTATGGTCGCACGCCGGGGGGCCACGGCAACCCACCCGGCGACATCCGCCGCGCTCCTGTCATCGATACGCCGCGTCACAGCGGTCCAGCGCGGTCGTCTTCGCGTCGTTCAGCTGCGCGATCGCGTCGTTGAACTCCTCCGCCGCATAGTTCCCCGCAATCGCCGTCGCAACCCCCCGAGCTGCATCGACCCAACCGTTCAGCGCATCCCGCAGCTCGGCGGGCAACGTGTCGGTCATGCTGCCGGACACCAGGTCGGCGCTCTGGTTGAGCGCGTCGACCGCCGCGGCGGCGCTGCCGGAAGCGCCGCCCGGGTCGGTGTTGAACTCATCGACGTAAGTGTTGACCGCGCCGATCGCGTCGGCGCTGCTGGTGCTCATCGCCTCACAGGACGTGTGCACCGCCGCCGTGGTCATCGACGTCTGTCGTTCGGCCTCACGCGCCGACGAACTCGCCGCCGACTCCTCCAGGGACGCCGACACCGACGCGCGATACAGCGGTGCCTCCCCCGGCGGCGCCGAGGCCGAGCCGTCGGTGACGTTGGTGCAGCCCACCACGATCATCGCCAGCGTCGCGGCGGTACCGGTGGCGAAGGCGGACAGCCGCAACCGCGCAGCTCGTCGCCCACCGGTTCGCACGGTCTGCAGACGTTACCGGCCAACCGCTGGGCTGGGTGTACTAAATGCAACCGTTCGCGTGCGGCGCTGCGTTTGCGGCAGGATGGTACGAGGATGGAACCCACCGTGCACGGCGAGAAGCGAGCAGACCCACTCGACTGACCGTCTGCGCTTCCCCGCCTGACAAGGAGCGGCAGTTGACCACCGAGTTCGTGCGCCAGGATCTGGCCCAAAACTCCAGCAGCACAGGCGAACACGATCGTGTTCGCGTGATCCGGGAGGGCGTCGCGTCCTACCTGCCCGACATCGACCCCGACGAGACCGGCGAATGGCTCGAGTCGTTCGACGATCTACTCGAACGATCCGGCCCGGCCCGCGCCCGCTATCTGATGCTGCGTCTTCTCGAGCGCGCCGGGGAGCAGCGGGTGGCCATCCCGTCGCTGACCTCGACCGACTACGTCAACACCATTCCCACCGAACTGGAGCCGTGGTTTCCGGGCGACGAGGACGTCGAGCGCCGGTACCGCGCCTGGATCCGGTGGAACGCCGCGATCATGGTGCACCGCGCGCAGCGACCGGGTGTCGGCGTCGGTGGCCACATCTCGACCTATGCGTCGTCGGCGGCGCTCTACGAAGTCGGGTTCAACCACTTCTTTCGCGGCAAGGCCCACCCGGGGGGCGGTGACCAGGTCTTCATCCAGGGCCACGCCTCCCCCGGCATCTACGCGCGCGCCTTCCTCGAGGGCCGGCTGAGTTCCGATCAGCTCGACGGCTTCCGGCAGGAGCACAGCCACGCCGGCGGTGGGCTGCCGTCCTACCCGCACCCGCGGCTGATGCCCGACTTCTGGGAGTTCCCCACGGTGTCGATGGGTATCGGTCCGATGAACGCGATCTATCAGGCCCGATTCAACCACTACCTGCACGACCGCGGACTCAAGGACACGTCCAACCAGCACGTGTGGGCGTTCCTGGGCGACGGCGAGATGGACGAGCCGGAAAGCCGCGGCCTGATCCAGGTGGCCGCCAACGAGGCGCTGGACAACCTCACGTTCGTGGTGAACTGCAACCTGCAGCGCCTCGACGGCCCGGTGCGCGGCAACGGCAAGATCATTCAGGAGCTGGAGTCGTTCTTCCGCGGCGCGGGCTGGAACGTCATCAAGGTGGTGTGGGGCCGCGAGTGGGATGCGCTGCTGCACGCCGACCGCGACGGCGCGCTGGTGAACCTGATGAACACCACACCAGACGGGGACTACCAGACCTACAAGGCCAACGACGGCGGCTACGTGCGCGACCACTTCTTCGGCCGCGACCCGCGCACCAAGGCCCTGGTCGAGCCGATGACCGACCAAGAGATCTGGAACCTCAAGCGCGGCGGCCACGACTACCGCAAGGTGTATGCCGCCTACCACGCGGCGATGGAGCACAAGGGCCAGCCCACGGTGATCCTGGCCAAGACCATCAAGGGCTACACGCTGGGCAAGCACTTCGAGGGCCGCAACGCCACCCACCAGATGAAAAAGCTTGCGCTGCAAGACCTCAAGGACTTCCGCGACGCGCAGCGCATCCCGATCTCCGACGAGCAGCTGGAGAACGACCCCTATCTGCCGCCGTATTACCACCCCGGGCCGGAAGCTCCGGAGATCCGCTACATGCTCGACCGGCGTCGCGCCCTGGGCGGCTTCCTGCCCGAACGCCGCACCAAGACCAAGGCTCTGACATTGCCCGGCCGCGACACCTACAAGGCGCTGAAGAAGGGCTCGGGCAAGCAGGAGGTCGCCACCACGATGGCGACGGTCCGCACGTTCAAGGAACTGTTGCGGGACAAGGAAATCGGTAAGCGGATCGTGCCGATCATTCCCGACGAGGCCCGTACCTTCGGCATGGACTCGTGGTTCCCGAGTTTGAAGATCTACAACCGCAACGGCCAGCTGTACACCTCGGTCGACGCGGAACTGATGCTCGCCTACAAGGAGAGCGAAGCCGGCCAGATCCTGCACGAGGGCATCAACGAGGCCGGGTCGACGGCGTCGTTCACCGCTGTGGGCACCTCGTATGCCACGCACAACGAGCCGATGATCCCGATCTACATCTTCTATTCGATGTTCGGGTTCCAGCGCACCGGCGACGGGCTGTGGGCCGCGGCCGACCAGATGGCGCGCGGCTTCGTGCTGGGCGCGACGGCGGGCCGCACCACGCTGGTCGGCGAGGGCCTGCAGCACGCCGACGGGCACTCGCTGCTACTCGCCGCCACCAACCCCGCCGTGGTCGCCTACGACCCCGCGTTCGCCTACGAAATCGCCTACATCGTCGAAAGCGGTCTGCACCGCATGTACGGCGAGAACCCGGAGAACATCTACTTCTACATGACGATCTACAACGAGCCCTACGTGCAGCCGGCCGAACCGGAGAACCTGGACGTCGAGGGGCTGTTGCGAGGCATCTACCGCTACCAGCAGGCTCCCGCGAAGCGCAGTCACCGGGCCCAGATCCTGGTCTCCGGCGTCGGCATGCCGTCGGCGCTCAAGGCCGCCGAGATGCTCGCCGAGGAGTGGGACGTCGCCGCCGACGTGTGGTCGGTGACCAGCTGGGGCGAGCTCAACCGCGACGGCGTGGCCATCGAGAAGGAGGCGCTGCGCCATCCGGACCGGCCGGCCGGTACGCCCTATGTCACCCAAGCGCTCGCCGACGCCGAAGGCCCGGTGGTGGCCGTGTCGGATTGGATGCGTGCCGTCCCCGAGCAGATCCGCCCGTGGGTGCCCGGCACCTACATCACGCTGGGCACCGACGGCTTCGGCTTCTCCGACACCCGGCCTGCCGCACGGCGTTACTTCAACACCGACGCGGAGTCGGTCACCGTCGCGGTGCTGGAGGGGCTGGCCAAGGACGGCAACATCGACATGGGTGTGGCGGTCGAGGCGGCGCGCAAGTACGAGATCGACAACGTGATGGCGGCGCCGGAGCAGACGTCGGACCCCGGAGTCGCGTAGCCGACGACATCAGATACCGAGTCGCGTAGCCGACGACATCAGATACCGAGTCGCGTAGCCGACGACATCAGATACCGAGTCGCGTAGCCGACGACATCAGATACGGAGTCGCGTAGCCGACGACATCAGATACCGAGTCGCGTAGGCGTTTGGAGAAGTCCTCCAAACGGAGGCGTAGATTTTAGGGATGGCCGACAACAATCGGTTCATCCCGCCCCGCTCGACCGTCGAGGTGCTGGAGAACGTCCCCGATTCGGTGCTGCGCCGGCTCAGTCAGTACTCGGGCCGGCTGGCAACCGAGGCCGTCCAGGTCATCGGCGACCGGCTGCCGTTCTTCGCCGACCTGGAGGCATCGCAGCGGGCCAGTGTGCAGCTGGTGGTGCAGACCGCGGTGGTGAACTTCGTCGAGTGGATGCGCCATCCTGACAGCGACGTCAGCTACACCGCCCAAGCGTTCGAGGTGGTGCCGCAGGACCTGCGCCGGCGCATCGCGCTGCGCCAGTCGGTGGAGATGGTGCGGGTCACGATGGAGTTCTTCGAAGAGGTCGTGCCGCTGCTGGCGCGCGACGAAAAGCAGCTGGCCGCGTTGACCGCGGGCATTCTGCGGTACAGCCGCGATCTGGCCTTCGCGGCCGCCACCGCGTACGCCGATCAGGCCGAGGCCCGCGGTGCCTGGGACACCCGGATGGAGGCGAACCTGATCGACGCCGTGGTGCGCGGCGACATCGGCCCTGACCTGCAGTCGCAGGCCGCGGCGCTGAACTGGGATGCCACCGCCGCGGCAACGGTGATCGTGGGCCTGCCACGGCAGGATCGGCTGGATCTGACTGCCGACGACGTGCACGACGTCGCCGCCCGTAACGGCCGGGCTGCGTTGTCCGACGTGCACGGAACGTGGCTGGTCACCGTGGTGTCGGGCGGGGTGTCGCACACCGACCGCTTCCTGGCGGAGCTGATGACGGTGTTCGCCGACGGCCCCGTCGTCGTCGGCCCGATGGCGCCGACGCTGGGCGCCGCGCATCTGAGCGCCACCGAGGCCATCGCGGGGATGAACGCGGTCGCCGGCTGGGCCGGTGCGCCGCGTCCGGTGCCTGCGCGTGAGCTCCTGCCCGAGCGTGCCCTACTGGGCGACGCCACCGCGGCGGCTGCCCTCGAGGCGGAGGTGATGAGACCCCTCGCGGATGCCGGCCCCACGCTGGTGGAGACACTCGACGCCTACTTGGACTCCGGGGGCGCCATCGAAGCGTGCGCTCGCAAATTGTTCGTTCATCCAAACACGGTCCGCTACCGGCTCAAACGGATCGCGGACTTCACCGGCCGTGACGCCACCGTTCCGCGGGACGCCTATGTGCTGCGCGTCGCGTCCACGGTCGGCCGTTTGAGCCGTCAGAGCCAGTCGAGTGCCTCGCCATCGCCCAGATCCGAGCAGGTCACCAGTGTTGGGCCGGTCACACCTGAGGCCCGTCCAGCGAGATGACATGTTGCGCTTGGGTCTCGATGACGTCCCATCACATGCGGATTTGTGGGCACCCCACAAAAACCTAAGAAAGAGTTCATAGTCTCTTACACGGCGCAGAACCGTCTTCACAGTGTTTTCTTAAAGACGTGCCTGACAAGACTGTGCTTGCATTCCTCGCGCCCGGACAGGGCTCCCAGACCCCCGGCATGCTCGCCGAGTGGCTGGAGCTGCCCGGTGCGCCGGCGCGCATTGCAGCGTGGTCGGAGATCAGCGGTCTGGATCTGGCCCGGTTGGGCACCACCGCCGATGCCCAGGAGATCACCGACACCGCGGTGACCCAGCCCCTCGTCGTCGCCGCCACGCTGCTGGCCTATGAGGAGTTGACCCGGCGCGGCGTGCTGACCGGCGACGAGGACATCGTCGCCGCAGGCCATTCCGTCGGGGAGATCGCCGCCTACGCGATCGCCGGCGTGATCACCGCCGACGAGGCCGTCTCCCTGGCCGCCACCCGTGGCCGGGAAATGGCCAAGGCCTGCGCGGTCGAACCCACCGGGATGTCGGCGCTGCTGGGTGGCGACGAAGCCGAGGTGCTCGCCCGGCTCGAGGCACTGGACCTGGTCCCGGCCAACCGGAACGCCGCCGGACAGATCGTCGCCGCCGGTGCGGTCGCCGCGCTGGAGAAGCTCGCCGAAGATCCGCCGGCGCGCGCCCGGGTCCGCCCGCTGGCCACCGCAGGTGCGTTCCACACCCGCTACATGGAACCCGCGCTGGCCGAGTACACCACCGTCGCCGACCGGATCACCCCGGCCGAGCCGTCGGTGACCCTGCTGTCCAACGCCGACGGCCGGCCGGTCGCCTCGGCGCACGACGCGATGAGCAAGCTCGTCGCCCAGATGACGCGCCCCGTGCGCTGGGATCTGTGCACCGACACCATGCGCGAACTCGGGGTGACCGCGTTGGTGGAGTTCCCGCCGGCCGGGACGCTGAGCGGGATCGCCAAGCGCGAACTCAAAGGCACCCCGACCCACCCCATCAAGACCCCCGCCGACCTGGACGGACTGGCAGAAGCACTGCGCGCCGTCTGAGCCGACAACTGTTCGACCGAAGATCGTTTCACCCCAGGTAACACCCGATAAATAAGAAGGAGCCACTGTGCCCGCCACTCAGGAAGAAATCATCGCCGGCCTCGCCGAGATCATCGAAGAGGTCACCGGCATCGAGCCGTCGGAAGTGACTCCCGAGAAGTCGTTCGTCGACGACCTGGACATCGACTCGCTGTCGATGGTGGAGATCGCCGTGCAGACCGAGGACAAGTACGGCGTGAAGATCCCTGACGAGGACCTCGCCGGTCTTCGCACCGTCGGTGACGTCGTCGCCTACATCCAGAAGCTCGAGGAAGAGAACCCCGAGGCCGCTGCCGCCCTGCGCGAGAAGTTCGCAGCAGAATGAGCAGGCCTTCCACTGCTAACGGAGGTTTCCCCAGCGTCGTGGTGACCGCCGTCGAGGCCACCACGGCCCTCGCTGGCGACATCGAGAGCACGTGGAAGGGTCTGCTGGCGGGCGAAAGCGGCATCCGCATTCTGGAGGACGAGTTCGTCACCAAGTGGGACCTGCCGGTGCGCATCGGTGGCCACCTGGTCGACAACGTCGACAGCCACATGACCCGGCTCGACATGCGCCGCATGTCCTACGTGCAGCGCATGTCGAAGCTGCTGGCCGGCCGGCTGTGGGAGACCGCGGGTAAGCCCGAGGTCGATCCGGACCGGTTCGCGGTGGTCATCGGCACCGGGCTCGGTGGCGGCGAGAAGATCGTCGAGACCTATGACGCGATGAACGAGGGCGGCCCCCGCAAGGTGTCCCCCCTCGCCGTGCAGATGATCATGCCCAACGGTGCGGCGGCCGTCGCCGGACTCGAGCTGGGCGCCCGCGCCGGGGTCATCACCCCGGTGTCGGCGTGCTCGTCGGGTTCGGAGGCGATCGCCCACGCATGGCGCCAGATCGTCATGGGTGACGCCGACTTCGCGGTCTGCGGCGGTGTCGAAGGCGGTATCGAGGCGCTGCCGATCGCGGCGTTCTCGATGATGCGCGCGATGTCCACCCGCAACGACGATCCGGCCGGTGCCTCGCGTCCGTTCGACAAGAACCGCGACGGCTTCGTGTTCGGTGAGGCGGGCGCGCTGATGATCATCGAGACCGAGGAGCACGCCAAGGCTCGCGGCGCCAAGCCGCTGGCCCGGCTCATGGGAGCGGGCATCACCTCCGATGCCTTCCACATGGTCGCTCCCGCGGCCGACGGTCTGCGGGCCGGTCAGGCGATGAAGCGGGCGATGGAGACGGCGGGACTGTCCGCCAAGGACATCGACCACGTCAACGCGCACGCCACCGCCACCCCGATCGGTGACACGGCCGAGGCCAACGCCATCCGGGTCGCCGGCGTGGAGAACGCCGCGGTCTATGCGCCGAAGTCGGCGCTGGGCCACTCGATCGGTGCCGTGGGCGCACTCGAGTCGTTGTTGACGGTGCTGGCGCTGCGTGACGGCGTCATCCCGCCGACGCTGAACTACGAGACGCCCGACCCCGAGATCGATCTCGATGTCGTCGCGGGTGAGCCTCGATACGGCGACTACTCGTATGCCATCAACAACTCGTTCGGCTTCGGCGGCCACAATGTCGCTCTGGCCTTCGGTCGTTACTAGGCACTGTTGGTAGGTACTGGCGAGCTCACGAGAACCGAGAGGACACCCGTCTGAGTATGGCTGCTCCGACAACAGGTAACGGACTCCCTGACGTCGTCGTGACCGGTATGGCCATGACGACCAGCGTCGCCACCGATGCCGAAGGCACCTGGAAGGCGCTGCTGGAGGGCAAGAGCGGTATCCGCCGACTCGAAGACCCCTTCGTCGAGGAGTTCGACCTGCCGGTGCGCATCGGCGGCCATCTGCTCGAGGAGTTCGACGGGGAACTGACCCAGGTCGAGAACCGTCGGATGTCGTACCCGCAGAAGATGGCCACCGTGCTCGGGCGTCGTGTCTGGGAGAACGCCGGGTCCCCCGAGGTCGACACCAGCCGCCTGCTGGTGTCGATCGGGACCGGCCTCGGCGGTGCCGAGGCGCTGGTGT
>JBFMGT010000020.1:0-108524 GCA_040752555.1 Actinomycetota bacterium | reverse complement strand
TTGCCGCGGCGCGAGCAGCGCGGCCTCGGTCAACCTTCGGTGCGCCTCCGACCCGCTGATCCGCCAGCGGATCGCGAGGACGTCTTTCCAGTTCTTGGCGCCCATCTGCTGCGGGGTGGTCTCCACCAACAGCCGCGCCGACCCCCGATGCCGGGCCGCCGGCAGCCGACAGCCGACGGCCTCCAGCTCGTCGAGCAGCTCCACCACCTCAGCCGCGGTCGACAGGGACAGATCAGCGGCCAGCACAGCATCAACAGCCTCGCGTAACGCCGCCACCGCCTCCCGCACCACCACCACGACTCGAACATACATTCGACCACCGACAGATACGTCGGGCTGACGGTGTGCTGTCTCAGGACATAGGTGACAGTTCTGCTAGATGACATTCGGCCGGTCCGAGGCGTCAAACGCGCCCAATCGTCGACGCGTGCGTGTCGCGATCCTGATGAAGCTTTAAGCTTCAGATTAATAAAATGAAGCTATGATCTTCATATGGCTCGAGTGAAGCGACAGCCGTCAGCACCACGAGCGACACTCATCGGTGACGTCGTCGGCTCCCGGAGGTTTCCCGACCGACGCGATCTGCACCGTCGCGTGACCGCGGCGTTGGCCACCGCGATCCAGGGCGCCGTCGATCCGCCCGCCCTCACAGTGGGCGACGAGTTCCAGGGCTCCTACCCGACGGTCGGGCTCGCCATCGACGCCGCGCTGACGTTGCGTTTGGCGTTGGCGCCGGACGTCGACATCCGGTTCGGACTCGGCTGGGGCTCCGTCACCACCCTCGATGAGGAGTCCGGTATCCAAGACGGACCGGGCTGGTGGTCGGCCCGGGAGGCCATCGAGTGGACCGCGACCACCCAGCAGCAACCGGGTATGACCCACGTGCGCACCGCCTTCCGCAACGACACGGGCGGAGGCGCGGACCCGCGCGCCGTCAACGCCGCCCTGATGTGTCGGGACCATCTGCTTGGATCGCTGGACGAACGCTCCCTGCGGATACTCGCCGGGATGCGCGCAGGACGATCGAAGAAGGAGCTCGCGGTGGCGGAGGGGATCAGCGCCTCGGCGGTGTCTCAGCGCGCCGGCCGAGCCGGACTCGACCTCCTCCTTGCCGCTGCCGCGGAACTGCGGGAGCTGTGATGGCTGCCCTGGCGGTGTTCCTGATCGCGGTCGGCGTCGCCGACATCTGCCGCAAACTCAGCGTCCGACTCTGGCCGGCTCTGGTCGCGGGTCCGCTCGCCGTGGTCGTCGGCGCCGCTGTGACGGGGCTCTGGCATCTGGGCGATGTCATTCTGCTCGTCGTCGCCGCCGCATTCTCGGTCGTCTGGGTGATGCTCGGCGACGCCGCGGAACGAAGCGGAATGCGACAAGGTCGCGCACTCGCAGTGTTCGGCGCGGGCACCGGACTGATCGTTGCGCTCGGCGGCTGGGCCTCCCCCGTCGCCGGTCTGATCGGATGGTGGCTGCCCTGGATCGGGCTCGACGACGTGGCCCCGGGCAAGGCGCTGATGGTCGTCGGAGTCGTGCTGCTGCAGCTGGTCACCGCGAACCAGTTGGTGCGGCTGATCCTCGGCGCGGTCGGCGCGGTCCGCCCGGTCGGCGTGCCCCAGCCGTCGGACCGCCTCAAGGGTGGCCGGCTACTCGGCCCGATGGAACGGTTGCTGATCGTCGGGCTGGCGCTCGGCGGCCAGTTCGGCGCGGCCTCGGCGGTGATCGCGGCCAAGGGCATCATCCGCTTTCCCGAGCTCAGCGCCGCCCGCAAGGAGTCCGCGGAAACCGGCGACCGGGCCGGCCCCGGCATCGACGAGGTGACCGAGTACTTCTTGGTCGGCAGCTTCGCGAGCTGGTTGATCGCGCTGGCCGGCCTGGCGCTCACCGCGGTCTGACACCTGTCGGGCGAATCCGCCCCGGGCGGCCCTGACCGCTTCTTAAACTCAGCCGATGAAGACCAACGCCGCGATTCTGTGGGAGTACGGATCGGATTGGAGCGTCGAGGAGATCGACCTCGATCCGCCCGGCGACGGTGAGGTGCTGGTGTCCTGGGAGGCCACCGGCCTGTGTCACTCCGACGAGCACATCCGCACCGGTGACCTGCCCTTCCCACTGCCGATGATCGGCGGTCACGAGGGCGCCGGAATCGTCCGCGAAGTCGGCCCCGGCGTACACGGCCTGGCGCCCGGCGACCACGTCGTCGCGTCGTTCCTCCCGGCGTGCGGGCGGTGCCGGTTCTGCTCGACGGGCCATCAGAACCTCTGCGACCTCGGGGCGCTCATCATGGCCGGCACACAGCTGGACGGCACCTACCGGCGGCACGCCCGAGGACAGGGCATCGGCGTGATGTCGTTGGTGGGCACGTTCTCGCAGTACGGCACCGTGCCCGAGGCCTCCATCGTCAAGATCGACGACGACCTCCCGCTGTCCCGGGCGTGTCTGCTCGGCTGCGGCGTGACGACCGGGTGGGGTTCGGCGGTCAACACCGCCGACGTCCAACCCGGGGACACGGTCGTGGTGATCGGGTTCGGCGGGATCGGAAGCGGCGCGGTGCAGGGCGCGCGGCTGGCCGGCGCGGAGAAGATCGTCGTGGTCGAGCCTGTCGAGGACAAGCGCGCCAAAGCTCTACAACTCGGTGCCACGCACTTCGCCACGTCACTGCCCGAGGCGACCGCGCTCGTCGCCGAACTGACCCGCGGGGTGATGGCCGACTCCGCGATCCTGACCGTCGGCCTGCTCGAGGGCACGATGATCGAGGACGCGGTGAACGTCATCCGCAAGGGCGGCGCGGTCGTGGTGACGGCGCTGTCGACGATGGCCGACAATCAAGCCACGCTGTCGATGATGATGTTCACGCTCTTCCAGAAGCGGTTGCTGGGCAGCCTCTACGGCGAGGCGAATCCGCGCGCCGACATCCCGCGGCTGCTCTCGCTGTACCGGGAGGGCAAGCTGCTGCTCGACGAGACCGTCACCCACGAGTACAAGCTGGCCGAAGTCAACGAGGGCTACGAGGACATGCGGGCGGGACGCAACATTCGCGGCGTCATCCTGCACGACCACTGAGACCGCGAGCAGACGCGAACTCGAGTGATTCGCGGCTGAATAGCTCGAGTTTGTGTCTACTCGCCGGAGAAACGGGACCTGCAACATCGCGGAAACGTCGGCGTCACCTGATGTGAGCGAAGCTGTCGGATTCTGGTCCGATGTCGATACCGACCGCCCGTAGCTCCGCCAAGCGCATCCACCCCGTCGACGAGATGCTGCCCGTCCCCAAGCTGGCGACCTACGGCTTCCAGCACGTCGTCGCGTTCTACGCCGGCGCGGTCCTGGTGCCGATCATCATCGCCGGAGCAGTCGGGCTGAGCCAGCCCGAACTGGTCAAGCTCATCACCGCGGACCTGTTCACCTGCGGTATCGCCTCGATCATCCAGGCCGTCGGGTTCCGCAACATCGGGGTTCGTCTCCCGCTCCTGCAGGGCGTGACGTTCGCCGGGGTGTCACCGATCATCGCGATCGGCCTGGCCCACGGGGGCGGCGCGGCCAGCATGCTCTACGTGTACGGGGCGGTGATCGTCGCCGGCGTGTTCACCTTCCTGATCGCGCCCGTGTTCATCAAACTGCTCAGGTTCTTCCCTCCCGTCGTCACCGGAACATTGATCACGATCATCGGTCTGTGCCTGGTCCCCGTCGGCGCCATGGACGCAGTCACCAACCCCCACACCCACGAAACCGACCCCACCAACATCCGGTGGTTCCTCTACGCCGTGGGCACCATCGCGATCATCGTCGCGATCCAGCGGATCTTCCGCGGCTTCCTCGCGACGATCGCCGTGCTGTTGGGTCTGGTGATCGGCTGCGCCGTCGCTTTCGCGCTGGGCGACATGGACTTCGCGCGAGTCGGTGAGGCGTCCGCGATCGGCTTCACCCCGCCGTTCCTGTTCGGGTTGCCCAAGTTCGACTTCGTCGCCTGTCTGACGATGATCATCGTGCTGATGATCACCGCCGTGGAGTCGACCGGCTCCACGATCGCCACCGGCGAGATCGTCGGTAAGCGGGTGAAGGCCTCCGACATCGGCAACGTGCTTCGCGCCGACGGCCTGGCCACGACCATCGGCGGTGTCTTCAATTCGTTTCCCTACACCGCGTTCTCCGAAAACGTCGGGCTGGTACGCCTCACCGGCGTCAAGAGCAGGTGGGTGGTGGCCGCGGCCGGGGTGTTCATGATCCTGCTCGGCTTCCTGCCCAAGGTCGCCGCGGTGGTCGCCTCGATCCCGAACCCCGTACTGGGCGGCGCCGCGCTGACACTGTTCGCCACCGTGGCCGTGGTGGGGATTCAGACGCTCGGCAAGGTCGACTTCACCGATCACCGCAACCTGATCATCGTCACCACGAGCCTGGCCCTGGCGCTGTGGGTGACCGCCTACCCCGACATCGCCAAAGGCATGCCGGCCGGGGTGGACCTGATCTTCGGCAGCGGCATCAGCATCGGGGCGGTCAGCGCGATCCTGCTCAACATCGTGTTCTTCCATACGGGTTCGACGGGTCCGCGTGTCGCCGGCGGGGGCGCGATCACGCTGGGGGAGGTCAACTCGATGACCAAGGAGCGCTTCACCGAAGTCTTCGGCCACGTGGTGCAGGGGGTGCCATGGGCCGTCGAACGCGCCTACGACCAGCGTCCGTTCGCCGACACCGCGGCATTGCGGGAAGCGTTTCAGGACGCGGTGCTGACCGGCACGGCCGAGCAGCAGACGGAACTGTTCGACGCGTTCCCCGACCTCGGCGCCGAGGACGACACCGGCCAGGTGCTGGCTGTGGACCACGTCGCCCTGTCGAACCTCGACGAGGACGACCACAATGACGTGGTGGAACTGGCGACCGCCTATCGACAGCACTTCGGCTTCCCGTTGATCATCTGCGCCAAGGAGACCGAGCGGTTCGACCGCGTGCTGCGCAACGGCTGGTCCCGGATGGACAATTCGCCCGCCGCGGAGAGGGCGTTCGCGCTGATCGAAGTCGCCAAGATCGTCAACCACCGATTCACCGACCTCGTCGCCGACGCGAATCCGGTCGCCGCGGCCCGCTTCAGCAGGCTCAACGAACTGTCGTGAGAGCCGTCGGACTGACGCGCTTCAACGCGGCCTCCGAACGGCAGCAGATGCATCTGCTCTTCGAGGTGTGCTCGTCACCGATCTGGGCACGGCGGGTTCTGGCGGCTGCGCCATTTCGCGACGCCGAGAGTCTCTATGACCGCGCTGACCGGGTGCTGGCCGAACTTCCCGACGCCGAGATCGATGCTGCGCTCGACGGCCACCCCCGCATCGGCGCCGCCGTCGACAACCCGTCCTCGGCGCGCGAACAGGCGCGCGTCGCCAATGCCGGCGACGACATCAAAGCGCAACTCGCGGAGAAGAATCGCGAGTACGAGGACCGCTTCGGCTACGTCTATCTGGTGTGCGCCAGCGGGCGCTCCGCCGAGGAGTTGCTCGACATCCTGACCGACCGACTGCACAACGATCCCGACACCGAACGCCGGGTGATGCGTAATGAACTGGCCAAGATCAACCGGCTGCGGCTGGAGCGTCTCCTCAGCGAGCCGCCCGGATGAGCGCAGATCGGGGATGCTGATCCCATGAGCCTCTCGACCCATGTCCTCGATGCCACCACTGGACGGCCCGCCACCGGTGTCGCGGTGACGCTGCGCAGCGCCGGCGGCGAGGTGGCCGCCGGCGTGACCGACGACGACGGCCGGATCGGCCTGCTGGCTGCCGAACTGGAGAACGGCACGTACCGATTGCGTTTCGACACCGCAAGCTATTTCACCGCACGAGGCGTCACCGGGTTCTATCCCGAGGTTCTGATCGTGTTCGAGGTCACCGACGCGAAGGCGCACCACCACGTTCCGCTGCTGCTGTCGCCGTACGCCTATTCGACCTACAAAGGGAGCTGACACTGTGAAGGCCGTGATCATCGGTGCGGGGATGGGGGGCATGAGTGCGGCGATCGCGCTGCGGCAGATCGGGGTCGACACCCATGTCTACGAACGGGTCAGCGAGAACAAGCCCGTCGGGGCGGCGATCTCGGTGTGGTCCAACGGCGTGAAATGCCTGAACTACCTCGGCCTGGCCGAGGAGACGGCCGCGCTGGGCGGCATGGTCGAGACGATGAGCTACGTCGACGGGCACACCGGTGCGACGATGTGCCGGTTCTCCATGCAGCCCCTGATCGACCAGGTGGGGCAGCGTCCCTACCCCATCGCCCGAGCCGAGCTGCAGTCGATGCTGATGGATCACTACGGCATGGACGACATCCACTTCGGCATGAAGATGGTGGCCGTCGCGGATGGGCCCGAGGCGGCGGTGGCGACGTTCGCCGACGGGACCACCGTGTCGGCGGACCTGATCATCGGCGCCGACGGCGCGAACTCCATCGCCCGCGAGTACGTACTGGGCCATCCGGTGACCCGCCGCTACGCCGGCTATGTGAACGTCAACGGTCTCGTGCCGGTCGACGACGAAGTCGGCCCGGCGACCGAGTGGACCACCTACGTGGCTGCCGGGCAACGCGTTTCGGTGATGCCGGTGGCCGGTGACCGGTTCTACTTCTTCTTCGACATCGTCGAGCCCCCTGGCGGCGAGCGCGGCGACATCCGCACGATGTTGCGCGAGCGCTTCGCGGGGTGGGCGCCCGGCGTGCAGAAGCTGATCGACACACTGGACCCCGACACCACCAACCGGGTGGAGATCTTCGATCTCGACCCCTTCCACACGTGGGTGAAGGGCCGAGTCGCGGTGCTGGGCGACGCCGCGCACAACACCGCACCCGACATCGGGCAGGGTGGCTGCTCGGCGATGGAGGACGCGGTGGCGCTGCAGTGGGCGGTCAGAGACCATCCCGGCGACGTGCACGCCGCACTGCAGGCGTATCAGTCCGCTCGCTCCGAGCGGGCCGCCGACCTGGTGCAGCGCGCCCGTCGCCGCTGCGACGTCACCCACGCCAAAGATCCGCGAGTGACCGCGGATTGGTATGACGAGCTGCGAAAAGAGGACGGCAGCAACATCATTCGAGGAATTGTCAACAACATCATGGGAGGCCCCTTGACGCCAGAGACGTCTCGGACACCGCCGAGGTGACATTGCGCCCCTGGACGAACACCTCGGCGATCGCGGTCTCCCGCAACCCGAGCAGGAGGGTGAACAGCAGGTGATCGGGGTCGCCGGAGGACACCGCCTCGAGGAGTTCGGGCAGCAGCGGTTGGCGCTGCGGATCGATCACCAGGAAGTCCGCCTGCTTACCCGCATCGAGGTTGCCCACGCGGTCCTCGATGTCGAGCGCCCGAGCCCCGGCCAGCGTGGCGGCGAACAGCAGCTCCGCCGGCGGGATCGACAGTCCGGCATCGCCCGGCTCGCTGATGTGGACCTTGAAGCAGTCGTTGGCCACCCGGGCGATCGACCACTCGTCGCCGGCGCCGACGTCGCTGCCGAGGGCCACGTTCACTCCGCTGGCGACCGTGCGCCGCCACGGCATGGTGCCCGAACCCAGGAACTGTTGAGACGTCGGGCAGTGCGCAATCGACGTGCCGGTCTCGGCCAGCCGCGCCAACTCACCGTCCGTGCAGTGCACGGCGTGCGCGAGCACACTTCGCCGCCCCAACAGCGTCGCAGCGCCCGCCCCCCGGATCCGTCCGTCGTACGCGTCGAGGTAGCACGACACGTCCAACGAGGCACGGACAGCGTCGATCTCGCGGAGATTCTCGGAAAGATGACTGTGGAAGTACACCCCTGCCGCACGAACCGAGTCGTAGAGCTCCCCCAGTGCCGCCAAGGTGTGCGCCGTCACCGACAGCGCGAATCGCGGCACGAGGGCCACCTGCAGCAGCGGGTCCGCGCCATGCCAACGGTCGATCTCGCTGACGCACAGCTCGATTGCGGAATTCTCGTCGGTCAGCAAGGGACGCGCAGCCTCGGGTCCCACGGTCTGGATGCCGCGACCGGAGATGGTCCGCAGACCGACGCGCGCCGATTCGGCGAACAGCGCGTCCTGCGCGGCGGGAAACGCCGACCCGAACACCATCGCCGTGGTCGTGCCCGCGTCGATCCTGCGCCGACAGAAATCACGCGCCGCCCGCTGCGCCACCTCCTCGTCGGCGAACTTCGCCTCGGCGGGAAAGATGCACCGCTGCAACCAGTCCAGCAGTTGGCCGCCACCGTAGGAGTCCGTGCAGTAGGTCTGCGGAAAATGAATGTGGGTGTCGACGAAGCCCGGCAGCAAAAAGCCAGGCCGACAATCGACGACGTGCATGTCTGCCACGTCGGACGCCAACCCGCCGGGCATTCGAGTGTATTCACCGCTGAACGCGATGAGACCGTCGTCGTCGACCACCAGCACCCCGTCGGGCACCGACACGAGATGGTCGCCGGCCTGCGCGAGCAAGGGCGCACCGCTGACGTGAACCAGGTGACCGCGATAGGCGCGCACCGACCCATCCTCCCAGCAATGGGGACCCGCCGCAGATCGGCAGCTTGGCCTGCGCCCCGCTCGGACGGGATCTACGGTGCAGGAATGGACCTCAACACCGTCGAGGCGGTGCACTTTCCGCGCCGACGCGAGGAGGTGTGGCCGCTGCGCCCGGGAGACGCGATCGTTGCGGGCGGCACATGGCTGTTCTCCGAACCTCGACCACACATCACGCGTCTGATCGACGTCACCGCGCTGGGATGGCAGCCGGTCACCGAGTCCGACAACGGGTTGGAGTTGGCGGCCACCTGCACGCTGGCTGAGGTCGCCGAACTCTCGACCACCCTTGCGGCGAATCGTCCCGACTGGGTTGCCGCACCCTTGTTCGCCCAATGCTGCACCGCGCTGCTCGCATCGGCCAAGGTGTGGCACACCGCGACGGTGGGCGGCAACATCTGCACGTCGCTTCCCGCGGGCTCGATGATCTCGCTGACGTCGGTGTTGGACGCCACGCTGCAGATCTGGCGCGGCGACGGAGACAGCTACAGCCTCCCCGTCGGCGAGTTCGTCACCGGCGCAGGCACCAACGCGCTGAAGACCGGAGAGATCTTGCGCTCGATCCATGTGCCGGCGGCGGCCTTACGCGCCCGCACCGCCTATCGCAAGCTGGCTCCCTCGTCGTTGGGGCGGTCAGGTGTCGTGGTCCTCGGTCGCCATGACGACGCCCGTGACGGCGGTAACTTCACGGTCTCGGTCACCGCCGCCACAGTCCGGCCCTATCTGCTGAAATTCCCGGGACCTCCGACGCGGCAGGCCATGGATCGCATGCTGGCCCAGATCCCCGACAGCGCGTGGAACACCGATGCCCACGGCGACCCGGATTGGCGCGCGGCCATGACGTCGCTGCTGTGCCACGAGATCGTCGACGAACTGACATGAGGTTCGTCGTCAACGGAACCCAGCGCCAGGACGACCCCCGTCCGGGCCAGTGCCTGCGCACCTTCCTGCGGGACCTGGGCCACTTCGAGGTCAAGAAGGGTTGCGACGCAGGCGATTGCGGTGCGTGCTCTGTTCTCGTCGACGGTGCCGCCGTCCCATCGTGCGTGTATCCGGCGTTCCGCATCGAAGGCCGGGAAGTGACCACGGCCGCCGGGCTGGGTCGCGCCGGCGATCTCCATCCGGTACAGCGTCGATTCGTCGAGGCCGCCGGGTTTCAGTGCGGTTTCTGCACGGCCGGCATGCTCACCACCGCCGCCGGGCTTTCCGACGTCGAGGATCTCGGCCAACAGCTGAAGAACAACCTGTGCCGCTGCACCGGATATCGAGCGATCACCGACGCGCTGTCGGCCACCGTGAACATCGAGAAATCCGAGGGACAGGACCTCGGGCGCTCGATCGGCGCACCCGCAGCGGTGCGCGTGGTGACCGGAACCGAGGAATACACGATGGATTTCGCACCGCCGGGTCTGCTGCACCTGGCGGTTCTGCACAGCCCGGTGGCCCACGCCCGCATCGTGTCCATCGATACGTCGGCCGCCGAGGCGATGGCCGGTGTGCGGTTGGTGCTGACCCATCGCGACAGTCCACCGGTGCGGTTCTCCACAGCGCGGCACCACAATCGCGACGACGATCCAGATGACACCGTGATCCTCGACGACGTCGTCCGTCACGTCGGGCAACGGGTGGCCGCCGTCGTCGCCGAGAGCCTGGCTGCGGCCGAAAACGCCTGTCGAGCAATTGCAGTCGTCTACGACGAGCTACCCGCCGTGTTCGACCCCGAACAGGCGACCGAGCCCGGCGCACCCCTTCTGCACGGTGAGAAAGGTCCGGACGCGCGAATCTGCGACCCGGCCCGCAATGTGGTCGCCGAGCTGCACGGCGGAGTCGGCGACATCGCCCGCGGGGTCGCCGCCGCACAGCAGAGCGGAGGTGCGGTGGTCGAGGGACGCTGGCACACCCAACGCGTCCAGCACGGCCATCTGGAGACCCACGGTGCCACGGGCTGGCGCGACGCGGCGGGCCGATTGGTCATCCGCACCAGCAGCCAGGTGCCGTTCCTGGTGCGCGACGAACTGTGCCACCTGTTCGGGCTGACCGCCGAGCAGGTGCACGTGTTCACCAAACGCATCGGCGGCGGCTTCGGCGGCAAACAGGAGATGCTGGTCGAGGACCTCGTCGGGCTGGCGGTGCTGCGGCTGGGCGAACCGGTGCGCTACGAGTTCAGCCGCAGCGACGAGTTCACCGCCGCACCGTGCCGGCACCCCTTCCGGGTGGACGTCACGGCCTCGGCCGACGCCGACGGCACGCTGACCGCACTCGCGGTCGATGCGCTCGTAGATGCCGGCGCCTACGGCAACCACAGCCCCGGGGTGATGTTCCACGGGTGCGGCGAATCCGTCTCGGTGTACCGCTGCGCCAACAAGCGGGTCGATGCCCGGGCGGTGTACACCAACAACCTTCCCTCCGGCGCCTTCCGCGGCTACGGGCTCGGTCAGGTGATGTTCGCCGTGGAGTCCGCCATGGACCAGCTTGCCGAGCGACTCGGCATGGACCCCTTCGATTTTCGGCGGCGCAACGTCGTGGTTCCGGGTGACCCGTTCGTGGATTCCCACGTTGTCGACGACGACCTGTCGTTCGGCAGCTACGGTCTCGACCAATGTCTGGACCTGGCCCAGTCCGCACTGCGGCGCGGCAACGGCGTCGCCGCGCCGGACGGGCCGCAGTGGCGCACCGGTGAAGGCATGGCGATCGCGATGATCGCGACGATTCCGCCGCGGGGCCACCTCGCCCAGGCGAAAGTCAGCGTGGACGCCGACGGCGTCTACACCCTTGATGTGGGCACCGCGGAGTTCGGCAACGGCACGACGACCGTGCACGCACAGATCGCCGCAACTGCCCTCAACACCGTGGTCGGCAATGTTACGATCCGTCAATCCGACACCGACACAACCGGTTTCGACACAGGCGCCTTCGGCTCTGCCGGAACGGTGGTGGCGGGACGCGCGACCTTGTCGGCGTGCGAAGAGCTGCGCAGTCAGATCGAGACGGCGGCAGCTGAACGTACGGGCGCGCCGCGCAGTGCGTGTGTGCTGACCCGTAACGGCGTGCAGTGCGCAGGCCGGCTGCTGGACTTCTCCGCGCTACCGCTGCCGCTGACCGGCCACGGCCGCCACGACGGATCGCCGCGTTCTGTCGCCTTCAACGTGCATGCTGTGCGGGTCGCGGTCAACGTCGAGACCGGCCAGGTACGCATCCTGCAGAGTGTGCACGCTGCAGACGCCGGCGTGGTGATGAATCCGCAGCAGTGTCGGGGTCAGGTGGAAGGTGGTGTGGCGCAGGGCATCGGCTCGGCTCTGTACGAGGAGATGCTCGTCGGCGCCGATGGCACTGTCCTGACGAGCACCCTGCGCAACTACCACCTGCCGCAACACTCCGATGTGCCCGTGACCGAGGTCTACTTCGCCGACACCTACGACACGCTCGGACCGTTCGGCGCGAAGTCGATGAGTGAATCGCCCTACAACCCCGTGGCTCCCGCGCTGGCCAACGCGATCGCACGATCGACCGGGGCACGGCTGTATCGGCTGCCGATGACCCCGGCGCGGGTGTGGCGCGCGATCAGGGCGAGCAGACACGAACTCGAGTGATTCGGGCCCGAAATAGTGGAGTTCGCGTCTGCTCGCGGGGCCCCCACGCCGGAGAAACTAGAGGCGCTCGATGATGGTGACGTTGGCCGTTCCGCCGCCCTCGCACATCGTCTGTAGTCCGTAGCGGCCGCCGGTGCGCTCCAGCGTGTTCAGCATGGTCGCGAAGAGCTTCGCCCCCGTCGCGCCGAGCGGGTGGCCGAGCGCGATCGCGCCGCCGCTGGGGTTCACCTTCTCGGGATCGGCCTTGGTCTCCTTGAGCCACGCCTGCACCACCGGCGCGAACGCTTCGTTGATCTCCACGGTGTCGATGTCGTCGATCGACAGCCCGGTCTTGTCCAGCGCGTAGCGGGTGGCAGGGATCGGCCCGGTGAGCATGAACACCGGGTCGGCGCCGCGGGCGCTGATGTGGTGAATGCGCGCACGGGGCGTGAGGTTGTGATCCTTGACCGCCTGCTCGCTGGCGAGAAGCACTGCGCTGGCGCCGTCCGAGATCTGGCTGGCCATCGCCGCGGTCAACCGGCCGCCGTCGACGAGCGTCTTGAGCCCGGCCATCTTCTCCAGCGAGGTGTCGCGCGGTCCCTCGTCGACCCGAAAGCCATCCACCTCGAGGATCTCGTTGTCGAAGTGCCCGGCCCGGATCGCGGCCTGGGCGCGCTGATGACTAGCGAGCGCGAACTCCTCCATGTCCTCGCGGCTGATGTCCCATTTCTCGGCGATCAGCTCGGCGCCGCGGAACTGGGAGATCTCCTGATCGCCGTAGCGATGCAGCCAGCTCTTGGATTCGTTGGTGGGAGAGGTGAATCCGAACTGTTCTGCGACGGTCATCGCCGAACTGATCGGGATCTGGCTCATGTTCTGCATGCCGCCGGCCACGATCAGATCAGCGGTGCCCGACATGATCGCCTGCGCACCGAACGAGATCGCCTGCTGGCTCGAGCCGCACTGCCGGTCGACGGTCACGCCGGGCACCTCTTCGGGGAAGCCGGCGGCCAGCCACGACAGCCGCGCGATGTTGCCGGCCTGCGGGCCGATCGCGTCGACACACCCGGCGATCACGTCGTCGACCGCGCCGGGATCGACGTCGTTGCGGTCGAACAGGCCGCGCCAGCCGGCCGCCCCCAGATCGACCGGGTGCACGCCGGCCAGTGAACCGTTGCGCTTGCCGATCGCGGTGCGTACGGCGTCGATGACGAACGCTTCAGCCATGGTGAACTCCTTCTGTCGGGGTGATGCCACCGAGAACGATGGAAAGGTATTGCCGGCCAACCTCTTCAGCGGTCAACGGCCCGCCCGGCTGATACCAGCGAACCGACACCCAGGTGGTGTCGCGAATGAAGCGGTAGACGAGGTCGACGTCGACGTCGGGACGGAAGTAGCCCTGTTCGATGCCCTGGGTGAGCACCTCGACCCACATCTTGCGCTGTTCCCTGTTGCGCTCTTCTACGTAGGAGAACCGCTCCTGCGTCGAGAGTCTCTTCGCCTCGTCCTGATAGATCACCACTTCGGCGTGCCGGGTGGCGATGGCCTCGAACGACGCCATGAACAGACCCTTGAGCCGCTCCAACGGATTGGGCTCGGTCTCGACGATCTGTCGGTAGCGGTCGAACAGCCAGTCCAGGAACCCGCGCAGCACCTCGTCGACCATCTCCTCTTTCGACGAGAAGTGGTGGTAGAGACTGCCGGACAGGATGCCGGCAGAGTCGGCGATATCGCGCACCGTGGTGGCGCGCAGGCCGCGCTCGGCGAACATCGTCGCGGCGAGCGCCAGGAGCTCGTCGCGACGGGTGTTGGCGGGGCCGGCGCTCATGGATGCTGACTCGACACCGAGATCACTTCGCCGGTCAGGTAACTGGAGTAGTCACTGGCCAGGAACGCGATGGTGGCCGCGACCTCCCACGGTTCGGCGGCCCGGCCGAACGCCTCGCCCTGGGCGAGCCGGTCGAGCAGCTCCGAGCTCGACGTCTTCTCCAGGAACTTGTGCCGCGCGATGCTCGGGGACACGGCGTTGATCCGCACGCCGTATTCGACAGCTTCGATGGCGCTGCACCGGGTCAGCGCCATCACCCCGGCTTTGGCTGCGGCGTAATGGGATTGCGAGTGTTGGGCTCGCCACCCCAGCACGCTGGCGTTGTTGACGATCACGCCGCCGTGCCCGGCGTCGCGGAAGTAGCGCAGCGCCGCTCTTGTGGCGCGCATGACCGACGTCAGGGTCACATTGAGAACGCGGTCCCACTCGTCGTCGGTCATGTCGATCACCGGGGTCTGACCGCCCAGCCCCGCGTTGTTGACCAGGACGTCGATTCGGCCGGCGGCCTCGACGGTCGAGGCGATCAAGGCGTCGACGGCCTCGGTCGACGTCACGTCGCAGGTCACCGCGTGCACCTGGCCGAGTCCAAGCGCGGACAACTCGTCGCGGGTCTCGCCCAGCCGGCGCTCGTGATAGTCCGACACCACGACGTCGGCGCCTTCGGCCAGCGCCCGCCGAGCCGTCGTCGACCCGATCCCGGTGCCCGCAGCGGCGGTGACCAGCACCACCTTGCCGGCCAGCAGGTTGTGGCCCTCGATCTCGGCGGGGGCGACGGACAGGTCGGTCATGCGGGACGGGCCTCTCTGGGCAGGCCGAGCACGCGCTCGGCGATGATGTTGCGCTGCACTTCGTTCGAGCCGCCGTAGATGGTGTCGGAACGGGAGAACAGGTAGAGCCGCTGCCATTCGTCGAACTCGCCGTCCGGCAGTGTCAGGCCCGCCATGCCCACCACGTCCATCGCGATCTCCCCCAGCTCGCGATGCCAGTTGGCCCACAACAACTTCGACACGGAATCTTGCCCTGGCCGTTCGACGTCCATCGTGGCCAGCGCATACGACCGCATCGCGCGCAGTCCGGCCCAGGACCGGGTGAGCCGTTCCCGGATCAGCGGATCGTCAGCGGCGCCGGTGCGCTTGGCCAGCTCGACGAGATTGCCATGCTCGCGCGCGTAACGGATCTGCTGGCCCAGCGTGGACACTCCGCGCTCGAACGTCAGCAATCCCATCGCCACGCGCCACCCGTCACCCGGTTCGCCGACGACGAGGTCAGCGTCGGTGCGGGCGTCGGTGAAGAACACCTCGTTGAACTCGGAGTCGCCCGTCAGCTGAATGATCGGCCGGATCTCCACCCCGGGCTGATCCAGCGGCACCAGGAGAAAGGACAGGCCGGCATGCCGCTTGGAACCCTTCTCGCTGCGTGCCACCACGAAACACCACTGCGCCCAGTGCGCCAGCGACGTCCACACCTTCTGCCCGTTGAGGACCCACTGGTCACCGTCGAGCACGGCGGTGGTCGACACATTGGCCAGATCGCTGCCCGCACCCGGCTCTGAGTAGCCCTGCGACCACAGCTCGGTGACGTCGAGGATCCTCGGCAGAAACCGCTTCTGCTGTTCGGGCGTGCCGTAGGCGATCAGCGTCGGCCCGAGCAGCTCCTCACCAAGGTGGTTGACCTTGTCGGGCGCATTCGCCTTCGCGTATTCCTCGTAGAACGCGACGCGGTGCGCGACCGACAACCCGCGGCCACCGTGCTCTTCGGGCCACCCCAGACAGGTCAGGCCCGCCGCGGCCAAATGGCGATTCCACGCGAGCCGTTCCTCGAAGGCCTCGTGCTCGCGACCCGGACCACCCAAGCCCTTGAGCGCCGCGTACTCGCCGACCAGGTTCTCGGCCAGCCAGTCGCGGACCTGCGCCCTGAACACCTGGACCTCTATCACCCCTGTAGGCTAACCTACCAAGCACTTGCTCGGGTAACCGATTCCCCAAGGAGTTCCATGACCACCGCCGCGAGAACCACTCCCGCGGTTCTGGATCGGATCGCGCGCGAACTCCCCGACCACCCGGCCGTGGTCACCCCGACCAGGACGCTGACCTTCGCACAATTGCGCGCCGAGGTTCGGCAGGCTGCGGCCGCGCTGGTCGCAGCGGGTGTCGAACCCGGTGACCGGGTCGCGATCTGGTCGCCGAACACGTGGCACTGGGTGGTGGCATGCTTGGCGATCCACCACGCCGGCGGGGTCCTCGTGCCGCTCAACACCCGCTACACCGCCGCCGAAGCCACCGACATCCTGGCCCGCACCGCGGCGCCGCTGCTGTTCGCCTCCGGCGAGTTCCTCGGCGCGGACAAGGCGGCGAGCGTGGAGCGCTCCTTGCTTCCGGCGCTGCGGCACATCGTGCGCATCCCTGTGGACGTCGAGGACGGTACCTGGGACGACTTCGTGAGCACCGGGACCGATCTTGCCGAGGTCGACGCCCGAACGGCAGGCGTCAGCGCCGAGGACGTCTCCGACATCCTGTTCACCTCGGGCACCACCGGCCGCAGCAAGGGGGTGCGCTGCGCGCACCGCCAGTCGCTCGATGCGTCCGCGGCGTGGGCGGCGTGCGGACAACTCACCAGCTCCGACCGCTATCTGTGCATCAACCCGTTCTTCCACAACTTCGGTTACAAGGCCGGGATTCTCGCCTGCCTGCAGACCGGCGCCACCCTGTTCCCGGCGTTGACGTTCGACCCGGAGAAGACGTTGCAGGCCGTCCAGCAGCACCGGATCACCGTGCTGCCCGGGCCGCCGACCATCTACCAGACCCTGCTCGACCATCCTCGCCGCACTCAATTCGATTTGAGCTCACTGCGTTTCGCCGTCACGGGCGCGGCGACCATCCCTGTGGTGCTGATCGAGCGAATGCAGAAAGAACTCGACATCGACGTCGTGCTGACCGCCTACGGGCTCACCGAGGCTGCCGGGTTCGGCACGATGTGCCGCGCTGACGACGACGCCGTGACGGTGGCCACGACCTCGGGCCGCCCGATCGCGGACTTCGAACTTCGCGTCGGTGAGCAGGACGAGGTGCTGTTGCGCGGACCGAACGTGATGCTGGGTTACCTCGACGATCCGGAGGCGACGGCCGCGGCAGTCGATGCAGACGGGTGGCTGCACACCGGTGACGTCGGTGAACTCGACGAGGCCGGAAACCTCAAGATCACCGACCGGCTCAAGGACATGTACATCTGCGGCGGCTTCAACGTCTACCCCGCCGAGATCGAGCAGGTCCTCGCGCGCCTGCCCGGCGTCGCCGAGGTCGCCGTCATCGGAGTGCCCGACGAGCGGCTCGGCGAGGTCGGCAAGGCGTTCGTCGTGACGCTGCCGGGCACCGACCTGTCAGAACAGACGGTGATCGACCACGCGCGCGCCCACCTCGCCAATTTCAAGATCCCACGCTCGGTCGAGTTCCTCGACGCGCTACCGCGCAATCCGGGCGGCAAGGTGGTCAAACCGCTCCTGCGAGAGAGGAACTGATGGACCTCAACATCGACGAGAACACCGAGGCGTTCCGTGCGGAGGTCCGTGACTTCCTCACCGCCCACACCGACGACTTCCCCACCGAGTCCTACGACACGGCAGAGGGTTTCGAGCAGCACCGCCGGTGGGACAAGATCCTCTTCGATGCCGGGCTGTCGGTGATCACGTGGCCGCAGCGCTACGGCGGACGCGACGCGTCGCTGCTGCAGTGGATCGTGTACGAGGAGGAGTACTTCCGCGCCGGCGCGCCGGGCCGGGCCAGCGCGAACGGCACCTCGATGCTGGCACCGACCCTGTTCGCGCACGGCACGGAGGAACAACGCGACCGCATTCTGCCGAAGATGGCCAGCGGCGAGGAGATCTGGGCGCAGGCATGGTCGGAACCGGAGTCCGGCAGCGATCTGGCGTCGCTGCGCTCGACGGCCACCAGGACCGAGGGCGGGTGGCTGCTCAACGGTCAGAAGATCTGGAGTTCGCGCGCGGTGTTCGGGGAGCGCGCGTTCGGCTTGTTCCGTTCTGATCCCGAGGCGCAGCGCCACAAGGGTTTGACCTACGTCATGTTCGACCTGAAGGCCGACGGGGTGACGGTGCGGCCCATCGCCCAACTCGGCGGCGCCACCGGGTTCGGCGAGATCTTCCTCGACGACGTGTTCGTGCCCGACGAGGACGTCATCGGTGGGGTGCACGACGGTTGGCGGGCGGCCATGAGCACCTCCAGTAACGAGCGCGGCATGTCGCTGCGCAGCCCGGCGCGGTTCCTGGCGCCAGCGGAAAGACTTGTCGCGCAGTGGAAGAGCGATCCCAAACCGGAGTTCACCGACCGCGTGGCCGACGCGTGGATCAAGGCCCAGGCCTACCGGTTGCACACCTTCGGCACGGTGACGCGGGTGTCGAACGGCGGCGAGCTGGGCGCGGAGTCGTCGATCACCAAGGTGTTCTGGTCCGATCTCGATGTGGCCCTGCACCAGACCGCGCTGGACCTGCGTGGCGCCGACGGCGAGCTGATGGACGACCTCACCGAGGGGCTGCTGTTCGCGCTCGGCGGCCCGATCTACGCGGGCACCAACGAGATCCAGCGCAACATCATCGCCGAGCGGCTGCTGGGCCTGCCCCGAAAGTAGAACAGACGTGAATTTCGAGATCGACGAACAGCAGCGGGACTTCGCCGCGAGCATCGACGCGGCACTGGGTGCTGCGAACCTTCCGGACGTCGTGCGGGCCTGGTCGGCCGGCGACACGGGCCCCGGCCGCAAGGTCTGGGCTCAGCTCTCCGATCTGGGTGTCACCGCGCTGATGGTGGCCGAACAGTTCGACGGCATCGACGCTCATCCGGTGGACCTGGTCGTCGCACTGGAACGGCTGGGTCGGTGGAACGTGCCCGGGCCGGTCACCGAATCCGTTGCGGTGGCGCCCATTCTGCTTGCTGACGACGAGCGGTCCGGCGCGCTGGCCTCGGGCGAACTGATCGCCACGGTCGCCGCCCCGCCGCTGGTCCCCCGCGCCGTCGACGCCGACACCGCCGGACTGGCGCTGTTCGCGACCGACGGTGCGGTCAGCGACGCCACGGTGAGCGCCCAGCACGAATCCGTCGACCCCAGTCGGCGCCTGTTCGAGGTGAGCGCCTCCGGTGACAGCCGTCCCGCCGACGTGGCTCGCGCTTTCGAGTTCGGTGCCCTCGCCACCGCAGCACAGTTGGTCGGCGCCGCGCAGGCCATGCTGGACGCCTCGGTTGACTATGCCAAGCAGCGGAGCCAATTCGGCACCATCATCGGCGCCTACCAGGCCATCAAGCACAAGCTCGCCGACGTGCTCATCGCCGTGGAGATGGCGCGACCCCTGGTGTACGGGGCGGCGCTCGCGCTGGCCGAGGGCTCGGATGACGTCGCCCGCGATGTGAGCGCCGCCAAGGTCGCCGCGGCCGACGCCGCGCTGCTCGCCGCCCGGTCGGCACTGCAAACCCACGGCGCCATCGGATACACCCAGGAGCACGACCTGTCGCTGCTGCTGCTGCGCACCCAAGCGCTGCGGCCCGCCTGGGGCGACCCCACCTGGCACCGGCGCCGCGTGTTGGAGGCACTGTGACGTCGACCGAAGAACGAGAGTTGTTGCGGGACACCGTCACAGCACTGATCGACAAGCACGCCTCACCCGAGGCGGTACGCAAGGCCGCGGCGTCCGAGCACGGATACGACCCGACGCTGTGGACGATGCTGTGCGAGCAGGTCGGTGCCGCGGCGCTGGTGGTGCCCGAGGAGCTCGGCGGGGCCGGCGGCGAACTCGCCGATGCCGCCACGGTGCTGCAGGAACTGGGCAAGGCGCTGGTCCCGACGCCGCTGCTGGGGACCACACTCGCCGAGCTCGCGCTGCTGTCCCTCAACGAACCTCCTGCAGATCTGCTCGAGGCGCTGGCCGAGGGCAGCTCGATCGGCACTGTCGTGTTCGACCCGGGATACGTCCTCAACGGCAACGTGGCCGACGTCGTGCTTGCCGCCGACGGCGAATCGCTTTCGCATTGGCGGAATTTCACCACCACGCCGGCGGTCGCCATGGACATCACCCGCCCGCTGGCTGCACTGGAAGCCACCGACACCGCGGTACTCGGACCCGACCCCGGGCTGGCCGACGTGGCGGCGATCCTGCTCGCCGCCGAGCAGATGGGTGCGGCGTCGCGCTGCCTGGAACTGACGGTGGCCTACACCAAGGATCGGGTCCAATTCGGTCGACCGATCGGCAGCTTCCAGGCGCTCAAGCACCGGATGGCCGACCTGTATGTGGCCGTGGAATCGGCGAAGGCCATCGTGGACGAAGCGGTCGCCGAACCCTCACCGGTGTCGGCGGCCCGAGCCCGACTGGCCGCCAGCGAAGCGTTCTCCCACGTCGCGGCCGAGGCAGTGCAGATGCACGGCGGCATCGCGATCACCTGGGAGAGCGACATCCAGCTCTACTTCAAACGCGCCCACGGCAGCGCCCAGCTGCTCGGAGCCCCGCGGCAACAGCTGCGCCGCCTCGAATCGGAACTGTTCTAGCCTGGCTGGATGAGCGTCTCGCTGCGGTCCGGCATCCCCCCGTTCTATGTGATGGACGTGTGGCTGGCCGCGGCACAGCGTCAGCGGACGCACGGGGATCTGGTCAATCTGTCCGCCGGGCAGCCGAGCGCAGGTGCGCCATCGGCGGTCCGCGACGCGGCGGTGGCGGCGTTGCAGCACAACCAGCTCGGCTACACCGTCGCCCTCGGAATCCCGGAGTTGCGCACCGCGATCGCGGCCACCTACGACCACCGGCACGGTCTCGCCGTCGACCCCGACGACGTCGTCGTCACCACCGGCTCCTCGGGCGGATTCCTGCTGGCGTTTCTGGCCTGCTTCGACGCCGGCGACCGCGTCGCCATCGCCAGTCCCGGCTATCCCTGCTACCGCAACATCCTCACCGCGCTGGGTTGTGAGGTGGTGGAGCTGCCGTGTGGTCCCGATACCCGGTTCCAGCCCACCCTCGACATGCTGACCGAGCTGAACCCTCCGGTCTCCGGCGTCATCGTCGCCAGCCCCGCGAACCCCACCGGCACCGTGATCCCGCCGGCCGAGCTCGCAGCGATCGCGACCTGGTGTGCCGACTCGGGTGTGCGGCTCATCAGCGACGAGGTGTACCACGGACTGGTGTACCCCGGTGCCCCCGAGACCAGTTGCGCTTGGGAGACGTCGCGGGATGCCGTTGTGGTGAACAGCTTTTCGAAGTACTTCGCGATGACGGGTTGGCGGCTGGGGTGGCTCCTGGTGCCCGAGGAGCTGCGCAGGGCGGTGGACCGGCTGACCGGCAACTTCACCATCTGCCCGCCGTCACTGCCGCAGATGGCGGCCGTCGCCGCGTTCACCGCCGAGTCCATCGCCGAAGCCGAGGCGCTGCTGGACGGCTATGCGGCCAACCGCACGCTGCTGCTCGACGGGCTGCGCGCTATGGGGATAGATCGGCTCGCACCGACCGACGGGGCGTTCTACGTCTACGCCGACATCTCCCACCTGACCACAGATTCGCTGGGCTTCTGCTCGAAACTGTTGTCCGACACCGGTGTTGCGATCGCGCCGGGTGTCGACTTCGACACGGTCCGTGGCGGCGCATCGGTGCGGCTGTCTTTCGCAGGCCCGACCGCCGACATCGAAGAGGCGTTGCGGCGCATCGGCGGGTGGCTGCCGTGAGGCTCAGCCGAGCCCGGTCGTCGAGCGGCGCCGCCGCGAGATCGCATCCACGCTCGCGGCGAGCAACAGCACCCCGCCGGTGACCAGGAAGTTGATGTAGGACGACTGGTTGAGCAGGCCGAGGCCGTTGGCGATGGTCGCCACCACGACACCGCCGATCACGGCGTCGACGGCGCGACCACGCCCGCCGAACAGGCTCGTACCCCCGATGACCGCGGCGCCCACCGCGTACAGCAGGGTGTTGCCCGCCCCGGAGGACGCCGACACCTTGCCGGCGTAGGACGCCGCGATGATCCCGCTCAGTGCTGCCATCGACGAGCACACCACGAACACCGACACCCGGATGCGGTTCACCGAAATGCCCGCGCGACGAGCGGCTTCGGCGTTGCCGCCGACGGCGTAGACGTGCCTGCCGTACGAGGTGCGCTTGAGCACCAACGTCATCACGATCAGCAGGACCACGATGAGCGGCAGGACGTAGGGCACGCCGCGGATCTCTACGTTCGGATTGACGCTGCGGTTGACGCTCATGATGAACGTCACCCCGAGAACGACGGCAGCGACCGCCCCCACGCGGGCCGCGATCACGCCGAACGGCGCATGGGCCAACTGCAGCCTGCGCTTGCGCTGGTATTGCACCAATTCCAGTGCGGCGAAGCCGACGACGACGAGCGCCGCGATGCTCCAGCCGACGGGCACCGCCAGGTTGCTGATCGTCAGGCCGCGGATCACCGGATCGTCCACCCGCACCGATCCGCCCTCACCGATCAACTTGAGGGTCACGCCCTGCAGCCCGAGGAAGAACGCCAACGTGACCACGAAGGACGGGATTCCGAGCTTGGCGCGCAGGGCGCCGATGAGTAGCCCGATCACCGCGCCGCAGGCGATACCGGCGAGCACGGCTGCCCACCACGGCCAGCGCAGGTCCACGATGGTCAGCGCCATCACGCAGGCGGACACCCCGCCCGCGACACCGGCAGACAGGTCGATGTCGCCGAGCAGCAGCACGAACACCAGGCCCATCGCCAGCACGCAGATGGCTCCTGCCTGGGTGATCAGGTTGGCCAAATTCAACGCGGACATGAACCGGTCGTTGGCGACCCCGAACACCACGAACAGCACAATCAACCCGAGAACCGCAGGCAGCGAACCCATGTCGCCGCCGCGAACACGGCGCACATAGGAGCGCACCGCGTCGGCGAAACCGTTGTCGGAACGCGCATCGATCGCGAAGTCGGACTGCGCCGTGGCGGCGGGCGAACCGACTGTGGTCATCTGGATGTCCTTTCCGCGTGTCACATCGACTCGGCGGCTTCGGCCGGCGCGAGCCCGAGGGTGCCCGACCGGCCGGCGGTGATCAGCTCGACGACCTGGCCGTGCGTCACGTCGGCGGCTCTGACATCCGCGGCGACCCGGCCGAGGTACAGCGCACAGATCCGGTCCGCCACCGCGAACACATCGGCCAGATTGTGGGAGATCAGCACCACGCCCACGCCCTGATCGGCGAGGCGGCGCACCAGGTCGATCACCTGCTTGGTCTGCGCCACGCCGAGAGCGGCCGTGGGCTCGTCCAGCAGAACGACTTTCGACTTCCACAGCACCGACTTCGCGATGGCGACGGTTTGGCGCTGCCCACCGGACAGACTCGACACCGTCTGCCGCACCGAGGCGACCGTTCGCACCGACAGTGACGTGAGCGCATCGCGCGCCATGGTCTCCATCCGCGCTTCGTCGAGCACCCCGCGCCGCGTGAGTTCCCGGCCCAGGAACATGTTCTCGACGATGTCGAGGTTGTCGCACAACGCGAGATCCTGATAGACGACCTCGACTCCGAGTTCGGAGACATCGGTGGGACCGTGCACGGTGACGGGCTTGCCGTCGAACAGGTAGCTGCCGCTGTCGATGGGATGGATACCGGCGATCGCCTTCACCAAGGTCGATTTGCCCGCACCGTTGTCACCGACGAGTGCGGTCACCTGCCCCGGGTACACCCGGAAGTCGATGTCGTGCAACACGTGCACGACGCCAAAACTCTTGTTGACGCCGCGCAGTTCGAGGATCGGCTCGGTCTGCGGGGCTGTGTCACTCATCTGAGCTCAGACTCCTGCCGCCGAGCACATCGCCGCGAACTGTCCCGCACAGACCTCGTCTTTGGACTGGCCGCCGTCGGTGAACACGACGTCGACGTTGTCTTTGGTGATCGACTTCGGGGTGAGCAACACCGACGGCACATCGCGGTTGCCCTGGTCATCGCGCGACGTGCTGTTGGTTTCCGGCGCCTGCCCGTTGGCCAGTGCGATCGCCACCTTGGCCAGCGCCCCCGCCTCCTCGGTCGCGGACTTGTACACCGTCATGCACTGCGTGCCGGCGAGGATGTTCTGCAGCCCCTCGACCGTGGCGTCCTGCCCGGTGACCGGCACCTGCCCGGCGCGCTTGTTCTTGTCCAGGATCGAGATGACCGACCCGGCGAGCCCGTCGTTGGCCGCGTAGACACCGTCGACCTTGCCGCCCGCTGCGGTGTAGAGCTGCTCGAAGATCGTGACCGCCTTGTCGTTGTCCCAATCCGGCACAGCCTGTTCACCGACATTCTTGATGGTCGGCGTGGCGTCGATCACCGAGTGCGCACCCGAGGAGAACAGTGTGGCGTTGTTGTCGGTCGGCGAGCCGTTGAGGAACACGACGTTGGCCGGCTTGCCGCCGAGGCAGTCGACGAGGCCCTGGCCCTGCAGCTCACCGACTTTGGTGTTGTCGAACGAGACATAGGCATCGGCCGACCCACCCAGGGTGAGCCGGTCGTAGTCGATGGTCTTCACGCCCTGGGCGGCAGCCTTCTGCTGGATGGAGGCGCCGCTGTCGGAGTCCAGATTGACGATGGCGAGCACGGTCACCCCGTCGGCGATCATGCCGTCGGCGATGGTTGCCATCTGATCGGCCGAACCCTCGGCGTTCTGGATGTTGTACGGTACGCCCGCCTCTTTGAAGGCCGCCTCGAGAGCGGGCCGGTCCTTCGACTCCCACCGCACCGACGACTTGGTGTCCGGCAGGATGACCCCGATCTTGCCCTTGCCGCCTTCGGCGTTGTTGCCTCCGGAGTCGGAGCTGCTGCATCCGCTGAGGGTCGCGGCGACCACCGTGGTGGCCAGCAGGGCAGAGAGCAGTGTGCTGTTACGTTTCACGGGATTGGCCTCCGGTGCAGTTTTGTTAACGTGGGCAACTTATAACGTGATACAGATCACGTCCAGCAGGTCAACGTGCGCCCATCAGATGGTCGAGGGCCAGCTGGTGGAGTGCGACGAAGCCGAATCCCTTTGCACCGAAGTAGGAGTCAGCGTCGAATTCTTCGTAGGCCGCGCGGTCGGCCAGCAGTTCGGTATAGGTTTCGCCCGGGCCGAGGGTCGGCGTGCGCAGCTCGCCGACCTTTGCCTGCGCCATCGCTTCGACCACCGCGGGGTCCGCCCGGAACGCCGCCGCTCGTTCTTTCAGGAGCAGGTACATCCGCATGTTGGCCGCGGCGGACGCCCAGACACCGTCGATGTCCTCGGTACGGCTGGGCTTGTAATCGAAATGCCGAGGACCGGTGTAGGACGGAGCGCCGTCGGGGCCACCGTGCTCGAGGAGATCGACCAGAGCGAACGCGTTGGCGAGATCTCCGTGGCCGAACACCAGGTCCTGGTCGAACTTGATGCCCCGCTGACCGTTCAGGTCGATGTGGAACAGCTTGCCGCTGTAGAGCGCCTGACTGACGCCGTGCATGAAGTTCAAGCCGGCCATCTGCTCGTGGCCCACCTCTGGATTGACGCCGACCATCTCCGGATGCGCGAGCGTGTCGATGAAGGCCAGGGCATGCCCGACGGTCGGGAGCAGGATGTCGCCGCGCGGCTCGTTGGGCTTGGGTTCGATGGCGAACCGGACCCCGATGTCCTGGTCGATGACGTACTGGCACAACAAGTCCAGTGCCTCGCGGTAGCGCTCGAAGGCCGCCTGGACATCCTTGGCGGAATCGTATTCGCTGCCCTCGCGTCCGCCCCACAGCACGAAGGTCTCGGCGCCCAGCTCAGCGGCCAGGTCGAGGTTGCGCAGGACCTTGCGCAGCGCGAAGCGTCGCACCGCGCGATCGTTGCTGGTGAAGCCGCCGTCCTTGAACACGGGGTGGCTGAACAGGTTCGTGGTGACCATCGGCACCGTCATACCCGTCGCCGACAGCGCCGCGGTGAGCCGGTCGATCATCCGTCGCCGCTCCGCGTCGGAACTGCCGAAGGCGAACAGGTCGTCGTCGTGGAAGGTCAGCCCATAGGCGCCGAGCTCGGTGAGCCGCTCCACCGCCTCGACGACGTCGAGGGCGGGGCGAGTCGCCACCCCGAACGGGTCGCTGGCCGTCCAGCCCACTGTCCAGAGCCCGAACGAGAACTTGTCAGCGGGCGTCGGAGACAGCGTCTGGGTCATCTCGGCGGTGGACTCCACCAGGGTCATGTCGAAACTCCTCCGGAGGCGCTAGTTTGTTCTCAGCGCGAACATATGGTGTGCTCTGCACCACTGTCAAGGCCTGGAGGTGACCCATGACATCGACCCGCTCGGGTACGGGCGCCGATGGGGTGCGACGGCGGAACCTGTCGAAGGTGCTGACGCTGGTGCACCAGCACGGCTCGTTGAGTCGCGCCGCGTTGACGCGCCGCACCGCGTTGTCGCGGTCGACGACCAAGGATCTCGTCGAGGAGCTGGTGGCTCGGGGGCTGGCCGAGGAGTTGCCGGCAGCTCCGGTGTCGCAGGTGGGCCGTCCCAGCCCCATCGTCCGGCCCGGCCGGCGCGTCCTCGCCGTCACCGTGATTCCGGAGGTGGACGCCGTCACTGTCGGCGTGGTGGCGATGGGCGGCACGGTGCTCGAGATGGTTCGGTGCCCCACCGATCGGGTGCCGACACCGGCGGACACCGTTGCGGTAGCCGCCGAGGTGGTGGAACGCACACGGCGCGCCCTGACCGATGGCAGCACCCTGACCGCGATCGGCGTCGCAGTGCCCGGCCTGGTGCACAGCCCGGAATCGACAGTGCAGCTGGCGCCGAACCTGGACTGGCATGACGTCCCGATCGGTGAATTGCTCAGCACAGCAACGGATTTACCGGTATATGCCGCCAACGATGCCAACGCCGGGGCGATCGCAGAGCACCTGTTCGGTCGCCATCAGGGCGCTGACCACCTCATCTACGTCAACGGCGGGACGACGGGCATCGGCGCCGGATTCGTGGTCGCCGGTGGACTTCTCGAAGGCGTGGCCGGCTATGCGGGCGAACTGGGGCACACGTTCGTCGGCGGGGCCGAGTCCTGCCACTGCGGCAGCACCGGATGCCTGGAGACCGAGGTGACCCAGGCGCCCTTGGCCCGGTTGATCGCCGAGTTGGGGGGATCCGATGCCGCGGCTCCCGCACCGTGCCCGACGGATGCCGAACGCGATGTGCTTCATCGGCAGTGCAGGGCGTTGGCGATCGCCCTGGGCAACGCGATCAACATGCTCAATCCGCGACTCGTGGTGCTGGGTGGCTTCCTGCGCGCATTCCCGGTCTATGCCGGCGGGGTCCTGCGAGAGGAGTTGAGCCGTCGCAGCATGGGCGGGCCACGCGATCTCGTGCGCATCGTGCCGGCCACCCTCGGAAGTGAGACGGTGGTGATCGGGGCGGCAGAGCTGGCGTTCGCGCCTGTTTTGGCAGATCCGGGATCTGTCGGGTGGTCGGGGTAGCGTCGCTTCTGCGTTCGCACAGGTGTTCGATTTCGATGGGTCGGCCTCGGAGGCTGAACTTCGCGAGGTCGTGGCCCGCTGCGAACAACTGAAGGCGCAGGCTGCCGCAGCGCAGGCCCGCGCGACCGCATTGTGGGCCGAGAAGCGGCGCGTGGCCGAGACCGAGGCCGGGATGTCCGCGCGCCGGCGCGGCCGGGGGTTGGCCTCGGAGATTGCATCGGCGCGTCTGGATTCCCCGGCCCGCGGTAATCAGCATCTCGGGTTCGCCCCGGGCGCTGGTCGAGGAAATGCCCCACACCCTGGCCGCGCTGGAAGCCGGAGTGTTGACCGAGTGGCGGGCCACTCTGATCGTCAAACAGTCCGCATGCCTGACAGTGGAGGACCGGCGCACCCTCGATAGGGAGCTTTGCGCAGATCAGCAGGCGTTGGCGGGGTTGGGCAATGCTCGCATCGAAGCGGCCGCCGCCGCGATCGCCGCCCGATTGGACGCCGCCGCGGTGGTGGAACGCAAAGAGAGGGCAGCCGCGTCGGCGCGGGTATCTACCAGGCCTGCGCCGAACGGCATGGTCTACCTGACCGCGCTGATGCCGCTGTCCCAGGGCATCGGGACCTACGGCGCGCTGCGCCGGGAAGCGGATCTGTGCGGCGACGGCCGGCCGCGCGGGCGGGTCATGACTGACACGTTGTATGAGCGGATCACTGCCCGCCCGGCCGAGACACCGGCGCCGATCGCGGTCAACCTGGTCATGGCCGACACCACCCTCTTCGGCGACGACAACAGCCCCGGCTGGGTCGAGGGCTACGGGCCCGTCCCGGCCGCCGTCGTGCAAGATCTGGTATCGGATGCGGTGGCTGATGAGACGGCGAAAGCGACGCTGCGGCGGCTCTACCGCCACCCCAGCAGCGGGCAGCTGGTGGCGATGGAATCCCGGGCCCGCCTGTTTCCCAAAGGGTTGGCAGCGTTCATCGGGCTGCGCGACCAGACCTGTCGCACCCCTTACTGCGACGCCCCGATCCGTCACCACGACCACGCCACCCCCGCCCGCCACGGCGGCCCCACCTCAGCGCTCAACGGGCTCGGCAACTGCGAAGCCTGCAACTACGCCAAAGAAGCCCCCGGCTGGCATGTCACCACCACCGACACCGACGGCCGCCACACCGCCGACTACACCACCCCCACCGGCGCGACCTACCACTCCACCGCACCACCACTACCCGGACCACCGCAGGCCCGCCGCTACAGCATGGTCGAGGGCATCCTGGCGATCGATCTGATCAGGCGCGACGTTGCGTGACGTACCAATCGAGGAGGGCGGGGTCGTCGACGGCGCTGCGTTCGACGACCTTGGCGGCATCGCGGCCCTGGAACAGCTTCTTGATCGGCACCTCGAGTTTCTTGCCGGTGCGGGTGTGCGGCACGCCGGGCGCAACGATGATCTCGTCGGGTACGTGCCGGGGCGAGACCTCGGTGCGGATCACGTCGTTGATGCGTTGTCGCAGCGCGTCATCGAGCTCGGCACCGTCGGCAAGGACCACGAACAGCGGCATCCAGTAACCACCGTCGGGCTGCTCGGCGCCGATCACCAGCGCCTCGGCGATCTCGGGAAGGCTCTCCACCGCCTGGTAGATGTCCGCGCTGCCCATGCGGATGCCGTGGCGGTTCAGGGTGGAGTCGGAGCGTCCGTGCACGATGACGCTGCCGTGATCGGTGATCGTGATCCAGTCCCCGTGTCGCCACACCCCCGGATAGGTGTCGAAATAGGCTTCACGGTAACGACTTTGGTCGGGATCGCGCCAGAAAGCGATGGGCATCGAGGGCATCGGTTTGGTGATGACGAGCTCTCCGACTTCACCCCGAACCGGACGGCCCGACTCGTCCCAGGAGTCGAGGGCCACGCCCAGGAACGGCGCCGAGAGTTCGCCCGGCCACACCGCGACAGTGCGCACCCCGCCGATGAACGCCGACACCACGTCGGTGCCCCCGCTGATCGATGCCACGTGCACACCGACGTTGTCCCCCAGCCACACCGACGACGACGGGGGCAACGACGAGCCGGTGATGCCGATGCTGCGCAGCGCCGACAGGTCGTGGGTGGCGGCGGGATTCACGTCGGCTTTGATGCAGCCCAGCACGTAGCCCGGACTGGTGCCCAGCACCGTCGCGCCGACGCGGGCCGCGATGGCCCACAGCGCGTCGGGCTCGGGTGCATGCGGACTGCCGTCATAGCAGACGATCGTGGCACCGACGAGCAGCCCGGCGACCTGGAAGTTCCACATCATCCAGCTCGGGCTCGTGTACCAGAAGAACGTGTCGTCCGGTCCGATATCCGATTGCAGCGCAACGGCTTTGAGGTGTTCGACGACGACACCACCGTGGCCGTGCATGATGCCCTTCGGCAAGCCGGTCGTGCCGGAGGAGAACAGGATCCACAGGGGATGATCGAAGGGCACGGCGACGCTGTCGAGGCGATGCGAGCTGACCTCCGCGAGATCGGCCAGCGTGAATGTGGCTGTCAGCGTGGGCAGACCGTCGCGCAGGGCCGCGACATCGTCGCGCTTGTCGCGGTACTTGCCGGCGAAGTGGTAGCCGTCGGCGGCAACGAGGACCTTGGGTTCCAGCTGGCCGAGCCGATCCAGCGCGGCCTTCGCCGAATAGTCCTGACCGCACGCGCTCCACACCGCCCCGATGCTCGCCGTCGCGAGGAACGCGATCACCGCCTCGGCGATGTTGGGCAGGTAGCCGACCACGCGATCGCCGGCCTCCACACCGGCGGCCCGCAATCTGTCCGCGAAGGCGGCGGCACGGCCCAGCAACTCGTCCCACGACATCTCCCGGTCCGGTCCGTTTTCGCTCACCGAGATGATCGCGGGCCGGTCGGACCGGGCGTTGCGGGCAATCGCGTCGACGTAGTTGCACGTGGTGCCGGGAAACCACCGCGCGCCGGGCATTTCGGTGCTCTCGAGCACCGACGGGCCCCGCTCACCGAGGTCGAAGTAGTCCCACAGCGTCGCCCAGAATCCCTCGAGATCGTCGATCGACCACTGCCACAGGGCGCGGTAATCGGGGTAGCTGCCGCCGGTTCGTCGCTCGGCGAAGCGCGCGAAGTCGGTCACGCGCGCGCCGGCGACGTCGTCGTCGGAGGGCACCCACTGCGGCGCGTCCGTGGTCGTCGTCAACGAGCGCTCCATCCACCGTCCATCGTGTACGACGCACCGGTGACCATCCCTGCCGACGGCGTGGCCAGCCATCCCACCAACGTGCCTACCTCCTCTGGTTCGACGAGCCGCTTCACTGCACTCTCCTTGAGGAGGATGTCCGTGACGACCTGATCCTCGGCGATGTTATGCGTTCGCGCCTGATCGGCGATCTGCTTTGTCACCAAGGGGGTGCGGACGTACCCCGGGTTGACACAGTTGCTGGTGACGCCGTGCGGCCCGCCCTCCAGCGCGGTCACCTTGGACAGCCCTTCGAGCGCGTGTTTGGCGGTCACGTAGGCCACCTTGAATGGTGACGCCCTCAGCCCGTGAATGGACGAGATGTTGATGACGCGCCCGTAGCCCTGCTGGTACATGTGCGGTAGCGCGGCGCGGATCAACAGAAACGGTGCCTCCACCATCAGCGCCATCATCGTGCGGAAGCGCTCGGGCGGGAACTCGGCGATCTCGTCGATGCTCTGGATGCCGGCATTGTTGACGAGGATGTCGACGTCGAGCCGCAGATCCTCCAGCGCGGTGACGTCCGACAGATCGAGTGCCCATGCCGTTCCGCCGATCTCCTGGGCGAGCGCCTTGGCCCCGACGTCGTCGATGTCGGCCACCGTGACGGCCACCCCCCGCGATGCCAGCTCCCGCGCGCAGGCCGCCCCGATCCCGCTTGCTCCACCCGTCACCAGGGCCGTGCGGCCTGCCAGCTCCGTCATGCCCGGCCCACTCATGCGATGCCCGCCTTGGCGAGCTGCTCGCGGTCGGCCTCGTCGAGCGTCTTGAGGTCGAGGCCGGTGGTCTCGCGGGTGAACCAGGCAGCGATCAACGTGATCACCGCCGCCGCCGCGAGGTACAGGGCGATCGGCACCCAGGTACCGAACCCGTCCAGCAGCCAGGTGGCGATTGCCGGCGCCAGCGAGCCGGCCACGATCGAGGTGACCTGATAGCCGAGCGATACCCCCGAATACCGCATTCGGGTCGGGAACATCTCGGCCATGATCGCCGGCTGCGGTGCGTACATCAGTGAGTGGATCATCAGCCCGAGGATGATCGCCGCCATGATCAGCAGGTAATCGCCGCTGTTCATCATCGGGAACGCGAAGAAGCCCCACGTGGCGGCCAGCACGGCGCCGACCATGTACACCGGGCGCCGGCCGAACCGGTCGGAGAGCTTGCCGACCTGCGGGATGACCAGGAAGTGCACGAAGTGCGCGGCGAGGAGCCACCACAGGATGTCGCTGGTGTCGGCGCCGACATGGGTCTTGAGATAGACGATCGAGAACGTGACCACGAGGTAGTACATGATGTTCTCCGCGAACCGCAGCCCCATGGCCGTGAAAACCCCACGGGGATAACGCTTCAGCACCTCGAATACGCCGTAGGACACGGCCTTGACCCGCTCCACCTCCTGCTGCGCCTCCACGAAGATCGGCGCGTCGGTGACCTTGGTGCGGATGTAGTAGCCGATCAGCACGACCACCGCCGACAGCCAGAACGCGACCCGCCAGCCCCACGACAGGAACGCATCGTCGGACAGCGTGCCGGTGAGCACCAGCAGCACCACGGTGGCCAGCATGTTGCCGACCGGCACAGCGGCCTGCGGCCAGCTCGCCCAGAACGCGCGATCCTTGCTCGGGCTGTGCTCGGCGACCAGCAGCACCGCGCCACCCCACTCACCGCCGACCGCGAAGCCCTGCAGGAATCGCAGCAGCACTAACAGGATCGGCGCCCACACCCCGATCTGTGCGTAGGTGGGCAGGCAGCCCATCAAGAACGTGACGACGCCGACGAGCAGGATCGCGAACTGAAGTAGCTTCTTGCGGCCGTGCTTGTCGCCGAAGTGCCCGAACACCACCCCGCCGAGCGGACGGGCGACGAAGCCGACGGCGTACGTCAACAACGCCGCGATCAGCCCTGCCGCCTCACTCGTGCCTTCGGCGAAGAACACCTTGTTGAACACCAGCGTGGCCGCGGTGGCGTAGAGAAAGAACTCGTACCACTCGACGACGGTGCCGGCCATCGACGCCACGACGACGCGTTTGAGGCCGGTCGTGACCGACCCGGCGTCCTGTTGCGTACTCAATTCACACCCCTTTGTTGTGATGCCCACCACAGATGGCAATGAGTATTCCTGCAGCTACCCACTGCAGCAATGGCCAAAACCGCACGACTGATCTGCGAAAATGCAGAAATGACCGCAGCTGCCCGCCGCCCGAGCGCCGACGATCTGCTAGTCCTGCTCGCCGTCGGACGCACCGGTCGATACACCACCGCGGCCGAGGAACTCGGCCTCAACCACACGACGATCAGCCGTCGCATCACCGCGCTGGAACGGGCGATGGGCGGGCGGGTGCTGGCGCGGGTGGCCGGCGGGTGGGAACTGACCGAACTCGGCCGGGACGCCCTTGCGGCAGCCGAGGCCGTCGACTCGGCTGTGCGCTCACTCACCGTCGACGCGGCAGGCAACCGCACGCTGGAAGGCGTGGTCCGACTGTCGGCGACCGACGGGTTCTCTGCCTACATCGCCGCACCCGCCGCCGCGGCGGTACAGCGCAGGCACCCGAACGTCGCGGTCGAGATCGTGGCCGCGACCCGGCGCGCCACCCAGCAGCGCTCAGGACTCGACCTCGAGGTGGTGGTCGCCGAACCCGGGAGCGAGCCCCGCGTGCATCGGGCCACAGCCCAGCGACTGGGCGACTACTGCCTGGGCCTCTACGGTTCGCAGGACTATCTGGCCGAGCACGGGTCGCCGGCGGACGTGGCCGACCTCCACCGGTTTCCGCTGGTCTACTTCATCGACTCGATGCTCCAGGTCGACGATCTGGACCTGGCGACCAGCTTCGCGCCCGCGATGCGTGAATCGGTGACCTCGACCAATGTCTTCGTCCACGTCGAGGCCACCCGAGCGGCCGCGGGCCTCGGGCTGTTGCCCTGCTTCATGGCCGACCGGCACGATGATCTGGTCCGCGTGCTGGCCGACACCGTCTCGGTCCGGCTCGCCTACTGGCTCGTCGCCCGGCCCGAGACACGGCGCCGTCCCGAGGTCGCCGCCGTTGTCGACGCGATCCAGACCCAGATGACCGAGCAACACGACGTCCTGCTCGGCGCCGTTTAACGTGAGGCATGCCCTTCCTCGACCATCCCCGTGGACGTGCCTACTACCGGCATTGGGCGGCCCCGGACCCGATCGCCTCGGTCGTCTTCCTCCACGGTTTCGGCGAGCACACCGGGGTTTACCACCGGTACGGCTTCGCACTCAACGCGGCGGGCATCGACCTGTGGGCGGTGGACCAGTTCGGCCACGGCCTCACCGTCGGTGACCGCGGCAATGTGGGCACCATCGAGGACAGCTCGGCGCTGGCCGAGAGCCTGACCGAGCTCGCCACCGACGCACACCCGGGGATACCGGTGATCGCGCAGGGTCACTCGTACGGGGCTGTCGTCTCGCTCGTGCGTGTCCTCGAGGACGGCGGCCGGTTCCCCGGCGCGGTCATTTCCGGCGCCCCATTGGTGCCGGTACCGGAGTTGCTCGACGTCGACACGTCGCTCGACCTGGACCCGTCGTGGCTGTCGGCGGATCCGTTCTACCTCGACTCGATGGTCAACGACCCGCTGGCCTTCGTCGAGGCCGACAGCCGCGCGCTGGCGCGCGAGCTGGACCGGGCGTGGGACCGGTTCGGCTCCGACCTCCCGGCGCTGGCGGTGCCGACGCTCGCCGTTCACGGCGTCAACGATCCGATCGCCCCGGTCAGCGCCGTGCGCGCCTACACCGAGGCCATCGCAGCGCTCGAGCTGGTCGAGTTCCCCGGCGCCCGGCACGACATCCTGAACGAGACCGTGCACCGGGAGGTGACCGCCACGATCGTCTCGTTCATCCACAGGGTTATCCACATTGGGGATGAATGACAGGCGTGTAATTCGCCGCTCAGAGCCAGGTGTCGTCCGTGGTGGCGGTGAGAAATGCCTCCAGGTCGTTGCGCCAGTCCGCAGGGCTGTTCTTGTCCGGCTCGATCCCCGTGTACTGCCCCTGATAGAACAGCAGCGGTCGCGGCTTCTTCTTCGGGACGTCCGACAGTGAGTGCACCGCCCCGAACACCACGAAGTGGTCGCCGCCGTCGTGCACCGAGGCAACCGTGCAGTCGATGTGGGCCAGCGTGCCGTCGATGATGGGCGAGCCCAGCGGCGACGGTGACCAGTCGATCTCGGCGAACTTGTCCGGTTCGCGGGAACCGAAGCGTGCCGACACATCCTTCTGGTTCTCGTGCAGGATGTTCACGCAGAATGTGCCGCTGGCCTCGATGGCCTGCCACGAGCGGCTCACCTTGGTGGGACAGAACAGCACCAGCGGCGGGTCGAGAGACAGCGCCGCGAACGACTGGCAGGCGAACCCGATGGGCTGACCGTCGTGCACGGTGGTGATCACCGTGATGCCCGTACAGAACTGGCCCAGCACATTGCGGAATGTGCGCGGGTCGATGGGTGGTTTGGTCACGGGGCTATTTGAAGCCCACGCTGAAGTCGTGTCCCCACAGCGATACCGCGGTGCTTTCCCGCGCCACCCAGCTGTGATCGTCGACTTCGAGCCCCTCGCAACCGAATTCGATGTCGAAGCCGCCCGGTGTCTTCATGTAGAAGGACAACATCTTGTCGTTGACGTGCCGACCCAGGGTCGCCGACATCTTGACCTTGCGCCGCAGGGCGCGATCCAGGCAGAGCCCGACATCGTCGGCGTTTTCCACCTCGACCATCAGATGCACGATGCCGCTGGGTGTTTCGCCGGGCATGAAGGCCAGGCTGTGATGCCGGGGGTTCACCCCGAGGAAGCGTAGCCAGGCCGGCGCCCCGTCGGCAGGGCGGCCGACCAGCTGCGGGGGCAGCTTCATCGAGTCGCGCAGGCTGAAGCCGAGCACGTCGCGGTAGAAGTGCAGGGTCTCGACGTCGTCGCGGGTGGTGAGCACGACATGGCCGAGCCCTTGCTCCTCGGTGACGAACTTGTGCCCGTAGGGGCTGACCACGCGGCGGTGCTCGAGCGCGACACCGTGGAACACCTCGAGGGTGTTACCTGACGGGTCGTCGAAGGTGATCATCTCGTCGACGCGCCGCTCGGCCAGTTCGGTGGCAGTGCCCTCCTTGTAGGGCACACCCTGAACGTCGAGGCGCTGCCGAACTTCCTGCAGCGCGGCGGCATTCGCGGTTTCCCAACCCGAGACCAGGAGCCGGTCGTGTTCGCCCGGAACAATGACCAGCCGGGCGGGGAATTCGTCCATGCGCAGATAGAGCGCCCCCTCGGTGGCGCCGGAACCCTCCACCATGCCGAGCACTTTGAGGCCGTACTCGCGCCACGCCCCGACGTCGGTGCTTTCGATACGCAGGTATCCGAGCGAACGGATCGTCACGACCTCATCCTCCGAGGAAATCGATGGTCAGCTTGTTGAATTCGTCGAACTTCTCCAGCTGCGCCCAATGTCCGCACTGCCCGAAGACGTGCAGCTGTACGCGCGGGATCTGCTTGAGCGCCACCAGTGCGCCGTCCAGCGGGTTGACCCGATCCTCCCGGCCCCAGATCAACAGCACCGGCTGACGCAGCTTGTACACGTCGCGCCACATCATGCCGAGCTCGAAATCGGCGCCGGCGAACGACTTCCCCATCGCCTTGGTGGCCGCCAACGACTCGGGCGTGCTGGCGATCTGGAATCGCTCCTCGACCAGCTCCGGGGTGATCAACGATTGATCGAACACCATGATGCGGAGGAACCTCTCGATGTTCTCCCGCGTCGGGTCATTGGCGAAGCGGCCCAGCAGCTTCACACCCTCGGTGGGGTCCGGGGCGAACAGGTTGACACTCAACCCGCCCGGACCCATCAACACCAGCCGGCCCGCGCGCTTGGGATTGTCCAGTGCGAAGCGCACCGCTGTACCGCCGCCGAGCGAATTGCCGACAAGCGCAGCACGTTCGATGCCCAGCTGGTCGAACAGCCCGAGCAATGCGGTCGCGCTGTAGCGGTTGTACTGCTCGTGCTCGGTGTGCTTGTCGGAATGCCCGTAGCCGGGCTGATCGACGGCCAGCACGTGGAAATGCCGGGCCAGCACCCCGATGTTGCGGCTGAAGTTCGACCAGCTCGACGCACCCGGCCCGCCGCCGTGCAGCAGCACCACCGTGGGCGACTCCGGGTCGCCCGCCTCGTGGTAGTGCAGCCGCATGTCGTCTCGGACCTGCGCATACCTCGAGGTGGACTCGAACGTGATCTCCTGCTGCTGGGCAGCTTCGGCGGCGAACGAAGTCATCTAGACCATCGTGTCCTGGGGCGGCAGACCGAACGCGTCGTTACCGAAGATCAGGTACGCGCGCTCGGGCTCGTTGGCCGCGTGCACCCGGCCGGCGTGCGCGTCCCGCCAGAACCGCTGCACCGGCTGGTCGAGTTGCAGTGCCGTGGCGCCGGACGCCTCGAACAGCAGGTCGATCGACGCGATCGCGCGGGCGGTGGCCCGCACCTGGTCACGACGGGCGCGGGCACGCAGCGAGAACGGGATCTCCTGACCCGACTGCAGCAGCTGGTATTCCTCGCCGACGTTGCCGATCAACTGACGCCAGCCGGCATCGATGTCACTGGCCGCCTCGGCGATCCGGATCTTGGCGAAGGGATCCTCCTTGGACTTCTCGCCGGCGAACGCGGCACGCACCCGCTTGCCCTGGTGCTCGACGTGGGCGTCGTAGGCGCCGTAGGCCATGCCCATGATCGGCGCGCTGATCGTGGTGGGATGCATGGTGCCCCATGGCATCTTGTAGACCGGCGCCGAATTGGTCCGGTAACCGCCGGCGGTGCCGTCGTTCATCGACTTGTACGACAGGAACCGGTGCCGGGGCACGAAGACGTCCTTGACGACCACGGTGTTGCTGCCAGTGGCCTTGAGCCCCACCACATTCCACACGTCGTCGATGCGATAGTCCGTGCGCGGGATCAAGAAGCTGCCGAAGTCGACCGGCCGGCCGTCCTTGATCACCGGACCGCCGAGGAATGCCCACGTCGCGTGATCGCATCCCGACGACCACTGCCACGCGCCACTGACCAGGTAACCGCCGTCGACGACCGTGCCCGCACCCATCGGGGCATACGACGACGAGACCCGCACCGTCGGATCGTCGCCCCAGACGTCTTCCTGGGCCTGCTGATCGAACAGCGCCAGGTGCCAGTTGTGCACGCCGATGATCGACGACACCCAGCCCGTCGACCCGCAGGCGCTGGCGAGGCGGCGCACGGCCTCGTAGAACACCGTGGGGTCACACTGCATACCGCCCCACTGCTCCGGCTGCAGGAGCTTGAAGAAGCCGACCTCGTCGAGCTCGGCGACGGTGTCATCGGGCAGACGCCGCAGCTCCTCGGCGGCGGCGGCGCGCTTGGCGATACGCGGCAGCAGATCGTCGATGCCGGCGAGAACCGACTGCACGTCGCGCTGTTCAATGGACGTCACTGGTTTTGCCTCCCAGGAGTAGGGACCTGCACAAAGATTAGAACACGTTACGATTTGTGTCGAGTAGCGGTGCGCTGTAGCTGCTGGACCTGCACACATGCATTTCTGTAACATGTTCTAGTTATGAACCTCCGACGGTGTGGAAGAGAGAGCCGCCTGTGATCGACGAGCCGTTGGGTGCTCATGTACTCGAGCTGGAGATCGCCGAGGTGATCGACGAGACGGCCGACGCCCGTTCTCTGGTGTTCACCGCGCCCGACGAGGTGCCCGCCGACAAGCTGCGCTACGCGCCGGGACAGTTCCTGACGCTGCGGGTGCCCAGCGACCGCACAGGCGCGGTTGCCCGCTGCTACTCGCTGTGCAGTTCGCCGTTCACCGGCGATCCGCTGACCGTCACCGTCAAGCGCACCGCCGACGGGTACGCCTCGAACTGGCTCTGCGACAACGCCCACCCCGGCATGCGCGTGCACGTACTGGCCCCCTCGGGCACCTTCGTGCCCGCCGATCTCGACACCGACTTCCTGCTGCTGGCCGCCGGCAGCGGGATCACCCCCATGATGGCGATCCTCAAGTCCGCGCTCGTCCAGGGCAGCGGGCAGGTCACCCTCGTCTACGCCAACCGCGACCAGGACGCGGTGATCTTCGCCGCCGCGCTGCGCGATCTGGCGGCGAAGTATCCCGACCGGCTCACCACGGTGCACTGGCTGGAATCGGTGCAGGGGTTACCGAGCACCGCGGCGTTGGCCGCCCTGCTCGCGCCCTACCGCGACCGCGAGGCGTTCCTCTGCGGGCCCGGGCCCTTCATGGCGGCCGCGCAGGAGGCACTCACCTCGTGCGGCGCCGCCCCGGAGCGCATCCACATCGAGGTGTTCAAGTCGCTGGACTCCGACCCGTTCGCCGCGGTCGTCCTCGACGACACCGACGACGGCGGCGAGGGACCCGCGACCGCCGTCGTAACCCTCGACGGCACCACCCACGAATTGTCCTGGCCGCGCCGGGCGAAATTGCTCGACGTGCTGCTCGACAAAGGCCTTGACGCGCCGTTCTCCTGCCGCGAGGGCCACTGCGGGGCATGCGCGGTGGTCAAGAAGTCCGGCGAGACCGAGATGGAGGTCAACGACGTTCTCGAGCAACAGGATCTCGACGAGGGCCTGATCCTGGCGTGCCAGGCGCATCCGCTCTCCGATTCGGTCGAAGTGACCTATGACGAGTGAGTCGCGCGATAGGTTCCCCAGGATGAAGCGGCTCCCGGCAAGAAGCGCAGCAGTGCTGACCACCGTGCTGGTCTCGGCGCTGGCCTCGACGATCGTCCCGTCCGGGACGGCCGCCGCCGCGTCGGACACCAAGACCAGCTCGATCGCCGTCGACCCCGCGACCTCCATCCAGATGCAGGTGTCGGCCAACTGCGACTCGGCGCAGGCGCGGTGCTTCTTCACCACCACCGCCAGCCTGCTGACGCCGGGCGGCCCCACCGGCTTTCCCGGCGACACCTGGGCGCGTCAGACCGTCACGTTGCGCAGCTCGAACCGCGACGTCTGGCAGCAGGCGTGGTACAGCGCGCCGTCGGGCAACCCCCGCGAGCTCAAGGGCGCCAACCACGAGAACGTGCTGTCGAAGATGTACCGCTCGCTCAGCGACGTCGAGCTGTCCATCACCTACTTCGGCGGCGGACCCATTCAAAGGTTCACCTCCGACGGCGACTCGGTGCCGACACAGTGGCAGAACGGGTTACCCGCCACCGACGCCGATTTCATCGCCTGCTCACAGATCCAGGTGGTCTACAGCGGCGTCAACCTCACCACCCCGACCGCCTGCGCGCAGACCCGCTTCGGCTAGCGCGGCAGCCCGAGCAGCCGCTCCCCCGCCATCGTCAGCAGGATCTGCTCGGTGCCGCCGGCGATGGTCAGGCAACGGGTGTTCAGGAAATCGTGCACTTGCTGATTCTCGACCGCACCACCACCGTCGGACAGCTCCATCCGGAACTCCGCGAGCGCCTGGCGGTACCGCACACCGATGAGCTTGCGGGCGCTGGCCTGCGGACCGGGGTCCCGCCCGCCGACCGCGAGCTGGGCGATGCGCTGGTCCAGCAGCGACCCCACCTGCGCGGTGACGATCAGTTCACCGAGCCGGTCTTGTTGTGCGCCATCGACTTCGGACTCCGACAGCGCTCGCAACAGCTCCTCCATCGGGTTGCCCAGGGCGGTGCCCTGCGCCATCGCGACACGCTCGTTGGCCAGTGTGGTGCGCGCCAGCTTCCACCCCTCGTTGACGCTGCCGACCACCATCTCGTCGGGCACGAACACGTCGTCGAAGAACACCTCGTTGAACAGTTCGTCGCCGGTGATCTCGCGCAGCGGACGGATCACGATGCCCGGACTGGTCATGTCGATCAGGAAGTACGTGATGCCCTTGTGCTTCGGAGCGTCCGGATCCGTTCGCGCCAGACACACTCCCCAGTGCGCCTTCTGCGCCGCCGACGTCCACACCTTCTGCCCGGTGAGCTTCCAACCCCCCTCTGCGCGAACAGCTTTCGTGCGCAGTGCGGCCAGGTCGGAACCGGCGCCCGGCTCGCTGAACAACTGACACCAGCTGAGTTCGCCGCGCAGCGTCGGCGGCACGAACTGCTCGATCTGCTCGACGCTGCCGTGCTCGAGGATCGTCGGCACCGCCCACCACCCGATCACCAGGTCGGGCCGGGTGATCCCGGCCGCGGCCAACTCCTGATCGATGAGGAGTTGCTCGGCCGGGCCGGCATCTCGCCCGTGAGGGCGCGGCCAGTGCGGCGCCAGCAGGCCCGTCTCGGCCATCACGACCTGCCGGCGGTCCTGCGGTGCGGCCGCGACGTCGGCCACCGCCGCGGCGATCTCGGGTCGTCGATCGGCGACCGACTCGAGGTCGATGTGCAGGTCACGGCGCACACCCTGCTGGGTCAGCGCCGCGACCCGGCGCAGCCAGTGCGACCGACCGCCCAGGAACTGGCCGATGCCGTAGGCGCGGCGCAGATACAGATGCGCGTCGTGCTCCCAGGTGATGCCGATGCCACCGAGCACCTGGATGCAGTCCTTGGCGTTGGCTTTGGCCGCCTCGATGCCCACCGAGGCGGCCAGCGCCGCGGCGATGGACAGCTGCTCGTTGTCGGATTCGGTGGCGGACTCGCCCGCAGCGCGCGCCGCGTCGGCCGCGGCCACCGACGCCTGTTCGCTGCGTAGCAGCATCTCGGCGCACATGTGCTTGATCGCCTGGAAGCTGCCGATCGGCCTGCCGAACTGCTCGCGCACCTTGGCGTACTCGGTCGCCGTCGTCAGTAGCCACCGGGCCACCCCGGCGGCTTCGGCCGCCGCGATCGTCGCGGCCAGGTCCACCACGCGCTGCGCAGACGTCGCGATCATCGTGGCAGGCGCCGCGTCAAGGGTCACCCGGGCCAGCGGGCGGGAGAAATCGGTGGCCCTGTGGTGTTCGACGGTGACGCCCCCGGCCGACGCGTCGACGAGCACCCATGCGTCCCCGGCAGGCAGCAGCAGCACTGCGTCGTCGGTGGCACCCAGCACGAACGGCGCGGATCCCGACACCGTCGCGCCGCTGCACGTGAGGTCAGCCCGCAGCGCGACCCCGGCCGTGCGCTGGCCGGACGCGAGAGCTTCGACGAGTTCGTCCTGTGAGGCGTCCAGCACCACCGTGGCCAGCGCCGTCGTGGCCACCGGGCCGGGCACCAGCGCGGCAGCCGCCTCCTCGAGCATCGCGCACAGATCGGCCACGGTGCCGTCCGCGCCGCCACGCTGCTCCGGCAGCGCGACCCCGAATATCCCGAGCTGAGCCAGTGCGTCGAACGGCCCGCGCCAGGCGTCGATGGCGCCCTGTTCGACGTCGCGGACGGCTTCGACGGATCGCGATCCCGACGCCCAGTCACGGACGAGCTCGCGTGCGGCGAACTGCTCATCGCTGATGGTTGCCGACACCGTGACTCCTTGGCTTTGGGTGAGAACCCCGTGCTTCCCACTAGAACGTGTTCTAATAGTGCCAGCGTTCGACAGTCAAGTCGACCGCCATCGCAGCAGACCAGAATCGCTGGCGACACTGGACGGCGGTGAGATAGTTGCGACCGGAATGCGTATCGTTTCTCTCGGTTGCACCACACGAGAGCACGTAAGGAGCCAGGCCGCATGTCCGGGTCGTCTCAGTCCGCAGCAGGGTCGTCGGCGCGCGCCGACGGCGCGGGAGCGGACGCCCGCCCCCGGCAGGTGATGAACGTCGCGGTGCTGGCGGAGTCCGAACTGGGCTCCGAAGCGCAGCGGGAACGCCGCAAGCGCATCCTGGACGCCACCCTGGCAATCGCCTCCAAGGGCGGCTACGAGGCCGTGCAGATGCGCGCTGTCGCCGAACGCGCCGACGTCGCGGTCGGCACCCTCTACCGCTACTTCCCCTCGAAGGTGCACCTCCTGGTCTCCGCGCTGGGCCGCGAGTTCGAACGCATCGACGCCAAGACCGATCGCGCCGTGCTCGCCGCGGGCGCGACGCCGTACCAGCGGCTCAACATCATGGTCGGCAAGCTGAACCGGGCCATGCAGCGCAATCCCCTGCTCACCGAAGCGATGACGCGGGCGTTCGTGTTCGCCGACGCCTCGGCCGCCGGCGAGGTGGACTACGTCGGCAAGCTGATGGACTCGATGTTCGCGCGCGCGATGAGCGACGGGGAACCGACCGAGGACCAGTACCACATCGCCCGGGTGATCTCGGATGTGTGGCTGTCGAATCTGCTGGCCTGGCTCACCCGCCGCGCCTCGGCCACCGATGTGAGCAAGCGCCTGGACCTGGCGATGCGGCTTCTCATCGGAGACGGCGAGCAACCTAAGATCTGAAGGCGTGCTGCCGCCCGAGCTGTCCACCGCACTGACTGCCGCGGCTCAGGCACCGCGCCTGCTGGTCACCTCCGACTTCGACGGCACATTGGCGCCGATCGTTTCGAACCCCGCCGACGCCCGCCCGCTACCCGACGCCGGCGACGCGCTGGTCGCGTTGGCCGGGCTGCCCGACACCGAGGTGGCACTGATCTCCGGTCGCGCACTACGCGATCTGCGGACGTTGTCGTCGATGCCTGACGCCGTGCACCTGGTCGGCAGTCACGGGGCGGAGTTCGATTCCGGCTTCGCCCACGACATCGACACCGACCTGCTGCACGCGATCACCGAGACGCTGTCGGCGATCGCCGCAGGCAAGCCGGGCGTCACCGTCGAGACCAAACCCGCGAGCGTGGCGTTGCACGTGCGCAATGCCTCGGAGGGCGACGGGGAGGCGGCGCTGGCCGCGGCGTGGGACGCCGCCGCGGGCTGGGACGCCCACGCCACGACGGGCAAGGCCGTGCTGGAATTCGCGGTCATCTCCACCGACAAGGGTGAGGCGCTGGACATCCTACGGGCCGAGCACGCCGCGAGCGCGGTGGTGTTCTTCGGCGACGACGTCACCGACGAGAAGGCGTTCCGTCGGCTGTCCGACGCCGACATCGGGGTGAAGGTGGGTCCCGGCGACACCGCCGCCGGCCACCGGGTCGACGCGCCCGAGGACGTCGCCGCCGCCCTGGCGCATCTGCTGAGTGTGCGGGCCGGCCGGAGCGAAGGCTGACATCGTGCCTCTCTCGATGCGCATCTGCGCCCTGTTCGCCGCCGCGCTGCTGGTGAGCACCGGTTGTTCGCAGACGCCACCGGGGTCCGAACACGGCACCGCCAATGTGGTCGCCTCCACCGAGGCGTGGGCCAGCGTCGCCGCGGTCGTCGTCGGACACCACGCAACCGTGCGGTCGTTGGTCCCGCCCGCCACCGACCCGCGATCGTTCACCCCCGGCGATGCCGCCGCGGGCGAGATCGCCGACGCCTCGCTGGTCGTCTACAACGGCGGCCGGTTCGACCAGTGGATCGAGCCGATCTTGAACGCCTCGCCCGACATTCCGCGCATCGACGCCCTGTCGGTGAGCCCGATTCAGCCACCGGCCGACGATGCGGTCTTCTACGACCTGCTCACGGCCAAGGCGGTGGCCGACCGCATCGCCGACACCTTCGGTGGGTCCGACGCCGAGCACGCGGCGGACTACACGGCGGCGGCTCAACAGTTCGACGAGGACCTCGACACGCTGCTGTTGGCCCAGCACGCCATCGGGCAGGCTCATCCCGGCGCGTCGGTCGTCTCGACCGCCCCCGTCGCGACCTACGCGGTGCGCAACGCCGGCATCGCCGACAAGACTCCCCCGGCGTTCACCGATGCGCTCCGGCAGGGCCGAACACCGTCACCGGTCGACGTCGCGACCGTGCTGGACTCCGTCACGTCCCGCCGCGTCACCGCGCTCGTCGTCGACGATCAAGCCAAAGGCGGGGTGTTCGACGAGATCACCGCGGCCGCCCGCGCGGCGGCGCTGCCGATCATCACGGTCAGTGCCGGGTTGCCCGACGGCATGAGCTATCTGCAGTGGCAGCGGGCGACAGTCGACAGATTCGCCGCAGCGCTCAACGGGCCGCCCTGATCGGGATTTGCCCGATCGGCAAAGCCGATTGCGCGTCGTCAGTGCGCCCGTGAATGCTGGCCGCATGACCAATGGATGCGACGCTTCGAGCGCGCTCGCCGCCGAATGGGACGAGCGTTACACCGGTTACGCGGATCACATGTCTGACGTCCAGCCGAGCGACGTACTGATCGCCCAGGCAGGGGAGCTCCCTAGGGGCACCGTCCTCGACATCGGATGCGGAGTGGGCGCCGACGCCGTGTGGCTCGCCGTGCACGGCTGGACAGTGACCGGGCTGGACGTCTCCCAGGTCGCCCTCGATCGGGCCGCGGCCCGCGCACGCGACGCCGGCGTCGACGTCACATGGGTGTGTTCACGCCTGGAGGACCTGCCCTTGCCTGCGGGCGGTTTCGATCTGGTCACCGCGCACTACCCCGCCCTGCTTCACTCCGACGGCGATGACGCGCAAAGCGCGCTGCTCACTGCCGTCGCGCCGGGCGGGACGCTACTCGTGGTGCATCACGCGGACATCGACGTGGAGAAGGCGAAGTCGTTCGGGTTCGACCCGGCCGATTTCGTCGGTCACGACGACGTGGTCAGATCCCTGGGTGCGAAGTGGGACGTGAAGGTCGACCGCCGGCGACCGCGCCGGGTGCCCGCTGGGGTCGACGGTCAGCACACCCACGACGACGTCATCGTGGCCCGCCGGAAGAGCTGAGGACTAGGCGGGCGGACCCGAGGTGCGGCCTCGCACCAATTCGGTGTCGAGGACCTCGACCACCGCCAATCCCGAGCGAGGCGGGTTGTGCAGCAATTGTCCGGCGCGACGGCCCTTTTCGACGCTCGGCTGGCGCACGGTGGTCAGCCCGCGCGACAACGCCTCGGGCACCCCGTCGAATCCCGTCACCGTCATCTGGCCGGGCACGTACACCCCCCGCGCGCGCAGCCGATCCATCGCCGAGAGCGCCAGCACGTCGGCAGTGCACATCAGCGCGGTGATGCGCGGGTTGGCCTCCAGCGCGACATCCGCGCCGATGCCGCCGGACGTCGGGAGATGCTCGTAGCTCTCCACCACGGTCAGCGCGCCGGGGTCAAGGCCGGCTGCGGTCAAGGCGTCGTACACGCCGTTGATTCGTTCGCTCTGTACGTGGAAGTGCGGAGTGCGCACCCGTTCCGGGTCGGCGAGGGCCGGTCCGCGACCGCCGTGCGGCCAATCCCGGCCCAGCCGCATGGTGAGCAAGCCGATGTGCCGATGGCCCAGTTCGAGCACGTACTCGGTGAGGCGGCGCATCGCGGCGCGGTCGTCGATGCACACCCGCGACGTGCCCGGCACATCCATGGGCTGGTCGACGATCACGACGGGCAGGTGACGCTGCAGCACGACCGGCAGGTACGGGTCGTCGTCGGATGCCGAGTACACCACGAACCCGTCGACGCCGGCCGCCAGCACCGCCGCCGACCCGTCGCTCACACTGCGGTTGGGTCCGATCGCCACCAGCAGCAGGCCCTGCCCGACCGCCTCGCACGACTCGGCCAGACCCGCGACGAAGTCCAGTGCCGCAGGATCGGAGAACGAGTAGTTCAGCGGTTCGGTGATCATCAGGCCGACCGCTCCCGCCCGGCGGGTCCGCAGTGAGCGGGCCACCGGATCGGGCCCGGGATAGCCGAGACGCTTCGCCGTCGAGAGCACCCGCTCGCGTAACTCGGCCGACAGTTGGTCGGGCCGGTTGTAGGCGTTGGAGACGGTGGTCCGCGAGACCTTGAGTTCAGCGGCGAGTGAGGCCAGGGTCGCGCGCCGTCGCGGCGTCGGACTCCTGGACATGTTCGGAGAGGTTAGTGGACTGCGCGCGATCCGCAGCAGACATCCGGTTTCGGCGCGGCAAGCGGTGAAGTATCCACGTCACCAACCAGATACCGCAGGCGATCGACACGACCACGAAACTCGGCGGAAGGTTGAACATCGCCGACACGGCCAGTCCGACCCACACCGACGCCAGACCGATGCCCGCCGAGATCGCCATCGCGAACACCGGCCGCGCGGTCAGGCTGAGCGCCGTCGCCGCCGGTGTGACCACCAGTGCGAACAGCAGCAGCGTGCCCACCGCCTGCACGGCCATCGTGACAGTGATACCGAGCAGCACCATGAACACGATCGACAGGCCGCGCACCGGGACACCCTTGGCCTCGGCCACCTGGCTGTTCACCGAGGTGAACAGCAGCGGCCGGTAGATGAACGCGATGCTGGCGGCCAGCAGCAGCAACAGCACGAGAAAACCGATCAGCTGCTCTGCGGTGATCGCCAACAGGTTGCCGAACAACACGTTCGTCAACGTCGAGGAGTTGCGGGTGGCCAGCGAGTTGAACAGAAGGCCGAGCCCGGTGGCGAACGCGAGCACCGTGCCGGTGGCGACGTCGCGATCAGAGGCGCGTTTACCCAGCGCGCCGATCACCAGCGCGCCGCCGACGCAGAACACGCCGAGCCCGACCGCCGCCGGCACCCCGAGCAGCACGGCGCCGGTGGCGCCCGGCAGACCGATGTGGGCGAGCGCGTGCGCGGCGAACGACGAGTTGCGGACCACGATGAAGTAGCCCATCAGGCCGGCCGCCAGCGCCACGATGGTGCCGCCCAGCCACGCGTTGCGCATGAACGACGAGCCGAGGATGTGCACCCAGTTGTCCTGGTAGCCCACCGCGAGAATGGTCTGCCTCATCACGAGCTCCGCATGTAGAGGTCCCCCTGCAGGGTGTGCGCGACCTTGATCGGGGTGCCGTACATGTGGGTGAGCAGGTCGGAGTCCACCACCTTGTCGATGGCCGCGTGGTGGGCGTGTCCGTCGAGAAGGTAGATCGCGCTGTCCAGCATCGCCAGCAGTGGGTTGAGGTCGTGGGCCACCACGATGATCGTCACGCCGAGTTCTGCCTTCAGCCGGGCGAGGAGCTCGACGATCTCGTGCTGGTTACGCAGATCCAGCGACGCCAACGGCTCGTCCAGGATCAACATCCGGGGCTCGGAGACCAACGCACTGGCCAGCGCGATGCGTTGCCGCTGACCGCCAGACAGCTCGGAGAGCCTCCTGCTGGCGATGTCGGTCGCCTCGACCCAGCGCAGGGCGTCGTCGACGCGTCGGCGGTCGGCAGCACTCGGCCGGGCGAACCCCCACCGGCTGCCGGTCAACCCGAGCAGCACCGCGTCGCGCGCCCGGATCGCTTCGGTCGCGTTGACGTCATAGTGCTGCGGGACGTAGCCGATGAGGTCGTTGCGCGCACCGGGGGGCCGGCCGAAGACGCGCACGGTGCCGCTGGCCGTCGGCACCAGCCCGAGGATCACGTTGAGCAGCGTGGTCTTACCGGCGCCGTTGGCGCCGATGACCGCGACGAACGTGCCGGCCTGAACCTGCAGTGTCGACTGCGACCAGATCGTGCGCCCACCGCGAACCACGCTGACGTCGGTGAACGACAGCGCCGGGTCGGCTACCGCGTCATCCGCGGACACCGAGCGCCTTGGCCAGCGAGGTCAGCTGGCCGACCTGCCACGTCTGGAACGACTCGGTGTTCGGCGGCACCGTCTCGGTGACGTCGACGACCGGCACACCGGCCTTTTCGGCCGCAGCACGGATCTGCTCGGGCACCGAGCCTTCCGTCTGCGTGTTGTAGATCAGCACGTCCACTCCGCGATCGCCGAGCAGCCGCAGGAACGCATCGAGATCGGCCGGGGCGGGCTCGCTCTCGTTCGCCGAGGCGAGCCGGTAGCCCTCGGGCGTCCGATCCTGAAGTCCCAGTGCCGCTGCCATGTCATCGAACACACTCTCGGTCGCAGCGTAGCTCTTACCGGCGGCGCCGGCTTTGATCGCGGCGATCTCGTCGTCGTACGGCTTCATGACGTTGGTGAAGCCGGTGTGGCGCTCGTCGAAGTACGCCGAGGCGTCCGGCGCCAGCTTCTTGAACTCGGCGGTGACCGCGTCGGCGACCTCACCGACGACCGTCGGGCTGTACCACACATGCGGGTTTCCCTCGCCGGCGTGGTCGTGGCCGGCCTCATCGGGGTGATCGCCGCCGTGGCCGGTACCGAGGTCGACGGCGTTGACGACGGGCGCGTCGGGGTCCGACGAGGCAGCGAGCTTGGCTGCCCACTCGTCATAGTGTCCGCCGTTGAGGACGACCAGCTGGGCGCCGTCGAAGAGAGTGGCGTCCGACGGGGCGGGCTCGTAATCGTGGGGGTCCACCGACGACCCGGCCAGCACCGTGGTGACGGTGGCGCACGCACCCCCGAGTTGGGAGACGATGTCGCCCCACTGGTCCACGCTGACGACGACCTTGACCGGCGTGGTGGGGCATGCACCGTCGGCGCCAGGGTTGGTGGTGGAGGACGCGGCGGGTTGGTCGCTGCTTCCGCAGGCGGCCAGGGCGATCGGCGAGGCAAGGGCAATCGCGGCAGCGGCCAGGCGCGCCGGCAGGGTCGAGGTCTTCACGCGGTAACGATAACCGTTTCCAATAACTCCCGCACAATCCGCGTGGCTGGTGGGCAACTGCTTAATGAAAATGATTACCATTAAGGCGTGACTTCTTCCTCCTCTCTCGCATCCGCCACGCTGCCCGTCACGGTGCTGTCCGGTTTCCTGGGCGCCGGCAAGACCACCGTTCTCAACCACATCCTCGCCAACCGAGACGGCCGTCGCGTCGCGGTGATCGTCAACGACATGAGCGAGATCAACATCGACGCCGCACTCATCGCCGGACAGGGGCACCTCGACCGCACCGAGGAGAAACTCGTCGAGCTCACCAACGGCTGCATCTGCTGCACCTTGCGTGAAGACCTGATCGAGGCGGTCGGAGCGCTGGCCCGCCAGCGCCGGTTCGACCACCTGGTCATCGAGTCCACCGGGATCTCGGAGCCGATGCCGGTCGCCGCGACCTTCAGCTGGGAGTTCGACGACGGTTCGAGCCTCGGCCGGCTCGCCCGGTTGGACACACTTGTCACGGTCGTGGACGCCTCGACCTTCCTGACCGAGATCGCCAGGGGCGAAGCCTTGGCCGACCGCGCGATGAGCGCCGGCGACGGCGACGCCCGCAGCATCTCCGACCTCCTCGTCGATCAGGTGGAGTTCGCGGACGTGATCCTGCTGAACAAGACGGATCTGGTCAGTGCCGCCACGCTCGGCACCGTGGAGACCTTGGTGAAGCGGCTCAACCCGAGGGCCAAGCTGATCCGCACCGAGCACGGCGTCGTGGACACCGCCGAGGTGCTCGACACCGGACTGTTCGACCCGGTTCTGGCCGCCGAAGCGCCCGGATGGGACGAGGAGATCGCCGACGGTCACACACCGGAGACCGAGGAGTACGGCATCAGCTCGATGACGTTCCGATCCGACCGGCCGTTCCACCCCCGGCGGTTGGCCGAGTCGCTGGGGAACATGACGCGCATCGTGCGCAGCAAGGGATTCTGCTGGATCGCCAGCCGGCCGACCATCGCCGCGATCTGGTCCCAGGCCGGGCCGAACCTGGTCATCGAGCCGGCGCAGTACTGGTCCTCCGCCGAAATCCCGCCCGGCCAGGAGATCGTGTTCATCGGGGTCAAGCTCGACCGCGAGAGGGTGCAACGCCTCCTGATCGAGGCCCTGCTGACCGACGCGGAACTCGCGGCGGGCCAGCACACGTGGCTGGCGTTCGACGACCCCCTTCCGGCGTGGGGAGTCACCCACAGCCACCAGCACTGAACCGCAGGCGGTTCAGTGCTGGTGGCCGACGGCTCCGCTCAGCTCGTTGGGCGCCTGCGCCAGCGTGGTGGATGCCGCGACGGTGCCTGCCTGCAGGTCGACGAGGTGGATCTGCTTGGTGGCCGGGTCGGTGACGTAGACGGCGTCCTCTCGCGTGAACACCGTCGGCCGGGGCTCCTGCCAGTCGTCGGGTTCCGTCCACGGGCCGGTGACGTCGATGCTCTTGGTCTGCTGACCGGTGACCGGATCGACGACGTGCAGTTTGCCGTCTGTCCCCAGGATCAGCGCCTCGGCCTGAGGGCCGCGCGCCAACGAGCGGAACGAATAGCTCACCGACGGCGGCATCGGGACCACCTGCAGCCGGTCGGTCGTGGTATCGATCAGCGAGAACTGTTGCGGGCGTTCCAATTCCGCATCGGCGTCGACCTTCATGTCCCCCAGCGCCACCGGCGAGTCGTCGTGCCCCCTGAGGTTTCCGATGCGGCCATAGGGCGTCGGGCTCGCCACCTTCGTGAAGCGGTTGTCCGCGAAGATCAGCGCACCGTCCTCGCAACCGAACACCACCGCCTCGTCGGCTACCACCGTTTCGCCGTGCAGCCCAGGGCAATCCCCGGCCCTGGCCACCTCACGCTCGCCCTGCAGAGCGACGGCACCCGTGCGGCTCTCGCTGTCACCGAGGCTGTGCACCAGCGTCCCATCGGAGAGGATCACCGCGACACCGTGGTGGGGCTGGCCGGCGGTGAAGGTCTGGGTGGCCGGTAAGCCGTCGGCCAGCGCATGCGGGTCGAATGCGGTGATCTCCCCGGAGCCGTCGGCGAACAGCACCGTGTTCTCGCCGTGCGGCACGACGTGCCCGGCCTCGGCGGCGGGGAAGGTCCGATCGGTGAGCCGGCCGGCGGCCGCGTCGAGGATCCGGAAACCGTCATCGGTGGTGACCAGCACATGAGCATCGTCGCCGGCGGGGTTGACGCGTAAGAACCCGTCGAGCGCGATGTCGTGCTTCATCTCCAGGGTCTTCCCGTCGAGCACATAGAGCCCGCCGTCATAGGTCGCCACCAAGGGTTCGGAGACCGCAGCCGTCGGCGCGGGCGGCGCCGACGAGCAGGCCGCCAGGGCGGCCACGCAGGTCAGAGCTCCGGCGGGGTGGAGCCACCGGAGTGTGGGCCGTGATGTGGGCATGTCGCTCCCTTCGAGCGGTTGAACGGCGCCTGCGGTCAACGCAGGCCGGTGATGATGGCGTCGGTGTTGGCGCGCATCATGTCGAGGTAGGTCGCACCCGGCGAGCCGGGCGGACTCAGTGACTCGCTGTAGAGCGGCACGATCTGCACATCGATCCCGGCGCCATCGGCCAGCACGCGCGCGAGCTTCTCCGGTTGCGACGAATCCACGAAGATCGCCGGCACCCGAGCGTCGCGAATGGCGGTCACCAGCGAATGCAGATCCGACGCACTGGGCGCTGCGAGAGTCGTCCCGCTGGGTACCACAGCGCCGATCACCGTGAATCCGTAACGCTGGGCCAGATAGCCCAGCACATGGTGGTTGGTCACCAATTTCCGCCGCTCGGCGGCGATCCCGCCGAACCCGTCGCGCATCGAACCGTCGAGGGAGGACAACTGCGCACGGTAGGCGTCGGCGTTTCGGGCCACGGCGGCGCCGTCGATATCGTCAACCGTGCCGACGCTTGCCTCCTCGATGGCATCGACAGCGGCGACCATGCGCCGGGGGTCTGTCCAGAAGTGCGGGTCCAGTGTGCCCGCGTTCTCCCCTTCTGAGTAGACGATCGGATCGACGTGCTCACCGACCGCCAGCGTCGGCACCCCCTGCGCTGCAGCACTTTCCACGTTACGGGTTACGTTTTTCTCGAGGCCGAGGCCGTTGTAGACGATGAGCTCTGCTGCTCCGATCGCGGCCGCGTCCTGCGCCGAGATGCCGAACGAGTGCGGATCGGCATTCGGTTTCATCAGGATCCGGACCTCGGCCGTATCGCCCACCACGTTGCGCACGACGTCGCCCAGGATGTTCGTGGTCACGACGATCTCGCCACGGCTGGAGGTGACGACGCCACCGCAGGCGGTGAGCAGCCCGACCAGGACCGCGGTGAGGCCGACCGCCGCCCAGCGCCTCACCGTCCGGCCTCGACCATGAGCCCCGGCGACACCTCGGTGCGGAACGTCCGCGCGACCCGCAGCCCGTCGGCGTAGTCGATCTCGTAGACCTCGCGGGCACCCGCATTGTTGACATAGGCGCGATCCGGATCGATGTCGATCACCGGCTGCGGACCGGACACCGGAACACCGTTGGTGAACAGGGGAATTCGGGAAATCTCAGTGCGCGACTCGACATCGTAGGCGCTCAGTGCTCCGTCACGGCGCAGCACGAGCACCGTTCCGTCACCCGCCGTATTCGTCGCGACCGCGTCCGGTACCGGGATCAGACGCCACGAGCGCTGTCTGCTGTCGAGGACCCACACCATGCCCGCCGAGAGCCCGGCGAAGACGTCGGCACGATCGCGATGCGCCATGCTCAGCGGGCGTTCGGCGGGCGCGTCGGCCGGATACGGCGCGGGCGTGACGGTCAATTCCCCGGCACCGCCGGTGACCCTGACCGCTCCGACGTCGCACCCGAACACCACCGCGCGCCGGGCCGGCGACGCCCAAGAGGGATCGCGGCATTCGCCGGGCAGTTCCGCCGTGCCGGTGTCGCCCGTCACCTGCATTCGGCCCGTTGCGGTGACCGCCACCAGCCGCCGGCCGTACGGTACCGCGGTGGCGACGTCCGGCCCGACCCCGATGCCGGCCGGTTCTTGGATCACGTTGTCGGCCAGCCGCTCTCGATCGACCAGCGTGGTCGCGCCTGCATCCGTCCGAATCGCGACGACGGTGTTGCCTGCACTCACCGAGGCGGCGGGCGCCGTGAGTTCGCCGACGTGACCGGGTTGCGTGGCGAAGTAATGGTCGTGGTCGCCGTGGTCGAACGTCCACGCGCCGGCGTCGACGATCGTCGTGCCGGTGCCGGTGCGCAGGTAGGCGAACCGCCCGTCACCGGAGATGCCCTCGACCGGCCCGTAGGAGCCGATCGGCGTCTCGACCTCGTCGACGGCGTCGAGAACCGATGTGGCGCCGGATACCGGGTCGACGAGCACCAATCTCGTGAGTGCGCCGTCGACTTCGCGGGCGCCGGCCACAAAGACGTCGTCGGCACTGGTGTGCGGCGCTTCCGGCGCCGGCGCCGACGTGCCCCCGCATCCGGCGACCAGAGCGGCCGAGGCGATGACTGCCGCCGTGCCACGCTGCCGAAGGTACGAGAGCAGGGTGGACACGAAGAAGATCAGCACCGCGACGCCGGCGATCGTCGCGCCGCCGGCCGTTCCGGCATACCACGAGATCAACAGCCCCACGTACACGGCAACCGAGCCGAGCAGTGCCGAGAGCAGCATGACGCGGGGTATCGACCGGCACCAGGCCAGCGCTGCCGCAGGCGGGGCGACCAGCAATGCCAGCACGAGCAACGTTCCGACGACGTGGAACGACGCGACCATGGCGACGGCCATCAGCACGGTCAGCACCGGGACCGCCACCTTCGGCCGCAGACCGAGGGTGGCGGCCTTGCGCGCATCGAAGGTGACGGCGACGAAGGCCCGGTGCCCGACGATCACCGTCACCGACGTCAGCAGCAGTGCGACGGCCAGCACGACGAGATCGCCAGAGCGAACGGCGAACACGTCACCGAACAGGAAGCCGGTCAGGTCGACGGCGAAGCTCTGCGAGCGGGACACCACGATCACGCCGAGCGCGAGCATGCCGACCAGCAGCAGGCCGATGCTGGTGTCCGACGACAGCTTCGACGACGCGCCGATGACGGCCACTCCGAGCGCCATGACGAGCGCGGCGACGAGTCCACCGACGAGCAGGCTGCCGCCGAGCAGCGCAGCCAACGCCACACCCGGCAGCATGCCGTGAGTCATGGCATCGCCCAGGAAGACGTTGCGCCGCAACACAACCCAGCACCCGGCCAACGCACACAGGCAGGCGGCCAGCACACCGGCCAGCAGAGCGCGCACCACCATATCGGCCTGGAACGGTTCGACCAACAGCTGCGCCATGCCGTACAGTCCTAGCAGTAATGACAATCATTTTCAATAAGGCTGGTTCGCCGCCGCCCCTTCTCCTCACCGGAGTCGATGTCGCCTACTCCGGCACAGCGGTGTTCCGCGGGCTGACCCTGGCGATCGCGCCCGGCACGGTGACCGCCGTCGTCGGGGCCAACGGCTCCGGGAAGTCGACCCTGCTCGACGTGCTCGCCGGGGTGCTGCGCCCCCAAGCCGGAACCGTCACCGTCGCGGCCCGCGGCATCGCTTTCGCCGTCCAGCGCAGCCGGGTGACCGACTCCTTCCCCATCACCGTCGCCGAAGCGGTGATGATGGGCCGCTGGCACCGACTGGGCTGGTGGCGCCGCCCCAGCGGCCAAGACCGTGCAGTGGTCGAACACTGGCTCACCGAGCTGGAACTGACCGACCTGCGGCACCGCACTCTGGGGGAACTCTCCGGAGGGCAACGCCAACGGGTCCTGCTGGCGCAGACATTCGCCCAGCAGGCGGAACTGCTACTGCTCGACGAACCGACCACCGGGCTGGATCGCGACGTCAGCAGCCGCGTCGTGGCTCATCTGCGCCGTGCGGCGGCAGCCGGAACGACGGTCGTCGCCGCGACGCACGACGACGCCGTCGTCGCCGCGGCCCACCAGCGCATCGACCTCGACGCGAAGGTGCGCGGCTAGGCTGACGTGCGTGCCCACCCGGACGGTCGATCTCAACGCCGATCTCGGCGAGAGCTTCGGGGCGTGGCAGCTCGGCGACGACGAAGCGATGCTGGACATCATCACCAGCGCCAACGTGGCCTGCGGTTTCCACGCCGGCGACGCGGCCACCCTGGCCCGCACCTGCCGGCTGGCCGCCGAGCGCGGCGTACGGATCGGCGCCCAGGTCAGCTACCGCGATCTCGCGGGCTTCGGCCGCCGCTTCATCGACGTCGAGCCCGAAGACCTGACCGCCGACGTGATGTACCAGATCGGCGCGCTTGGCGCCCTTGCCGCAGCAGCCGGGTCGACGGTGTCCTACGTCAAACCGCATGGCGCGCTGTACAACTCGGTGGTCACCCACGAAGAGCAGGCCCGCGCGGTCATCGCGGCGGTGCACGCGGTGAATCCGGCACTGCCGGTGCTCGGCCTCGCCGGTTCGGCGTTGTTCGAGGCCGCTGCCGAGCGCGGCGTCCACACCGTCGCCGAGGCGTTCGCCGACCGGTCCTACCGGCCCGACGGGCAGCTGGTGTCCCGGCGCGAGCACAACGCGGTGCTGCACAAGCCCGACGAGATCGCCGAGCGGGTGCTCTCGATGGTCACCGAGGGGCGGGTGAAAGCCGTGGACGGTTCGACGATCGCGATCTCCGTCGAATCGGTTTGCGTGCACGGAGATTCGCCAGGCGCGGTGCAGATCGCCACCGCGGTACGCGAACGATTGACGGCCGAGGGTGTGACGCTCTCCCCGTTCAGCTGACGGCGATGCCTGCCGCGCGATTGGCGCCGGACACGACGCTGGCCAGGAGGCCGGGCAGCGCGGCGTCCACGTCGTCGACCCGAAGTTGCTGATAGGTCAGCCCATCGACGATCAGCCGCTCCGTCAGGCCGGCCTCGCGCAGGATCTTGAAGTGATGGGTCGCCGTCGACTTGTTGATGCCGTCGTAGAGGGCGCCGCACTGCAGCGAGGTGCCGGCGTTGTACAGGCGGCGGACGATCTCCAGGCGGACCGGATCGTGCAGGGCGGCCAGCACCTGCTGCACCGCGGCCACCGGGTGCGCGGGAGAGGCATCTGCAGGCATCGCGTGTCCTTCACCACGTCGGGTTTGATGTTCGTCAAACCCAGCGTACGCTCGAGCGGGTTCGATGTCCGTCGTACTGTACTCGACGCAGAAGGGCTTGGAGATGGTGGCGATCGAGGGTCCGATCACCGAGACACAACGCTGGGCCTACCCACTGCTGCTGGTGCTGAGCGGGGTGGCGCTCGGCGTCTCCGGCGTTCCCGCCCCGCTGTACGGCATCTACGAGTCGAACTGGCATCTCTCGCCGCTGGCCACCACGATCGTGTTCGCCGTCTACGCGGTCGCCGCGCTGGGCGCGGTGCTGGTGTCCGGGCGCATCTCCGATGTGGTGGGCCGCAAGCCGGTGCTCGTCGGCGCGCTGATCGCGCTGCTCGTCGGGCTGGGCGTGTTCCTCGTCGCCGACACCATGGCCCTGCTGCTGCTCGCCCGCGCGATCCACGGCGCCGCCGTCGGATCGATCGTGGTCGCCGGGGCGGCCGCGCTGCTGGATCTGCGGCCCGATCACGGCGTGCGCAGCGGACAGCTGGCCGGGGTCAGTTTCAACGTCGGGATGACGGTGGCGATCCTGGGCTCGGCGCTGCTCGCCCAGTACGCGCCGCACCCGCTGCGCACTCCCTATGCGGTGGTCGCCGTCGTGTGCCTCGTCGTCGGGGTGGGCGTGCTGGCGCTTCGCGAGCCGCACACCGCCCGCAGTGCCGGCCCGATCCGCATCGCCAAACCGGCTGTGCCGCCGGAGATCCGGGGAGACTTCTGGTTCTCCGCGATGGGCGCGATGGCGTCGTGGTCGGTGCTCGGCGTGCTGCTGTCGCTCTACCCGTCGCTCGCCGCGCGCCAGACCCACATCGACAACCTGGTCTTCGGCGGCGCGGTGGTCGGCAGCACCGCATTGGCGGCGGCACTGGCGCAGCTGGCCGCGACCCGGCTGCCGGCCAAGTATTCGGCGATCATCGGCGACATCGGGATGGCCTGCTCACTGCTGCTGACGATCCCGGTCCTGCTGACCCACCAACCGCAGCTGGTGTTCGTCGCCGCGGCCCTGCTGGGCGCGACGTTCGGCCTGGGTTTCGGCGGATCCCTGCGCCACCTGTCCGACGTCGTGCCCGCCAACCGGCGCGGCGAGACGATGTCGGCGTTCTACCTGGCGGCCTACACCGCGATGGCCGTGCCGACGCTGGTGGCCGGCTGGGCCGCTACGCGCTGGGACCTGGCCGCGGTGTTCCCTTGGTTCGCCGGCGCCGTGGCGACGGCGTGCCTGGCGGCCGCGGGTGCGGGACTGCGCCAGCAGTCACGGGCGGCCTGAGTCCTCGGTCAGCTGATAGCGGATCAGGCGCGAGCTGTTGGCGACCACCGCCACCGACGACGCGTTGTGCAACACGGCGGCCAGCACCGGTGAGAGCGCCCCGCCGGCACCGATCGCGAGGCCGATCGCATTGACCGCGATCGACATCGCATAGTTCTGCCGGATCACATCGACGGCGCGACCCCCGAGATCGCGCAGGTCGAGCAGTCGCCTCAAGTCGTCACTGGACAGCGCGACGTCGGCGGTTTCCACGGCGACGTCCGTACCGCCCAACCCCATCGCGATACCGATGTCGGCCTCCGCCAACGCGGGCGCGTCGTTGACACCGTCACCCACCATCGCCACGGTGTGCCCTTCGTCGCGCAGCCTGCGCACCATGGCCAACTTGTCGTCAGGCAGGACCTCGGCCTGCCATTCGGTGATACCGAGCCGTTCGGCCACCGCAGCGGCCGCATCCGGGTGGTCCCCGGTGAGCATCACGATGCGTTCGACGCCGTCGGCGCGCAACTGCGCCAGCACATCGGCAGCCTCGGGCCTGACCTCGTCGCGCAGGCTGATCAGTCCGACCAGCTTGCCGTCCACCGCGAGCAGAAGCGGCGTCTCCGACTGCCTGCGCAGCGTGTCCACCCACTCGGTCGCCTTCTTGGTGACCCGCACCTTCTCCCGGCGCAGCAGCGACGGGCTGCCCAGCAGCAGCGTGCGGCCGTCGGCACGGGTGCGCATGCCGAGTCCGACCAGCACCTCGCACTCCTCGTGCGGCGGGATTTCGATGTGGCGTTCCTGGGTCGACCGGATGACCGCCTCGGCCAGCGGGTGCCGCGAATGGATCTCCGAACTCGCCGCATAGGCGAGTACCTGCTCTGGCTCCCAATCCTTATGAAAAGCAACGAGATTGGTGACGACAGGGCGACCGACGGTCAACGTTCCGGTCTTGTCGAAGACGACGGCGTCCACGCGACCGGCCTCTTCGAGGTGCGATCCGCCCTTGATCAGGATGCCGCGCCGGGCGCCGTTGCCGATGGCTGCGCTGATCGCCGTCGGCGTCGACAACCCCACCGCGCACGGGCATGCGACCAGCAGCATCGTCATCGCCCGCCGCACATCCCGGGTGACGAGCAGGGTGGCCGCTGACAGCAGGAACGATGCCGGCACGAAGCGGCGTGAAAAGCTCTCCCCCACAGTCTGTATCGGCGCGCGGTGGTGCTGCGCCTCTTCCACTCGGGAGATGATGCGGCCGATCGTGGTCTCTGCGCCCACCGCATCGGCGCGGACCACGAGCCGCCCGCGCACCACCACCGAACCTGCGTACACGCTGACACCGGCGGCCACCGCCACCGGCAGGTTCTCCCCGGTGATCGCCGACTGGTCGACGATCGCCTCGCCGTCGACCACGACGCCGTCGACGGGCAGCGCCACCTGGTCGTGGATCACCACCTCGTCGCCGACTCTCAGCTCGGCCGTGGCGATCTCGACCTCGACGCCATCGGCCATCCGCACCCAGACGGTGTCCTGGTTGCCCTGCAGCAACTTCGTGATCGCTCGCCGGGTGCGTCGCAGCGTCAGATCCTGCAGGTACTCACCGATGTTCAGCAGCCAGAGCACGGTCAGCGCCACAACGTTCTCCCGCAGCACCAGGCTCGCCACGGTCGCCGCGCTCACCAGTACGTCCGTGCCGGCGGAGCGGCCACCACGCAACGTGCGCAATGCGCCACGCAGGAACGGGTAGCCGGTGAAGATCGTGACGCCTGAGGCCACCAGGCGGCTGCTCGGGCCCAGCAACGGCGGACGCGCGAACACGTAACGCCGAATTCCCAGCAGGGCCAACGCCACCCCGCCCACGGTCATGCGGAGCACATCGGCGTTGGCGACGTCGGCTGACCGAGGCGCCCGCACCGGTACCAGGTCTTTGGCCACACTCGCCGCCGCCTCGATCGCTGCGAAGACCGCGGCACGCTCACATCGCTTCGGCGAGAACCACACGACCACCGATGCCGTGCGTGGATACGCGTGCACGGCCCGCACCCCGGCTACCTGTTCGACGGCGTCCTCGATCGCGACCGCGCGGTGGGAGTCGTTACGAAACCACGGCGCATGCAGGCGCATCCGCCCCGCCGCATCGGAGACGACGGTCAGCGCCACCACGGCGTCAGTGGTCGTGGTCGTGGCCGGTGTCCGAGACTGCCGGTGGCGGAACCTCTTCTCCGATCCGCTCACGCGCCTCGGCGACCACGTCGGCCACCTTCAAGCGGGCCGACTCCGCGCCTTCCTCGGCCTTGCGCGCGCCGCGAAGCGCCAGCGCGGTTGCCGACACCGAGACCTCACGCAGCGGGGCCTTGGCGATCGCCTTGCGCACCCCTTGATAGGCGGCCACCCCGACCGCGCCTGTCACCACCGTGGATGCCGCCTTGACCAGGAGCGCCTGAAGAGCCATGGCCACACCCTAGCGGCCGAGGTCCGCAGCAGAAGTCAGGGTGATCAAGATCGCTACTGGCACAATGGCGTGGTGGCCGTCGAGACGCAGGCAGAACGTCGGCGCATCAGCTCGATGCACATGCTCGTCGTCGCGATCATCGCGCTCACCCTCGCGGGCACCACGCTGCGCGATCTGGTGGCGGGGGCGCCGGCCGCAGCCACCGCGGCAACCGTCTTCTGCGGAATCTTCGTGCAGGCGTTGCCCTTTCTCGTTCTCGGCGTGATCATCAGCGGGCTGGTGGCGGCCCTGGTGACACCCGAGCGGCTGGCACGGTGGTTGCCGCGCCGGCCGGCCGCGGCGATCCTGGCCGCCGGCGTCGGCGGTGCGGTACTGCCCGGGTGTGAATGCGGCTCCGTGCCGATCGCGCGGCGACTCTATGCCGATGGCGCCGTCGGCGCCGCGGCATTGACGTTCATGCTGGCAGCACCTGCCATCAACCCGGTGGTGCTGGTGGCGACCGCGGTCGCGTTTCCCGGCGAACCGGCCATGGTGCTGGCCCGCTGCGCTGCCTCACTCCTGACGGCGTGTGCGATGGGTGCGGTGTGGGCGCGGTTCGGGCAGCCGCGCTGGATCACCCGCAGGGTGGCCGCGCCGCACGCCCACGGCGGCTCCCGCTGGGCGGTGTTCACCGAGGCGGCCCGGCACGACTTCCTGCAGGCCGCGTCCTATCTCGTGGTCGGCGCGGCCGCGGCGGCACTGTTGCACATCGTCGTGCCGGGATGGATGTACGACCATCTGGCCGGTCACCTGGTACTCGGGATCGCAGTGCTGGCCGTCCTCGCGGTGGTCCTCGCACTGTGTTCGGAGGCAGACGCTTTCGTGGCTGCCAGCCTGTCGATGCTGCCCCTGCTGCCGCGCCTGGTGTTCCTGGTCGTCGGACCGGCAGTCGACCTCAAACTGTTCGCCATGCAGGTCGGCATGTTCGGCCGTGCATTCGCGCTGCGTTTTGCTCCGCTGACGTTCATCGTCGCCACGCTGGCCGGTACCGGCGTTGGCCTACTGATCGTGGGCAACCGGTGAACCGGGAGACCGAGAACGCATTGCTGCTCCTGATCGGGGTCAGTACCGTGCTGATCACCGCCGGCGGCGCGTATGCCCGGTACGTGAAACCCTCGCTACAGCCCTGGCTGATGGCAGCAGGCATCCTGCTGGCGCTGCTGGCCCTGGTGTCGATCGTCGGCGACATCCGACGCGGACCCACCGTCGAGGATCACCATGGGCATCGACCGGGCGTCGCGTGGCTGCTGCTGATCCCGATTGCGTTGTTGGCCATCGTCGTGCCGCCGGCAATCGGCCCGCAGACCGCCCGCCCGCAGGCCCGGGCGGTGACGAATGACGCTGCGCGGCGGCCGTTTCCGCCGCTGCCCGCTGGTCGCGCGCCGGAACTGTCGCTGCCCGATCTGCTGATCCGCCTCGCCCAGGATTCCGCGGGCACGCTGCACGATCGGCTCGTCACCGTCACCGGCTTCACGATGCGCAACGGTGACCGCGTGGAGTTGGGGCGTGTCGTGATCATCTGCTGCGCCGCGGATGCTCAGCTGGCTCGGATCGGCCTCACCGGCCCTGCCGTCGCGGCTGCCGGTCGCCTTCCCGACGGCGCGTGGGTCAGGGTCGAAGGCAAAGTCGCTGCGCGGCAGGTTGATTCATCGATGCCTGAGTTGGTGATCAACCAGGTCGAGCAGATCCCGCAGCCGAAGAACACCTACAGCTACTGATCGGCCGCGGCGCGCCTCCCGTAGCGGCGATTGAACTTCTCGACCTGGCCGGCCGCATCGACGATTCGCCGGCTTCCCGTCCAGAACGGGTGCGAGTCCGACGACACCTCGACGACAACGAGCGGGTACTGCCGCACCCCGTCGGGCGTCGGCCACTCGATGGTCTTGTCGCTGGTGATCGTCGAGCGGGTCAGGAATGCCGTCCCGGTGTTCGCGTCCTGGAAGACCACCGGGTGGTAATCGGGATGGATTTCGCGCTTCATAGCAGTCTCCTCCATTTTATGAAAACGATTGTCATTATCGTTACTGTCCGAGCGGACGGCAAGTCTGCGGGGGCCGTCCCAGCGTCGCCACCTAGGGTTGCCGTCATGCGTCTCAAGCTCGGCAGGCCTGACCTGGCCGCGTACACCGACCGCTTCGACGTGCCCGCAGCGACGTCGACGTCGCCAGTGACGGTCGCCTGGGCCGGCGTCAGCACCCTGCTCGTCGACGACGGTCACTCCGCTGTGCTGACCGACGGCTTCTTCACCCGGCCCGGACTGCTCAACGTCGCGACGCGACCCCTGCGCCCGTCGCCGTCCCGCATTCAGGACGGCCTGGCCCGACTCGGGGTCACGCGCCTGGACGCGGTGACCCCGGTGCACACGCACTTCGACCATGCGATGGACTCCGCCGCCGTCGCCGCGAGCACCGGCGCGCGCCTCCTCGGCGGTGCCTCGGCCGCGCAGATCGGCCGAGGCGCGAACCTGGATCGCATCGACGTCGTAACCCCCGGCGAACCCGTCAGCGCCGGGGCGTTCGAGGTGACGCTGATCGAAGGGCACCACTGTCCGCCCGACCGCTTTCCCGGCGAGATCACCGCACCGGTCCGGCCGCCTGTGCGCGCCTCGGCGTACCGCTGCGGGGAAGCGTGGTCCACGCTGGTGAGCCACCCGCGCAGCGGTCGGACGCTACTGATCGTCGGGAGCGCCGGCTACCGCCGCGGCGCCCTGGCCGGCCAGCGTGCCGACGTGGCCTACCTGGGCGTCGGCCAACTCGGGCTACAGCCTGAGAGCTATCTCGTCGAGTACTGGACCGAGACCGTCCGGACCGTCGGCGCGCGGCGGGTCGTGCTGATCCACTGGGACGACTTCTTCCGCCCGCTCGACCAACCCTTGCGGGCGCTGCCGTATGCCGTCGACGACCTCGATACGTCGGTGCGCGTGCTGCGCAGGCTGGCCACGGAAGACGGGGTGGCCCTGCACTTCCCGACGCTCTGGCAACGCGCCGATCCATGGCTCTGATCCTGTCGGTGGCCGCGCTCGTCGCGGTCCTCGGTTTCGCGCTGCTGCGTCCGCACGGGTGGCCCGAGGCGGTGGTGGCGGTACCCGCCGCCGCACTGGTCATCGTCACCGGCGCGATCGACTGGCGGGGTGCGCTGACCGAAGTCCGCGAATTGGCGCCGGTCGTCGGATTCCTGGCCGCGGTGCTCGTGCTGGCGCGGCTGTGTGACGACGAGGGACTCTTCCACGCGACCGGCGCGTTGATGGCCCGCGCCACCTCAAGCGGGCAGCACCGGTTGCTGCTGTCGGTGTTCGGCGTCTCGGCCGCCGTCACCGCGATCTTGAGCCTGGACGCGACGGTCGTGCTGCTGACCCCGGTGGTGCTGGCCACCGCGCGCACACTGGCCGTGCCCGCCCGCCCACACGCGTACGCGACCGCGCACCTGTCCAACAGCGCGTCGCTGCTGCTGCCGGTGTCCAACCTGACCAACCTGCTGGCGTTCAGCGCCGCCGGCCTGACGTTCCTGCATTTCGCCGCGCTGATGACGCTGCCGTGGCTGGCCGCGATCGCCGTCGAATACGTGCTGCTGCGCCTGCTGTTTCGGGCCGACCTCGCCGTCGAGCCGCGGCCGGCGCCGCGCGAACCCGTCGAGCTACCCCTGTTCGCTCTGGTGACCGTCGGGCTCACCCTGGTCGGGTTCGCGGTCACCTCGCTGGTGGGACTGTCACCGGCCTGGGCTGCGCTGGCCGGGGCAGTGGTACTGGGCGTGCGCGCGCTCGTAACCCGGCGCACCTCCGTCCGCAGGATCACCGCGGCGATCGACCTGCCGTTCCTCGCGTTCGTGCTGTGCCTCGGGGTGGTGGTCGCGGCGGTGATGCGCAACGGCCTCGAACCCGCGATGCACCGGGTCCTGCCCGACGGGGAGGGACTGCTGGCGCTGCTGGGCATCGCAGCGGTGGCGGCGGTGCTGTCGAACATCGTCAACAACCTGCCCGCGGTGCTGGTGTTGCTGCCGTTGGCGGCGCCCATGGGGCCGGCCGCGGTCCTGGCCGTGCTGATCGGGGTCAACATCGGTCCGAACCTCACCTACGTGGGATCGCTCGCGAACCTGCTGTGGCGCAGCGTCGTGCGTCGCGACATGAACCCCAGCTTCGCCGAGTTCAGCCGCATCGGGCTGGTCACCACGCCCGTCGCGCTGGTCGCCGCGGTGCTGGCCCTGTGGGCCGGGCTGCAGGTGATCGGCGCTTAGCTGCGGCGCTGACGGGCGATCTCGGCGAGCACGACCCCGGCCGCCACCGACGCGTTGAGCGACTCGGTGGGCCCGGCCATCGGGATCGACACGACGGCATCGCAGGTCTCCCGCACCAACCGCGACAGGCCCTTGCCCTCGGAACCGACCACCACCATGATCGGGCCGGTGCCGTCGATGTCGTCGATCGCGGTGTCGCCGCCAGCATCGAGGCCCACGATCTGGATGCCCGCGTCGGCGTACTGCTTGAGCGCGCGGGTGAGGTTGGTGGCCCGGGCGACCGGAGTGCGCGCCGCCGCGCCGGCGCTGGTGCGCCACGCCACGGCCGTCACCGACGCCGACCGGCGCTGCGGGATCAACACGCCGTGCCCACCGAACGCGGCGACCGAGCGGACGATGGCGCCGAGGTTGCGCGGGTCGGAGATGTTGTCCAGCGCCACCAGCAACGCCGGCGTGACGTCCTTGGTGGCCTGGCGGAGCAGATCGTCGGGATGAGCGTAGGCATACGGCGGCACCTGCAGCGCGATGCCCTGGTGCAGGCCGTTGGCCGCGATGCGGTCGAGGTCGTGCTTGGGCACCTCGAGGATCGCGATGCCTCGGTCGGCGGCGGTCTGCACGGCCTCGGTGAGGCGTTCGTCGGAGTCCGCGCCCAGCGCGACGTATAGCGCGGTCGCGGGCACCCCGGCGCGCAGGCACTCCACCACCGGGTTGCGCCCGAGCACGGTCTCGGTGTCGTCGGTCTTCTTGTGCCTGCCCTGGGCCTGGCGCGCCGCCTTGGCCGCCCGTTTGGCCGCCGGGTGATTGGGCCGCTGATGGGCAGGCGGCGTCGCGCCCTTGCCCTCGAGACCGCGTCGCCGCACGCCGCCGGAGCCGACCGTCGGGCCCTTCTTCGTTCCTGCTTTGCGCACCGCGCCGCGGCGCTGGGAGTTGCCCGCCATCTACTTGTCCGTCCCCTCCGAGAGTGACCACTGGGGACCGTCGGCGGTGTCGGTCACCTCGATGCCGGCCTCTTTGAGCCGGTCGCGAATCGCATCGGCTTCCGCCCAGTCGCGGCGCGCCCTGGCTTCCCCGCGCCGGCGCACCTCGGCCTGCACGAGAACGTCCACGGCGGCGAGTGCCGCGGAGGTCTCGTCGCGGGATTCCCAGCGTTCGTCGAGGGGGTCGGCACCGAGGATGCCCATCATCGCGCGGATCGACATCGCGTGGGTCAGTGCGGTCTCGTGGTCACCGGCGTCCAGCGCGCGGTTGCCCTCGGCGCGGGCGGCGTGCACCTCAGCCAGTGCCATCGGCACCGACAGGTCGTCGTCGAGCGCCGCGCCGAACTTGGCCGTCCACTCGCCGGGCACCACCGCGCCCACGCGAGTGCGCACGCGGTGCAGGAAATCCTCGATCCCCCTGTAGGCCTTCGCCGCATCGGCCAGCGCGGTCTCGGAGAACTCGAGCATCGACCGGTAGTGCGCACTACCCAGGTAGTAGCGCAGTTCCGCGGCCCGAACCCGTTGCAGCACAGCTGGAATCGCGAGCACATTGCCCAGCGATTTGCTCATCTTCTCCCCGCCCATGGTGACCCAGCCGTTGTGCAGCCAGAATCGGGCGAAGCCGTCGCCGGCCGCCTCGGCTTGGGCGATCTCGTTCTCGTGATGCGGGAACACCAGGTCCATTCCCCCGGCGTGGATGTCGAACTCGGCGCCCAGGTACTCATGGGCCATCGCCACGCATTCGGTGTGCCAGCCGGGACGGCCTCGGCCCCACGGCGTCGGCCATGACGGCTCACCGGGCTTGGCGCCCTTCCACAGCGTGAAGTCACGCTGGTCGCGCTTGCCCGTCGCCACCCCTTCGCCCTGATGGACGTCGTCGATCCGGTGACCGGACAACTTGCCGTAGTCGGGCAGAGTCGCGACGTCGAAGTACACGTCCCCCGCCCCGGTGTAGGCGTGGCCGCGCTCGATCAACCGCTCGATCAGCTCCACCATCTGGGTGATGTGCCCGGTGGCCCGCGGCTCGGCCGAGGGTGGCAGCACACCCAGCGCGTCGTAGGCGGCCGAGAACGCACGCTCGTAGGTCGCCGCCCATTCCCACCACGGCCGGCCCGCGTCGGCCGCCTTGGTGAGGATCTTGTCGTCGATGTCGGTGACGTTGCGAATGAACGCCACGTCGTAGCCCTTGGCCGTCAGCCACCGGCGCAGCACGTCGAACGCGACGCCGCTGCGCACGTGGCCGATATGCGGCAGGCCCTGGACGGTGGCACCACACAGGTAGATCGACACGTGGCCGGGCCGCAGCGGCACGAAATCGCGCACACCACCAGACAAGGTGTCATACAGCCGCATCGGCGCTGCAGGGCGGTCGGTCACGACGGGCCAGCTTACCGGCCGGATCAGCTAGAACCCGCATCGCTTGTGACGAGGGCCGTCGCAATCGCCGCCAACCCTTCGCCGCGGCCCGTCAACCCGAGTCCGTCGGTGGTGGTGGCAGACACCGACACGGGCGCGCCGACGAGTTCGGAGAGCAGCTTCTGGGCCTCGGCTCGACGCGGACCGACCTTCGGCCGATTGCCGATGACCTGCACCGCGGCGTTGCCGGCACGCAGTCCCGCCTCGTCGAGCAGAGATCGGACGTGGCGCAGCATGTCGGCGCCCGAGACTCCGCGCCATTCGGGACGGTCGGTGCCGAAGACCTCACCGATGTCGCCCATGCCCGCTGCGGACAGCAGTGCGTCGCAGAGAGCATGGGCGGCGACGTCACCGTCGGAGTGACCGGCACAGCCGTCGGCGCCGTCGAACAGAAGACCCAGCAGCCAACACGGCCGCCCCGCTTCGATCGGGTGGACGTCGGTACCGAGACCGACGCGAGGAATCACGTCAGGATGCGGCAGCGAGAACTTCGTCGAGGATGATCGACGCCTTGGCGTCGTCGGTGTTCTCGGCCAGGGCCAGCTCGCCGACCAGGATCTGCCGGGCCTTGGCCAGCATCCGCTTCTCGCCCGCCGACAGCCCGCGCTCCTGATCCCGACGCCACAGGTCACGGACGACCTCGGCGACCTTGTTCACATCACCGGAGGCCAGCTTCTCGAGATTGGCCTTGTACCGGCGCGACCAGTTGGTCGGCTCTTCGGTATGCGGGGCGCGAAGCACCTGGAAGACCTTGTCGAGGCCCTCCTGGCCGACGACATCACGCACACCCACGTATTCGGCGTTGTCCGCAGGCACCCGGACAGTCAGATCGCCCTGGGCGACCTTCAAGACGAGATATTCTTTCTGCTCGCCTTTGATGGTTCGGGTTTCGATCGCCTCGATCAACGCAGCACCGTGGTGTGGATAGACGACGGTGTCTCCGACCTTGAAAATCATCAGTTTCGAGCCCCTTTCACATGACGAGTTTAACACGGGCCCTCTCCGGGGGTGCGCCAACAATGCAGGTCAGGGGCACAGTCGGGGAACATCGGGGGTTGACAGGCAGCTGAATCCGTGCAAGGCGGCCGCCGCGCGCGCCCTGCGCTACCGCCCGTCATCGCGACCTACTACTCTGCATAGTCGAACGATGGAGACCGGCATGTCACGTCGCGCTGCCGGCCGAGCAGGAGGCACCTGAGTGAACCCCTTAGATCGGCGCACTTCTGTCACGACCGCCGTCGCGACGGCAGCGATCGCGCTGTCTGCCGTGCTGAGCGGCTGCGGTGCCGGTCAGGTGTCCCAGACGGCCACCCAAGAGCCCGCGATCAACGGAACGAGTGGCAAAGCCGGTCCTATCGCGCTGCGCAACGTCCACCTGCGTGCCCAGCAGACGTCGGACTACGTGCGCCCGGGCAGCGACGTCGAATTGATCTTCACCGCCGCGAACACCTCGCCCGACACCAACGACAAGCTGGTCCGCATCACCTCGGACGTCGGCACGGTGTCGCTGACCGGCGGCAAGGACCTGCCCGCCAACGGTGTCCTGGTCGTCGGCACCCCGGACGGGCAGACCACGCCGCTGGAGGCCGTCGAGCCCGCCGATGCGGCCGAGGCACGCGTCGCGCTCACCAAACCCATCACCAACGGTCTGACCTACGACTTCACCTTCACCTTCGAGAAGGCCGGCGACACCACGGTCACGGTGCCGATCTCGGCCGGCGAGGCGCCGCGTCGCGAGGTCACCGACGACGGCATGCCCGCCGCAGAGAACTCCGGCGAGCACTCCGGCGGACACTAGCCACCCGACACGGGCGCACCGCGCCGCCCAGTTGTCGGTGCGGGCAGATACCGTCGCACCCGTGGCCCGGACTTCGAAAACACGTTCGCAATATCGCTGCTCGGAATGCCACCACACGACCCCCAAATGGGTAGGTCGCTGCCCTGACTGCGGAACGTGGGGCACGGTCAACGAAGTGGCGCTCGCCGCCGTCGGCGGGACGGCCATCCGGCGCGCCATCGCCCCCGCCTCACCGGCCGTACCGATCAGCTCGATCGACCCGGGAACCACGCGCCATTTCCCCACCGGGATCAGCGAGTTCGACCGTGTGCTCGGCGGGGGCGTGGTGCCCGGCTCGGTCACTCTGCTCGCCGGCGATCCCGGGGTCGGGAAATCGACGCTGCTGCTCGAGGTGGCGCACCGCTGGGCGCAGAACGGAAGGCGGGCGCTCTACCTCTCGGGGGAGGAGTCTGCCGGCCAGATCCGGCTCCGGGCCGGACGCACCGGATGCACCCATGACGAGGTGTACCTGGCCGCCGAATCCGATGTGCAGACCGCACTCGGCCACATCGACGCGGTCCGTCCGTCGCTGGTCATCGTCGATTCGGTGCAGACCATGTCGACCACCGAGGCCGACGGCGTCACCGGCGGCGTCACTCAGGTGCGGGCGGTCACCACCGCGCTGACGATGACGGCGAAGACCACCGGCGTCGCCATGCTGCTGGTCGGCCACGTGACCAAAGACGGGGCGATCGCCGGACCACGCTCACTGGAGCACCTCGTCGATGTCGTGCTGCACTTCGAGGGCGACCGCGCATCGGCGTTACGCATGGTGCGCGGCATCAAGAACCGATTCGGCGCCGCCGACGAGGTCGGTTGTTTCCTGTTGCACGACAACGGCATCGAATGCGTGGCGGATGCGTCGGGGCTGTTCTTGGACCAGCGTCCCAAACCGGTGCCGGGCACGTCGGTGACGGTGACGCTCGATGGCAAGCGCCCGATGATCGGCGAGGTGCAGGCTCTGATCGGCTCCCCGGCCAGCGGCAGTCCGCGCCGGGCCGTGAGCGGTATCGACTCGTCCCGCGCGGCGATGATCACCGCGGTGCTGGAGAAGCGCGCGCGGCTGCCCGTCGGCGCCAACGACATCTATCTGTCCACGGTCGGCGGCATGCGGCTCACCGATTCATCGTCGGATCTCGCGGTCGCCCTTGCGATCGCCTCAGCGTTCACCGATCTCGCGATGCCCACGTCGGTGATCGCGATCGGCGAGGTCGGGCTGGCCGGCGACCTGCGCCGGGTGACCGGAATGGATCGCCGGCTGGCCGAAGCTTTCCGGCTGGGGTTCACCACCGCCGTCGTGCCCGCCGGCCTGACGTCAGCGCCCGGTGGGATGCGGACCTACGAGGCCGACGACATCGCCTCGGCATTGCGGGTGCTGCGCCAGATCAGCCAGAATGGCGCGAACTGAGGCGACGTCGAGGGGATCAGATGGCCGTGAAATCGACGGGGCGCAGCGCGCGCACAGTCGTGCCGTTGGCCCGCCCCACGCTGCGGGAGACCATCGCCCGGCTGGCGCCCGGTACCCCGCTGCGCGACGGCTTGGAACGGATCCTGCGCGGACGGACCGGCGCGTTGATCGTGATCGGATTCGACGACAGCGTCGAGGCGATCTGCGACGGTGGGTTCTCGCTCGACGTGCGCTACGCCCCCACCCGGCTGCGGGAGCTGTCGAAGATGGACGGGGCCGTGGTGCTCTCCAGCGACGGCAGCCGAATCCTGCGCGCCAACGTGCAATTGGTGCCCGATCCGTCCATCCCCACCGAGGAGTCGGGGACGCGGCACCGCTCGGCCGAGCGCTCGGCGATCCAGACCGGTTACCCGGTGATCTCGGTCAGCCACTCGATGAGCATCGTGACGGTGTACGTGGCGGGCGAGCGGCACGTCGTGCCCGACTCGGCGACCATCCTGTCGCGGGCGAACCAGACGATCGACACGCTCGAGCGCTACAAGACCCGCCTGGACGAGGTGAGCAAGCAACTTTCGATGGCCGAGATCGAGGACTTCGTGACGCTGCGGGATGTGATGACCGTGGTGCAGCGGCTCGAGATGGTGCGCCGGATCAGCCTCGAGATCGACTCCGACGTGGTCGAACTCGGTACCGACGGGCGCCAGTTGAAGCTGCAGCTCGACGAGCTGGTGGGTGACAACGACGTGGACCGCGAATTGATCGTGCGGGACTACCACGCCAACCCCGACCCGCCGACCCCGGCGCAGGTGACCGCCACGCTCGAGGAACTCGACAGCCTGTCCGACAGTGAGCTGCTCGACTTCACCACGCTGGCAAGGGTTTTCGGCTATCCGTCGACGGCAGAGGCGCAGGACTCGGCGATGAGTTCCCGCGGTTACCGTGCGATGTCGGGTATCCCGCGGCTGCAGTTCGCGCACGTCGATCTGCTGGTTCGCAATTTCGGTTCCCTGCAGGGCCTGCTCGCCGCGAGCGCCAGCGACCTGCAGTCGGTGGAGGGCATCGGCTCGATGTGGGCCCGCCACATCCGAGAAGGCCTCTCTCAGTTGGCGGAGTCCACGATCGCCGACAGGCTGGCCTGAGTTTCAGCCTGCGGCAACGCGATTGGCTGCCACGTAGTTCTGCCGGTATTTCTGGGGCGAGACGCCGACGGTGCGGTGGAAGTGGTGCCGCAGCGACGCATAGGAGCCGAATCCCGATTGCTCGGCGATCCGGTCGACCGGCAGCGGGGTGCCCTCCAGGAGTCGCCGGGCCCGGTCGACCCGCATCGTGGTCAGCATGCCCAGCGGGGTGGTGCCGAACTGATCGCGGAACTGCCGGTTGAGCGTCCGCACGCTCACCGCGGCGTGCCCCGCGATGGCAGACAGATCCAGCGACTCGGTGGCGTGCTCGCGCATCCATTCGATCGTCGGCTGCAACGGATGGCCAATGCCCGCAGGCGCGGCATGCTCGATGTACTGCGCCTGCCCGCCGTCGCGCCAGGCCGGGATCACCACCCGGCGCGCGGTCGCGCCGGCCAGCTCGGAGTTGGCGTCCTGGCGGATCACGTGCAGGCACAGGTCCAATCCGGAGGCCACCCCTGCCGCCGTCAGAATCTCGCCTTCGTCGATGAACAGCACGCTCGGGTCGACCTCGACGTCGGGGAATCGGCGCGCCAGTTCGTCAGCCCACTGCCAGTGGGTGGTGGCCCGTCGGCCACTCAGCAACCCCGTCGCGGCCAGCGTGAATGCTCCTACGCACATCGAGGCGATGCGGGCACCGGCCGCAGCGGCGTCCAGCAACGCTGTCACCACGGCGGGGTGCGGCGGCTCCAGACAGGCGTGCACCCCCGGCACGATCACCAGGTCGGCCTCGGCGAGGCCGTCCAGGGCGTAGCTGGTGCGGAATTCGACTCCACCCCAGGCGGCCGTGGTGGCGGCGCGGCAGCGGCGACCGCAGACACGCACGTCGTATCGCTGTTCACCGGCCGCTTCATTGGCCATCCCGAACACCAGGCTGGGGATCATCAGCTCGAACCCCATCACGCCGTCCTGGGCCAGTACCGCGACGATCATGTCCAGATCTTAAAACACTATGTCGATCTGGCCACTGGCAATCCAGCGGAGCGGCGCGCACAGTGACGGTATGACACCGTCCGCGCTGGCCCTGCCAGCTTCCGAAATCGCCGTCGCCGCATACGAATTGGTACGCGAAGTGTCGCCGCCGTTCGTCACCAACCACGCCGTCCGCAGCTATCTGTTCGCCCGTGCAGTCGCCGCGGCCAAGGGCTTGCGCCCGGGTCAGGACTTCGACGACGAACTGGTCTACCTCAGTTGCGTGCTGCACGACCTGGGCGTCACCGATCACGGGAACGGCGACCAGAGATTCGAGGTCGACGGCGCCGACGCGGCGGCCCGATTTCTCCGCGAGCGCGGTGTCGAGGAGGACCGCGTCACGACGGTGTGGCAGGCGATCGCGTTGCACACCAGCGTCGGGCTCGCGCACCGCTTCGGACCAGTGAGCGCGGTGGCCCATCTCGGTATTTCCACCGACGTCGTCGGCGTCGACCGGGAGCTGCTCGATGCTGCGTTCACCGAACAGGTGAACGCGCGCTGGCCTCGGCTCGGTCTCGGCGTCGCACTCGCAGAAGCCATCGCCGACCAGGTCGAGCACAACCCACAGAAGGGCCCGCCGCTGACCTTTCCCCGACAGCTCCATCACCTGGTGACGGCCGCCCCGGCACCGACGTTCTTCGACCTGGTCGCGGGCTCCGGCTGGGGCGACGGGGCCCTGTCGTGACACCGACAATCATCGTCACCCACGGTCACGTCGACCATTTCGGCTCCGCGGCCTTTCTGCGCGACGCACTGAAGGTGCCGATCATCGCGCACCCCGCCGATGCGCACCGATGCTTTCGTGCCCGACGTCCCGGTCGAGGACGGGATGCGGCTCGACGACTACGGGATCGACGCGCGGATTCTGTTCACGCCCGGGCACACGCCTGGCTCGATATCGGCGCTGACCGACACGGGAGAGCTCATCGCAGCGGATCTGATCGCCGGATCGTTCCTCGGCGCGATCCGCCGCAAACCTGCTGACCCACCATTTCATCAGGACAGGCGACTCAACCTGGCGAGCCTGAAAGCTGTTCTCAGAGCCTGTCCTAGCCGGCGGGAGCGGGGGCCGGGGCCGGCGGCGGAACGGCACCGGGCGCTGCCGGCGGCACCTGCTGCGGCTGGGCCAAGATGAACGGCACCGTCGCCGAGCGCAGGTTGCCCAATTGGACGACGAGGTTGTAGGTGCCCGGCCCGATCGGCTGGCGCGGCAGCGGACAATTCGGCGCCGAACCCATCCCGGTCCACGTCACCTCGGTGGTGACCTGCTCACCCGGCTGGAACGTCTTGATCAGTGTCTCATTGGACGGCGCGCAGTCCAGGTTCGACCACAGCCGCTGGTTGTCCAGCGTGTAGACGTACGCGGCCAACACTGCGGCGCCGACATCACGCTGGCATGCGACCAGGCCGATGTTGGTGACCACCATCGTGAACTTCGGCTGGTCGCCGACGACGTACTGCGGCTGATTGGTGATGCCCTTGACCGCCAGTGTCGAGTCGGGGCAGTCGTCGCCCTCCTTGAGGATCGGCGGAGGCACCACGGCGGCCGTCGGGGTCGCCGTCGGTGCCGGACCCTGCTGGGCCGGCGCCTGGATCGGCGTCTTGACCTGCGGATTGTCACCGGGCAGCGGCGTCGGCGGCGCGGCGGCCTGCGAGGACTGCGACTCGTTGGCGGTGGGCTGCTCGGTGCTGGTGCTGTTCATCACCACGACCGCGACGACAGCGGCGATGATGCCGATGACGAGCACGGAGACACCGAGCGCCAACATCCGGCGTCGCCAGTAGATCTGTTGGGGCAACGGGCCATGCGGTTCTAGATCCAGCACCAGATCACGGTAAGGGCAGGTCAGCGCACCACGTCCGACCTCTCTCGGCGTGTCGCCTTTCAGTTTTCGCCGATGTCGCCTATGTGCTCGCGCAGCACCACCTGGCCGTCGGAGAGGTGATAGGTCAATCCGACGATCGCGAGCTTGCCGTCGCGCACCGCGTCGGCGATCGTCGTCGAGCGGCTCTGCAGCTGCCGCGCCGTCTCGATGACGTGCCGGGCCTCGAACTCGTCGACCCGGGTCAGCCCGTCGCGCCGGCCGACCAGGATCGAGGGCGTGACCCGCTCGACGATGTCGCGGATGTAGCCACCGGGTACCGCGCCGTCGTCGAGCGCTGCCAGCGTCGCGCCGACGGCTCCGCAGCTGTCGTGCCCGAGCACGACGATCAGCGGGACGTTCAACACGGCCACGGCGTATTCGATCGACCCGAGCACCGCGCTGTCGATCACGTGTCCGGCGGTGCGGACCACGAACATGTCGCCGAGACCCTGGTCGAAGATGATCTCCGCGGCGACCCGGCTGTCGCCGCAGCCGAACACCACCGCGGTCGGCTTCTGCGCCGCGGTCAGGCTGGCCCGGCGTTCGATGCTCTGGCTGGGATGCTCGGGCTTGCCCGCAACGAAGCGCTCGTTACCCTCCTTGAGTGCTTTCCACGCGGTCAACGGGTTCGTGTTCGGCATGGCCGTCATTCTGCCCGAGCCTGCATCGATGATCGACACGGGTGAGCTTCTGGACTGGTATGCCGCCGCGCAACGCGACCTGCCGTGGCGGCGACCAGGCGTCTCGGCGTGGCAGATCCTGGTCAGCGAATTCATGCTGCAGCAGACCCCCGTCGCCCGGGTGGAGCCGATCTGGCGGGATTGGGTGGCCCGCTGGCCCACGCCGTCGGCCACTGCCGCAGCGAGTGCGGCCGACGTGCTGCGCGCCTGGGGCAAGCTCGGCTACCCGCGCCGGGCCAAGCGGCTGCACGAATGCGCGACCGTGATCGCCACCGAATACGACGACGTCGTCCCCGACGATGTCGAGACGTTGCTGGCGCTGCCCGGTATCGGTACCTACACCGCGCGGGCGGTGGCCTGCTTCGCCTACCGGCAGCGGGTGCCCGTGGTGGACACCAACGTCCGGCGCGTGGTCGCCCGCGCGGTGCACGGCCGCGACGACGCCGCGGCGGCCTCGGTGCGCGACCTCGACGACGTGATGGCGCTGCTGCCCGATGACGACAGCGCGCCGACGTTCTCGGTGGCGCTGATGGAATTGGGTGCCATGGTGTGCACGGCGCGCGCACCGAAATGCGGGGTGTGCCCGCTGTCGCACTGCACGTGGCGCTCGTCGGGGTTTCCCGCCGGCGCCGGGCCGGCACGCAAAGTGCAGAAATACGCGGGTACCGACCGGCAGGTGCGGGGCAAGCTACTGGACGTGTTGCGCGACAGCGACATTCCGGTCACCCGCGCGCAGCTCGACGTGGCGTGGACCACGGACACCGCGCAACGCGATCGATGCCTGGACTCACTGCTGGTCGACGGGCTGGTCGAGCAGACGGACGACGGCCGGTTCGCGCTGGCGGGCGAGGTCAGGCAGTAGCGGCGCACTCGGATTCGGCTGCGGCAGAAGCGAACCGGCGCCGGTAATCCGACGGCGTGACGCCGATGATGCGGCGGAAGTGGTGGCGCAGCAGCGTGGCATTCCCGAATCCGGACTGATCGGCGATGCTGTCGATATCCATCGTCGTCTCTTCGAGCAGCCGGCGGGCGAACAACACGCGCTGATCGGTCACCCACTGCATCGGGGTGCGGCCGGTCTCCTCGACGAAGCGACGCGCGAAAGTCCGCCCCGACATGTGCGCGCGGCGCGCCAGCGATGTGACGGTGTGCGGCTTGTCGAGGTTGGCCAGAATCCAATCCAGGTGCGGGGCAAATCGTTCCGAACATCGCACCGGGATCGGCTGGTCGATGTACTGCCGCTGGCCACCGTCGCGCTGCGGCGGCACCACCATGCGGCGGGCGATCTTGTTGGTGATCTCGCTGCCCATCTCGCGGCGCACCAGATGCAGGCACGCATCGATGCCCGCGGCGGTGCCCGCGCTGGTGATCAGGTTGCCGTCGTCGACGAACAGCACGTTGCGATCCACCTGGGCGGTCGGATACATGCGCGCGAGTTCGTCGGCGTGCATCCAATGGGTGGTGCACGGCCGTCCGTCGAGTAACCCCGCCGCGCCCGCGACGAACGCTCCCGAGCACACCGTCAGGATGATCGAGCCCGACTCGGCGGCCCGGCGCACCGCCTCCAGCGCCTCCGGCAGGTAGTCCCCTCCGCCGATGGCGGGGATCGCGACCAGATCGGCGCCGACGAGGTCGTCGAGGCCGTGGTCGGGGATGATGGTCGCTCCGACCGACGTCCGCAGAGGCTTGCCCGGCTCAGGTCCGCACACCTTGAAGTCGAAGTTCGGCACGCCGTCGGCGGAGCGGTCGATGCCGAACACCTCGCAGATCACGCCGAACTCGAACACCGCCAGCCCGTCGAGAACGAGCGCTGACACCGTCCGTATCGTCATGGCAGCATCTTAATGACAGATGTCGGTTCTGCCACTGTTGGCACGATCTTTCGCGGGCGCACCATTACTGCCATGAGCATCGCACTGACCTTCCTGATCCTGTCCGCCCCGTTCGCCCTGGCCGCAGCGCTGACCTGGGCGGCTCACCGCACCGGCGTCCTGCGACTGCACCGCGACCAGTTCCGCATCGCCGCACCGTTGGCCGGACGCCTTTTCGAAGACGACCGTGACCTCAACCGCGTCGCTCACGACGTGGATGCGATCCGCACCCGCTTCGAACGGCAGCCGTCGTGGCCCAGCTCAAGCGCCACCGGGGAACGTCGATAGAAACGCCTCGACGGCGTCCCGATATTTCCTCGGGGCGTCGTCGTGGACCAGGTGACCGGCGCCCGGGACCGTCACGTAGGTCGTCTGCCTGCCGGTGCGCGCCATCTGCGCCATCTGCCCCGGCGGGGTCACCGAGTCGCCGGCCTCGATGAGCAGCGTCGGCACGCCGACGGCCTGCCACTGCGCCCAGTAGTCCCGCCTGCCCCACTCGGCGGCGATCTCGATCCAGCGAGCCGGCTGCCCGTGCAACCGCCAACCGGTCGGCGTGCGGTCGAACGCCTCCAAGAAGTACCGCCCCGCGACCGGCCCGAACGCGTCGTAGACCTGTGCCTCCGAGCCGAACTCCTCGGGCAGCGCATACAGCCACGGCTCCCACGGCCCCGTCGTGCGGCCCCGGAAGTCCGGCGCCATGTCCTCGACCACCACGGCGTCGACCAGCTCTGGCCGTGCCGCGGCCAGACACCACGAGTGCAGCCCACCCATCGAATGCCCGATCAGGACGGCCGGCTCGCCCAGCACCGACACGGCGGCGGCCAAGTCGTCGACGAAGCGTTCGGTCGAGACCGAATCGGCATCAGCGATCTCGCGGCCCCGGTGCCACGGCGCGTCGTAGGTGAACACCCGACCGTGCGCACGGAGCCAGGGCAGCTGCCGAGACCAGGTGGTCCCCCGGCCCATCAGCCCGTGCACCAGCACGAGCGGGCGCCCGGTGCCGCCGTGGGCGGTGAGCAGGTCCATGGGGTCATCATGCCCGCGGGGCGCGGTAGCCTGAACGCCATGTCCGAGCAGAACGCCAACCCCACACCGGTGGTGAAGATCAACGCGATCGAGGTCCCGCCCGGCGCCGGTCCGGAACTGGAGAAGCGGTTCGCCCACCGCGCCCACGCCGTCGACAACCAGGCCGGTTTCCTCGGTTTCCAACTGTTGCGCCCCATCAAGGGTGAGGATCGCTACTTCGTCGTCACCCAGTGGGAATCCGAAGAAGCGTTTCAGGCATGGGCCACCGGACCGGCCATCGAAGCGCACGCCGGGGAACGCGCCAACCCCGTGGCCAAGGGCGCATCGCTGCTGGAGTTCGAGGTTGTGCTCGACGTTGCAGGAACCCGCACGCAGGCGTAGGGGCGCCCGGGCGCGACGTCGAGCGCTCGCCTGCGCGGCCGCACTCTGCCTGGCCGCCACGCTGGCGAACGGCTGCGCCGCGACCCGGCCCGCCCCCGCCGACGCCGCCTACGGCGTCCCGATCCAGATCAACACCCCGCAGGGTCTGCGCGCCAAGCAGACCATGGACATGCTCAACAGCGACTGGCCCATCGGGGAGAACGGCATCCGCACCCTGGCCGCCCCGCAGGTCGTCGAAGCCGTCGGCGTGACGATGGACCGGATGTGGTGGGACCGCCCGTTCACCGTCACCAACGTCGACGTGGGCGCGGGCAGCGCGACACTGCACGTGCTCACGTCCTACGGGGTCGGGCAGACCATCGAACTGCGTACCGACGACGCCGGCATGGTGGATCGTTTCTCGGTCGAGCTGGTGCCGCCACGCATCACGTCGTGGTCTGACGTCGACGCCGAACTCACCAAATCCGGTGCGCGCTACTCCTACCAGGTGGCCAAGGTGACCGACGGGCGATGCGAGAAGGTCGCAGGCACCAACACCGACATGTCGCTGCCATTGGCCTCGATCTTCAAGCTCTATGTGCTCTACGCGCTCGCCGACGCGGTGAAGGCGCACACGGTCGCATGGACTGATCAGCTGACCATCACCGCAGAAGCCAAGGCCGTCGGCTCCTCGGGCTTCGACAAGCTCCCCCCTGGCTCGACGGTGTCGGTGCGCGACGCTGCCCAGCAGATGATCTCCGCCAGTGACAACATGGCCACCGACCTGCTGATCGAGCGGCTGGGCCCGGGTGCGATCGAGCACGCGCTCGTCGCCGCGGGCCACCACGACCCGGCCAGCATGACGCCGTTCCCGACGATGCACGAATTGTTCTCCGTCGGCTGGGGCGAGCCGAACCTGCGCGAGCAGTGGAAGAAGGCCACCCCGGCCGGGCGGGCGAAACTGCTGCAGCAGACCAACTCTCGCCCCTACGAGCCGGATCCGCAGCGCACCCACATGCCCGCGTCGGACATCGGCGCCGAGTGGTACGCCAGCGCCGCCGACATCTGCCGGCTGCATGCGGCGCTGCAGCGCAACGCGACCGGTGACGCCGCGCCGGTGCACGACATCCTCTCCGCGGTGCCGGGCATCGACCTGGACCGCACCGAGTGGCCCTACATCGCGGCCAAAGCCGGCAACCTGCCCGGCGACCTGACGTTCAGCTGGTATGCCACCGACCGCACCGGCCAGGGTTGGGTGGTGAGCATGCAGACCAACTGGTCGCAGTACCGCAGCCCGACCGCGGCGTCCTGGCTGCTGTCGATCGCACGGCAGATGTTCGGGCTCGTCGAACCCTGATCAGGACCGAAGCGTCCAGGCGTGCCCGCGGAAGTGCAGCACGGTCCGGCTGGCCGGCGGGATGTCGATGCGCCAGAACGACTTCGGTGGAGCGTCGAGCACCACCAGCATCGCCGCGCGAATGACCGCCGGATGGGTCACCGCGACCACCCGGACGTGCTCTGAGGTCAGCGATTCCAGCCAGCCCCGCACCCGGGCGATCAGGTCGAGGATGCTCTCGCCGCCGTGGGGCGCCTGCGTCGGATCGGTCAGCCAGATCGCCAGATCTGCCGGCGACACCCGACCCAAGACCTCACCGCGCCAGCGCCCGTGGTCGAGATCGGCGAGCTTGGGCTCGAGCTGGGCCTGCAGACCGAGCAAATCTGCGGTCTGGATGGCGCGCGACTCCGGGCCGCAGTACGCCCGCTCGGTCGGCTGCAGGTCGGCCATCACCTGGCCGACCTGACCACGCCCCAGCGCGTTGAGCGGTTCGTCGGTGGGGAATCGTCCGGCTGCCATCGCGTCGGTCATGCCGTGCGACACGAGGGTCAGCCGGACGACCTCACTCACGATGTGGTGACGACCTGCTTCCGCTCGAGCAACCGTGCCGTCAACGCGCCGAACACCAGCCCGAGCGTCGTGTACACGACGACCTGGGTGCCCAGCGAGTACAGCCGGAACTCGTAGAGCACATCGGCGGGGAAGCCGCCGTAGAGGATGGTTCCGTCGTCACCGACCAGCGGACCGGGAGTTTCGTCGATGGCCGGCAGCACCAGCATCAACACCGCGATCGCCGCCACGTAGGCGCCGGCCGCGGCCAGCGTGGCGTTCCATGTGCCCAGCGTGGCGGCCAGCCGCCGACCCAACAGCACAGCCCCCACCAGCAGCGCGGCCGAGGCCACCACCATCAGCAGGTACAGCAACGTGCGCTGGCGGATCGTCTCGTCCAGGCTCAGCGCCGGCGGACTGGCCGGATACTTCAGGAACGGCACCACGTACAGGCACAGCAGCATGCCGCCGGCAATGGCCAGCGACAGCAGCCTGGCAGAGATGTCACCCACCCGGCCGTAGGCCACGGCGAACACCACCGCGAACAGCGCGCCGATCGCGACCGCGAACAGCAGCACGCCCAGCCCCATCCCGACGTTCATCTGGATGGCGCGGCTGAACCCGCCGCCGGCCTCACCATGACTGTGCCCACTGTGGCTCATGGCCTCGTGGGCTTCACCCACCCCGTCCTCATAGCCGATCGCCTTCTGGATCTGGGGTTCGACGAAAAGGCGCGCGAATCCGAACCCGAGCACGCCAGCTGCGGCGCCGGCCAGCAGGCCGCGCCCGATGATCTGTTTTTCCATCAGTGGCAGGGGAACCCGAGGAGGTGACGCGCGTCGTGCACGAACTCATGGATGTCGGTGTTGGCGCCGAACACCGACGTCGCCCCCTGGTCCAAGCCGACGAAGTACAGCACGACGAGCGCGAGGAACGCCGTCAGCGACAGCCACAGCGCGGCCTTGGTCGCCGAGAAGTCGATGGCCGTGGCTCGTGTTCTCCGGCCCTCAGGAGTGGTCATGATGAATCCTTTCCGGGATGTCGCGTCCCAGTCGGTAGAGGTCGACGGCGTCGGGTCTGACTGTCACAGTGGCGCGACCGTTCTGGAGTCTCACCAGATTCCGACATCCGTCGTTTGACACGAGGATCATAAACGGCCCGACCGCTTCGTGGGGGCCGGACCTCCACGCGAGTGTGCGACCGCATACGCCGAGGGCGGCGAGTCGCGGATGAAACCGCACGGTCGCGGCCTCTGGACATGCGAACGGGCGGCCACCCTCGTGGGTGACCGCCCGTTCGTCGTCGTCGACTACTCGGCTGCGCCGGCTTGCGCCAAGTCAGCCTCGGCGGGTTCGGAGCGCTTCGGTCCACCGTGGAAGGTGAACACCGCGTCCTCGCCCGGACCTTCGCCGTCCCAGTTCTCGACGTCGACGGTCACGTGCTGGCCGGGTCCGACCTCTTCGAAGAGGATCTTCTCCGACAGCTGGTCCTCGATCTCGCGCTGGATGGTGCGCCGCAACGGACGCGCTCCCAGCACCGGATCGAAGCCGCGCTTGGCCAGCAGGGCCTTGGCCCGATCGGTCAGCTCCATCGTCATGTCCTTGGCCCGCAACTGGTTGCCGACCCGGCCGATCATCAGGTCGACCATCTTGATGATCTCGTCCTGCGTCAGCTGGTGGAACACGATGATGTCGTCGATACGGTTGAGGAACTCCGGCCGGAAGTGCTTCTTCAGCTCGTCGTTGACCTTTTGCTTCATCCGCTCGTAGTTGTTCTCGCCACCACCCTGGGTGAAGCCGAGGCCCACCGCCTTGGAGATGTCGGACGTTCCGAGGTTCGAGGTGAAGATCAGCACGGTGTTCTTGAAGTCGACCGTGCGTCCCTGACCGTCGGTGAGACGGCCGTCTTCGAGCACCTGCAGGAGGCTGTTGTAGATCTCCTGGTGGGCCTTCTCGATCTCGTCGAACAGCACGACGCTGAACGGCTTGCGCCGCACCTTCTCGGTGAGCTGACCGCCCTCCTCGTAACCGACGTATCCGGGAGGGGCACCGAACAGCCGCGAGGCGGTGAAGCGGTCGTGGAACTCGCCCATGTCGATCTGGATGAGCGCGTCGTCCTCGCCGAACAGGAAGTTGGCCAGCGCCTTGGACAGCTCGGTCTTCCCGACGCCGGACGGGCCGGCGAAGATGAACGAGCCCGACGGACGCTTGGGGTCCTTCAGACCGGCGCGCGTGCGGCGGATGGCCTTGCTGACGGCCCGCACCGCATCTTCCTGGCCGATGATCCGCTTGTGCAGCTCGTCTTCCATCCGGAGCAGACGGGTGGTCTCCTCCTCGGTGAGCTTGAACACCGGGATGCCGGTCCAGTTGCCCAGCACCTCGGCGATCTGCTCGTCGTCGACCTCGGCGACCACGTCGAGGTCGCCTGAGCGCCACTGCTTTTCGCGCTCGGCACGCTGCGCGACGAGTTGCTTCTCCTTGTCGCGCAGGTTTGCGGCCTTCTCGAAGTCCTGCGCGTCGATCGCGGACTCCTTCTCCCGGCGGGCGTCGGCGATCTTCTCGTCGAACTCGCGCAGGTCCGGCGGCGCGGTCATCCGGCGGATCCGCATCCGGGCACCGGCTTCGTCGATCAGGTCGATCGCCTTGTCCGGCAGGAAGCGGTCGTTGATGTAGCGGTCGGCCAGCGTGGCGGCCGCCGCGATCGCGCCGTCGGTGATCGAGACGCGGTGGTGCGCCTCGTAACGGTCCCGCAGCCCCTTGAGGATCTCGATGGTGTGCGCCACCGTCGGCTCGCCGACCTGCACCGGCTGGAACCGGCGCTCCAGGGCGGCGTCCTTCTCGATGTACTTGCGGTACTCGTCGAGCGTGGTCGCGCCGATGGTCTGCAGCTCACCGCGGGCCAGCTTCGGCTTGAGGATGCTGGCGGCGTCGATCGCGCCCTCGGCGGCACCGGCACCGACGAGCGTGTGCAGCTCGTCGATGAACAAGATGATGTCGCCGCGGGTGTTGATCTCCTTGAGCACCTTCTTCAGACGCTCTTCGAAGTCACCGCGGTAGCGGCTGCCCGCGACCAGCGAACCGAGGTCCAGGGTGTAGAGCTGCTTGTCCTTGAGCGTCTCGGGCACGTCGCCGTGCACGATCGCCTGCGCGAGACCCTCGACGACGGCGGTCTTGCCGACGCCCGGTTCACCGATGAGGACGGGGTTGTTCTTGGTGCGGCGGCTCAGCACCTGCATGACCCGCTCGATTTCCTTCTCGCGGCCGATGACGGGGTCGAGCTTGCCCTCCATCGCGGCGGCGGTCAGGTTGCGGCCGAACTGGTCGAGGACCAGCGAGGTCGACGGGTTGCCCGCCTCGCCGCTGCGCCCGCCGGTGCCGGCCTCGGCGGTCTCCTTGCCCTGGTAGCCGCTCAGCAGCTGGATGACCTGCTGGCGCACCCGGGTCAGTTCCGCGCCGAGCTTGACCAGCACCTGGGCGGCTACGCCTTCGCCCTCGCGGATCAGCCCGAGCAGGATGTGCTCGGTACCGATGTAGTTGTGGCCGAGCTGCAGGGCCTCACGCAGGCTGAGCTCGAGCACCTTTTTGGCACGCGGGGTGAAGGGAATGTGCCCGGACGGTGCCTGCTGGCCCTGACCGATGATCTCCTCGACCTGGCTGCGCACACCCTCCAGGGAGATGCCCAGCGATTCGAGTGACTTGGCGGCCACCCCTTCACCTTCGTGAATGAGTCCCAGCAGGATGTGCTCGGTGCCGATGTAGTTGTGGTTGAGCATCCGGGCCTCTTCCTGAGCCAGGACGACAACCCGACGTGCACGGTCGGTGAATCTTTCGAACATCCGTGGTTACCTGCTCTCCATCGCATAAATGGGTGCCGCACGCAAAGACGTGCTCGCACCTGCCGTCCACTGTAATGGGCGGCCGCGCCGGGTGCCCCGCCTGTGGGCCCGTTCGCGAAGGGTTCTCCGTGGGCTTAATGACGGGCGCCGACCTGGCACCGCCCAGTCCAACGCACCGACGGGCGAATTCGTTTCAAATGGAGTCAGGGCTGCGGCTTCGCCGGTAGCGAACGAGTTGACGCGAAGGTGCCGGCAACTCGCCGGGACGTTGCCCTAGGTGGCCTCATGGAAGGCGTCGATGACGTCAGCTGGGATCCTGCCGCGGGTGGAGACGTTGTGGCCGTTGCGGCGCGCCCATTCCCTGATTGCTGCGCTCTGCTCGCGGTCGATGGCGGCGCGGCCGCGACCGTTGGTCGACGCGCGGCCACGACGGCGCCCGCCGACGCGACGCCCCGCTTCCACCCACTTGTTCAAATCATTGCGGAGTTTGGCGGCGTTCTTGGCCGACAAATCGATCTCGTAGCTCACTCCGTCGAGACCGAATTCGACAGTCTCGTCAGCGGCGCCTTCACCGTCGAAATCATCGACCAACGTGACGGTGACCTTTTTCGCCATGGCCCAGTGCCCTTCTCTACGCGCTGCCCCGCTGTGTGACCCCAAACCCCGGCCTCAATGTGCCATAAAAGAGCAATTCAATCAACAACGCTCAATCGTGGCGGCACTAGACGCAGTGCAGTAGACGCATGACGAAGTGTGTCGACTAACTACGGGACTAACTGTGCCGCCGAACAATGGGAAACAAAACCGTCTCGCGAATAGACAACCCGGTCAGCGCCATCAACAACCGGTCCACACCCATTCCGGTGCCGGTCGTCGGAGGCATCCCGTACTCCAACGCGGACAAGAAATCCTCGTCGAGTGCCATGGCCTCGTCGTCACCGGCAGCGGCCGCGCGGGCTTGGGCCTCGAAACGTCCCCGCTGGATCACGGGGTCGATCAACTCCGAATAGCCGGTGGCCAGCTCGATGTGACGCACATAGAGATCCCATTTCTCCGTGACGCCCTCGATGCTCCGATGCGCCCGGGTCAGCGGCGTGGTCTCCACCGGGAAATCGCGCACGAACGTGGGCGCCCACAGCGTGTCGCCGACGACGTGCTCCCACAGTTCTTCGACCAATTTCCCGTGGCCATATCCGCGGTCGCGGGGAATTTCCACACCGAGCCGGTCGGCGATCCGCCACAATTGTTCGGCACTGGTGGCGGGCGTGATCTCCTCCCCGAGCCCCGCGGACAATGACGGATACATCTGAATCGTGTCCCATTCGCCGTCCAGGTCGTAGATGCTGCCGTCCGGCAATGGAACCTGGCGGGTACCTATCGCCTCATCGGCGACTTCCTGAATAAGTTCCCGTGTGACGATTGCGGAATCGTCATAAGTTCCGTACGCCTGATATGTCTCGAGCATTGCGAATTCCGGGGAATGAGTGGAATCGGCCCCTTCGTTGCGGAACACCCGATTCAACTCGAAGACCCTGTCGAATCCGCCCACCACGCAACGTTTGAGAAAGAGTTCCGGCGCAATACGCAAGTACAGATCGGCATCCAGTGCATTGGAATGCGTGACGAAGGGCCGTGCCGCCGCGCCGCCGGCCAAGGTCTGCAGGATCGGCGTCTCCACCTCCAGGAAGCCGCGCCGCTCCAGCGCCGAACGCACCGCGCGCACGACGGCCACGCGCTGGCGGGCGATCGTGCGGGCCTCGGGGCGCACGATGAGGTCGACATAGCGCTGCCGAACCCGCGATTCCTCGCTCATCTCCTTGTGCGCCACCGGCAGCGGGCGCAGGGACTTCGCCGCGATTTGCCATGAGTCGGCGAGCACAGAGAGCTCACCGCGCCGCGAGCTGATCACCTCGCCGTGCACGAACACGATGTCGCCGAGGTCGACGTCGGACTTCCACGCGTCAAGGGATTCCTGGCCGACCCGGTCCAGACTGATCATCGCCTGCAGCTGGGTACCGTCACCTTCCTGCAGCGTCGCAAAGCAGAGCTTGCCGGAATTACGGGCGAATATGACCCGGCCCGACACCCCGACCAGCTGGCCCGTCGTCTCGTCGGCGGCCAGATCCGGGTACGCCTGGCGCACCTCGGCGAGGCTGTGCGTGCGGGCCACCTCGACGGGATAGGGATCGCGGCCCTCGTCGAGCAGCTTCTGCCGCTTGGCCTGACGGATCCGGAACTGCTCGGGGATGTCCCCTGAGCTGTCACTGAAAGTGCTGCTGGCCAGATCTGCGCTGCCGGATTCGTCGGTCACGACGTGCCAGCTTAAATGAACCGCGGACCCCACCCCCAGCCGCTGGAAGGGCTAGCGGGCCTGCTTGAGCTTGCCCCGCTGGTCGCGGTTGCGCTCGAACACCAACCGCAGCCCGTCCAGCGTCAGGTGCCGGTCGTAGTGCTGCACGGTACGCAGGTCCGAGAGCACCAGCGGTGCGCCGTGCCCCGTCGCCACCACCGCGACGTCGTCGCCGCCGAAGCCGTCGACGTCGGAGCGCACCCGACTGACCAGGCCGTCCACCAGGCCCGCGAACCCGAACACCGCACCGGCCTGCATGCACTCGACGGTGTTCTTCCCGATCACCGAGCGGGGCCGGGTCAACTCGACTCGACGCAGCGCCGCCGAGCGGGCCGCTGCCGCATCCGAGGACACCTGCACTCCCGGGGCGATGGCCCCGCCGAGGAACTCACCCTTGGCCGACACCACGTCCACGCAGATCGACGAACCGAAGTCGACGACGATCGCCGCGGTGCCGTACTTCTGGTACGCGGCAAGGCAATTGACGATCCGGTCGGCGCCCACCTCCTTGGGGTTGTCGACCAGGAGCGGGATACCGGTGCGCACGCCGGGTTCGATCAGCACGTGGGGAATCGCCGACCAGTACTGCTCGAGCATCACCCGCACCTCATGCAGTACCGACGGCACGGTGGACAGGCCGGCGGCGCCGGTGAGCCGCTCGGCGTCGTCGCCGATCAGGCCGTCGATGGTGAGGGCTAGTTCGTCGGCGGTGATCTCGGATTCGGTACGAATCCGCCAGTGCGACACCACCTTTGCGTGGTCACCGACGCCGGAGATCAGCCCGACGACGGTGTGGGTGTTACGGACGTCGATGGCGAGCAGCACTCAATTTCTCCAGGGCAGTTCGTGGCTCTCACCGCTCGGGGTGCGAGGGTGACCGTCGATGCCGGCGCTGGCACCGATGTCGATCGCGATGTTGTCGAGCAACCGGGTGGTTCCGAGCTTGGCGGCCACCAGCATGCGCGCGGGCCCCTCCACGGGGGCAGGCCCGAGCATCGGATCACGGACCTCGAGGTAGTCGACCGCAAGGGCCGGGACCTCGTCGAGCACCGCGCGGGCGGCATCCAGCGCGGCAGGGACACCGGTGGCAGCCGCATACATGCCGGCCAGCAGCGCAGCCGACAGCGCACCGGCCTGCTCCCGCTGGACCGGATCGAGGTAACGGTTGCGCGAGGACATCGCCAGGCCGTCGGCTTCGCGCACGATCGGCACACCCTGCACCTGGACACCCAGGTCGAGATCGGTGACCATCTGCCGGATCAGCGTCAGCTGCTGGTAGTCCTTCTCCCCGAAGTACGCCCGGTCGGGGCGCACGATGTTGAACAGCTTCGCGACGACGGTCAGCACGCCGGCGAAATGCGTTGGCCGCACGGCGCCTTCGAGTTCACCGCCGAGCGGTCCCGGCACCACGGTGGTGCGCTGCCCCTGGGGGTACATGTCGCCAGCAGTCGGCGTGTAGGCGATCTCCACCCCCTCGGCGCGCAGCGCGGCCAGGTCGTCGGAGAGCGTGCGGGGATAGGCGTCGAGGTCTTCGCCTGCGGCGAACTGCAGCGGGTTGACGAAGATCGACACCACGACCACCGCACCCGGCACGCGCTTTGCGGTCCGGATGAGCGTCAGGTGCCCCTCGTGCAGCGCACCCATCGTCGGCACGAGCATGATGCGGCGGCCGGTGGCACGCAACGCCCGGGTCACATCGGACATCTCGTCGGGCCGTGCGTAGGTGTTGAGTTCCCCCGCTGAGAACTTCGGTTTTCGGATGTTCATCATCCCTCCGCGAGTACGTCGAAGACGGCGCGCGGCGCGTGCGCCCGCTGCGCTGTCCGGTAAGAATTGGATCGATATGCCTGCACCAGTTCGGGATTGACTTCTTCGAGGGCCTGCAGATGACCGGCCACTGCGGCGGCATCCCCGCGGGCCACCGGCCCGGTCAACGCGCGCTGACCGGCCTGCAGCGCGTTGTCCACCGACGCGCGCACCAGCGGACCCACGATCCGCTCGGCCAGCCCACCCGGCGCCTCTGCCACGAGGTCTTGGCCGAGCAGCTCTTGGCCGGACAGTGCGGCTCGCAGCGCCTCCAGTGCGTCGAGCACGACGGTGACGACGTGGTTGCTGCCGTGCGCGAGCGCTGCGTGGTAGAGCGTCCGGGCGTCTTCGCGCACCCGGAACGGCTCCCCGCCCACTTCGAGGACCAGTGACTGCGCGATCGCGTACCCGATGTCGTCGGCAGCGGTGATGCCGAAACAGGTCCCCCGCAATCTGTCCACGTCTTCGTCGGTGCCGGCGAACGTCATCGCCGGATGGATGGCCATCGTGATGGCGCCGCGCTCGGCGAGCGGAGCCAGGATGCCGATCCCGTTGGCCCCCGAGGTGTGCGCGACGATCGCGGTGGGACGCACCGAGCCGCCGGCCGCGAGCCCTGCCACCACATCGGCCAGCGCGGCGTCGGGAACCGCCAGCAGGAGCAGCTCGGCGCGTGCGGCGACCTCGTCGACGGGCAGTACAGGGGTGTCGGGCAGCCATCGCGCCGCCCGAGCGCGCGATGCGCGCGACTCCGCACTGCAGCCGGCCACCACATGTTCTGCGCGCTCCAGCGCCGCCCCCAGCGCGGCGCCCACCTTGCCGGCCGAGATGATGCCGACAGTCAGGCGGGCGGGGCGAAGTCCGTCATGGGGAGCACCACTGGTCGGGGGCTGGATCATCGCACCCATCGCAGACGACCTCGCTGATTCTCCCGTCGGTCCGGTCCCGCCGGGCAGGTACCGGTCGGCCACAGCCTAACCCAGCGTCGAGGTCAGTCCTCGCGGCGGCGGCGGCGCCCACCACCCGACGGCGTCGCCTGCAACCGGGCCAGCAGTTCGGCGACCGACTGGCCACCGGTGTGGGCGCCGCCGTTCTCGGACTCGGCCGCTTCCGCCGCGGGTGGCTCCGGCTGGGGCGCCGGTGGCTCCGGCTCGGACGTCTCGGCCGCAGACGAATGCTTGCCACGCGGCGGCTCGGGGGCGTCGGCCGTCGGCTCGGGTGCGCGCCGACGGCCCACGTACTCGGGCGGCACGGGGCGCTCCTGCGCCCGCTCCTGGACCGGTTCCGGCGCCGGGGGCGGCGATGGGGCCGACCAGTTGGAACCCGGTTGACCGGCGGGAATGAACCGGCCCTCGGCCGGGGCGGGCTGCCAGGGCCCGGGCCTTCGTGCGGAATCGGCGGACGGTGCCGGCTGCTGTGCCGCCTGCTGCGGTGGGAGCCACGGGAACTGCGGCGGCGCCTGCGGGGGCGGGCCCTGCGGCGGCGCCCACGATGCGGCCGGCGCACCGGTGCGCCGGTGCGCTCCGCCGGCGGGTTCGGCAACGGAAGGCCACACCTCCTCCGGGGGGTGCGGTTCGGCGGGGACGTCGATGATCGGGCTCTCCTCGGTATCCGGGGAGTGCTCGTCGTCGACCCGCAACGCGTCGGCGTCCTCGGTGTCGATGCGGCTGCTGCTCACGCGCCCGGCCGTCGGCAGTGACGGCGCCTCGGCGCGGTCGTGCTCCAGCGCCGGGCGGTCCGACAGGTCGGCGTCGAACAGGTATTCCAGATTGGCCCGCAACGCGGCCAGCTCGGCGCGCAGCGCAGCGACCTCGTCGGCCGACTGGGCGCGCAGTTCGCTCGCCAGCTCGCGGCGCAGATGACTTTCGACGGTCAGCTCGTATTCGCGGCGCGCCGAGATCTCGCGTTCCAGTTGCAGGTCGTACACCAGCTTCAGATCCCGCACCTTGGCCTGATCGCTGTCACTCTGTCTGCGGTAGATCACCGACACGAACGCCGCGACCACCGCCGCCCACAGCGCGAGGATCACAGCAAGCTTGAGCAACTCGACACGATCGGTGAAAACCAGGGCAGAACTGGCGGCGATGGCAAGCACCAGCAACGCCGTCATCAAGATCCAGCCGGGCCGCCGACCGCTGCGACGCATCCTGGCGCCGCGGGTCGGATCGGTCATGGGGCGACTGTACCCGCCACAGGTCGCTGCGCGTGTCGACCGCTGCGGCGATTCGGTCACGAAGCCGACGGAGGCCTCAGCCGGGCGCCGGATCGGCGTCGGGCGGGGCATCTTCGGGGGACCGGCAGCAATGCTGCAGCCACAACGCTGCGGCGACCAACGCGAACGCGCACAGGCCCGCCACAACCGCTCCGGGGGTGTCGGCGGCGGCCACCCGTAGGGTGCCACGGCGCGGCAGCACATACGCCGCGACCGCCAGCCACCACCCCAGCACCACAGAGCCCATCCACGCCGACGCCTTGGCGATCACCACCGAGCGAGCCACCGCCAGCGGATGCAGCCGGCCGCGGCCCACGCCGATCTCCCCCTCCCGGATGCGCGCACGCACGTAGAAGCCCCAGCCGGCGAGCGCGACCGCGACGCCCAGCAGTGACATCCCAGTCCAAACGGTGATCGGCGGGAAGTAGCGGTAGACGATGCGCACCAGCAGATAGCCCACCACTGCGGCGGCCGCCGCGGCAGCGACCAGGTCGCGCTTGCGCGTCGGCCCCATCAGCGCCCCGACCTCGGCACCAGCGCGGAGTCGGTACGGTGCAGGCCGGCGCGCTCGGCCGGATCGAGGTCGGCCAGCAGGTCGTGCACGGGGACGGGCCGGCCCTGGACGGTCAACGTGGCGGAAGGCGCGACGGCCAGCCACGGAAGCAGGACGAATGCGCGCACATGCGCGTAGGGATGCGGCAGCGTCAGGGTGTCGTCGGCGACGGTGATCTCGCGCTCGCCGTCGCGGACCTCCACCAGATCGACGTCGAGTGTCCTTGGGCCCCAATGCTGTTCACGAACGCGCTGAGCGGAGGCCTCAAGCTCGTTGGCCCGGCGCAGCCAGTCGTGCGGCCCCCGCGACGCGTCCTCGGCCAACACCACGGCGTTGAGGAAGGCGCCCTGCTCCACGCCACCCCAGGCCGGCGTCTCGTACACCGGCGACACGGCGGTGACGGCATCGCCGAGCCCGTCGAGCACCGACTGCAGGTGCGCCATCCGGTCCCCGAGGTTCGACCCGATCGACAGCACCACCGACGTCATCGCGGCCCCGCCCCGCGCCCACCGCGTCGGGAGCGCCGCGCGACGACCGCGACGTCGGCGAAGTCCAGCGGGATCGGCGCAGCCGGCTTGTGCACCACCACCTCGACGGCGTGCACGCGCTCGTCGCGCATCACGTCGTCGGCGATCTCGCCGGCCACGGTCTCGATCAGCTGCCGCGCCGGCCCTGCGACGATCGCCGCGGCACGCTGGGCGAGCGCGCCGTAGTCCAGGGTGTCGGCGAGATCGTCGCTGGCCGCGGCGGCCTGCAGGTCGATCCACACCGTGATGTCGACGACGAAGTCCTGCCCGTCGCGGCGCTCGTGGTCGAACACCCCGTGGTTGCCGCGAACCCGTAGGCCGCGCAACTCGATTCGATCAGCCATCCCGCCCTGCCCGCCTCCAGGCCGCCGTCACCGCCAGCGCGTCCACCGATGCGCGTACGTCGTGCACCCGCACTCCCCACGCCCCGTGCCACCCGGCCAGCGCCGAGATGACCGCCGTCGCGGTCTCCCGGCCGCCCGGCGGCCGCGGCGTTCCGTCGGCGTCGGCCAGCAGCGCACCGAGGAAGCGTTTGCGTGACGCGCCGACGAGGATCGGGATGCCGGTGGCGACGAATTCGGGCAGCGCGGCCAGTAGCGCCCAGTTGTGCTCCGCGGTCTTCGCGAAACCGAGTCCGGGGTCGAGGATCAGACGGGCGGGATCCACACCGGCCCGCACGGCAGCGTCGACGCCGGCCATCAGTTCGTCGCGGACCTCGGTCACGACGTCGCGGTAGACCGGCGGATGGTGGGGCCGGTCGCTGTCCACCGAACGCCAGTGCATCAACACCCACGGCACGCCGGCCTCAGCGACCACCCGGACCATGTCCGGGTCCGCCTTGCCGCCGGAGACGTCGTTGACGATGCGGGCCCCGTTCTCCAACGCGGCGCGGGCGACCCCCGCGTGCATGGTGTCGACGCTCACGGCGATGCCCCTGGCGGCGAGCTCGGCGACGACCGGCAGGATGCGCGCCGTCTCCACCTCTGGGTCGACACGGGTCGCGCCGGGCCGGGTGGATTCGCCGCCGACATCGACGATTGCGGCGCCCTGGGCGACCAGCTCGATGCCGTGCTCGACCGCGCGATCGCGATCCAAGAACAACCCGCCGTCGGAGAACGAGTCATCGGTGACGTTGACGACCCCCATCACCGCCACGCTCGTGGGTGTGGAGGGCGCGAGGCTGGCAGTGGTCACTTCCGCAGAATCAGATCCAGGGCTTCGGAGCGGGAGGCCTTGTCGGTCTTGAACTGCCCGCGCACCGCCGAGGTCGTGGTGCGCGCGCCCGGCTTGCGGATGCCGCGCATCGCCATGCAGAGGTGCTCGGCCTCGATCACCACGATCGCCCCGCGCGGGTCCAGCTTGCGCATCAGCGCGTCGGCGATCTGGCAGGTCAACCGCTCCTGCACCTGGGGCCGCTTGGCGTAGAGATCGACGACGCGGGCGAGCTTCGACAGGCCCGTGACCCGGCCGTCCACGCCCGGGATGTAACCGACGTGAGCGACGCCGTGGAAGGACACCAGGTGGTGCTCACACGTCGAGTACATCGGGATGTCCTTGACCAGCACGAGCTCGTCGTGCTGCTCGTCGAACGTGGTGTTGAGGACCTCGTCGGGGTCGGTGTAGAGGCCGGCGAAGATCTCGCGGTAGGCGCGCGCCACCCGTGCCGGAGTGTCGATCAGGCCGTGCCGGTCCGGATCCTCTCCGACCGCGATCAGCAGTTCGCGCACCGCGGCTTCTGCACGGGCTTGGTCGAAATCCGGGGTGGTGAGCGTGGCCGAACCGTCCTGCGACCGCGTCATCGAGGTCTCCTCCGTTACCCGTTGCCCGGTGGTGTGCCGCGCCCGTTCTCCCCGCGGCCATCCTGACCACCATGGTCCTGGCCGTTGTCCTGCTCAGGTGGTGCGGGCTGCGGGTATTGCTGGTAGTGCGGATAGTACGGCGGCTGTGGGCTCGGTGGGGCGCCCTGGTAGCCCGACGGTGGATACCAGTACCCCGGCTGCGGTGGCTGCTGATGGGGGGCACCCTGTTGCTGCGGCGGGGGCGGCCACCCCGGGGCATGCCACCCGGCCGGGGCGCCGTAATCCGGTTGCGTCGGCCCGGCGGGAGCGCCATGGCTGCCGTTGCTCCCGTTGCCGCCGTTGCGGTGCGCGGCCTCGGCGGCGGCCTGGGACGCCTGGGCGATCGCGGTCTTGAACGCGGGCTCGGGCACCGGCTTGGGCCACGGCTCGCCGCGCTCGATGGCCAGCTCACCCGGTGTCTTGATCGGCGGCTTGTCCGACGGCACGCGGCCACCGAAGTCGTCGAACATCGTCAACCGCGGCCGCTTCTTCACGTCGCCGAAGATCTGCTCCAGCTCCTTGCGGTGCAGCGTCTCCTTCTCGAGCAGCTCACCTGCCAGCACGTCGAGCACGTCGCGGTACTCGGTGAGGATCTCCCAGGCTTCGGTGTGGGCGGCCTCGATGAGCTTGCGGATCTCGTCGTCGATGATCTGGGCGACCTCATGGCTGTAGTCGGCCTGGTTGCCCATCGTGCGGCCCAGGAACGGGTCGCCGTGCTCGGAGCCGTAGCGCACCGCGCCCAGCTTGGAGCTCATGCCGTACTCGGTGACCATCGCGCGGGCGATCTTGGTGGCCTGGTCGATGTCCGACGACGCGCCGGTGGTGGGCTCGCGGAACACCAGCTCTTCGGCGGCCCGGCCACCCATCGCGAACACCAGGCGCGCGATCATCTCCGAGCGGGTCATCAGGCCCTTGTCGTCCTCCGGCACGGCCATCGCGTGCCCGCCCGTGCGCCCGCGGGCCAGGATCGTCACCTTGTAGATCGGTTCGATGTCGGGCATCGCCCACGCGGCCAGGGTGTGGCCACCCTCGTGGTAAGCGGTGATCTTCTTCTCGTGCTCGCTGATGATGCGGCTCTTACGGCGCGGCCCGCCGACCACCCGGTCGACGGCCTCTTCCAGCGCCGGCCCGGTGATCACGGTGCCGTTCTCGCGGGCGGTCAGCAGCGCTGCCTCGTTGATGACGTTGGCCAGGTCCGCGCCGGACATGCCGACGGTGCGCTTGGCCAGCCCCTCGAGGTCGGCGTCGGGCGCGATCGGCTTGCCCTGCGAGTGCACCTTCAGCACGGCGCGCCGGCCGGCGAGGTCGGGGCTCGACACCGGGATCTGGCGGTCGAAGCGACCCGGACGCAGCAACGCCGGGTCGAGGATGTCGGGTCGGTTCGTCGCGGCGATCAGGATCACGCCCTGCCGGTCGCCGAACCCGTCCATCTCGACCAGCAGCTGGTTCAGCGTCTGCTCGCGCTCGTCGTGCCCGCCGCCCAGGCCGGCGCCGCGCTGGCGGCCGACCGCGTCGATCTCGTCGACGAAGATGATGCACGGGCTGTTCTGCTTGGCCTGTTCGAACAGGTCGCGCACCCGGGAGGCGCCGACGCCGACGAACATCTCGACGAAGTCGGAGCCCGAGATCGTGAAGAACGGCACGCCGGCCTCACCGGCGACCGCGCGGGCGAGCAGCGTCTTACCGGTGCCGGGCGGACCGTAGAGCAGCACGCCCTTGGGGATCTTGGCGCCCAGCGCCTGGTAGCGGCTCGGGTTCTGCAGGAAGTCCTTGATCTCGTAGAGCTCTTCGACCGCCTCGTCGACGCCCGCGACGTCGGCGAAGGTGGTCTTCGGCATGTCCTTGGACAGCTGCTTGGCGCGGGACTTGCCGAAGCCGAAGCCCATCCGGCCGCCGGTCTGCATCCGGGAGAACATCACGAACAGGCCGACCAGCAGCAGCAGCGGAAGCATGTAGATCAGCAGCGAGCCCAGGATGCTGGACTGGTTGACCACGGTGTTGGTCTTGACGTTCTTGCCCTGCAGCGCCTCGAACAGCGTCACCCCGTACCCGGTCGGGTACTTCGTGATGATCTTGGTGCTGTCCTCGGTGTCGCCGTTGCCGTCTTTGAGCTCCAGCCGCAGCTGCTGCTCGCGGTCGTCGATCTGCGCGCTGGTGACGTTGCCGCTGGTGATCTGCGACATCGCCACCGACGTGTCGACGGGCTTGTAGCCGCGGGTGTCGTCGCTGAAGTAGAAGAACGACCAGCCCAGCAGCAGGACCACGGCGATCACCGTGAGCGTGCGGATCACAGTTTTACGGTTCATGCGTTGGTCCGGTTCATCGATGTGTGTGCGGCCGGGATAGGAGAACCCCCGGCCAAATTCCTTCCAAGAACGCCAGCTCGAAACCTCAAGGCTACCGCTAGACCAACGTTCGGCAGCTCTCGGAGTTCCCGGACGGCTGGTGTGGATTCAGATCGCAAATCCCGTCCGTTCCGCAATCGGGACGCACACTAGAGGCCGTGCGGAGGCGGACGGTCCACACCAACGGGGTGAGGTTGCAGGTGACCGAGGCCGGCGAGCCGGGCGCGCCCGTCGTCGTGCTGCTGCACGGCTTCCCGGAACTGGCCCACTCCTGGCGTCACCAGGTGCGCGCCCTGGCCGACGCCGGGTTCCACGTGCTGGCACCCGATCAGCGCGGATACGGGGACTCCGACAAGCCCACCGCGGTCGAGGCCTACGCGGTCGACCAGCTGGTCGGCGACGTGGTCGGTCTGCTCGACGCAGTGGGCGCCGACGACGCCGCCGTCGTCGGTCACGACTTCGGTGCGGTCGTGGCGTGGGCGGCACCGCTGTTGGCGCCGCACCGGTTCTCCGCGGTGGTCGGGGTGAGCCTGCCGCCGGTGCCGCGGCCCCGGATTCCGACCACGCAAGCGTTCAGAAAGGTGTTCGGCGACCACTTCTTCTACATCCTGTACTTTCAGCAGCCCGGACCCGCTGACAACGAGCTGGCGCGCGATCCTGCGACCACGCTGCGCAAGCTGTTCGCCACCCCGCCCGCGCACGACGAGGCGGCCGCCAGACGCATGCTCGCGCCCGGGCCCGCCGGCTTCCTGGACCGCATCCCCGAACCGGGCGGCCTACCGGACTGGCTCGACGAAGCCGACTTCGAGGTCTACGTCGATGCGTTCGCCCGCGGCGGGTTCACCGCTCCGCTGAACTGGTACCGCTGCTTCGACCGCAACTGGGAGCTGACGGCCCACACACCGGCCGGCACGATCGAGGTGCCGGCACTGTTCATCGGAGGCGCCGCGGACGCGACGCTGACCTACACCCCGCGCGACCGCACCAGCGAAGTGGTGAGCGGACCGTATCGGGAGGTGGTGCTCGACGGAGCGGGGCATTGGCTGACCGAAGAGCGGCCGGACGAGCTGAGCCGACTGTTGGTCGAGTTCCTCGCGGTTTGACGTGTGATGAAGGTCATGGGCGGGTATGTTTGCTGCGGGTTGGGGCGCATCGCCACCGGGGGGAAATTGACGTGAACTTCACAGCAAAGCGACGCCGCGCGTCGAACGTCGCGTTGGATCGCAACGGGCTCGTCGCCGCGGCGCGCCAGACGTTCGTCGAGCTCGGGCCCACCGCGACCCTGGTCGACATCGCCGAGGCCGCCGGCGTCAGTGTCGACGATCTCTACGGCCACTTCGGCGACCGCGACGGTCTGCTCGTCGCCGTCCTCGACGATCTCGAAGAGTCCCTGCGCGAGCCCGAGCCGGCAGCCCACGCATCGCTCGGCTTGCCCAAGCTGTCCGCGCGCTACGTCGTCCCGCCGGTCGTCGCGGCTGCTGCGGTGCTGTCCCTGGGCACCGCACCGCCGTCGACGGCCGCCGCGGTGCCCGATCCGGCTGGGTCTTCCACGCCTTCCACGGTGGTGACGATCAGTCCGCTGTGGCCGGTGTGGTCGCTGGACACCGCGCTTCAGGGCTCGCTGTGCGAAAGCAACACATGCTCGCGACTGGACTACGTGCCATTCGCGACGAGTAACGGGGTGCGCGCCCTGGACCGGCGACTGGCGCAGATGACAACGGTGGCGCAGGCCGCCGGCACCGGCCCGACCGTCGTGCTCGGGTTCAGTAACGGTGCAGGCGTGGCCGAGGCGTGGATGGCCGAGCATGCCGGCACCGTCGGCGCCCCACCGCCCGACGAGCTGTCGTTCGTGCTGATCGGCAACCCGCGGCGGGCCTACGGCGGGCTGCTCCCGCCGATCGAGCCGACCGAATACCACGTGACCGACGTGGTGCGGCAGTACGACCCCATGGCCGACTTCCCCGATCGGCTGAATCTTCTGGCGTTGGCGAACGTGGCGGCCGGCATGCTGTCGCCGATGCATCTGGACTACCGCGGCGTTGATCTCGACGATCCGAACAACGTGGTGTGGACCGAGGGCAACACCACCTACGTGTTCGTCCCGACGCCGGAGCTGCCGCTGCTCAAACCCCTGCGCGCGTTGGGGTTCGAGGAGCTGGCCGCGAAACTGAACGGCCCGATGACCGAGATCATCGAAAGCGCCTACGACCGCCCGTATCTCAACGCCCCAGAACCCGCCCGGGTCGTCGCGCCGCAACCTGACACGACGGTCGTCGCGGCCGCTGCCGAGGAGACCGAGCCCGACACCAAACCTGCGCGCCGCACCTTGTTCTCCAAACGCACTGTTGCCGAACGTGTTTCGGTAGAAGAACCGGCGGACGCCGACGAGACGCAGGAACCACAGCGGTCCGACGACGACCGCAAACAGAGCGCCGCCGACACGCCGACGGTCGCCGCCCCGCCCGCCGACGACAGCGCCGCGGCGAGCACGCCGAAGACCACGAAGGCCCCGAAGAAGACCCTCAAACACTGGGGACGCCACCGCGACGAGTGACACCGGATGCGCGGCCCGGCGGGTTAGTGTGCCAGCCATGCCCCGTGTAGCGCGCTCCCCGCTCCCCCGGATCGTCCTCGCCCTCGTTGCCGTGGGCGTCGTCGCGGCATCGGCCGGCTGCGACGCGCGGTCCGGACCGGCCGCGGCACCCGGCGCGGACAGCAGGCAGGTGACCGTCGTCGGCGCCGGCGAGGTCAAGGGCACTCCCGACACGCTGACCGTCAACGCGTCGATGGAGTTCCAGGCCGCCGACGCCACCGGCGCGATGAACCAGACCAACGAACGCCAGCAGGCCGTCATCGACGCACTCGTCGGCGCCGGGGTGGACCGCAAGGACATCGCCACCACCGCGGCCGACCTGCAACCGCAATACGGCAGCGACAGCACGACGATCTCCGCCTATCGCGCCACCAACTCGATCACCGTCACCATCCGCGACCTCGCCAAGGCCTCGGATGCGATCGGTCTGATCGTCAGCACCGGGGGCAATGCCACCCGGATCAACTCGATCAGCTACTCCATCGACGACGATTCCCAACTGGTCCGCGACGCGCGGGCCCGCGCGTTCGAGGACGCCAAAGCCCGGGCGCAACAGTATGCACAGCTGTCGGGGCTCGACCTCGGCGACGTCATCTCGATCTCGGAGGCCAGCGCGCCCACCCCGCCGGTGCCGATGCCCGCGATGCCGCGCGCGATGGAGGCCGCGGTGCCGCTCGAGCCCGGTCAGCAGACCGTCGGGTTCTCCGTGACGGTGGTGTGGGAGCTCAGCTAGTCGGTCCGACGGTCACCGGGACGCCGTTGAGCACCGCGGTGCCCGACAGCGGATCGAGCAGCGAGCCGTCGTTGAGCTGGTTGACGTTCACCCCTGGTTGTTCGGCCGCCAGCTGCTGACCGGTCCCGGGTCGGTCGTGGCCCCAGCCGTGAGGCAGGGACAGCACGCCGCGGCGGATGCCGTCGGTGATCTCGACGGGCACCACCAGTTCACCGCCTGCGCCCTTGACGACGGCGGTGTCGGTGACGCCGAGGTCGGCGGCGTCGTCGGGGTGCATCCGCAGCGTGCACCGGTTGGTGCCGCCCGCGAGCGCGGGCAGGTTGTGCATCCAGCTGTTGTTCGACCGCAGGTGCCGCCGCCCGATCAGCAGGAAACCGGCGGCCGGGTGCGCCATAGCGTCCCGGAGTCGGGCCGCGTCGTCGATCAACGCGCGCGGCGCGAGCTCGACCCGGCCCGACGGGGTGCGCAGCACCTCGAGCAGGCGTGGCTGTAGCGGGCCCAGGTCGATACCGTGCGGCGCGTCCTTGAGCCGCTGCAGGGTCAGGCCGTCGGGCCGCGCACCGAACGCGTCACCGTAGGCGCCCAGCCGCAGCATCATGTCCAGCCGGCGCTCATAGCCGGGGCCGGCGGGCAGCATCGCGGTGAGCTCGTCGACGGCGCGGCCGGCGACGGGGGACTCCGGATCCGCGGTCTCCTTGGCCAGCGTGGCGGCGATGACCTGCTCGTCGACCAGCGCAGGGTCGGCGTCCTGGCCCAGGCCGTACACGACCAAGGCCAGCCGGGCGAGGATCCCCGCCTCGCTCGGCCGACCGTCCAGCGGCAGCGCAGGCGGTGAGTAGCGGGCGTTGTTGCGGATCGCCAGCGCGTTGAGTGCGACGTCGAAGTGCGGGGCGGTCGACGGCGGCGGGGGCGGCAGGATGACGTCGGCGTGCCGGGTCGTCTCGTTCAGGTACGGGTCGACACAGAGGATGAACTCCACGCCGGCCAGCGCGCGGTCGAGCCGGTCGCCGTCGGGGGCCGACAACACCGGATTGCCCGCGACCGTGATCATCGCCCTGATCTGCCCGTCCCCCGGCGTCTCGATCTCCTCGGCCAGCACAGTGGTGGGCAGTTCGGAGAGCACCTCGGGGTGGCCCGAGACGCGGCTGTGCCAGCGGCCGGTGCGGAACCCCTTGCCGGGCCGGTGCGCACGCGGCGCCGGCGCCACCGGGGAGCACGGGAACATCGCGCCGCCGGGCCGGTCCAGGTTGCCGGTGAGGATGTTGACGACGTCGACGAGCCAGCTGCCCAGGGTGCCGAACTCGACGGTGGACGTGCCGATCCGCCCGTAGACGGCCGCGCTGGGCGCCGCGGCGAGTTCGCGTGCCAGCGCGCGGATCTCGTCGGCGTCGATGCCGCAGTAGTCGGCGACGGTGTCCGGGGCGAAATCGCGAGCGGCCGCCCTGACGTCGTCGGCGCCCACGACGTGCTCGGCGAGCGCGCCGAGGGTGACCAGGTTCTCGTCGAACAGCACGTGCACGACCGCGAACAGCAGGGCGGCGTCGGTGCCCGGACGGGGCGCCAGATGGCGATCGGCCAGCTCAGCGGTGCGTGTGCGGGCCGGGTCGATGACGACCACTCGCCCACCGCGCTTGCGGATGTCGCGCAGCTTGCCGCCGAAATCGGGGGCAGTCGTCATGCTGCCGTTGGACACCAGCGGGTTGGCGCCGATGATCACCAGGTAGTCGGTGCGGTCCAGGTCGGGCACCGCGAACGCGACCGGGCTGCCGAACATCAGCCCCAGCGACAGGTGCTTGGGCATCTGGTCCAGCGTGCTCGCCGAGAACACCTGCCGGGTGCCGAGGCCGCGGACGATCAGCGGCGGATACAGCGCGCCGGCGACCGTGTGCGCGTTGGGATTACCGAGGTACACCCCCACCGACGCCCCGCCGTGATCGCGGATCACCGCGCCCAAGCCGTCGGCGGCGGCGGCGAACGCCTCCTCCCACGTCGCCTCGGTCAACACGCCGTCGCGCCGGACCAGCGGCGCCCGCAACCGGTCGGGATCGTTGTCCAGCTCGGCGAAGCTGGCGCCCTTCGGGCAGATGAACCCGGCGCTGAACACGTCGTCGCGATCGCCGCGGGCGCCGATCACCCTGCCGTCGTCGATGGTCAGCGTCAGGCCGCAGGTGGCTTCGCAGAACGGGCAGATGCGCAGCGCGGTGTCGGTCATGGCTTTGATCCTGCGTCCAGATCGGCGAAATGGCGAGAACTTCTCGGCCTTTTCCGCCCGCACGTTGGTTGGGGCGTCAGGAGTTCTCGTAGACGCGGGGGTGCAGCGTGCCGATGTAGGGCAGGTCGCGGTAGCGCTCGGCGTAGTCGAGGCCGTAGCCGACGACGAACTCGTTCGGGATGTCGAACCCGATGTAGGTGATGTCGACGTCCGCGCGCACGGCGTCGGGTTTGCGCAGCAACGTGCACACACGCAGGGAGCGCGGCCGGCGGGTGGCCAGGTTGCGCAGCAGCCACGACAGCGTCAGACCGGAGTCGACGATGTCCTCGACGATCAGCACATCGCGATCGTTGATGTCGCGGTCGAGGTCCTTGAGGATGCGCACCACCCCCGACGACGACGTCGACGAGCCGTAGGAGCTGACCGCCATGAACTCCAGCTGGGTGGGCACCGGGATGGCGCGGGCCAGATCGGTGACGAACATGACCGCGCCCTTGAGCACCGTGATCAGGAGCAGGTCCTGCCCGTCGGGCCCCGGCGCGGGGTAGTCGGCGGCGATGAGGTCGGCGAGCTCAGCGGTCTTGGAGCGGATCTGCTCCTCGGACAGCAACACCGACTTGATGTCCCCGGGATACAACTCCGCAGCATGCGCAGGCACGCCCTAGAGCCTAGCGGTGCTCATTCGGCCACCGGTTCGCGGTAGAGCGTCAGCACCTCGCCACGCCGGCCGGCGAACAGCCGACGTCGCACCATCGGGCTCGGCACCGCGACCCCGCCCTGCCCGCGCCACGCCGTGACCAGCGCGTCGACGGCCCGGATCTGCCCCTCGGTCAGACCGGCGGCACCGCCGTCGAGAAGCCAGCGCCGGAGCACGCGGCGCCGCACCGCAGCCGGCAAGCCCGCGAGCGTCGCGACGGGCAGATCGGGGCTGATTTCGATGCGTGCGGCGATGTCGTCGAGCGCATCGTTGTCCTCCCGCAGCGCGGTCGCGGTGCGGGCCAGCGCCTCGGCCACACCGCCGTGCAGCACGTCGTCGAGCAACGGCAGTACGTCGGTGCGCAACCGCACCCGGGTGAAACGGGCATCGTCGTTGTGCGGATCCCGCCACGGGGTCAGCCCCAACTCGACGCACGCCGCGTGGGTGAGCGCACGCCGCACGCCGAGCAGCGGCCGGCACCACGGCGCGTCGTAGGGGGCCATCCCGGCGATCGACCGGGCACCCGATCCGCGGCCCAGGCCCAGCAGCACGGTCTCGGCCTGATCGTCGAGCGTGTGGCCCAGCAGCACGGGGGCGCCGTCGCGGGCGTGCTCCAGTGCGACGTACCGGGCCGTGCGGGCCGCCGCTTCCGGGCCGCCGTCTTCGCCGACGTCTACCGAAAGAACCTGCGCTGCAACACATCCCAGCGCCAACGCCTGCTCATGGGCCGTCGCGGCAACGGCGTCCGAGCCGGGCTGTAGCCGGTGGTCGACGATCAGCGCGGTGGTCGGCCGCACGGCAGCAGCGACAGCGGCCAGCGCCAGAGAGTCCGGCCCACCCGACAGCGCCACACACCACCGCCCGCCCTGCAGCCCGGACTCGGCCACGAACCGGCGCAGCGCCGCGTGCAGCTGCGCTACAGCACCCGGGCGATCCATCGCTGCGGCTCGTCGATCTCCTCGGGCAGCGGCAGGGTGTGCGGGCCGGTCCAGATCGTGTTGAACCGCTGCATGCCCACCGTCGACACCACGTGGTCGACGAACGCCTTGCCCCGCGTGTACTGATCCATCTTCGCGTCGATGCCGAGTAGCGCCCTCAGCAACCGCTGCAGCGGCGGCTGGCGGCGGTGCCTGCGCTGGTCGAACCGGCGACGGATGGTGGCCACCGACGGGACGACGGCGGGTCCGACGGCATCCATCACGTGATCGGCGTGGCCTTCGAGCAGCGTGCCCAGCACCAGCAACTGATCCAGCGCCGCACGTTGGGCATCGGACTGCACCGCCCGCACCAGACCCAGGATGCCTGCCGAATTCGCCTCTGCCGCCTGGCCGGAACGCCGTTCACGGACGTAGTCGGCGAGCCGGCCGACGACCTGGGCCACGTCGTCGCCGGCGTCCTCGGTGAGCACCCCCAGCGCGCCGGACATGTGCTCGGCCAGCCACGGGTTGGCGCGGAACTGCACCCGGTGGGTGACCTCGTGCAGACACACCCACATCCGGAAATCGGCCGGCTGCACCCGCAACTGCCGCTCCACGGCGATCACGTTGGGGTACACCAGCAGCAGCTCACCACCGTTGAGGGCGAACGGGTCGTACTGACCCAGGATCCCCGAGGACACGAACGCCAGCACCGCACCCGTCTGCACCCCGGCGATCCGCCCGCTGATCGCACGCGGCTTGCCTGTCTCGGCCCCGTGGCCCCCACCCGTCATCGCCCGCATCGAACCCGCGGCGGCGCGGATCCACTCCGGCCGGTTGACGATCCGCGCCTCGGGGATGTCGGCGCCCTCGGCCAGGCCGGTCACCTCACGCACCGGCACCTCGGCGGCGCGCGCCGAGGAGGCCAGCTGCGTGATCACCTGGGTGCGGGTGTAGTCGGTGGCCGGTGGCTCAGGGCGGGCCAGCTTGCCGCCGAACGAGGCCGCCAGCTTCCAGTCCACCGCGTTGCCGACCGAGAACTTCTGTCGCCGTTGGGCATTCATGTTCGGCAGCCACACGTTCGCAGGGTCGCGGCGAAGGCGTCGAGCGCGGTGCGCCCGCTCGGGCCGGCCTGGTTGGACAGCAGCGCGAACGTCAGCACCCGGCCGCTGGTGTCCGTCACGATGCCGGCCAGCGAGTTGGTGGCCGTCAGCGATCCCGTCTTGGCGCGCAGGTACCCGGCGGCGCCGCGGCCGGCATTGTCGAGGTAGCGGTTCGACAGCGTGCCGCTGCCGCCGGCGATCGGCAGCAGATCCACCAGCGGACGCAGCCGGGGATGGTCGTCGCCGGCGGCCGCGCCCACCACTTCGTCCAGTGTCTCGGCGGTCAACCGGTCGTCGACCGAGAGCCCACTGGAATCCCACAGGCGAGCGGCACCGGTGTCGATGCCGGCGTCGTCCAACGCGGCGAGCACGGCACTGACCGCGCCGGCGAAGCTCTGCGGCCGGCCCGTCGCCTCGGCGACTTCCCTGCCGGTCGATTCGGCCATCACGTTGTCCGAGGCGTTCATCATCTCGCGGAGCCGCTCGATCAACGGCGGAGACTGCACCGAGGCGATTTCGCGGCCGCGGGCGGCCGACGGCAGCACGGTCACCTTCTGCGGGTCGACCCCCAGCGCGACGGCCAGCGCCCGGCCGGCGTCCAGTGCCGGCGTACGGGAGCGGCGCGATTCCACGGTGACGGGCTGGGTGCGGCCGCCGTCGAGCATCACCGCCTCCATCGGCGCGATGTCGCCGCCGTCGATGTCCAGCGGGTCCCAGCCCGGCGCCATCGTCGGACCGCTGTACGCGCTGACGTCGACCTGGACCGTGCGCACGGTGGTCCCGCTGCGGCGCACCTGATCGGCGAGGTCGACGATGCGGGCGGCGTCGCGGTACCAGGTGTCGGTGCCGCGGGGCGCGGCCGACAGGGTGGGGTCGCCGCCACCGACGAGCACGACGGTGCCGGGCGAGGTGGCCACCACCCGGGTCGTCAGCCGGGCGTCGCGATCCAGTGTCAGCAGCGCCGCAGCGGTGGTCAGCAGCTTGTTCGTCGACGCCGGCTGCATCGGCACGTGCGCACCTTGGGCCCACAGTTCGTCACCGGTCATCGCGTCGGTGATGCGCCCGGTGAACTGGCCCAGGTTCGGATCGGCCGCCACGGCGCGCAGGGTCGCGGCCAGCCCGGCGGGCGTCGGGACGTCGGCGGTGTCGGGCACAGGGACCACGCCCGGGTCGGCGGTCGCCGGGGCAGGCGCGGGCTTGACGGCCACCGCCTCGGAGGTCTGCCGGCCCACGATCAGTGCGGCCGCCGCGACCACGACCACCACCAGTACTGCGACCGCGAGACCCACCAGCGCGTAGGTGGACCGCCGCCATCGAGTCGGCCGCATAGTTCCCCTATCGCTCCATCACCGAAAGCCACCCCCGTAGAGCAGGGTATCGCTCCCCATTAAGGTGGTTCCGGCCTGTTGATCGCCTGTCATGCGAAGGAGCCTCCCGGTGCAGTTCGACGTTCTCATCGAGATCCCGAAGGGTTCACGCAACAAATACGAGGTGGATCACGACAGCGGCAAGGTGAAATTGGACCGCTACCTGTTCACCGCGTTCGGCTATCCCACCGACTACGGCTACATCGAGGACACCCTCGGCGAGGACGGCGATCCGCTGGACGCGCTGGTGCTGCTGCCCGAGCCCGTGTTCCCCGGGTGCATCGTCGAGGCGCGCCCCGTCGGCATGTTCCGGATGACCGACGAGAAGGGCGGCGACGACAAGGTGCTGTGCGTGCTCGCCGATCCGCGGTGGGATCACATCCAGGACATCGGCGACGTGTCGGAGTTCGACCTCGACGCAATCAAGCACTTCTTCGTGCACTACAAGGACCTCGAGCCGGGCAAGTTCGTGCACGCCGCGGACTGGGTGGGCCGCGAAGAGGCCGAGGCCGAGGTGAACCGGTCGATCGAGCGGTTCAAGAGCCACTGATTTCTCTGCGCGTGGGGTCCCCACGCCGGAATTGACCTGCCCGTAACACGACGTAACGTCGCCGTGCCATGCGGAGCCGATCATGACGGTGTGCTGCTGCATCAGGGAATCGGTCTCGAGGCGTTCAACGCGCTGCCGATGCGCCGCGCCGTGCACGCGATCTACGAATGCTGCTCCAGCGTGCCGCTGGCCGCCGACCTGGCACGGCAACGTCCGTTCGCCTCACACGACCAGCTGTTCCGGTGCGCCGACAGGCTGCTGTTCGCGCTCGCCGAAGAGTCGATCGACTCGATCCTGCAGGCCTACCCCGATGTGGGCCGCCGGCCCGGCAGCGAGAAGTCCCAAGCCGAGCAGTGCGCCATCAACGACGCGCGGCCCGAGATGATGGCGCAATTGGCGAAAGCCTCGAAAACCTACCTGGAGCATTTCGGCTTCGGCTTCGTGATGCACGTCAACGGCTACTGCGCAGACACCGTGCTCGCCGCGATGGGTGACCGGCTGCACAACGATTACGAGACCGAACGCAAGATCGTGCGCAACGAACTCGCCAAGATCAACCGCACCCGGCTCGAACGCATGCTCGGCCCCGAGGGCGGCTACGACAACTGGTGACGACGCCGACCCCCTAGGCTCGGCCCATGACCGGCGCCGTGCAGGGGTATTGGGAGCCACGCTTCGACCGCCTGGCACAGGCCCTCGCCGAGGAGCTCGCCACAGGTGAGGAACTGGGCGCCTCCCTGGCGGTCGACGTCGACGGCGAATTGGTCGCCGACCTGTGGGGCGGGCACGCCGATCGCGCCAAAACCGTTGCCTGGCAGCAGGATACGATCGTCAACTTCTGGTCGTGCACGAAGACACTGACCGCGCTGGCCGCACTGATCCTGGTCGACGCCGGCGAGTTGGATCCCTTCGCGCCGGTGACGAGGTACTGGCCCCAGTTCGGCGCCCACGGCAAAGACGCGATCGAGGTGCGTCATCTGCTCGCGCACACCTCGGGGGTGTCGGGCTGGCAGGTGCCCTTCGAGGTCGAGCACATCTACGACTGGGAGCGCGCGACGGCCCATCTGGCGGACCAAGCCCCGTGGTGGCAACCGGGCAGCGCCTCGGGCTACCACGCGATGAACTACGGCCACCTGATCGGCGAGGTGATCCGGCGCATCACCGGAAGCACGCTCAAAGCCTTTGTGCACGAACGTATCTCAGAGCAGCTGGGCGCCGATGTGCAGATCGGCGCGCACGAGCGCGACGAACCGCGCATCGCCGAGCTGGTCGCTCCCCCGGCGCGCGACCGCGGACTGGACCGGCTCGGCCCCGACCACCCGGCGGTCAGGACGTTCGCGGCGTTCCCGCCCGGCGCGTACGGTGTCGCGGTCGCCGAGACCGCGCCGTGGCGGCGCGCCGACATCGGCGGAGCCAACGGCCACGGCAACGCCCGCGGGCTCGCGCGCGCGCTGCGTCCGATCTCGTTGGGCGGCACCGTCGACGGCATCCGGTTGCTCTCCCCCGGCACCATCGGCCAGATCTTCGTCGAGCAGTCCCACGGCACCGATCTGGTGCTGGGCATCCCGCTGCGGTTCGGCATCGGCTTCGGCCTGTCGGCGCCCGCAAGCGCCGTGCCCGCGGGCCGGGTCTGCTGGTGGGGCGGCTGGGGTGGCTCGCTGGTCGTGATGGATCTCGACCGGCGCGCGACGTTCGCCTACGTGATGAACAAGATGGGTGCCGGAACGACAGGGACCCCCCGCACGTTGCGCTACGCCCGGCTGATCGACGAGGCGCTTCAGGACGCGCGGGCCTGACCGCGAGCAGTCAGCGCACCCAGTACGTCACGGCCGATCCGGTCGAGGTCCTGCTGCGCCGACGCCGCGATGAGCGTCACCCCGTCGGCCACGCCGGCCGATTCGATATCGCCGATCAGGCCGACCAGCCCGGCGAGGTTGCCCGCGTAGCGGACGGTGTCGGCCGAGGAAGCGTCGAACGCCCCACAGGCCGCGCGGAAGTCCCGCGCGACGGCGACGGTGACGTCCAGAATCACCGCAGCCGAACCAGGGCCCGACCGAATCCGCGACCGGACCCGTCGGGCCCGCTGCAGGTCAGAAGCGGATACCCGGATGGTGGGCTGGGCACCGTCGGTCAGTTCCCGCACTCCGGCGCCGTCGTCGAGAAAAATCCGCACCCCGTCACGCTAACCACGCCCAGACACTTGCGCGCCCGTTGCGATCAGCGCGATCCCAAGGGACTCAGCGGGTGGTGTCGGCCGCGGGGTCGGTGGTGCCCCCGGCCGTTTCGCTGTCCGCGTCACCGTTCTTGCGCACGTCGTGCACCCGGGTCTTGTACAGGCTGGCCGCCGTGGTGATCAGCAGCGTCACCACGATGACGCCCAGCGACAGCAGCGTCGGGATCTCCGGCACGTGGACGGGCTCCCCACCGTTGATGAACGGCAGCTCGTTCTCGTGCAGCGCGTGCAGCAGCAGCTTGACGCCGATGAAGCCGAGGATGAACGCCAACCCCTGCGACAGGAACACCAGGCGCTTGAGCAGGTCACCGAGCAGGAAGTACAGCTGACGCAGGCCCATCAGCGCGAACACGTTGGCGGCGAACACCAGGTAGGGCTCGCGCGTCAAACCGTAGATCGCCGGGATCGAGTCCAGCGCGAACAGCAGATCCGTGGTGCCGAGTGCGACGATCACCAGGAACATCGGCGTCATCAATCGTGCGGAGCCGTTCGCCGTGTGATCCTTCACCCACAGCTTCAGGCCGTCCCAGGTGTCGGTGAACTTCAGGTGCTTCTGCGCGAACCGGACCACGCCGTTCTCGGCGTCGTCGTCGTGTTCGGTGTCGCGGACCAGCTTGATGGCCGTGTACACCAGAAACGCGCCGAACAGGTAGAAGACCCACGAGAACTGCTCGATCGCGACGGCGCCGAGCGCGATGAAGACGCCGCGGAAGATCAGCGCCAGGATGATGCCGACGAGCAGAGCCTGCTGTTGATACACCCGCGGCACTTTGAAGCTCGCCATGATGATCAAGAAGATGAACAGGTTGTCCACCGACAGGCTGTACTCGGTGAGCCACCCGGCGAAGAACTCGACGCCGTACTGGCTGCCATGGAAGAACCAGGTCCACACCCCGAAGGCGATCGCCAGACCGACGTAGATCGTCAGGGCCGTGCCGGTCTCGCGGCGGGACGGCTCGTGCGGGCGCCTGCCGATCACGATCACATCGAAGAGCAGGATCGCGATGGTCACGCTGAGCGTGATCCCCCACTCGAGAGCACTGACGTTCATCAAACCTCCGGTCGTCGTTCAACGCCGGAGGTCTCTTCCACCGCCGC